>NZ_JAAQWQ010000009.1:0-173483 GCF_012985565.1 Pseudomonas sp. WS 5010 | reverse complement strand
GTCAGGCATTGCTCCGTGGGCCCGCCGCGATCGGCCATCCATGGCCGTGTCGCGTCTACCCCGGCATCCATGCCGGGGTGCCCACTGCGCAATACCTGCCTGCGGCCAGCGTGGTTTAACGGGGCGCTTAAGATCAAAAGCCAGATCAAAAGCAGAGCAACAGCAACAGCAGAGATAGAGCGCGAAGCTGCATTCCCCTGTAGGAGCGGGCTTGCCCGCGATGGCGGTGTATCAGTCGATGAATCTGTTGGCAGACCTGCCGTCATCGCGGGCAAGCCCGCTCCTACAGGGGTACGCGCACGCTTCGATAACCAGGTCGGCTGTCAGGCCGCCTCGTTTTGCTTGTGATTTTGATCTTAGGCGCCCCGTTAAACCACGCTGGCCGTCATCCGATATTGATTTGGGGGGTAAACCGGCAGGACGCCGGTTTAGCCGCGCTGGGCCATGGATGGCCCATCACGGCGGCCCCCCAAATCAATGTCGGATGACGGGCACACCGAGCCTGGGCGAGGTGCCGAGTGGTGGGGCAAGAGCCCTTTTGGTTACTTTTGGCTGGGCCGGCACTCCGGGCTCTTTTCCAAAAGTGACCCGCCGTAAGGGCGGAACCCTAAGTGGCCGTAACCGCAGCAACGGATATGTACACCACCGCCCCCACTCCAAAAAAACTGAGTTACATCTGGAAGCACTCTATATCCAGGATAATTGGCACTTAGTTTTACGCTGGAGGCCTATCAACCCTATGAACCCAAGTCTCTGGAGGCTATGAATGAATACCCGTGGATTGCTTGATCAATTGCTCAAGTCCGGCCAGGACATGTTGCAAAACAAGGCTGGCGGTCAACGTAAAGGTGATGACAAAGGCGCCCTGGGCGGCCTGCTCGGCGGTGGCGGGCTCGGCAGCCTGCTGGGCGGCGCAGGTGGTGGGGCGTTGGCGGCCGGGGCCATGGGTCTGCTGCTGGGCAACAAAAAAGCCCGCAACTTTGGCGGTAAAGCCCTCACTTATGGCGGCCTCGCAGCACTCGGCGTGATCGCCTACAAGGCCTACGGCAACTGGCAGGCACAACAGGCCGGTGCGCCCAAAGGCGAGCCGCAGACCCTCGACCGCCTGCCACCGGCCCAGGTCGAACTGCATAGCCAGGCCATTCTCAAGGCGTTGGTAGCCGCCGCCAAGGCCGATGGCCATGTCGATGAGCGCGAGCGCGCCTTGATCGAAGGCGAGTTCGTCAAGCTGGACAACGACCAGGAGCTGCAACACTGGCTGCATGCCGAGCTCAACAAACCCCTGGACCCCAGCGATGTAGCGCGCGCCGCCAGCACCCCGGAAATGGCCGCCGAAATGTACATCGCCAGCGTCATGCTGGTGGACGAGGAAAACTTCATGGAGAAGTCCTACCTCGACGAACTGGCCCGCCAGCTCAAGCTGGAGCCGGGCCTGAAGACCGAGCTGGAAAAACAGGTGCGCCAAGCCACGCTCTGACCCGCCCGGTACAGAAAAACACCCCGCCGCCATCCAGGTTGCGGGGTGTTTTTGTATTCCTTGAGACTTGGCCCACAACCCATTGATAAATGATGGCACGGCCTCAGCTATACTCCCCGGCATTTGATCGGCCCTCGAGGAAATACTGTGAAGAACTGGACCTTGCGCCAACGCATATTGGCGAGCTTTGCGGTCATTATCGCCATCATGCTGCTGATGGTTGTGGTCTCGTACTCACGGTTGCTGAAGATCGAAACGAGCGAAAACTCGGTACGCGACGACGCCGTACCGGGGGTGTTTTTCAGCTCGATGATCCGCAGCGCCTGGGTCGACAGCTACCTGCAGACCCAGGAACTGATCGGGCTGCGTGAGCACCAGGGCATTTCCGACGCTGATCGCCAGGATTACAAGTCGTTCGAGGCACGCCTCGAGCAGCATATGGCCAGTTACGCCAATACGATCAATATCGACCAGGATCGTACCGAGTTCGACACCTTCGAAGCCCTGCACCAGAAGTACAACCAGGTGCTGGCCCAGGTCCTGGAACTGCACCAGGCCAACAAGGAAGCCGAGGCAGTCAAAATGTTCGACGAGCAACTGACCCCGGCCTGGACCGCAGGGCGCATGAAGCTCAATGACATCATCAACGAGAACAAGCAGGTGGCCGATAAAGCCACTGCGGCCATCGATGACGCCGTAGCTGCCGCGAAAATCAGTATGGGCGTGTCGCTGCTCCTCGCGATCCTTGCCGCCGGCCTGTGCGGGCTGCTGCTGATGCGCGCGATCATGGCGCCGATGAAACGCATCGTCGACATCCTCGAAACCATGCGCACCGGTGATCTGAGCAAGCGCCTGAACCTGGAGCGCAAGGACGAGTTCGGCGCCGTCGAGACCGGCTTCAACGACATGATGACCGAGCTGACCGCCCTGGTCTCCCAGGCCCAGCGTTCGTCGGTGCAGGTCACCACCTCGGTGACCGAGATTGCCGCCACCTCCAAGCAGCAACAGGCCACAGCCACCGAAACGGCCGCCACCACCACCGAAATCGGTGCGACCTCGCGGGAAATTGCCGCCACGTCCAAGGACCTGGTGCGCACCATGACCGAAGTGTCCACCGCCGCCGACCAGGCTTCGGTGGCCGCCGGTTCCGGCCAGCAGGGCCTGGCCCGCATGGAAGAAACCATGCACTCGGTGATGGGCGCCGCGGACCTGGTCAACGCCAAGCTGGCGATCCTCAACGAGAAGGCCGGCAACATCAACCAAGTGGTGGTGACCATCGTCAAGGTGGCCGACCAGACCAACCTGCTGTCCCTCAACGCCGCCATCGAGGCCGAGAAGGCCGGTGAATACGGGCGCGGCTTTGCCGTGGTCGCTACTGAAGTGCGGCGCCTGGCCGACCAGACTGCCGTGGCCACCTACGATATCGAGCAGATGGTGCGCGAGATCCAATCGGCGGTATCGGCCGGTGTGATGGGCATGGACAAGTTCTCCGAAGAGGTCCGGCGCGGCATGTTCGAAGTGCAGCAAGTGGGCGAGCAACTGTCGCAGATCATCCATCAGGTGCAGGCCCTGGCGCCGCGCGTGCTGATGGTCAACGAGGGCATGCAGGCCCAGGCCACCGGTGCCGAGCAGATCAACCATGCCTTGGTGCAGTTGGGCGATGCCAGCAGCCAGACCGTGGAGTCCCTGCGCCAGGCCAGCTTTGCCATTGATGAATTGAGCCAGGTTGCGGTGGGTCTGCGCAGCGGCGTGTCGCGTTTTAAAGTCTGATGAGTGATCCAGCGGCTAAACGCGGCGCGGTGACGGCAGCCAGAAAAGCCTTGTTCCTGGTGTTTCATATCGGCAGCGAGCGCTACGCCCTCAAGGCCACGGAAGTGGCCGAGGTGTTGCCGCGCCTGCCGCTCAAGCCCATCGCCCATGCGCCGGTGTGGGTCGCCGGGATTTTCGCCCATCGCGCCAACATGGTGCCGGTGATCGACCTCAGTGCCCTGACCTTTGGTACACCGGCCCAAGCCCGTACCAGCACGCGGCTGGTACTGGTCAACTATCGCCCAGAGGCGTGGCTGGAGCCGCGCTGGCTGGGGCTGATCCTCGAACAGGCGACTGACACCCTGCGCTGCGATCCGGCGGATTTCCAACCCTACGGCCTGGACAATCGCCAGGCGCCGTACCTGGGCCCGGTGCGCGAAGACGAACGGGGCCTGACACAGTGGATTGGCGTCGCCGACCTGCTCACCGCCGAGGTCCGCGCCCTGCTGTTTGCCCCCGACCTGACTGTTGGGGAGGCGTGATGAGCAGTGACCAACGCTTTTTCGACTTCCTCAAGGAGCGTATCGGCCTGGATGTCGCCTCGGTGGGCGAAGCGATTATCGAGCGCGCCGTGCGCCAGCGCAGCCAGGCATTGCAGGGGCTGAGCGCCGATCAATACTGGCAGCGCCTGCAAACCAGCAGCGAAGAACAACAGGCGTTGATCGAAGCGGTCATCGTCCCCGAAACCTGGTTTTTCCGTTACCCCGAATCCTTCGCCACCCTGGCGCGGCTGGCCGTCACGCGACTGGGCGAGATCAAGCACATGCGCGCCCTGCGTATCCTCAGCCTGCCGTGCTCCACTGGCGAGGAGCCCTATTCCATCGCCATGGCCCTGCTCGATGCGGGCCTTTCGCCCCACCAGTTCAAGGTGCAGGGCATGGACGTCAGCCCGCTGTCGGTGGAACGGGCGCGGCGTGGGGTGTATGGCAAGAATTCCTTTCGTGGCCAGGACATCGAGTTTCGTGAGCGGCATTTCAGCGCCGAAGATGACGGCTACCGCGTAGCTGATCGGGTGCGTGAACAGGTGCGCCTGCAAGTGGGCAACCTGCTGGACCCGCAGTTGCTGGCCAACGAGCCGACCTATGACTTTGTGTTTTGCCGCAACCTGTTGATCTATTTCGACCAGCCGACCCAGAAACAGGTGTTTGAAGTGCTCAAGGGCCTGACCCATGTCGACGGTGTGCTGTTTATCGGCCCGGCCGAAGGCAGCCTGCTGGGGCGCCTGGGCATGCGTTCGATTGGGGTGCCGCAGTCGTTTGCCTTCAGTCGTCATGCCCAAACCACACCCGAACCGGTCTTCGCCCCGACACCGCCTCCGGTGCCCCAGCGCAGCGCAGCGCCGATTGCGCGTAAACCCCGGCCATTCAGTGCATTCGCCACGCCGGTGTTGCCGACCAAGCCGGCACCCGTGCACTCGGATGCGGCGCAGCTGCTCGGGCAGATCGCAACCTTGGCCAATGAAGGCAAAAGCCTTGAGGCCCGTGCGGCCTGCGAGCGCTACCTGCAAAACCATCCACCGGCGGCCCAGGTGTTCTATTGGCTGGGCCTGCTCAGCGATGTAGCGGGTAGCGCCCTGGAAGCCCAGGGGTATTATCGAAAAGCCTTGTACCTGGAGCCCCAGCATCCGCAGGCCTTGATGCACCTGGCCGCGCTGCTGGAATCCCAGGGCGATACGGCGGGGGCGCGGCGCTTGCAAGCCCGTGCTGCCCGTAGCGAGCGAGCCGCCGACAGTGAGCCTAAACGATGAGTAGCTCCGCACTCCCGGACACCGACCTGGACCTGACGGTGGCCGATACCCAGGCCATCGACGATTGCTGGAACCGCATCGGGATCCACGGCGATAAATCCTGCCCGTTGCTGGCCGAGCACATCCACTGCCGCAACTGTGCAGTGTATTCCGCTGCCGCCACCCGCCTGCTGGATCGTTATGCCTTGCAGCAGGAAGACCATCGGCATGCCGCCGCCGCGCAGGCGGACGATGAGGTGGCCACCCGGTCGTTGCTGATGTTCCGCCTGGGCGAGGAGTGGATGGGCATCGCCACCCGTTGCCTGGTGGAAGTGGCGCCGCTGCAGCCGATCCATTCCTTGCCCCACCAGCGCTCGCGGGCGCTGCTCGGGGTCGCCAATGTGCGCGGCGCGCTGGTGGCCTGCCTGTCCCTGGTGGAACTGCTCGGGCTCGACAGCACGGGCGGCGGCCCCAGCGGCGGGCGGATCATGCCGCGCATGTTGATCATCGCCGCGCAGGACGGCCCGGTGGTGGTGCCGGTGGATGAAGTGGATGGCATCCATGCCATCGATGAGCGCACCCTCAAAGCGGCGTCTGCGTCCGGCACCCAGGCCAGTGCGCGCTACACCCAGGGTGTGTTGCAGTTCAAGGGCCGCAGCCTGCGCTGGCTGGACGAGGCGCAATTGCTGTCTGCCGTGACCCGGAGCCTGTCATGACCCCCGACCAGATGCGCGACGCCTCGCTGCTGGAACTGTTCAGCCTGGAAGCCGATGCCCAGACCCAGGTCCTGAGTGCCGGCTTGCTGGCCCTGGAGCGCAACCCGACCCAGGCCGACCAGCTCGAAGCCTGCATGCGCGCGGCGCATTCGCTCAAGGGCGCGGCGCGGATTGTCGGGGTCGACGCCGGTGTCAGCGTGGCCCACGTGATGGAAGACTGCCTGGTCAGCGCCCAGGAAAGCCGGTTGTACCTGCAACCCGAACATATCGACGCGTTGTTGCAGGGCACCGACCTGCTGATGCGCATCGCCACACCGGGCAACAGCGTGGGCCCGGCCGATATCCAGGCGTATGTGGCGCTGATGGAGCGCTTGCTGGATCCGTCGCAACCCACGGCCAAAGTGGTTGCACCGCCGCCTGTGACTGCGCCGCCTGCACAGCCGTTGCCGCCCCTTGAAGAGTCACTGCTATTGCCCCCGGAACCGGAGGCCGCGCCGCCCGTCAGCAGTGATACGCCGCGCCAGAACAAACGCATGACCGAAGGCGGCGAGCGCGTGTTGCGGGTCACGGCCGAGCGCTTGAACAGCCTGTTGGACCTGTCCAGCAAATCCCTGGTGGAAACCCAGCGGCTCAAGCCGTACCTGTCCAGCCTGCAACGCCTCAAGCGCATCCAGAGCAACGGCGCCCGGGCCCTGGACAACCTCGACGGCCAGCTCAAGACGGTCGACCTGAACCTCGAAGCCCAGGAAGCCCTGGCCGATGCCCGCCGCCTGTTGAGCGAAGCGCAGTTGCTGCTGGCGGAAAAGACCGCCGAGCTCGATGAGTTCGGCTGGCAGGCCGGGCAACGTGCCCAGGTGCTATATGACACGGCGCTGGCGTGCCGCATGCGCCCGTTTGCCGATGTGCTGGCGGGGCAGGCGCGCATGGTGCGTGACCTGGGCCGCAGCCTGGGCAAGCAGGTACGCCTGGAAATCGAAGGCGAGAAGACTCAGGTCGACCGCGATGTGCTGGAAAAACTCGAGGCGCCGCTGACCCATTTGTTGCGCAATGCCGTCGATCACGGCATCGAAATGCCCGAGCAGCGCCTGCTGGCGGGCAAGCCGGCCGAGGGCCTGATCCGCCTGCGCGCTTCGCACCAGGCTGGCCTGCTGGTGCTGGAGTTGAGCGATGACGGCAATGGCGTCGATCTGGAGCGCCTGCGCGGCAGTATTGTCGAGCGCAATCTGTCGCCGCTGGAAACCGCCTTGCGCCTGAGCGAAGAGGAATTGCTGACCTTCCTGTTCCTGCCGGGCTTCAGCCTGCGCGACAAGGTGACCGAAGTCTCCGGGCGCGGCGTCGGCCTGGATGCGGTGCAGCACATGGTCCGCCAACTGCGTGGTGCGGTGGTGCTGGAACAGACGGCGGGGCAGGGCAGCCGCTTCCATCTGGAAGTGCCGCTGACCTTGTCGGTGGTGCGCAGCCTGGTGGTGGAAGTTGGCGAAGAAGCCTACGCCTTTCCCCTGGCCCACATCGAACGCATGTGCGACCTGGAACCTGACGAAATCGTACAGTTGGAAGGCCGCCAGCATTTCTGGCACGAAGGCCGGCATGTCGGCCTGGTCGCGGCCAGCCAGCTATTGCAGCGCCCGCCCGGGCAGGCCAACCAGGACACCCTCAAGGTCGTGGTGATCCGCGAGCGCGATGCGGTGTACGGGATTGCCGTGGAGCGCTTTATCGGCGAACGCACCCTGGTGGTGTTGCCGCTGGATGATCGCCTGGGCAAGGTGCAGGATATTTCTGCCGGCGCGCTGCTGGACGACGGCTCGGTGGTGCTGATCGTCGATGTCGAGGACATGCTGCGCTCGGTGGACAAGCTGCTCAATACCGGTCGCCTGGAGCGCATTGCCCGCCGCGCGCAGCAAACCGTGGAGGCTGCACGCAAGCGCATTCTGGTGGTGGATGACTCACTGACCGTGCGCGAACTGCAGCGCAAGCTATTACTTAATCGTGGATATGACGTGGCGGTCGCCGTCGATGGCATGGATGGCTGGAATGCTCTGCGTTCCGAAGACTTCGACCTGCTGATCACTGACATTGATATGCCTCGCATGGACGGTATTGAATTGGTCACACTTTTGCGCCGAGACACTCGCCTGCAGTCGCTGCCGGTGATGGTGGTGTCCTACAAGGATCGCGAAGAAGACCGGCGTCGCGGCCTGGATGCCGGCGCCGACTATTACCTGGCCAAGGCCAGTTTCCATGACGATGCCCTGCTCGATGCAGTGGTAGAACTGATTGGAGGCGCCCGGACATGAAGATCGCCATCGTCAATGACATGCCCCTGGCGGTCGAGGCGTTGCGCCGGGCCTTGAGCTTCGAGCCGGCCCACGAAGTGGTGTGGGTGGCCACCAATGGCCTGGAAGCGGTGCAGCGCTGCGCCGAGCTGACGCCGGACCTGATCCTGATGGACTTGATCATGCCGGTGATGGATGGCGTCGAGGCGACCCGGCAGATCATGGCCGAGACGCCATGCGCTATCGTTATCGTCACCGTGGATCGCCAGCAGAATGTCAGCCGTGTGTTCGAAGCCATGGGCCATGGCGCCCTGGACGTGGTGGATACCCCGGCCCTGGGGGTTGGCGATGCCAAGGAGGCGGCCGCGCCCCTGTTGCGCAAGATCCTCAATATCGGCTGGCTGATCGGCCAGCGCGGCAGCCGGGTGCGCGCTGAACCTGTGCATCCGCGAGGGACGGGCAAGCGCCAGAGCTTGGTGGCGATCGGCTCTTCGGCCGGTGGCCCGGCGGCGCTGGAAACCCTGCTCAAGGGCTTGCCTCGGGACTTTGCCGCAGCCATTGTGCTGGTGCAGCATGTGGACCAGGTGTTCGCCGCCGGCATGGCCGAGTGGCTGAGCAGCGCCTCGGGCCTGCCGGTGCGCCTGGCGCGTGAAGGGGAGCCGCCGCAAAGCGGCGTGGTGTTGCTGGCCGGCACCAATCATCATATCCGGCTGCTGAAAAACGGCACGCTGGCCTACACGGCGGAGCCCGTGAACGAGATTTATCGGCCGTCCATCGACGTGTTTTTCGAGAGCGTCGCCAGCCATTGGAACGGCGATGCCGTCGGCGTCTTGCTGACCGGCATGGGACGCGACGGAGCCCAGGGACTCAAATTGATGCGTCAGCAGGGCTATCTGACCATCGCTCAGGATCAGCAGAGCTGTGCGGTTTACGGCATGCCCAAAGCGGCAGCGGCGATTGATGCCGCTGTTGAGATTCGCCCATTGGACAGAATTGCGCCACGATTGCTGGAGGTATTCGCAAAATGACCGATATAACTCGCTGTCCTGGCCTGCACGTAGTAATTCAGGTGACCGCAAATGAATGATTTACAGCTCGACGACTTCAAGACCGACGAAAACGCCGCCATGGTGTTGCTGGTGGACGACCAGGCGATGATCGGCGAAGCCGTGCGGCGCGGTCTGGCCCATGAGGACAATATCGACTTCCACTTCTGTGCCGACCCCCACCAGGCCATCTCCCAGGCGATCCGCATCAAGCCGACGGTGATTCTCCAGGACCTGGTCATGCCCGGGCTGGACGGCCTGACCCTGGTGCGTGAATACCGTAACCATCCGGCGACCCAGAACATCCCGATCATTGTGCTTTCGACCAAGGAAGACCCGCTGATCAAGAGCGCCGCGTTTGCCGCCGGGGCCAATGACTACCTGGTGAAACTGCCGGACAACATCGAGCTGGTGGCGCGGATCCGCTACCACTCGCGCTCCTATATGACCCTGCTGCAGCGGGACGCGGCCTACCGTGCGCTGCGGGTCAGCCAGCAACAACTGCTGGACACCAACCTGGTGCTGCAACGCCTGATGAATTCCGACGGCTTGACCGGGTTGTCCAATCGCCGGCACTTCGACGAATACCTGGAGCTGGAATGGCGGCGCGCCATGCGTGACCAGACCCAGTTGTCGTTGCTGATGATCGACGTGGACTTCTTCAAGACCTACAACGACAGCTTTGGCCACCTGGAAGGGGACGAAGCATTGCGCAAGGTGGCGGCGAGCATTCGCGACGCCAGCAGCCGTCCTTCGGACCTGCCGGCGCGCTACGGGGGCGAAGAGTTTGCCCTGGTGCTGCCCAACACCTCGCCGGGTGGTGCGCGGCTGGTGGCGGAGAAACTGCGCCAGGCCGTTGCCGCGCTGAAAATCCCGCACATCGCACCCTCTGAAGGGGCGAGCCTGACCATCAGCATTGGTCTTGCGACCATGACGCCACTGCTGGGGACCGATTGCCGGCAATTGATCTCGGCAGCGGACAAGGGGTTGTACCTGGCCAAGCACAATGGGCGCAACCAGGTGGGGATCGAATAGCCTGCGAACACCGCCAACCCAATGTAGGAGCTGGCTTGCCTGCGATGGCGTCTCCTCGGTCTACTTGATACACCTAGTCGTCTGTATCGCAGGCAAGCCAGCTCCCACATTTGATCTTTATCGGGCCGTAGATATCACACAAACCCAGCCTTTTCGGCCAAGCGGACTGCCGTTTCCAGCCTTTTGCCGTTATACTCGCCGGCTTTCAAAAGTTCGCCAACGAGTGCTGCCCGCCATGGAAATCAACCCGATCCTGAACACCATCAAGGACCTGTCCGAGCGCTCCGAAACTATTCGGGGGTATCTTTGACTACGATCAAAAGCATGAGCGTCTGACCGAAGTCAATCGCGAGCTTGAAGATCCGGCTGTCTGGAACAAACCTGAATACGCCCAGGAACTGGGCCGCGAGCGCGCTGCGCTGGCGCAGATCGTCGACACCCTCGACGAATTGAACACCGGTCTGGGCGACTGCCGCGACCTGCTGGACATGGCCGTCGAAGAAAACGACGAAGGCGCAGTGGGCGATGTCGTCGCCGAGCTGGCCCGTCTCGAGGACAACCTCGCCAAACTCGAATTCCGCCGCATGTTCAGCCACGAAATGGACCCGAACAACGCCTACCTGGATATCCAGGCCGGTTCCGGCGGCACCGAAGCCCAGGACTGGGCCAACATCCTGCTGCGCATGTACCTGCGCTGGGCTGACAAACGCGGTTTCGAAGCAACCATCATGGAACTGTCCGCCGGTGAAGTTGCCGGTATCAAGGGCGCGACCGTGCATATCAAGGGTGAATACGCCTTTGGCTGGTTGCGTACCGAGATCGGCGTACACCGCCTGGTGCGCAAGAGCCCGTTCGACTCCGGCAACCGTCGCCACACTTCGTTCTCTGCGGTTTTCGTCTCCCCCGAGATCGACGACAAGGTGGAAATCGAGATCAACCCGGCCGACCTGCGCATCGACACCTACCGCTCCTCCGGTGCCGGTGGCCAGCACGTAAACACCACCGACTCGGCCGTACGTATCACCCACGTACCGACCAACACCGTGGTCAGTTGCCAGAACGAACGTTCCCAGCACGCGAACAAGGACACCGCCATGAAAATGCTGCGGGCCAAGTTGTACGAGCAGGAAATGCAGAAGCGCAACGCCGCTTCCCAGGCACTGGAAGACACCAAGTCGGATATCGGCTGGGGCCACCAGATCCGTTCGTATGTGCTTGATGCGTCGCGGATCAAGGATCTGCGCACTAACATCGAACGCAGCGACTGCGACAAGGTACTCGACGGCGATATCGACGAATACCTGGAAGCCAGCCTGAAATCAGGCCTGTAATACATGCAACGCGGGATTGGCTGACACTCCTCGATCCCTGTGGGAGCGGGCTTGCCCGCGATCCCCAGCCGCAGGCTGGGGACAACGAACCAGATGGAATATTTAAAGACATGAGCGACCAACAACTCGATCAGGCCCTGCAACAGGAAGAAAACTCCCTGATCGCCCTGCGCAAGGAAAAGCTTGCTGCCGAGCGTGCCAAGGGTAACGCCTTCCCCAACGACTTCCGCCGCGAAAACTACTGCGATGCCTTGCAGAAGCAATACGCGGACAAGACCAAGGAAGAGCTGGCAGAAGCTGCGATCCCGGTCAAGGTGGCAGGTCGCATCATGCTCAACCGTGGCTCGTTCATGGTGATCCAGGACATGACCGGGCGCATCCAGGTCTACGTCAACCGCAAGACCCTCTCGGAAGAAACCCTGGCCTCGGTGAAAACCTGGGACATGGGCGACATCATTGCCGCCGAAGGCACCCTGGCCCGTTCCGGCAAGGGCGACCTGTACGTCGAAATGACCAACGTGCGCCTGCTGACCAAGTCGCTGCGCCCGCTGCCAGACAAGCACCACGGCCTGACCGACACCGAGCAGCGCTATCGCCAGCGCTACGTCGACCTGATCGTCAACGAAGAAGTGCGCCAGACGTTCCGCGTGCGCTCGCAAGTGATCGCGCACATCCGCAGCTTCCTGATGGCCCGTGACTTCCTCGAAGTCGAGACGCCGATGCTGCAGACCATTCCGGGCGGCGCGGCAGCCAAGCCGTTCGAAACCCACCACAATGCCCTGGACATGGAAATGTTCCTGCGTATCGCGCCAGAGCTGTACCTCAAGCGCCTGGTGGTCGGTGGTTTTGAAAAGGTGTTCGAGATCAACCGCAACTTCCGTAACGAAGGTGTCTCGACCCGTCACAACCCAGAATTCACCATGTTGGAGTTCTACCAGGCCTACGCCGACTACGAAGACAACATGGACCTGACCGAAGAACTGTTCCGCGAGCTGGCGCAACTGGTTCTCGGGACTACCGACGTGCCGTACGGCGACAAGGTGTTCCACTTCGGCGAGCCGTTCGTGCGCCTGTCGGTGTTCGATTCGATCCTCAAGTACAACCCCGAGCTGACCGCTGACGACCTGAACGACATCGCCAAGGCTCGCGCCATTGCCAAGAAAGCCGGGGCCAAGGTCCTGGGCTTCGAAGGCCTGGGCAAGCTGCAGGTGATGATTTTCGAAGAACTGGTGGAGCACAAGCTGGAACAGCCGCACTTCATTACCCAGTACCCGTTCGAAGTGTCGCCGCTGGCCCGTCGCAACGACGACAACCCGAACGTCACCGACCGTTTCGAGCTGTTTATCGGTGGTCGCGAAATCGCCAACGCCTACTCCGAGCTTAACGACGCGGAAGACCAGGCCGAGCGTTTCATGGCCCAGGTGGCCGACAAGGACGCCGGTGACGACGAAGCCATGCACTACGACGCCGACTTTGTGCGGGCGCTGGAGTACGGCATGCCGCCAACGGCCGGTGAAGGTATCGGTATCGACCGCCTGGTGATGTTGTTGACCAACTCACCGTCGATCCGCGATGTCATCTTGTTCCCGCACATGCGGCCGCAAGCGTAACCTTAGCGAATCCCGAAGCCGCCTTTTATAAGGCGGCTTTTTTGTGTGGCCTGTACTAACGTCAAGCGTACGGCGCCAGACTTTTGTTGAGTGAGAGGACGATCTTTCGTGAAGCGCGTAATGGCTCAAGAAGGCGCCGCTGGCATCGCTGCCGCCGTGGCTGAAAGTGTTCAGTACCAGGGCCGCAAGGCCAGTCGCCAGGGCAGCGAACAGCGTCGCCAGGATATTCTCGACGCGGCCATGCGCATTGTCGTGCGCGATGGCGTGCGGGCGGTGCGCCATCGGGCGGTGGCGGCGGAGGCCGGTGTGCCGCTGTCGGCCACCACCTACTATTTCAAGGATATCGACGACCTGCTCACCGACACCTTTGCCCAGTATGTGGAGCGCAGTGCGGCGTTCATGGGCAAGTTGTGGGTGCGTAACGAAGGTTTGCTGCGCGAGATGGTGGCCTACGGTGATGGCAGTGCCGAGTCGCGCTCGCAACTGGCCGATGATATTGCGCGGCTGACTGCCGATTACGTCCTGCGCCAACTGCTTAACCGGCGTGAGTACCTGATGGCCGAACAGGCCTTTCGCCAGGAAGCCTTGTTGAACCCGCGCCTGGGCGAACTGGTACGTTCTCACCAGCAGATTTTGTTGCAGGGCACTTGCCAGTTTTTCCAGGTGCTGGGCTCCCGCGAGCCGCAACAGGATGCCAAAGTGTTGACGGCGATTATCAGTCGGATGGAATATCAGGGCCTGCTGTTCGAGCCCGAGGCCCTGACTGGCGAAGAAATGCTCGAGATTCTCAAGCGTTACATGCACCTGGTACTGGCCTCGGTCTAGTCATGTGGGGGCCAGGCTGCCCAAAACAGCTGTGGAGTGATGGATGAAAACCTGGCGTGTGTTAGTGACCGCGATGGTGTCGCTGCTCCTGAGCGGCTGCCTGGTGACCTTCAAGGAGCCCCTGCCGGCCAGCGAGGCCGCACCTGACGCGCTGCTGGGCAAGTGGGCCAGCAGGAACGCCTGGGGCGAGCCGCTCGACCTGCAGATCAGCCGGGTGGGCCAGCATCGCTACAAGGCAGTGAGCTCCTCGCAGACCCAGCCGATCAAGCGCGACGAGTATTTGTTCAGTGTGTCCCGCCACGGCAACCGCTGGTACCTGTCGGCGCCGCTGCCAAACAAGCTGGGCGGGCACTTTATCCTCGCCGGGTTTGAATTGAATGAGGCCCGCGAGCTGGTGGTCTACAACCTCGATCCCGAGGCGATCAACCAGGCCATCACGCACAAAACCCTGAGTGGCAGCAGTGTCGAGACCGTCGAAGGGGACGGGACATTGATCGACAGCCCCATGAGCCAGGTCTTGGCTTACCTGGATGATCCGGCCAACGCCGATGTGTTTGTCGAAGCCGTACGCTATAAACATGTGGGCAAATAACGTTTAAAGAGGAAGCACCGGGTGGACGATTACCAGCAGACGATACGCACCTTGTCCGATCGCATTGTGCTGGCGCAAACACCGATTCGCGTCCTCGACGCCGTGAAGTGGGACGACAACATTCGCAAGGGCTTCCTCCAGGGCAAGGGCAAGCACATGCCGGCCGTGGACCGCGACTATTACCTGAACCGGCCACTGTCGTTCGACTCCAGTAAGGTGAAGCTGGAGTTCCAGAACATTGAGCGTGATATCACTCGCCAATTGGGCCAGTTCAACCCGGTCGGGCAGATCATGCGGCGTATGTGCAAGGAATACCGCATGGTGGTGCGCATGCTCGAAGCCCGTGGCACCGAGGATTTCGGCCTGATTTCCCAGGAACTCTACGGCGCGGCCTCCGATGCATTCCATGCCGGCGACCCGACCCTGGCCGACCTGGGCCTGATGCTCTCCGATTACCTGAACAATATCGACGGCCGTGGCGATCTCAAGGACGAAGCCAAGACCCTGACCGCCAAGGACGCCGTCAGCCTGCTGCAAAGCCGCCTGAACAAGGTGTTTGGCGAGGCCGAGGAAACCATCCGCGTATTTGAGTCCGATGGCATCGTCGCCGACGCGGCGGCGGGTGCCGACTACATCAAGATCCGCACCGATGCGATGTTCAACGAGCGCGATGTGCGGGCCCTGGAAGTCCACGAAGGGCTGGTCCATGTGGGCACCACCCTCAACGGCCAGAACCAGCCGATCTGCACCTTCCTGTCCAAGGGCCCACCGTCGTCGACCGTGACCCAGGAGGGCCTGGCGATCCTGATGGAGATCATCACCTTCGCCTCCTACCCCAGCCGCCTGCGCAAACTGACCAACCGCACCCGCGCGATCCATATGGTGGAAGAGGGTGCCGATTTCCTGCAGGTGTTCGAGTTCTTCCGCGAGCAGGGCTTTGAAATGGCCGAGAGCTACGGCAACGCCAGCCGGGTGTTTCGCGGCTCGACGCCGACGGGCCTGCCGTTTACCAAGGATCTGTCCTACCTCAAGGGCTTTATCATGGTCTACAACTACATCCAGCTGGCCGTGCGCAAGGGCAAGCTGGAGCAGGTGCCGCTGTTGTTCTGCGGCAAGACCACCCTGGAAGACATGCGCACCTTGCGCCAACTGGTGGACGAAGGCCTGGTGGTGCCACCCAAGTACTTGCCGGAGCAGTTTCGCGATATGAACGCGTTGTCGGCGTGGATGTGCTTCTCCAACTTCCTCAATCACCTGAGCCTGGACCGGATCGAGGCGGACTACTCCAATATCCTCTGACCAAATCCCATCAACTGTAGGAGCTGGCTTGCCTGCGATCTCGGTCTGTCAGCCACCGGTGGAGTAACTGACAGCCAGCTCCGACAGTTAGTCTTCATTGATTATCAGGGTTGTGTCCCCACCCATTTACGAGGTTTCAACGGATGAGACTGCTCGGCATCCTATGCCTGCTCCTGACCCTCAACGGCTGCAGCTCGCTGCTGTTCTACCCCGAGCCCGGCCTGCCATTTACCCCGCAACAGGCGCGCCTGGAATACCGTGACGTCACCCTGACCACCGCCGATGGCCTCAAGCTGCGCGCCTGGTGGCTGCCGGCCAAGGCCGGTGTGCCGCTCAAGGGCACGGTGCTGCATTTGCACGGCAACGGGGGCAACCTGTCCGGGCACCTGGGGGGCAGTTGGTGGCTGCCGGCCCAGGGTTATCAAGTGCTGATGCTGGACTATCGCGGCTATGGCGTGTCCGAAGGCAAACCTTCGCTGCCGGCCATCTACCAGGACCTGGATGCGGCTTTCCAGTGGCTTGACCAGGCCCCCGAGACCCAGGGCCAGCCGCTAGTGGTGCTCGGCCAGAGCCTGGGCGGGGCATTGGCGGTGCATTACCTGGCGGCACATCCCGAGCGCCAGCCCCGGCTCAAGGCGCTGGTGTTGGATGGCGTGCCCGCCAGTTATCGTGATATAGGGCAATTCGCCCTGAGCACTTCCTGGCTAACATGGCCGTTTCAGGTGCCGTTGTCGTGGCTGGTGCCGGACGCCGACAGCGCGATCCACGGCATGCCGCAGCTGACCGGCGTGCCGAAACTGCTGTTCCACAGTCTGGATGATCCGATCGTGCCGCTTTCCAACGGCATCCGTCTGTATCAAGCTGCGCCGCCGCCAAGGGTGCTGCAATTGACCCGCGGTGGGCATGTGCAGACTTTTGCCGACAAGACCTGGCAAACCGTGATGCTGCGTTATCTTGACGACCCGCAGCATTTCAATGGCCTGCGCCGCCTGGGGGAAATCCCCAATTACCCGGCGGCCGCCACTCCTAAAGTTGAATCATCAGAGAGCCCGCAATGAGCGAAGAACGCAACATGATCCCCCTGATCCTCACCGGTATCGGCACCATCATCGGCACCGTTGGCTGCCTGTGGTACTACGGCTACCTGCACTTCGCCAAGCCCGAGGACGCGTTGCTGCTCAGTGATTTCACCATGCTCAAGACGGTGCCCGGCGAGGACTATAAAGTCTCCCTGACCCCGGCTCCCCAGGTGGCACAGTGCGTCGACGGTGTGCTGGTGCTGTTTGATACCGAGCAGAAAGGGTTGACAGGTGTACTGGTGAACAACAAGAAGCAGGCGGTGCGTTGCATGGGCCAGGAAACCCCGCAATTGCAGGAGTAAGCACGCTGGTAGTTTTTGGAACCATATTTTGTGTGAAGCCACTGATTGGGTTGTCAGCAGCGCTGACGAGCAACCCCCTTAATTATGTGGAGTATCGCTATGAGTATTGGTGGAGTAGGTGGTGGTAGCGGGTTCGGTAACTTCGGCGGCGCCGGCATGGGCGATTCCGGCAATATGGTCGGCAAGGGCGTCGAAGGGGGCCAGCAGCAGGGTGGTGCAGACCCGGAAGCGCTGAAGAAACTCCTGGCGCAACTGTTGGGCGGCGCGGGCGGTGCAGGCGGCTCCCAGGGCAGTGGCGCAAATGGTGGTGGCGAGGATGAGCAAGATCCTCTGCGCAAGCAGATGGATCGCGACGGCCAGCAAGGCATGCAGATGCCCCAAGAGAACACCAACTCAGTCAACTTCGGCTGACCCAAAGCTATCTGCCGCAGTTCTTCTACAAAAAAAGCCCTGCCTGGAATCCAGGCAGGGCTTTTTTAGCGGTGTACGTCAGTCGGTTACTGAACCGAAGAACGTGGCTTGACCGGCTGGTTGTCGTTGGAGATGGTCACTTCAACGCGACGGTTCATGGCGCGGCCCGAAACGCTTGCGTTATCGGCAACCGGGTATGCCTTGCCGTAGCCAGCAGTCACGATGCGGCTTGGGTTAACGCCCATCTTGATCAGTGCAACCTGCACCGAAGTAGCACGGCGCTCGGACAAGGTCTGGTTGTAGGCATCGCTGCCGGTGCTGTCGGTGTAGCCTTCGATAATGACTTTACGATCTGGGTTTTCCTGGAGGAATTGCGCCAGTTTGTTGATGTTCACCAGGCCGCTGGATTTCAGGTCGGCCTTGTTGGTGGCGAACAGCACATCACCAAAGGTCACCAGGGTCCCGCGTTCAGTCTGCTTGGCGTTCAAGCTGTTTTGCAGCTGCTTGATCTGCGCGTCGCGGGCTTCGAGCAGGGCGCGGGCACGTTCGTCGCCGGCGTTTTTCAGCTTGGCTTCGGATTCGCGCAGGGCGATGGTGTCCTTGGCCACTTCAACGCGCTGGTTGGTCAGGTAGGCCAGTTGGTCGACCTTCTTCTCGTCTTCCTTGTCGCGGTACGCCTTGTCGGCCTTGTCCAGCCATTCGCTGGCGTCCTTGGTTTCCAGGGCGGCGATTTTGGTCGCTTGTGGGTTGGCTTGCAGGGCCGAGAAGTTGGTCCGTGCGTTTTCCAGGTTCGCGTTAGGCGGGGTGGAGCAAGCCGCCAATGCAACGCTCATCGCCAGCAGGGCAGGGATCATCAATTGTTTACGCATAGTGGTGTCGTCCTTTCAATTCGATTTCGGGTGCGATGCAAACAAGGGCGCTGCTTACTTCTGCTGGATTACAGCAGGACGCATGCCTTCGTTACGCAGCTCCTGAACAGCCTTCTGGGAGTCCTTCAGCGCCAGGTCGGCCTTGGCAGCCTGGGCCTTGCGCTCTGCAACGCGAGCGTCCCACTCAGCCTGTTCGGCCAGACGACGGGCTTCGTCGTACTTCTTGTCGTGCATGGCCAGCTCGGCTTGCTTGAGCTTGTCCTGGGCAGCTTTCATTTCCACGGCAGCGTATTCGGTACCGCCAGCGCTTACAGCGCTGTTCACGGCCGATTGGGTCACCGCGTACTGCTCGGTCGGCGGGTTGCCGGCGCAGCCCGCGAGGACGAAGCTGGTGCCGATTGCCAACGCGGCCAATTTGAGCCCGCGCAGGTGGTTAAACGAGGATTTGGCAGTGCTGGTCTTCATCGTCTTCAACTCCATTGGATAACTCCAGAAAAACATCAAATCCATCTACGGTGTTCAGCGTCTGCGTTTTGGCGGTGAAGCTCAGTGTGCCTTTTCAAACGCCTGTTCCAAGTGATGGCTTACTGGCTGTGACCCGAGGCTTTTTTGAATAGTTCAGCCAAAGATGGCGATTTGCCCGAAAAAACATCTGAACAAATCTGACTGAGTGGTCAGTGTTTAAAAATCGGAACTTTTGCCATCCATAGCGGTATGCCGGGCCTATGAAAGGCCCGGTACGCTGGGGAATGGTTTTTTTCAGCGGATGTTTATCAGTGTTTCTGATCGTCAGGCGTGGCTGACATATCGTGCAGGTAGCGCCGTGACAACGACAGGAAGCGCGGTGTGGGGCCGACGTCTTCATACAACGGGTCACCCTCTTCATCAGTGGCAACCACATGCTGGCCCCGGATATAGGGAAAGCTGGCTTCCAGCTCTTCCAGGGCGGCGCCGATCAACTCGCCGAGCAATTCCTCGGTGCTGCGCTTGGGGTACATCTCGCGGATGGCCGCCAGCCGTGCGGCGGCCTCGACATCCAGGTGGATGGCATATTCGGTCTTGGTCAGGCGACCCTTGGCGGTTTCTTCCCATTGCTGGGCCAGTTCTCGGATTTTCATGGCAACCTCAGTGATGCCCAGGGTAGCGGGCGGTGATGAGTGACCGGTCGCGGCGTGGATAACGCGACGACGTATCCTTGAGACTAGCTGCAACCGCCAAGGTTTAAAGTTCCTTGTAAGAGCAAGGCTTGATCGGCACTCTTAAAGATCAAAGCGTCCCGGATTCCTGGCTGGAGATTGGCTGATGAGCGATATCGATGCACGTTTGCGTGAAGATGTTCACCTGCTGGGTGAACTGTTGGGCAACACGATTCGAGAACAGTACGGTGATGAGTTCCTCGCCAAGATCGAGCAGATCCGCAAGGGCGCCAAGGCCGATCGCCGGGGCGGGGCAACCGAGGCGGCAGCTGGCGAAGAGCTCAGCGCCAGCCTCAACCAGTTGCAGGAAGACGAGCTGTTGCCGGTGGCACGTGCGTTCAACCAGTTCCTCAACCTGGCCAATATCGCCGAGCAGTACCAACTGATTCACCGGCGCGATGAATCCCAGCCCGCCCCGTTCGAGTCGCGGGTACTGCCCGAACTTCTGGCGCGCCTGCAGAGTGAGGGCCATAGCAGCGAATCCCTGGCCCGGCAGTTGGCGCGGCTGGAGATCGAACTGGTGCTCACCGCCCACCCCACCGAAGTTGCGCGTCGCACCCTGATCCAGAAATATGACGCCATCGCCGCCCAACTGGCGTTGCAGGATCACCGTGACTTGACCAGCGCCGAGCGCGAGCAGATTCGCCAGCGCTTGCAACGGCTGATCGCCGAAGCCTGGCACACCGAAGAAATCCGCCGCACCCGGCCCACCCCGGTGGACGAGGCCAAGTGGGGCTTTGCGGTGATCGAGCATTCGCTGTGGCACGCCATCCCCAACTACCTGCGCAAGGCCGATCACGCCTTGCACGCCGCGACCGGCCTGCGCCTGCCCCTGGAGGCGGCACCGATCCGCTTTGCCTCATGGATGGGCGGTGACCGTGACGGCAACCCCAACGTGACGGCACCCGTGACCCGCGAAGTATTGCTGCTGGCGCGCTGGATGGCCGCAGACCTGTATCTGCGTGATATCGATCACCTGGCATCCGAGCTGTCGATGCAGCAGGCCAGCCCCGAGTTGCAGGCCAAGGTCGGCGATAGCGTCGAACCTTATCGGGCCTTGCTCAAGCAACTGCGCGAACGCCTGCGCGCCACCCGCAATTGGGCGCACGCGGCGTTGACCGCCAGCCTCCCGGCGCCGGCTGATGTGCTGCAAAACAATCGCGACCTGCTGGAGCCGTTGGAGCTGTGCTACCAGTCCCTGCACGCCTGCGGCATGGGCGTGATTGCCGACGGCCCGCTGCTCGATTGCCTACGCCGTGCGGTAACGTTCGGCCTGTTCCTGGTGCGCCTGGATGTGCGCCAGGACTCCAGCCGTCACTCGGCGGCGATGACCGAGATCACCGACTACCTGGGCCTGGGCCGCTATGAGGATTGGGACGAAAACGCGCGCATCACCTTCCTGATGAAGGAGTTGGCCAACCGTCGCCCATTGTTGCCAGGCTATTTCAAGCCGTCGGCCGACACCGCCGAAGTGCTCAATACCTGTAAGGAAATTGCCGCCGCGCCAGCCGCATCCCTGGGTTCCTACGTCATCTCCATGGCGGGTGCGGCATCCGATGTGCTGGCGGTGCAGCTGCTGCTCAAGGAGTCCGGGGTGCAGCGGCCGATGCGTGTGGTGCCGCTGTTCGAGACCCTGGCCGACCTGGACAACGCCGGCCCGGTGATCGAGCGCCTGTTGCTGCTACCGGGCTATCGCGCGCGCCTGCAAGGCCCGCAGGAAGTGATGATCGGCTATTCGGACTCGGCCAAGGACGCCGGCACTACCGCTGCGGCCTGGGCGCAGTACCGGGCCCAGGAACGGCTGGTGGATATCTGCCGCGAGCAGCAGGTGGAACTGTCATTGTTCCATGGTCGTGGCGGCACCGTTGGCCGTGGCGGTGGCCCGGCTCACGCGGCGATCCTGTCGCAGCCACCGGGCTCGGTAGCCGGGCGTTTTCGCACCACCGAGCAGGGCGAGATGATTCGCTTCAAGTTCGGCTTGCCGGATATCGCCGAGCAGAACCTCAATCTGTATCTGGCCGCAGTGCTGGAGGCGACCTTGTTGCCACCGCCGCCCCCGGAGCCGGCCTGGCGGCATTTGATGGACGAATTGGCCGCCGATGGCGTCAGCGCCTATCGCGCGGTAGTGCGGGAAAATCCGCAGTTCGTCGAGTACTTCCGCCAGTCCACGCCCGAGCAGGAACTGGGCCGCTTGCCCCTGGGCAGTCGCCCGGCCAAACGCCGTGCTGGGGGCATCGAAAGCCTGCGTGCGATCCCGTGGATTTTCGGCTGGACCCAGACGCGCCTGATGTTGCCGGCCTGGCTGGGCTGGGAAGCTGCATTGAGCAAGGCCCTGGAGCGGGGCGAAGGCGAGTTGCTGGGGCAGATGCGTGAGCAATGGCCGTTCTTCCGTACGCGCATCGACATGCTGGAAATGGTCCTGGCCAAGGCCGACGCCGATATCGCCCGCCTGTATGACGAGCGTCTGGTGCAGCCGGACCTGCTGCCATTGGGTGCGCATTTACGCGACCTATTGTCGCAGGCGTGTGCCGTGGTGCTTGGCCTGACCGGGCAGTCGCAACTGCTGGCCCACAGTCCCGACACCCTGGAGTTCATCCGCCTGCGCAACACCTACCTTGACCCATTGCACCTGCTGCAGGCCGAGTTGTTGGCGCGGTCCCGCCAGCAGGAAGCGACACAGGACAGCCCTCTGGAACAGGCGCTGCTGGTGTCCGTGGCCGGTATTGCCGCCGGGCTGCGTAATACCGGCTGACATTTGTCGCGTGTTCTCAAGGGCTTGCACGCAAAACCGCCGGTTGACCCGAAAGGGCTCTGCCGGCGGTTTTGGGTTTGGGTTGCACCAAGGGATACCGCGACCAAAAGGCTTGTGTGGTGCGGGTTCTTCCGACTTTTGGCGGCTTGTGTGGTTAGGGCTCGCTGTGTATCTTGATCAGCCTTTGGCCGTTTGGGCGGCCTGGATTCGTATTTTTACGAGCATATTCTACGAGATTGGCCCCACGCGGCGAATCCGAGCGTCATCTCTATAAAAAATTGAGGAGCACATCGATGCGCGTCATTCTGCTGGGAGCTCCCGGGGCCGGTAAAGGTACTCAGGCAAAGTTCATCACTGAAAAGTTCGGCATTCCACAAATCTCCACTGGCGACATGCTGCGCGCCGCCGTCAAGGCCGGTACCGAGCTGGGCCTGATCGCCAAGAGCGTGATGGACAGCGGTGGCCTGGTCTCCGACGACCTGATCATCAACCTGGTCAAGGAACGCATCAGCCAGGAAGACTGCAAGAACGGTTTCCTGTTCGACGGTTTCCCACGCACCATTCCCCAGGCCGAAGCCCTGGTGAAGGCCGGCGTCGAGTTGGATGCCGTGGTCGAAATCGCCGTTGAAGACGAAGAGATCGTCCAGCGTATCGCCGGTCGCCGCGTTCACGAAGCCTCGGGCCGCGTCTACCACATCGTCTACAACCCGCCAAAAGTGGCTGGCAAGGATGATGTAACCGGTGACGACCTGGTGCAGCGCAAGGACGATACCGAAGAAACCGTGCGTCATCGCCTGTCGGTCTACCACTCCCAGACCAAGCCGCTGGTGGACTTCTACCAGAAGCTGTCGGCTGCCCAGGGCAAACCGAAATACAGCCACATCCCGGGCGTTGGCTCGGTGGAAGCCATCACCGCCAAGGTGCTGGAAGCGCTGAACTGATCTGACGATCGGCGTGATGTTCAACGGCCCGCTTGCGGGCCGTTGTTGTTTATACTGGCGCACTTTTTTTCGATTTGGACACCCACACCGATGAGCACCCTGCTGGCCCTGGACACCGCGACTGAAGCTTGCTCCGTTGCCCTGCTGCATAACGGCAAGGTCACGAGCCACTATGAGGTGATCCCGCGCCTGCACGCGCAAAAGCTGCTGCCGATGATCAAGCAGTTATTGCTCGATGCCGGCACCACCTTGTCGGCGGTGGACGCCATCGCCTTTGGTCGTGGCCCGGGCGCGTTCACCGGCGTGCGCATCGCCATCGGGGTGGTGCAGGGCCTGGCGTTTGCCCTGGAACGGCCAGTATTGCCGGTGTCCAACCTGGCCGTGCTGGCCCAGCGCGCGCTGCGTGAGCACGGCGCGGCCCAGGTCGCGGCAGCCATCGATGCGCGGATGGATGAGGTCTACTGGGGTTGCTACCGCGAGACCGCAGGCGAAATGCGCCTGGTCGGCGTTGAAGCCGTACAGCCGCCCGAGGCCGCCGCGTTGCCGGCCGATGCCAGTGGCGACTGGTTTGGTGCCGGTACCGGTTGGGGGTATGGCCAGCGGATCGCCGTGCCCACGATGGGCCAGGATGCCACGATGCTGCCCCATGCCGAAGACCTGCTGGCCCTGGCGCGTTTTGCCTGGGAACGCGGCGAGGCGATTCCCGCCGACCAGGCCGCCCCGGTGTACCTGCGCGATAAAGTGGCGCAGACCAAGGCCGAACGCGGGCTCTAGGCTTATTGCGGTTAGCCTCTAATGTGGGAGCTGTCGAGCCCCAGCGAGGCTGCGATAGCGGTGTGTCAGGTGCCATGAATAGTGGCAGTGTCGCCGCCATCGAAGCCTCGCTGGGGCTCGACAGCTTCCACCGTTGATCGCCGGCAATTGGCGCCAATCGTCAGAATTTGCCCCCGGTTTTAAACCTTTGCCCGTTTATGTGTTCTAGTTATCACCAGAGCATTTGCGCGCCAAGGAAAGTGCCGCTAAATTGCCATCATTGATCACGGATCTGCATGCATGCGTATAGACGGCTTTTCCTCCCAGTCCTACCCCCTCAAGCGCAAGCCACGCAAGGCGAACGTGAAGGTAGACGAGTCCGTCGAAGAATCCCCCGATTTTATTGAAATCCAGCCCGAAACCTCCCAGGGCGCAGCGGTTTCCGCCCGTGCCCAAGGTGCCAGCGGTGCGCGTATCGGCGGCGTTCCGGCCCGCCAGCAAGACATGGTCTTCCCGCGCTCCATGAGCAAGAACGTCGCCACGGCCCTGGCCAGCTACCTGACCACAGCAGGCTTTGTCGATTGGGATATGGAAGTGCTGGGTCTCGATATCCACATCTGATGTTGCTGCCTTATTTCCTCGGTTGCCCGTCCTGGAGTGAAAACGCCTGGCGCGAGTACCTGTATCCGCAAGACGCCCGCACCACAGATTTTCTCGGGCTGTATTGCCAGGTGTTCAATGCCTGCGAAGGCAACACCACGTTCTATGCGCGGCCCTCCGTCGCGACTGTGCAGCGCTGGGCCGAGATCATGCCCGCGCACTTTCGCTTTACCGCCAAGTTTCCCGGTGATATCAGCCACAGCGCTGACCTGCGCGAACAGTTGCCCGCCGCCGAAAGCTTCCTCGGTTTGATGAGCCCGCTGGGCGAGCGGGTTTCGCCACTGTGGCTGCAACTACCGGCCAGCTTCACCCCGCAGCGGCTGGGGGAACTGGCAGGGTTTATCGACGGCCTGGAGCGGCCATTGGCGGTGGAGGTGCGTCACCGCGAGTTCTTCGCCAAAGGCGATGCCGAGCGCAGCCTCAACCGCCTGCTGCGTGACCGTGGTGTCGAGCGGATCTGCCTGGATCCTCGGGCGCTGTTCAGTTGCACGTCCACCTCGGCGGCGGTACTCCACGCCCAATCGAAAAAGCCCAAGGTACCGCCCCGGCCTGCGGCGTTGACCCAGTTTCCCCAGGTGCGTTTTATCGGCCACCCGGACCTGGAAGCCAACGATCCGTTCCTGGTGCCGTGGGTTGAAAAGGTCGCTGGCTGGATCGAGGAGGGCCGCACGCCCTATGTGTTCCTGCACACCTCGGACAACCGCCTGGCGGCCCAATTGGCCATGCGTTTTCATCAGCAATTGATGGTGCGATTGCCTGGGTTGCCGGCGTTGGCGCAGTTGCATCGGGAGCCCGCTGTGGAGCAACTGGGGTTACTCTAGGGTTCTTTTATGCCTGGAGTCAGTCATGGATGCCCAAACCCTTCGCGCCGAATCCTTTCGAGCCCTGCACGAGCGTGACCGTGCATTCGTGATGCCCAACCCGTGGGACGCCGGTTCCGCCAAGATGCTCGCCAGCCTCGGCTTTGAAGCCCTGGCCACTACCAGCGCGGGTTTTGCCTTCAGTCTGGGGCGTCCGGATGCCGAAGGTGCGCTGTCGCTGGAGGACACTTTGGGCAACGCCGGGATGATCGTTCAGGCCACCGCGCTGCCGGTGGCTGCGGACCTGGAAAACGGCTTCAGCGATACGCCTCAAGGTTGTGCCCAGAGCCTGTTGCGGGCCGCCGCTACCGGCATCGTCGGCGGTTCTATCGAAGACGCTACGGGGATTGCGGTCGACCCGATCTACCCCTTTGATCTGTCTGTTGAGCGCATCGAGGCTGCCGTCGCTGCGGCGCGCAGCTTGCCATTCCCCTTCATGCTGACGGCCCGTGCGGAAAACCTCCTGCATGGTCGCCTGGATTTTCCCGACACTATTCGCCGTTTGCAGGCCTACGCCGAAGCGGGCGCCGACGTGTTGTATGCACCGGGCCTGCGCAGTGCTGAGGAAGTATTGGCGGTGGTGCGGGCGGTGGCGCCAAAACCGGTGAATGTGCTGATGTCAGGTGGCCTCAAGCTCTCGGTGGCGCAACTGAGCGAGATGGGCGTCAAGCGCATCAGCGTTGGCTCGGCCATGGCCCTGGCGGCCTACGGGGAGTTCTTCAGGGCCGCGCGGGAGGTTCAGGAACTGGGAACCTTCACCTTTACCGAGCGCTCGATGCCGTTCAGCCAGGCAAATCAGTTGTTCAAAGGTTGAGTCGTGGCTTTTTTCAAAGTGTTGGGGGTGTTGCTGCTACTCGCGGGCGGCCTACTCGTAGGCATCTGGCGCGGCTGGGTGCCGTTGCCCGCCGAATGGAACCCCTGGGCGCCCTTGGATGTGCGCGCCGTGCCCAACCTGCTGACGCGGTTCAAACTCGGACGGTTGCAGGATGATCCGGCACTGTGCGACGAGGTGCTGAAAAGCTCCGGGCTGCGCGTCAGCCATCAGGCGGACAGTCCCGCTGATGCGGCTTGCCCACTGCGCAATACCCTGCGGGTGCAGGGCGCGCAGGTGGGTTTGAGTAGCAGCTTTCTCGCCAGTTGCCCCTTGGCGGTGGCGTTTGCCCTGTTCGAGCGCCACAGCTTGCAGCCGGCCGCCCAGGCGGTGTTTGGCCAGGCGGTGACGCGGGTCGATCACCTGGGCAGTTTTGCCTGCCGCAATATGTATGGGCGTGCCGAAGGGCGGCTCAGCCAGCACGCCTCGGCCAATGCCCTGGATATCGCCGGGTTTCGCCTGGCGGATGGGCGCAGTATCAACGTGCTGAAGGATTGGCCTGGAGAGGGCGCCAACGCGCGCTTTTTGCGTCAGGTGCGCGACCGTGCGTGCAACGATTTCAACGTGGTCTTGAGCCCGGACTACAACGCTGCCCATCGCAACCATTTCCATCTGGACATGGGGCGTTGGTGGGTGTGCCGCTAAGGGTCAGGCCGCCAGGCGCAGGTTGTTGAGGATCAGTGGGCGGGCCCAGCCGCAATCGAAGTCCAGGGCCTTTTGCTGCTGCACCAGTTCTTCATTCGGATACGGTTCGGCCGCCGCTGGCAGCAGGTCCAGTTCGAACTCGGCAATCGGCAGGAACAGCGGCTTGGGTTGTGGCGCCGGGCCTGGCTCGGGCAGTGGCTGGCCAGCGGTCAGGACGATCGGGCGTACCCAGCCGCTCTCGAAGTTCTGCTGGCGTTGCTGGGCGACGATTTCATCATCCGGGAACGGCACGGCCGCGGGTGGCAGCAGGTCCAGCTCGAATTCGGCAATCGGCAGGAACAGCGGTTCAGGCGGGGCGACCTCGGTGTCCTGGACGTCGCAATGACGTTGGGTAACGATTTGGGTCAGCAGGTCGCTGCCGGCGCTGGGTTCGATCGAGGTATCCACCGGCACCGGATCTGCGGCCAGCTGCGCACCTGGCTCCTGGCCAAGTTGCTCGGCCAACGCCCGGGCGAAGAAGTCCTGCCACACATGACTGACGCCGGCCAGCGCTTGGGTATTGCGCAGGCCGAAGTGGTTGTGGGTCGGCAGGACACCGGTGAATAGGGAATGAATGTCTGACATTTCTCTCGGTCGACGCTCAGGGTCTGGCAAAATGCCTGATCCTTTTTTATCGGCCGCTTTTTGCCGATCCTTAATATTTTTGAGCGTAGTAAACGATGAGCGAACAACCCGCGGCCAGCCGCATTCGGGTCGAGGCCTTGGCCGAAGGTTTCCAGGCCCGTGCCCAGTACTGGGCCGAGCAGCTCGGCCTGCCGTTGCAGCTGGCGGATGCCGATTTTGCCCTGCAAGTGGGTGAGCACGGCCTGCAACTGCAACAGCAGGGCGCCGATGCGCCTGGGCCGGTGCGGGTGGATTTTGTCGAGGGCGGCGCGGCCCATCGCCGGCTTTACGGTGGTGGCAGCGGGCAGATGATCGCCAAGGCCGTAGGCGTGTCTCAAGGTGTGCGCCCCCGGGTGCTGGATGCCACGGCGGGCCTGGGCAAGGATGCGTTCGTGCTGGCCAGCCTGGGCTGTGAGATGAGCCTGATCGAGCGGCAACCGTTGATTGGTGCCTTGCTCGAAGATGGTCTGGCGCGTGGGGCCGATGATTTTGAAGTGGCGCCCATCGTTGGGCGGATGACCCTGCTCAAGGGCAACTCCATCGAGCTGATGCGTAACTGGGAAGGTGAGCCGCCGCAGGTGATCTACCTGGACCCGATGTTTCCTCATCGTGAGAAAACCGCCCTGGTGAAGAAGGAAATGCGCCTGTTCCGCCCGCTGGTGGGTGACGATCCGGATGCCCCGGCGTTGCTCGCGGCGGCCTTGGCCCTGGCCAGCCACCGGGTGGTGGTCAAGCGCCCGCGCAAGGCGCCGTGCATTGACGGGCCCAAGCCGAGCCACGCGCTGGACGGCAAATCCAGCCGGTACGATATTTACCCTAAAAAAGCGCTCAAGGCCTGAGGGCCCCGTCGCCGGCAAGCCGGCTCCTACAATAAACGCAATCACCTGTAGGAGCCGGCTTGCCGACGATGGCGTCAGATCGATCAACGACTGTTCAAGGTCGATACGCCCGCATAAACAACCCCACCACTTCCTGCACATGCTCTTCGGCGGCCGCTTCGCTCAAGCGGTCGCCGCAGCCATACAGCAAGCAGAAGTTCGCCGTGCCCTTGAGCAGGCAAAAGAAGTGTTCGGCTGCGGTAAACGGCTTGTCGATGCTCAGCGCACCGCTCTGGTTGATCTTGCCCAGCAAGCGCTCCATCCCCTGCAGCATCCGCATGGGGCCGGCTTCGAAGAAAATCTGCGACAGCTTCGGATCCTGATTGCCCGACGTCATCATCAAACGGTGCAGGTTCACCGACTCCTCACTGTTGATCAGCAGGTGAAAGCCCCGGGCGATGTTGAGCAGCACCTTCTCCACTGGCACACCGTCGGGCAGCTCGAAATACATGACCGGCAGTTGCGCTTCGCACTTGGCCTCGACGGCGGCGGTGAATAGCGTTTCTTTGTCGGTGAAGTGGCTGTAGACCGTCAGTTTCGACACGCCAGCCTCAAGGGCCACGGCATCCATGCTGGTACTCGCATAACCGTTGCTCAAAAACAGGATTTTCGCCGCGTCGAGGATTGCCTGGCGTTTTGCCATGTCCTTGGGGCGCCCAGGGCTATTGGTGTTTACAGGATTGTCGGACATTTTCACTTTAATACTGGACTGGTGAGTTTGGTATTAATAACATACCGGCCAGTATAATTATTCCAAGCACCATTTGCGAAAGGTCCTTCAGCATGCGCAGCATCTTCCTGCACCTCGCGTTGCCTGCGAGCCTTGCTCTTTTACTGGCTGCCTGCGGCCATGAAGAAGCGGCCCAAACCACCGTCCGCCCGGCCATGGTGGTGCAGCCACAACCCTCTGCGTTGGCAATGGACAGTTATCCAGGCGAGGTTCGTGCCCGGTATGAACCGGACCTGGCCTTTCGCATCGGCGGCAAAGTCAGCCGTCGTCTGGTGGAGGAGGGCGAGCGCGTCAAGGCCAACCAGCCGCTGGCGGAGCTCGATCCCCAGGATGTGCGCCTGCAACTGCAGGCTACCCGTGCCCAAGTCACGGCGGCCGAGGCCAACCTGAGCCTGGTGCGGGCCGAGCGTGATCGCTACAAGACCCTGATGGACCGTCAGATGGTCAGCCGCTCCCAGTACGACAATTCCGAAAACCTCTACCGCGCAGGCGTCGCCCGCTTGCAGCAGATCAAGGCAGAATTCGACGTGGCCAACAACCAGGCCGGCTATGCCGTGCTGCGCGCGCCCCAGGACGGGGTGGTGGCCAAGCGTGCGGTGGAAGTCGGGCAAGTGGTGTCTGCGGGGCAGACCGTGTTCACCCTGGCTACCGATGGCGAGCGTGAAGTGTTGATCAGCTTCCCGGAGCAAAGCTTCGGCCGCTTCAAGGTCGGCCAGCCGGTCTCCGTGGAACTGTGGAGCCAGCCCGACCAGCGTTTCGAGGGGCGTATTCGCGAGCTGTCGCCGGCAGCCGATCCCAAGTCACGCACCTTCGCCGCCCGCGTCGCCTTCAACGCCGGCAAAGTCCCGGCCGAGCTGGGGCAGAGTGCGCGGGTTTTCATCCAGGCTGACGGCGTGGTTCCGTTGTCGGTGCCGCTGTCTGCCCTCAGCGCAGATAACGGTGCGTCCTACGTCTGGTTGGTCAAGCCGGATAACACCCTCAAGCGCACAGCGGTGCGCATCGGCGCCTTCGGCGAAAAAAGCGTGCCGGTGCTCGAAGGCCTGACCCCCTCCGACTGGGTGATTGCCGCCGGTGTGCATGTGCTCCATGAGGGCCAGCAAGTACGCCCGGTGGATCGCTCCAACCGGGTGGTGAATCTGGCGGCCAACAAGGAGTAGTCCCCGATGGGTTTCAATCTTTCCGAATGGGCGTTGCGTAATCGCCAGATCGTACTGTTCCTGATGCTGCTGCTGGCCGTTGTCGGTACGTTGTCCTACACCAAGCTGGGGCAAAGTGAAGACCCGCCGTTCACCTTCAAAGCCATGGTGATCAAGACTAACTGGCCAGGCGCCACGGCCCAGGAAGTCTCGCGCCAGGTCACCGAGCGTATTGAAAAGAAATTGATGGAAACCGGCGAGTACGAGCGCATCGTCTCGTTCTCCCGCCCGGGCGAATCCCAGGTCACGTTTATGGCGCGGGACTCGATGCACTCGGCGCAGATTCCCGACCTGTGGTACCAGGTGCGCAAGAAGATCAGCGATATCCGCCAGACCCTGCCCCCGGATATCCAGGGCCCGTTCTTCAACGATGAATTCGGCACCACCTTTGGCAATATCTACGCCCTGACCGGCGAGGGTTTTGACTACGCCGTGCTCAAGGACTACGCCGACCGCATCCAGATCCAGCTGCAACGGGTGCCGGATGTGGGCAAGGTCGAGCTGCTGGGGTTGCAGGACGAGAAGATCTGGATCGAGCTGTCCAACCTCAAGCTCGCCACCCTCGGCCTGCCCCTGGCGGCGGTGCAACAGGCGTTGCAGGAGCAGAACGCGGTGTCCACCGCCGGCTTTTTTGAAACCCCGAGCGAGCGCGTGCAACTGCGGGTGTCGGGTAACTTCAAGGCGGTGGAGGAAATCCGCGATTTCCCGATCCGCGTGGGCGGCCGCACCTTCCGCATTGGTGACGTGGCCGAGATCCACCGTGGCTTCAACGACCCGCCCGCGCCGCGTATGCGCTACATGGGTGACGATGCGATCGGCCTGGCCGTGGCCATGCGCGATGGCGGGGACATCCTGGTACTGGGCAAGGCCCTTGAGGGCGAATTCGCACGCTTGCAGAAGAACCTCCCGGCAGGCATGGAGCTGCGCAAGGTGTCGGACCAGCCCGCTGCGGTGAAGACCAGCGTGGGCGAATTCGTCCAGGTGCTGGCCGAAGCATTGGCGATTGTATTGCTGGTGAGTTTCTTCTCCCTCGGCGTGCGTACCGGCATGGTGGTGGCCCTGGCGATTCCGTTGGTGTTGGCCATGACCTTTGCCTGCATGTATTACCTGGGGATCGGCCTGCACAAGATCTCCCTGGGTGCCTTGGTATTGGCTTTGGGCCTGCTGGTGGACGACGCGATCATCGCCGTGGAAATGATGGCGATCAAAATGGAGCAGGGCTACGACCGTCTCAAGGCCGCCAGTTTCGCTTGGACCAGTACGGCATTTCCGATGCTCACCGGTACGTTGATCACCGCAGCCGGCTTCTTGCCGATTGCCACCGCGCAATCGAGTACCGGTGAGTACACCCGCTCGATCTTCCAGGTGGTGACCATCGCGCTGCTGGCCTCGTGGGTTGCCGCCGTGGTGTTTGTGCCGTACCTGGGGGAAAAACTCCTGCCGGACCTGGCGAAGATTCATGCGGCCAAGCACGGCACTGATGGCCCGGATCCTTACGGCACGCCGTTCTATCAGCGCGTAAGGCGCTGGGTGGAATGGTGCGTGCGCCGGCGCAAAACCGTGATTGTACTGACCGTGCTGCTGTTTATCGGCTCGGTGGCGCTGTTCCGCTTTGTCCCGCAACAGTTCTTCCCGGCGTCCGGGCGCCTGGAGCTGATGGTCGACCTGAAACTGGCGGAAGGCGCCTCGCTGAGCAACACCGCCGATCAGGTCAAGCGTCTCGAAGGCTTGCTCAAGGCGCATGGGGGGATCGAAAACTACGTGGCCTATGTCGGCACCGGTTCACCGCGCTTCTACTTGCCGTTGGACCAGCAGTTGCCGGCGGCCAGCTTTGCCCAGTTCGTGGTGCTGGCCAAGACCATCGAGGAGCGCGAAACCCTGCGCACCTGGTTGATCGAAACCCTCAACGAGCAATTCCCCGACCTGCGTTCGCGGGTCACCCGCCTGGAGAACGGCCCGCCGGTTGGCTACCCTGTGCAGTTTCGCGTGACTGGCGAGCACATCGAAGAAGTGCGGGCCCTGGCGCGCAAGGTCGCGGCCAAGGTGCGGGAAAACCCCCACGTGGTGAATGTGCATCTGGACTGGGAAGAACCGAGCAAGATCGTCTACCTCAATGTCGACCAGGACCGCGCCCGCGCCTTGGGGGTGAGCACGGCCAACCTGTCGAAATTTCTCCAGAGCTCCCTGACCGGTTCCAGCGTCAGCCAGTACCGGGAGGACAACGAGTTGATCGAAATTCTCCTGCGCGGCACCGTGCATGAGCGCACCGAGTTGTCGCTGCTGCCGAGCCTGGCGGTGCCGACCGACAACGGCACCAGCGTGGCGCTGTCGCAGATCGCCACCCTGGAGTATGGCTTCGAGGAAGGCATTATCTGGCATCGCAACCGCCTGCCCACGGTGACCGTACGCGCCGATATCTACGGCAAGGAGCAACCGGCGACCCTGGTCCAGCAGATCCTGCCGACCCTGGCCCAGGTGCGGGCCGAACTGCCGGACGGTTACCTGTTGGACGTGGGAGGTACCGTCGAAGACTCCGCCCGTGGCCAGAACTCGGTGAAGGCTGGCGTGCCGCTGTTCATCGTGGTGGTGCTGACCTTGCTGATGCTGCAACTGCGCAGCTTCTCGCGCACGGCCATGGTGTTTCTTACCGCGCCCCTGGGGCTGATTGGCGTGACGCTGTTCCTGTTGGTGTTCCGCCAGCCGTTTGGCTTTGTGGCCATGCTTGGGACCATCGCGTTGTCGGGGATGATCATGCGTAACTCGGTGATCCTGGTGGATCAGATCGAGCAGGACATCAAGGCGGGCCTGGAGCCGTGGCAGGCGATTATCGAAGCCACCGTACGGCGCTTCCGCCCGATTGTGCTGACGGCGCTGGCGGCAGTGCTGGCGATGATCCCGCTGTCGCGCAGCGTGTTCTTCGGGCCAATGGCGGTGGCGATCATGGGCGGCTTGATCGTGGCCACGGCCCTGACCTTGCTGTTTTTGCCGGCGTTGTATGCGGCGTGGTTCCGGGTCCAGCCTAAGTCGGCATAAACCTGCGTAAAGCGGCTACACGGTTCAGGAACTGTTTCTTGCGTGCCTGCCACTCAGGGGTTACCTGGGTTGCAGGTGCCTTTTCCTGACAACGAAGTTGCTACAGGAAGAGGTTTAATTAGACGTGAGGAATGACCTATGGGCTTGTTTGCGATGGGTGGTATAGGTATTGGTATCGGCGTGATGCCGATGATGGCGTTCAAAATGGGCAAAAAGCGCAACAAGTGCAAGCCCCCCTGCAAGCCTACGCCATGGCAGCCGACGCTGCCGCGGCCTTGCGCGAGTAACGTCAAGTTCGAAGGTAAAATCACCTACGGCTGATGACGCCCCTGGTGCAGTAACACAAACGCCCCGATTTTTCGGGGCGTTTGTATTTGTTGCCGGCGATGGATCTACAGCGCGCCGAACACTTTCTTCGCCAGGCTGGTCGCGGCGGCTGCCGGGTTCTGGCGGATGCTTTCTTCCTGTTGGGCAATCATCTTGAACAGGCCGTCCAGCGCTTGTTCAGTCACGTAGTTTTCGACGCTGTCACTCTTGCCACCCAGCAAGCCCATGGGCGCTTTTTTGGCCAGCGCGTTGTACTGCTGGGCTACACCGACCTTGTCCGTGGATTGCTTGACGATCGGCAGGAACTTGGCGCGGATCTGCTCGCGGCTGCTTTTGTCCAGATACTGGGTCGCCGAATCCTGGCCGCCGCTGAGGATGCCCTTGGCGTCGCTCACGCTCATGTTTTTCACGGCGTTCACCAGAATCGGCTGGGCCTGGGTCACGGCGGATTCGGCAGCCTTGTTCATGCTGGCTTCAAGCTGGGTGATCTGATCGCCCATGCCGAGCATTTTCAGGGCACCGGCGGCTTTTTCAAGCTTGCCCGGCAAACCGATCTTGACCTCGGGGTTGTTGCTGAAACCACCGGGAGCCCCCAGTTGCTTGACGGCAATCTGTGCGCCTTGGGTCAGGGCGTCCTTCAGGCCACCCGTGGCGTCGCCCTGGGACAGGTCACCGAGGGACAGGGCCATGGCGTTGGCGCCGAGCAGCAGGCCGGCGCACAGGGCGCTGAGGCGAAGAGAGTTACGGAGCATGGGCGCTTCCTTTTAATCGACTGGATCAGTGGGCAACGGCATCAACGCGCAGGCGAAGCGGCTGGGGATCCTGGCCGTTCAACTGCACCGAATGACGCTCGGTGGTAATAAACATTAGCTTGCCATCCAGCTCGATGCGAGCGCTGACCGAATAGCTGTGGCCAGGCTTGACCTGGGCCGGGTCGTAGCTCAGGTGGAAGGGCAGCGGCACCTGGCCGTTGACCGGGCCTTTCTGCTCGGCCAGGGTCACGGCGGGCGCATCGGCCAGGGACACGTCCAGAAGGCTGACGCTCAAGGTGGCGGCCGGTGGCAGGGCGATGCGCTGCAGGTAGAACACTTCGCCATCAAGGCTGGCTTTGGGCGCAGGATTCATTGAGTGACAGGCTCCCAGCAGGGCGGTCAGGCCCAGGAGAATGATCTTTTTCATGGTACAGCTCCTTGTCGACGGCGCCAGAAACACCCTGGCGCCCTGGTAAATCTAGCGGGTTTCGTCCGGCTCGACGTCTGGCGCGGGCGCTTCGTCGTTGCGGTGCAGCGCCACCTGGCGGATCGACAGGCGAATCTCTGCGGGCAACACCCGTTTGGCGGCGCCTTCGGCCAATTCGCCGAGCAGGTCGTGGTAGCTCAACTTGCCGGCTTCATCGCGGCGCAGCACATCTTGCTCGAGCAACGTCTGAATAAAATGTCGGAAAAGGCTCTTGTCGAAGAACTCCGGGGCATTCAGGCCATGCAGGATCGACAGGCGCTGGGCCATGACCGTGCACAGGTCTTCCAGCTCTTCGGCGCTGATGCTGTTCTGGCCGCTGTTAAGCAGCAGCGAAATGGCCATGTAGAAGCGTTGCAGGGTCTGGGCAATGCTCTTGGACAGCAGAGTCAGCAGCACAAAGTTGCGCGAGCTGGGGGCCGGGCGCAGGTAGATGTTGTTTTCAAAGCGCAGCAGGCCTTGTTCTACCAAGGCTTCGAGCCACTGGTCGACCACTGCGTCAAGTTCGTCCAGGGACCAGCGGATAAACAACTCCGATTGCAGGTACGGATACAGCGCGCGGGTATAGCGCAGGATCTGTTCGCGGCTCATGCGCGAACTGCTCTGGAAGAAGCTGGCCAACAACGCCGGCAGGGCGAAGATATGCAGCACGTTGTTGCGGTAATAGGTCATCAGGACCGCGTTTTGCTCGTCCAGATAGAGGATTTTGCCCAGGGCATCACTCTGTTCGGACAGCAGGTGCATGTCCTTGACGTGCTTGATCAAGGCCTGGCCGTCACCCTCGGGCAACGTGGTATGGGGCGAGTAGGGTACCCGGCGCAGCAGCGCCAGGTACAGGTCCAGCACCCGCGCCATGGCCTGGTCGTCCAGGGCCAGGCGGCTGGTGGACAGTAGCGCCAACGCCACCAGGTTCACCGGGTTGATCGCGGCGGCCTCGTTGAGGTGCTGGGCCACGCGCTCGCCGAGGCGGTTGGTGGTCTCGTTGAGCCAGGCGGGCTTGTAGTTGGGCGCCAGCTCCTGGGTACGCCAGTCCGGTTGCTCGTGGTCGAGGAACTCCGCCAGCTTGATCGGCTCGCCGAAGTTGACCGCCACCTGGCCAAAGCGCTGCTTGAGCGCGCCAATGACCTTGAAGATATCGAAGATCGACTCTTTCTTTTTCGTCGCCCCGCGCAATTCGCCCAGGTAGGTGCGACCTTCCAGCACCCGCTCGTAGCCGATATACACCGGCACAAACACGATTGGCATGCGCGAGGAACGCAGGAAACTGCGCAGGGTAATCGCCAGCATCCCGGTCTTGGGCTGCAACATGCGCCCGGTCCGTGAGCGGCCGCCCTCGACGAAGTACTCCACCGGGAAGCCTTTGGTAAACAGGGTGTGCAGGTATTCGTTGAACACCGAGGTGTACAGCGGGTTGCCCTTGAACGTGCGACGCATGAAAAACGCCCCGCCCCGGCGCAGCAGGCTGCCGATCACCGGCATATTGAGGTTGATCCCGGCGGCGATGTGCGGCGGGGTCAGGCCGTTCTTGAATAGGAGGTAGGACAGCAGCAGGTAGTCGATGTGGCTGCGGTGGCAAGGCACGTAGATCACTTCGTAGCCCTGGGCGACCTTTTGCACACCTTCGATGTTGTTGACCTTGATCCCGTCGTAGATCTTGTTCCAGAACCAGCTCAGCACCACTTCGAGGAAGCGGATGGCGGTGTAGGTGTAGTCCGAGGCGATCTCATTGCCATAGCGCAGGGCCTGGGCCTTGGCTTTTTCCGGGGTGATTTTTTCCCGCTCGGCCTCGTCGAGGATTGCCTGGCGCACCAGTGGCATATTCACCAGGCCCTTGACCAGGTTGCGCCGGTGGGACAGGTCGGGGCCGATCACCGCGGTCTTCAGGTTGCGAAAGTGTACCCGCAGGATCCGTTGGGCCATGCGCACCGTACGTTCGTGACCTTTATTGTGCTCGATCAATTCACGCAGGTTGATTGGCGCAGAGAATTGCACCCGGGTCTTGCGCCCCAGGATCAGGATGCTCAACAGCCGGCGCAGGCGCCCGGTGACTGCCCAGCTGTCGGCGAACAGCAGTTTCCAGGGGCTCGACTCGCTGGCCGGCGATTGGCCCCAGAATACGCTGACCGGGATGATCTGCGCGTTTTCTTCGGCGTGCTCGGTCAGGGTGTTGACCAGGCGCGTCAGGGTCGGCGGCGCGCCGCGCTTGTCCTGGCGGCCGAGCCAGTCCGGGTCGGGGGTCAGGTAAAAGAACGCCGCCGGCTCCATCAACGGGCCAACGGCCACCGGCAGCACCGGGCGCGGCAGGCCGGCCTTGGTGCACTCGGCATCCACCACGGCCAGTTCGGTCAGGGAGGGCGATTGCAGGACGTAGAACACCGGCCGGCTGCGGTCCAGGTTAAGGGTGAGGGACGACTGGTTGATCGTCTCCGAGCGAACCCAGAGGTACAACAGTCGGCGCAAGGTGCCAAATACCAGACGGCGGAACGGGGAGCGGGTCATAGGCGTGCTGCTTTGAGTGGAAAAAACCGAGCAGGCGCTCGGGCGGGTAGTGTGCCGTATTCGCCGAAAATCGGCAAAAAAGCAGCGAAGTAAAGTTGAGTTGATCGTTTTTGAGCCTGTCTTATACTCGGCAGTTCAATGCGACTGACTCAACAATAAAAACCAGTGGGAGCAAACAGATGACAACGCGCGAAACCGGCAATGTGAAGTGGTTCAACGACGCCAAGGGCTATGGCTTTATCCAGCGGGAAGACGGCAAGGATGTGTTTGTGCACTACCGCGCCATCCGTGGTGAAGGCCACCGCTCCCTGGCCGAGGGCCAGCAGGTGGAATACGCCGTGGTGACCGGCGAGAAGGGCTTGCAGGCGGAGGATGTGGTCGGTCTTTAAGGCAGATTTCTGCAACGCCGCTGAACCCATGTGGGAGCGGGCTTGTGTGGGAGCTGGCTTGCCTGCGATACAGGCACCTCGGTCTCTCTGTCAGACCACGGTGATGCTATCGCAGGCAAGCCAGCTCCCACACAAGCCCGCTCCCGCACAAACCAGCCCCTACACTGACCAGGTTGGGTCAGGCAGTTTTCCAGGTGATCTGTTCTTCACCATCGGTGCTGATCCGAATCCAGGTGTCGGCGCTTTCTTCGCCCTCTTCCTCGACCCACGTTCCCGGCGCGCAGCGCACTTCAACGTTCAGCGCGGCAAACGCCGCACGGGCGCAGGCGATGTCGTCTTCCCACGGGGTCTGGTCGCTTTCCAGGTACAGGCTGTTCCACTTGCCCACGGCCTTGGGCAGCCAGGTCACTGGCACATTGCCGGCCTTGCACTTGTAGGTCTGGCCCTTTTGTACCCAGTCGGTACACGGACCCAGGGCGGCGCCCAGCCAGGCGGCGATGGCCTTGTGGTCGACGTCGGCGTCCTTGAGGTAAATCTCGATATCGGGTTGGCGCATGGATGTTCCTCGTTGCGGGATTCGAAAATCCATTCGCGGATTCAGGGTGGGCGCGAACGCCCGGAAAAGTCGGTTATTGAAGCACGAAATAGTCGTAGCGCATCGAAACGGTGACCCGCAGCGGTTCGGCCTGCTCGATCACCTGGGCGCGGCGCTCGGCGCTGGCGCGCCAGCCGTGGGGTGTCATCGCCAGCAGATTGGCGCGGTCCTGGGGGTCGGCCAGGCTGAGCTTGAACTCCAGCACTTCGCTGTGTTGCAGGCTCATGCCGTCCGGTACCAGGGCCAGGTGCTTATCGTCGGTGTACTCGCGCACTTCGTCGTACAGGCGTTCGCGCAGCTCCATCAGGTGGCCGCTGGTCGGGCCAACCTTCATCAGGCCGCCGCCAGGGCTGAGCAGGCGCTTGGCTTCCTGCCAGTCCAGCGGGCTGAACACGCTGGCGAGGAACTGGCAACTGCCGTCGGCCAACGGCACCCGGGCCATGCTGGCGATCAGCCAGGTCAGCGTCGGGTTGCGCTTGCACGCACGCTTGACTGCTTCCTTGGAAATATCCAGGGCATAGCCATCAGCGCGCAGCAGGGCATCGGCGATTTGCGCGGTGTAATAGCCTTCGCCGCAGCCAATATCCAGCCAGCGCTGGGGTTTGCGTTCCGCCGCCAGTGCCGCCAGGCGCTTGGCCACTGGCGCGTAGTGCCCGGCGTTGAGGAAGTCGCGGCGCGCTTGCACCATGGCCAGGTTATCGCCCGGATCGCGGCTGTTCTTGTGCTGCACCGGCAACAGGTTCAGGTAACCCTGGCGGGCCCGGTCGAATCGGTGCCCGGCCGGGCATACCACGCCATGGTCCACCTCATTGAGGGGGGCGCTGCAAATGGGGCAGGCGAGCATCAGGCGAGCAACTTGATCAGGGTCTGGTAGTAGATTTCGGTCAACACATCGAGGTCGCTGGCCAGGATACGCTCGTTGACCTGATGGATCGTCGCGTTGACCGGGCCCAGTTCCACCACTTGGGTGCCGAGGGTCGCGATAAAGCGCCCGTCGGACGTGCCGCCGCTGGTGGAGGCCTGGGTCTCGCGGCCAGTGATGGCCTTGATGCTGGCAGACACCGCATCGAGCAGCGCGCCCGGCTCGGTGAGGAACGGCAGGCCCGACAACGCCCACTCCACATGCCAGTCCAGGCCATGCTTGTCGAGAATCGCCGCGACCCGCTGCTGCAGGCCTTCGACGGTGGACTCGGTGGAGAAGCGGAAGTTGAACACCGCCGTCAGGTCACCGGGGATCACATTGGTGGCGCCGGTGCCGGAATTGAGGTTGGAAATCTGGAAACTGGTCGGCGGGAAGAAGGTGTTGCCATCATCCCAATGCTCGGCGGCCAATTCGGCCAGGGCCGGGGCGGCGAGGTGGATCGGGTTTTTCGCCAGGTGCGGGTAGGCCACATGGCCCTGCACACCGCGCACGGTCAGGGTGGCGCCAAGGGAGCCACGACGACCATTCTTCACCACGTCGCCCACCAGGGTGGTGCTCGACGGTTCGCCGACGATGCACCAGTCCAGGCGCTCCTTGCGTGCCGCCAGGCGCTCGATCACGGCCTTGGTGCCGTGGTGCGCCGGGCCTTCTTCGTCGCTGGTGATCAGGAAGGCGACCGACCCCTTGTGGTCCGGGTAGTCCTTCACGAAGCGCTCGGAGGCCACCAGCATCGCGGCCAGGCTGCCTTTCATGTCGGCCGCGCCACGCCCGCACAACATGCCGTGTTCGTCGATCAGCGCGTCGAACGGGTCATTCTGCCAGGCCTGCACCGGGCCGGTCGGGACCACGTCGGTATGGCCGGCGAAGCACAGTACCGGGCCTGCATGCTTGCCGTGGGTGGCCCAGAAGTTATCCACATCTTCGATGCGCATCGGCTCAAGCGCAAAGCCGGCGTCGCCCAGGCGCTGCATCATCAGCTTCTGGCAGTCGGCGTCGATCGGCGTCACCGACGGGCGGCGGATCAAGTCGATAGCGAGTTGGAGGGTCGGCGAAAGGTCGGCGTGGGCCGTCATGGGAAAACTCCGAAGGTGTGTCAGGGCGCAAGACGAGAGTGAAATATATCCAATGTGGGAGCGGGCTTGCCCGCGATGCAGGCGCCGCGGTGTAGCAGTTGCACCGCAGCGATGCCATCGCGGGCAAGCCCGCTCCCACAAGGGGGGGGCAGTGGCTGCTTGAACCCATAAAGGGCCGTTATCTTATAGCAAAACGGCGACCAGAGGCCGCCGTTTAGTGCATTGCGCAAGTTTTTACGCAGCGGTTGCAGGCTCCGCCACCGCTGCCGGTTTCGGCAGTGACGACAGGAACGCCATGATCAGCGCCGCCACATACGGCAGCGATTGCACCAGCAACATCACCACCCAGAAGCGCATGTCGTTGCTCGGCAGGCCCTGCACCAGGTAGATCCCCAGCGCCGCGCCCCACAGCAGCAACATGATGAACATCTCCTCGCGAGCTTCGGAAATTGCTACCCAGAAGCCGTGGTTATCCGCGTTTTTCGGTGTACGAAAGAACGGAATACTGGTGGTAAAGAAACCATACAGCACCGCTTTGGCGATGGTGTGGGACAACGCCAGCCCGGCCAGGGCCGCGCAGAACGCATCCTTGAGGTTTACGCCAACGGCGCGGCGGTAGAGGAAGATGATCTTGCCGACCTTGAACACAAACAGCGCCAACGGCGGGATTGCGAAGATCAGCAGCGGCGGGTCGACCCGGGTCGGCACAATGATCATCGCCGCCGACCACAACAGGGCGCCGACGGTGAAGAAGATGTTCATGCCATCTGCCACCCACGGCAACCAGCCCGCGAGGAAGTGGTAGCGCTGGCCACGGGTCAGTTCGGTGTCCTTGCCGCGCAACAGGCTGGCGGTGTGGCGCTTGATGATCTGGATTGCGCCATAGGCCCAACGGAACCGCTGTTTCTTGAAGTCGATAAAGGTATCGGGCATCAGGCCCTTGCCGTAGCTGGTGTGGTAGTACGCAGCCGACAGACCTTTCTCGAATACCCGTAGGCCCAGTTCGGCGTCCTCACAGATGCACCAGTCGGCCCAGCCCAGCTCTTCGAGTACCGAACGACGGGTCATGGTCATGGTGCCATGCTGGATGATCGCGTCGCGGTCGTTGCGGGTGACCATGCCAATATGGAAGAAGCCTTTGTATTCGGCGTAGCAGAGCTTCTTGAAGGTGCTTTCGTTCTGGTCGCGGTAATCCTGGGGCGACTGCACCACGGCGATTTTCGGATCGGCGAAGTGCGGCACCATGTGCTTGAGCCAGTTGGGCGACACGCAGTAGTCCGAATCGATCACCGCGATCACTTCGGCATCCTTGGCGGTATGCGGGATCAGGTAGTTCAGTGCACCGCCCTTGAAACCGGCCAGGGGCGCGACGTGGAAGAACTTGAAGCGCGGGCCCAGCGTCTCACAGTAGTCGCGCACCGGTTCCCACACGGCCGGGTCCTTGGTGTTGTTGTCGATGATCAGGACTTCGTAGTCCGGGTAATCGAGGGCGGCCAGGGCGTCGAGGGTCTGTTTGACCATCTCCGGTGGCTCGTTGTAGCACGGCACATGGATAGACACTTTCGGGCGGTAGTCCGAATCGCCTTCAACCGGTAGGAATTCGCGCCGGCGCTTGTGAGTCCAGACCGCTTCCGCCAGCTCATGGGCCTCGGTCAGCAGCACGATAAACACCCCGAGCGCACCGAGTGCCAGCAGGAAACCCACCGTCAGGCTGAACCAGGTGCTGTATTGCTGACTGTAGTCGTAGCCGATCCATACCAGCACCGACCCGCACAGGAACGCGATAAAGGTCAGGAAGGTGCGGCCACGCTGGCGCAGGGCCGAGCCGTCGATCATCAGCAGGGTCAGCGACAGCAGCGCCAGCACCACCGAGCCGATGGCCAGTACTCGCCACTGCGGGATCGCCACTACCGGGCCTTCAAAGTTGAATTTCTGCTGGCGCGCGGCGTTGAACACACCCCAGTAGGCGCCGACCGAGCCTTCGTCACTGGCTTTCCAGGGTTGGTCGAAGGCTTCGATCACGAAGTAGTTGTAGCCCTGGCGGTTCAGCTTGTTCACCAGGGTACGCAGGTAAATGGCCTGGTCGGCCGGGGAGGCGTCCGCGCCACCGCGCATGCGACCGTTGCTCGGCCAGCCCACTTCCGACAGCAGCAGTGGTTTTTTCGGGAAGGTCTTCTTCAGATCCTTGGCCCGGTCGAGGACGAATTGCCCGGCCTGGGCCATCGGCACATGTTCCCAGTATGGCAGGACGTGCGCGGCGATCAGGTCGACATGCTTGCCCAACTGCGGGTTGTGCTCCCAGATGTGCCACTGCTCGGAGGTGGTCACCGGCACTTTGACGGCAGCGCGCACCCGGTCCAGCAGGACAATCAGCTCCTCAGGGGTGATTTCCTTGCGAAAGATCGCCTCGTTGCCGACCACCACGCGCACTACGCTGCGCGAGGTGTTGGCGATCTCGATGGCCCGCTGGATTTCGCGCTCGTTGCGCTCCAGGTCCGGGCTGATCCAGATCCCCAGGGTCACGCGCAGGCCGAACTCTTCCGCCAGCTTGGGAATATCCCCCAGGGTGCCGTCGACCGAATAGGTACGGATGTTGTCCGTCAGCTTGCTCATGATCGCCAGGTCCTGACGCATCTGCTCATCGCTCGGATACTGGTCTTTCTGCGGGTACTGGCCCTGCTGGAACGGCGAGTAGGAAAAGCCGGAAATCTGCTGGGGCCAGTTGGGAGTAGTGACCGGGCGGTTGATCAGCGCCCAGAAACCAGTGAACAGCGCGGCAATTGCCAGCACCACCACCAGGTTGAGTCCAAATTTACGCGATGACATAGCTGTTTCGGGTTCCAAAGGGTGTGGAACGAATGGAGGTGTCGAACGGCGCGCATCCTACACCGGCCCTTCCCTGAGCGTACAGCAAGCCAGGAAAAACCGGGCATTGGGCAGCGAAAGCGCTGGTAAGTTCTTTACTTATAGCTTGTAGCTTAGAACTTATCGCTGCGTAGCCCTATAATGCGCGCCGGTTTTTGGGGTAATGGTCATGAGCACAGAAGATCCACGGTTTGCCGGTGTCGCCCGCCTATATGGCATTGAAGGTCTGGAACGCTTGAAAGCGGCCCATGTGGCCATCGTCGGCGTGGGCGGTGTTGGCTCGTGGGCGGCAGAAGCCATGGCCCGTTGCGGGGTGGGCGAGATTTCGCTGTTTGACCTGGACGACGTGTGCGTCAGTAACAGCAATCGCCAGTTGCACGCCCTGGACAGCACCGTGGGCAAGCCCAAGGTCGAGGTGATGGCTGAGCGCCTGCGCGCGATCAACCCCGATTGCACCGTGCACGCGGTGGCGGATTTCGTGACCCGCGACACCATGGCCGAGTACATCACGCCGACTATCGACTGCGTGATCGACTGCATCGACGCGGTCAACGCCAAGGCAGCGCTGATCGCCTGGTGCAAGCGCCGCAAGATCCAGATCATCACCACCGGTGGCGCTGGCGGGCAGATTGACCCGACGCTGATCCAGGTGTGCGACCTGAACCGCACGTTCAACGACCCGCTGGCCTCGAAAGTGCGCTCCACCTTGCGCCGCGACTACGGCTTCTCGCGCACCGTGACCCGTCACTACAGCGTGCCTTGCGTGTTCTCCACCGAACAGCTGCGTTATCCCAAGCCTGACGGCAGCATCTGTTTGCAGAAGAGTTTTGTGGGCGATGGGGTGAAGCTGGACTGCGCGGGTGGGTTTGGCGCAGTGATGATGGTGACGGCGACCTTTGGCATGGTGGCGGCGACCAAGGCGGTGGACAAGATCGTGGCCGGAGTGCGCAGGCCTTCCGAGCGGGTCAAGCCCAACTGATCTCACTGCTGGGCATAAAACAAAATGTGGGAGCGGGCTTGCCCGCGATAGCCATTCTTCAGTCACTGCAATAGTGACTGATACATTGCTATCGCGGGCAAGCCCGCTCCCACAGTTAGTTTTGCGTATGGCTCAAGTCGCGCATGCGCTGCAAAACTGCATTCAGGCCATTGCTGCGCGACGGCGACAGCTGGCGGGAGAGCCCCAGTTGGTTGAACCAGTCAGGCAAGTCGACTGCCTGTAACTCGGCCGCCGAGAGCCCATTGACCCGCGCCAGCAACAAGGCCACCAGCCCACGAATCATGCGCGCATCGCTGCTGGCGGCAAACTGCCAATGGCCGTCCTGCAGTCGCCCTACCAGCCACACCAGGCTTTCACAGCCCTGCACCAGGTTGGCGTCGACCTTGCCTTCATCCGCCAACGCCGGCAGCCGCTCGCCCCATTGCATCAGCAGGCGGGCGCGTTGCTCCCAACTGCCGACCGCCTGAAAGGCCAGCAGTGCGGCCTGCGCATCCACTGGCAGGCTCATCGCAGCATGTCCAGTGCCTGGTCCAGCGCTTCAAAAAAGCGCTCCAGGTCATCGGAGTCGTTGTACAGCGCCAAAGAAACCCGGATCGCCCCAGATAAATGCAGGCTCTTGAGCAGGGGCATTGCACAGTGATGGCCGGCGCGGACCGCGATGCCCTGCTCGGTCAGCAGGTGGGCGAGGTCGGCGTTGTGTACGCCGTCCACCACAAAGCTGGCCAGGGCCACCTGCGGCGCGCCCAGCAGGCGCACGCCATTGCGCGCCTGCAAGCCGCGCAACAGGTAGTCATGCAGCGCCGCTTCGTGGGCGAGCACCGCCTGTTGATCCAGGGAGTTGAGGTAATCCAGGGTCGCCCCCAGGCCAATCACCCCGGCAATCGGCGGCGTGCCCGCTTCGAAACCCAGGGGCGCGGGGCGGAAGCTGGCGCTGTGGTAGTCGGCCTGTTGCACCATCTCGCCGCCAAACTGCCAGTGGCGCAGCCGATGCAGGGCTTCGGTGCGGCCATAAAGCACGCCGACGCCGTCCGGGCCGTAGAGCTTGTGGCTGGAAAACACATAGAAGTCACAGCCCAGGGCCTGCACGTCATGGCGCCCGTGGACGATACCCTGGGCGCCGTCCACCACGGTCAAGGCGTCGTGGGCCTGGGCCAGTGCCAGCAACTTTGCGAGGGGCTGCCAGGCGCCCAGCACGTTGGACAGCTGGCTCACCGCCAGTAGCCGGGTGCGAGGCCCGATCAGCGCGGCGGCGGCTTGCAGGTCGATCAAGCCCTCGTCGTCGAGGGGCAGCACCACCAGCGTGAGCCCACGGCGTTTGGCCAACTGCTGCCAGGGCAACAGGTTGGCGTGATGTTCCAGGGCGCTGATGACAATTTCATCGCCCGGATTGAAGAGGTGCTCAAGGCCATAGGCCAGGAGGTTCAGCGCAGACGTCGCGCCGTGGGTAAAGATGATCTGCCCGCTGTCACCTGCGTTGAGCCATTGCGCCACTTTGCTGCGACTGTCCTCGAACGCCTGGGTCGCATGGGCGCCCGGCAAATGCTGGGCTCGGTGCACATTGGCTGCGCCATTGGCGTAGTAATGGCTAAGGGCGTCCAACAGGGCTTGAGGTTTTTGCGTGGTGGCGGCGTTGTCCAGGTAGGTCTGGTCTTGCCGTTGCAAGGTAGCGATGGCCGGGAAATCGGCGCGCCAGGGCGAGGGCACAAGCATGGGATTGAAGACTCATATGAACCGGCCGTGCTGCAAGGCACGGCCGGCTCCGGTGGCATCGAGTCGCTGCTTAGTTGTGAGCGTGCAGCGCTGCGTTCAGTTCGATGGCCGACTTGTGGGTTTTGCACTCCACGGCACCGGTCTCGGAGTTACGGCGGAACAGCAGGTCCGGCTGGCCAGCCAATTCACGGGCCTTGACCACCTTGACCAGTTGGTTCTGCTCATCGAGCAGCGCCACTTTAGTGCCAGCAGTCACGTACAGCCCTGATTCCACGGTGTTGCGGTCGCCCAATGGAATACCGATACCGGCGTTGGCGCCGATCAGGCAGCCTTCGCCGACCTTGATCACGATGTTGCCGCCGCCCGACAGGGTGCCCATGGTGGAGCAACCGCCGCCCAGGTCCGAACCCTTGCCGACGAATACGCCAGCCGATACACGGCCTTCGATCATGCCCGGGCCTTCGGTGCCTGCGTTGAAGTTGATGAAGCCTTCATGCATCACGGTGGTGCCTTCGCCCACATAGGCGCCCAGGCGCAGACGCGCGGCATCGGCGATCCGCACACCGGCCGGGACCACGTAGTCGGTCATTTTCGGGAACTTGTCCACCGAGAACACTTCCAGCAACTCGCCACGCAGGCGTGCTTCCAGCTGGCGTTCGGCCAGTTCGCCAATGTCGATCGCACCCTGGCTGGTCCAGGCTACGTTCGGCAGTTGCGGGAACACACCGGCCAGGCTCAGGCCATGGGGCTTGACCAGGCGATGGGACAGCAGGTGCAGCTTGAGGTAGGCCTCTGGCGTGGAGGTCAGTGCGGCGTCTTCAGCCAACAGCGTGGCGACCAGCGGCTTGTGGCTTTCGGCCAGGCGGGTCAGCAGGGCGGCCTGGGTGGCATCTACATTTTTCAGTGCGTCAGCCAGTTGCGAGGCTTGGGCAATGGTGAAGGTGATCGCCCGGTTGCCTTCGGTGTAGCCAAGGATCGGCGCGATGGCGGCGACGATTTCGGCCGAAGGGTTGAGCAATGGCTGCGCGTAAAACACTTCCAGCCAAGCACCTTGGCGGTTCTGGGTGCCGACGCCGAAGCCCAGGCTGAACAGGGAATTGGACATGCTGTTACCTCTACAAAAATGAAGTGGCTGGCCTACTTGAGGGCCGCCGAATAACTTTCTGGCTTGAAGCCAATCAGGGTTCTGTCACCGAGATCGAGCACTGGACGCTTGATCATCGAGGGTTGTGCGAGCATCAGTTCAATGGCTTTCGCCTGGTCGAGATCGGCTTTGCGTTCGTCTTCGAGTTTGCGAAAGGTCGTGCCTGCACGGTTCAAAACCACCTGCCAACCGTGCTCGTTGCACCATTGGGTCAAGTGTTCGCGGTCGATACCGGCTGTCTTGTAGTCATGAAACTCATAGCTGATGGCATTTTCATCGAGCCAGGTACGAGCCTTTTTCATGGTGTCGCAGGCTTTGATGCCGAAAATCTGTAACTGATTGTTTTTATTGGGCATATTTCATTCCTAAAAATCTCCCCAATAGGGTCGCAAAAAATCAGCCAAGGATTATGCCACGTAGAGCCACTGCGCGCAGGCTACCTGGTCCAAAGGTGGGCAGGTCATGCGTGGGCTGCTTGATCCTCTGGAACCAGGCGGATTTCCACGCGTTGGCCCAGGGCCCTGGCAGCGCTGGCCAAAGTGGCGAGGGTCATACCCGAGTCATTTTGATCAAGGGCACGGTCCACGGCGGTTCTGCTGGTGTGCATCCGCTCTGCCAGCGCTTTTTTGCTGACTCGTTGGTGCTTCATCGCCTGCGCGATCTGCCAGGCGATGACACGCTTGAGGGCCGCCGCGCAGACTTCCTCGCCGAGCCCTTGCTCGGCGAGGAAATCATCGAAGTCAGAACCGATATGCTTGTTCATGTGTGGTACCTCATAACCTTGCCTTACGCTGCTTGGCGGTTGCCATGTCGTACGCCGGTGTCTTTTGGCTTTTCTTGATGAAACCGTGGAGTAGCACCATGTTGCTGCCGATCACCGTGAAGATAATGCGGGCGATGGTGCCCTCCAGTTCAACCCTGACCTCCCATAGCCCTGAATCGAGCTTTCGCACTACGGGCATGCCGATTGGCCATCCCAGTTGCACGGTTTTTATTTCTATCCCAATGATTCGCCGGTGTTCACGGGGCAGATCTATCAGCCATTCACGTACCGGCTCGTTACCTGCGTCAGTGCGAAAAAAGCTCACATGTAAAGTGAGTGAGTTTTTACTCATGTGCTGGAGTGTACCTAAAATGGTGCATTTTTCAATGTGTCGCTCTGCGGTCCGCTATCCATTGGTCTAGGCCCTGGCTGCGACTTATGTGCAACGGTCATCCAGCAGCATAGGCAGCTAATATGGCACTTCAAAGGCGCGTTGTTGCCTCAAGTGTGTCATTGCAAGTCGATTGTCCAGGAACCCCGCTTTATGCAAACCGCCTACACCGTTCTTATCCTGCTGATGCTGGTCAGCGTTTCGCGTCTGGTCGGGCGTGTTATCCCATTGCCGTTGCCCTTGGTGCAGATTGCCGCTGGTGCCTTGCTGGCGTGGCCAACCCTGGGACTGCACGTGGCACTGGACCCGGAGTTGTTTCTTTTCCTGTTCCTGCCGCCGCTGCTGTTCTCCGACGGCTGGCGCATGCCCAAGCGTGAATTGTGGCGCCTGCGCGGGCCGATCCTGACGTTGGCGGTGGGGCTGGTGCTGTTTACCGTGGTGGGCGCCGGTTACTTTATCCATTGGTTGCTGCCGAGTATTCCGCTGCCGGTGGCCTTCGCCCTGGCGGCCGTTTTATCGCCGACAGACGCGGTGGCGGTGTCGGCAATTTCCCAGAACCGCCTGCCCACGCCCTTGATGCATATGCTCCAGGGCGAAGCCCTGATGAACGATGCGTCGGGCCTGGTGACCTTCAAGTTCGCCCTGGTGGCGGCGTTGACCGGAGTGTTTTCCCTGGCCGATGCCAGCCTTACGTTTGTGCTGGTGGCGCTCGGTGGCCTGGCCATCGGTGTGGCCCTGAGCTGGCTGATGGGGCGCTTGCGGGCCTGGATGATTGCCCGGGGTTGGGATGACCCGGCGACCCACGTGGTGTTTATGTTGCTGCTGCCGTTTGCCGCCTATGTGCTGGCTGAGCGCCTGGGGGCGTCGGGGATTTTGTCGGCGGTGGCGGCGGGCATGATGCAGAGCTGGCTCGACCTGCTGCCACGCCAGACCAGTACGCGCTTGCTCAATCGCAGTGTCTGGTCACTGCTGGAGTTTGCCTTCAACGGGCTGATCTTCCTGCTGCTGGGCCTGCAATTGCCCGACATCATCAAGGCGGTGACCAGCCACGAGAGCATGCTGTGGCCGACCTTGTTCTATCGCTGCCTGGACGTGATCGCGATCTTCCTGGTGCTGCTGGTGCTGCGGTTTATCTGGGTGCAGAGCATCTGGCGCCTGTCCGGCCTTCTACGCCGCCTGCGCGGCAAAAGCGAGCTGACCCTGGTGCCAACGGCCCGATCCTGCTGGCTATTGACCGTCGGCGGGGTGCGCGGGGCGGTGACCCTGGCCGGTGTGATGTCGGTGCCGTTGCTGTTCGCCCCCGGCCAGGCATTTCCAGAGCGCGACCTGCTGATTTTCATTGCCGCCGGGGTCATCCTGTTGTCGTTGGTGGCCGCCTGTATTGCCTTGCCCCTGTTGCTGCGGGGCATCGAGAAGAGTCCCGATGACAAGCGCCGCGGCGAGGTGCGCGATGCCTGGAGGAAAACCGCCGAGGCCGCGATTCATGCCCTTGAGGTGGAGGAGGCGGCAGAGGCGCCCCTGGACGCGGCCCAGGCTGCGCTGGCAGCGGAGCTCAAGGCGCGGATCATGTCGGAATATCGCCATCAACTGGAGGTGTTCAATGACTCGGCCGAAGCCCAGGCGCTGGCGCTGCAGATGGATCAACTGGAGCGCAAGCTGCGGCTCAAGGCCCTGCGCGCGCAACGCCTGGAATTGTATAGCCTGAGCCGTCACCACCAGATTGGTGATGACGTGCTGCGCGAAGTGCTGGCGGACCTGGATATGAGCGAAGCCAACCTGGGCACGCAGAAGTAGGCCTGTGCGGTGCCGTCAGCTCACCCCGGGGATATTCGGCCGGTATAGCCTCCTGATGGCCTCCTGGTCACCCGGCGACAGAAAGAAGTTTTCCGAGGTGCCATGCCCCTTGCGGCTCAAGTGTGCGGGAAAGGGGTAATGCATCACAGACTGTGGATCGTAGGCTGTGCTCTGCACGTCGGGACCTGTGAGTGGGGCGAGTATTTGTTCCTGGACCAGTTCTGCGGGGAAACGCTCACTGACGAAATAGTCACGCACCGCCTGCTCGTCCCAATCCAAGGTGCTTTGCGGGTGCTGGTGTTCATGCAGTAAGCCCAGGGCATGGCCGAATTCGTGCAAGGCATGAGTGCGTAACTGCTTGGAGTTATCAGTTCGGTCCAGGTGCAGGGTGGGCTGGTCTTCATCGACCAGCAAGGCGTCGGTACCGATGACCGACCAACTGCCGGTAAAACCCTCGTCGTCGGAGACACGAATATCGCCGCGTTTGCCCTCGACGATTTCAAACTGCAGGCCGGGCGTGTGATGGGCCCACTCTTTTAGTGCATCGATGACCAGGGCTTGGCTTTTCTTGTTTGCCAGGTCCAGGCTCACCGTGATAACGCCTGGCGACCAGCGTTTTGAGCTGTCTGCGACACCTCTTTTGTTGCGCGCTGTGCGGTCGGCCGGCGAGTTGTCGCTGGAGGGTGCGAATTGTTGGATAGGGATGTTGGGGAATAACGGGGTTACTTGGCTCATGGACTCTACTCATGGGGCGGTTGTCAGATAGTGATGAGATGAAAAGGGCTTCAAGCACCTACTCCGATTGCTCTTGCGCCGACGACGATTGCGGGGCGGCAAGGGCCCATTCGTAAGTTGAGAGCGAACCTCGTTGGTTAGTGATGAGGAATGCCTGGCGCAAGGAACTATTTTTGGGCGGGTAGAGGCTGTCTGCCAGATACCTTTCGCTGGATGAAAGTTCGTAGGGTTCGCTGTTGGTTATTCCGTCCGCCATATGTTTTGCGGGGAGATGGTAGTGCGTGACGGAGTTATTATCGTAGGGCGTTAGTTTGATTGAGTTGCTGGCGCTTAACTTTGTAAAAAGCTCATTTTTTCCAAAGTTATTAAGCTCGATAATAATAGGGGCGGGGTCGTACTTTAACGGGCTGTCGGGATGGGTTGTTGTTATTGAAGAGTTGCTCGGGGCGGTATCGTTTGTGCTCAGGCTAGGAAGTGGGAAAGGGGTTGAACTTGGGTTTGCGATCATAGGTACTCCGGCGCCAACGTAAGAAAGGCGAAGGCTCTTTGTAAAGTTTGTTGCCTCTACAAAGTGGGAATTTAGCCGGAGTAGTTCCGCAGTAATTATTTCTGCGTATGAGTCGGGGTGGGCCTGGAGTGCAACTAATTACCAAAGGTGGGCGAATGTTGGCCGCCCCCGACGTGGGAGCGGCCCCTTGTTTCAATGACGGCGCTGGATAAAGTCGCGAATTCGTTCGGCCGCCTCGACGCATTCGGCCAATGGCGCAACCAAGGCCAGACGCACCCGTCCAGCTCCTGGATTGAAACCCTCGACTTCCCGCGACAGGTACGAGCCCGGCACCACGGTCACATGTTCCTCCACGAACAGGTCGCGGCAGAACGCGGCATCATCGCCCTCAACGTTGGGCCACAGGTAGAAGCCCCCGTCCGGGTTCTGTACGTCCAGTACCGGTTTGAGGATCGCCAGCACGGCGTCGAATTTCTGCCGGTACAGGTCGCGATTGGCCTGTACATGGGCTTCGTCCTGCCACGCGGCGATGCTCGCCAGTTGGGTTTGCACCGGCATCGCGCAGCCGTGGTAGGTGCGGTACAGCAGGAAGGCCTTGAGGATCTCGGCATCCCCGGCCACAAACCCGGAACGCAGGCCCGGCAAGTTGGAACGCTTGGACAGGCTGTGGAACACCACGCAGCGCTTGAAGTCCTGGCGACCCAGTTCGACACACGCGCTGAGCAGGCCCGGTGGTGGGGTTTGCTCGTCGAAGTACAGCTCGCTGTAGCACTCGTCGGCGGCGATCACGAAGTCGTATTGGTCGGCCAGGGCAATCAGTTTTTTCAGGGTGTCGACCGGGATCAGTGCGCCGGTCGGGTTGCCGGGAGAGCACAGGAACAGGATCTGGCAACGCTTCCAGATGTCAGGCGAGACCGCATCGAAATCCGGGTTGAAGCCGTTTTCATCCAGGCACGGCAAGTAATGCGGCTTGGCCCCGGCGAGGAACGCTGCGCCTTCGTAGATCTGGTAGAACGGATTCGGGCTGACCACCAGGGCATCGTCGCCGCGGTTGACCACGGTCTGGGTGAAGGCGAACAGCGCTTCACGAGTGCCATTGACCGGCAGGATATTGCGCGCCGGGTCGAGCCAGCCCTTGGGCACGTTGAAACGCCGTTCGCACCACGTGCCAATCGCCTCGCGCAAGGCGGGGATGCCCAGGGTGGTGGGGTACACCGCCATCTGGTCAAGGTTGTTGGCCAGGGCCTGGGCGACGAAATCCGGGGATTTGTGCTTGGGTTCGCCGATGGACAGGGCAATCGGGCGTTTGTCCGGGTTCGGCGTGACGCTGCCCAGCAGGGCTCGCAGTTTCTCGAACGGGTAGGGCTGCAGTTGGTTCAGGGCGTTGTTCATCGGGGCCTCTATCGTTGAGCACGGCCCTGTGGGAGCTGGCTTGCCTGCGATGGCATCGCCTCGGTGTACCAGATACACCGCGCCGCCCGCATCGCAGGCAAGCCAGCTCCTACAAGGTCCGCACCCCCAGGGAAATTAAATTCAACTCAAATGGTTATTCTGGATAACTCCGCGCCAGGCTCCTGGTTCACGCTCAATTGCGCAACGATGGCGTCCTGCAAGCGGCGGCATAGTTCAGGGTCGGACAGCGGCTGGTTATCGGCATCGGTGATAAAGAACACGTCCTCGACCCGCTCGCCCAGGGTGGCAATCTTGGCGTTTTGCAACGACAGGTCAAACTCCAGGAAAATCCCGCCGATCCGCGCCAGCAGGCCAGGGCGATCCGGCGCGCTGAGTTCCAGTACGGTCACCGGGCGCTGGGCATCGTTGTGGATCGTCACCTGGGGCGCAAAGGCAAAATGCTTGAGCTGGCGCGGCACCCGGCGCTGGATGATGGTTGGGTAGTCGTCGGGGTTGCGCAGGGCTTCGGTCAGGCCTGCGCGGATCTTTTTCACCCGCTCGGGGTTGTCGCCGATGGACTCGCCTTCGGTGTCGAGCACGATGTAGGTGTCGAGGGTGAACTGGCTGCTGGACGTAATGACCCGGGCGTCGTGAATGTTCAGATTGAGCTGGTCCATCGCAGCCACGGTCACGGCGAAGAAGTCGTGCTGGTCCGGGGCGTAGATGAATATCTGCGTGCCGCCTTCGAATTCACGCTGGGTGGTTTCCTTGATCAGCACCAGCGGGCCACCATCGGCCGGCTGCTGGAGAATCGCGTCGGTGTGCCAGGCCACGTCGCCTGCGGTGTGGCGCAGGAAATAGTCGTCGCCCAACTGCGACCAGAGTTGCTCCACATCGTCCGGGTCGTTGCCGCCACGCACCAGGATATCCAGGGCCGCGTTCTGGGTGCGGCGGATCTGTTCTTCGCGGTCCACCGGGTTTTCCAGGCCCCGGCGCAAGGCGCGCTTGGTCTCGGTATACAGCTGGCGCAACAGGCTGGCGCGCCACGAATTCCAGAGGGTCGGGTTGGTGGCGTTAATGTCGGAGACGGTCAGTACGTACAGGTAGTCGAGGCGGGTTTCGTCGCCGACGATCTGCGCAAAATCATGGATCACCTGCGGGTCGGACAAGTCCTTGCGCTGGGCTGTGGTGGACATCACCAGGTGGTTCTGTACCAGCCAGACGATCAGGCGGCTGTCCCACTGCGGTAACTGGTGACGCTGGCAGAAGGCTTGCGCATCCACCGCGCCGATTTCCGAATGGTCGCCGTGCCGGCCCTTGCCGATATCGTGATAAAGGCCGGCGAGGTAGATCAGCTCAGGCTTTGGCAGCCTGGCCATCAGCTTACTGGCCAGCGGGAATTTCTCTGACACCTGGGTGTATTGCAACTTACGCAGGTGTTTGATCAGGTTCAGGGTGTGGGCGTCGACCGTGTAGATGTGGAACAGGTCGTGCTGCATCTGCCCGACAATAAAGCCGAACTCCGGCAGGTAGCGCCCAAGGATGCCGTAGCGGTTCATGCGCCGCAGGTTGCGGTGGATGCCGATCTTGCACTTGAACAGCTCGATAAACAGGCTGGTATTGCGGATGTCATGGCGAAATTCGTCATCGATCAGGTGACGGTTTTCCCGCAGCAAACGGATGGTATCGGCGCGTACGCCCTTGATTTCCGGTTGCTGGGCCATCAGCACGAAAATTTCCAGCATGGCAAATGGCGTGCGCTTGAACACGTTGTCGTTGCGCGCCTCGATATAGCCATCGTGCAGTTGGAAGCGCGCGTTGATCGGTTGCGGCGGCGCTTCGTCTTCCGGGGCCAGGATCACTTCTTCAAAGTGCTGGATGATCAGGTCGCTGAGCTGGGCGATGCTCATGACCACCCGGTAGTACTGCTGCATGAAGCTTTCGATACTGGTCTTCGCGTCTTCGCCCTCGAAGCCCAGCAGGGCGGCGATGGAGCGTTGGTGGTCGAACAGCAGGCGGTCTTCGGAGCGTCCGGCCAGCATGTGCAGGGCGTAGCGCACCTTCCACAAAAACTCCTGGGACGAGGCCAGCAGGGCGTTTTCGCTCTCGACCAAAAAGCCTTCGCCGGCCAGGGCACGCAGGTTCAGGGTGCCGTACTGGCGACGGGCGACCCACAAGATGGTCTGGATATCCCGCAGCCCGCCGGGCGAGCCCTTGACGTTGGGTTCCAGGTTGTATTCGGTGTCGTTGTACTTGTGATGCCGGGCTTTCTGCTCGGCGCGCTTGGCCAGGAAGAACTCCTTGCTCGGCCACATGTGTGCGGTGCTGGTGACTTCCAGCATGCGCTGGCGCAGGCGCTCGGGGCCGCAGATGGTACGGCTTTCCATCAGGTTGGTGACCACGGTCAGGTCGGCGCGGGCTTCTTCGGCGCATTCCGCCACCGAGCGCACGCTCTGGCCGACTTCCAGGCCGATGTCCCACAGCAGCGTCAGAAAACGCTCGATGGAATCACGAAAGATCTCATGGTCTGCACTGTCCAACAGGATCAGCAGGTCGATATCGGAGTAGGGGTGCAGTTCGCCCCGGCCATAGCCGCCGACGGCCACCAGGGCAATGTCGGCGTCTTCGCTCCAGTCGAACTGTTCCCAGGCCTTTTGCAGGATGTTATCGACGAACCAGGCGCGATCCTCGATCAGTCGGCGAATCTCCCGGCCGCTGCGAAAACGCCCGTCGAGCACCTCGCGGGCCTGGCGGATGGCCTTTTTGAAGGCGGCAATCGGGCTTGCCTTCAGCGCCAGTTCCGCCTGGAACTGGCCTCGGTCGAAGAGTTCGGGATCCACCTGGGGCATCGATCGGCTTTCCTTTCTATCTAGGTGTAGGTCACAACGTCGCTATCTGGAAAGCCCGCTGCAAGCATCAGGCCGAAACGCGAGGGATCGTGTCATCGGCGCGCAGGGTGAAGATCTCGTAGCCCGTCTCGGTGACCAGCAGGGTGTGCTCCCACTGCGCCGAGAGCTTGCGGTCCTTGGTGATGGCGGTCCAGCCGTCGCCCAGCACCTTGGTGTCGGCCTTGCCCTGGTTGATCATCGGCTCGATGGTAAAGGTCATGCCCGCCTTGAGCTCCATGCCGGTGCCGGCGCGGCCGTAGTGCAGGATCTGCGGCTCTTCGTGGAACACCTTGCCGATGCCGTGGCCACAGAATTCGCGGACCACCGAGAAACCGTTCTTTTCTGCGTGCTTCTGGATCACTTCGCCGATATCACCCAGGCGGCAGCCCGGCTTGACCAGCTCGATGGCCTTGTACATGCATTCCTGGGTGACCTGGGACAGGCGCTCGGCCCACACCGGGACGTTGCCGACGTGGAACATGCGGCTGGTGTCGCCGTGGTAGCCGTCCTTGATCACCGTGACATCGATGTTCAGGGTATCGCCGTCCTTGAGCGGCTTGTCGCCCGGGATGCCGTGGCAGACCACGTGGTTGATCGAGGTGCAGATCGACTTGGGGAAGCCTTTGTAGTTCAGCGGCGCGGGGATGGCTTTCTGCACGTCGACAATATAGTCGTGGCAGATGCGGTCCAGGGCTTCTGTGGTGACGCCAGGCTTGACGTGTTCGGCAATCATTTCCAGGACGTCGGCCGCCAGTTTGCCGGCAACGCGCATGCCTGCGATGTCTTCGGCGGTTTTCAGGGTAACGGTCATACAGGCTCTCTCTAGCGCGACGCGCTGAAATCAATACGGTTTACGGGCGTGCGACAAAAAGGTGCAGCGTTCGCACAAGCCCAAAAAACGCGATTCTAACAGACGCAAGGTACAAACCATGAGTGTCTGGCTATCGCTTCTCTCTATAAGGTGTGGGTATTTTCACCCGATTCAATGGCTTGGGTGGCGGTGGCGGCAAGCAAATGCGATTGCGGGTTTCGTTTTTGTCGTTGCTGTGGTATAAAATGCGCCGCTTTCCGGGGATACCCCGCAAAGCTTAAATCCACACACGTGTCGACACGATGACCTGGGTGCCGGAGGCCTTGAAGCCGCTGGTTGGTCATTGGGATACGTGGAGGCCAAACCCGACTTATTAAGGAACTATCATGTCCCAAGTCAACATGCGCGATATGCTGAAGGCCGGTGTGCACTTCGGTCACCAGACCCGTTACTGGAACCCGAAAATGGGTAAATACATTTTCGGCGCGCGTAACAAGATCCACATCATCAACCTTGAAAAAACCCTGCCAATGTTCAACGAAGCTCTGACTTTCGTAGAGCGCCTGGCCCAGGGCAAAAACAAGATTCTGTTCGTCGGCACCAAGCGTTCCGCTGGCAAGATCGTTGCTGAAGAAGCAGCACGTTGCGGTTCGCCGTACGTCGATCACCGCTGGTTGGGCGGTATGCTGACCAACTTCAAAACCATCCGTGCTTCCATCAAGCGTCTGCGTGACCTTGAAGTGCAAGCCGAAGACGGTACTTTCGCCAAGCTGACCAAGAAAGAAGCGCTGATGCGCTCCCGTGACCTGGAAAAGCTCGATCGTTCCCTGGGTGGTATCAAGGACATGGGCGGTCTGCCTGACGCACTGTTCGTTATCGACGTTGATCACGAGCGCATCGCGATCACCGAAGCCAACAAGCTGGGCATCCCGGTTATCGGCGTAGTCGATACCAACAGCAGCCCGGAAGGCGTTGACTACATCATCCCAGGCAACGATGACGCAATCCGCGCTATCCAGCTGTACATGGGTTCGATGGCTGACGCTGTAATCCGTGGCCGCAACAATGTTGGCGGCGGCACCGTAGAGTTCGCTGCTGAAGAAGCACCGGTCGCTGCAGCTGAGTAATTGACGCCCTGGCGTTGACTCAGTAAGCAAAAAGGGGGCTTGGCCCCCTTTTTGCCACCTCGAAAACCATTTGTGAGCGGCACAGCTACAGCATCTGTAACGTGCAGCGGTTAACAAGGGTGGTTCGGGAAGAATTGAACGCCCGTACAAGTCGGGTGGAATGGTTGAAAACCTATCCAAGAGGAATTTGAAAATGGCAGCAATTACTGCAGCGTTGGTTAAAGAACTGCGTGAGCGTACTGGCGAAGGCATGATGGATTGCAAGAAAGCCCTGGAAAAGGCTGACGGCGACATCGAAAAAGCCATTGATGACATGCGTGCTTCGGGCGCGATCAAGGCTGCCAAGAAAGCAGGCAACGTAGCTGCTGAAGGCGCGATCGCTCTGAAAGAAGACGGCAAATCCGCCGTTCTGCTGGAAGTGAACTCGCAGACCGACTTCCTGGCCCTGCAAGACGACTTCAAGGCATTTGTTGCTGCCAGCGTTGAAAAAGCGTTCGCCGACAAACTGACTGACGCCGCTCCGCTGATCGCAGCCCAAGAAGCTGATCGTCTGGTACTGGTCGGCAAGGTTGGCGAAAACGTCAACATCCGTCGCCTGGTACGTGTTGAAGGTGACGTGGTTGGTGGTTACCTGCACGGCAACAAGATCGGTGTTGCAGTTGTCCTCAAGGGCGGCAACGTTGAGCTGGCCAAAGACATCGCTATGCACGTAGCGGCCAGCAACCCAGAGTTCCTGCTGCCTTCGGAAGTTTCTGCCGAAGCGATCGAGCGCGAAAAAGCTGTGTTCCTGCAGCTGAACGAAGAAAAAATCAAAGGCAAGCCAGAAAACATTGTTGAGAACATGGTCAAAGGCCGTATCAGCAAGTTCCTGGCCGAAGCAAGCCTGGTTGAGCAGGCGTTCGTCAAGAACCCTGAAATCAAGGTTGGCGAACTGGCCAAGAAAGCCGGTGCTGAAATCGTTTCCTTCACCTACTTCAAAGTAGGCGATGGCATCGAGAAGCCGGTCGACAACTTCGCTGAAGAAGTTGCTGCCCAGCTGGCTGCCGCCAAGCAATAAGACAGTTTTCAACTGTCGCCCAAGAGAGGCTGCCCGCTCACGCGCGCAGCCTCTTTTCAAATGGGAGGCTCAATTTTATTTGGCTTCCCTTTGGAACTGGCTTACAAAGCCGTGTTCCGATGGCGCTGTGACAGCGTCCAGCTAGAGTGAACGCAAGCCGTAAACGGCTCGCCAAGAATTTTTTAAAAATACGCCGCAGGAGAGATTCGCAATGGCTCAGCAGGGCAGTGGTTATCAGGCTCGCTATAAACGCATTCTACTCAAGCTTAGCGGCGAGGCCCTGATGGGCTCGGAAGAGTTCGGGATCGATCCCAAGGTACTTGACCGCATGGCACTGGAAGTCGGCCAACTGGTCGGCATCGGTGTCCAGGTCGGCCTGGTGATCGGTGGTGGCAACCTGTTCCGTGGCGCGGCACTCAGTGCTGCTGGCATGGATCGGGTCACTGGCGACCACATGGGCATGCTGGCCACTGTGATGAACGCCCTGGCCATGCGCGACGCCCTGGAGCGTGCCAATATCTCGGCCATCGTGATGTCGGCCATCTCCATGGTTGGCGTGACCGATCACTATGATCGCCGCAAAGCCATGCGCCACCTGAATGCCAAAGAGGTGGTGATCTTTGCCGCCGGTACCGGCAACCCGTTCTTCACCACTGACTCGGCTGCCTGCCTGCGTGCCATCGAAATCGATGCTGACGTAGTGCTCAAGGCTACCAAGGTCGATGGTGTCTACACTGCCGATCCATTCAAAGACCCGCATGCCGAGAAGTTCGATCATCTGACTTATGATGAAGTGCTGGATCGCAAGCTGGGTGTGATGGACTTAACGGCAATCTGCCTGTGCCGCGACCACAAGATGCCGCTGCGCGTATTTAACATGAACAAGCCCGGCGCCCTGCTGAATATCGTACACGGCGGCGCAGAAGGGACTCTGATCGAGGAAGGCCAACAATGATCAACGAAATCAAGAAAGACGCCCAAGCGCGTATGCAGAAATCCCTGGAGTCTCTGAGCCACGCATTCGGCCAGATTCGTACCGGCAAGGCTCACCCGAGCATCCTGGGCAGCGTGATGGTGCCTTACTACGGTTCCGACACTCCGCTGAGCGGCGTGGCCAACGTGACTGTGAAAGACTCGCGCACCCTGCAGGTCGTGGCCTTCGAGCGCAACATGCTCGCTGCCGTCGACAAGGCTATCCAGAGCGCTGGCCTGAACCTCAACCCAACCAACCTGGGTGAGCTGCTGCTGATCTCCATGCCGGCCCTGACCGAAGAAACCCGCAAGGGCTTCACCAAGCAGGCGCGCAGCGCAGCGGAAGATGCCCGTGTTGCCGTGCGTAACATCCGTCGTGATGCCTTGGGTGACCTGAAGAAACTGGTCAAGGACAAGGAAATCAGCGAAGACGAAGAGCGTCGTGCCATTGCTGATATCGATAAGCTGACCAAGGAATCCGAGGCCATGATCACCAAGGCCACGGAAGAGAAAGAAAAGGACCTGATGGCCGTATAAGGGGTCAGGACGCTTTCATGGAAAAGACCAAGCAGACTGTGCCCTCCGCGGTGCCGCGCCATGTCGCGATCATCATGGATGGGAATAATCGCTGGGCGAAAAAACGCTTTATGCCAGGTGTCGCCGGGCATAAAGCGGGTGTCGATGCGGTACGGGCCGTGATCGAGGTGTGTGCCGAGGCCAAGGTCGAGGTATTGACCTTGTTTGCCTTCTCCAGTGAAAACTGGCAGCGCCCGGCCGACGAAGTCAGCGCCTTGATGGACCTGTTCTTCAAGGCCCTGCGTCGTGAGGCCAAGCGCCTGAACGACAACAACATCAGCTTGCGCATCATCGGCGATCGCTCGCGGTTCCATCCGGAGCTGCAGGCGGCCATGCGTGAAGCCGAGGCGATCACCGCTGGCAGCAACCGCTTCGTCCTGCAAATCGCCGCCAATTATGGCGGGCAATGGGATATCGCCCAGGCTGCGCAGCGCCTGGCGCGTGAAGTGCAGGCCGGCCATCTGCGCCCGGAAGACATCACGCCCGAGTTGTTGCAAACCTGCCTGGTGACTGGCGACCTGCCGTTGCCGGACCTGTGCATCCGTACCGGTGGCGAGCACCGCATCAGCAACTTCCTGTTGTGGCAGTTGGCCTATACCGAGCTGTACTTCTCCGACCTGTTCTGGCCGGACTTCAAACACGATGCCATGCGCAATGCGCTGGCCGATTTCGCTTCCCGTCAGCGTCGCTTCGGTAAAACGAGCGAGCAGATCGAAGCTGGAGCCCGGGTTTAATGCTTAAACAACGAATCATCACGGCACTGATCCTGCTGCCGATCGCTCTGTGCGGGTTTTTCCTGCTCGAAGGCGCAGGTTTTGCACTGTTCATTGGCCTGGTCGTGACCCTGGGCGCCTGGGAATGGGCGCGCCTGGCAGGGTTCGCCGAGCAACTGCCGCGGGTGGTGTACGCCGCCGTTGTCGCGTTGTTGCTGTTCCTGATGTACATCCTGCCGGATGTCGCACCCTGGGTGCTCGGGGCTGCGGTGCTGTGGTGGGCGTTGGCGACATTCCTGGTGTTGACCTACCCGCGTACCAGCAGCCAATGGTCCAGCGTCGCCTGCAAGCTGGTGATCGGCCTGCTGATCCTGCTGCCGGCCTGGCAGGGCCTGGTCTATATCAAGCACATGGCCCTGGGCAACTGGTTGATCATGGCGGTGATGGTACTGGTCTGGGGCGCGGACATCGGTGCGTACTTCTCCGGCCGTGCCTTTGGCAAGCGCAAGCTGGCCCCGGCGGTCAGTCCCGGCAAGAGCTGGGAAGGGGTGTACGGCGGGCTGGCGTTGACGTTGCTGATCACCCTGGTTGTTGGCGTTGTGCGCGAGTGGGATGCCAAGCAAATCCTCCTGGCCCTGGTCGGTGCGGCGGTGGTGGTGCTGATCTCGGTGGTTGGCGATCTGACCGAAAGCATGTTCAAGCGCCAGGCAGGCATCAAGGACAGCAGTAACCTGCTGCCGGGCCATGGCGGCGTGCTGGACCGCATCGACAGCCTGACGGCGGCGATCCCGGTGTTTGCCGTGCTGTTGTGGATGGCCGCTTCGTGAGCCGCCTACAGCAAGTGACCGTGCTGGGAGCAACCGGCTCGGTCGGGTTGAGCACGCTGGATGTGATTGCCCGTCACCCTGAGCGCTATCAGGTATTCGCCCTGACCGGCTTCAGCCGCTTGAGCGAGCTGTTGGCGTTGTGCGTGCGGCATGTGCCGCAGTTCGCGGTGGTGCCGGATGCAACTGCCGCCCGTGGTTTGCAGGACGACCTGCGGGCTGCGGGCCTGTCGACCGAGGTATTGGTCGGCGAGGAGGGCTTGTGTCAGGTGTCCGCCGCCTCTGAAGTGGATACTGTGGTCGCCGCCATCGTCGGCGCTGCTGGCTTGCGTCCAACCCTCGCAGCGGTTGATGCGGGCAAAAAAATCCTGTTGGCCAATAAAGAAGCGCTGGTGATGTCCGGTGCGCTGTTTATGCAGGCTGTGCGCAAGAGCGGCGCCGTGCTGTTGCCGCTGGACAGCGAACACAATGCGATTTTCCAGTGCATGCCGGGCGATTTTGCCCGCGGCCTGAGCCAGGTGGGCGTACGGCGTATCTTGCTGACCGCCTCCGGTGGCCCGTTCCGCCAGACCCCATTGGCCGAGCTGGAGCACGTTTCTCCCGATCAGGCCTGCGCCCATCCCAATTGGTCGATGGGGCGCAAGATCTCGGTGGATTCGGCGAGCATGATGAACAAGGGCCTGGAGCTGATCGAAGCCTGCTGGCTGTTTGATGCTCGGGCCGAGCAGGTCGAGGTGGTGATTCATCCGCAAAGCGTGATTCATTCCCTGGTCGACTATGTGGATGGTTCGGTGTTGGCCCAGTTGGGCAACCCGGACATGCGTACGCCAATCGCCAATGCCCTGGCCTGGCCCGAGCGGATCGATTCGGGGGTTGCACCCCTGGACCTGTTCGCCATCGCACGCCTGGATTTCGAAGCGCCGGATGACCAACGCTTCCCCTGCCTGCGCCTGGCGCGTGAGGCGGCAGAGGCGGGCAACAGCGCTCCGGCTATGTTGAATGCGGCCAATGAGGTCGCGGTTGCTGCGTTTCTTGATCGGCGCATCCGCTTTCCACAGATCGCGAGTATCATCGAGGAAATTTTGAGTCTCGAGCCGGTGGTTGCCGTAAATGATTTGGGCGCCGTATTCGAGGCGGATGCCAAGGCCCGGGTCTTGGCCGAGCAATGGTTGAAACGCCACGCAGGTTAGTCGGCAGGCGCGGGATTGGAATGCGGAGAGATTAGATGAGTGCGCTCTACATGATTGTCGGCACCCTGGTTGCTCTGGGTGTGCTGGTCACTTTTCACGAATTTGGTCATTTCTGGGTGGCGCGCCGGTGTGGCGTCAAGGTCCTGCGTTTTTCCGTGGGTTTTGGCATGCCGCTGCTGCGCTGGCACGATCGCAAGGGCACCGAATTCGTGATTGCCGCCATTCCCCTGGGTGGCTACGTCAAGATGCTCGACGAGCGTGAAGGCGAAGTGCCGGCTGATCAACTGGACCAATCTTTCAATCGCAAGACCGTTCGTCAGCGTATTGCCATCGTGGCGGCTGGCCCAATCGCCAACTTCCTGTTGGCCATGGTGTTTTTCTGGGTCCTGGCAATGCTGGGCAGCCAGCAGGTACGCCCGGTTATCGGTGCGGTGGAGGCGGGCAGCATTGCAGCCAAGGCTGGTTTGAGCGCCGGGCAGGAAATTGTTGCTATTGATGGTGAACCGACTACAGGCTGGGGGGCGGTCAATCTGCAGTTGGTTCGCCGCCTGGGTGAGAGTGGCACCGTACAGCTGGTGGTGCGCGAGCAGGACTCCACGGCCGAGACGCCGCGCGAGCTGGTACTGGACAAGTGGCTCAAGGGCGCTGACGAGCCTGACCCGATCAAGTCCCTGGGGATTCGCCCATGGCGTCCGGCGCTGCCGCCGGTACTGGCGGAGCTCGATCCCAAGGGGCCGGCCCAGGCTGCCGGCCTGAAGACCGGTGATCGTTTGCTGGCCCTTGATGGTCAGGCGCTGGGCGACTGGCAGCAAGTGGTTGATCTGGTTCGTGTACGTCCTGATACGAAAATTGTGCTGAAAGTTGAGCGCGACGGTGCTCAAATCGACGTCCCTGTTACCCTTGCGGTGCGCGGAGAGGCCAAGGCGGCCGGCGGGTATCTGGGGGCGGGGGTCAAAGGTGTCGAATGGCCGCCATCGATGGTGCGAGAGGTCAGCTTCGGGCCGTTGGCGGCAATTGGCGAGGGTGCACGACGCACTTGGACCATGAGCGTACTGACCCTCGATTCGCTGAAGAAAATGTTGTTCGGCGAGCTCTCGGTAAAAAACTTGAGTGGACCGATAACCATTGCTAAAGTGGCGGGCGCTTCTGCCCAGTCGGGTGTTGCTGATTTCCTGAATTTCCTGGCTTATCTGAGTATTAGCCTTGGGGTTCTGAATTTGTTGCCCATTCCAGTACTGGATGGGGGGCATCTGTTGTTTTATCTCGTCGAGTGGGTGCGTGGTCGCCCCTTGTCGGATCGGGTGCAGGGTTGGGGGATACAGATCGGTATCAGTTTGGTGGTTGGGGTGATGTTGTTAGCCCTGGTCAACGATCTGGGACGTCTGTAACGCTTCGCTGAATTGCGAATCTGCCGCATTTTGCGGCAGTTTGTTTATTGCCAGTTGGAATAAGAAAGGACTTCATGAAACGTCTGCTGCTAACTGCGGTTCTCACCGTATTGATGATCGCCGAAGTTCACGCCGAGTCCTTCACCATCTCCGATATTCGCGTCAACGGCCTCCAGCGGGTTTCCGCGGGTAGCGTCTTTGGCGCCTTGCCGTTGAACGTTGGGGAACAGGCTGACGACCGTCGCCTGGTGGAATCCACTCGTGCGCTGTTCAAAACCGGCTTCTTTCAAGACATCCAACTGGGTCGTGAAGGCAACGTCCTGGTCATCACTGTCGTCGAGCGACCTTCTGTCGCCAGTATCGAGATCGAAGGCAACAAGGCGATCTCCACTGAAGACTTGATGAAAGGTCTCAAGCAATCCGGCCTGGCCGAAGGCGAGATCTTCCAGCGCGCCACCCTCGAAGGCGTGCGTAACGAGCTGCAACGTCAGTACGTTGCCCAAGGCCGCTACTCGGCTTCCGTGGAAACCGAAGTGGTGCCGCAGCCGCGCAACCGTGTCGGCCTGAAGGTCAACATCAACGAAGGCACCGTGGCGGCGATCCAGCACATCAACGTGGTGGGTAACACCAAGTTCGCCGACGAAGACCTGATCGACCTGTTCGAGCTCAAGACCACCAACTGGCTGTCGTTCTTCAAGAACGATGACAAGTACGCCCGTGAAAAACTCTCCGGTGACCTGGAGCGCTTGCGCTCCTATTACCTGGACCGTGGCTATATCAACATGGATATCGCTTCGACCCAGGTGTCCATCACCCCGGATAAGAAGCACGTGTACATCACCGTCAACGTCAACGAAGGCGAGAAGTACCGCGTTCGTGACGTGAAGCTCAGCGGCGACCTGAAAGTGCCTGAAGACCAGGTCAAGTCCCTGCTGTTGGTCCAGAAAGACCAGGTGTTCTCGCGCAAGCTGATGACCACCACTTCCGAACTGATCACCCGTCGCCTGGGTAACGAAGGCTATACCTTCGCCAACGTCAACGGCGTGCCGACCCCACATGATGATGACCACACCGTGGACATCACCTTTGTCGTCGATCCGGGCAAGCGTGCCTACGTCAACCGCATCAACTTCCGTGGCAACACCAAGTCCGAGGACGAAGTGCTGCGTCGTGAAATGCGTCAGATGGAAGGTGGCTGGGCTTCGACCTACCTGATCGACCAGTCCAAGACCCGTCTTGAGCGCCTGGGCTTCTTCAAGGAAGTCAACGTCGAAACCCCGGCCGTACCGGGTGTGGATGACCAGGTCGACGTGAACTACGCAGTGGAAGAACAAGCGTCCGGTTCGATCACCGCCAGCGTCGGTTTTGCACAGAGTGCCGGCCTGATTCTCGGTGGCTCGATCACCCAGAACAACTTCCTGGGTACCGGTAACAAGGTATCCATCGGCCTGACCCGCAGCGAATACCAGAGCCGCTACAACTTCGGTTATGTGGACCCCTACTGGACTGCTGACGGTGTGAGCCTGGGCTACAACGCCTTCTACCGCACCACCGACTACAAAGACCTCGACGTCGACGTTGCAAGCTATGCGATCGACAGCCTGGGTGCCGGTGTGAACGTGGGCTACCCGATCAGTGAGACCTCGCGTCTGACCTTCGGCCTGACCGCGCAGCAGGATGAGATCAAGACCGGTGTCTACACCGTCGATGAGATCTTCGACTTCACCCGCCGCGAAGGTGACAAGTTCCTCAACTTCAAGGCCTCGGCCGGTTGGTCCGAGTCCACCCTGAACAAAGGCGTGCTGGCCACCCGTGGTCACTCCCAGAGCCTGACCCTGGAAGCCACCACACCAGGTAGCGACCTGTCGTTCTTCAAGCTCGACTACCGTGGCCAGTTGTTCACGCCGTTGAGCGATAACTACACCATGCGCCTGCACACGGAATTGGGCTATGGTGATGGCTACGGTTCGACCGATGGCTTGCCGTTCTACGAGAACTACTATGCCGGTGGCTTCAACTCGGTACGTGGCTTCAAGGACAGCACCCTGGGTCCACGTGGTACGCCAAGCCGTGGTGTTGCTGAAACCGGTAACGTCGGCACCGTGCGTGACTCAGACAATGATCCGCTGCCGTTCGGTGGTAACGTGCTGATCCAAGGTGGTGCGGAAATTCTGTTCCCGCTGCCGTTCGTCAAGGACCAGCGCTCCCTGCGGACCTCGGTCTTCTGGGATGTGGGTAACGTATTCGACTCCAAGTGCGAGCAGATCCGTAACCCTAGCGGCTTGAAGTCCAACACCCAGTGCAACGACGTAAGCCTGAGCAATCTGGCCAGTTCCGTAGGTGTGGGTGTGACCTGGATTACCGCCCTGGGCCCGTTGAGCTTCGCCTTGGCGATGCCAGTCAAGAAACCGGATAACGCTGAAACCCAGATTTTCCAATTTTCCCTCGGCCAGACGTTCTAAGCGTCCGACCCAAGATAACGACAACGGATTCTGTAGGAGTGCATCGTGCGTAAGTTGACTCAATTGGTTCTTCTGGCAACCGTGCTGGTCGCAACCCCGGCGTTTGCCGAAATGAAAATCGCCGTCCTGAACTATCAGATGGCCCTGCTGGAATCCGATGCGGCCAAGAAGTACGCCGTGGATGCCGAGAAAAAATTTGGTCCGCAACTGACCAAGCTCAAGACCCTGGAAAGCAGTGCCAAGGGCATCCAGGACCGCCTGGTCGCCGGTGGCGATAAAATGCAGCAAGGCGAGCGCGAGCGTCTGGAGCTTGAGTTCAAGCAAAAGGCCCGTGACTATCAGTTCCAATCCAAGGAACTGAACGAAGCCAAGGCTGTTGCTGACCGTGAAATGCTCAAGCAACTGAAGCCTAAACTCGACAGCGCCGTGGAAGAGGTCATCAAGAAAGGTGCCTTTGACCTGGTCTTCGAGCGTGGCGCCGTGATTGACGTCAAGCCTCAATACGACATCACCCGCCAGGTGATCGAGCGCATGAACCAGCTGAAGTAAGCCATGACCGCGACTATCAAACTCGGTCAATTGGCCGAGTTCCTGGGGGCTACCTTGCGTGGCTCCAAGGAGAAGGAAATCACTGGGCTAGCCACCTTGCAGGAGGCTGGCCCAGCTCAGTTGAGCTTCCTCGCAAATCCCCAATACCGTAAATACCTGGGCGACAGCCAGGCCGCAGCCGTATTGCTGAAGGCCGCTGACGCCGAGACGTTTGCCGGGGATGCGCTGGTGGTGGCCGACCCTTATGCCGCATACGCGCGGGTTTCCCACTTGTTCGACCCGAAACCCAAGGCTGCCCCTGGTATCCATCCTTCTGCGGTCATTGCCAATGATGCACAGGTGGATCCTGCGGCCAGCATCGGTGCTTTTGCGGTTATCGAAAGTGGTGCGCGCATTGGTGCCGGCGTGACTGTTGGTGCCCATTGCTTTATCGGTGCTCGCAGCGAAATCGGTGCAGGCGGCTGGCTCGCGCCGCGCGTGACCCTGTACCACGATGTGCGTATCGGGCAGCGGGTAGTGATTCAGTCGGGTGCCGTGATCGGCGGCGAAGGCTTCGGCTTTGCCAATGAGAAGGGCATCTGGCAGAAGATCGCCCAGGTCGGCGGTGTGCTGATCGGTGACGATGTGGAGATCGGTGTCAACACTGCTGTCGATCGCGGGGCCTTGGCCGATACGGTGATTGGCAATGGTGTGAAGTTGGATAACCAGATCCAGATCGCCCACAACGTACAGATTGGCGATCACACGGCCATGGCCGCGTGCGTCGGCATCTCCGGCAGCACCAAGATCGGCAAGCATTGCATGCTGGCCGGCGGTGTCGGCTTGGTGGGCCATATTGAAATATGTGACAACGTATTCATTACCGGCATGACCATGGTGACCCACTCGATTACCGAGCCGGGGGCCTACTCTTCCGGTACAGCGATGCAACCCGCGGCCGAGTGGCGCAAGAGCGCGGCCCGTTTAAGGCAGCTCGACGACATGGCGCGGCGCCTGAAACATCTGGAAAAGCGTGTTGGGGACGTGACCCCTGGCAGTAATGTTTCATCAGATGGCTGATACCATTTCCATATCAAGTGTGCACAGCAGCTAGACTGCCTTCTTGATTTGCTAGAGGGGCGTGCCTTAGTCCGCGCGCTCCCAATCTTTATTACAGGCTTCCCCCCGAAATGATGGACATCAACGAGATTCGCGAATACCTGCCTCACCGTTACCCGTTCCTGCTGGTGGACCGTGTAGTGGAACTGAATGTTGAGGAAAAGCGCATTCGTGCCTACAAGAATGTCAGCATCAACGAACCATTCTTCAATGGTCACTTCCCCGCGCATCCAATCATGCCGGGCGTGTTGATCATCGAAGCGATGGCGCAGGCCGCTGGTATCCTGGGTTTTAAAATGCTCGACCTGAAGCCTGCCGACGGCACGCTTTACTATTTCGTGGGCTCCGACAAGCTGCGCTTTCGCAACCCGGTCACCCCAGGCGACCAGTTGATCCTGGAAGCCAAGTTCGTGAGCTGCAAGCGCCAGATCTGGAAATTCGAATGCCAGGCGTCCGTTGACGGCAAGCCTGTGTGTTCCGCCGAAATCATCTGTGCGGAACGCAAACTATGAGTTTGATTGACCCTCGCGCAATCATCGATCCGACGGCCGTGCTGGCCGCCGACGTTGAGGTCGGCCCTTGGTCGATCATCGGCGCAGGTGTGGAAATCGGCGAGGGAACAGTCATCGGGCCGCACGTGATCCTCAAGGGGCCGACCCGCATTGGCAAACACAACCGCATCTACCAGTTTTCCTCGGTAGGTGAAGATACGCCGGACATGAAGTACAAGGGTGAAGAAACCCGCCTGGTAATCGGTGATCACAACATCATTCGTGAAGGCGTGACCATTCATCGTGGCACTGTGCAGGACCGGGCAGAAACTACCCTGGGTGATCACAATCTGGTGATGGCCTACGCGCATATCGGACACGACAGCGTTATTGGCAACCACTGCATCCTGGTCAACAATACTGCACTGGCCGGTCATGTGCATGTTGATGACTGGGCGATCCTGTCTGGTTTTACCCTGGTGCATCAGTACTGCCATATCGGCGCCCACAGCTTTTCCGGCATGGGCACTGCTATTGGCAAGGATGTGCCGGCGTTCGTCACGGTATTTGGCAACCCTGCCGAAGCCCGCAGCATGAACTTCGAAGGCATGCGCCGCCGGGGTTTCAGCGAAGAGGCCATTCACGCCCTGCGTCGCGCCTATAAGGTGGTGTATCGCCAGGGCCTGACGGTTGAGCAGGCATTGGCCGAACTGGCCGAGCCAGCGGCGCTGTTTCCAGAGGTTGCCATCTTCCGTGATTCGATCCAGGCATCGACTCGCGGCATCACCCGCTGATCATGGCCACGCTGCGTATTGCATTGGTGGCCGGAGAAGCTTCCGGCGATATCCTCGGCGCTGGCCTGATGCGCGCCATCAAGGCGCAGCATCCAGCCGTTGAGTTTATTGGGGTCGGCGGCCCGCTGATGCAGGCCGAAGGCCTGACTTCCTACTTTCCCATGGAGCGTTTGTCGGTCATGGGGCTGGTGGAAGTGCTGGGGCGCCTTCGCGAGCTGCTGGCTCGGCGCAAACTGCTGATCCAGACCCTGATTGCCGAAAAACCGGACGTCTTTATCGGTATCGACGCACCGGACTTCACCCTCAATATCGAACTCAAGCTGCGTCAGGCCGGAATCAAGACCGTGCATTACGTCAGCCCGTCCGTGTGGGCGTGGCGGCAGAAGCGCGTGCTGAAGATCCGCGAAGGCTGCGACCTGATGCTGACCCTACTGCCTTTCGAGGCGCGGTTCTATGAAGAGAAGGGCGTGCCGGTAAGGTTTGTCGGCCATACCCTGGCCGACACCATCCCGCTACAGGCGGATCGCGCCGCTGCGCGCGCCGAGTTGGGCCTGCCCGACGGGCCGCTGGTGGCGTTGATGCCCGGCAGCCGTGGCGGTGAGGTCGGTCGCCTCGGCGCACTGTTTTTCGATGCGGCCCAGCGCCTGCAGGCGTTGAAGCCAGGAGTGCGATTTGTACTGCCGTGCGCCAGCCCGCAGCGCCGTGCACAGATCGAAGCCTTGCTGGTGGGGCGCGACTTGCCGTTGACGCTGCTCGATGGTGGTTCGCATCTGGCCCTGGCCGCCTGTGACGCGGTGTTGATCGCCTCTGGTACCGCCACGCTGGAGGCCTTGCTCTACAAGCGCCCGATGGTCGTGGCCTATCGCTTGGCGCCGCTGACCTACTGGATTCTCAAGCGCATGGTCAAAAGTCCCTACATCTCCTTGCCCAACCTGCTTGCCCAGCGCCTGTTGGTGCCGGAGTTGCTGCAGGACGCTGCAACCCCCGAAGCATTGGCCCAGACCATTCTGCCGTTGATCGACGGTGGTGAAGAGCAGACCCGTGGGTTCGACGAAATTCACCGTACCTTGCGCCGTGATGCGTCGAACCAGGCCGCAGATGCCGTATTGACCTTGATCGACCGCCAGCAGGAAACCCTATGAAGACGCAAATAGGCCTGGATTTCAGCCTGGTCGCCCAAACCCACGAACTGGTTGCCGGTGTCGATGAAGTCGGGCGTGGTCCGCTGTGCGGTGCGGTGGTCACGGCGGCGGTGATCCTTGACCCGAATCGCCCGATTCTCGGCCTCAACGACTCGAAGAAACTCACCGAGGCCCGTCGTGAAAAACTTTTTGACGAAATTTGCGAAAAGGCCCTCAGCTGGCATATCGCCAGGGCAGAGGTCGAGGAAATCGACGAGTTGAACATCCTGCATGCCACGATGCTGGCCATGCAGCGCGCCGTCGAGGGCCTGCACATCACCCCGAAACTGGCGATGATCGACGGGAATCGCTGCCCGAAGCTGGCGATGCCGGCCGAAGCGGTGGTCAAGGGTGATAGCAAGGTTCCGGCGATTGCCGCTGCCTCGATTCTCGCCAAGGTCAGTCGCGACCGTGAAATGGCGGCGTTCGAGTTGATCTACCCAGGCTATGGCATCGGTGGCCATAAAGGCTACCCGACGCCCGTTCATCTGGAAGCCCTCGCCCGATTGGGCCCGACGCCGATCCACCGCCGCTCGTTTGCCCCGGTACGCCAGGCTTACGAGGTGCGCGAAAGCCTGGCCGAGATTTAGGCGCAGGCTGATGTTTTACTCAAGGCCCGGTACAATCCGGGCCTTGTTGTTTTCACACGTATCTAGACAGGATCACTATGCCGGCTTCATTCGTTCACCTGCGCCTGCACACTGAATACTCCCTGGTCGACGGCCTGGTACGGATCAAACCACTGGTCAAAACCCTGGTGGGCATGAACATGCCGGCCGTTGCGGTGACCGATCAGAACAACATGTGTTCCCTGGTCAAGTTCTACAAGAGCGCCATGGGCGCCGGCATCAAGCCGATCTGCGGCGCCGACTTGTGGCTGTCCAACAAAGATCCGGATAACGCCTTGAGCCGCATCAGCCTGCTGGCGATGAACGGCGTGGGCTATCGCAACCTGACCGAACTGATTTCCCGTGGTTTTATCGACGGCCAGCGCAATGGCTCGATCATCATCGAGCGCGAATGGGTGGCCGAGGCCAGCGAAGGGCTGATCATGCTGTCGGCCGCCAAAGAGGGCGAGATCGGGATCGCGTTGCTGGGCGGTAACCCGCACGAGGCCGAGGTGCTGGCCAGTGAGTGGATGCAAGTCTTTCCCGACCGCTTCTACCTGGAGGTCCAGCGCACCAATCGCCCCAACGATGAAGAACATCTGCACGCTGCCGTGGCCCTGGCCGAAAAGCTGGGCGCGCCGCTGGTAGCCACCAACGATGTCCGTTTTATCAAGAAGGAAGACTTCGAAGCCCACGAAACCCGCGTGTGCATCGGCGAAGGCCGGGCGCTGGACGATCCACGGCGCTCGAAGAACTACAGCGAAGAGCAGTACCTCAAAAGTGCCGAGGAAATGGCTGAGCTGTTCAGCGATTTGCCCGAGGCCCTGGAAAACTCCGTCGAAATTGCCAAGCGCTGCAATATCGAAGTGAAGCTGGGCAAGCACTTTTTGCCCAACTTCCCGATTCCCGATGGCATGACCATCGATGAATACTTTCGCAAGGTGTCCTTCGATGGCCTGGAGGAGCGCCTTGCCGTCCTGCTGCCCAAGGACACTACCGAAGACTACGAAGCCAAGCGCCAGGTGTATGTCGACCGGCTGAATTTCGAGCTGGATATCATCATCCAGATGGGGTTCCCCGGATACTTCCTGATCGTAATGGACTTTATCCAGTGGGCCAAAAGCAACGGCGTGCCGGTGGGGCCTGGCCGGGGGTCGGGTGCTGGCTCGCTGGTAGCTTATGTGCAGAAGATCACTGACCTTGACCCGCTGGAATATGACCTGCTGTTCGAACGGTTCCTGAACCCGGAACGGGTATCGATGCCCGACTTCGACGTCGACTTCTGCATGGATGGTCGTGACCGGGTAATCGAATATGTGGCCGAGAAATACGGCCGTAACGCGGTAAGCCAGATCATCACCTTCGGCTCCATGGCGGCCAAGGCGGTAATCCGCGACGTGGCGCGGGTGCAGGGCAAGTCCTACGGCCTGGCGGATCGTCTGTCGAAGATGATCCCCTTTGAAGTCGGCATGACCCTGGAAAAGGCCTACGAGCAGGAAGAAATCCTGCGTGACTTCATCAAGGTCGATGAAGAAGCCGCCGAAATCTGGGACATGGCCCGCAAGCTCGAAGGCGTGGTGCGTAACGTCGGTAAGCACGCCGGTGGCGTGGTAATCGCTCCGACCAAGTTGACAGACTTTTCGCCGATCTATTGCGACGAAGAAGGCGATGGCCTGGTAACCCAGTTCGACAAGGACGACGTGGAGGCGGCCGGCCTGGTGAAGTTCGACTTCCTCGGCCTGCGGACCCTGACGATCATCGACTGGGCGCTCAAGACCATCAACCGCGAGCGTGCCAAGGTCGATGAGGCGCCGCTGGATATCGCCTTTATCCCGCTGGACGACAAGCCGACCTACGCGCTGCTGCAAAAAGCTGAAACCACTGCGGTGTTCCAGCTTGAATCCCGCGGCATGAAGGAGCTGATCAAAAAGCTCAAGCCCGACTGCCTGGAAGACTTGATCGCACTGGTGGCCCTGTTCCGTCCGGGCCCACTGCAATCGGGCATGGTTGATGACTTTATCAACCGTAAGCACGGGCGCGCCGAACTGGCTTACCCGCACTCCGACTACCAGTACGAAGGCCTCAAGCCGGTACTGGCACCGACCTACGGCATCATCCTGTATCAGGAACAGGTGATGCAGATCGCCCAGGTCATGGCCGGCTACACCCTAGGCGGCGCGGACATGCTGCGCCGGGCCATGGGTAAGAAAAAGCCCGAGGAAATGGCCAAGCAGCGCGGCGGTTTCATTGAAGGTTGCGCCACCAACAACATCGACGCTGACCTGGCCGGTAACATCTTTGACCTGGTGGAAAAATTCGCCGGTTATGGCTTCAACAAATCCCACTCCGCCGCCTACGGCCTGGTGTCGTACCAGACTGCGTGGCTGAAGGCCCACTACCCGGCGCCGTTCATGGCGGCGGTGCTGTCTGCGGATATGCACAACACCGACAAGGTCGTGACCTTGATCGAAGAAGTGCGGACCATGAAGTTGCGGCTCGACGCGCCGGATGTGAACGCCTCGGAGTTCAAGTTCACCGTGAACGACGAAGGCCGCATCATCTATGGCCTGGGCGCGATCAAGGGGGTGGGCGAAGGCCCGGTCGAGGCAATCACCGAGGCGCGCCAGGATGGTCCGTTCAAGGACCTGTTCGACTTCTGCGCCCGGGTCGACCTCAAGCGCATCAACAAGCGTACCCTCGATGGCCTGATCCGCAGCGGTGCACTCGATCGTCTCGGTCCGTATTTCCATGACGAGCCGAAGGCCTACCAGGCCAATATCGACCGCAACCGCGCGGTGCTGCTGACCGCCATGGAAGAAGCGATCAAGGCCGCCGAACAGACCGCCCGCACCCACGACAGCGGGCATGCCGACCTGTTTGGCGGGCTGTTCGTCGAAGAAGATGCCGATGTGTACGCTAACCACCGCAAGGCCAAGGAGCTGACCCTCAAGGAACGCCTCAAGGGTGAAAAAGACACCCTGGGCCTGTACCTCACCGGTCACCCGATTGACGAATATGAAGGCGAGATCCGTCGTTTTGCCCGCCAGCGCATCATCGACCTGAAGCCGGCGCGCGATACCCAGACTGTCGCCGGGATGATCATTGCCCTGCGGGTGATGAAGAACAAAAAGGGCGACAAGATGGGGTTCATCACCCTTGATGACCGCTCCGGGCGTATCGAGGCGTCGCTGTTTGCCGACGCGTTTCATTCTGCGCAGTCGCTGTTGCAGACCGACGCGATGGTGGTGGTGGAAGGGGAGGTCAGCAACGATGACTTCTCCGGCGGCCTGCGCCTGCGGATCAAACGCGTAATGAGCATGGAAGATGCCCGCACCAACCTGGCCGAAAGCCTGCGCTTGAAGGTGAAAACCGAAGCGCTCAAGGGCGATCAGCTACGCTGGCTGGGGGACTTGCTCAAGCGTCACCGTGGCGCGTGCCCGGTGACCATGGAGTACACCGGCAGCGATGCCAAGGCGATGTTGCAGTTCGGTGAGACGTGGCGAATTGACCCGGCCGATGGCTTGATTCAAGCATTGCGTGACCAGTTCGGGCGTGACAACGTCTTCCTCCAATACCGTTGACGGTCAGGGCTGCCCTTGTACCCCTGACCTCGACTCGACATTTAATCTCGACCTTGACGCGCCTCTCCCTTAAGGTAGGGCGCGAATAGACAACCGGCTGGCCAGGCACTCCCTGGCCGTCGACCCAAGACGGACGCTTATGAACCCGAATTTTCTTGATTTCGAACAGCCGATCGCTGACCTGCAAGCCAAGATCGAAGAGCTGCGCCTGGTCGGCAATGACAATTCGCTGAATATCGGCGATGAAATCTCCCGCCTGCAAGACAAGAGCAAGACGCTCACCGAAGACATCTTCGGCAAGCTGACCAGCTGGCAGATCGCGCGCCTGGCCCGCCACCCGCGCCGTCCGTACACCCTGGACTACATCGATCACATCTTCACCGAGTTCGACGAGTTGCATGGCGACCGTCACTTCTCCGATGACGCGGCGATTGTCGGCGGTATTGCTCGCCTGGACGACCAGCCGGTGATGGTGATTGGTCACCAGAAAGGCCGTGAAGTGCGCGAGAAAGTGCGTCGCAACTTCGGCATGCCGCGCCCGGAAGGCTACCGCAAGGCCTGCCGCCTGATGGAAATGGCTGAACGTTTCAAGATGCCGATCCTGACCTTTATCGACACCCCGGGCGCCTACCCAGGCATCGACGCTGAAGAGCGCAACCAGAGCGAAGCGATTGCCTGGAACCTGCGAGTGATGGCACGCCTGAAAACCCCGATCATCGCGACCGTGATCGGTGAAGGCGGTTCTGGCGGTGCGCTGGCCATTGGCGTTTGCGACCAACTGAACATGCTGCAGTATTCGACTTACGCTGTGATCTCGCCGGAAGGTTGCGCCTCGATCCTGTGGAAAACCGCAGAAAAGGCCCCGGATGCTGCCGAAGCTATGGGGATCACCGCTGATCGCCTGAAAGGCCTGGGCATCGTCGACAAAGTGATCGCCGAGCCCCTGGGCGGCGCACACCGCGACCCGGCTGCCGCATCGGCGACCATCCGCGCCGAACTCTGCGCACAGTTGGATATGCTCAAAAAGTTCGACAACGAAGCGCTGCTGGCCCGTCGTTACGAGCGCCTGATGAGCTACGGCCTCTAAGCCACGGCATTACCCATGTGGGAGCGGGCTTGCCCGCGATAGCAATGTGTCAGTGCCAGATTGGTTGGCTGGTACACCGCTGTCGCGGGCAGGCCCGCTCCCACATTTGCGTTGTGTATGCTTGGCTAACGTATTCCAGTTTTGCGGCGGTAACGTGCGATGAAACCAACTCTAACCGCCGAACTCCTGCAAGCCCTGGCCCCGTGGCGCAAAGCCTCGGCCTGGCACATCGCTTTCTCTGGCGGACTCGACTCCACCGTCCTCCTGCACTTACTCGCTGATCTGGCAAAAAACCAATCCCTGCCACCTCTGCAGGCTATCCATGTCCATCACGGTCTCCAGGCTGCGGCTGACGGCTGGCCAGCCCATTGCCAGGCGGTCTGTGATGCCGCAGGTGTGCCGCTGCGGGTCATGCATGTGCAAGTGCAGTCAGGTGCAAGCCTTGAACGTGCGGCCCGTGACGCGCGGTACCAGGCGTTCGCCGAGATAATCGGCCCAAGTGAACTGCTACTCACCGGCCAGCACCGTGACGATCAGGCAGAAACCCTGCTGTTTCGCCTGCTGCGGGGTGCTGGGCTGCGGGGCCTCATCGGCATGCCAGCCCTGCGTCCCTTGGGTAAAGGGCACCTGGTGCGGCCGCTGCTGGACATGTCGCGAGCCGAGCTGGAAGCCTACGCCCGCGAACAGCAATTGAATTGGATCGAGGACCCCTCCAACGGCGACTCACGTTTCTCCCGCAATTACCTGCGTCATCAAGTATTCCCACTGCTCACCGCCCGCTGGCCCCAGGCCGCGAATACCCTGGCGCGAACCGCTGGGCATCTGGCGCAGGCCCAAGAGCTGCTCGATGAATTGGCGCAATTGGATGTGCAGGCTGCCCAGCGGCCATCGGCGCTTGCCTGGCTACCGTTGCCATCATTGGCACTTGCGCCGCTGCGAGATCTTTCCGACGCTCGGCAGCGCAACGCCCTACGGTACTGGCTGGCGCCGCTGACGCTGTTGCCCGACAGCGAGCACTGGATTGGCTGGCACACCTTGCGCGATGCCAAGGCGGACGCACAGCCCGTGTGGCGTTTGGCCGATGGCCAATTGCACCGTTGCAACGATCGCATCTGGTGGATGCCTGCCGATTGGTCGGAAATTTCTGATACGCCGCTAAGCTGGTCGCACCCGCAAAACCCACTACAGTTACCGGGCAACGGCCAGTTGTATTTCAGCGGGCATGCCCCTGAAGGCCCTTTGGGCATCCGTTACCGCCAGGGTGGTGAAGTCATGGAAGTGCCAGGTCGTGGCCGGCGTGACCTCAAGCGTTTGCTCAACGAAAGTGCTGTGCCAGGCTTTATCCGTGGCAGATTGCCGCTGCTGTACCAAGGCACCCGTCTGGTGGCCGTGGCCAACCTGGCAAGGGCCTCGACAGGGCAGGGGGATGACTGGCAATTACATTGGGCGCCACCAACCTGCGATCAAGGTTTGAGCTGATAGCGCCTTTCCGGTAGACTACGCTCCCTTCTTGATACAACTTCTGTGGATTCTCCTGAAACACAGTCGTTGCCGATTACCAAGCAGTCTTTGCTGGGCGATTCCAAAAAATGTGTAGCGATCAACGTACCGGTGTTCCATTGCTGGTCTGTCACAACGCGGCGGTTTTTTTGAAAGGTGCACTGTGATTAATGCAGGTGATCGGGGGCTTCGGCCTTCCTTCGCTTTCCCCGGCGGCTCCGACCGCTTTAACGCAGACTTCTAGGGTTTTTCATGACGCGCTACATATTCGTCACGGGCGGTGTTGTTTCTTCATTGGGGAAAGGCATTGCCTCCGCTTCGTTGGCGGCCATCCTGGAGGCGCGGGGACTTAAGGTCACCATGCTCAAGCTGGACCCGTACATCAACGTCGACCCGGGCACCATGAGCCCGTTCCAGCACGGTGAAGTGTTCGTCACCCACGACGGCGCCGAGACCGACCTGGACCTGGGCCACTACGAGCGGTTCATCCGCACGACCATGACCCAGAACAACAACTTCACCACCGGCCGTGTCTACGAGCACGTCCTGCGCAAGGAGCGCCGTGGTGACTACCTGGGTGCAACCATCCAGGTGATCCCGCACATCACCGACGAAATCAAGCGCCGCATCATCAAAGGTGCAGGCGATGCCGACGTGGCGATGGTCGAGATCGGTGGCACCGTGGGTGACATCGAATCCCAACCGTTCCTCGAAGCCATCCGCCAGTTGCGTTTTGAAGTCGGCGCCAAGCGCGCGATGCTGATGCACCTGACGCTGGTGCCGTACATCGCCACCGCTGGCGAGACCAAAACCAAGCCTACCCAGCACTCGGTCAAGGAACTGCGTTCCATCGGCCTGCAGCCGGATGTGCTGGTGTGCCGTTCCGATCACCCGATCGACATTTCCTCGCGTCGCAAGATCGCCCAGTTCACCAACGTTGAAGAACGTGCGGTGATTGCCCTGGAAGACGCCGACACCATCTACAAGATCCCGGGCATTCTGCATTCCCAGGGCCTGGATGATTTTGTGGTCGAGCGTTTCGGTCTGCAGTGCAATGGCGCGGACCTGTCCGAGTGGGAAGCGGTGGTTGACGCCAAGCTCAATCCTGAGCACGAAGTCACCATCGCCATGGTCGGCAAGTACATGGAGCTGCTGGACGCGTACAAGTCGTTGATCGAAGCGATGAGTCACGCCGGTATCAGCAACCGTACCAAGGTCAACCTGCGTTACATCGACTCCGAAGACATCGAAAACCAGGGCACCGCGCTGCTCGAAGGCGTCGATGCGATCCTCGTGCCAGGCGGTTTCGGCCTGCGTGGCGTGGAAGGCAAGATCACTGCGGTGCAGTACGCTCGTGAGAACAAGGTGCCGTACCTGGGTATCTGCCTGGGCATGCAAGTGGCCGTTATCGAGTTCGCTCGTAACGTGCTGGGCTGGAAAGACGCCAACTCCACCGAGTTCGATCACACCAGCGGCCATCCGGTCGTGGGCCTGATCACCGAGTGGGAAGATGCCACTGGCGCTGTCGAAACCCGTACCGAAAGCTCCGACCTGGGCGGCACCATGCGCCTTGGCGCACAGGATTGCCTGCTGGAGTCCGGCTCGCTGGTACACGACTGCTACGGCAAGGACGTGATCGTCGAGCGTCACCGTCATCGTTACGAAGTGAACAACAACCTGCTGCCGCAGATCAAAGAAGCCGGCCTGAAAGTCTCCGGTCGCTCCGGTGATGGCAAGCTGGTTGAAGTGGTTGAAGCCCCGGATCATCCATGGTTCGTCGCTTGCCAGTTCCACCCTGAGTTCACCTCGACTCCGCGCGACGGTCACCCGTTGTTCAGCGGTTTCGTCAAGGCTGCACTGACGCAACATCAGAAGAAGGCGTAAACCTGATGGCCCAGAAGATCATTCGCGTAGGCGATATCGAAATTGCCAACGACAAGCCCATGGTGCTGTTTGGCGGCATGAACGTGCTGGAAAGCCGCGACATGGCGATGCAGGTCTGTGAAGAGTACGTAAAGGTTACCGAGAAACTGGGTATCCCTTATGTGTTCAAGGCCAGCTTCGACAAGGCTAACCGTTCGTCCGTGACCTCCTATCGCGGCCCGGGCCTTGAAGAAGGCATGCGGATCTTCCAGGACATCAAGCAAGCCTTCGGCGTGCCGATCATCACCGACGTCCACGAGCCCGAGCAGGCTGCAGTGGTCGCCGAGGTATGCGACATCATCCAGTTGCCGGCCTTTCTGTCGCGCCAGACCGACCTGGTCGTCGCGATGGCCAAGACCGGCGCTGTGATCAATATCAAGAAAGCCCAGTTCCTCGCTCCCCAGGAAATGAAACACATCCTGAACAAGTGCGTGGAAGCGGGTAATGACCAGTTGATCCTCTGCGAGCGTGGTTCGAGCTTCGGCTACAACAACCTCGTGGTGGATATGCTCGGTTTCGGCATCATGAAACAGTTCGAATACCCGGTATTCTTCGACGTGACCCATGCGCTGCAAATGCCGGGTGGTCGCGCCGATTCCGCCGGTGGCCGACGTGCCCAGGTACTTGACCTGGCCAAGGCCGGTATCAGCCAGTCCCTGGCTGGCCTGTTCCTGGAAGCCCACCCGGATCCTGACAACGCCAAGTGCGACGGTCCTTGCGCCCTGCGCCTGGACAAGCTGGAGCCATTCCTGGCCCAGCTCAAGCAATTGGACGAACTGGTCAAGAGTTTTCCGACGGTAGAGACCGCGTAACCCGCGTTTCTCCGGTAAACTTTCCGCGCTTTATGCTCAGGCCCCCGGGCCTGAGTTTTGTCGTCTGCAAGCCTGCCCCGTTGTTCCACCCTTGCGGTCGGTCAAAAGATTTCCTTCAGCTGCGTCGTTTTCGTCAACTTTGGAGTGTTTACAACAATGGCAAAAATCGTCGACATCAAAGGTCGTGAAGTTCTCGACTCCCGTGGCAACCCCACCGTCGAAGCCGACGTGCTTCTCGATAACGGCATCATCGGCAGCGCCTGCGCGCCGTCCGGTGCTTCCACAGGTTCGCGCGAAGCGCTGGAACTGCGTGATGGCGACAAGAGCCGTTACCTGGGCAAGGGTGTCCTCAAGGCAGTAGCCAACATCAACGGTCCGATCCGCGACCTGTTGCTGGGCAAGGACCCGCTGGACCAGAAAGCCCTCGATCACGCGATGATCAAGCTCGATGGCACTGAAAACAAAGGCAGCCTCGGCGCCAATGCGATCCTCGCTGTATCCCTGGCTGCTGCCAAGGCCGCTGCCCAGGACCAGGACCTGCCGCTGTACGCGCACATTGCCAACCTGAACGGTACCCCTGGCGTGTACTCGATGCCGGTGCCAATGATGAACATCATCAACGGTGGCGAACACGCAGACAACAACGTCGATATCCAGGAATTCATGGTGCAGCCAGTCGGCGCCAAGACCTTCTCCGAAGGCCTGCGCATGGGCACCGAGATTTTCCACCACCTCAAAGCTGTGCTGAAGGCCCGTGGCCTGAGCACTGCGGTGGGTGACGAAGGTGGTTTCGCACCGAACCTTGCGTCCAACGAAGATGCACTGAAAGTGATCTCCGAAGCTGTGGCCAACGCTGGCTACAAGCTGGGCACCGACGTGACCCTGGCCCTGGACTGCGCGGCCAGCGAGTTCTTTGAGGACGGCAAGTACAACCTGTCCGGCGAAGGCCAGGTGTTCAACTCCGAAGGTTTTGCTGAATACCTCAAGGGCCTGACCCAGCGTTACCCGATCATTTCGATCGAAGACGGCCTGGACGAGTCCGACTGGGACGGCTGGAAAATCCTCACCGACAAGATCGGCGAGAAAATCCAACTGGTGGGCGACGACCTGTTCGTGACCAACACCAAGATCCTGAAAGAAGGCATCGACAAGAAGATCGCCAACTCGATCCTGATCAAGTTCAACCAGATCGGCACCTTGACCGAAACCCTGGAAGCGATCCAGATGGCCAAGGCTGCGGGCTACACTGCCGTGATCTCGCACCGCTCCGGCGAAACCGAAGATTCGACCATTGCCGACCTGGCCGTGGGCACCTCGGCGGGCCAGATCAAAACCGGTTCCCTGTGCCGCTCCGACCGCGTTTCCAAGTACAACCAACTGCTGCGTATCGAAGAGCAATTGGGCGGTAAAGCCAAATACAACGGCCGTGGTGAGTTTCGCGGCTGAGTAGTTGATGGTAAAAAGACAACGGATTGTGTCGGAAAACTCGCTGTAGAGTGAATTTGCGCACTAATCTGATGCCTATCAAGCACAAGCCTGGGTCTTCCAGGCTTCGTGCTATCAGTTGCTTCAAAAGTTTTGCATGGCTGTCTTTTTTCACTGGATACCCGATATTCGATGCGCAGTCCCAATTGGTTGTTCCTCGTCTTGCTCTTGCTGCTGGCTGGCCTGCAGTACCGCCTTTGGGTGGGCAATGGCAGCCTGGCGCAGGTGACCGACCTGACCCAGCAAATTGCCGCGCAGCACGCCGAGAACGAGGTGTTGCTGGAGCGCAACCGTGTGCTCGATGCCGAAGTGCTTGAGTTGAAAAAAGGCATGGAGACCGTTGAAGAGCGGGCTCGTCATGAATTGGGCATGGTCAAGGAGGGTGAAACCCTCTACCAGTTGGCCCAATGAACGCCTGTTTGCCGGCCTTCTGGGCCGTGATTCCTGCCGCGGGCGTCGGTGCCCGCATGGCCGCGGACCGTCCCAAGCAGTATCTGCAGTTGGGCGGGCGCACTATTCTCGAACACAGCCTTGGCTGTTTCCTCGACCATCCGAGCCTCAAGGGGCTGGTGGTCAGTCTGGCTGTCGATGATCCTTACTGGCCCAACCTGGCGTGTGCCGGCGACCCGCGTATCCAGCGCGCGGACGGCGGGGCGGAGCGCTCAGGCTCGGTGCTCAATGCACTGCTGCAACTCAATGCCCTGGGCGCCAGCGATGACGACTGGGTGCTGGTGCACGATGCCGCACGGCCGAACCTGAGCCGCGAGGATCTCGACACGTTGTTGGCGCAGTTGGCGGATGACCCGGTGGGCGGCTTGCTGGCCGTACCGGCCCGCGACACCCTCAAGCGTGTCGACAAGCAGGGGCGGGTGGTGGAAACCATTGATCGCAGCCTGATCTGGCAAGCCTATACCCCGCAAATGTTCCGCCTGGGGGCTTTGCACCGCGCCTTGGCCGATAGCCTGGTGGCCGACGCGGTCATCACTGACGAAGCCTCGGCCATGGAATGGTCCGGCCAGGCGCCACGCCTGGTTGAAGGGCGCGCGGACAATATCAAGGTGACCCGGCCGGAGGATCTGGAGTGGCTCAGGTTGCGGTGGGCTAATCGCCGGTAGGCTGCTGGACCTAGGTGACTTCATCGCAGGCAAGCCAGCTCCCACACCTGACCGCATTCCAACAGGGATACGCGGTCAGGTGTGGGAGCTGGCTTGCCTGCGATGAGGCCAGGCCTGACGCCCCAGATCACCCGCCATACTCCGGCCGCCCAGCCAGCCCTTCCTTCAGGTAGTCCACCAACTTGCGCACCTTCGGCGACAAATGCCGCTGCTGCGGATACAGCGCCCACACTGCAGTATTCGGCGGTTGGTGGGACTCAAGTAGTGAAACCAGCGCGCCGCTGTGCAAGTGCTCCAGCACGTAATAATCCGGCAACTGGCATAACCCCACCCCTTGCAGCGCCGCATCCAGCACCGCCTGCCCACTGTTGCAGCGCCAGTTTCCCTGCACCCTTTGGGAAAATTCGCGCCCATCCTGGGCCAATTGCCAAATATCCGAGCTGCCGACCAGGCAGTTATGCCGGCTCAGTTCCGACAAGCTATGGGGGCGTCCATACCGTTCTAGGTAGGACGGCGACGCACAGAGATACATGCGCCGGGGTGCCAGGCGGCTGGCGACCATCCGCGAGTCTTGCAGGCGGCCCAGGCGAATCGCCAGGTCCAGGCCTTCATGGACCAGGTCGAGGGGGCGGTTGCTCAGCTCTATATCCACGCGCAATTGCGGATACAGCCCCATGAAGCGCGTGACCAGCGGCACGATAAAGCGTTCGCCATAAGCCACGGCGCAGGTCATGCGCAACATGCCCTTGGGTTCGCTGGTCAGGTCGCCTACGGCGCGCAGGGCCTCTTCGCGCCCATCCTGCAGGCGTTGGCAATGTTGCAGGAAGGTTTGCCCGGCCTCGGTCAGCGTAACGCGCCGGGTGCTGCGATACAGCAGGCGGGTTTGCAGGCGTTCTTCCAGGCGTGCGACCTGGCGGCTGATATGGGACGAGGACACGCCCAGGCGTTCGGCAGCCGCAGTAAATTGGCTGCATTCGGCGACGGCGACGAACTCATCGATGCCTTCCCAGCGGTTTTCCAGCATGGTGATTATCCCAGTACAGCAATAATGTTTTGCTTTTGCCTGGATTATTAATCAATGGGTCGTGTTTTACACTGTTCGTCTTACTTTTAAGCCCCAGGAGAAACCCGGATGATCAAGTCACGCGCCGCTGTCGCCTTTGAAGCCAAGAAACCACTGGAGATCGTGGAAGTGGATGTGGCCATGCCCAAGGCCGGTGAAGTCCTGTTGCGCGTGGTCGCTTCCGGGGTTTGCCACACTGACGCCTACACCCTGTCGGGCGCCGATCCGGAAGGCATCTTCCCATCGATCCTGGGCCACGAAGGCGGCGCGGTGGTCGAAGCGATTGGCGAGGGTGTGACTTCGGTGGCGGTGGGCGACCACGTGATCCCGCTGTACACCCCGGAATGTGGCAAGTGCAAGTTCTGCCTGTCGGGCAAGACCAACCTGTGCCAAGCCATCCGCGCGACCCAGGGCAAAGGCCTGATGCCAGACGGTACTACGCGTTTTTCCTACAAAGGGCAGCCGATCTTCCACTACATGGGGACTTCGACTTTTTCCGAGTACACAGTGTTGCCGGAAATCTCCGTGGCCAAGATTCCCAAAGAAGCGCCGCTGGAAAAAGTTTGCCTGCTGGGCTGTGGCGTCACCACTGGTATCGGTGCCGTGATCAACACCGCCAAGGTCAAGCCGGGTGACACCGTGGCCATTTTCGGCCTGGGCGGGATTGGTTTGTCGGCCGTGATCGGTGCAGTTAAAGCCAAGGCCGGTCGTATCATCGCCATCGACATCAACCCGGCCAAGTTCGAGATCGCCAAGCAGTTGGGAGCCACCGACTGTATCAACCCGAAAGACTACGACCGGCCGATCCAGGATGTGATTGTCGATTTGACCGACGGCGGTGTGGACTTTTCCTTCGAGTGCATCGGCAATGTCCAGCTGATGCGTGCGGCCCTAGAGTGCTGCCACAAAGGCTGGGGCGAGTCGGTAATCATTGGGGTCGCTGGGGCTGGCCAGGAAATATCCACCCGTCCATTCCAACTGGTGACCGGTCGTGTCTGGCGCGGTTCGGCCTTCGGTGGCGTGCGTGGCCGCAGCGAGTTGCCAAGCTACGTGGAAATGGCCCAGACCGGCGAAATCCCGTTGGATACCTTCATCACCCACACCATGGGCCTGGAAGATATCAATAAGGCATTCGACCTGATGCATGAAGGCAAGAGCATTCGTACCGTCATCCATTTCTGAGGTCGGCCATGAGTCTGGAAAACCTGTCATGCCAGAAGAGCTTCGGCGGCTGGCACAAACGCTATAAGCATCATTCCGATGTACTCGATTGCGATATGACCTTCGCCGTCTACCTGCCACCGCAGGCGGAGCAAGGCGGCAAGTTGCCGGTGCTGTACTGGCTGTCGGGCTTGACCTGCACCGATGAGAACTTCATGCAAAAGGCCGGCGCGCAGCGTATGGCGGCTGAGCTGGGGTTGATCATCGTCGCCCCGGACACCAGCCCCCGTGGGCCGGGTGTGCCGGGCGACCCGGACAATGCCTGGGACTTTGGCCTGGGTGCCGGGTTTTACTTGAATGCCACGCAACAACCGTGGAGCAAGCACTATCGGATGCATGACTATGTCGTGCAGGAATTGCCGGCGTTGGTTGAAGCGCATTTCCCGGCGTCCGACAAGCGCGGCATCAGCGGGCATTCAATGGGCGGCCACGGTGCGCTGGTATGCGCCTTGCGCAATCCGGGGCGCTACCAGTCGGTGTCGGCGTTTTCGCCGATCAACAATCCGATGGATTGCCCTTGGGGGCAGAAAGCGTTTTCCCGCTACCTGGGGGAGGAGCGCTCCAAGTGGCGCGAATGGGATGCCTGCGTGCTGATCAGCGAAGCCTCGGAAAAACTGCCACTGCTGGTGGACCAGGGTGATCGCGACGACTTCCTCGCCACTCAACTCAAGCCCGAAGCCTTGCAACAAGCCGCCAAGGCCGCAGGCCATCCGCTGGAGTTGCGCCTGCAACCGGGCTACGACCACAGCTACTTCTTTATCGCCAGCTTCATCGATGACCACTTGCGTCATCATGGACGTGCTTTGCTCGGTTAATGTCTGGCAAAAGTAGGTAGAATCACGCCCTGAATTAACTCGGGGCGTTTTTTTATGCGTATTGGCCACGGCTATGATGTGCACCGTTTCGCCGAAGGCGACTTCATCACCCTGGGCGGCGTGCGCATTGCGCACCACCATGGGTTGCTGGCTCATTCCGACGGCGACGTTGTGCTGCATGCCTTGAGCGATGCCTTGCTCGGCGCGGCTGCATTGGGAGATATCGGTAAACACTTTCCGGACACCGATCCCACTTTCAAGGGCGCGGACAGCCGCGTGCTGCTGCGGCATGTGGTCGGCCTGATCCATGCCAAGGGCTGGAAGGTCGGCAACGTCGATAACACCATCGTTGCCCAGGCACCCAAAATGGCCCCGCATATCGAATCGATGCGCGCAGTGATTGCCGCCGATCTGCAAATAGAACTGGATCAAGTCAACGTGAAAGCCACCACCACCGAAAAACTCGGGTTTACCGGTCGTGAAGAGGGCATTGCGGTGCACTCTGTCGCCTTGTTGCTGCGCGCATGAACGAACTGCAACTGTTGGGCCCGCGGGCCTATGGCGAGGCACTGGGCAGCGCGGTGCTCAAGGCGACTGCCGAAGATTTCCAAGTGGATGAAGTGCTGGATATCCCGCTGACCGGCGAGGGTGAGCACCTGTGGTTGTGGGTGGAAAAGCGCGGCCTGAACACTGAAGAGGCTGCGCGACGTATTGCCAAGGCTGCCGGCGTGCCCTTGCGCACGGTGAGCTATGCCGGCCTCAAGGATCGCCAGGCGCTGACGCGCCAGTGGTTCAGCGTGCAACTGCCGGGCAAGGCCGACCCAGACCTGAGTGCGGCGGAAAACGACACCCTGAAAATCCTCAAGGCCGCCCGTCATAAACGCAAGTTGCAGCGTGGCGCCCATGCGGCCAACGGTTTTACCCTGCGCCTGACCCAACTGGCCGGCGACCACGGCGCGATTGATGCGCGCCTGCAATTGATCGCCAAGCACGGTATCCCCAACTATTTCGGCGCCCAGCGTTTTGGCCATGATGGCGGTAACGTCGTCGATGCCCGCGACTGGGCGGCCCGCAAGGCCTTGCCGGAACAGCGCAATGTACGTTCGCGCCTGCTGTCGACCGCGCGCAGCTTTGTGTTCAATAAGGTGTTGGCGGCGCGGGTTGCCGATGGTTCATGGCAGCGTGCCCAGGTCGGTGACCTGCTGGCGTTCACCGACAGCCGCAGCTTTTTCCCGGCCGGAGAGGCGGAGTGCAGCGATCCGCGCCTGGCCATCCTCGACCTGCATCCCACCGGCCCACAGTGGGGTGAAGGCGATTCGCCCGCCGCTGGCGCAACCCATGAGCTGGAGCAAGCCGTCGCCGCGAGCGAGGCGCACCTGTGCGAGTGGCTGGCCAAAGCCGGCATGAGCCAGGAACGGCGCATTCTGCGACTGCCCATTGGCGGGTTGACGTGGCATTATCCCGAGACTGACATTCTGCAATTGGAATTCGTCCTGCCGGCCGGATGCTTCGCCACTGTCTTGGTGCGCGAGCTTGTTGATCTGGTGCCGGTGGGGCAGACGGACAGCCCATGCGTATTCTGATATCTAACGACGACGGGGTCACCGCACCCGGCCTTGCCGCGCTTCATGCTGCGCTGGCGGATTATGCCGAGTGCGTGGTGGTTGCCCCGGACCAGGACAAAAGTGGCGCCAGCAGTTCGCTGACGCTCGACCGTCCGTTGCACCCGCAGACGCTGGCCAACGGCTTTATCAGCGTTAATGGCACGCCGACCGATTGCGTGCACCTGGCCATCAACAGCTTGCTGGCCGATGAGCCGGACCTGGTGGTTTCCGGGATCAACCTGGGCGCCAACCTGGGCGATGACGTGCTGTATTCCGGCACCGTGGCGGCGGCCCTGGAAGGGCGCTTCCTGGGGCGGACGGCCTTTGCCTTTTCGCTGGCGTCGCGGCAGGTGGATAACCTGGCGACCGCCGCTTATTTTGCGCGCAAGCTGGTTGAGGCCCACGGCACCCTGGTGCTGCCACCGCGTACGGTGCTCAACGTCAATATTCCCAATCTGCCCTTGGACCATATTCGCGGCATCCAATTGACCCGCCTGGGCCACCGCGCCCGCGCTGCGGCACCGCTGAAAGTGGTGGATCCCCGTGGCAGGGAAGGCTACTGGATTGCCGCAGCGGGCGACGCCGAGGATGGCGGGCCGGGCACGGACTTTCATGCGGTGATGCAAGGTTATGTTTCGATTACCCCGCTGCAACTCGATCGCACCTTCAATGATGCCTTCGGTGGTCTCGATCCCTGGCTGGAGGGGCTGCGCTGATGGCTCGTGAACAGGACGACCTGTTGCGCCGGGGCATCGGCATGACCTCCCAACGCACCCGTGAGCGTTTGATCCAGCGACTCTATGAAGAGGGACTGTCCAACGCCCAGGTGCTGGAAGTCATCCGCCGTACCCCGCGCCATCTGTTTGTCGATGAGGCCCTGGCCCATCGCGCCTACGAAGACACCGCGCTACCGATTGGCCACAACCAAACCATCTCCCAGCCCTATATGGTGGCGCGGATGAGTGAGCTGTTGTTGGCGGCGGGTCCCTTGGACAAAGTGCTGGAGATTGGCACCGGCTCCGGCTACCAGACTGCCGTGCTCTCGCAACTCGTGGAGCGGGTGTTTTCCGTCGAGCGGATCAAGGTCCTGCAGGACCGGGCCAAGGAGCGCCTGGTGGAGCTGAACCTGCGCAACGTAGTGTTTCGTTGGGGTGATGGCTGGGAAGGCTGGCCGGCCTTGGCGCCCTACAACGGCATCATCGTGACTGCGGTGGCCACCGATGTGCCTCAGGCACTTCTGGACCAATTGGCTCCGGGCGGGCGCCTGGTGATTCCGGTGGGATCGGGCGAAGTGCAACAGTTGATGTTGATCGTGCGCGAAGAAGAGGGTTTTTCCCGGCATGTCCTGGGGGCAGTGCGTTTCGTTCCGTTACTTAATGGGCCGCTGGCCTGAACAATTGTCACGGTGTAGTGAATTCTATTGCTGTGTATGTGTCTTACAGCGGGGTTCATTGAGTCAACATCAAGTTGGGTAGTTATTAAACGAGATGAATTTTTCGTTTCTACCTTGTTGCCGGTTAAAGTCTGGCAGCCAGTTATACTTGCGACATATTTCAAGCCTGATACAGGCGTTCATGTTTCAGCCACCACAAAGGGAGCGGCGGGTGAGTCTCACAGTCATTGCGCAGCGTATGAGTAAAACTAGCTTTCAGCGACTGGTGATTGGCCTTGTCTTGAGTTCCTTGCTGGCTGCCTGCTCCAGCACAGGCAGCGGCGCGCGCGTGGTTGACCGCAATAATGCGGCACCGCAACGGCCGACGGTAACCACCGGGCAATACGTGGTGCGCAAGGGCGATACCATGTTCTCGATCGCCTTCCGTTATGGCTGGGACTACAAGGCGCTGGCCGCGCGTAACAACATTCCTGTGCCTTATACGATACATCCGGGGCAAACCATCCGTTTCGATGGGCGCACGGGTTCGGCGCCCACGGCAGTTGTGACAAAATCCGGTTCATCGGCCTCTTCTTCCAGCAAGACGACGGTCTTCACCCGGCCTGCAGGCACCGTTGCGCCTAAGGTTGCGAGCAAGCCGGCACCCGCGCCGTTGCCACCTGCGGGACCGGCACCGACCGGTTGGGGATGGCCCTCAAATGGCATTCTTATTGGAAAATTCTCTTCAAACGGTAGTTTGAATAAAGGCATTGATATCGCCGGGGATTTGGGACAGCCTGTTTTAGCTGCGTCTGATGGGACTGTTGTATACGCCGGGAGTGGTCTACGGGGCTACGGCGAATTAGTCATCATCAAACACAGCGATACCTACGTCAGTGCCTACGGTCATAACCGCAGGTTGTTGGTTCGGGAGGGGCAGCAGGTCAAAGTCGGACAGACAATTGCCGAAATGGGGTCGACTGGTACAGACCGGGTGAAACTGCACTTTGAGATTCGCCGCCAAGGTAAACCTGTAGATCCACTGCAATTCCTACCCCGGCGTTGATGTGTTGTCAGCCTGTTCCCTCACGTAGAAGGAACAGGCTCCAGCGTTGCCAAGGATAAAGGCGTCGCTTGAGCTTGAGGTCGAACTCACCAAAGGACTATAACAATGGCTCTCAGTAAAGAAGCGCCGGAGTTTGACATCGACGATGAGGTTCTCCTTATGGAGACCGGCATCGGTACGGAATCGATGTCGAATGAGGGACCCGCTGTACCTTCAGTTCGTACCAAGTCCAAAAACTCCACAGCGTTAAAACAGCATAAGTATATTGATTACACCCGGGCGCTCGATGCGACCCAGTTGTACCTCAATGAAATCGGCTTTTCCCCCTTGCTCACTCCCGAAGAAGAAGTCCATTTTGCGCGATTGTCGCAAAAGGGAGATCCGGCTGGGCGCAAGCGCATGATTGAAAGCAACCTGCGCCTGGTGGTGAAAATCGCCCGACGCTATGTCAATCGTGGGCTTTCCCTGTTGGACCTGATCGAAGAGGGCAACCTCGGCTTGATCCGGGCGGTAGAGAAGTTTGACCCCGAGCGGGGTTTTCGCTTTTCGACCTACGCGACGTGGTGGATTCGCCAGACCATTGAGCGCGCAATCATGAATCAGACCCGGACCATCCGGTTGCCGATTCATGTCGTCAAGGAGCTTAACGTGTACCTGCGGGCGGCACGCGAGCTTACCCAGAAACTTGATCATGAACCTTCGCCTGAAGAGATCGCCAACCTGCTGGAAAAACCAGTGGGGGAGGTCAAGCGCATGCTCGGGCTTAACGAGCGTGTGTCTTCGGTCGATGTCTCGCTGGGTCCGGATTCGGATAAAACCCTGCTGGACACCCTTACGGATGACCGACCCACGGATCCGTGTGAGCTGTTGCAGGACGATGACTTGTCACAAAGTATCGATCAATGGCTTTCAGAGCTGACGGACAAGCAGCGCGAGGTGGTGATTCGCCGCTTTGGCCTGCGTGGCCATGAAAGCAGCACCCTGGAAGATGTTGGCCTGGAGATCGGCTTGACCCGTGAGCGGGTGCGGCAGATCCAGGTAGAGGGTCTCAAGCGCTTGCGGGAGATCCTGGAGAAAAACGGCTTGTCGAGTGAGTCGTTGTTTCAGTAGCGGCTTGTAAGGTAGCTATGAGAACGCCCGGTGCATGGGAATGCACCGGGCGTTTTGCGTTGTGCCAATCCCCTTGCGGGAGCCCGGCTTGCCGGCGATGGCGACCTTGAGGGCGGCCCTCGCTGGCAAGGTCAGTATCAAATCCCAGGCATAAAAAAACCCCGCTTTTAAGGGCGGGGTTCTTTCGACTAAGTCAGTACAAGTTAGATAACTTGAACTTCTTCAGCTTGCATGCCTTTCTGACCGCGGGTAGCGATGAAAGAAACCTGTTGGCCTTCTTTCAGGCTTTTGAAGCCGTCGGATTGGATAGCTTTGAAGTGAACGAACAGGTCGTCACCGGATTGTGGAGTGATGAAGCCGAAGCCTTTTTCATCGTTGAACCACTTAACGGTACCAGTTTGGCGATTAGACATGGTGTATCTCCTTGGACAAAGTTAACTGCGACTCAGGAAAAGCCCTGGCCGAGACTGAGTGCAAAGAGCAGGAAAAATTCTTGGAGATGGTTGGATCGAAATTCAACATATCGTGTAGAGATTCTCAGTGACACAAGCAGCACAGTGGCGCCACCTTAACCCTTTTTCCGGAACGTGCCAATGGTATTTCCGAAGGTTTCTCTATTTTCGTGACTGGCGGTGCCTTTTACAGGCCTGCGGCCCTTAAATTCAGGGCCAGGGCCCGCCCCGTACGGCTGACAGTGACCCGGCGCAACTTAATCAAGAAAAACCCCCGCGTCCTTTGAACCGCGAGGCCAGCCCCGGTAAGATGCCCAACAGAATTTTCCACCTCGCTATTCAGGACACCCGCCATGAGCATCAAATCGGACAAGTGGATTCGCCGCATGGCGCAAGAGCACGGCATGATCGAACCCTTCGTCGAGCGCCAGATGCGCGGTGAAGGCGCCGAACGCCTGATTTCATTCGGGGTTTCCAGCTACGGCTACGATGTGCGTTGCGCCGATGAGTTCAAGGTCTTCACCAACATCAACTCGGCCACCGTCGATCCGAAAAACTTCGATGAAAAGAGCTTTGTCGATGTGAAGAGCGACGTGTGCATCATCCCACCAAACTCCTTCGCCCTGGCGCGCACCGTCGAGTTCTTCCGGATACCGCGCAACGTCCTGACCATCTGCCTGGGCAAGAGCACCTACGCGCGCTGCGGCATTATCGTCAACGTGACGCCGCTTGAGCCTGAGTGGGAAGGCCACGTGACCCTGGAGTTCTCCAACACCACCACCTTGCCGGCCAAGATCTACGCCAATGAAGGCGTGGCGCAGATGCTGTTCTTCGAATCCGACGAAGAGTGCGAAGTGTCCTATAAGGATCGTGGCGGCAAGTACCAGGGCCAGCGCGGCGTCACTCTGCCACGCACCTGATAGAAACGTCTTACAGCTCAAGGGAATTTGTCAGCGGGCAGGCACTCTATTGGGTGTACTGCCTCGGCGCGTGCACAGCGCGTCGAGCCACGCTTGAGGAGTACCCTATGAAGATCGACCCGCGAATCAGCGCCGAACTTGCTCGGCTGGAACCCAATCAGATTGGTGTTCTGGCCTGGTCCCTGATGGCCGACCCCGCCGCCGGCGGCATCCCAGGCCAGCCTGACCCCGATACCCCGGAACAACCTACCGAGCCTGGCGTACCGACCCTGCCGGACGAGCCACCACCCGCGCCAGTGGCCTGACGCCTCGCCCTTTGTAGGAGCCGGCTTGCCGGCGATGCGGTCTAAGTTTTTACAGCATCTGTACCTGAGACTCCGTTATCGCCGGCAAGCCGGCTCCTACAGGTTGCCGTGCAGGAACTGTTGCAGCCGCTCGCTTTTCGGATGGCCCAGCACGTCTTCCGGCGTGCCTTCCTCCTCCACCAGGCCTTGGTGCAAGAACAGCACCTGGCTGGACACTTTGCGCGCGAAACTCATCTCGTGGGTCACCATGATCATGGTCCGCCCCTCTTCGGCCAACCCCTGGATCACCTTCAGCACTTCGCCCACCAGCTCCGGGTCCAGGGCCGATGTCGGCTCGTCGAACAGCATCACCTCCGGCTCCATCGCCAGGGCACGGGCGATGGCCACCCGTTGCTGCTGGCCACCCGACAGGAACGCCGGATACTGCTCCGCCACCCGTGCGGGCAGCCCAACCTTGTCCAGATAGCGCCGGGCACGGTCCTCAGCGTCCTTCTTGCTGCAACCCAAGACCCGGCGTGGGGCCATGGTGATGTTCTCCAGCACGCTCATATGGCTCCACAGGTTGAAGTGCTGGAACACCATCGCCAGGCGGGTGCGCAGGCGCTGTAGCTCGGCTTCGTCGGCCACGCGCATGCCGTGGCGGTCGCTGACCATGCGGATCGGCTGGCCATCAAGGCTCATGGCGCCGTCATTGGGTTGTTCAAGGAAGTTGATACAACGCAGGAACGTGCTTTTGCCAGAGCCGCTGGCGCCGATCAGGCTGATCACATCCCCGCTTTTGGCCTTGAGCGAAACCCCTTTGAGCACCTCATGGTCGCCATAGCTTTTATGCAGGCCTTCAACGGTCAGTTTGTACATGGGGCGTGCATCCTCAAGGCGATAGTAAATAGCCGCTGCGATAGGGCGTAAGGCCGGCGACATGGGCAATCACCATGCCCGCCGTGGCCATGCGCCGCAGCGAGCGGGCATACATCAGGCCGGCATGGCGGCAGTGGATGGGCGTGACGTGGTCGTGAATCGGGTCGATGATCTCGGCCACCAGTTCCCCGGCCTCCAGGTATTGCCCTGGCAACGCGTGGAACACCAGCAAGCCGCCCGCCGGGGTCGCCACTGGTTCGACGGCGGCCAGCGGCGTAGCGGGGTAGGGCAAGTCGGGCAGGGACACAGGATCGCCGCTGATCGCGCCAAATCGGATCAGGTAGTCGATGATCGCCTGGCAATCGAGGCTGGCCAGGCCGTGATTGACATCGCCCTGGCCGCGCAACTCCAGGGTCACGGAAAAGCTGCCCAGGGGGATCTGGAAACGCTCGCCAAAACGTTGCTGCAACTGCCACCAGAGCAGGGTGAAACACTCATCGAAGGATTGTCCGCCCGAATCGGTGGCCAACAGGCTGGCTTCGGCGCCGATATAACGGGCCAGCGGCTCGACCTGCGGCCAGGCCTCGGGGGTGGTGTAAAGGTGGGCCACGGCTTCGAAGTCGCAATGCAGGTCCAGCACCATATCGGCGTCACAGGCCAGGCGTTGCAGCACCAGGCGCTGGGATTGCAGTTGTGTGGCTGGTACATGGCGGTCGAGGGCCTGGCGCAGACTGTCGCGGATCAGTGCGACGTTGCGCCTGGGATCGTCCCCCAACAGGCTCTCGACCTGATTGCCGACTTCTTCGCTGAGATCGAAGAACAGGCGATTGAAGTTCTGCCCGCTCTCCAGTTCGTAGCGGCCCAGGGGCATGTCCATCAGTACTTGCTCAAGGCCCGCCGGGTTGGCCACTGGCACCAGCACGATTTCGCTGCGCAGGCGGCCGGCCGCGGCCAGTTCCGCCAAGCGTCCCTTCAAGTGCCAGGCCACCAGCATGCCGGGCAGTTCGTCGGCGTGTAGCGAGGATTGGATGTAGATTTTGCCTTCGGCCTGCTCTGGCCCGAAGTGGAAACTGTGGATCTGCCGTGCCGTGCCTGGCACCGGTGCGAGGAGGGGATGAATCTGTTGCCGCATAGGGGCTCCTTAATGGCTCGGCCCGAGAAAGGCCAGCCAGCGACGCTCCGCCAGACGAAACAGACCGACCAGGGCAAAGGTCACGGTCAGGTAGATCAGCGCAGCGATACCAAACGACTGGAAAGTGAGGAAGGTGGCCGAGTTGGCGTCCCGGGCCACTTTGAGGATGTCCGGGATCGTCGCGGTAAAGGCTACCGTCGTCGAGTGCAGCATCAGGATCACTTCATTACTGTAGTACGGCAACGAGCGGCGTAGGGCCGAGGGCATGATCACGTAGGCGTACAGTTTCCAGCCGCTCAGGCCATAGGCTTTCGCCGCCTCGACCTCGCCGTGGGCCATGCTGCGGATGGCCCCGGCGAAAATCTCCGTGGTATAGGCGCAGGTGTTGAGGGCAAATGCGAGGAGCGTGCAGTTCATTGCGTCGCGAAAAAAACCATCCAGCACCGGTTGTGCGCGAACGGCGGCGAGGCTGTAGATGCCGGTGTAGCAGATCAGTAGTTGGATATACAGCGGTGTGCCGCGAAACAGGTAGGTATAGAACTGCACCGGCCAGCGCACCCAGCGGTTTCGCGAGACGCGGGCGATGGACAGTGGGATCGACACCACGAAGCCGATGCAGATCGAGGCCGTGAGCAGCCACATCGTCATGGCCAGCCCAGTCATGTGGTTGCCATCGCTGTAGAGGAAGGGCCGCCAGTATTCCTGCAACAATTCAATCATCGCACTGCCTCCCGTGATCCTGCGGCGTAACGGGCTTCGAGCCTGCGCAGGACGAAGTTCGACGCGCTGGTGATGGCCAGGTAGATCAAGGCCGCGACCACCAGGAAAAAGAACAGTTGGTAGGTACTTTTGCCGGCATCCTGGGCGGCCTTGACCACATCAGCCAGGCCGATGATCGACACCAGCGCCGTGGCCTTGAGCATCACCATCCAGTTATTGCCGATGCCCGGCAGGGCGAAGCGCATCATTTGCGGGAAGGTCACGTAGCGAAAGCGCTGCCCGCGCTTGAGGCCATAGGCCGTGGCGGCTTCCAACTGGCCGCGGGGCACGGCGAGGATCGCACCGCGAAAAGTCTCGGTGAAATACGCACCGTAGATAAAACCCAGGGTAATCACCCCGGCGCCGAACGGGTTGATTTCGATGTATTCCCATTCCATGTAGTCGGTGAAACTGGTCAGCCAGGTTTGCAGGCTGTAGAAAATCAGCAGCATCAGCACCAGGTCCGGCACCCCGCGAATCAAGGTGGTGTAGAGCTGCGCGGGAATGCGCAACAGCGCCAGGCTCGACAACTTGGCACTGGCGCCGAGCAGGCCCAGTACAACGCTGACCGCCAGGGACAGCACTGACAATTTGATGGTCATCCAGGTGCCTTGCAGCAACAGTGGGCCAAACCCTTGCAGGCTGAACGCGCCAAGCCCGAGGGTCTGCAACAGGTCTTCAAACATGGGGTACGCCTTTGGCCATCGAGAGTGCGCCCACCCGCTCCGGGGTGGGCGCCGCAGCGTTACTTGCCGCTGTAGAGGTTCAGATCGCCAAAGTGTTTTTTCTGGATAGTGGCGTAGGTGCCATCATCGTGTAACGCTTTGATACCTTTATCCAAGAGAGCTTTCAGCTCTTTGTTACCTTTTGCGATGCCCACGGCAGTCTTGGATGGCAGCATTTCGCTGTCCACTGGCTTGCTGACTTCGTAATCGGCACCTTGTGGCGATTTCAAAAAGCCCAGTTCGGCCTGCAGCATGTCCTGGATCGAGGCGTCGAGGCGGCCCGAGGTCAGGTCGGCGTACACCTGGTCCTGGTTCTGGTAGGCCTGGGTTTTGATCCCGGCTTTGTCCAGCACGGCCTTAGCGTAGGCTTCCTGGATGGTGCCTTGTTCATACCCGACCGTCTTGCCCTTGAGGGACGCGATGTCTTCGCTCAGGCCGGAGCCTTTCTTGAACACGTAGGAAGTGGGGCCGGAAAACAGCTCGCTGGAGAAGTCGATGACCTTCTCGCGGGCCGGGGTCACGGTCATGGACGAAATCACACCGTCGAACTTCTTGGCCTTGAGGCCGGGGATCATGCCGTCAAAGTCACTTTCTACCCACTTGCAGGTGACCTTCAGCTCCGCACAAATAGCATTGCCCAGGTCGATATCGAAGCCCACCAGGCTGCCGTCGGCGGCCTTGGATTCAAACGGCGCGTAGGAAGGGTCCACACCAAAACGCAATTCTTTGTATTCCTTGGCCAAGGCGGTACCGGCGGCCATGCACAGCGCGAGTGCAGAAAGGGTCAGCAATGCTTTTTTCATTATGTAATCCCTGGAAACCAAGATAAGCGCTTGTGGCGCGATTAGGACTGTTACTGAACGGTGTCAGACGTATCGCAAGTAGCAATTTCTGCACCATAGTTCTGAACGGTCTTTTTAATTGGTGGGATTACACGAAGGGTAACGTGAGGCGCGCCCGATATCGGGCGCTACAGATCTTGCGCACCATTGCAGTGCGGGCCGCTCACGAACTGTAGGCGCTGGCACGCCAGCGCCTACATGGGGTTATTTCCCTGGGACCAGGGTCAATCGGGTCTTGCCATACACCTTGTCAAAGTTCTGCGGCTGCATCGGGAAGCTCAGGTACTGCGCCTTGAGCCACGGATCGATGCCGTTGGCATAGTACGGGCTGGCAGGGTTGCCGGATTGGCCGATCCCGCCCTGGCCCATCATCGGTTCCACCTGGCCAAAATCCACGATCATGCGCAGGGCCTGGACCTGGGTGGTGGCGAAATCCTGCCCCCAGTTGTAGGGCGCAGCGTTCAACGTGGTGTGATCGCCACCTGCTGCCAATGGGCCGCGAATCGTCTGGCCGCTGGTGTTTTTCCAGGTGTAGCTGTGCAGTTTGCCCCACTGCCAGGCCTTGTGATCGGCGCCCAACTGGCTGTCGCCGGCGCTGATCGCGGCGGCCAGGCTGCGGGCGAGAATCGCCGGTTTGTCTTCTTTGCCAGGGGTGCGCAGGTCATCCCAGAACGGGCTGTCTTCACGCCCCAGCAGATGGTCGGCCTGGGCCGCGTAGGACAGGTTGGCGTTGCTGACAAAGGCTTTCCAGGTGGCGCTGGATTCCGGGCCCAGTTCGTCGAGGAAAATCTGCCTGGCGCTTTCCTGCAGGAACAGTTGGTAGATCGCCGCGTCGGCCGAGGTGGCCGCCAGCCGCCCGTCGAACGCCATCAGACGGCCCAAAGCCTCCTGGGCCTTGGAACGTTCGGCGGCCGGCAGGGCATCGATCGCCTGTTTCAGAGGCTGGGCCATGCCCGGTGCCTGGAACATGCTTTTAAGTTTGGCGGCGAACAGCGTGGTCTGGTCGTACTGCATGGCGATCACGCTACGGCTGTCGTGCTTGCCGTTGCCGGCCAGCTGCGCCAGGCGCTCGCTGCGCTCCGGCGCGGCCCAGGAGTTGGACAGTTGCATGCCATAGCCATGGGGCACGCTGCGCTGGTTGGCCGTGCCGACCCAACCCTGTGGCGGGTCCTGGTCATAGGGGTGCAGCATCGCATCGGCATAGCCGTCCCAGTCAAAGCGCCCGTCCCAACCTGGGGATGGCAACAGGCCTTCACCTTCGCGACGGTTGGGGAAGCGCCCGGTGACCTGCCAGCCGATATTGCTGGCGTCGGCAAACACCATGTTCAGCGGGATCGCACGAATCTCCCGGCTGGCGTCCGAGGCTTTTTCCACGTTCTGCGCCCGGGATAGGTCGAAAAACGCATCCAGGCTCTTGTCGTCCTTGAAGTCGGCGGTTTGCAGGGCCAGGCCGTAGCCGCTGGTCAGCGACTGGGCGCTGTTGAGCAGCGGGCCGTGGCGGGTTTCGTACACCGCCTCGCGAATTGGCCGCTGGCCCTTGGCGAAGAAGGTTTCGTTACGCACGATGGCCGGTAGCCATTTGCCGTTGTGCTCGTAGTACAGCGTGCTGCCCTGGCGCTTGACCTTCTCCAGGAACAGGTCCTGGGTATCGCCGGACACCTGGCTCATGCTCCAGGCCACTTTGCCGTTGAAACCTGACAGCAGCGTAGGAATCCCAGCGATCGACACCCCGGCGGCCTGGTATTTCGGCGCGCGGATCTGTACGAAATTCCACAGGGAGGGCGCCTGCAGAGGCGTCGACAGATCGTTCGCCAGCAGGCTGCGGCCACTGCGGCTGCGTTGCGGGGCGATGGCCCAGTTGCTGGAGGTGGAAGCCCCAAGGGTGTTGAGGCTGGCCAGGTGCTCGTTGAGGCTGGTGAGCGCGGCAACGCCGGGAATCTGCCCGAGATTGATGCCCTTGAGCTTGTCGGACTCTGCCGTAGGCAGCGGTTCGTCCGGGTAGCTTGGGGTCAGCCAGGCGAGTTTGTCGGCGCCGACTTTTTGCGCCAGTACCAGGGCGGATAACTCTTCCTGCAAGTTGGCCGACTCGCTGAAATTGAGCAGGCAGAACAGCAGCGCCGAATCTTCCGGTTTCCAGTATTCGGGCTTGTAGCCGGTCTGGGCCAGGTCCGTCGGCAGTTTGTCGCGGTAGCGGAACAGGTAGGCGTTGACCCCGCGGGCATACACTTCAAAGAAGCGCTTGAGACGCGGCGAGGAGGCGTTGTACAGCTCGCTGGCGCTTTTCTTCAGGTTGACGGCGCGCATGAAGCGGTCGACATCCAGCACGTCCGGCCCGGACATCTCTGCCAGGCGGCCCTGGGCCAGCAGCCGTAGGGTGACCATCTGGTTGATCCGGTCGCTGGCGTGCACGTAACCGAGAGCGAACAGCGCGTCGTGAAAGGTATTGCTTTCAATCAGCGGCATGCCCTGGCTGTTGCGCCGCACGGAAACATTCTGCGCCAGGCCCTTGAGCGGCTGCACGCCGGAAACGGGGGGCAGGGTGTCCTGGCTGTTCAGTGACTGGCAACCGGCCAGGCCCAAGGCACTGGCCACTGCCGCGGCAACGCCGAACCGGGGAAGAAAACGTGAGAGGGCTGGCGAGGCCATGGCAAAGCTCCTGCGGGGGGTAGCGTCAGTAAAGGCGCTACGTTAGTGAGCGCGGCGAACCGACGCAAGCGGGAGGCGATGCTAATTTTTTCAAACACTCACAAAGCCTTGTAGGAACCGGCTTGCCGGCGAAAAACTGCCAGGCGCCACGCTTATCCAGGCACCCGGCGTTTTCGTTGACGATCTTCGCCGGCTAGCCAGTTCCTACAGGGCATGATCAGGATTTCGGCGGGTTGACCTTCTGCACCAGGTCGTAGGCCCGCACCGTCGCCGGACGTTCCTTGATCAGGTTGAACCAGCGGTGCAGATGGGGGAAGTCTTCCAGGCGTTGGCTCTGCCATTTGTGGGACACGATCCACGGGTAGATCGCCATATCGGCAATGCTGTAGGCCTCGCCAGCGACGAAACTGCGGTCGGCCAGGCGCCGGTCCAGCACGCCATAGAGGCGTGCGGTCTCATCCACGTAGCGTTTGATGGCGTAAGGGATCTTTTCCGGGGCGAACTGGCTGAAATGGTGGTTCTGCCCCGCCATCGGGCCCAGGCCGCCCATTTGCCAGAACAGCCATTGCAACGCTTCCTGGCGACCGCGCAGGTCCTTGGGCAGGAACTGGCCGGTTTTTTCCGCGAGGTACAGCAAGATGGCGCCGGATTCAAACAGGGAAATCGGTGCGCCCCCGTCGCTCGGTTGCCGGTCGACAATGGCGGGAATACGGTTGTTGGGAGCTATCTTCAGGAAATCTGGCTTGAACTGGTCGCCCTGGCCGATGTTGATCGGGTGCACCTCGTAGGGCAGGCCGGCTTCTTCCAGGAACAACGAAATCTTGTGACCGTTGGGAGTGGTCCAGTAATACAGGTCGATCATGAAGCTCTCCAGGATTGGTGATGCTTGAACGGACAGGGCGCCCGCTGATGTGCCTGTAGGTATAGGTAGTGTCCACCTGCCGAAAATTCAATGAAATATTTGCGTCTATCGATAGAACTGTAGGAGCCGGCTTGCCGGCTCCTGCGAGACGCGTATCAGGCGCCGTGGCACTTCTTGAACTTCTTCTCGCTGCCGCATGGGCATGGATCGTTGCGGCCAACGTCCTTCAGGGCGTTGCGCACCGGTTCCTGATGGGCATGGCCGCAGTTCGGGCCGTGGACATGGCCATGGTCGTGATCGTGGTGATCGTGATCGTGGTTGCAGTCGGGACCATGGACATGGGGTTGCTGAGTCATTGGTGTCGCTCCGGAATAAAATCGCCGGGGATTATCTCGTCATTGCGCATCACGTGCACGTCGTTACCGATGAATAATCCGGTTTTCAGCTCACCTTCCAGGCGATAGGGGATGGGGCGGTCCGGGTTTTTCAACAGGTCGGCGATTTCCCGCACCTGCGGCCACAGGTTGGTGCGCACCGTGACCTTGAAAAATCCCCGGCCATTGGGCGGTATGGTCAGCCACTCGTTGGATTCGCCCTCGGTCAGTTCCACGTCAGCCAGGCTGATTTTGTAGATCAGGCCGCGCACGGTGAGGTCCGAGTCGTCACGGTTATCCACGCGAAAGTGCAGCTTGAACTTCTGCTCCAGCAGCTTGGCCCGCACCAACTCGACCTTGACCAGGTGGATTTGTGGCGCCGGTGTGTCATCGGCAAACCAGGACGCGCAGCCCGAGAGGCCAACGGTCAGTATCAGTAAACAGCTATAGGTTCGTAATCGGCTGACCATGGCTCAATCCCTTGTAGGAGCCGGCTTGCCGGCGATGGTCGTCAACGATGACGAAAGTTGTGTGGTTTAGCGCGGTGTCCGTGGTTTTTACAGGTAACTGGAACAGCACTTCTTGAACTTCTGCCCACTGCCGCACAGGCAGGCATCATTGCGCCCGGCCTTCACCTCCACCGTAGGATCAATAAAGTACCAACGCCCATCGTTCTGTACGAAAGACGACTGTTCCCGGTGGCTGTGTTCGCCGGTGCTGTCATGCCAGCGCGCGGTAAAGGTAACGAAGGCATGTTCCGGCTGCCCTCCAAACACCTCGGAACTTTCCACCTCCAGGCCCAGCCAGGTGCTTTGCGCGCTCCAGGCCCCAATGGCATCACGGTCGAGGCCGTTCTGTTGTGCCGGTAGCGTAGTCGCCACCAGATAATCCACCAGCCCCAGCACATAGGCGCTGTAGCGTGAGCGCATCAACGCGGTGGCGCAGGGCGCGGGGTGGCCAGTGTGGTAATGGCCGCAGCAGGCATCCAGCAAGTTGCCGCTGCCGCAAGGGCAAATGGATGTACTCATGGTTACCACCAATACTTTCCGAAGTTTTCCGGGTTGGCCCAGAACCGGGCGTTCAGCCAGTCCGGCACTTGTTTGTATTCAAGCAGATCGTAGGTAAACAGCGTCAGTACCTGATTGTCGCGGCAAAAATGCTCGCTGGTCTGCAAGGCCAGGGAGAAAAAATCAGTGTCTTTCCAGCTGCAGGCCGCCAGGTCGGCGAGGACGGCGATGCGGCTGGCGTTGAGGTTGCGCACGCCGCCCAGCAGCTCCAACCCTGCACGTTTTGACAGGTGCTCCAGGCAGTCAACCACCAGGGCCAGGTCAAATCGCTGGGCGGCCAGCTCGGGTGGCAATGGTCCAGGCCCTGCGGTGCAGACCACGGTGTCTGGGTGGGCCTGCTTGAATGCATCCAGCGCAGGGAAGTGGCCGGCGCCCAATACCAGCAGGCGTTTGGGGGCTTGGCGATCAAGCAGGGCAGCGAGTGCTTGCTGCGGCGTACGGGAAGAATTGCCGGCGGTCATCGAAGATCCTCACATCAGAACCGTGAAGACTAGCCTGCTTGAGCGTGCGGGCCTAGAGCGCACGCTGGCCTGTTGCTCGCCAAAAGCCACTTCGGCCAATGAATACGGGGGTTGGCGGCCTGGCGCAGATGAAAATCGCGGTCTTTACTCCACCCATCGGCTTGCGGCCGATCCCCTCAGGAGAAATCAAATGAGCATCATGCGGACAGCTCTACCTTTGGTTCTGCTAACCGGAGTATTGACAGGTTGCGCAGGCTTGCAAAAAACCGACTGGCCCACCTGTGCTGCCCTCGGCGGCGTGACGGGTGCTGCACTGGGCGCTACTGAAAGCTCTTCATGGGCCGGCGGTGGGGCGTTGTTGATCGGCGGCATGGCCGGCGCCTATTGCTGGGTGCATGGCGACGGTGACGAAGACGGCGACGGCGTGCCCGACAGCCGCGACCAGTGCCCGGGCACCCCCAAGGGCGTACAGGTCGATGCCAATGGCTGCCCGCCAGTACCTGAGGCGGTCGTCGTCGAAGAAGTGGTGGTGGTCAAGGAAGAGACCATCGTGATTCGTGATGTGCACTTCGAGTTCGATTCGGCTCGGCTGACGGCCGCTGACAAAACCAAGCTCGACACGGTTGCCACACGCCTGAAACAGGAAGCGCCGAGTGCGCAGTTGCGGGTCAGCGGGCACACCGACAGCGTCGGTAAAGATGCCTACAACCAAAGGCTCTCGGAAAAACGCGCGCATTCGGTCACTGATTACCTGGTCGGCGCCGGTGTGCCCCGTAGCAACTTTGTGTCGGTGACGGGCGCCGGTGAAACCCATCCAGTGGCCGACAACAAAACCGCCGACGGTCGTACCCTGAATCGCCGCGTGGAAATTCAAATCAACCGCTAAGACATTTCTGATATGCCCCTGGGTGTTGCCAGGGGCATTTCTTACGGCTGTGTCCGATGAATCTCGGCGATCTGGCCGCCAAGTCGCCGCCTTCTCAAGTTTTTTAATCCTTCACTGGCAAATCGCCTGTAGAACTCGTTACTGTGCGCCCAAAGAATAATGTGCAGGGGGCGTAGGGCATGAAGCTGTTGTTGCGAGTGGGGAAGTTGCTGGCGTTGCTGTTCTGGGCGGTTGTGCTGGTCAATCTGTTCAAACCGCTGACCAATCCATTTCATCTGTTGGTCAACCTGGTCGGCAGCCTGTTGTTGCTGGTCCATCTTCTGGAGTTGGTGTTGTTCAACTCCAGCGTCAAACATCGTTCCCACCCCTGGCGTGACCGCCTGCTGATCCTGTTGCTGGGGATGTTCCATATAAAGAGCCTGCCTGCGCCTGCGGCTGACCACGACAACAAGGATGCCAATCATGCGTAAGGTTTTACTCCTGGCCCTATTGGTCAGCCCCATCGCCCTGGCCGAAAGCGTCAGTGTCGAGACCAACTCGTTGCTGCGCTTGCCCAACAGCACCAGCGTGCTGCAGCTGGAGCGCCTGGAAGTGGCCGACTATGGCACTTTGCTGATTCCGGCCAATATCACCCAGGTCACTGTCGACGAATTGCACCTGGGCCGTGAAGCGCGGATCGCCATCGTGCCCAGCGCCAGGGCCTTGCAATTGCAGGTGCAGCATGCGCAGTTGGAACATGGCAGCCAGATCACCTCCCGTGGCGCGCCCGGCACCCATGAAAAACCGGCCCGGCCTGGGCGTGACCTGACCTTGCGGATCAACCAGTTGAGCGCGGCGGAACTGTCCGTCGATGCCCGTGGCGGCACCGGCGCCCAAGGTTATAGCGGCTTGGATGGCGCCAACGGTGAAGACCCGGGGTGCACCTGGGGCTCGGCCGGGCGTGGCGCCAATGGTGACAACGGCGGTGACGGCCTGCCGGGGGCCGCAGGCGCGGCGGTGCGTATCGAATTGCCGCAGGACTATCCGAGCGAGCAGATCAAGGTCTGGGTCGATGGCGGTGCTGGCGGCTTGCCAGGTGTGGCCGGCAAGCCGGGCAAGGGCGGGGTGTCCAAGGGCTGCCTGGTGTATCGCGCCGACGGCGGCGAGAAAGGCCGGCCGGGGTTGGAAGGCCAGGCTGGGCCGGCGGGGCCTGCCGGTTCAGTGAGCATCCAGCGACTTTGAGCGATTGGCACCGGCCCTATCGCGGGCAAGCCCACTCCCACCTTTTTAAGGTATTCACAAATCAAAGTGTGGGAGCGGGCTTGCCCGCGATGAGGCACTGAGGAACACCTTCAGAACATCGGCCGGGCCGAAGCCACACCCACCACTACCAACCCAACAATCAGATTGATCCCTACCAACTTTCGGATTCTTCCCAGCACCTGCGCGCCAGTCGCCCAGTCCTCGGCCGCCACGGCCGTGCGCAGTTCAGGCAGTTGTAACGCCTGGATGCGGATAAACAGCGCCGTCATCACCACATACAGGCCCATCATCACCTGTACATAACGCGGTGCGGTTTCAAACCCGTTGAAGCGCAACTGCAACAATCCAACGCCACTGATCGGCAAGATCAGCACCGCGACCCAGACCCACACGAAAAAACGCGGAAACACATTCATCCACAGTTTAAGTCGCGCCGGCCCCTCAAGCGCCGCCACAGCGGCTGGGCGCAGGATCATCCAGGCGAAAAACATACCACCGACCCAGACCAGGGCGGCCAATACATGCAGGGTGTAGGCAAGGCTAAACACGGTCATTGAGGTACTCCGTTCTGCGCGGGATTAATTAGCGGGGTATGATAGCGGCCGATCCGAACCACTGAAAATTTATCCAGCGTTTTTTGCGCCCGACTATCCATGATCAGCACTGAACTCAAAACCACGATCCAGGGCGCCTACTCGCGTTTTCTCGAAGCCAAGAGCTTGAAACCGCGCTACGGCCAGCGCCTGATGATCGCCGAAGTGGCCAAGGTCCTCGGGGATATCGACACCGACGATGAAGGCCGGCGCAGTGGCGACCCTGCGGTCGTGGCCGTCGAGGCCGGCACCGGTACTGGCAAGACCGTGGCCTACAGCCTGGCGGCGATTCCGACTGCCAAGGCCGCCGGCAAGCGCCTGGTGATTGCCACCGCCACCGTGGCCCTGCAAGAGCAGATCGTCTACAAAGACCTGCCGGACCTGATGCGCAACAGCGGCCTGAGCTTCACCTTCGCCCTGGCCAAGGGCCGTGGCCGCTATATGTGCCTGTCCAAGCTGGATGTGCTGCTGCAGGAAGGCCACGCGCAAACCGCCACGGCCTCGCTGTTCGAAGAAGAAGGCTTCAAGATCGAAGTCGATGAGGCCAGCCAGAAGCTGTTTACCAGCATGATCGAAAAGCTGGCCGGTAATAAGTGGGATGGTGACCGCGACAGCTGGCCCAACGCCCTGGAAGACGCCGACTGGGCGCGCCTGACCACCGATCACAGCCAGTGCACCAACCGGCATTGCCCCAACTTCGGCCAGTGCGCCTTCTACAAGGCCCGCGAAGGCATGGGCAAGGTCGACGTGATCGTCACCAACCACGACATGGTCCTCGCCGACCTGGCCCTGGGCGGCGGCGCCGTGCTGCCGGACCCGCGTGACACCCTGTACGTGTTCGACGAAGGCCACCACTTGCCGGACAAGGCCATCGGCCACTTTGCCCACTACACGCGCCTGCGTTCCACTGCCGACTGGCTGGAAACCACCGCCAAGAACCTCACCAAGCTGCTGGCCCAGCATCCGCTGCCGGGCGACCTGGGCAAGCTGATCGAACAGGTGCCGGAGCTGGCGCGGGAGATCAAGACCCAGCAACAGTTCATGTTCAGCGCCTGCGAGCAGGTGGCGGACTTCAAGCCTGGCGAAGACGTCGAAGGCCGCGAACGGCCGCGCCATCGTTTTGTCGGCGGCCTGATCCCCGAGCATATGCGCGAGATGGGCGTGGAGCTGAAGAAGGGCTTCTCACGCCTCACCGATCTGTTCACGCGCCTGACCGACCTGCTCAAGGAAGGCATGGATGGCGAGGTCAATATCGGCATCGCCAGCAACCAGGCCGAAGAGTGGTATCCGTTGTTTGGCAGCCTGCTGTCCCGCGCCCAGGGCAACTGGGAGTTATGGACCGCCTTCACCGTTGAAGACCCGGAAGATAACCCGCCCATGGCCCGCTGGCTGACGCTGTCGGAGAGCGGCGCGCTGTTCGATATCGAGGTCAACGCCAGCCCGATCCTCGCCGCAGAAATGCTCCGACGCAACCTGTGGAACGTGGCCTACGGCGCCCTGGTGACTTCGGCCACCCTGACCGCCCTGGGCACCTTCGACCGGTTCCGCATGCGCGCCGGCCTGCCGAAAAAAGCCGTCACCGCCGTGGTCCCCAGCCCGTTCCACCATGCCGACGCCGGCGTGCTGCGGGTGCCGGACCTCAAGGCCGACCCACGGGACGCGCCGGCGCACACCGCAGCAATCATTCGTGACCTGCCATCGCTGGTGGAAGGTTCCAAGGGCACCCTGGTGCTGTTTTCGTCACGCAAGCAGATGCAGGACGTGTTCGACGGCCTCGACCGCGACTGGCGCAAGCAGGTGTTTATCCAGGGCAACCTGTCGAAACAGGAAACCCTGAACAAGCACAAGGCACGGGTCGATGGCGGGGACTCCAGCGTGTTGTTCGGCCTGGCGAGCTTTGCCGAAGGTGTCGACTTGCCCGGCGCCTACTGTGAACACGTGGTGATCGCGAAGATCCCGTTCTCGGTGCCGGACGATCCGGTCGAGGCGGCGCTGGCCGAATGGATCGAAGCCCGGGGCGGCAATCCGTTCATGGAGATCTCGGTGCCGGACGCCTCGTTGAAGCTGGTCCAGGCTTGTGGCCGCTTGCTGCGTACCGAAGAAGACCGGGGCACCATCACCTTGCTCGACCGCCGTCTGGTCACCCAGCGCTATGGCAAGGCTATCCTGAATGCCTTGCCGCCTTTCCGGCGCGAAATTTCTTAATCCACAGTGGGCGAATTCGCCCACTTCGTGGTCTATCTCATGTATGTCATCAGGCCATTCACCGGCCGATTGGGAGAACCTTGTTCGTATGATCCGCACGCTGCCTGCTCTTTTTGCCTTGTTGTTCGCCGCGCCATTGCTGGCCGCGCCGGCCGGGCAACAGACGCTGTTCAACTTTGTCCGGCCGGCCGATGTGGTCAAGGTGGCGACCCAGGACGCCAGCTTGCCGCAATACAACGCCGAACAGACCCCGGAAGGCGAGGTGCTGCGCCGCATCACCTTCAACCCGGCGGCACAGCCGAGCCTGGTGCTCAGCCCGCAGAGCGGGGTGTGGGACTGGTCGCAATCGACTGCCATGAGTCTGCGCATCCAGAGTGCGATGGACTGGGCGCTGACCTTGTATGTCAAGGTGCAGAGCAGCGACGGCAAGACCCTGGTCAGTCGTATCGATTTGCCGGCGGGGCCTGCGCAAACCCTGCTGGTGCCGCTGCAAGCCAATTCGCCCTTGAGCCAGGGCATGAAGGCCGGGCCGCCGATGCCGATCACCGTGGACGGGCAGCGTGTGATGCTGGCCGCCAGCGCTGGGGAAATCGACAGCAGCCAGGTGGTCTCGGTCACTTTGTCGATGATCCAGCCGGTCGCGCCGCAAAGCATCCTGCTGGAGCGCTTTGGCGTGCAGGACAGCGAACCGGTGCTCAAGGCCGCCTACAGTGAGCTGGTGGATGCCTATGGGCAGTCCACCCGCGCGCGCTGGCCGGAAAAAGTCAGCAGCGACGAGCAACTCAAGGCTGCGGCCGCCAAGGAGCAGCAACTGCTCAAGGGCTGGCTCGCGGAGCGTGACAAGGCCGATTTGGACAAGTTTGGCGGCTGGACCAAGGGCCCGGCCTTTGACGCCAGCGGTTTCTTTCGCACCGAAAAGCGCGACGGGCGCTGGTACCTGGTGACTCCGCTGGGGCATCCGTTCTACTCCCTGGGCGTCAACACCGTGAGCCCGGCCAACAGCCAGACCTATGTCGCCGGGCGCGAGTGGATGTTTGGCGCACTGCCCAAGGCGGGTGAGCCCTTCGACAAATATTATGGCAGTGGCGATAACCGTGGCGGCAATGGCGCGGATGTCGGGCGCGGCTTCAATGTGGGGCGCTGGTACGATTTCTACGGGGCCAATCTGCAACGCACATATGGCTCCGAAGGTTTCGACCAGGCGCGCTGGGTCGGCCACACCCTGGACCGCCTGCAGGCCTGGGGTTTCAATACCGTCGGCAACTGGAGCGCCCCGCAGCTGGTTGGCGCAGATCGCGTGCCTTACACCTTGGCGCTGTCGATCATTGGCGACTACACCAGTATCAGCACCGGGATCGACTGGTGGGGCGGCATGCCCGATCCCTTCGACCCGCGCTTTGCCATGGCCACCGAGCGGGCCGTGGCGATTGCCACCCGTGACCATCGCGACGATCCCTGGTTGATCGGCTTCTTTGCCGATAACGAACTGGCATGGGCCGGTCCTGGCAATGATGCAAAATCCCGTTATGCCCTGGCCTACGGCACCCTGCGCATGACTACCGATGTGCCGGCCAAACGTGCGTTCCTCAAGCAACTGCGCGATAAATATCGCAACGAAGACGGCCTGTCCAAAGCCTGGGGCATTCACCTGGCTGGCTGGGAGTTGATGGAAGATCCAGGCTTCGAGCCGCCGGTTCCCAACCCCGAACATCCGGAAATCGAGGCTGATTTCCAGTATTTCCAGAAGACTTTCGCCGACGCCTACTTCAAGACCATCTCCGATGCGCTGAAATGGCACGCGCCCAACCAGTTGCTGCTGGGTGGCCGCTATGCGGTCAGCACGCCGGAAGCCGTGGCGTCCTGCGCCCAGTATTGCGATGTGCTGAGCTTCAACATGTACACCCTCAAGCCCCAGGACGGTCATGACTTCGCCGCCCTGCGCGCGCTGGACAAGCCGGTACTGATCAGCGAGTTCAACGTCGGCTCGGCCGACCGTGGCCCGTTCTGGGGCGGCTTGACGCCATTGGCCAGGGAAGAGGCGCGCGGCCCGGCCTATGCGACCTTCCTCAAGCAGGCCATGGCCGAGCCGTCGATTGTCGGTGTGCACTGGTTCCAGTACCTTGACCAGCCGGTGACCGGGCGTTTGCTGGACGGTGAAAATGGCCATTTCGGCCTGGTGGGAATCACCGATGTGCCGTTCCAGGGCTTCGTCGACAGTGTGCGTAAAAGCAATCTGGCGGCGATCCAGCAGTTGGGTCGGGAAGCCGAAAAGGCCAAGGTCGCCCACGCGGCAACGGGTTCCCAAACCCCGTAATGACTGGAACAATGGGCGCCATTTAACGCAGGTCTTTTCCGAGGGGGATGCAGGTGCAGATTCAGGGTCATTACGAGCTTCAATTCGAAGCAGTGCGTGAAGCCTTCGGCGCACTGTTTGACGACCCTCAGGAGCGTGGTGCGGCGCTGTGTGTGCAGATTGGCGGCGAAACCGTCCTCGACCTGTGGGCCGGCACTGCCGACAAGGACGGTGCCGAGGCCTGGCATAGCGACACTATTGCCAACCTGTTCTCCTGCACCAAGACCTTCACCGCCGTCACCGCCCTGCAACTGGTTGCCGAAGGCAAATTGCAGTTGGACGCCCCGGTTGCCAACTACTGGCCGGAGTTCGCTGCGGCAGGCAAGGAAAACATCACCCTGCGCCAGCTGCTTTGCCACAAGGCCGGGCTGCCAGCGCTGCGTGAAATTTTGCCCGCCGAGGCCCTGTATGACTGGCCCTTGATGACCGCTGCCCTGGCCGCCGAGGCTCCCTGGTGGACACCCGGCGAGGGCCATGGCTACGCCGCCATCACCTATGGCTGGCTGGTCGGTGAACTGCTGCGTCGCGCCGATGGGCGTGGGCCGGGGGAGTCGATTGTGGCCCGGGTTGCCCGCCCGTTGGGCCTGGACTTCCATGTCGGGTTGGCCGACGCAGAGTTCTATCGCGTCGCCCACATTGCCCGGAGCAAAGGCAACATGGGGGATGAGGCAGCCCAGAGGCTATTACAGGTCACCCTGCGCGAACCTGCGGCAATGACTACCCGGGCGTTTACCAATCCGCCCTCTATACTAACCAGCACTAATAAACCCGAGTGGCGTCGTATGCAGCAGCCGGCGGCAAATGGGCATGGCAATGCGCGCAGTTTGGCCGGGTTTTATAGTGGTTTGTTGGATGGAAGTTTGTTGGAAGCCGAGATGCTTGAACAACTGACCCGCGAGCACAGTATCGGGCCGGATAAAACCTTATTGACGCAAACCCGTTTTGGCCTGGGCTGCATGTTGGACCAGCCAGATGTGCCCAATGCGAGCTTCGGCCTTGGCCCACGTGCATTTGGGCATCCCGGGGCCGGTGGCTCGGTGGGCTTTGCCGATCCGGAACATGATGTAGCATTTGGTTTCGTGACCAATACTCTGGGGCCGTATGTACTTATGGACCCGCGCGCGCAAAAGTTGGTAAGAATATTGGCCGGTTGTCTGTAAATAGCTTGCTGTCTGGCGTTTTTTTGTTAAAAAGGCACCTACAAAAGGCGCTTGAAAAGTATTGTTACTTTAAACTTCGTGAAGCGTCTGTTTAACGGGTCATCCAGACCCCTGTGTTTTCTCATTTTGTGGATATCTCATGTTATCGAACAAGTCCTTGGCACTGGCGCTCTGCCTCACTATTACTGGCTGTGCACAAACTCCACAAAATGATGCGTCTGGCGAGCATTGGTGGTCATTCGGGTTCGACAAGTCGGCGACCAAGGATGTTACCGCCAAGGCCGATGCCAAGGCGGCTGATGCCAAGGCAGACCTCAAGGCCGATCTGCAGGCGGCAACGCCAGCCGCGGCTGCTGCCCCGGTGGTCGCCAAGACTGAAAGCGATACCAAATGGTGGTGGCCGTTTGAAAGCAAGCCAAAACCGCTGAGCAAAGTCGATGTGACCAACATCCCGATGCCCGACCCGAAAATCACCCAGGCCTGGCTGGACGACTACGAGCCGCGCCTGCGTGCCGCGATCAAGGACAGCAACCTGCAACTGGAACGTCGCGACAACGTGCTGGTGGTGATTGCCCCGGTCGATGGTTCGTACAACCCGAAACGCCCTGCAATGTTGTTGCCAGTGACCCTGGGCCCGTTCACCCGTGTCGCCAAGGCCGTTGAAAAGGATCCGAAGACTGCCGTGCTCGTCCTGGGTCACATCGATACCGTGCAGAACCAGCCGCTGACCAAGGAGCGTGCGCAGTCCATTGCCTCGATCTTCAGCCTCAGCGGCCTGAAGCAGGACCGCCTGATGCTGCGTGGCATGGGTGACCTGATGCCCCGCGCCGCCAACGACAGCACCCAGGGCCGTGCCTTGAACCGTCGCATGGAGATCATGTTCACCCAGCGCACTACCATGCTGGCACTGCTGAGCAAGTACAACTCGCCAAACCCACCGAAGCCTGAGCTGGTTGCGGTACAGGACGTTGTTGCCCCAGCACCGGTCGCCAAGAAAGCCGTTGCCGCCAAGAAAGCACCTGCCAAGAAGGCCGCCGCCAAGCCAGCCGCGAAGAAAGCCGCCGCCAAGCCGGCTGCCAAAAAGCCAGCTGCCGCCAAGGATGCAACGCCAGCGAAAAAAGTAGCGGCAAACGACCAGGCAAAAAACTGAGCAGTTGAGCGAGAAGGATAAAGCCGCATGACCCAGGCACTGGCTGATATGCGCCGTGACTACACACGGGACGGTTTGAGCGAGGCCCAGGCCCCGGACGAGCCGTTTGCCTTGTTCCACCAGTGGTTCAACGATGCGGTCAAGACCGAGCAGCCACCGGTGGAGGCCAATGCCATGACCCTGGCGACCGTGGACCAGGAGGGCCGGCCTCACTGCCGCGTCTTGCTGCTCAAGGGGCTGGATGCCCAGGGCTTTACCTTCTTCACCAACTACCAGAGTGCCAAGGGCCAGCAATTGGCAGCCCGCCCGTTTGCTGCCATGACCTTCTTCTGGCCGACCCTGGAGCGCCAGGTGCGTATCGAGGGGAGGGTGGTCAAGGTCACGCCCGAGGAGTCGGACGCCTATTATCAGGTGCGTCCCCTGGGTAGCCGCATCGGCGCCTGGGCTTCCCCGCAAAGCCAGGTGATCCGTGATCGCCAGCAATTGCAGGATTTGCTCACGCTGACCGAGCAGCGTTTCAGCGAGACCCAACCGGATTGTCCGCAACACTGGGGTGGTTATCGCCTGCTGCCCGAGCGCATCGAGTTCTGGCAGGGTCGGGCGAGCCGCTTGCATGATCGCTTGAACTATCGTTTGCAGGGTGCCGACTGGACCCGCGAGCGACTTGCGCCCTGAGGGACCTTTAAGCACCCGAGCCCGGGCAAGGCTGCGATGATGGCGGCACTGCCCACTTCAGGTTATCTGATACACCCCCTATCGCAGCCTCGCCAGAGCTCGACAGCTCTCACCTTTGATCTTGGTGTTCTTGCCGAGGTCTCTACTCCGGGGCTTGTGGTGTGTATTGCCGTGCTGCGTCCTGCAGCCACTGCGGCAAATCCTTACGCTTGACCTTCTCAGCCTTGGCGCGGTCCAACTGTTGCAGCATAAAGATGCGCTTGTGCTGATCGTCTCCAGCCAGGGACAGCGCCAGGTCGCGGTCCACCCAGCGCTTGATTCGCCGGTACAGCCACCAGTGGAAATACAGGCCGGCGGCGGTGGTAGCTACAATGATGAAGTAGTCCATGAAACTCCTTGTCTGGATGCGGTTGCTACCGTTCGTCGATTTTCGCGGTACAGCCTGTCTGTACTGGGGCTGAATGAAAGCAATTTTCTCCGGGCCTTGCCGTGACAGGCGTCAAGCAGCGGAGTCTAATTAAGATATGTCCTATGGAGTTGATGCTATGCGTAAGTCTGTTTTGCTGGTTGCCTGCTTTACCACCATGTCGTTGCTGCTGGGTGGCTGCGCCTCCAGTCTGACCGGCGACTCGTACTCCCGTGACGAAGCACGTCGTGTGCAGAGCGTGCGCATGGGCACCATTGAATCCCTGCGTCCGGTCAAGATCGAAGGCACCAAGACCCCAATCGGCGGCGCAGCAGGCGCAGTCATCGGCGGTGTTGGCGGTAGCGCCATCGGTGGCGGCCGTGGCAGCATCGTGACGGCTGTTATCGGTGCCGTGGCCGGCGGCCTGCTGGGCTCGGCCACCGAAGAAGGCCTGACCCGCACCCAGGGCGTGGAAATCACCGTGCGCGAAGACGACGGCAGCATGCGCGCCTACGTCCAGGCCGTGCAGGAAAACGAGATCTTCCGCATTGGTGACCGTGTGCGCATCATGACTGTAGACGGTACCAGCCGCGTTACCCGTTAAGGGGCCGGCGGTCAAAGAAAAACCCCGACCGGGTGACCGGGCGGGGTTTTTTATTGGGTGCTAAGTTGAGCGTGCCAGCGCGTTAAGCGCTGGTAGCCGCTTGCTTACGACTGGCCATCGCCGTCACTGCATAACCAATCAATGCCGCCAGGATCGAGCCCGTGAGAATACCCATCCGGTCCATCCCGGCGTATTCGCTACTGCCCGGCACGAACGCCAGCGAGCCGACAAACAGGCTCATGGTGAAGCCGATACCGCACAGGATGGCCACGCCCATGACCTGGCCCCAATTGGCGCCGGTCGGCAGGGCAGCCAGCCCGGTTTTCACCGCGAGCCAGGTCAGCCCAAACACACCGACCGTCTTGCCCACCAGCAGGCCGGCCGCGATACCCATTGGCACATGGTGGGTAAAGCTCTCCAGGTTGACCCCGGCCAGCGACACGCCGGCGTTGGCAAACGCGAACAGCGGCAGGATGCCGTAGGCCACCCATGGGTGCAGCGCGTGTTCCAGGCCCAGCAGGGGCGAGGGTTCGGCGTTCTTGGTGCGCAGCGGAATGCAGAACGCCAGGGTGACGCCAGCCAGGGTGGCATGAACCCCACTCTTGAGCACGCAGACCCACAGGATCAGGCCGATGATCAGGTACGGCCCGAGCTTGACCACGCCCAGGCGGTTCATGGCTATCAGCGCGACAAGGCAGGCACCTGCCCCTGCCAGCGACGCGGTGGACAGTTCGCTGGAATAGAAAATCGCGATGACGATGATGGCGCCCAAGTCATCGATGATCGCCAGGGTCATCAGGAACAGCTTCAGTGACACCGGTACACGCTTGCCCAGCAGGGCCAACACGCCAAGGGCAAAGGCGATATCGGTGGCCATCGGGATGGCCCAGCCGCCCAGCGCTGCCGGGTTATCCTTATTCAGCGCCCAGTAGATCAGCGCCGGCACCACCATGCCGCCGATGGCTGCAGCGCCTGGCAGCACGACCTGGGAAGGCTTGGACAAGTGGCCATCGAGCAACTCGCGCTTGACCTCCAGACCGATCAGCAGGAAGAACAGGGCCATCAGGCCGTCGTTGATCCATAGCAGCGACGGCTTGGCGATTTGCAGGGCGCCGATTTGTACGGCGACGGGCACGTCAAGAAAGCTGTTGTAGAGATGGGACAGCGGCGAGTTGTTGATGATCAGCGCCAAGGCGGCTGCAGCGATCAGTAACAGGCCGCTGGCCGCTTCAAGCTGGAAGAAACGGGTAAACGTGCTACGCAGAGGCAAGGGATGCTCTCCAATCAAAGTTCAATAGGGGCGTACCCTAACCCGTACTGTTAGTTGTTAAAACAAAAGTTATATTCTTTTTTGTTATATAAAAGCGTCGTGGTAGGGCTTGCGTCAAAGACTAGCAATTGTGTGTCGAATTGAGTCATGACTGTATCTGTGTGCAGTGTAGGAAAGACCCTAACATTCAGCCTGAAAACCAAATGGAACTTGAGCATGAGCGACCATCGTCCGTGGGCCCGAGAGGCCATCCGCATTATTGAGGCGGACTTCCAGCGCAGCGCCGACACCCACCTGATCCCGCTGCCTTTACCGGGCTTGCCGGGGATCGAGTTGTATTTCAAGGATGAGTCCAGCCACCCCACCGGCAGCCTCAAGCACCGGCTGGCTCGCTCCCTGTTCCTGTATGCGCTGTGCAACGGTTGGCTCAAGCCCGGCGCGCCAGTGATCGAAGCCTCCAGTGGCTCGACGGCGATCTCCGAGGCGTACTTCGCGCGTTTGCTGGGCCTGCCGTTCATTGCGGTGATGCCGGCCACCACGTCCCAGGAGAAAATTGCGCAGATCGCCTTCTACGGTGGCAAGAGCCACCTGGTGCAGGATCCCACGCAGATCTACGCCGAATCCGAGCGCCTGGCGCAGGAAAGTGGCGGGCACTTCATGGATCAGTTCACCTATGCCGAACGCGCGACGGACTGGCGGGCGAATAACAACATTGCCGAATCGATCTTCCAGCAACTGCGCTTCGAGCGCCATCCAGAGCCGAGCTGGCTGATTTCCAGCCCGGGTACCGGCGGGACCACGGCGACCCTGGGGCGCTATGTGCGTTATCGCCAGCATTGCACCCGAGTCTTGTGTGCCGATGCCGAGCGTTCGGTGTTCTTCGAGTATTACCAGAGCGGTGACGCCAGTTTGCGCCTGGACTGCGGTTCACGGATCGAGGGCATCGGCCGGCCGCGGGTGGAGGCATCGTTCCTGCCCAAGGTGATCGATGCGATGGTCAAGGTGCCGGATGCCTTGTCGCTGGCGGCCATGCATTACCTGGCGCAACGCTTGGGCCGGCGGGTCGGGGGTTCCAGCGGCACCAACCTGATCGGCGCGCTGGTTGCCGCGCAGCAGATGCAGGCGGCAGGGGAGTCCGGGTCTATCGTGGCGATTCTGTGTGACGGTGGCGAGCGTTATGCCACGACCTACTACGACGATGCGTGGCTGGTCGGGCAGGGGTATGAACTGGAAGAGTTGATCGACGCGGTTGCCGCCAGTGTCGAGCGGGGCGAGCCGTTGCCGGACAGTATTCTGCGCGCCAATATCTAAACCGTCTGGCGCATGATGATCACTGTGGGAGCCGGGCTTGCCCGCTCCCACAGTGGAGGGCGTTTGCTCAGGCTTCGATCCCGAGGATGTTGCGCGCCACGGCTTCGGCAATCCGAATCCCGTCAACGCCGGCCGACAGGATCCCACCGGCATAGCCAGCACCTTCGCCGGCCGGGAACAGGCCTTTGACATTCAAGCTCTGCATCGACGCGTCGCGGGTGATCCGCAGCGGCGATGAAGTGCGGGTCTCGATCCCGGTCAATACCGCGTCATGCAACGAGTAACCCTTGATCTGCTTCTCAAAGGCCGGCAACGCTTCGCGGATGGCCTCGATGGCGAAGTCTGGCAAGGCCAGGGCCAAGTCGCCCAGGGCTACGCCTGGCTTGTAGGAAGGTTCCACGCTACCAATAGCCGTGGACGGCTTGCCGGCGATGAAATCACCCACCAGTTGCGCCGGTGCTTCGTAGTTGCTGCCGCCGAGGATGAACGCGTGGGACTCCAGGCGCTCCTGCAACTCGATCCCGGCCAGCGGGCCGCCCGGGTAGTCCACTTCCGGCGTGATACCCACCACGATCCCGGAGTTGGCATTGCGTTCGTTACGCGAATACTGGCTCATGCCATTGGTCACGACCCGATTCGGCTCGGAGGTGGCCGCCACCACTGTGCCGCCTGGGCACATGCAGAAGCTGTACACCGAACGGCCGTTCTTGGCGTGGTGCACCAGCTTGTAGTCGGCTGCGCCCAGTTTCGGGTGCCCGGCATATTTGCCCAGGCGTGCGGCGTCGATCAGCGACTGCGGATGTTCGATACGGAAACCCACCGAAAACGGCTTGGCTTCCATGTACACGCCACGGCCGTGGAGCATGCGGAAAGTGTCGCGGGCGCTGTGGCCGAGGGCGAGGATCACATGCTTGGAAAGGATCTGCTCGCCACCCGCGACCACCACGCCATTCAACTGGCCATCTTCGATCAGCACGTCGGTGACCCGCTGTTCAAAACGCACTTCACCGCCCAGGGCGATGATCTGCTGGCGCATGTTTTCCACCACGCCGGTCAGGCGGAAGGTACCGATGTGCGGTTTGCTGACGTAGAGGATCTCGTCTGGCGCGCCGGCTTTGACGAACTCGTGCAGGACCTTGCGCCCGTGAAATTTCGGGTCCTTGATCTGGCTGTAGAGCTTGCCGTCGGAAAAGGTCCCGGCACCGCCCTCGCCGAACTGCACGTTGGACTCGGGGTTGAGTACGCTTTTGCGCCACAGGCCCCAGGTGTCCTTGGTGCGCTGGCGCACTTCGCGGCCGCGCTCGAGGATGATCGGCTTGAAGCCCATTTGCGCCAGCAACAACCCGGCAAAGATCCCGCAAGGGCCGAAGCCGACCACAATCGGCCGCTCGCTCAGGTCGGCCGGTGCCTGGCCGACGACCTTGTAGCTGACATCGGGGGCGGCATTGATATTGCGGTCGTCAGCGAACTTGAGCAGCAGGGCGGCCTCGCCCTTGACCTCAAGGTCTACGGTGTAGATGAAACACAGCTCCGACGACTTCTTGCGCGCATCATAGCTGCGTTTGAACAGGGTGAAATCGAGCAGATCATCACTGGCGATGCCCAGGCGCTGCACAATGGCAGGCCGCAGGTCTTCTTCGGGATGGTCGATGGGCAGCTTGAGTTCGGTGATTCGTAGCATGACAGGATCCGGTATGCGGCGTTTGGTAGGGCCGGCGGTTTTGCAAACCGGCGATTATAAGCCCCAACGGCGGTTTCCCGTCATGCTAAAACAGCGCAGGGCTGAATCAGTCGTCTCGCGAGCCGCCAAACGCCGCGCAGCCACGCTGCACCTGACCGTTGATCCGAAGTTCGGCGCTCATATGCTGCAGGCTGCCACTGACGCTATCGATGCAGCGTTGGGGCGCGACCCACAGTTCAATCTGCTGGCCGTTGGCTTCGGTGGTGAGGTTGAAGCGGCCGTCGCCCAGTTGTTCTTCGACATAAGGCACCGGCAACGGTGGCTGCCCCTCGCGTTGCAAGACCATGCCCTTATTGGTGACGTTCAATGCCCACGCCGGCTTGTGGCCATTGGCGCGCAGGATCATGCGCTTGAAGTCCGGGTCGTCGCAGGCCGAGGTCGAACGTTCGACGCGGTACAGTTGCTGCAGGTCCACCTGGCCCTGGGTGCCGCTGGCGACTCCGGAGAACTTGCCGCGCAGGTCGGCAAACAAGGCCCCTTGCTGGCCGGCCAGGGACGCAGCTTCCTGGAGGATGCTGGTGCCGCCGGTGTCGTTGACCACATAGTTGCGCTGATCATGGCAGGGCTGGAACAGCAATTTGTCGCCCACTGCGGTCAATTCGCCCTGCATGCGAGTCAGGCCCGTCATGGACGGCTTGGCCGCATCGCGGTCGAACAACTGGCAGGCGGTGAGCAGGGGCAACAGGGCAAACAGAGCAAGGGTACGGGCGGCAAGCATTATCGGGTCTCCTGATAAGTGCCGCCACGTTACGCAGGCTGGCGCTGCATCACAAGCCGGTGATGGGCGATTAGGTTGCAGCATTTTAACGGAGCCTGAAATTAAGCCTTTTCCGTGGATGTTACGGAAGCCTTATGCCAAGTTTAAGTTTTTCGAAAGGCGCATTCATATGAACATTCGATGGACCCTTTTCGCCCTGGCCTGCGTGGCACCCCTGGCCTGGGCCGAGGTGCCGGCCAAGCTGTTCTACACCTCACAGACCGACTTCTCCGATATGACCTTGACCCTGAAAAGAGCCGGCGCCCTCCAACCCGAGTTTATCGAGGTCGACGTGACGCTGACGCCGGAAGCCAGGGAGCGCACGAAAGCGCTGACCCAGGCGGCCATGCATAAGCAGATGACCCTGTACCTCAATGGCCGGCAGCTCAATACGGCGACGGTCCAAGGTGTGCTCTACGGTCCGGGCCTGAGGTTCTCCATCCCCCGCAACCAGTTGTTAGAGATGATGCCGTCGCTGCTCAAGTGATCAACCGACGATGTAGGTCTGTCCGGTCTGTAAACCTTCCACACTCTTGGCGTAGGCCAAAGCCACTTCCGTCGCCGGAACCGGCTTAAAACCCCTGAAGTAAGGCGCATAGCTGCCCATGGCTTCCACCAACACGGTCGGGCTGACCGAGTTGATCCGCAGGCCCCGTGGCAGTTCAATCGCCGCCGCTTTGACGAAGGCATCGATGGCACCATTGACCAGTGCCGCCGAGGCGCCTGTGCGGATTGGGTCGCGGTTGAGAATGCCGCTGGTAAAGGTGAACGACGCACCGTCGTTGGCAAACTCGCGGCCGATCAGCAACAGATTGACCTGACCCATCAGCTTGTCTTGCAGGCCGAGGTCGAAATGGCTGGCCTCCATATCCCCCAGGGGCACGAAGTTGACGCTGCCGGCGGCGCACACCAAGGCATCGAACTGGCCGGTTTGTACAAACAGTCGGCGGATCGAGGCGCTGTCGCTGATGTCGACCTGAAAGTCGCCGCTCTTGCGCCCGATGCTGATCACTTCATGGCGCTGGGACAGTTCAGCCTTGACCGCCGAGCCCACAGTGCCGCTGGCGCCGATCAACAGGATTTTCATGGTGTGGTTCCTCAAGGGGTTTAGGTGAGCCTTGAGTCTAGAGTGGTTTTTTCTGCTGATAAGCGCACTAATAGGCAACCTTTGGTTTTCAAGTGGAAACAATCCATGAGCGAGATGGATGATCTGGCGGCGTTTGCGGTATTGATCGAGGCCGGCAGCTTTACCCTGGCCGCCCAGCAACTGGGATGCAGCAAGGGGCAGTTGTCCAAACGCATCAGCCAGTTGGAGGCGCAATACTCGGTGGTGTTGCTGCACCGCACCACCCGCCGCCTCAGCCTGACGGCGGCGGGTGCGGCATTGTTGCCTCAGGCCCAGGGGCTGGTGGTCCAGGTCGAGCGTGCCCGACAGGCATTGGCGCGGCTCAAGGATGATTTGGCCGGGCCCGTGCGTATGACGGTTCCGGTGTCCTTGGGCGAAACGTTTTTCGACGGCCTGCTGTTGGATTTTTCCAGGCAGTATCCACAAGTCCAGATCGAGTTGGACCTCAACAATAGCTATCGCGACCTGGCCAGGGATGGGTTTGACCTGGCAGTGCGCTCAGAGGTTGCCAATGATGAGCGCCTGGTCGCCAAGCCTCTGCTGGCCTGGCATGAAATGACCTGCGCCAGCCCGGCCTACCTGGAGCAAAATGGTGAACCGCTGGTGCCGGCTGACCTGGTTGGCCACCGTTGCTTGCTCAACAGCCACTACAGCGGTCGCGAGGAGTGGCTGTATCACCAGCAACACGAGTTGTTGCGAGTGCGGGTGGATGGCACCTTTGCCTCCAACCACTACAACCTGCTGAAAAAAGCCGCGCTGGTTGGCGCGGGTGTCGCGCGGCTGCCGTCCTACCTGTTGCAGATGGAATTGGCTGACGGCCGACTACGCTGGATCCTGCGCGATTATCAGACCCGCAGTATGCCGATGTACCTGGTCCACCCCTATCAGGGCGGGCTGCCACGCCGTACCCAAGTGCTGGCCGATTATCTGGTGGGCTGGTTCAAGCGCAACGGCGAGGCGTTGGACCGGCTTTAACGCCAGTGCCGTGCGATCCAGTGATCAATGGACACGCGTCCTGGCCCCTTGGCCATCAGCACCAGTAGCAACGCGATCCAGGTGCCGTGGGTCGGGTAGGCATCCGGGTAGACAAACAGCTGGATCACCAGGGTCATGCCCAGTAACGCCAAGGCTGAAAGACGCGTGGCAAGCCCCAGCAGAATCAGGACCGGAAAAAAGTGCTCGGCGCACGTGGCCATGTACGCGGCTGCTTCAGCTGGCACAAACGGTATCCGATATTCACTTTGAAACAACGGCACAGTGGAGCTTGCCAGGTGTGGCATACCCAGTTCGAAGGTGCCATCGACCAGGTCGATGGCCAAGCCCTCGACCTTGGTCTGGCCGGACTTCCAGAACACCGCCGCAATGGAAAAACGTGCGACAAGGGCGATCAGGCTGTAGGGGATTTTTTCAAAGGCCTGAATGACGCGGGACATCAGGCACGGGGCGGCAGTGTTCATGGTTGTACCTTGATATGGGTGATGGCGCGGTGGCTGATCAGCAGTCCCAGGCATTGGTGCAGGTCAAATTCAGTGGCTGCGTCGAGGGCGTACGCCATCGCCATTTCCAGGGGCCATTGGTTGTTCAGGCTGTTGATAAACGCCACGCAGCCGCTGTCGATGCAAAACACCTCCACCTCCAGGCCATTGCGCAGGATCAGTGCGCATTGCCCGTGCCACGGGTCGAGTCTGGCGACGGTGTCGCTGGTTTGATGCGCGGCCCATAACGCCACCACGGCGTAGTTCGATTGCAGGGTGGTAACGGATGGATGCAATTGCAGGCGCACGTTGCCCAGGCTAGGCAACTGTTGCAGCTGGTTTATGACGGCCTGCGAGTCGGCGACGGGTGCGTCGGCAGCGTGATAGGCGTTGATCCGCAAGCGCTCCAGCCGCGCGACGTCAGCCAGGTACGGGACACTGGCGGCAGGGGCGAAGCCCTGGATAAAGTCGGCCAAGTCACTGCCGTACTCGTTGAGCAGCGGGTTGGTGGGTGGATACGCCTGGACATACATCCCGGCCATGGCCCGGAAAAATCGATCGCCCACCAGTTGCAGGGTCACGGGATAACTGTCGGCCAGGGCGTTGATCAACGAGCTGTGGACGTTGTTGCGATACACCGCAAAACGACTGGCAGGATCGGCGCCATTGCTGCTGAACAAACCATCCGGGCATGGTTGGTACGGCGCCAGCAGCGCCTGGGCAAACTGGCTTTGCAGGTTGTTCATGGGTGCACCGCCGCAGTCAGTAGATGCTGGTCGGCTTGCCGGGCTTCGGCGTGCAACACACTGAAGGCTGGCACATCGTTGTCGCGCTCAATCAGCGTCGCAACCGGTCCGATGCGTTGTAAGGCTTGCTGATACAACTGCCACACCGCGTTGTCGATGGGGGCGCCATGATCGTCAATCAGCAGGCGATCACCCAGGCTGTCGGTGTCTTCGGCAAAGCCGGCCAGATGAATCTCACCCACGGTGTGCAAAGGCAAAGCATCGAGGTAGGCCAACGGATCCTGCTGATGATTGACGCAGGACACATACACATTGTTTACGTCCAGCAGCAAGCCGCAGCCGGTGCGCCGGATGACTTCGCTGATGAAGTCTGTTTCGTCCAGGGTGGAGCACTGGAACAGCAGGTAGGTCGACGGGTTCTCCAGCAACATGCGCCGCTTGAGCACGGTTTGTACCTGGTCAATGTGCGTGCACACGCGTTTAAGGGCGGCGTCGTCATAGGCCAGGGGTAGCAAGTCGTTGAGATACACCGGGCCGTGGCTTGACCAGGCCAGGTGCTCGGAAAAGGATTGGGGTTGATAGCGCGCCACCAGTGCTGCCAGGCGTGCAAGGTGCTCCTGGCTCAGCGGGCCTTCGCCGCCAATGGACAGGCCGACGCCGTGCAGCGACAGCGGGTACTGCTCGCGGATCAATCCCAGGTAATGATGAAAAGGCCCACCGGCCACCATGTAGTTTTCGGCGTGGACTTCAAAAAAACCAATGTCGGGCCGGGTGGCGAGCACTTCCTGGAAATGCTCGCTCTTGAGCCCCAGCCCGGCCCGCCGGGGCAGACCGGGTGCCTGAGCCCGGGAGATGTCAGGCAAGGATGAAAGAATCATCGTCGATACTCAGGCGTGGGAATGGTTCAGGACTTGGCTTTGAAGGCTTCCAGTTGACCAAAACCGGTCGACGAGGTTTTGCTTTCCATCTTCACGCAGGTGCCCTCGGGAACCAGCTTCCAGGCGTTGGCCTGGTAGTCGGTTTTGGAGGTGCCCGCACAGGTGGTGCCGGCGCCTGCAGCGCAGTCGTTCTTGCCTTTGAGGGCGACGCCGAAGCATTTTTCCATTTTCGCCTCGTCGGCATGGGCGACAGTGGTCAGGGCGCTCAGGCTCAAGGCAGAACCCAGGGCCAGGGCGAGGGCGGCGACGGGCAGCGAGCGGGGGGTAGCGGTCATGGTGTTTCTCCAGCAGTGAGGTGGTAAGGAAGCGTTTGTGCTTGCTTACCCCACTAGAGAAAGGGGGGAGGGGATCGTTACAGGTGGATCGAAGAAAACTTTAAAACAGCGCGAAATCTACGATTCACACAAAGCAAATGTGGGAGCGGGCTTGCTCGCGATAGAGGCGTGTCAGCCAATACATCCAGCACTGACACACCGCCATCGCGGGCAAGCCCGCTCCCACATGTTGGTCCGGTTCATCCAGCAACCGTTTTTAGCCGCCCAGGTACGCCTCGCGCACTTTCGGATCGGTCAGCAGTTGTTCGCCGCTGCCCTGCATCACCACCCGGCCGTTTTCCAGCACATAGGCGCGGTCGGCAATTTTCAACGCCTGGTTGGCGTTCTGCTCCACCAAGAACACCGTCACACCGTCCTTGCGCAGCTGCTCGATGATATCGAAGATCTGCTGGATGATGATCGGCGCCAGGCCCAGGGAAGGCTCGTCCAGCAACAGCAGCTTGGGCTTGCTCATCAGCGCACGACCGATGGCAAGCATTTGCTGTTCGCCACCGGACATGGTGCCGCCGCGCTGGCTGAAGCGCTCCTTGAGCCGAGGGAACAGGTGCAGCACCTTGTCCATCTGCTCCTGGTAGTCGCCCTTGTCGGTGAAGAACCCGCCCATGGCCAGGTTCTCTTCCACGGTCAGGCGGGCAAACACCCGACGGCCTTCCGGGACCACGGCAATGCTCTTGCGCATGATCGCCGCCGAGTGCTGGCCCACCAGTTCCTCACCCATGTAGCGGATGCTGCCGCTGTGAGCCTGGGGCGAACCGCACAGGGTCATCAGCAGGGTGGACTTGCCGGCACCGTTGGCGCCGATCAGGGTGACGATTTCGCCCTGGCGCACTTCCACGTTGACGTCGTGCAGGGCCTGGATCTTGCCGTAGAAAGTGGAAACGTTTTCGAATTGCAGCATTTACGCTTCCCCCAAATAGGCTTTGATCACTTGCGGGTTGTCGCGGATCTGCTCCGGCGTCCCGTTGGCCAATGGCGTGCCCTGGTTGATCACGACGATATGGTCGGAAATGCTCATGACCAGTTTCATGTCGTGTTCGATCAGCAGCACGGTGGCGTTGTTTTCTTCACGCAGCACACCGATCAACGCCTTGAGGTCTTCGGTTTCCTTGGGGTTGAGGCCCGCAGCCGGTTCGTCGAGCATCAGGATCCGCGGGCGGGTCATCATGCAGCGGGCGATTTCCAGGCGACGTTGCTGACCATAGGCCAGGGTGCCGGCCGGGCGGTTGGCAAACTCGGTCAAGTTGACCTTGTCCAGCCAGTACGCGGCGTATTCCATGGCCTCGCGCTCGCTCTTGCGAAACGCCGGGGTCTTGAACAGGCCCGCGAAGAAATTGGTGTTCAGGTGCCGGTGCTGGGCGATCAGCAGGTTTTCCACGGCGGTCATGTCCTTGAACAACCGCACGTTCTGGAAGGTCCGCACCACGCCCTTGCGGGCAATCTGGTGACCGGCCAGGCCCTGGATCGGCTGGCCGTCCAGCAGGATGCTGCCACCGGCCGGCTTGTAGAAACCGGTCAGGCAGTTGAACACCGTAGTCTTGCCGGCGCCGTTGGGGCCGATCAACGCGACCACTTGTTTCTCTTTGACGGTCAGGGCGACGCCATTGACCGCCAGCAAGCCGCCGAAGCGCATGCTCAGGTTTTCGACTTTCAGGATCTCGCGGCTCATTTGCGCAGCTCCATATGTGGACGTTGCATGGGCAGCAGGCCTTGAGGGCGCCAGATCATCATCAGCACCATCATGGCGCCGAACATCAACATGCGGTACTCGCTGAATTCACGCATCAGTTCCGGCAGCAGGATCATCACGATGGCCGCGAGGATCACGCCCAACTGCGAGCCCATGCCACCCAATACCACGATGGCGAGGATGATTGCCGACTCGATGAAGGTGAACGACTCCGGTGTCACCAGGCCTTGGCGAGCGGCAAAGAAGCTGCCGGCGAAACCGGCGAACGCGGCACCCAGGGTGAAGGCGGAGAGCTTGATGATGGTCGGGTTCAGGCCCAGCGCACGGCAGGCGATTTCGTCTTCACGCAGCGCTTCCCAGGCACGCCCGATCGGCATGCGCAGCAGGCGGTTGATCACGAACAGCGCGGCCAGGGCCAGCAACAGGGCGACCAGGTACAGGAACACCACTTTGCTCACCGGGTTGTAGGCAATCCCGAAGTACTCGTGGAAGGTCTGCATGCCCTCGGCAGCGGAGCGATCAAACGACAAGCCGAAGAACGTTGGCTTGGGAATGCTGCTGATGCCGTTGGGGCCGCCGGTGATATCAGTGAGGTTACGCAGGAACAGACGGATGATCTCACCAAAACCCAGGGTCACGATGGCCAGGTAGTCACCGCGCAAGCGCAACACCGGGAAGCCCAGCAGGAAGCCGAACGTCGCCGCTGCCATGCCGGCCAATGGCAGGCAGATCCAGAAGCTCCAGCCCAGGTAATGCGAGAGCAGCGCGTAGGTGTAGGCACCCACCGCGTAGAAACCCACATAACCCAGGTCGAGCAGGCCGGCCAGGCCCACCACGATGTTCAGGCCCAGGCCCAGCAGCACGTAGATCAGGATCAGGGTGGCGATATCCACCGCACCACGGGAGCCGAAGAATGGCCAGATCAACGCGGCCACGATCAGGCCGATGATGATGTAGCGCTGGGTGCGCGGCAGGGTCAGGAATTGGCTGACCTTGGGCGAGACCAGCGGGCCACGATTGGACTTGAGCAGCGCCCCGACCTGCTGGGTGAACAGCACCCGCAGGAACATCAGCACCGAGCACAGGGCAATGATGGTCAGCGTCACCGGCCCGGTGCCGTGTACTTCAAGGTTGATTCCGACAATGCTCAACTTGAGCCCGAGTACCGGAAAGGCCACGGCCCATACCAGCAAGGCGCTGAAAAACGCCGATTTAAGATATCTGCTCATACTTTCTCAACCTCCGGACGGCCCAGGATGCCGGTCGGCCGGAATAACAGCACCAGAACCAATAGACCGAAGGCCACCACGTCCTTGTACTGGTCGCCGAAGATATCGGCACCAAACGCTTCGGCCACACCCAGCACCAGCCCGCCGAGCATCGCGCCCGGAATACTGCCGATACCGCCGAGGACCGCCGCAGTGAAGGCTTTGAGCCCCACCAGGAAGCCGGCGTTGGGGTTGATCACGCCATACTGCATGCTCAGCAACACGGCAGCGACGGCGGCCAGTGCGGCGCCGATGACGAAGGTCAGGGCAATGATGTTGTTGGTGTTGATGCCCAGCAGGTTGGCCATCTTGATGTCTTCGGCGCAGGCCCGGCAGGCGCGCCCCAGACGGGAGCGGGAGATGAACAGGGTCAGGCCCAGCATGGCCACCAGGGTGACGACGAAGACCAGGATCTGCATGTAGGAAATCAGCACTTCTTGTGCGCCACCTGGACCGAAGGAAAAGCTCCCCGGGATCAGGTTGGGAATGGACTTGTCCTTGGAGTCCTGGGACAGCAATACGGTGTTCTGCAGGAAAATCGACATGCCGATGGCGGAAATCAACGGGATCAGGCGGTTGCTGCCACGCAGGGGGCGGTATGCAACGCGTTCGATACTGTAGCCGTAGGCACTGGTTACGACGATTGACGCAAGGAACGCGGCAGTCATCAACAGCGGCAGGGAGTGGATACCCATCATGGCCAGCCCGGCAATGGCGATGAACGCCACGTAGGAGCCAATCATGTACACCTCGCCGTGGGCGAAGTTGATCATTCCAATGATGCCGTAAACCATTGTGTAGCCAATGGCTATCAAGGCATAGGTGCTGCCAATGGTCAGGCCATTAACCAGCTGTTGGAAAAAATGATAGATCTCAGGCATTACAGCGCTCCTAAAAACCCGATACGCATTTCACTGGTGGAGTCATCTTCCAGCCTGGTGCTGTGTTCTGTGAGCACATTTGCACAAAGCATTTGCCAGCGAACCGCTGGTGACGGTTTTAAGATTTTCAGGTGAGCCAGCGCCCGGATCGCGGGTGCGTGGCCCATAAACCTCGTAAAACAAAACCCACTGCTTGCACAGTGGGCTTGTTGTCCAGTAACGCCTGGCTTACTGAGGGGATACTTCGGTTTTTGGTTGGCCGAAGTGCCATTCGTAGACCACGAACTTGAAGTCTTTCAGGTCGCCGTTCTTATCGAAGCTCAGGTCGCCGGTCGGGGTCTTGAAGGTACCCGCGTGGATGGCCTCGGCCACTTTGGTGGTGTCTTCGCTTTTTGCAGCAGCGATGCCGCCAGCGATGATTTCAACCGCCGAGTAGGCCGGGAACACGAACGGACCGCTTGGGTCTTTGCCGTCAGCCTTGAGTGCGTCGACGATGGCCTTGTTCGCAGGGTCGGCGTCGAAGGATTTCGGCAGGGTGACCAGCAGGCCTTCGGAGGCTTTCTGGGCGATTTGCGAGATGGAGTCGTTGCCCACGCCTTCCGGGCCCATGAACTTGGCTTTCAGGCCTTTTTCCTGGGCCTGGCGCAGGATCAAGCCCAGTTCCGGGTGGTAGCCGCCGTAGTAGACGAAGTCGACGTTGGCTTGCTTGAGCTTCTGGATAATCGAGGAGAAGTCCTTGTCGCCGGCGTTCAGGCCTTCGAACACGGCAACCTTGATGCCTTTGCCTTCGAGGGTCTGCTTGACCGCAGTGGCGATGCCTTCACCGTATTGTTGCTTGTCGTGCAGGACTGCGACGGCCTTTGGCTTGACGTGGTCGGCGATGTAGTTGCCGGCCGCAGGGCCCTGGGCGCTGTCCAGGCCGATGGTACGGAAGATCAGCTTGTAGCCACGGGCGGTGATTTCCGGGCTGGTAGCCGCCGGGGTGATCATGATCACGCCTTCGTCTTCGTAGATGTCGGTTGCAGGTTGAGTGGAGCTGGAGCAGAGGTGGCCGACCACGAACTTGACGCCGTCGTTGACCACTTTGTTGGCTACGGCAACGGCTTGTTTAGGGTCGCAAGCGTCGTCGTATTCCTTGGCTTCGAGCATTTTGCCGTCGACACCGCCCTTGGCGTTGATGTCCTTGATGGCTTGCTTGGCACCCATGAATTGCATATCGCCGTATTGGGTCACAGGGCCGGTTTTAGGGCCGGCAATACCGATCTTGATGGTGTCAGCTGCGAACGAATGGCCGGCAACCCCAGCCAGGACCATAGCGGCAAACAGTTTGGAAATCTGCTTAGTAGCCTTATTCATAGTGCTCCACTCTTACTGTTGTATTTTTTATAGTTCTAGCGGCCTTGTGGGCTACAGAACCGGATCAGATATCTCGGATATCCCCCCGGCAGCGGCCTGGCAACTGTACCGGTACAGTGTAGAGCGCCGGTTGATCGCTTGAAAAGCTAGCTGCTGGGGGCAAACCCCGGGTATGTCGCTTAAATGAAAGAAAAAGACAGAATTGCGGCGGGTGAATGCCAGAGTCTCGGGCAATCCTTGGCGTTCCTGACACTTTCAATCGGTGCCTCAATTGCAACTGGGTTTTTCTGGGGAAGCCTCGACGGTATGATTGCGCCGATTTTTTCCTCAGGTGAGTTCCCATGACGCAAGAACCTAGCACCCTCTATGCCAAGCTGCTCGGCGAAACCGCGGAAATTTCCTGGAAGGAGCTTGAACCGTTCTTCGCCAAGGGTGCCCTATTGTGGGTCGACGCCGGTCTGGATTTGATCGAAGCGGCCGAGGGGATGGCCGAGGACAGTCGGGACAAAGTGGCTGCCTGGCTGGCCTCGGGGAGCATTGGCGAAGTGTCTGCGACGCGGGCATTGGACCTGGTGGAGCGTAATCCGAGCCTGTGGGCGGTGGTGGTTTCGCCGTGGATTCTGATCCAGGAAAGGGCATCCAACTAAACGCAGGCACCGAAATGGTGCGAGTTTCGCGCCTTTAAAAGTGTGTAGCGGAGTAACCGCTTTGCCCATGATGGCAACTGGCCGTGAAGAAAGGTCACAAGGGAGGGTGACGTAAACGTCATGGGAACAGTTTTGTGGGCCGCGAATGGCTCGGGGAATTGTTTCTTGGTGTGGCAAGGTTATGGATATTGTCGCCTGGCAGACCGCTTTCGCGAGCAAGCCCGCTCCCACAGTCGACCGCATTCCAAGGGTAGACCTCGGTCAACTGTGGGAGTGGGCTTGCTCGCGAAGGCCGCGCCGCGGTCTAGGCGGTCTTGCCCGTATGGTTATTCAAGGAAATAACCTTGGTCTTGCCAATCCGGTGACGATAAATCTCACGCAGGTACTTGATCGCCTTCTTCACGCAATCGCGCGACAGACGTATGTCGTTGATCGAGACAAACTTCTCCTTGTCGTTGATCAGCTCGCGGTACTTCTTCTCATACATCGGCTTGATCGCGTACCAGTTGGTATCGAGGATTTTCGCCGGGTTCTCGAATTCGTTGAGCAACTCGTCGATACGGTCCTCGTCGAAGTCTTCGTGGATGATGAAATCCAGGATCGAGTTGTCCAGCGTCTCGTCGAAACGGTACGGGTTGCGGGCAAAGCAGCGTTTGATAAAGGCCACGATCAACGTCAGGAAATCATCCGACAGGCACGGGCTCTTGGCGATCAGGGTGGTCAGCGACAGGTTGGCCGAAGCGCCGATCACCAGGGCGTAGCGCTTGAGCGTGGTGTTGGGGAACAGGCTGTTGAGGTGAGTCTTGAGCCGGTTCAGGTCCATATAGGACAGCTTGTAGTCCTTGGGCAGGGAGACGATGGACACCACCGACGAGCAGTTCTTGAAGAAGTGCAGGTCATGCAGGGCCGCCGCGTCATAGCCGGAATTCTTGTATTGCTCCAGGGACGCCTTGTAGCGCTTGGATTCGATCGGCAACAGGCTGATGCCTTCGATGGCCTGGGTGACCTTATTGAAGTGGGGCAGGTCGATGGAGCGGAAGAACAGGTCATCGATGTTCAGGCGCTGGGGTTCTTTTTCAAACACCTTGAACTTGTCGTTGCTCGGCGCCGGGGTTTCCGGCACGACCGACTCGGCGTAGGCAATTGCCACCGGCCCGGCCAGGCTCATGAACAGGTCGTTGGCGTCCAGGCGAATGGTTTCACCGATATCGATGCCGGCACGGCGGAAATAGTTCTGGTCGTAGTCGGTCGTCACCGCCTGGGCCGTCAGAATGTTGAAGATCTGTTGTGAGATGTACTGGTTGGCGTGTTTTTCCATGGCATTGACGTCAATGTTCTGGATGTTGCCGTCGTCGCTTTCTTCGGCGTAACGCATGATGTCGTTGGAGATCAGCATCATCGCGTTCCACGGGCGGATACGGCCTTTGACGCTGGCCTCGCTGCTGTCTTCATTGTCGAAGTTGTACGAGAAGTCCCATTCCTCTGACAGGTACTTACACAGCAACCGACCGGCGTTGATATGCAGCGCCTCGGACATTTCGCTGCGGTGATCGGAGATGTTCGGCAGCACACAGATGCCGCTGGTGAAGATCGGCTCGAACACGAAGGCATGGCCGCTCTTGCTGTCGTGCTCGTCGGCGGGCTTGGTGTCGAAGGTCTTGTTCATGTACGAGTGTTGCTGGGCCAGGCCAAACTCCGAGGCCATACCCGAGCCGGTGCCACCGCCGGCGCTGAAAATCGAGAAATACAGGCGCGACTGGTTGGCCTTGATCCCGCAGGAGTCGATCAGGTACGAGTGGATCATCTTCCAGTCGGGGCTGGAAAACCGCTGGGTATCCTTATTGAGGATGATCTTGGCCAGGTACTGGCCCAGGATCGGGGCGTTACCGGCGCCGCCGGCATGCACTTCCGACAGGTCCATGATCTTCATCTTGCTGTAGTCGCGCAAAAAGCCGCTTTTCTCGCCCTTGCGCGAGAAGCGGATGCGCCCGGCAATGTCCTTGTCCAGGTCGCCGAGCATCACCAATGGTTCTACCAGGAACACCGGCTTGCTGGCCTTGCTGGCGCCCAGGCGCAGGTTGTTGCGGATCCATTGGGCTGGGCTGTAGCCCTTTTCAACGTAGGATTTGTCTTCGGTGCTGAACTCGTTCAGGTAGAACTTGCGGGCGTTGTACACCAACTCCGCCACATCCAGGGCGATGTTGGAACCGCAGCGCCCCAGGCCGATCAGGCAGACCGAGGGAAACTCCTGCTCGCTGCGCAACTCGCTGTCACCCTCAAGGTGCGGCGGGCGCGGGAAGACCATGTCGCGCAGGCCGTCGAGGTTGTCGAGGATGCGGTCGGTGTTGGTCTCGGTGAAGTACAGGTATTGCTGGGTGCCCAGCGCACGTTGACTGTGCAATGACTTTGAGCCTGAGGGTTTTTCCGCAGGAGCTGTGAGCAACACGTCGGATACCGCAGTAACAGGGTTATTTTTAGAAGTCATTGTGCGCCATGTGCCTGGACGGATGGCTGGAAAGCATTAAAGAGCCATCACCGAGTGAGAGTTCGCGACTTTTACAGTGCGTTTTAGGTCTCGGCGATCAGTCTTAACCCTATTGTTTCTAGGGAAAAGCGACGCCGGACTCTCATGAATCGGCCGTTCGTCGGCGTTCTTTAATCAAAATGATGGCGATATGCCAAGGCTGCTGCGCTTCAGCGGATGGGACGTACAACCGAAGAGGCGTCCTTGCCGCCTGCCAGGCTTAGCGGTGTGAGCGGGTTGTGCTGGTCAAGCGCGGTAATCACAGCGCTGACTTCACTGGCCGGCACCGCCGCGCTGAGCAGGTAGCCCTGCACGTAATCGCAGCCATGCTTGACCAGCAGCTCCAGTTGCTGCGGGGTTTCCACGCCTTCGGTGATCACCTGCAAATGCAGGGTGTGGGCCATGCCGATGATCGCCTGGACAATCTCCATATCGGTGGTGGACTTGGGGATGTCCTGGATAAAGGAACGATCGATCTTCAGTGTATTGAGGGGCAGGCGCTTGAGGTAGGAGAGCGAGGAATAGCCGGTGCCGAAGTCATCGATGGACAGCGCGACACCCAGCGCGCGGATTTGCCGCAGCAGGACCAGGGTGCTGCTGATGTTGCCCATCAAGGCATTTTCCGTGACTTCCAGCTCCAGGCGGCTGGCGGCGATGCCACTGCTGCGCAAGGCGTATTCGATCTCATCGGCCAACTCGTCACGGGCCAGGTTCAGGGCCGAACAGTTGACGGCCATGGTCAGGTCCGGGTGGCCCTGGTCCGTCAGCCAGCCCAGGTCGGCACAGGCCTGGCGCAGTACCCAGTTGTCCAGCTCGGCGATCAGGCCGTTGTTTTCGGCAATGCCGATAAACCGGTCTGGCGCCAGCAAGCCATGCAGGGGATGTTGCCAGCGCACCAGGGCTTCGAGCCGGGTGACCTTGCCTTTGCGCAGGTCCAGGATGGGTTGGTAGTGCAGGACCAGTTCTTTTTGGCTGCGTAACGCGTTTCGCAGCTCCTCTTCCAACTGCAGTTCAAGAGAGGCCCGGGTTTTGAGGTTGGAACTGAAGAAGTTGAGGCTGTTGCGCCCGCCATCCTTGGACTGGTACAGCGCCAGGTCGGCGGTTTTCAGCAGTTCCTCGCTGGTGGTCCCGTCCTCGGGAAATACACTGATGCCGATGCTGGTGGTCATCACCATGCGTCGGCCGGCCAGTTCGATGGGCTCTTTCATTTTTTGCATGATGCGCTGGGCCATGTGCCGCGCTTCATCGCGATGATGGATGTTGATCAGGATGCAGAACTCATCGCCGCCGAACCGTGCCACCACATCATTGTGGCTGCGCACCGAACTCTTGATATGGCCAGCCAGCACCGTCAGCAGTTCGTCGCCGGCGTCGTGGCCCAGGCTGTCGTTGATCCGCTTGAAGTGGTCGATGTCGAGGAAGATCACCGCCAGCATGCCCCCAGCCTGGGTTTTCTGCGCGAGTTTTTCAGCGAAGATCTGGTTGAAGCCCCGGCGATTGAGCAGGCTGGTCAAGGCGTCGTAATGGGCCACTTGCTGCAGGGACGCCCGCGCCTGGTCCAGCTCGCTCAGCAAGGCATTGACTCGCCGCAGGTCGCGCTCCTTGTGCTGCAGTTTCTTGTCGGCGAGGGCCGCGCTGATGCTGCTGCCGATCACCAGCAACGTAATGACAGCCACCGACAGCCCCAGCTGCATGGGGTTGTTATCGATCGGCAACGACGGCGCGGCCCCGGTGGGCACCAGCAATTGCATGGCGGCCATGCCGGTGAAGTGCATGCTGATAATGCCGGCGCCCAGCACCAGGCTGGCACCGTACTTGAGCAATTGGTGGAACATCCCGCTGCCATTGCGCAGGTAGCGGGACAGCAGCAAGGCCGCGAGGCTGGCGCCAATGGCGATTGCTATCGATACCCCGAACAGCCCGCTGGAGAAATACACCTGGGCCTCGGAGCGCATGGCGGACATGCCCACGTAATGCATCAGGGCGATGCCCAGGCCCATCCAGATGGACGCCACCAGGTACTGATGAAAGCGCAGTTGTGCATGACTGAGGGTTTGCATGGCGAACATCGCCGCGATCATGGTGATCAGCAACGAAGCAAAGGTCATGAACAGTTCGTAATGGATGGCGATGGGCGCCTGGAACGCCAGCATGCTGATGAAGTGCGTCGACCAGATCCCGCCAGCCAGGCAACCGGCGCCGATCCAGCGCCAGCGGCGTTTTGCCGTCAGGTTGTCGACGTGGCCGACCCGTTCGGCCATGTCCAGGGTGCCGAAGCCCGCTGCGCAGGCAACCAGGTACGCCAGTAGCACCAGGAAGGGGTTATGGGTGCAATCGATTAATAAATGCCCGCTCTCGGGAAGGGGGGTAAAAAAATGCAGACCCAGCCATTCCATAGCATGTCCCGTTACAGAGTCATCTCGTGTCACGGCGCGCGGCGATGACCTATGGAATCGAGTATAGAAGGCTCAACGGAATCGCAAGCCGTAATGGCATTTTGATTTCTTCGATTTTGGCATGCTGGCCATAGCCAATGGTGCTAAGCGCTGATGGGCAGCTCAAACTCGTAAGGCGGCTGTTCCAGCGGCGCCAGGCCAAATGCCGCGCGTGCGGCGTCGCAATCGACGTTGACTTCACCCTGGCTCCACGACGCCTCGAACTCCCGGCACACGCTGGAACGCTGCTCATAGATTGAACAGCGGGTGCCGCTACCCACTTCGCCCTCCAGGCTGCAACAGCGTGCCGGTTTCTGGTCGGTGCCGATCATCGCCACCCGGCTGGGGTTGATCTGTACCACCCGTTCATCGGGCACGGTGCCGCCTGATGAGGCGCATTCGCCCCAAAAGAAAGACACGCGAAAGTGTGAACAGCAGGCACCGCAATTCAGACACGGACTGGCATCGGACATGGCACGTCATCAATAAGAGGTAAGGGGGGAACTGCGGAAGGCTCGCTATTCTATTCCTGCCAAGGCGCTTGGGAAGGGGGTCGGGTGCTTATTTTTTTGCCGGGCAAAACCCCGCTGTCCTGGATGAAATTACGCCCTATCAGCTTTACGAATCATTACAGACAACCGCGCCGTGCCTGACTAGATTGCAGGTTCCGGGCAGGATGCGTCGGCATCGAGCCTCTATAACAATAAAAGAGACGGACCCATGCAGAACTCGACCCAAGCGGCGAATGCCTGGCGCATTCTGTTCCTGCTGTTCCTGGCCAACCTGTTCAACTTCTTTGATCGCACGATCCCGGCGATCATCATCGAGCCGATCCGCATGGAATGGCACCTCAGTGACTTCCAGCTCGGCATCATCGGCACCGCGTTCACCATCGTCTACGCCATTGCCGGCTTGCCCCTGGGGCGCCTGGCCGATACCGGTTCACGCAGCAAGCTGATGGGCTGGGGCCTGGCGAGTTGGAGCGCGTTGACGGCAGTCAACGGCATGGTCGGCAGCTTCTGGACCTTCCTGCTGGTGCGCATGGGCATCGGCATTGGCGAAGCCAGTTATGCGCCGGCCGCCAACTCGCTGATCGGCGACCTGTTCCCGGCCCACCGTCGCGCCCGGGCCATGGGGATTTTCATGCTGGGCCTGCCCCTGGGGCTGTTGCTGGCGTTCTTCACCATCGGCGCGATGGTCAAGGCGTTCGACAGCTGGCGAGCGCCGTTCTTTATTGCGGCCATCCCGGGGCTGATCCTCGCGGTGTTCATGTTTTACATCAAGGAACCCAAGCGCGGTGCGGCCGAAACCGTGCAGGTTTCCCAGGAGAAAGTCGACCGGCCGATCCGCCGCGTGTTGGCGGTACCCACCTTCCTGTGGCTGGTGCTGGCGGGGCTGTGTTTCAACTTTGCGACCTATGCCTGCAACTCGTTCCTGGTGCCGATGCTGCAACGCTACTTTTTGATGCCACTGCAAGAAGCGGCCGTGGCGACCGGGGTGATTGTCGGCGTGACGGGCCTGTTCGGCCTGACCCTGGGCGGCCTGGTGGCGGACAAGATTCACCAGCGCATTGCCAACGGTCGGCTGCTGTTTGCCGCCTTCAGCCTGATTATCTCCACGATATGCACGGCCTGGGCCCTGCATGCGGGGCGTATCGAGATTGGGGTGTTTGTCGCGGTGTTCAGTGTGGGCTGGCTGTTCGCCTATAACTTCTACACCTGTGTGTACACGGCGATCCAGGACGTGGTGGAGCCGCGCCTGCGGGCGACGGCCATGGCGCTGTTCTTCGCCGGCCTGTATCTGCTGGGCGGTGGCATGGGGCCGGTGGTGGTGGGCGCACTGTCTGATCACTTTGCCCATGCGGCGATGTACGCAGCGGGTGCCGAGCAAATGACCGAGGCGTTCAAGGCCGTGGGCCTGCATGACGCTATGTACCTGATCCCGGTAGCGTTGTTCCTGACCATGCTGTTTCTGTTCCAGGCTTCACGGTGTTTTGTGCGCGATGCCAAGCGGATGAAGGATGGGTTGGGGAGGGTTGACGTGCCGGCAGCGGCGGCTACAGCTTGAAACCGAGGTGATGCCATCGCAGGCAAGCCAGCTCCCACAGTTAACCGAGTTGTCAGTTAGCGCACCGATCACTGTGAGAGCTGGCTTGCCTGCGATGAGGCCCGCAAAACCCCATAAAAAAGGCCCGCATTGCGCGGGCCTTTTTGTTCATCAGGGCAGGGCGCGGATCAACCGGCGACCAACACCCGAATCGCCTCCAACCGCAGCGCCGCCTTGTCGAGCATGGCCAGGCCTTGCTCGCGCTGTTGGCGCAGGGCAACCAGTTCGCTGTCGCGCACGGTCGGGTTGACGGCTTGCAGGGCGGTCAGGCGCGCCAGCTCTTCGTCGGTGTCCGCTGCCAGGCGGCGTTGCGCCTCGGCCACACGTTCGGCGTGGCGCGGGGCGATTTTCTCTTCGCCGGCGTTGATCCGAGGCGTCAGTTGGTCGCGCTGGGCCTGTACGAACTTGTTGGCGCTGGCCCGGGGCACGCTTTCCAGCTGGTCGTTCAGAGTGGTGAAGGACACCCGGCCCGACAGGTCATTGCCATTGGCATCCAGCAGGCAGCGCAGTGCTGCCGGCGGCAGGTAGCGACCCAGTTGCAGCGAACGCGGCGCCACTACTTCGCTGACGTAGAGCAGCTCCAGCAACACGGTGCCCGGCTTGAGCGCCTTGTTCTTGATCAGTGCCACGGCGGTGTTGCCCATGGAGCCGGACAGCACCAGATCCATACCGCCCTGGACCATCGGGTGCTCCCAGGTAATGAACTGCATGTCTTCGCGCGACAGCGCCTGGTTGCGGTCGTAGGTGATGGTCACGCCTTCGTCGTCGCCAAGGGGGAAGCTGGCGTCGAGCATTTTTTCGCTGGGTTTGAGGATCAGCGCGTTTTCCGAATGGTCTTCGCTGTCGATGCCAAACGCATCGAACAGGGTTTCCATATAGATCGGCAGGGTGAACTGGTCGTCTTGCTCCAGGATATCCTCGACCAGTGCGTCACCTTCGCCAGCGCCACCGGAGTTGAGCTCCAGCAAACGGTCGCGGCCAGTGTGCAGCTCGGCTTCCAGGCGCTCGCGCTCGGCGCGGGCTTCGTCGATCAGCGCTTGCCATTCGCCGTCGTCGGCATTTTCCAGCAGCGGCAGCAGGCGCGGGCCGAACTGGTGCTGCAAGGCGTTGCCGGTCGGGCAGGTATTGAGGAAGGCGTTCAGGGCTTCGTGATACCACTGGAACAGCCGCTCTTGCGGGCTGGTTTCCAGGTACGGCACGTGCAGTTCGATCACATGCTTCTGGCCGATCCGGTCCAGACGCCCGATGCGTTGCTCCAGCAAGTCCGGGTGCGATGGCAGGTCGAACAGCACCAGGTGGTGGGCGAACTGGAAGTTGCGGCCTTCACTGCCGATTTCCGAACAGATCAGCACCTGGGCGCCGAACTCTTCATCGGCGAAGTAGGCGGCGGCGCGGTCCCGCTCGAGGATGTTCATGCCCTCGTGGAACACCGTGGCCGGGATGCCGGAACGCACGCGCAGGGCGTCTTCCAGGTCCATGGCGGTTTCGGCGTGGGCGCAGATCACCAGGACCTTGGTGCGCTTGAGCATCTTCAACTGGTCGATCAACCACTCGACGCGCGGATCGAAGCGCCACCAGCGGTTTTCTTCTTCTATATCCGGTTGCGACTGGAAGCTGACTTCCGGGTACAGCTCGGCATGCTCGCCCAACGGCAGTTCCAGGTACTCGTCCGGGCACGGCAACGGGTAGGCGTGCAGCTTGCGCTCAGGGAAGCCTTGCACCGCGGCGCGGGTGTTACGGAACAGCACGCGGCCGGTGCCGTGACGGTCCAGCAGCTCACGCACCAGGCGCGCACTGGCTTCGGTGTCGCCATCGTTGACGGCAGCCAGCAGCGCTTCGCCTTCGTTGCCGAGGAACCCTTGGATAGTCTTGTGCGCGGCCGGCGAGAGGCGGCCCTTGTCCATCAATTCCTGGACCGCTTCGGCCACCGGGCGATAGTTCTCGCTCTCGGCGCGGAAGGCTTTGACGTCGTGGAAACGGTTCGGGTCCAGCAGGCGCAGACGGGCGAAGTGGCTGTCCTGGCCCAGTTGTTCCGGGGTTGCGGTCAGCAGCAGCACGCCGGGAATGGTCTCGGCCAGTTGCTCGACCAGTTGGTATTCAGCGCTGGCTTTTTCTTCGTGCCAGACCAGGTGGTGCGCTTCGTCGACCACCATCAAGTCCCAGCCGGCGGCGAACAGCGCGTCCTGGGCTTTTTCGTCGTCCACCAGCCACTCCAGCGCCACCAGCGCGAGCTGGGTGTCTTCGAACGGGTTGCTGGCATCGCTCTCGATAAAACGTTCTTCGTCGAACAGCGCGACCTGCAGGTTGAAACGCCGGCGCATCTCTACCAGCCATTGGTGCTGCAGGTTTTCCGGGACCAGGATCAGCACGCGATTGGCGCGCCCGGACAGCAGTTGGCGATGGATCACCAGGCCGGCTTCGATGGTCTTGCCCAGGCCCACTTCGTCGGCCAGCAGCACCCGTGGCGCGATACGGTCAGCGACTTCGCGGGCAATGTGCAATTGGTGTGCAATCGGCTGCGCACGTACGCCGCCCAGGCCCCAGAGCGCGGACTGCAATTGGCGGCTGGTGTGTTCCAGGGTGTGGTAGCGCAGGGAGAACCAGGCCAGCGGGTCGATCTGGCCGGCGAACAGACGGTCGCTGGCGAGGCGGAACTGGATGAAATTCGACAGTTGGGTTTCCGGCAGGGTGACCTGCTCGTTCTGCCCATTGAGGCCGTGGTAGACCAGCAGGCCGTCGACATCGTCGACCTCGCGCACGGTCATTTTCCAGCCTTCGAAGTGGGTGATGGTGTCACCCGGCGAAAACCTCACGCGAGTGAGGGGCGCATTCCGTAGCGCATACTGGCGGGTGTCGCCAGTGGCCGGATAGAGCACGGTCAACAAGCGGCCGTCCTGTGCGAGAACGGTGCCTAACCCCAGCTCTGCTTCGCTGTCACTAATCCAGCGTTGCCCCGGTTGATACTGCTGCGCCATGCTGCCTGACTCCCGCCGTGAAAAAGCCGACTATTCTAACGGAACAAGGCCCCCAGCCAAAGGACTCTGACAAAAACTACTCCGCTTGCAGGGATCAAAGAGGGCGATTCGACGGGTGGCAGGGCACGGGTAACTGACGACTGGGTCACAAGTTGGCGGCCCCAGGCTCAAGTCGCCAGTGCACCAGCCGACAGCCTGCTGACAGGAGACTAATAATTATGCTGCCACCGATCTTGCCCTTGAGTGTTGTGCCGGTCACGTCACAACTCGACCCCGTGCGCCCAAAGCCCGATATCCCGCCGGTGGTGCCTGCGCAGCCGAGCTCCAACGAAAGCACCATCGACCTCAAGCACCGCGACGCCGAGCAATCGACCCTGATGCTGCGTGAGGAACAACGACGCCAGCAGGAACAGCAAAAACGCCGGCGCGAGGCCGACGAAGATCCCGAGCAGCACCTGGCCATCCCGGGTGATGAGCTCAACGCCGACAATACGGTACCGGTCGCGCCGCTGATCGAGGACGCACCCCGCCAGGGGTTGTGGGTGGACGTCGAGGTTTGACCCCCGGGCGGGCCAGGCCGCATTATTGAGGCACTCCAGCCACCACGTAAGCCATGCCATGAGTGACGACAAGCTGATCGACCTGAATGCCGAGCGGGTCAAACGGGTCCATGACCTCAATGACAAGCGCCTTAATGACGTGCGCCAGGCGTTCGAGCAGGCCATGCCGTTGGGCAAGGCGAAGAAAAAGTCGAAAAACAAAGGCAAAAAGCGCTGAAATGCCCTGAATCTGTTGATTCAGGTCAGTTATTTCCCTTCTTTACGCCCCGTTGCGGGCGACATTGATCCCCGTCAATTTCTCCCCCCGACTTCTTGGTTAACTTAGCCCCATCGCAACAGGGCAAGAGCAGGAGGCCGGTCATGTTTTTCGATAATGTGGTTTTTGCCGGGGTGCTGACTGTCGGCCTCATGGTGCTGTTTTTTGTAGGGTTTGGATTTTTTATCTGGAAAGACGCGAACAAGCGTAAAAAACCATAGGTTTTTCCGGGTTACATGAGCACGCAAGGCATTTTGGGCGACTTCGGTCGCCCTTTTTTTTGCCCGGTATTTAGCTCCCTGTCCCACAGAAGCACAAAAAAAAGGCGCGACCCTCGCAGGTCACGCCTTTTTTAATTGCGTTGTCGGTTAACTGCCCAACGCCTTGGACGCCAGCCAGAACAACCCGGCCGACAGGCTCACCGTGGCCGGCAGAGTCAGGATCCAGGCCATCAGGATGGTCTTCACGGTGCCGCCTTGCAGGCCGCTCTTGTTCGCGACCATGGTCCCGGCCACACCCGAAGACAGCACGTGGGTGGTGGACACCGGCAGGGCGAAGATATTGGCAAAACCAATCATGGTGGCGGTGGTGATTTGCGCCGACATGCCCTGGGCATAGGTCATGCCCTGCTTGCCGATTTTCTCGCCGATGGTCAGTACCACGCGCTTCCAGCCCACCATGGTGCCCAGGCCAAGGGCCAGGGCTACGGCAAGGATCACCCAGAACGGGGCGTATTCGGTGGTGGCAGTCAGGTCTTTACGCAGTTTTTCCAGGTCCGACTTCTCGCGGGAATCAAGGCCTGGCAGCTTGCCGACTTTCTTCGCGGTATCGTCCAGGCACAGCAGGTAGCGACGGACTTCAATGCGCTGCTCGGAGGTCAAGGAGTGGTAGTCGGATACACCCTTCAATGTGCCAAGAAGGGCGTTGATGGTCGGTTCGGTCTGTTGCGGGTTGCAACGGAACTTGCCGGGCAGGTCGTCTCTGACACTTTTGCCCAGGGCAAGGAATTCGCCGAGGGTTTCGTGGTTGCGCTGGTAGAACTGGTTGAGGTGCAGGGTGGCGTCGCGGGTTCGCTCGATCTGGTAAGTGGTGCTGCCCAGATCGAGTACGAACTGCGCGGGCACGATACCAATCAGCACCAGCATGATCAGGCCGATGCCTTTCTGACCGTCGTTGGAACCATGCACGAAACTCACGGCCATCGCGGAAATCACCAGTACCAGGCGGTTCCAGAACGGCGGGTGTTTCTTGTCGTCGAGCTTGCGGCGCTGGTCCGGAGTCTTGTGCATCTTGGACAGCGGACGCCACCATTTAAGGCCAATCAACACCAGGGCTGCGACCAGGAAGCCGGCCATGGGCGAGAACACCAGCGAGGCACCGATATCAATGGCTTTCTGCCAGTTGACCCCGTCTGCCAGCGGAATGTCGTTGATCAGGGCATTGGCCAGGCCAACACCGAGGATCGAACCGATCAGGGTGTGGGAACTGGATGCCGGGATCCCGAAGTACCAGGTGCCGAGATTCCAGGTGATGGCCGCGGCTAATAATGAAAACACCATGGCCAGGCCATGGCCGGTGTTGACATTGATCAGCAACTCCACCGGCAGCAGATGCACGATGGCATAGGCAACGCCTACCCCGCCGAGCAACACGCCAAGGAAGTTGAACACCCCGGAAAAGAATACGGCCAGGTGCGGCGGCATCGCTTTGGTATAGATGACTGTGGCCACCGCGTTAGCGGTGTCATGAAAGCCATTGATGAACTCGAAGGCGAGGACAAAGGCGAGGGCGAGCAATAGGCTCACAAGAACCCAGGCATCCAGTCCGCTGAATAAATCGATCATGAAGGTTTTATGACCCGGTCGTAAGGGGGCGCGATTATGCCAGAAAACCTCAGTAATCTATGCACTAGCTGCTCGCCGGTAACATTCTTCAACGAATTAGTTTGGCAGCGGGGTGCGGCTACCAGATATTTCGGGGGTTTGGCAACTCATTGATTTGTAAAGAATACAGGGGGCAGAGCGGGGTGCGACACTTTGGGTAAAGTGTCTGAAACGCTTGTATGAAATTTCGCAAGGTCGCCGAAACTGACGATTGGAGGGCATGCCCAAGGCGCCCCTGCCAGGAGGTGCTGGCAGGGCAATGAGTTGCCAGGAAGGCTCAGTCCGACAGGCTTATGGCTCTTCGGTCTTGAGGTCCTTTTCGATCTTTTGGATTTCCTGGGCAAACGCCTGGTCGAGCAGGCTGGCTCGTTTGCGCCATGGTTTGCGCTCCGGCTCTGGTTGGGCGGCGTAGGTGGTGACTTCCCCGCCGTAAACATCCTTGTAACGTTGTTCCTGGCGCTCAAGTTCCGCGCGCAGTTCGTCTTTCGTCACATTGTTACCTAATTGAGTTGAGTTTGATTCCGGTGAAGCGCGATATCAGTAAAGGGCAACGATCTACCACTTCTGTATTACACGCGGCCACGGCACCGGGGAAGAACAACTGTCGTAGCAACAGTTTTGATTTTCAGGGCTGGGTACTTGCGACCAAGGCCTGGACAAGGCAAAGGCCAGGTTCGGCGGGATCGAAGATCACGCGTCAGGCCAGCTCTACATTGTCACAGGGTGCATTATAGCGGCGCATTTGGATAAGACTATCGCCAACAAGTTAAAAATCGTCAACTTTGCCTTTTGAAACATCAGACCAATAGTGTCGAGAACTTGGCGCCACACTTGCTTAATTACCTGCATGTGACAGTTGAAGTTAAGCTTGGCATTAATTGTTCAGTGCAGCGGCATCCTCGGCGCAACCTGGCTGTAAATTGCGATTATCGAATCACCGTCCGATAATCGCCCAATGTTGGCGCCCTTGCCTTGTACATCCGTTGCCTGCCGGCTTGTAATGGCGGTCGAAAATAAGAGAAAGGACCTGAAATGAACGATCAATTGCGCAACTCCTTTGCCTCAGTGGCGCCGCCGATCGTTGCGTCTCCGGCCAAGCGCATCCAGGCGTTTACCGGCGATCCGGATTTCATGACCTCCCTGGCCCGCGGATTGGCGGTGGTCCAGGCATTCCAAGAGCGCAAGCGCCACTTGACCATCGCGCAGATCAGCCACCGCACGGAAATCCCCCGCGCTGCCGTCAGACGTTGCCTGCACACCTTGATCAAGCTCGGCTACGCCACCACGGACGGGCGCACCTATTCCCTATTGCCCAAGGTCTTGACCCTGGGGCATGCCTATCTGTCTTCCACGCCCCTGGCGGTTTCGGCCCAGCCTTACCTGGACCGCATGAGCGAGCAACTGCACGAAGCCTGCAACATGGCGACCCTGGAGGGTGACGACATCCTTTACATCGCCCGTTCCGCCACGACCCAGCGCCTGATCTCGGTGGATCTGTCGGTCGGTGGCCGGCTGCCGGCCTATTGCACCTCCATGGGCCGGATACTGCTGGCCGCCCTGGATGATGCGTCGTTGCAGGACTACCTCGACCATGCCGACCTGCAAACCAAGACCAGCCGCACCTTGACCACCCCCGAAGCCTTGCTTGAATGCCTGCAGCAAGTGCGCCAGCAAGGCTGGTGCATTGTCGACCAGGAACTGGAGCAGGGCCTGCGTTCCATTGCCGTGCCGGTGTATGACGCGTCTGGCCAGGTGCTGGCCGCGCTGAACGTCAGCACCCACGCCGGGCGGGTCAGCCGTAGCGAACTAGAGCAGCGCTTCCTGCCGAGCATGCTCTCTGCTAGCCAGGAGCTGAGCGCCCAGCTGTTTGCTTAAGCTGTTCGGTGACCGCACAGATCCCGGTTTGACGAATTGACGGTGTTTGCCCTGGCTTATTAATGTCGCGGCAGCGTGATTGACCGCGACGGCGCCTACCGCCGCAGTTCTGGTTTCGCCCCAATAATAATGACGACTCAACGTCGTCCGCCCGCCATCGGTGTGGAAATAAAAATAATGAATCAGCCTTCGCCTTCTGTTGGTACGTGTCTGGACGTGCAGTCCTTTATCAATGCGCAACCGCTTTCCCGCTATCAATGGCGGGTGGTGATCCTGTGTTTCCTGATTGTCTTTCTCGACGGCCTGGACACCGCGGCCATGGGCTTTATTGCGCCGGCGCTGTCCCAGGATTGGGGCATCGACCGTGCCAGCCTCGGCCCGGTGATGAGCGCCGCGTTGATCGGCATGGTGTTTGGTGCCCTGGGCTCCGGGCCCTTGGCCGACCGTTTCGGGCGCAAGGTGGTGCTGGTGGGCGCGGTGCTGGTGTTCGGCGCGTTCAGCCTGGCTTCGGCCTACAGCAGCAACGTTGATCAACTGCTGGTGTTGCGGTTCCTGACCGGCCTGGGCCTTGGCGCCGGTATGCCGAATGCGACGACCCTGCTGTCCGAATACACCCCGGAGCGTCATAAATCGTTGCTGGTGACCAGCATGTTCTGCGGCTTCAACCTGGGCATGGCCGGTGGCGGGTTTATCTCGGCCAAGCTGATCCCGATGTTCGGCTGGCACAGCCTGCTGCTGCTCGGCGGCATCCTGCCATTGATCCTGGTAGGCGTACTGGTGCTGTGGTTGCCGGAATCGGCGCGCTACCTGGTGGTGCGCAATCGCGGCACGGACAAGGTGCGCAAGGCCCTGGCACCCATCGACTCGGTCACCGTCGCCCAGGCCGCCAGCTTCAGTGTCCCGGAACAGAAAACCGTCAAGGCGCGCAATGTGTTCGCGGTGATCTTCTCCGGCACCTACAGCGCCGGCACCCTGTTGCTGTGGCTGACTTACTTCATGGGCCTGGTGATTGTGTACCTGTTGACCAGTTGGTTGCCGACCCTGATGCGCGACAGCGGCGCCAGCATGGAACAGGCAGCGTTCATCGGAGCGCTGTTCCAGTTTGGTGGCGTGCTCAGCGCTGTGGGCGTGGGTTGGGCCATGGATCGGTTCAATCCGCACAAGGTCATCGGTACTTTCTACTTACTGGCGGGGGTGTTTGCCTACGCGGTGGGCCAGAGCCTGGGCAACATCACTCTCCTGGCCACCCTGGTGTTGATCGCCGGGATGTGTGTCAACGGCGCGCAATCGGCCATGCCTTCGCTGGCTGCGCGGTTTTACCCGACCCAGGGGCGGGCGACCGGGGTGTCCTGGATGCTGGGGATTGGGCGTTTTGGCGCGATCCTCGGCGCGTGGATGGGCGCCACGCTGTTGGGGTTGGGTTGGAATTTCGAGCAGGTACTGACGGCGTTGGTGATTCCCGCTGCATTGGCCACCACGGCGGTGCTGATCAAGGGCTTCGTCAGCCACGCCGACGCCACCTGATGTAGGAGCCGGCTTGCCGGCGATGAGGCCTTGGAGCCTTGCAGTGATTTCAGGATCGCCATCGCCGGCAAGCCGGCTCCTACAGGGGATTTGAGGTGATTGATAGCCAGGCAACAATCTGTTCGATTATCGAACGGTTAGTCGATTATCGGATTGTTTGGCCCCTGACCCCGGCTTACTCTTCAAGCACTTCGGCGCTGCCTCCAGCGCCTTTTTCGACCTACATCGGGAGCCCAACCCCATGGCTGAAATCCTTTCGCTGGCTGATGCGGTAAAGCAGTTCGTCAATGATGGCGACACCGTCGCGCTCGAAGGCTTTACCCACCTGATCCCTACAGCGGCAGGTCATGAAATCATTCGTCAGGGCAAGAAAGACCTGACGCTGGTACGCATGACGCCCGACCTGATCTACGACCAACTGATCGGGGCCGGCTGTGCGCGCAAGTTGATTTTCTCCTGGGGCGGCAACCCTGGCGTAGGGTCCCTGCACCGCCTGCGGGACGCGGTCGAGAAGCAATGGCCGCAACCGTTGGAGATCGAAGAACACAGCCATGCGGACCTGGCCAACGCCTATGTGGCCGGCGCATCCGGCCTGCCGTTTGCTGTGCTGCGGGCGTATGCCGGTTCCGACTTGCCCAAGGTCAACCCGCTGATCAAGACCGTGACCTGTCCCTTCACTGGCGAAGTGCTGGCGGCGGTGCCGTCGGTGCGCCCGGACATCACCGTGATCCATGCGCAAAAGGCCGACCGCAAGGGCAACGTGCTGTTGTGGGGGATCCTCGGGGTGCAGAAAGAGGCGGCATTGGCGGCCAAGCGTTGCATTGTCACCGTCGAAGAAATCGTCGATGACCTCAACGCCCCGATGAACGCCTGCGTGCTGCCGACCTGGGCCCTGACCGCGGTGTGCCATGTCCCGGGTGGCGCGCATCCGTCCTACGCCCACGGTTACACCGAGCGTGACAATCGCTTCTATCAAGCCTGGGACCCAATCGCTCGGGACCGTGGGACGTTTACCGCCTGGATCGATGAATACATCCATGGCACCGCTGACTTCAGTCAATTCCAGGCCAAGCTGGCGGCCGTGCAGGAGGCCAAGTAATGACTTACTCGACCAATGAAATGATGACCGTCGCCGCCGCGCGCCGCCTGAAAAACGGCTCGGTATGCTTCGTCGGTATTGGCCTGCCGTCCAAGGCCGCCAACCTGGCACGCCTGACGTCTTCGCCGGATGTGGTGTTGATCTATGAGTCCGGTCCGATTGGCGCCAAGCCCTCGGTATTGCCGCTGTCCATTGGTGATGGCGAATTGGCGGAAACTGCTGACACGGTAGTCCCCACCGGTGAGATTTTTCGCTACTGGCTGCAAGGCGGGCGCATCGACGTCGGGTTTCTCGGTGCGGCCCAGGTCGACCGCTTCGGCAATATCAACACCACCGTGGTCGGTGACTATCACCAGCCCAAGGTGCGCCTGCCGGGTGCCGGTGGCGCGCCGGAAATCGCCGGTTCTGCCAAGAGCGTGCTGATCATCCTCAAGCAGTCGTCCCGTTCGTTTGTCGACAAACTGGACTTCATCACCTCGGTCGGTCATGGCGAAGGCGGCGATTCGCGCAAGCGCCTCGGCCTGCCGGGCGCAGGCCCCGTAGGAATCATTACCGACCTGTGCATCATGGAGCCGGAGGAGGGCACTCACGAATTCGTGGTCACCGCCCTGCATCCCGGCGTTACTCGCGAGCAAGTGGTTGCCGCCACTGGTTGGGCGATCCGCTTTGCCGACCAGCTCAGCATCAGCGCCGAACCCACCGACATCGAACTGAACGCCTTGCGCGACCTAGAAGCCCGTACGGCCGCCGCCCATGGCCAAACCCCAGGAGAAGCCTGATGCGCGACGTGTTTATCTGTGATGCCATCCGCACCCCCATCGGCCGCTTTGGCGGTGGCCTGTCCACGGTGCGCGCCGACGACCTGGCGGCCTTGCCGATCAAGGCACTGATGGCGCGCAACCCGTCGGTAGACTGGACCGCGGTCGACGAAGTGTTCCTCGGCTGCGCCAACCAGGCCGGCGAAGACAACCGCAACGTGGCGCGCATGGCCGCGCTGCTGGCCGGCCTGCCGCCGAGCATCCCTGGTGTCACGCTCAACCGTTTGTGCGCCTCGGGCATGGACGCCATCGGCACCGCCTTTCGCGCCATCGCCAGTGGCGAAATGGAGTTGGCGATTGCCGGTGGCGTCGAATCGATGTCCCGGGCGCCGTTCGTAATGGGCAAGGCGGATGCGGCGTTCTCGCGCAACATGAAGCTGGAAGACACCACCATCGGCTGGCGCTTTATCAACCCATTGATGAAGGCGCAGTACGGCGTGGATGCCATGCCGCAGACCGCTGACAACGTGGCGGATGACTACAGCGTCTCGCGCGCCGACCAGGACGCCTTTGCCTTGCGCAGCCAGCAGCGCACTGCCGCTGCCCAGGCCGCTGGCTTTTTTGCCGAAGAAATCGTACCGGTGCGGGTCGCCCATAAAAAAGGCGAGACCCTGGTGGAGCACGACGAACACCCGCGTGCCGACACCACCCTTGAAGCCCTGGCCAAGCTCAAACCGGTCAACGGCCCGGACAAGACCGTCACTGCCGGCAACGCTTCCGGGGTCAACGACGGTGCGGCCGCCTTGATTTTGGCCAGTGCTGAAGCGGTGAAAAAACACGGCCTGACCGCCCGCGCCCGGGTGTTGGGCATGGCCAGTGCCGGGGTCGAACCCCGGGTGATGGGCATCGGCCCGGTGCCTGCGGTGCGCAAGTTGGTGGAGCGCCTGGGCCTGGCGGTCAGCGACTTTGATGTGATCGAACTCAACGAAGCCTTCGCCAGCCAGGGCTTGGCGGTGCTGCGTGAACTGGGCCTGGCGGACGATGCGCCGCAGGTCAACCCGAACGGTGGCGCCATTGCCTTGGGCCACCCGTTGGGCATGAGCGGTGCGCGCCTGGTGTTGACCGCACTGCATCAACTGGAAAAAACCGGCGGCAGCAAAGGCCTGGCGACCATGTGTGTCGGCGTCGGCCAAGGCCTGGCGCTGGCGATCGAACGCGTTTGAGACTTACAAGAATAAAGAGGATTGCTCCATGAGTGACAAGCCCGGATACCGGCGCCCGCAAGCGGGTACTCAGCCTGATTACCTGCACCCGGCATACCAGTCGACGAACCTGCGTTCGCCGTCCAAGCCGCTGGTGTTTTTGCCCCATTCGCTGTCGGAAATCACCGGCCCGACTATCGGCGCCGAGCGCATTGCCGAGCACGACAACGACCTGACTGCCCAGCACGATGGCGAGCCGCAAGGCGAGCGCATCATCATTCACGGTCGGGTCCTGGATGAAAACGGCCTGCCTGTGCCGGGCATCCTGGTGGAGATCTGGCAGGCCAACGCCGCCGGGCGCTACAACCACAAGCGTGACCAGCACGACGCGCCCCTGGACCCGAATTTCACCGGCACCGGTCGCACCGTCACCGATGCCGATGGCTGGTACCAGTTCCAGACCATCAAGCCCGGCGCCTATCCGTGGGGCAACCACCACAACGCGTGGCGCCCGGCGCATATCCACTTTTCGCTGTTCGGCCCCAGTGTGCTGACGCGCCTGGTGACCCAGATGTACTTTCCCGGCGACCCGCTGCTGGCCTACGACCCGATCTACAACTGCGTGCCGGACACCTCGGCCAAGGAACGCCTGATCGCCCGTTTCGACCTGGAAAAGACCGTGCCGCATTACGCCCTCGGCTACCGCTGGGACATCGTCCTGCGCGGCCGCGACGCCACGCCGATGGAGAAATGACATGACCCTCAACGCAACCACGTCCCACACCGTCGGGCCGTATTACCACATCGGCCTGACCTGGCTGAACCGCGAAGACCTGGCGAATGCGGGCACCCTTGGCGAGCGCGTGGCCATCACCGGGCAAGTGCTCGATGGCAATGGCGAGGTGGTCAACGATGCCATGCTCGAAGTCTGGCAGGCCAACGCTGCAGGCAAATATGACCACCCCGAGGATGACCAGGACAAAGCCCTGGACCCTAACTTCGAAGGCTTTGGCCGGGTGCCGGTGGACGCGCAAGGGCGCTTTCGTTTCAGCACCATCAAGCCGGGCAGTGTGCCGGGCCTCAAGGGCACGACCCAGGCGCCGCATCTGGTGGTGCTGGTGTTTGCCCGTGGTTTGGTCAAGCACTTGCTGACGCGGATCTATTTCGACGGCGAGGCAGCCAATGGCGATGACCCGTTGCTGGCGTGTGTGCCGGCAGAGCGGCGCCGCACCTTGGTTGCCAAGGCGGATGCGTCAGGGGTGTATCAGTGGAATGTGATTCTTCAGGGCACCGATGAAGAAACGGTGTTTTTCGATTACTGAGTTGGCTGCAAGGGCGCCATCGCGGGCAAGCCCGCTCCCACAGTGGAATGCGTTCACCTGTGGGAGCGGGCTTGCCTGCGATAGGGCCGGCACAGGCAACTGCTATCCAAAGGTCTGCTTGCGGAACGAGGTTGTTGCAAAGTATGTCTAGACTCTAACCCGTTCCCCACGAGTGAAAACAACATGACAACCAATACCAGTCACTACACCGGAGAAGAGCGCAGCAAACGGATTTTTGCGATTGTCGGGGCCTCTTCCGGCAACCTCGTCGAATGGTTCGACTTCTACGTCTACGCCTTCTGCGCCATCTACTTCGCCCCGGCGTTTTTCCCCTCCGACGATCCCACGGTGCAACTGCTCAACACCGCTGGCGTGTTCGCCGCAGGCTTTTTGATGCGCCCCATCGGCGGCTGGCTGTTTGGCCGGGTCGCCGACAAGCATGGGCGCAAGAATTCGATGATGATCTCGGTGCTGATGATGTGTGCCGGCTCCCTGGTCATCGCCTTTCTGCCCACCTACAAGGACATCGGCGCCTGGGCCCCGGCCCTGCTGCTGATGGCGCGACTGTTCCAGGGCCTGTCGGTGGGGGGCGAGTACGGCACCACGGCAACCTACATGAGCGAAGTCGCGCTCAAGGGCCAGCGCGGCTTCTTTGCCTCGTTCCAGTACGTGACCCTGATCGGCGGGCAACTGCTGGCGGTGTCGGTGGTGGTGATCCTGCAACAACTGCTCACCGAAGACGAACTGCGGGCCTGGGGCTGGCGCATTCCGTTTGTGATCGGGGCCGTGGCGGCGGTGATTTCGCTGCTGCTGCGCCGCTCCCTGAAAGAAACCACCAGCAAGGAAATGCGTGAAAACAAAGACGCCGGCAGCATTGCCGCGCTGTTTCGCGATCACAAGGCTGCGTTTATCACCGTGCTCGGCTACACCGCTGGCGGCTCGCTGATTTTCTACACCTTCACCACCTACATGCAGAAGTACCTGGTGAACACCGCCGGCATGCACGCCAAGACCGCCAGCTACATCATGACCGGCGCGCTGTTCCTCTACATGTGCATGCAGCCACTGTTCGGCATGCTCTCGGACAAGATCGGCCGCCGTAACTCGATGCTCTGGTTCGGCGCCCTCGGCACCCTGTGCACGGTGCCGATCCTGCTGACCCTGAAAACCGTGACCAGCCCGTTCCTGGCCTTTGTGCTGATTACCCTGGCGCTGGCGATTGTGAGTTTCTACACCTCCATCAGCGGCCTGGTAAAAGCGGAAATGTTCCCGCCGCAAGTGCGCGCCCTCGGTGTGGGCCTGGCCTATGCGGTGGCCAACGCGATCTTCGGTGGTTCGGCGGAATACGTGGCCCTGGGCCTGAAATCCATCGGCCTGGAAAACACCTTTTACTGGTACGTGACCGGCATGATGGCCATCGCGTTCCTGTTCAGCCTGCGCCTGCCGAAACAGGCGGAGTACCTGCACCACGATCTGTAAGGGATGAGTTATGACACTGCGCACGAGCAACCAATTGTTCGACGCTTACTTCACCGCCGACAGCATGGCCGAGGTGTTCTGTGACCAGGGACGCTTGCAGGGCATGCTGGATTTCGAAGCCGGATTGGCCCGGGCGCAGGCCGGGGTCGGGTTGATTCCTCAGGCCGCCGTGGCGCCGATTGCCCAGGCGTGCCTGGCCTCGTTGTACGACGTGGACGCCCTCGGCGCGGCGATTGCCACGTCGGGCAATTCGGCGATCCCGCTGGTCAAGGCCCTGGGCAAGTTGATTGCCAGTGAAGACGCCGGCGCCGAGCGCTATGTGCATCTGGGCGCCACCAGCCAGGATGTGATGGACACCGGCCTGGTCCTGCAACTGCGGCGGGCGCTGGAACTGCTCGATACGGACCTGGCCCGCCTGGGCACGGTGCTCGCGGCCCAGGCGCAGCGCTATGCCGATGTGCCATTGGCCGGGCGCACCTGGTTGCAGCACGCAACGCCGGTCACCCTGGGGATGAAAATCGCCGGTTGGCTGGGGGCGGTGACACGCAATCGCCAACGGCTGCTGGAGTTGAGGCCGCGCCTGCTGGTCCTGCAGTTTGGCGGCGCGTCCGGCACCTTGGCTGCACTGGACGAACACGCCATGCCGGTGGCGCAAGCCCTGGCGGCAGAGTTGCGACTGACGCTGCCCGAGCAACCCTGGCACACCCAGCGTGACCGTTTGGTGGAATTTGCCGCCGTGCTGGGCCTGATCGCCGGCAGCCTGGGCAAGCTCGGGCGGGATATCAGCCTGTTGATGCAGACCGAAGCGGGGGAAGTGTTCGAACCTTCGGCGCCGGGCAAGGGCGGCTCCTCGACTATGCCGCACAAGCGCAACCCGGTTGGCGCGGCGGTGCTGATCAGCGCTGCCACGCGTGTGCCGGGCCTGGTGGCGACGATGTTCAGCGCCATGCCCCAGGAGCACGAGCGCAGCCTGGGCCTGTGGCATGCCGAATGGGAAACCCTGCCCGAGATCTGCCGCCTGGTGTCCGGGGCGTTGCGTCAGGCGCTGCTGCTGGGCGAAGGCCTGGAAGTCGATGCGCAGCGCATGGCGCGCAATCTCGACCTGACCCAGGGTCTGGTGCTGGCCGAAGCCGTAAGCATCGTCTTGGCCCAGCGTTTGGGCCGTGAAACCGCCCATCACTTGCTGCAACAGTGCTGTAAACGCGCGGTCGCCGAACAGCGCCATTTGCGCGCAGTGTTGGCCGATGAGCCGCAAGTCACCGCCGAGCTGTCGGCGCTGGAATTGGATCGCCTGCTGGATCCGGCGCATTACCTGGGCCTGGCACAGGCCTGGGTCAGCCGCGCCGTGGCCGAGCACTTTGCATTGTCTGCCTGAGGAGACTGCTGTGGGATTTGTACGACTCGCCGATGGCGAACTGAACTACCAACTGGAAGGCCCTGAAGGCGCACCGGTGCTGGTGCTGTCCAACTCATTGGGCACCGACCTGCAGATGTGGGATACCCAGATGCCGGCCTTCACCGAGCATTTTCGGGTGCTGCGCCTGGACACCCGTGGCCACGGCAAATCCCTGGTCACCGAGGGGCCCTACAGCATTGAACAACTGGGCCGTGACGTGCTGGCGTTGCTGGACGCCCTGGATATCCAGCGTGCGCATTTCTGTGGTCTGTCCATGGGCGGGTTGATTGGCCAGTGGCTGGGTATCAACGCCGGTGAGCGCTTGCTCAAGCTGGTGCTGTGCAATACGGCGGCCAAGATCGGCACCCCTGAAATCTGGAACCCGCGGATCGACATGGTCCTGCGCGATGGCCAGGCGGCAATGGTGGGCTTGCGTGATGCATCGATTGCCCGCTGGTTCACTGCCGATTTTGCCCAGGCTCATCCCGATCAGGCCAAGCGCATTACCGACATGCTCGCGGCCACATCGCCCCAGGGCTATGCCGCCAACTGTGGCGCGGTGCGCGATGCGGATCTGCGCGAGCAACTGGCGTCCATCAAGGTGCCGACGTTGGTGATTGCCGGCACTGAAGATGCCGTCACACCCCCGGCGGGCGGGCACTTTATCCAGGCGCGTGTAGCGGGCGCCGAATACGCCGAGTTCTACGCGGCGCATCTATCCAACGTACAAGCCGGGGCTGCGTTCAGCGACCGGGTACTAACCTTCCTGCTGGATCGCTGAGGGCGTTTTTGTGGACGAGAAACAACGTTATGCCGAGGGGCTCGAGGTGCGGCGTGCAGTGCTGGGCGATGCCCATGTCGATCGCAGTCTCAATGCCCTGACCGAGTTCAACAGCGAGTTCCAGGAAATGATCACCCGTCATGCCTGGGGCGATATCTGGACCCGCCCGGGCTTGCCCAGGCACACCCGCAGCCTGATCACCATCGCCATGCTGATCGGCATGAACCGCAGCGAAGAGCTGAAATTGCACCTGCGCGCCGCCGCCAGCAATGGCGTGACCCGCGCCGAGATCAAGGAAGTGCTGATGCAAAGTGCGATCTACTGCGGGATCCCGGCGGCCAATGCGACGTTTCACCTGGCAGAGTCGGTGTGGGACGAGTTGGGGGTGGAGTCGCGGGACTGACGACAATTTGCCCGCCCTTATGCCAAGTCACTCTTCAGCCGCTGGAATGTAGGTGTTACGCCGTGGAAAACCGGTTTCTTCACGCAGCGCATTTTCGGTAAAGGTCTTGGGGTTGGTGGGAGTGGGGGGCGTCGTGGGGTCGTTGTCAAAATCAAAGGCGGGAGCAGTGGTCTGCAACCCAACAGCTTGGCGCTCCATATTGGACTCGCCATCGGTTTTGCCTGGGAGGAAGGTGCCGTGGGCGCCGTTATAGGCATGGGCCATTTCATGGTAGAGGACAACGACCGGCGGCTCTCGGAAGATAAAACCAGGGTTGCTGTTGATTGCTGCGCTAGTTGCTACCGAGCCTTTGGTATTACCTTGGATGTAACCTATCAAGGGTGACTCTGCGAGGTCGTCATATTCTTTTAGTTGTGTGTCATGCTCTCTCGTGAAGTTGTTGCCGTATGAATAACTAGTGTTGCCGGTGGTCTCTCGAATAGTAACGGGGGAACCATTGAGTTCGGCTGCCTCGTCTAGTTCAGAGAGCATTTTTTGTGCGGTCGGCGAGTTTCTGAAAAATTCAAGATTGTCTTGGGTGTGTTGCTTGAACTTGTCTGAACCTTCGACTTTAAAGGCTTTGTGCCCCGCATCGCTTATGCGCACTTGTCTTAGGGTTGAGCCGGCAACCCTGGCAACCCGATCCCCCGCGTCAGCGTAGATCTGGTCGCTTGCATGGTTTGCCAGGACGATGTCCCGGCCTCGGCCGGTGTAGAAGGTGGTCGGCCTTGTGCTGTACATCACGTCTTCACCGGGGCCGCCATGCATCAGGTTAATCGGGCTGGCGCCGATCATGGTGTCGTTGCCCTTGCCACCATCCATGTAACTGAACGTTCCCTTGCTGCCGGGGCCGGAGAGCATCAGGTCATTGCCGTTGTTGCCATACATGACGGTCTTGCCTGTGCCGCCGCGCATTGTGTCATTGCCGCTATTGCCTTCGGCGTAGCTGTTGGCGCTGCCCAGAGTGATATCGTCATCGCCCGCACCGCCATAGACACGGGTTTCACCACTGCCAAGGGCTTCAATCCTGTCTCGCCCCCTGCCGCCCTCAATGACAATCGGCATAGTGACGCGAGGATCAACCCTGATGTGATCATCACCGCCTTTGGACTTGATGTGCAGTTCTTCAGGGTAATCTTCGTGGTTGTTGATTTTTAATAGGTAATGAATGCCATTGACTTCCAAGTGAATGTTGTCGCCTGAAGCGGGATTAACCTTTATGACGTCTGAATGATTACCTGTAACGACTTGCAGCGCGTTGCTTCTGTTTAGATATCCATCATCCGTGGATTTCTCCCATGTGACTTGATGGGTTATTTTTATAGTGTTGTCGCTAAATAGGGCGAATGCGTTTGTATAGACGGGATATTTTTCAACGTAGTTCTGATCGATTGTCAATGTTGAATGTGGCGTAAAGAGCGTATGTGATTTTTTCAATGGCGGGCTTTGAATCGTAATGGGGTTCGATACGGAGTTACCCGCCAGTGTTACCGGGTGCGTGCTTGGTGGCGGTAGATTTAACGGTTGTAAGCCAGTTGATATTGCCATTACGTACTCTCGCTTTAGTGTGTGCGTTGAGTACTAGTGGCTGAGCGGTGGCCAAGGATTCCCAAGGGAACCAATGCCGGTTTTTTCGGGACCCGTAGCAGGGTGGCGTTCAGTGAGCGTCGGCGTCCCACACCCAGTTCCACACTCCCGGCAAGTGCACCACCTCGTTGGTATCCTTCACCGTGCGCGCCAGGGCTGCGCGTTCCAGGGTCGCGCGGTCGGTGTAGAAGGGGGCGGCTGCAGTCTTCAGGCCATTGGCCTGGGCACTGTCCATCAGGATCTGCAGGTATTCCGGCAGGTGCCGGGCGGTGTAGCGGTTGATGTCGTGAAAGGTCACCACGACCGGAATCACCCCGTCCACGGTCGGCAGTTCGCCCAGCGCAATGCGTTCGCGCACCAGCGATAGTTGCCGCAGCAGGTTGGCCCGCCGCCTCGGGCTGGCATTGAAGCCCCAGATCTTGCCGTCATTGGCACTCAAGTCGGTCAGCAGGATATGCATGCCGTGGCGCTGATAGGTGGCGAAGGTGCGCTTGTCATAGTTCCAGAAGGGCGGGCGCACCAGGCTGGGTGCGGTGCCAGTGATCGAGGCAATGCTTGCGGCGCCCAGGCTCAGGGTCTGTGCCAGGTCTTCGTCGTTCATCAGGCGATGGTTGCTATGCCAGCGGGTGGCGGTGTGGAAGGCCAGGATATGCCCGGCGGCGTGTTCGCGTTCCATGGTCTTGCGCCCGCGCGGGCTGCCGCCGGAACGCCAGGCCTGGCTCTGCAAAAAGAAAATTGCCTTGATCCCCGGCAGCACCGGGTTTTGAGCCAGGTCCTGGATTACCGAGCGGCTGGGATTGGCGTAGCCCGAGGCGCTGGGGCCATCATCGAACGTCAGCAGGAAACGGATCGGCGCCTGGCTTTGCAGGCGTTGTGCGGTCTGCGGGGTCAATGCCACGGGCGCGCCGATGCAGCCGCTGAGGCTGATCAATAGTGTGGCAAGCAAGAGGGCAATGAGTTTCATGGGGCTCTGGGGTCAATGATGCACATCCTTGTGATCGGGGTATGGAGGCCGGCAACATACAGCAAGCGCGTACCCCGTTCACTGTCAGTCTGCGTAGTGCTCACGCGGGCCATAGCCCATTTCCTCACGCAAGCCGTTCTCGGTGAACGGCTTGGGATTGGTTGAAGTAGGCGGCGTGAGTGGGTCGTTGTCAAAGTCGAACGGCGCGGCAGTAGTCGGCAGGCCAACGGCCTGGCGTTCTACATTGGGTGTATCCACTGGAGGGTTTGCGCCTACCTGCTCTTGGGTGTGGCCGCTGAAAAAGGTGCCCGTGCCGGCGTTCCAGGCATGGGCCGATTCATGTTGCAGGGTGACGATGGGTGCGGCAGGGACATTGGGGTCGGCGTAGATATCGAACGGATTGTACTGCAGGGTGCCGCTGTTGATTCGGCGACCTGCAGCCCCTTCTTTGATATGGCTTTGTTTTGTCTGTTCTGGCGACAGATGGTCGTCAAAATGACTGCTGGAACCTTCGATAATCGGCAACGGCGCGCCGTTTTGTCGAGCCACGGCGTCCATCCCCGCGAGCATTTGCTGGCCCACGGGCGAGCCGCGCAGCAATTCAAGGTCATCTTCGACCCGTTGCTTGAACGCCTGCGTGCCCTGGGCCTGGAACCCTTCTTTACCGGCGTTGCTTGGCGACACCGGGGTGATCGTTGCATCGGACCCGCCCAAGAGCCGATCAGTGGGTTTTGCATAGATGCGGTTGTCCGGCCGGTTGGACCAGATCGTGTCGTGGCCTTTGCCGCTGTAGAAGGTCGTGCGGTCGTGCCCCACCAGCACATCGTCACCTTGGCCGCCGTTTATCACCGTATGCCCATCGCAAGCGTATAGCTGGTCGTTACCGCTGCCGCCATCCAGGTAGCTTTGCTTCTGGGCGGCCCCGGCACCTGCGTACAGCCGGTCATTGCCGTTATTGCCGTACATGACGTTGGAGCCCGTGCCTCCCACTATCGTGTCATCACCTTCGTTGCCCTCGACATACCCGTTGCCGCTGCCCAGGCGCAGGGTGTCGTTGCCTTTGCCGCCAAACAGCTGGGTGGGGCCGCCGCCCGCTTGCACGTCATCGTCGCCATCGCCGGCTTCGACCTTGACCGGGAGCATGACGCCGGGGTCGATTTTTATCTTGTCGTCACCGCCATGGCTTTTGATATGCAGGCTGGTGGGCGCACTGTCCTTGGGGTCTCTGACATTAAACAGGTAGGGCTTACCGTTGACCTCGACCTTGAGCCGGCCATCAGGGTGGTTGCTCAGATGAATAGTGTCGGCGCTGTTGCCGGTTTCAAATGTCAGGGCGTCGCTCACAATGATCGATTTTCCCGGCGCCAGAGGTACTTCGCTCAGGGACTGGCGGACTCTGAGGTTGCCGTCATCGACCAACGTCAGTTGCTTGTCCTGCGAGGAGAAATTCGGAAGCTCCGGTTGCGCCTGTGAAGGGGTTCGCACAGAAGGAAACGGCTGGTGTTGGCTTTTGCCTGGCACGGCGGCGGGCTCGGCCTGCGGCGTGTGAGGGGGGAGGGCAGGCATGGCGTGATGTGGCGCGATCGTGTTCATGGTCAGTACCTTTCAGTTCAACGCAAACGCCCCTCCAGGGGGGGGAGGGGCGGTAGGTATGTCGTGCGATTGAATGAAAGTGTTCCGTCGCCGCCGTCGATCCTTTGTTACCGGGCGTAATAAAGTAGGCGCACCCGGTGCAGAAAAGTCGTCGGACGGCGCGGGCTTTTTGCCGTTCGCCCTGTCACTACAACAAGCTGATTGGATAGCTGACGATCAACCGGTTCTCATCAAACTCATTGTTGCTGTAGTCGCGGCGCATGCTGGAATTGCGCCAGCGCATTGTAAGATTTTTCAGGCTGCCGCTTTGCACGGTGTAGCCCACTTCGCTTTCCCGGCCCCATTCCTTGCCATCGTTGACAGTGGCGGTGTGCACGTTGCTGCCGCTGATGTAGCGGTTCATCAAGGTCAGGCCGGGCACGCCCAGGGCGGCGAAGTTGTAGTCATGGCGTACCTGCCAGGATTTTTCCTCGGCGTTGTCATAGCTGGCATTGAAGCTGTCGTTGGCCAGGGTGCCGCCGCTGGTGCCATTGACTCGCATCCACGCGCTGTTGCCGCTGAGCTTTTGCAGGCCGACGTAGAAGGTGTTGCCACCGTACCTGGCGGAGAACAGGCCGGACCAGGTCTTGTTGTCCAGGTTGCCGGCCCGGGCGCTGCCGTCGTCCTGGCCGTAGAAGAAGCCGAGGTTGGCCCCCAGGGTCCAGTCGCCCAGGGGCTGGCTGTGGGTCAGGTTGAGGTATTGCTGGCGGTAGATGTCCTTGAGCTGGGCATTCCACACGCCGACCTGGGTACGTTTGTCGTTGAACGCGTATTCGGCGCCCTGGAAGTTGAAGCGATCGGAGGTGAACGCGGTTTTCCCGAACATCGACATGTCCGTCATGCTGCTGTCGTCACGCGGGCTGTTGGCGCGGAACTGGCCGCCATACAGGGTCAGGCCGGCGATCTCTTTGGAGGTGATCTGCCCGCCGCGCAGGGTTTGCGGCAGGGAGCGGCCATCGTCCGAACGCAGGATCGGCAGTACCGGCATCCACTCGCCGACTTTCAACTCGGTCTGGGAAATCCGTGCCTTGAACGCCACCCCCAGGCGCCCGAAGTTATCGGCCGGCTTGCCATCGTGGTCCAGGGGCAGCAATTGGGTGCCGCCGGAGCCGCCGCCGCCGTCGAGCTTTTGCGAATACATGCCCAGCACATCCACCCCGAACCCCACGGTGCCCTGGGTGAAACCGGACTTGGCATCAAGGATGAAACTCTGCGTCCACTCCTGCGCGCCGCTCTGGGCCTTGGTCGGGTTGGTGAAATTGCGGTTGAAGAAGAAATTGCGCAGGTTGAGGTTGGCGCTGGCATCTTCCAGAAAGCCGTGTTCCTGGGCAACAACTGGGAGGGCAAGGCTGGCGACAGCGGTAGCCAGCAATAGCCGGCGAGGGTGCAAGGTGCTCATGGCATGGGACCTGTTGTTATTGGTGGTTTTCAGGTGCGGGCCATGGTGCGGGGCGTGTGTGGGGCGGTTCAATTGGGGGAGGGCGGGTTTTGGGCGGTGATCGCACGAAACTGTGCGCCCATGAAAAAGCCCACCAAAGGGTGGGCTTCATGTGTTGCTACGCCGATCAGAACAACTTGAGCTTCGGCGCTTCTTCTTTCACTGGCTCATTCTTCGCCGTCTGTTCGTTCCAGCCGCCGCCGAGGGCCTTGTACAAGGTCACTTCGCTGGTCAGTTGGGCCAGGCGGTCGGTGATCAGCGTTTGCTGGGCAGCGAACAGCTGGCGTTGGGCGTCGAGGAAGGTCAGGTTGCTATCAACCCCAATGCGGTAGCGACGCTCGGCCAGGCGGTAGTAGTCCTGGTTGGCCGCGACGAAATCACGCTGGGCCTGCAACTGTTGGTTGTAGGTCGCGCGTGCCGCCAGGCCGTCGGAGACTTCCTGGAACGCGGTCTGGATCGACTTCTCGTAGGTCGCGACGTTGATCTCTTTCTGGATCTTCGAGTAGTCCAGGCTGGCGCGCAGGCTACCGGCGTTGAAGATCGGGATGTTGATCTGCGGCGCGAACGACCAGGTACCCGAGCCGCCCTTGAACAGGCCACCGAGGTCCGGGCTCAAGGTCCCGGCATTGGCGGTCAGGCTGATGCTCGGGAAGAACGCAGCCCGTGCCGCGCCGATGTTGGCGTTGGCAGCCTTGAGGTTGTGCTCGGCCTGCAGGATGTCGGGGCGACGTTGCAGCAGGTCTGAGGGCAGGCCGGCCGGTACTTCGCTCAACAGGTCGTCGGACAGCGGCTGAGTGGCGAGATTCGCCGGCAGGCCGGTGCCCAGCAGCAGGGTCAGGTTGTTTTCGTCCTGGGCCACCTGGCGGGTGTAGCGGGCCAGTTGCACACGGGCGCTTTCAACCGAGGTGCGCGCCTGGCTCAAGTCCAGGGCCGAGGCCACGCCGACTTCGTTGCTGCGCGAGGTGAGCTTGAAGCTCTGCTCGTAGGCGGCCAGGGTGTCCTGGGTCAGCTTGAGCAGTTCCTTGTCCGCTTGCCAGGTCAGGTAGGCATTGGCCACGCTGGCCACCAGGCTGATCTGCGTGCTGCGGCGTGCTTCTTCAGTGGCGAAGTATTTCTGCAACGCTTCTTCGCTCAGGCTGCGCACCCGGCCGAACAGGTCCAGTTCGTAGGCGTTGATCCCGAGGGTCGCCGAGTAGGAACTGGTGATGTTCGATTCGCCGGTTTGCGAGGCCCGTGCCGGAACGCGCTGGCGGCTGCCGCTGCCATTGGCGCCGACGGCCGGGAACAGGTCGGCACGCTGGATGCGGTACTGCGCGGCAAAGGCGTCGATGTTCAGCGCCGCGACACGCAGGTCACGGTTGTTGACCAGTGCGACCTGGATCAGTTGCTGCAGGGCAGGATCGTGGAAAAACTGCTTCCAGCCTTGCTCGGCAGCGGCCTGGTTCGGCGCCTGGGCCGACGAGTACGCCGGCCCCTGCGGGAACTGGGCGGCAACCGGCGCTTCAGGCTGCTGATAATCAGGGATCAGCGAGCAGCCACTGAGCACGAATGCCGTGACTGCCAGGGAGAGTAGCGACTTGCGCATTAGCCAGCCTCTTTAGGAGTATTCGGTGTATCGGACTTGTCAGTTTTTTTCCGGCTACCCATGGCGGACACGGTCACGAAGAACAGTGGCACCCAGAAGATCGCCAGGACGGTGGCAGTGATCATACCGCCAATCACCCCGGTACCGATTGCGTGTTGGCTGCCTGAACCTGCGCCCGAGGAGATCGCCAGCGGCAGTACGCCGAGGACGAACGCCATGGACGTCATGATGATCGGACGCAGACGCATGCGGGACGCCTCGATGGCCGCCTCGACGATGCCCTTGCCCTGTTCATGCAGCTCCTTGGCAAATTCCACGATCAGGATGGCGTTCTTCGAGGCCAGGCCCACGGTCACCAACAACCCCACCTGGAAGAACACGTCGTTGGACAGTCCTCGCAGGCTGGTGGCCATCAGTGCACCGATCACGCCCAGCGGGACTACCAACACCACCGCAATCGGGATCGACCAGCTTTCGTACAGTGCTGCCAGGCAGAGGAACACCACCAGCAACGACAGGGCATACAGCGCAGGCGCCTGGGAGCCGGACAAGCGTTCTTCATACGACAGACCGGTCCAGGCATAGCCCACACCCGCCGGCAATTGCTTGGCGATGCGCTCGACTTCCGCCATCGCGTCACCGGTGCTGTAGCCAGGCGCCGGGGTCCCGAGGACTTCCATCGCCGCTACGCCGTTGTACCGCGACAGTTTCGGCGAGCCGAAGATCCAGTTACCAGAGGCAATTGCTGATAATGGCACCATCTTCCCGTCGTTGGCGCGCACGAACCATTTGTTCAGGTCTTCAGGGGACATCCGGCCAGCGGCCTCACCCTGGATGTAGACCTTCTTCACTCGACCGCGGTCGATGAAGTCATTGACGTAGCTGCCACCCAAGGCAATCGCCAGGGTCTGGTTGATGCTCGACAGGCTGATGCCCTGGGCACTGGCCTTCTCGTCATCAATGGTCAGCTCGTACTGCGGCTCATCGTTGACGCCGTTGGGACGTACGCCGGCCAGGATCTTGCTCTGCGCGGCCATGCCGAGGAACTGGTTACGTGCGTTCATCAAGGCATCGTGACCCACACCGCCCTGGTCCTGCAGGAACACGTCGAAACCGGTGGCGTTACCCAACTCCAGTACCGATGGGGGCACGATGGCAAACACCATGGCGTCCTTGAAGGTCTGGAAGAAGTATCCCTGGGCACGCTTGGCCACTTCGAACACCGACATCGATGCGTCGCGCTGGTCCCATGGCTTGAGCATGACAAATGCCAGGCCCGAGCTTTGGCCACGACCGGCAAAGTTGAAGCCGTTTACGGTAAATACCGATTGCACGGCCTTGCCTTCACCGGGCTCACCTTCCTTGTCGTTCAACAGGAAGGCACGCATGTCGTCGATAACGGTCTGGGTGCGTTCGGCCGAAGAACCAACTGGTGTCTGCACCTGGGCGAAGATCACACCCTGGTCTTCCTCGGGCAGGAACGCGCTTGGAATACGGGTGAACAGCCAGATCATGCCGGCGAAGATGATCAGGTACACCAGGAACGAAGGCGCCTTGTGCTTGATCATGTTGCCCACGCCACGCTCGTAGCTCAGTACGCCACGGTCGAAGGTACGGTTGAACCAGCCGAAGAAACCACGCTTGGGTTGGCCGTGTTTCTCGGGGTCGATCGGCTTGAGCATGGTGGCGCACAAGGCCGGGGTGAAGATTAGTGCAACCAGCACCGACAGGGCCATCGCCGACACAATGGTGATGGAGAACTGTTTATAGATCACGCCGGTGGAGCCGCCGAAGAACGCCATCGGCAGCAATACCGCCGACAGGACCAGGGCAATACCCACCAGGGCGCCCTGGATCTGGCTCATGGACTTGACCGTCGCCTCCTTGGGCGACAGGTGCTCCTCGGCCATCACCCGCTCGACGTTTTCCACCACCACGATCGCATCGTCCACCAGCAAGCCGATGGCCAGGATCATGCCGAACATGGTCAAGGTGTTGATGGTGAAGCCAAAGGCCGCGAGGATGCCGAACGTACCCAGCAACACCACCGGTACCGTCATGGTGGTGATGATGGTGGCGCGGAAGTTTTGCAGGAACAGGTACATCACCAGGAACACCAGGATGATCGCCTCGACCAGGGTATCGACTACCCCGGAAATCGATTCGGTCACCACCGGCGTGGTGTCATACGGAACCACGGCTTTCATGCCTGGCGGGAAGAACGGCTCCAGGGACGCGACCGTGGCACGGATGGCCTTGGCGGTGTCCAGGGCGTTGGCGCCCGATGCCAGTTTGATCGCCATGCCGGAAGCCGGCTTGCCGTTGAACTGGGCGCTGATGCTGTAGTTCTGGCCACCCAGCTCGACACGGGCGACATCGCCCAGGCGCACTTGGGAACCATCGCTGTTCACGCGCAGGAGGATCTTTTCAAACTGCTCGGCGCTTTGCAGGCGAGTCTTGCCGATGATGGTGGCGTTCAACTGAGTGCCGGGCAGGGCTGGCAGGCCACCCAACTGGCCGGTGGCCACCTGGACGTTCTGCGCCGCAATGGCACTGCTGACATCCACCGGGGTCATCTGGAAGTTGTTCAACTTGGCCGGGTCCAGCCAGATACGCATGGCGTACTGGGAACCGAAGACCTGGAAGTCACCCACCCCAGATGTCCGCGAAATCGGGTCCTGGATGTTGGAAACGATGTAGTTGGACAGGTCATCCTTGCTCATGGTGCCGTCTTCGGACACCAGGCCGATCACCATCAGGAAGTTCTTCACCGACTTGGTTACGCGGATCCCCTGCTGCTGCACTTCTTGCGGCAGCAATGGGGTCGCCAGGTTCAGCTTGTTCTGCACCTGAACCTGGGCGATGTCCGGGTTGGTACCCTGGTTGAACGTCGCGGTGATGGTCATGCTGCCGTCGGAGTTACTGTCCGAGGCCACATAACGCAGGTTGTCGATACCGTTGAGCTGCTGCTCGATCACCTGCACCACGGTATCCTGCACGGTTTGTGCGGACGCGCCTGGGTAGGTCACCTGGATATCAATGGCGGTTGGCGCGATGGCCGGGTATTGGTTGATGGGCAACTTCAGGATCGACAATGCCCCGACCAGCATGATCACCAGGGCTATTACCCAGGCGAAAATGGGACGGTCGATAAAAAATTTCGACATGTATTACTCCCCTTTGCCAGCGGCGGCGGCAGGAGCAGAACCGGCGGGCTTGGCGTTGGTGGCTTCCTTCGCTTCAACCGTGATGCCCGGCTTGATGAACTGCAAGCCTTCGGTGATCACACGGTCACCGGCATTCAGGCCCTTTTCCACCAGCCAGTAGGCGCCGGCGGTACGGTTGGCCACCAGCACGCGCTGTTCGACCTTGTTGTCGGCGGTGACGACCAGCGCAGTCGGGATGCCCCGGATGTCGCGGGTCACGCCTTGTTGTGGGGCGAGGATCGCCTTGCTGTTCACGCCGGCCTGCAATTGTGCGTGGACAAACATGCCCGGCAACAGGGTGTGATCAGGGTTGGGGAACACAGCGCGCAGGGTTACCGAGCCAGTGGTCTGGTCGACCGACACTTCGGAAAATTCCAGGCGGCCTTGCTGGGTGTATTCGCTGCCGTCTTCCAGGGTCAGCTTGACCATGGCCGCGTTTTCACCGGCTTTCTGCAGTTGGCCGCTTTCCAGGTCGCGACGCAGTTTCAGCATCTCGGCGGAGGATTGCGTGACGTCGACGTAGATCGGGTCCAGTTGCTGGATCACGGCCATGGCGTCTGCCTGGCCATTGCTGACCAATGCGCCTTCGGTGACCGAGGAACGCCCGATACGCCCGGAGATCGGGGCGAACACCTTGGTGTAGCGCACGTTGATCTGAGCCGTCTGCAGGTTGGCTTCGGAAGTCATGCGGTTGGATACGGCGGTGTCGTATTCCTGGCGGCTGACCGCCTGCTCGTTGACCAGTTGTTTGTAGCGGTCGGCAATCGACTTGGTCTGTTGCAGGTTGGCCTGGGCGCTTTTCAGGGTCGCCTCATACACCGACGGATCGATCTGATAGAGCTGCTGGCCTTCCTTGACGTCGCCGCCTTCCTTGAACAGGCGCTTGAGAATGATGCCATTGACCTGGGGGCGGACTTCCGCGATGCGGAACGCAGTGGTGCGGCCCGGCAATTCGGAGGTCAGGGTATAGGCTTGAGGTTGAAGGGTGACCACGCCGACCTGAGGGGTTTGAGCGGGCGGCGCCGCTTCTTCCTTTTTACATCCGCTGAGCAGCGATGCCAGGGCGACGGCAGTGACCAGAGCGGTAACAGCTGGCTTAAGTTGCATGAAGATCCTCGGGTCAGGCGCGCTTGATGCGCACAAGAAGTGTGGAAGGGTAAAAAACAGACAGTGAGTAGATAAGTAGCTTGCTAGGCAATATACTTACGTTCATGGTTGTTTGTAAACTCTTGACAGGCTTCGCGGATTCCTTACAAAGCAATGCCCAAAGCCTCGATTCTAGTACGTTCGATGCCCATGAAGGCGTCGTCCCATAATTATTCAGAAGGTGGTTATCCACCACCGCCCGTGTCCTGATTGAGGTGTTACTGCCATGGTTCGTCGTACCAAAGAGGAAGCTCAGGAAACGCGCAGCCAGATACTTGAAGCCGCCGAGCAAGCCTTTTATGAGCGCGGTGTTGCGCGCACTACGCTGGCGGATATCGCGGCGCGGGCGGGCGTGACGCGGGGCGCGATCTATTGGCACTTCAGCAACAAGTCGGACCTGTTGCAGGCACTGCTCGACACGCTGCACGAACCCCTGGACGAATTGGCCAGGGCCAGTGAAAGCGAGGATGAGGTAGATCCGCTGGGCTGCATGCGCAAGCTGCTGATCCATCTTTTTCATCAGGTGGCCCTGGACCCGAAGACTCGGCGCATTAATGAGATCCTGTTCCATAAGTGCGAATTTACCGACGAAATGTGCGACATGCGCCGTCAACGCCAGACCCATAGCCTTGAGTGCAACCTGCGTATCGGCCTGACGCTGCGCAATGCAGTCCACCGCGGGCAACTTCCGGAAAACCTCGACACCGCTCGTGGGGCGGTGTGCATTCATGCCTACATCAACGGGCTTGTTGGCCAGTGGCTTCTGGTGCCTGACAGTTTCGAGCTGTATCAGCAGGCCGAGCGCCTGGTGGATATTGGGCTGGACATGCTGCGCTTGAGCCCCAGCCTGCGCAATTGATACAAAATGCGTAATTACGTCTGTTTGTGTCAATAGTAAAGCCCAAGGACGGTCAATCGTCCTTCCGGCTTATTTGTGGGGTGACTTTATATACGCGCTGGCGCCAGGTTGAAAGGTAGCCGGCTAAGTATTTTGTAGCGATATTGTTGCATTGCTGTGAAGGAATGTTACCGAACCTGTGGGAGCGAACTATCGCTAGGTGATGTGCTGGCTGGCCCACCGCTATCGCGGGCAAGCCCGCTCCTACATTGGGCAGCGGTGTTTTGAAGATCCAATAAAAAGCCCCGGCTCTTGTGAGCCGGGGCTTTTGCGTTGTTGCGGGTCAGAGCGCCAGGGTCGGGTAGTCGATATAGCCGACCGGGCCTGGGGTGTAGAAGGTTTGCGCAATGGCTTCGTTCAGCGGTGTATCGGCTTTGAGGCGCGCCGGCAGGTCCGGGTTGGCGATAAACGGAACGCCGAAGGCTACCGCATCGGCCTTGCCCGCAGCCAGCCAGGCATTGGCGCTGTCCTTGGTGAAGCGCTCGTTGGCGATAAACGGGCCACCGAACGCAGCTTTCAAGTGCGGGCCCAGGCTGTCGTCGGCGTCTTTCTCGCGGGCGCTGATAAAGGCGATGCCACGCTTGCCCAATTCACGGGCGACGTAGGTAAAGGTTTCTGCCAGGTTGGCATCGCCCATGTCATGGAGGTCGGCCCGTGGTGACAAATGCATCCCCACACGGCCAGCGCCCCAGACCTCGATCACTGCATCGGTCACTTCCAGTAACAGCCGTGCGCGATTTTCCACAGAGCCGCCGTACTCGTCGGTGCGCTGGTTGGTGCTGCTTTGCAGGAACTGGTCGAGCAGGTAGCCATTGGCCCCATGCACTTGTACCCCGTCAAAGCCGGCGGCCTTGGCGTTCTCGGCACCCACGCGGTAAGCGTCGACGATATCGGCGATTTCTGCGGTTTCCAGGGCGCGTGGGGTCGGATAGTCGGCCAGCGGGCGCACCAGGCTGACGTGGCCGGCAGGCTGGATGGCGCTCGGTGCTACCGGGGTCTCGCCGTTCAGGTACGACGGGTGGGAGATCCGCCCCACATGCCACAGTTGCAGGAAGATCTTGCCGCCGGCGCCGTGCACGGCCTTGGTGATGTTGGTCCAGCCGCGCACCTGGTCGTTGGACCAGATGCCCGGGGTGTCCGGATAGCCCACGCCCATCGGCGTCACCGAGGTGGCCTCGCTGAGGATCAGCCCGGCAGAGGCCCGCTGCACATAGTATTCAGCCATCAGCGCATTCGGCACGCGGCCGGCATCGGCACGGCAGCGGGTCAGCGGCGCCATGATGATGCGGTTCGACAGCTGCACATCACCCAGTTGGATTGGATCGAAAATAGTCGTCATCGCAAACACTCGTCTGTTCTAAGTGGTTAATTAGTGGCGGGGGCCAGGTCGGCATCGCCGCTCTGGCGGAACGTGATCAGCGTGACCAGCAGCGCCAGGATCGCCAGGGCGGCAGCGGCCAACGGCACGCTGGTCAGGCCGAAACCATGGGCAATCACACTGCCGCCAACCCAGGCGCCCAGGGCGTTGCCGATGTTGAAAGCGCCGATATTGAGGGTCGACACCAGGTTGGGCGCGGCCTTGCCGAAGGTCACCACGTTGATCTGCAATGCCGGCACGGCGGCAAACGACGCGGTGGCCCAGAGGAACAAGGTGATTTCGGTGGGGATGATGGCGACGCTGGTCCAGGTCAGTGCGGTGGACACCACGGCCATGCTGATGAACACGCCGATCAGGGTGGCCGCCAGGCGCTTGTCCGCCAGCTTGCCACCGATGATGTTGCCCACGGTCAGGCCCAGGCCGATCAGCAGCAGGGTCCAGGTCACACCTTTGGGCGAGATGCCGGTGACATCGCCGAGCAGCGGCGCGACGTAGGTGAAGAGGGTGAACATCGACGCGGCAAACAGCGCGGTCATGCTCAGCGACAACCAGATCCCGGCACCCTTGAGGGCCGCCAGTTCGGCGCGCATATCGAGTTTCTCTTCATCACGCTTGGCCGGCAGGAAGCGGATCAGGCCGATCAGCGCAATCACACCAATCACCGTCACCGCCCAGAAGGTCGAGCGCCAGCCGGCTTCCTGGCCCAGCGCGGTGCCCAGGGGCACGCCGAGCACATTGGCCAGGGTCAGGCCGGTAAACATCAGGGCCACCGCCGAAGCACGCTTGTTGGCCGGCACCAGGTTGGCGGCCACCACCGAGCCGATGCCGAAGAAGGCGCCGTGGCACAGCGCGGTCACTACACGGGCAAACATCAGCACGTTGTAGTCACTGGCCAGGGCGCAGAGCAGGTTGCCGATGATGAAAATGCCCATCAGCGCTACCAGGGCAGCCTTGCGCGGCAGCTTGGCGGTGGCCAGTGCCATGAAAGGTGCACCGATGGCCACGCCCAGGGCATAGCCGGTCACCAGCCAGCCGGCGCCTGGAATCGACACACCGAGGTCGGCCGCCACATCGGGCAACAGGCCCATGATGACGAATTCGGTGGTGCCGATGGCGAAGGCGCTTAAGGCCAGTATGAGTAGCGAGAGAGGCATTGTGGGGTCCTTTACAGCGGTGGGCTGAGTTCTTCGGTGATGGCTTGGATAAACGCTTGGATCACGTCTTCATTGCGGCGGAAAAAGTGCCACTGCCCGGCTTTCTGGCTGCTGATCAAGCCCGCCCGTTGCAGGGTGGCCAGGTGCGCCGAGACGGTAGACTGCGACAGGCCGCAGCGTTGATCGATCTGGCCGGCGCAGATGCCGTACTCGTGGTTGTGCACTTGTTCGGGGAACTGCACTTTCGGGTCTTTCAGCCAGTTGAGAATGTCTCGCCGTACTGGGTGTGCCAGGGCTTTTATTATTTCGTCGAGGTCAATGGACATGGCAGGGCTCGGTGTGGGTAAAACGTTATATCGCGATGAGGCGAACTTTAAATCGCTATATCCCGATATACCAATACGATTTTGATCTTGTTACCAGATAAATCGGTATATCGGGTTATAACGATACGTTGGCGGCAGTGCTAAACTGCGCGCCATGAATTATCTCGCACATCTACACCTCGGCGGCCAACTTCCTGCACAACTGCTGGGCAGCCTCTATGGCGATTTCGTCAAAGGCCGCCTGCAGGGCCAGTACCACCCGCAAATCGAGGCGGCGATCCAGCTGCATCGCTCCATTGACCGTTTCACCGACAGCCACCCGTTGGTCGGGCAGGCGTTGTCACGGTTCACCCTGACCCGGCGCCGCTATGCGGGGATCGTCCTCGACGTGTTCTTCGACCATTGCCTGGCGCGCGATTGGGCACAGTATGCCGACCAGCCGCTGGAACGCTTTACCTCCCAGGTGTACCGGGTGCTGGCGGCCGAACCGCAGCTGCCAGGGCGCCTGGCGCAGATTGCACCGTATATGGCGGCCGATGACTGGCTGGGTTCTTACCGCGAGTTCGCGGTGATGGAGCACGTACTGCGGGGGATTGCCCGGCGCCTGAGCCAACCTCAGGAACTGGACCGGGCGATGCAGGAACTGCGGGTGCTGTATGAGCCGTTGAGCGAGGATTTCCGGGTGTTCTATCCCCAGTTGCAGGCCTATGCAGATAGTCAAATATCCACGCCGATCTAATGTGGGAGCTGGCTTGCCTGCGATAGCGGTGTATCAGTCGCCACTGCTATCGCAGGCAAGCCAGCTCCTACATTTTTTGCGTGTTTGCCTCAGGCCGCGTACGCCGGCCGAACCGGCACTTGCTCGCTTTGCGGCACCGCTCCAAACAGCGCCTTCTGCACCGCCTGCTGCGCCTGGTACGCCAGCACCGCACGCTCCTGCCCGGCGCAGGCAATGGGTTTGAGCAGATGAATCTCAACGTCGCCCTGATCGTTGCCAAACAGACGCATCAGGTGCGAGAGCAAATCATCGTCACCAATAAACGGCGCGAGCGGATCAATCTGCCCATCGCGCAGATAACGGATCGCCACCGGTTGCAGCGCCACATCGGCATCAATCGCACTGGCCAGCAGCCGGCCATGAAAGGTGCGCAGGCTGCGGCCATCAGTGGTGGTGCCCTCGGGGAACATCAGCAGCGGGTGTTTTTGCTCTAGATGCCGGGTCATCTGCTTGCGGATCAATTGGCTGTCCCCCGAGCCCCGGCGGATAAACAGGCTGCCGGCCTTGGCGGCCAACCAACCCGCCACTGGCCAGGTGCGCACTTCGGCCTTGGACAGGAACGACAGCGGCGCCACCATCCCCAGCAGCGGGATATCGGTCCAGGACACATGGTTGCTGACCCACAGCATCGGCTGTTGCGGCAACTCACCGTGCACGCTCACGCGAAAGGGCAGGGCATTGCTCAGGCGCGCCATGAAAAACCGCGACCAGCGCTGGCGCCGCACCATGGAATTGGCCACGCCCAAGCGTTCGAACAGGCCAAACACCCCGGCCATGCTCAAGCCCAGCGCCACCACCAACAGCACGCGGGCGATCCGCCCGTAGACCCGCAGGCGGCCCATCACATGGCCGCCTTGAAGTGACGGGCATAACGCGGGCACAACTCGTCGCGCTTGAGCAGGATGAACACGTCGGCCACCTGGAAATCCTCGTCCCAGCACGGCTCGCCGCAGATCTTCGCGCCCAGGCGCATGTAGGCCTTGAGCAGCGGCGGCATTTCGGCGATGACGTTGGATGGCAAATCCAGGCTTGGCAGGGGCTTTTTCGGCTCGGCGCGCAGGTGTTCGTTGCACAGGTAGCGTTCGCGCAGGCGCTGCATGATTGCGTGGGCCTGGATGCCACCGTCATGCATCGGGATGCTCGCGCAGCCCATCAGGTAGCTGTAGCCGCCCTGGTTGAGGACTTCGGCCAACTCGCCCCACAGCACCGCGATAGTGCCGCCGTTGCGGTAGGCCGGGTCGACACAGGTACGGCCGATTTCCAGGATCGGCCCCTGCAAATGCAACAGGCCGTGGAGGCTGAATTCTTCTTCGCTGTAGAACCGGCCCAGGGTGCTGGCCGCCTGGTGATCCAGCAGCCGGGTGGTGGCAACCAGTCGCCCGGTGTTCAAGTCCCGTACGCCAATGTGGCTGCAGTGAACATCATAGTCATCCATGTCCAGGCCCAGTTCTGCGCCTTTGAGCTTGGCATTGAACTCGCCGCTGAAAACGCTGAAACGCAAGGCCTGGGCTTCCTGCAAAGCCTGGGCGCCGATCAGGCGTTCGGCTTGCAGACGGCGTTCATTGCCGGTGTCACTGATGCGGGCGATCTGAGTCATGGCGAGTCTCCAGGTGCCGGCCAGGGTTGCGGCCAGTCGACTTTGTTGTGCAAAGTCAGGCTATGTACCCCCGGTGTCATCTCCATGAATCTACGGTGACGCTTAGATGACAGCCCCCAAGGAGCCCTCCATGCCCTGGCACGCTTTGCTCGATCGACCCGACCGACTGCCCGTCCACGCCAACCTGGCCGAGGGCTACAGCGTTTTATTGCAACGCCTGGGGCAGGTGGCGCCCTTTGAATTGGCGACCCAGGGCGCGCGGCTGATGGCCACGCCCGGCCTGGCGTTCCTGGTGGGCTATCAAGCGGCGTTGCGCGCGTTATGGCCCAGCGCGCCCCACAGCCTGGGCGCCTTGTGTGCGACCGAACAGCGCAGCCTGCGCCCGCTGGACATGCAAACGCGCCTGGACGACCTGCGCCTGAGCGGGCGCAAAGACTTCGTCACCGCCGGCGATGCGGCCGACTGGCTGTTGATCGCCGCCCGCTGCGAGGCCGCCGATGAAAAGCCACGCCTGACCCTGGCCGTGGTGCTGGCCGGCGAGCCCGGCGTACGCGTAGAACCCTTGCCCGCGATCGCCTTGATGCCCGACATCAGCCACGGCCGCGTCCACCTCGACCACGCCGCCTGCGAGCGCTTGCCGGGGGATGGTTGGGACGATTACGTCAAACCCTTCCGCACCCTGGAGGACAGCTATGTACTGAGTGCGATGACCGCCTGGCTACATGGCATCGGCCAGGAGTGCGACTGGCCCCAGGCCCTGCGCCTGCAGTTATTGGCGCTGCTGGCCGGCTGCGCCGAGGTCATTCGCCAGCCCAGCGCATCGGCGGCGGGGCATGTGTTGTTGGGAGGATTGTTTGCGCAGTTCGAAGCGCTAAAGCCGCAGGTCAATCAAGCGATGGCTCAAGGGGCGTGGGCCGCCATGTGGCAGCGCGACCAAGCCGTGCTGGACCTCGCCGCCAGCGCCCGGGCCAAACGCCTGGAAAAAGCCCTGAACCCAGCACCTCGCTGACTGTGGGATGAGCGTGTGTGGGAGCGGGCTTGCCCGCGATAGCAGGGGGACAGGCAATACAGGCGGTGACTGATATACCGCCATCGGGGCATAGGTATCTACACAACTCTTTAGTGATTCTTAGGTTTGTGTACATATCCATTGCTGCGGTCATGGCCACTTGGGGTTCCGCCCTGACGGCCAGCGTGGTTTAACGGGGCGCCTAAGATCAAAAGCAAAGCGAGGCGGCCTGACAGCCGACCTGATCATCGAAGCGTGCGCGTACTCTGTAGGAGCTGGCTTGCCTGCGATGGCGGTGCATCAGCCAATACATTTATCGACTGATATACCGCCATCGCAGGCAAGCCAGCTCCTACAGGGGAATGCAGCTTCGCGTCCCGGCTTTGCTGTTGCTCTGCTTTTGATCTGGCTTTTGATCTTAGGCGCCCCGTTAAACCACGCTGGCCGCAGGCAGGTATTGCGCAGTGGGCACCCCGGCATGGATGCCGGGGTAGCCGCGACACGGCCATGGATGGCCGATCGCGGCGGGCCCACGGAGCAATGCCTGAC
>NZ_JAAQWQ010000008.1:0-182270 GCF_012985565.1 Pseudomonas sp. WS 5010 | reverse complement strand
GAAACGATGCATCGCCGATGGTAGTGTGGGGTTTCCCCATGTGAGAGTAGGTCATCGTCAAGATTAAATTCCGAAACCCCAATTGCGAAAGCAGTTGGGGTTTTGTTTTGGGCGGTCGAAAAGGCGCGCGCAAAGACTAGCCCGCAGCTTCGCTGCTATCCACCCCCCAACCACCCTTCGGTCAATTCAATACAAAGTGTTTCGGTATTTTTGGTAAGGTGCAGCAGCTTTTTCAGGGACGGCCTTTCAACCGCAGGATGCGGCATCACCCTTATTCAACGAGATGCTGTAGAAATGCCCGAAGCCATACCGATCAAAGACCACGAAAAAGAGCACCGCCTGGTCAACAAGCGCCTGCTGGCCTGCGCAATACTGGTGCTTGGCATCACCTGTGCCCTGGTCGCCCGCATGTATTTCCTGCAGGTGGTGGAGTTCGACTATCACTCCACCATCTCCGAAAACAACCGTGTCCACGTCCTGCCCATCACCCCGACCCGCGGCCTGATCTATGACCGTAACGGTGTGGTTCTGGCCGATAACCGTCCCAGTTACAACCTGACCATCACCCGCGAACGGGCTACCGACCTGAAAGGGGAGCTGGACTCGATCATCGCTCTGCTGCACCTGCCCCCCGAAGACCGCGCTGTATTCGACAAGGCCCTGAAGCAAGCGCGCCACCCGTTCGTGCCCGTGACGTTGTTCTATGAGTTGACTGAAGAACAGATCGCCATATTGGCCGTCAACGAATTCCGCCTGCCAGGCGTGGATGTCGAGCCGCAGTTCGTGCGGCACTACCCGCTGGGTGCACACTTTGCGCATTCCATTGGTTACGTGGGGCGCATCAACGAGAAAGAGTCCAAGGAGCTGGATTCGGTCGAATACCGTGGCACGCAATCGATTGGTAAAACCGGCATCGAGCGCTTCTATGAGTCGCAGTTGCACGGCCATGTGGGTTATGAAGAGGTCGAGACCAATGCCCAGGGGCGGGTCTTGCGGGTGCTCAAACATACCGATCCGGTTCCCGGCAAAAATATCGTCCTGAGCCTGGATATCAAGCTCCAGGAAGCCGCCGAAGAAGCCCTGGGCGACCGTCGCGGGTCAGTAGTAGCCCTCGACCCGCAAACCGGCGAAGTCCTGGCGATGGTCAGCAAACCCAGCTTTGACCCCAACTCGTTCGTCACCGGCATTAGTTTCAAGGAATATGCCGCGCTCCATGACTCCCTCGACCGGCCCTTGTTCAACCGCGTGTTGCGCGGGCTGTATGCGCCAGGCTCGACGATCAAGCCGGAAGTGGCCATCGCCGGTCTCGACAGTGGCGTGGTCACCGCGCAAACCCGGGTCTTCGACCCCGGCTACTACCAACTGCCGGACTTTGATCACAAGTACCGCAACTGGAACCACAGCGGTGATGGCTGGGTAGATATGGACGCCGCCATCATGCGTTCCAATGACACCTACTTCTACGACCTGGCCCACAAGCTGGGGATCGATCGTCTGCACGACTACATGGCCGAATTCGGTCTTGGCCAGAAAGTCTCCCTGGACATGTTCGAAGAGTCGGCCGGCCTGATGCCATCCCAGGCCTGGAAGCGTGCCACCCGGCGCCAGCCCTGGTTCCCGGGCGAAACCGTGATCCTCGGCATCGGCCAAGGCTATATGCAGGTCACCCCGTTGCAATTGGCCCAGGCCACCGCGCTGATCGCCAACAAGGGCGTGTGGAATCGTCCGCACCTCGCCAAGACCATCGACGGTGTGCCACCCGTGGACGAGAACCCGATGCCCAATGTCGTGCTCAAGAACCCCCGCGACTGGGATCAGGTCAACCACGGCATGCAAATGGTGATGCACGACCCGCGCGGGATTGCCCGGGCGTCGGCCGCCGGTGCGCAGTATCGGATCGCGGGCAAGAGTGGCACCGCGCAGGTGGTGGCAATCAAGCAGGGCGAGCGCTACAACCGCCTGAAGACTCGCGAGCGCAACCGCGACAACGCATTGTTCGTCGGCTTCGCCCCGGCTGAACACCCCAGGATCGTGATTTCAGTGATGATTGAAAACGGCGAGGCGGGCGGCCGGGTGGCAGGCCCGGTGGTGCGCCAGATCATGGATGCCTGGTTGCTCGATCAACAAGGCCACCTGAAACCGCAGTACGCCACGCCGGCCAAGACATCGGGCGACCCTCGTGTCTAGCGCCAGTATCGTCAAGCCGTCTTGAGCGAGGTTCCACTGGGTAGATAAGCGATTGCATTTAGCCACAGCCTGCGCAGATAATGAGATGAATTATCATTAACGTGCTTGGCTGCCCGCGTGTCTACTCCTACCGATCCCAAGGTCCTTCTGGCAACGCTTTATGACGACAACCATCGCTGGTTGCGCGCCTGGTTGTATCGTCAGCTCAAGTGCCCGCAAGATGCCGCGGACCTGACCCAGGACACGTTTATCCGCATTCTGGATGCGCGCCAGCTCCATCAACTCGATGAGCCCCGCGCGTTTCTCAGCACCGTGGCGCGCCGCTTGTTGTTCAGCTTCTGGCGACGCAAACGGTTGGAGCAGACCTACCTCGACAGCCTAGCGCAGTTGCCGCACGCCTACACCCCTTCGGAAGAAGACCTGGCCCTGGTGCGCGAAGCGCTGGAAAGCATCGATCGCCTGCTCAATGGCCTACCGCCGCGTGTCCGGCAGATCTTTATGCTCAATCGCCTCGAGGGCTTGTCGCAGCCCGTCATCGCCCAGCAGTTGAGCGTGTCGCTGGCCACGGTAGAGCGTGATCTGCGCCGGGCTTTCCTGCATTGCCTGGCCGAGTCGGCGGACCTGACATGAGCCACCCCAAGGTGGACGCCACCACCCGCGCCGCCGTGGATTGGTTGCTACGCCTGGAGGCCGGGGCTGACGACCCCGCGCTGCGTCAAGCCTTCGAAGCCTGGCTGCGGGCCAACCCCCAGCACACCGTCGCCTGGCAGCGTGTGGGCAGTTTGCTGCAGCAGCCGATTGCTGATTTGCAGCGCGTCGAGGCCCGTAGCCCCGGCCAATTGCGCGCCGTTACCCAGGCCCTGGCGACGCCGGATTCCGAAGCGCGGCGCAAGGTACTGCGCGGTGGCCTGGCCCTGGTGTTGTTCGGTGTCAGCGGTGCGGCGATCTTTGACCGCGCCCAACCGCTCAATGGCCTGTGGGCCGACCGCCACACCGCCACCGGTGAGCGCAAGACTTTCGCCTTGGCCGATGGCAGCCGCCTGAGCCTCAATGCCCGCAGTTCGGTGGACATCCACTTCAGTGACAGCCGTCGCCTGGTGCGCCTGCGTGAGGGCCAAGTGTTCGTGGACGTCGCCGCCGACCCGCGCCGGCCGTTTGTGATCGCCACCGACCAGGGCGAAGTCCAGGCCCTGGGCACGCAATTTATGGTGCGCCAGGAGGCCACCGGCAGCCTGACCTCGGTGCAGCTGCACAGCGTCCAGGTCACCACGCTCGGCGGCAGCCAGCGCCGTGTAGAGGCGGGGGAGGCGGCGTGGTTCAGCGATGTCGATGTGCGCCCGGTACCGCTCTCGGTACGCAGCCGCGCGGACTGGCGCGACGGCCGCGTGGATATCCGTGATGAGCCCCTGGGCCTGTTGATCGACGCCCTGCGGCCGTATCGCCGGGGCGTATTGCGGGTCAGTGAGCAAGCCGCAAAAGTACGCGTCTATGGCGTGTACCCACTGGATGATCCGGCGCAAACCCTGGAGTCGCTGGCCCAGACCTTCCCCCTGCGCATCAGTCACTACGGCCCCTGGTTGACCCTGATAGACGTGCGTTGAGCCGACAATGGGAATTATTTTCACTCAGCGTGAGGGGGTCGCCGATCTCGCGAGTCAAGGTTAGGGAACGCCAACCTGACAATGAGCATCCTCACCCTATGGCACCCTTGATGATCCGTCCCTGCCTGTTGACCCTGGCCGTAACCCTGGCGGTGGTCGGCCACCCCGTGGCCGCCCTGGCCGATACGGCCGCCAGCACCCAGCAATATTTCAATCTGCCCGCTGCAGACCTCGGCGATAGCCTGAGCCGGCTGTCGCGGGAAAGCGGGCGCACGCTGTCGGTCAGCCCGGCCTTGCTGCAAGGCCGCCGCGCGCCGGCGCTGCAGGGCCAATACAGCCCTGAACAGGCCGCGCAACACTTGCTGGCCGGCAGTGGCCTGGGCCTGACCGTCACCGACAATGGCACCTGGAGCCTGTACCTGCTGCCCGAAGGCGGCGCCTTGAACCTTGGCGCCACCACCGTCACCGGCCTGGTAGCAGAAAATGCCTGGGGCCCGGTGGATGGCTATGTGGCCACCCGCAGCGCGACGGCCACCAAGACCGATACACCGATCCTGGAAATCCCGCAGACCGTCAACGTGGTCACCGCCGACCAGGTCAAGGTCCAGGGCGCACGCAACCTGACCCAGTCCTTGCGCTACACCCCAGGCGTCGATACCAACGGCTATACCGATCGCAACACCATCGCCGACGAGCTGACCAGCCGTGGCTTCGCGCCCACCTTGTTGTATCTCGATGGCGCCTATCTGCCTTACGCCGGCAGCCTCGGTGGCGCGCCGCAGATCGATCCCTACACCCTGGAACGCATTGAAGTGCTCAAGGGCCCGGCCTCAGTGCTGTTCGGGCAGAACCAGCCGGGCGGCATGATCAACCTGGTGTCCAAGCGGCCCACCACTGAGGCCCGGCATCAGGTCAAGTTTGGCCTGGGCAGTTACGACCGGGTCAATGGCGCCCTGGATTTCAGCGGCCCCCTCGATGAGGCAAAAACCTTGAGCTACCGCCTGATCGGCCTGGTCCGCGACGGTAACGAGATGGTCGACCATGCCACCGACAGCCGCACCTTGCTGGCCCCCAGCCTGACCTGGGCGCCCACGGATGACACTGCCCTGACGATCTATGCGCAGATCCAGCGTGACAAATCCCTGGCCGACTACCAGGCGTTGCCGGCCATTGGCACCCTGTACCGCAACTCCAAGGGCCAGCACATCGACCGCGACACCTTCCTCGGCGACTCCGACTGGAACAACTACATTCGCGATCAGTATGTGCTGGGCTATGACTTCTCCCATGCCTTCAACGACAACCTGGAATATAGCCAGACCGCACGGTTTACCGACGTCAACGACCGCTACAAAGGTTTCTACCTGAACCGCTTCGTCGAACTGCCCGATGGCAGCACCGACGACACCCGCGCCAGCCGCACCAAGCTCGACTGGCGCCAACACAACAGCGCCTACACCCTCGATAACAACCTGCAGGCCAAGTTCGCCACCGGTGCCCTGGAACACACCTTGCTGGTGGGCTTCGATCACCGCGAGTTCACCCGTAAATATCAGGGCTACAACCTCTCCGGCGCAGAAATCATCGACCTCTACAAACCGTCCAACTACCACACCTTTGGCCAGCCGCAACTGACCACCAAGTGGAACAACACGGTCAAGCAGACCGGCCTGTATGCCCAGGACCAGATCAAGTTCGACCGTTTCATCCTCACCATGGGCCTGCGTGAAGACTGGGCCGAAGTGATCAATCGCGACCTGCTGGACCACAGCACGGTGTCGCAGAAAGACAAGCAACTCACGCGTCGCGTCGGCCTGACTTACCTCACCGACTTCGGCCTGGCGCCCTACGTCAGTTATGCCGAGTCGTTTCTGCCCAGCGTCGGCCGGCTGGCCCCGGAGCGTGGCGGCGGCGCCTATAAACCGGTGGAAGGCGAGCAGTATGAGGCGGGCCTCAAATACCAGCCCAACGACCAGTCGCTGCTGACCTTGTCGGTGTTCCAGATCAAGCAGAAAAACGTCCTGACCGGCGATCTGGTCTATCGCGAATACCAGTTGCAGGAAGGCGAAGTGCGCTCGCGGGGCGTGGAATTTGAAGGCAAGGCCCGGTTTGGCCAGGTGGAGTTGATCAGTGCGCTGTCGTACCTGGACGTGATCTATACCAAGAGCAACTACGGCGAAGAGGGTAACCGCAGCGAGGCGCAGGCGCCTTGGAGCGCCAGTACCTGGGCCGACTACCACTTTGCCGGCGATACCCTGGCCGGCCTGACCGTAGGCGGTGGTGCGCGGTATACCGGGAAGAAGTACGGCGACTCGGCCAACACCTTCAAGACCCCGTCGTTCGTGGTCTTTGACGCCACCATCAGCTACGACCTGAGCCGCGTCAGCCCCACATTCAAGGGTGCCGAAGCCAGCCTCAACGTGCAGAACCTGTTTGACCGCGAGTACGTCTCGTCCTGCAACTACTCCTTTGGTTGCTATTACGGCCAGGAGCGCACTGCGTCCCTGGCCGTGTCCTACGATTGGTGAGCTACTTGATCACCACCGGGTTCACCGGCGCGCCGCTGCCACCGACAATCTTCAACGGCGCGGCGGTGTAGAGGAACTTCCACTGGCCGTCGTCGGCACAATCGGCGGCCAGATCCTCCAGCAGCACGATCTCGGTAAAGGCGATGCCGAGGTTGCGCATCAGCGCGCAATGCAACGGAATCTGCACCCCCGACACCGGATCGGTGATCACTTCGTTAGCGATGGTATCGGTCACCAGGTTGGGGATTTCCATGGCGTGGAACCACTCCACCAGTTCCCGGCTGTAGGTCAGGCCGGGCTCCACCAGGTCCTTGAAAAACTCGGTCTTGCCATACTCGTAGAAGGCGCCCATGGAGCCGGTACGGATGATCAGGATGTCGCGCTTTTCGATGGTCACGCCCTGGGCCTTGGCGGCGGCCAGCAAGTCCAGGTGGTTGAAGGTTTCGCCACGGCCCAGGTATTTCTTGCCGCGATGGCGGGCCATGTCGATCAGCACCGCGCGCCCGACCACGCCGCGCTCGGCAATCGCCAGCACACTGGCCTTGGCCATGCCGCCGACGGTGCTCATGGCGTCGTAGCCGTTCCACAGTTGATTGTCGTACCAGGCATGCCCGAGGGCGTCGTACTGGGTCGAGCCTTGCAGCTGCATGAAGATCACATCGTCGCAATACGCCGCGCCGCCGGTCATTTCGGGTTGCTTGCCGAAGTGGTAGTGGCTGTGATCCAGGGTGTTGAAGCGCATCGACGGGTTGCGCGCCGGCCACATCGGGTCGCCGCCCGGATGGCCGATCTGCACTTGCAGGGTGAAGGTCTTGCCCTGGCGCACCGCGGCCACGCCGCGCAGCACTTCGGTTTCGGTCAGGTAATTGAGGGCGCCGACTTCATCGTCCGGTCCCCATTTACCCCAGTTCTTTGGCAGGCCTTCGAGTAGCTGCTTGGTGCTCGGTTCGTTCTTGTTATGTAAGTCGCACATATCGACTCCGATCCCTTTGGTCGTTGAGTTACACGCAGCGCCCACCGTCGACTTCAAGGCAGGTGCCGGTGATAAAGGCCGCTTCGTCCGAGGCCAGGTACAGGCAGGCATTGGCCACGTCTTGCGGGGTGGAAAAACGTCCCAGGGGGATGGTTGCCATGAACTTCTGACGGTTTTGCGGGGTGTCCGGCACGCCCATGAACTCACTGAGCAACGCGGTTGCGCCGACCACCGGGTTCACGCAATTGACGCGGATATTGTCCGGCCCCAGCTCCGCCGCCATGGTCTTGCTCATGACCACCACCGCGCCCTTGCTGCCGTTATACCAGACCAGTCCCGGGCGTGGGCGGATCGCGGCGGTCGAGGCAATATTGACGAACACGCCGGCGCCCTGGCCGCGAAAGTGCGGCACAAAATGCCTGGCGCTGAGGTAGATGCTTTTGACGTTGACCGCAAACACCCGGTCGAACTCGGCCTCGTCCACCTCCAGCATCGGCCGGTTGCGGTGGGTGGTGCCGGCGTTGTTGATGACGATATCCAGCCCGCCGAATTGCTCCAGGGTCGCGCGCAGCAGCGCGCCCACGCTTTCGTCGTTGGCCACATTGACCTCGACGAAATGGGCATGGCCGCCGGTGGCGGCGATCTCATTGACCACCCGCTGGCCGCCGGTGGCGTTCATGTCGGCGACGATCACCCGCGCACCCTGTTGGGCGAAGGTCTTGGCGATCCCTTCACCAAAGCCGGAACCGGCACCAGTGACGATGGCAACTTTGTTTGCTAGACGCATGGAGTGTGCTCCTTTCTTGTTGTTGTAATGGCTTAGCCGTGTTTGATCGCAATGGTCTTCAAGGTGGTAAAGCCCAGCAGGGCCTCGAAGCCTTTTTCCCGGCCATAACCGCTGGCCTTGACGCCGCCGAAGGGCAGTTCAACCCCGCCGCCGGCCCCGTAGTTATTGATAAATACCTGGCCACAGCGCAGCTTGCGCGCCAGGCGCATTTGCCGTGCGCCGTCGCGGGTCCATACGCCGGCGACCAGGCCGAACTCGGTGCCATTGGCCAGGCGGATCGCCTCGGCTTCGTCGTCGAAAGGCATCACGGCCAACACCGGGCCGAAGACTTCCTCCCGGGCCAGGCGGCTGTCGGGCGGCACGTCGCGAAACAGCACCGCTTCCTGGAAGTAACCACCACTGCCGGCCTCGGCCACCACCTGGCCGCGCGCGGCCACCGTGATGCCGGCCTGTTCGGCCTCGCGCACGAACTCACGCACCTGGCGTTGCTGCTTCTGGTTGATCAGTGGGCCCATGTCCAGGTCCAGCGCCGAAGGCCCGGTGCGCAGTTCGCGAAAACGCTGGCTGAGTTGCTCCACCAGCGCCTCATAAATGCTGCGCTCCACCAGCAGCCGGCTGCCCGCCGAACAGGTCTGCCCGCAGTTCTGCACAATGGCGTTGACCAGCACCGGCAAGGCTTGCTCCAGGTCGGCATCGGCGAATACCAGCTGCGGTGATTTCCCGCCCAGTTCCAGGGTCACCGGGCAGTGCCGTTCAGCGGCGGCCTTGGACACCGCCGTGCCGGTCAGGGTGGAACCGGTAAACGAGATGTGATCGATACCCGGGTGGCTGCACAACGCCGCGCCAGCCTCGTAGCCATAGCCGGTCACCACATTGATCGCACCGGCCGGGAAGCCCACCTCGGCGGCAATCTGCGCCAGGCGCAGCAACGACAGGCTGGCATCCTCGGCCGGCTTGACCACACAGGCGTTGCCCGCCGCCAGGGACGCGCCGACGCTGCGGCCGAAGATCTGCATCGGGTAGTTCCACGGGATGATATGCCCGGTTACCCCATGGGGCTCGCGCACCGTCAGCACCGTGTAGCCGTTCTGATAAGGCAGGGTCTCGCCGTGCAACTTGTCGGCCGCGCCAGCGTAGTACTCGAAATAACGGGCGAGGGCGGTGGCATCGGCCCGCGCGACTTTCAGCGCCTTGCCAGTGTCCCGCGCCTCGATCTGCGCCAGTTCTTCGTGATGCTCCAGCACCGCCGCGCCAAGCCTGGCCAGCAGGCGGCTGCGCTCCAGGGCCGACAACGTGCCCCACGGGCCATCGAAGGTTTCGCCTACGGCCAGGCGCGCGGCGCGGACGGCGGCGTCCACATCGGCAGCGGTGCCCCGGGCGATGCTGGAGTAGGTTTCGCCGCTGCTGGGATCGATCACCGGGATGTCTTCCAGGGACGTCGAGGCTTGCCATTGGTTGGCGATGTAATGTGCGTTGATCATGTTCAGCTCCTGTTCCCGGCGATGCATTCGGCGATGGCCACGCCCACTTCGATCGTACTGGCGCTGCCGCCCATTTCCCGGGTGCGCGGGCCTTGCGCAAGCACCGTTTCGATGGCCGAGACAATCGCTGCTGCGGCCTGCTGGTACAGCGGGTCGCCATTGCCCAGGTGCTCGATCATCAACGCAGCCGACCAGATCTGCCCGATGGGGTTGGCCACGCCCAGCCCGGCAATGTCCGGCGCCGAACCGTGTACCGGCTCGAACAGCGACGGGTAGCGCCGTTCGGGGTTGAGGTTGGCCGAGGGGGCAATGCCGATGGTGCCGGTGCAGGCCGGGCCGAGGTCGGAGAGGATGTCGCCAAACAGGTTGGAGGCCACCACCACATCGAACCAGTCCGGGTGCTGCACAAAGTGTGCGCACAGTATGTCGATGTGGAATTTGGCGCTCTTGACGTCCGGGTAGCGCTGGGCGATCAGGTTCACCCGCTCGTCCCAGAACGGCATGGTGATGGAAATGCCGTTGGATTTGGTGGCGGCCACCAGGTGCTTGCGTGGTCGCTGCTGGGCGAGTTTGAAGGCGTAGTCCACCACCCGGTCCACGCCTTCGCGGGAGAAGATCGACTCCTGCACCGCGATCTCGCGCGGCGTGCCTTCCCACATCCGCCCGCCGACACTGGAGTACTCGCCCTCGGTGTTCTCGCGTACCACGATAAAGTCGATATCCCCCGGCACACGGCCGGCAAGCGGGCAGGGCACGCCGGGCATCAGGCGTACCGGGCGGATGTTGACGTACTGGTCGAACTGGCGGCGGATCTTGAGCAGTGACTCCCACACCGCCGTATGGTCGGCGATGATGTCCGGGGCACCCACGGCGCCGAAGAAGATCGCATCATGGCTGCCGATCTGCTCGGCCCAATCGTCCGGCATCATGGTGCCGTGGGCCAGGTAGTGCTCGCTGCACCAGGCAAAGTGATCGAACTCAAACGCAATCCCGAAGCGCCGGCTGACGGCCTCCAGTACGCGCAGGCCTTCGGGCACCACCTCGCGGCCGATACCGTCGCCGGGAATCACCGCAATACGATGGCGGGTGCTGGTCGTGGAATTGGACACGCCGTGTCTCCTGTTTTTGTTGTTGTCAGTGAGGCGGGGACATTCTTGGCACAGGTGCAGCGGTGGGGGAATTGCTGATTACAGAAGCGGCCTTCGCAAAAATCGAAGGCCAGTGATCAGTCGCAGTGGCAGGCAACCAGGTAGTCGAATAATGCCAGACTCGTCGGAGACGGCTGTTGCTGGCGCATGCAAAGGTACATCTGGCGGTCGGCCCAAGGGTCGTCGATTTCGATAAAGCGCAAGGCCATCTCCTTGCGAAAGATCTGCACCGCGCCCTGGGGCAACACGCCAACCCCTTGCCCGGCGGCAATCAGCCGGCACACCGCTTCAAAGCTGCGTACCTGCACCCGCAGGCGCAGCGGCATGCCAATCGCGGCGGCGGCTTCGGTGATCAGCGCGGTGATGGCGGCGTTATCCTCCAGGCCCACAAAGTCATAGCCCAGTAAATCGGCAAAGCGCGCATGGCGCATCTTGAACGGATGATCATCGGGCACCAGCAGGCACAGGCGGTCCTGGCAGTACGGGGCAAAGCGCAAGTCCTCGCCGCCCGGCTGGGTGGTGACGATGCCCACATCGGCCACGCCATCGCGCACCGCCTGCAGGATTTCGCGGCTGCGCTCTTCGCGGATATCCAGGCGGATGCCGGGGTGCAGAGCGTTCCACTGGGTCAGTTGGCGGGGCAGTTGCTGGCTCATCGCCGAACTGTTGGCATACAGGCACACGCGGCCGGTGGCGCCCTTGGCGTAGTCCGCGAGGTCAGCGTGCATCACATCCACTGCGCGCAAAATCGCCAACCCATGCTCGGCCAACACCTCGCCGGCCGCCGTGGGCGAGACGCCAGTGGAGGAGCGGTGTAACAGGGCGACCTTGAAATGCTGCTCGAGCAACGATAGGCGCCGGCTGGCCGCTGACAGCGAGAGGTGCGACTGCTCGGCCGCCCGGGACAGGCTGCCGAGCTTGACCGTCTTGAGGAACAGCTCGATGGAGGTGAGATCGGGGGCCATGCCAGAGTCCTTGTGCGCGGTCTGTGAAAACTACGCAGTTGGGACAGGACTGTCCAATCGTCTGATACAACGTTGGAGGCGCCGCCGATCCCTTGTGGGAGCTGTCGAGCCCCGGCGAGGCTGCGATGGCGGCGGCATTGCCAGCATTGATGGTGACTGACCCACCGCCATCGCAGCCTCGCCGGGGCTCGACAGCTCCCACCTTTAATCTTTGCTGCCTTGAGTAAAGTGCCGGTTAGAACTCGATGCTCGCCGACAGCTTGGCCACCCGTGGGTCGCCCTGGGTCAGGTAGCCGCCCATTGCCGACTCCCAGTATTTGGTATTGGCCACATTGTCCACGTTCAGCCCCAGGGTGACGTCGCGCTGCTCCACTTTGAAGTTGTAGCGTGCGCCCAGGTCAAAGCGGTTCCAGGCCGGCAGGCTGAGGTTGTTGGCGGCATCCACGTACTGCCCGCCGGTACGCAACATGCGCCCGCTGAGGGTCACGCCTTGCAGGCCCGGCACATCCCATTCCACACCGGCATTGAGCTGGAACGACGGCACGCCAATCGCGCGGTTGCCGTCGTTGGCGCCGTTCTGGGTGCCCTTGAGCTCGGTTTTCATCACCGTCGCACCGCCGAGCAAGCGCAGGCCGGCCAGCGGTTCGCCGAATACGTTGAGCTCTACGCCTTTGTTGATTTGCTCGCCTTCACGCACGAAGCGTGCGGTGGTGGCATCAATGATCTGGGTGTAGCCGGCGCCGGGCTGCTCTATGCGATACACACCCAGGGTCGCGCCGTAGGTGCCCATGTCAACCTTGACCCCGGCCTCGATCTGCTTGGAGCGTGCCGGCGCGAACGCCTGGCCACCGCCAATCACCGTACGCCCAGAGGAGTTAACCGGCGAAACAGGCCCCTTGGCCAAACCTTCAATCCGATTGGCATACAGCGACACATGCTCCCAAGGCTTGAACACAATGCCGTACACCGGTGTGGTGATCGACTGATCGTAGTTGGCCGTGCGGCTGCCGCTCATATAGTTGTAGCCCTGCACCACCATTTGCTGATGGCGCAGGCCCAGGGTGACCAACAAGCGATCATCGATAAAACCAACGGTGTCGGACACCGCCGCGCTGCGCATGAAGGTCTTGGCGGTGATGGTCGGGTCGCTGAAGTCGGTGCCAGGGGTATTGCGCGGGCTGTTCAGGCGCGGTTCGGCGCCGGTTACCGGGTGGTAGATATTGGTGCTGGTCTTGGCGCTGTCGAACACATAGGCGTTGCGCGCCTCGGTCCAGATCCCGGCCAGGCCGAAATTCAGGCGGTGGCTCACCGGCCCGGTCTGGAAATTGCCCTTCAAGCCGGCCATGGCGCTGCTGTTGTCTTCTTCGTGGGCGATGGTCGAGGCGCTGGTCTGGGCATTGCCCAGGTTGTCGTTGACGGTCACCGAGGAATACCGGCCCATCTCCCGGGTATGCTTGGCACCGCCCGCCGCGTAGGCGGTCCAGTTGTCGTTCAGGTCGTACTCGGCGCGCAGCATGCCCAGGGTGTCTTCAATATTGGTTGCGCTCCAGCGCGGCGCGTAGTTGGTGTCGGCGGAAGGGGCGTCGGGTACGTGGGTCACCAGGGGGCCGAGGAACACCGAGTTGCGCCCGCCATTGACGCGCTGCTTCTGATACGCGAAATCCCCCGACAGGCGCAATGCATCACCACGGTAATCCAGGCCGACGGCAAACAGCTTGGAGCGCTGGTTCTCATTGTCGGTGGCGGTATCGCCTTCACGCTGGGACAGGTTCACCCGCGCCCCAAAACGATTGTCTTCGCCAAAACGCTGGCCGAGATCCAGGTGCTGGCCAATCCGGCCTTCGCTACTGATATCGGTGCTGAAGCGGCGCAGCGGCACGTCGTCGGCGCGCTTGGGTTGCAGGTTCACGCCGCCGCCGATACCGGAGCCGGAGGGCGTTACCCCGTTGATAAAAGCGTTGGGGCCCTTGAACACTTCCACCCGTTCCAGGGCGTCGGTGGACATGATCTGCCTGGGCAGGATGCCGTACAGACCGTTGTAGGAAATGTCGTCGCCATTCAATGGCAGGCCACGAATCACGAACAATTGCGACTGGTTGGCGTAACCCGAGGCCTGGCGCACGGACGAGTCGTTGAGCAGTACATCGCCCACGGTCTCGGCCTGTTGGTCGCGAATCAGTTGTTCGGTGTAGGAGGCCATGCTGAACGGCACGTCCATGATGTCCTGGTTGCCCAAGACCCCCAACTGCCCGCCGCGTGCGACCTGGCCGCCGGCGTACACCGGGGGCAGGGCGCCGGGGATGATGGATTCGGCGCTGATGCTGGTTGCCCCCAGTTCCAGGGCCTGGCCATTGCCCGCATCCTGCGGGGTTTGTTGGGGGGCGCTGTGGACAGCAAAGCTCAGGGAGCAGCACAGGGCGAGCAGGGTCGGGCGAAACGGCACGGCGAGTCGGGTACAAGTGGGCATGGTCGATCCGGACGGCGAAGCGTCAATGTGAGGAAGGGGGCAACAACGTTGCGCTTCCTCGTTGCGCGAATACGACTCCAGTGCAAATGATAATAAATGCTAAATGATATTTCACAAACTGATTTGTGGTGTATGACTTTTCTGAAGGGCAAAAAATTTCTATTAAGGCCTGATGGCGGATGCCGAGTAGAATCGCGCCCTGAAAGCGATTCCTGAGGTGCGGCAAGGTGGATTTACAGCAGGGTTTTGTCCTGACCCGGCATTGGCACGACACCCCGGCGGGCACGCAGGTCAGCTTCTGGCTGGCGACCGACCAGGGGCCGCGGTATATCCGTCTACCGGTGCAGCCTTCGGTGATGTTTATTCCGCTGGCCCATCGCGAGCACGCGCAACGGGTGCTCAAGGGCGAGCGCGACGTGGAACTGCGCCCGCTGCAACTGTGTGACTTCCACCACCGCCCGGTCCTGGGCCTCTACACCCGCCAGCATCGCCAAGCGATGGACCTGGAAAAACGCCTGCGCCAGGCCGGCGTGGATGTCTACGAAGGCGATGTGCGCCCGCCCGAGCGCTATATGATGGAGCGCTTCATCACCGCACCGGTGGCATTTGGCGGCACGCCCGGCGAGGGCGGGATGTTGCTGGAGGCGCAGATGAAGCCTGCGCCCGACTACCGCCCGGCGTTGAAGCTGGTGTCGCTGGATATCGAAACCACCGCGCGCGGCGAGCTGTATTCCATCGCCCTGGAAGGCTGCGGCGAGCGCCAGGTGTATATGCTCGGCCCGCCGAACAAAACCTGCGCGGTGGATTTCAAGCTCGAATACTGCGACAGCCGCGCCCAACTGCTGGAGCGCCTCAACCAGTGGCTGGCGCAATACGACCCCGACGCGATCATCGGCTGGAACCTGGTGCAGTTCGACCTGCGGGTCCTCCACGAGCATGCCCAACGCCTTAACGTGCCATTGCTGCTTGGCCGTGGCGGCGAGGCCATGGCCTGGCGCGAGCACGGCAGCCGCCACCATTTCTTCGCCGCCGCTGCCGGGCGGTTGATCATCGATGGCATCGAGGCCTTGCGCTCGGCGACCTGGACTTTTGAGTCATTCAGCCTGGAAAACGTCGCCCAGACCCTGCTGGGCGAAGGCAAGTCGATCGCAACGCCGTATCAGCGCATGGACGAGATCAACCGCATGTTCGCCGAGGACAAGCCCGCCCTGGCGCGCTACAACCTCAAGGACTGCGAGTTGGTGACGCGGATTTTCGAGAAAACCGAGTTGCTCAAGTTCCTTCTGGAACGGGCCAGCGTTACCGGCCTGCCGGCAGATCGCAACGGTGGTTCGGTGGCGGCGTTCACCCATTTGTACATGCCGCTGATGCATCGCCAGGGCTTTGTCGCGCCCAACCTGGGGGACAAACCGCCCCAGGCCAGCCCCGGCGGTTTTGTCATGGACTCGCGGCCGGGGCTGTACGAGTCGGTGCTGGTGCTGGACTACAAAAGCCTTTATCCGTCGATCATTCGCAGCTTCCTGATCGACCCCGTGGGCCTGATCGAAGGCCTGCGCCATCCTGACGACAGCGAGTCGGTGGAAGGCTTTCGCGGCGCGCGCTTTTCCCGCACCCGGCATTGCCTGCCGGCCATTGTGGCGCGGGTCTCCGAAGGCCGCGAAGTGGCCAAGCGCGAGCATAACGCGCCGTTGTCCCAGGCCCTGAAGATCATCATGAATGCCTTCTACGGCGTGCTCGGCTCCAGCGGCTGTCGGTTCTTCGACACGCGGCTGGCGTCGTCGATCACCCTGCGCGGCCACCAGATCATGCGCCAGACCCGCGAACTGGTCGAAGCCCAGGGTTATGAGGTGATCTATGGCGACACTGACTCCACCTTTGTCTGGCTCGGCAGTGCCCATTCCCAGGAGGACGCCGCGCGCATCGGCCAGGACCTGGTGCAACACGTCAACCAATGGTGGCGCGAGCGCCTGCACAGCGAATTCGGCCTGCAAAGCGCCCTCGAACTGCAATACGAAACCCACTTCAGCCGCTTCCTGATGCCGACCATCCGCGGTGCGGAAGAGGGCAGCAAGAAGCGCTATGCAGGCCTTGTGACCCGCGCCGATGGCAGTGAAGAAATGATCTACAAAGGCCTGGAAACCGTGCGCAGCGACTGGTCGCCCCTGGCCCGCCAGTTCCAGCAGGAGCTGTACCAGCGCATCTTCCATCGCCAGCCCCATCAGGATTACGTGCGTGACTACGTGCGCCGCACCATCAGCGGCGAGTTCGATGAGCTGCTGATCTACCGCAAGCGCCTGCGCCGGCAACTGGGCGACTACGAACGCAACGTGCCGCCCCATGTACGGGCCGCGCGCCTGGCGGATGAATACAACGACCGCCAGGGCCGCCCGCGCCAGTACCAGAACGGTGGCTGGATTCGCTACGTGATCACCGTCAACGGCCCCGAGCCCCTGGAAGTACGCCAGGCGCCGATTGACTACGACCACTACGTCACCCGGCAATTGCAGCCGGTGGCCGATGCGATCCTGCCGTTTGTCGATGATGATTTCAGCACCCTGGTCGGTGGTCAGATGGGCTTGTTTTAACCCCTGGAACACGTTTCACTCTGGACGCTGAATCTCCAGGAGGAAGGCCCATGTACACGCTCTACGGTACGCAAAGCTCTGGCTCATGCATCGTCGAAATCGCCTTGCAACGTTGCGGCGTGCCGTGGCAGCAGGTCGATGCCAGCCCCTGGGGCGATGCGGCGGGGATGGAGGCCCTCGGGCAGATCAACCCGCTGCGGCAAATCCCCACCCTGCAACTGCCCGACGGCAGCGTGTTGACGGAGAGCGCGGCGATCCTGATCCACCTGGGCCTGGCGTATCCGGCCAGCGGATTGCTGTCCGGCAACCGTGCGCAGATCATTCGCGGCCTGGTGTATATCGCCGCCAACTGCTACTCGGCAATCACCATCATCGACTACCCCCAGCGCTTTCTCGACGACGCCGACGAGGCGGTACAGGCGCAACTGATTGCAGGTACCCAGCAGAAACTGCACCGCACCTGGCAGTTGTTTGCCGAGCAATTTGCCGGGCAACTTTTTACCCCGCAGGGCCTGCCCAATGCCTTGGGCATCATGGCGGCGGCCGTGTCCCGCTGGGAGGGTGCGCGCGACGTCCTGCAACACTCCCACCCCGCGTGCGCCCAGGCCCTGGCGCAGGTGGATGCCGACCCGCAGGTGGCCCCGGTGTTCGCCTGGCACTGGCCGGATTGGCCCGGGCAGTGAGCCTTGGCAATCAGAAGAAACAATGAGCCTCGAAGCGCCTCAAGCCCTTGCGTCGCGGGCGTCCTGGCCTACTCTTTCTGATAGTCGCGTAGGAATCATCCTTGAAATTGACTGTCGCAGACATGAAACTCAAAAACTCTGCATGGAATTGGAAGGAGGTACGCATGCTCGTCCGGTCGCTGACCCTGGCTACCTTGATGGCGTTTACGGGGCCGTTGTTGGCTGCGGATAACCGAGGCCCGCTGGAACAGGATCAAGGCAAATTCCGCCCGCTGATCGTGATTGCACCCAGCTCCATCGACCCGACTCAGGTCCAGCTCAAGAAAGACCTTGAACAGCCTGAGAACAAACAGAAGTTCACCGAGCGCAACATGGTGCTCTACACCGTGAACTACACGAGCATCGGCACCGTCGGCCAGCGTGACGGCAAGGACCTCGGCGCCCAGGACACCAACGCGCTGATCCGCGCCCTGAAGCTTGGCGCCAGTGCCGGCACCAAAGTGATCCTGGTGGGCAAGGATGGCGAGAAGAAAGTCGAAAAGACCGTGCCCCCCGATACCCTTGACCTTGCAGAGTTCTTTGCGGCTGTCGACAAGATGCCCATGGCAGAAAAAGAAGCCGCCGCCCCCGCCGAGCCGGAACCCGCCGCCCCGGCAGCGGGCAAACCTGGCGCCAAAGCCAAGCCTGGCAAGCACGCGCCGCAACCACTGGAAGATTGATGCTCCTCGCTGGCGCCTACAGGGGAGGTGCCAGCGAACCCTACAAGCTGTATGCCACTTGCAGGCATTGCGCCATGAAGCATATGATAACCGTTATCATTTACGGCCTACCTTCTGCGCGCACCCTCCATGCCCCCGAACCCTGCGACAAGCCCTACTGACCTGGCCACCCTGTATCAGCAGCAACACCGCTGGCTGCAGCACTGGCTGTGGCGTCGCCTGAACTGCTCGCAGAGCGCCGCCGACCTGGCCCAGGATACATTCCTGCGCCTGCTGGCCAAGAACCAACCCCTGGAAGTCCAGGCGCCTCGCAGCTTTCTGGCGAAGGTCGCACAGAGCGTGTTGTCCAATCACTTTCGTCGGCAGAAGCTGGAAAAGGCCTACCTGCAAGCCCTGGCGCTGTTGCCCGAAGAGGTCGCCCCCAGCGCCGAGACGCAATGGCTACTCCTGGAAACCCTGATGGCTCTCGACGAAGTGCTCAGCCGCCTGGCATTGCCGGTGCGCCAGGCCTTCCTCTGGTCGCAGCTCGACGGCTTGAGCCACGGCGAGATTGCCGAGCGCCTGGGCACCAGCATCACCACGGTCAAGCGCTACATCGTCAAGGCCGGTGCGCAGTGCATTGTGCTCGACAGCCAGCGCCCATGAATCCCTCGCCCCTGACCCTGGACGCCGCCGAGCAGGCCATGCACTGGCAGTTGGAGTTGCAGGCGCCGGATGTCACCGAACAGACCCGTGCGCAATGGCTGGCGTGGCGCCAGCAGGATCCGCTCAACGAGCAGGCATGGCAGTATTCCCAGCGATTTTTCCAGCGTATGCACGAGGTGCGCGACCCGGCGCACCAGGCGCTGGTCAGCGCCACCCTGTTGCCGGCGATGTCCCGGCGCCGGGTGCTGAAAAATCTGGCCCTGTTGCTGGCCGCCGGCAGTGTGGCATGGACCGCCCGGGACGCCGGCCTGCTGCAACCCTGGACCTGCGATTTCAGCACCTCGGTCGGTGAGCAATGGCGCATCGACCTGGCGGACAACAGCCAAATCCAGCTCAACACCGACACTGCTGTCGATGTGAACTACGGCCCCGACCAGCGCCAGATTCATCTGCTGCGCGGGGAGATCCTGGTGTTGCCCAACCCGCTGGACAGCCGCCCGCTGTGGGTGAAAACCGCCGAAGGCCTGACCCACGCCACGGGCGGGCGCTTCAGCGTGCGCCAGCGCGATGGTTTTACCCAGTTGGGGGCTGACCAGCAGCCGCTGGCGGCGCAGATTCCAGCGCGCAACCTGAGCCTTTCTCCCGGCGAAATCATCAGCTTTGACCCGCAGACCCTGCTGGCGCGGCGCTCCCAGCGCGCCGGCGAACTGGCCTGGAGCCGCGGCATGATCGTCGCCGAGGATCTGCGCCTGGAAGACTTCCTCAATGAATTGAGCCGCTACCGGCGCGGGCATCTGGACTGTGATCCGAGCGTGCGCGAACTGCGCGTGTCTGGCACCTATCCACTGGCCGACACCGACCGCATTCTGGTGGCGCTGCAACAGACCCTCAAGCTGGATGTGCAGCATTTCACGCGGTACTGGGTCACGCTGAAACCGCGTCGGGCACAGGTATGAATTTATTTTGCATGCCTGTGGTCCGTTTCCCAATCTCACGAGACTTATATCCCCAGACACTCACTTATCTGGGGAACAGGGCATGCACCCGCAACGCACCATCCGGGCAACACTGAAAAAATCACTGGCCGTGGCCGTCGTCCGTGGCATCGCCAGCTTCGGCGTGGCTGCGCCGTTGTTGCTGGCGCCGGCCTGGGCAATGGCCGCGTCACAGCAGGAATTCGATATCGCCCCAGGCTCACTGGCCGGCGCGTTGAACCAGTTTGGCCAGGCCACGCAGATCCTGCTGTCCTACCCGGCCGCCCTCACGCAAGGGCAGACCAGCCCGGGCCTGCAAGGGCGGCATGACCTCGACAGCGGCCTGGCGATCCTGCTCAGCAACAGCTCGCTGCAAGCGGTGCGTGGCAGTGGCGATAACTACTCCCTGGAGTCCCGGCCTACCGACGGCGCATTGCAACTGGGCACCGTGTCGATCTCCGGCAAGGCGCCGGGGTCGACCACCGAAGGCACCGGTTCCTACACCACGCAGTCGTCCAGCAGCTCCACGCGCCTGAACCTGACGCCCAGGGAAACCCCGCAATCGTTGACCGTCATGACCCGCCAGCGCCTGGATGACCAGCGCCTGACCAACCTGTCCGATACCCTGGATGCCACCCCCGGCATCATCGTATTGCGTGATGGCCTGGGTTCGGAAAGCGATAGCTATTTCTCCCGGGGTTTCCAGATCCAGAACTTCGAAATCGACGGCGTGCCCACCGTCACGCGCATGGACAACTACACCCAGAGCATGGCGATGTACGACCGGGTGGAAGTGGTGCGCGGCGCCACCGGCTTGATCAGCGGCATGGGCAACCCCTCGGCCACCATCAACCTGATCCGCAAGCGCCCGACGGCCGAGGCGCGGGCCAGTGTCACCGCTGAAGCGGGCAACTGGGACCGCTACGGCAGTGGCCTGGACGTGTCCGGCCCGCTGACCGAAACCGGCAACGTGCGCGGGCGCCTGGTGGCCGACTACAAGAGCGAACATGCCTGGGTCGACCGCTACAAGCAGCAGACCCAATTGCTGTACGGCATCACGGAATTCGACTTGAGCGAAGACACCTTGCTGACCCTGGGTTTCAGCTACCTGCGTACCGACGTGGATGCCCCGGCGCGTTCCGGTTTGCCCACGCGCTTTACCGACGGTTCGCGCAGCAACCTCAGCCGTTCCCTGAATACCGCACCGGCCTGGTCCTATAACGACCATGAACAGACCAGTTTCTTTACCTCCATCGAACAGAAGTTCGACAGTGGCTGGAGCGCCAAGGCCGAGTTCACCCATTCGCAAAACAAGTTCGATGAGGTGTTCAACTACGTCAATGGCAACCTCAACAGCGATGGCAGCGGCACCACGCAGTTGCCGGTGCGCTTCTCCGGTACGCCGCGCCAGGACAACCTCGACCTGTACGCCACCGGCCCGTTCAGCCTGCTGGGCCGCGAGCACGAGTTGATCGCCGGCGTGACCCTGTCCAAGTACAAGGAAAACGTGCCCAGCCATGGCGGCTGGAACTACGCGTATTCCGGTTCCCCGGCGGGCGCCATCGACAACCTGTTCAACTGGGACGGGCACTCGGCCAAGCCGGACTTCCCGGTGACCGGCAAATCCTCGGTGGATGAAAGCCAGTACGCCGCCTACCTGAGCACGCGCCTGCGCATGACCGACGACCTGAGTGTGATCCTCGGCAGCCGGGTCATCGACTGGAAGCGCGAAACCGCAGACAGCCCCTATGGCGGCGTCGCCACCCGCACCGATGAATCGGAGACCGGCGTGTACATTCCCTACGCCGGCGTGGTCTACGACCTGACCGACAACTGGTCGGCCTACGCCAGCTACACCAAGATCTTCAATCCCCAGGCCAGTTGGGTGCGCGATATCAACAACAAGGCCCTGGAACCTATGGAAGGCAAGGGCTACGAGCTTGGCTTGAAGGGCAGCTTCTTCGACGAGCAGTTGAACACCAGCCTGGCGCTGTTCAAGCTGGAGCAGGACAACCTGGCGATCTGGATCGACACCCCGGGCGGCAACACCTACCGCAACGAGAAGGGCACCACCACCGAGGGCGTCGAGCTGGAACTCAACGGTCAATTGGCTGAAGGCTGGCAAGCCTCTGCGGGCTATGCCTATGCGGTCAGTACCGATGCCGACGACAAACGCATCGTCACCACCTTGCCCCGCCAGAGCCTGAAGACCTTCACCACCTACCGCCTGCCGGGCGCGTTGAACAAAGTGACCGTGGGGGGCGGGGTGAACTGGCAGAGCAAAGTCGGTGAAGACCTGCACACGTTCAGCCAGGGCAGCTACGCCATCACCAACCTGCTACTGCGCTATGACGTGACACCGCAGTTGAGCACCTCGGTCAACCTCAACAACCTGTTTGACCGCGAGTACTTCAGCTATGCCGGCAACCACGGGATGTACGGCGCACCGCGCAACCTGATGACCAGCGTCAAATACGATTTCTAAATCCACCCACGCCCCCCTGTGGAAGCTGGTTCAGGCACCATTTTTGCCAGCTGACACACCGCCATCGCAGGCAAGCCAGCTCCTACATTTGATTTGTGGTGTGGCACAAATCCTATGCCCAACAGAGATCCCTTGTAGGAGCGGGCTTGCCCGCGATAGCGGTAGTTCAGGCACCATTTCCACTAGCTGACACACCGCCATCGCAGGCAAGCCAGCTCCTACATTTGATCTGCGGTGTGGCAAAAATCCTATGCCCAACAGAGATCCCCTGTAGGAGCGGGCTTGCCCGCGATAGCGGTAGTCCAGGCACCATTTCCGCTAGTTGACACACCGCCATCGCAGGCAAGCCAGCTCCTACCTTTGATTTGTGGTGTGGCCCAAACTACTGCCTCGACGCACATCCCCTGTGGGAGCGGGCTTGCTCGCGAAAGCAGTGGTTCAGTCAACATCAATGTTTGCTGGGCCGACGTCTTCGCGAGCAAGCCCGCTCCTGCAAGGGGAAAAGCGTCCGGCCTTCAGCCCAGCCGCGCCGCCGCCCGTGCGGCAATTTCGCCCCGGGTCTTGCGTGATTCAGCGGTGCGCTTATTCGCCTCGTCCAGCACCGGCCGTGGCGCGGTGTCCGGGCGGCCGGCATTGAAGGGCGGGGCTGGCGCATATTCAAGCTGCAATTGCACCAACTGCGCCGCCGCCTCGCCGTACAGCTCGGCGGCCAGGGTCAGGGCAAAGTCGATCCCCGCCGTGATGCCGCCCCCGGTGAACAGATTGCCGTCGCGTACCACACGCTCCTGCACCGCAGTCGCGCCCAAAGTGGCCAGCATCTCGTGATAGGCCCAATGCGTGGTGGCTCGCCGCCCGCGCAGCAAACCCGCCGCTCCCAGCACCAGCGAGCCGGTACACACCGACGTCACATAGCGCGCGGTCTGGGATTGTGCCCGCAGAAAGTCCAGGGTCGGCTCATCTTCCATCAGCGGCCCAACCCCCGAGCCGCCCGGTACGCAGATCACGTCCAGCGTCGGGCAATGGTCGTAGGTGATGGTCGGCGACAGCACCAACCCGCTGCTGGAAGTGATCGGCGCCAAGTCTTTCCAGATCAGGTGCAACTTTACGTCCGGCAATGACGCCAGTACGTCGTAGGGGCCGGTGAGGTCCAGTTGCTGGATGCCGGGGAACAACACAAAGCCGATCTGCAAGGTCATGGTGAAACTCCAGGAGAGGGGATGGACGGCTTCACTCTAGTGGCCTAGGCTTTGGCGCATACGCCATTGAGCCCACGAATCACGCCAATCATGCCGAAAATCATCCATGTGCTGGCCTTTGCCAACGTGCAGGTACTCGACGTCACCGGGCCGTTGCAAGTGTTTGCCTCGGCCAACGACCTGGCACGCCAGCAAGGTTTGCCGTTGCCCTATGCGGTCAACGTGGTTGCCGCCCAGGCCGAGCCGGTGATGACCTCTGCCGGCCTGGCCCTGGTGGCCGAGCCGTTGCCTGCCGCCGATACGCCTTGCGACACCCTGGTGATCGCTGGTGGCTGGGGCGTGTATGGGGCGGCCGATGATCCGCAACTGGTGGAGTGGGTGCGGCAAAAAGCCAAGCAGTCGCGGCGCATCACCTCGGTGTGTACCGGTGCCTTCCTGTTGGCCGCCAGTGGCCTGCTGGACGGCTGCCGTGTCGCCACCCACTGGACGCGCTGCGAGGAACTGGCGCGTAAATACCCCAGGCTGCGGGTCGAGGCCAACCCGATCTTTATCCAGCAGGGCTCGCTCTGGACTTCGGCGGGAGTCACGGCCGGTATCGATTTGTGCCTGGCCCTGGTGGAACAGGACCTGGGCCGCGCGGTGGCCCTGGAAGTAGCGCGGCACCTGGTGGTGTTTCTCAAGCGACCCGGTGGGCAGTCGCAGTTCAGCGTCACCCTGTCCCTGCAAAAGGGCGGCAGCCGCTTCAGCCAATTGCATGCGTGGATTGCCGAGCACCTGCACCTTAACTTGAACATCCCGACCCTGGCGGCTGCGTGTGGCATGAGCGAACGCAGCTTCGTACGCCATTACCGCGCTGAAACCGGCCAGACCCCGGCCCGGGCGGTGGAACTGATCCGCGTGGAAACCGCACGCCGGCAACTGGCCGACAGCACCGTGGCAATCAAGCGCATCGCGGCGCAATGCGGCTTTGGCAGCGAAGAAACCATGCGCCGCAGTTTTATCCGCGCGTTGTCGATCACCCCGCAGCTTTATCGCGAGCGGTTTGCGGCGCCGGCGTGAGTCTGCTCCAGCAGTTCAAACAATGCATCGAGGGTGGCCTGCGGTGCTTCCTGGGGAATATTGTGGCCCACCCCGGCGAGCACCTGGCGTCGATAGAATCCGCTGAAATTGCCCACGTCGTCATCCACCTCGGGAGCCGGGCCGACACCGTCGTCGGCGCCGCACAGCGAAATGCTTGGCACCGAAATCGGCGGCGGCTGCACCAGCGCCTGTTCAATCCCTTCCAGCGCCGGATCACCCTCGGCATACATGAAACGATGGCGATAGGAGTGGATCACCACTTCCACAAAGTCCGGGTTATCAAACGAGGGCGCCGTCTGCGGGTAAAGGCTCGGCCCCTCGGCCCAGGAGGGCGACCAGAGTGACCACAGCAGTTCACACAGCTCGCCGCGGTTGGCGGTCAGGCCATCGACACCCCGTTGGGTGTGGAAATAGAACTGGTACCACAACCGATGCTCCGTGACCGGCGCGCGTGGCTGGACGGACTTGGCAATGTCCTGAATGTTGTAGCCATCACCTGTGACCAGGCAGCGTACGCGCGTGGGCCAAAGCGCCGCGACAATGCACGCGGCGCGCCCGCCCCAGTCATAACCAGCAAGGGCTGCCTGGCCGATGGACAGGGCGTCCATGAAATCCAGCAGGTCCTTGGCCAGTGCCGCCTGTTGGCCGGAGCGCATTACCTGGGCGTGGGCAAAACGGGTCGGGCCGTAGCCGCGCAGGTAAGGCACCAGCACGCGATAGCCAGCCTCGGCCAACACCGGCGCGATGGCATCGTAGCCGCGAGGGTCATAGGGAAAACCGTGCAGCAGAATCACCACTTCGCCGTCGGCCGGGCCATGGGCTTCGTAGGCGATATCGAGCATGGGAGTGCGGATATACAGCAGCGCGATCGAGGGGCTCATTGGGACTCCGTTAGGGTCACAGCAGGGAGCCTGGACTTTAGCGCGAAACCTTTGCGTGTTCATGGGCCAGCAGCGAAAACACTTGCAGGTCCTGATAACGCCCCGCCCAAAACCCGGCCTCGCGCAGCACGCCTTCGCGGCTAAAACCCAGGCGCCCCAGCAGCGCCTGGGACGCCAGGTTGCGCGGATGAACCAGCGCTTCGACACGATGCAGTTGCATCTGCGCAAAGCCCCAGTCGAGCGCGCTGCCCAGGGCCTCGTTCATCAAGCCTTTGCCCCTGGCCGCCGGCGCCAGCTCGCAGGCCAGGGCGCAGCTGTTCCACTGGCGATTCCATTTGAACAGCCCACAGGTGCCAATCAACCTGCCTTCACATTCCAGACCCCAGCGCGTGCCCGGATTGGCCTGGGTCCGCCATTGAGCGAAGGTGGCGATCAGGGCGTGGGCCTGGGATACATCGGTCATGGGATCAATGCCAAACCAGGGCATGGCCTCGGCGTCGCGATAGATCGCGAACAGCGCCGGGGCGTCGTGGGGGGTCAACTCCCGCAGGTGCAAACGTTCAGTGTGCAGGGTGGGGAACACATCCCTGTGGTGTGGCGCGGTTGGCATGGGTATCGACTGAACATTGTCGGGCGCCAGGGGCGGGTTCATATTCGTTCCTTGAATACAGGAGGGGGCAGGCAGATAGCTTGCTCAAGGTAGCAAAGATCAAAGGTGGAGCGGTCGAGCTTTAGCGAGGCAGCGATGGCGTCGGTGCAGCCAATGTGGAGGTTGCCTGATAGCTTCTACAAGGGTTTCACTTCGCTGCTCGATTCTCAAGGTTGCCACACGGTTTTTTCCCCACTCAACTTGCGATCCAGAAACGTCGCCGCGCTGATCAGCGCCAAATGGCTCAAGGCCTGGGGCGTGTTGCCTAGATGCCGTGCCTGGCTGTCGAACTCTTCGGCATACAGCCCCAGCGGGTTGGCATAGCGCAGCAGTTGCTCGAATTCCAGGTGGGCCTTTTCCACTTGCCCCGCGCGGGCCAGGCATTCGACGTACCAGAATGAACAGGCGGTAAACGCCCCCTCTGTGCCTTGCAAGCCGTCAATCTGGCTGTCGTCATTGCGGTAGCGGTACACCATGCCGTCGCGCACCAGGCTTTTCTGGATGGCCTCCAGGGTCGACAGCCAGCGCGGGTCGGTAGCCGCCACGAAGCGCACCAGTGGCATCAACAGCATCGACCCATCCAGTGCAGTGCTGCCGATGTGCTGCACGAAATGCCCGCGTTCGGCGTTCCAGAAGTTGCTCCAGATATCTTCATAAATCGCCTGGCGGGTCTGGTCCCAGCGGGCGAACGGGGCTGGCAGCGAGCGTTTGGAGGCCAGGCGTATCGCCCGGTCGAGCGCCACCCAGCACATCAGCCGCGAGTGCAGGAAGTGATGCTGCTCGCCACGCATCTCCCAGATGCCGACGTCTTTCTGGTTCCAGGTTTCGCACACCTGGTCCACCACTTCCAGGGTGTGTTTCCAGCCTTCATGGGAGATGGCCTCGCCGTACTTGTTGACCAGGTACACCGCGTCCATCAGTTCGCCAAAGATATCCAGTTGCACCTGGTCAAAGGCCTCGTTGCCAATGCGCACCGGTTGCGCGCCGCCGTGGCCGCTGAGGTGGGTCAACTCGGTTTCCGGCAGCTGTTGGCGGCCGTCGATGCCATACAGGATATTGATTTTCATCGGCTGCCCGCAGCAGTCGCTGACGCGCCCGCGCAGCCAGCGCATGTAGTCATTGGCTTCCTGGACAAACCCCAGGCGCATAAAGGCATAGACGGTGAACGAGGCGTCGCGGATCCAGGTGTAGCGGTAGTCCCAATTGCGCTCGCCGCCGGGGCTTTCGGGCAGGCCGAAGGTGGCCGCTGCGAGGATCGCCCCGTGTTTGCGCGAGGTCAAAAGCTTCAGGGCCAGGGCCGAGCGGTTGACCATTTCCCGCCAGCGGCCACGGTAGTTGGACTGCGCCAGCCAGCCGCGCCAGAACTGCAGGGTGCGTTGCAGGCACAGGTCGGTGCCGCCACTGTCGACACGCACATCGTCGAGGCCGCCAAGGACAAATTCGGCGCCCTGGTCCTGGTCCAGGGTAAAGCAGGCGACCGCGGCATCGTCCTCGATCTGTACCGGTAGGCTGCTGGCCAGGCGCAGGCCGGGCAGGCCCGGGGCTTGGAAACATACATCGGTCTTATCCGCCGTAGCCCGGGTGGGCGCCCGGGCATAGTCATGGCGTACCGCGCAGCGCATATGCAGGGTGGCCTTGCCGCTCACCACCCGCACGCGGCGGATCAGCAGGGGCAGGTCGTCGACGTCGTCGCTGATGCTCAGCAGGTCGGTGATTTCCACCACCGCCTCATCGCTCAGCCAGCGGGTTTGCAGGACGTTGGTGTCCGGCAGGTAGATTTGTTCGCGGCGCGCCTCGGGCAGGTCTGGGGTGAGCTGGAAGATCCCGGCGGCGGGGGAGTCGAGCAGTGAGCAGAAGATCGACGGGCTGTCGAATTCCGGCCAGCAGAAAAAATCGATGCTGCCCTGGTCGTTGATCAGCGCTGCACTGCGCATGTCGCCGATGATGCCGTGGGCGTCGATGGCGCTTTGCGCTTCGTTTTTCAGATCAACCATTGTCTTTGAACTCCGGATAAAGGCTCATGCCGCCGTCGATAAACAAGGTGCTGCCCACCACATAGTCGGACGCATCACTGGCCAGCCAGACCACGGCATTGGCCACATCCTCCACGTCGCCAACGCGGCCATAGGGGATCAGTTTGAGCAACTGCTGCTCGGCATCGCCCTCGGTGGCGGCGCGGTTGATGGCCGTGCGGATCGCCCCCGGCGCGATGCCGTTGATGCGGATCCGCTGGTGGCTGACTTCCTGGGCGAGGCTGCGCATCAGCATCTCGACGCCGCCCTTGGAGGCCGCGTAATTGACGTGGCCGGCCCAGGGGATCAACTGGTGCACCGAACTCATATGGATGATCTTGCCGGCAGCCCGCGATACGCCGACTCGCACACCCTGGCGGTTGAAAATGCGCAAGGCGGCGCGGGCGCAGAGGAACTGGCCGGTGAGGTTGACGCCAATCACCGCGTTCCATTGCTCAAGGGTCATGTCGCTGATGGCGGCGTCTTTCTGCAGGCCCGAGTTGGCCACCAGGATGTCCAGGTGGCCGAAGGCGTCGAGGGTTTGCGCAAACAGGCGCTCGACATCGGCCTCCCTGGACACGTCGGCACCGATCGCCAGGGCCCGGCCACCGGCCTGGTTGATCTGCGCGGCCAGGGCCTGGGCGGGTTCTGCCTGGCTGTTGTAGTTCACCACCACCGCCGCGCCGGCGGCGGCCAACGCTTTGGCGGCGCCCGCGCCGATGCCGGAGCTGGCCCCGGTGACCACGGCCACTTGTTGTTCCAACGAGATGCGCATTGTCCACCCAACCTTTCTTCAGGAGTCCATTGAGCTGACTGATGGTGCGCGGCACAAGTTCAGCGGCTTGTCTGAAATGCGACGATGGCTGTCTATATCTATCGTTTTCGCCAGCGGGCTTTTGGTTAGAATCAGCGGCTCGATGACGTGAGACGCTGCCCATGACAACTGCGCACCGGCCTTGGCTTGAGGCTTATGCCGACAACTACCGCAACGACGAAGTGGTCCACCCCCATTGTCATACCCAGGCGCAACTGATTCACGGGGTCACCGGAGTGATGGTGGTCAGCACCGCCCAGGGCAGTTGGCTGGTGCCGTCCGGGCATGCGTTGTGGGTGCCCGCCGGGACGCCCCACGAGATCCGTATGGCCGGCGAGGTGCACATGCGCACCTTGTTCCTGATGCCTGAGGTGGAGCCAAGCCTGGGCCGGACCTGCCAGGTGATCGAGGTCTCGGCCCTGCTGCGCGAGCTGATCGTGGCCGCCACACAGATCGCCGGCCAGAACAGCCCACGCTTGCAGGCCATGGTGGAGTTGATCCGCATGGAGCTGTTGGCTGCACCGGTGGTGGCCATGCATGTGCCGGTTCCCGGCGAAGCGCGCTTGGCCCGGCTATGTAACCGGTTTATCCGCAACCCATCCGATGACAGCAGCCTGGAGTCCTGGGCCGAGACCCTGAACATGAGCGCGCGCACCCTGAGCCGGATTTTCCAGCGGGAACTGGGCATGAGCTTTGGCGAGTGGCGCAAGCGTGCGCGCCTGGCCCTGAGCCTGAAGCTGCTGGCCCAGGGCGCTTCGATCCTGGAGGTGGCGCTGGAGCATGGTTACCAGAGCCCGAGCGCGTTCAGCGCGATGTTCCGTCGTTCGCTGGGGTATCCGCCGAGTCATTTCCGTCCCGGGGCCTGATGTTGCTTCATGTAACCCAATTGTCCATTTGGCGACGATACATGGCCCTGGCGCGGGCGAATCCGCCAGGGTGCATGCCTAATCTGCAAAGCTCATTCTTCAGCGAGCTTTGTGATGCCCAGCCTTGTCGTTCATCCACCCACTAGCCATCGATCCCCGGCATCCCTGACCCTGCTTCTGCTGGGCGCGCTGGCCGGATGCAGCGGCCTGCCCGACGAGCCAGCCGCGCAGTTGACAGCCCAGGCGGCGCCGCAATTGTCCAGTGGCTCGGCCACCCAGCCGCTGCCCCAGCGCTGGTGGCAGTTGTACCGCGACCCGCAATTGGACCGGCTGGTCGAGCAGGCCTTGAGCCACAACAAAGACCTGGAGGCTGCCGCCGCCCATGTCGACGCGTTGCTGGCCCGCCTGGAACAGGTCGACAGCGAGCGCCAACCCTCGAGCCTGCTGACCTACGGCGTGGGCTATGGCCGCAGCCGAGACGACCAGACCCTGGCCCAGGCGAGCGGTAAACATGCCGACGCCCAATGGAGCCATACGCCCGGATTCGCCCTGAGCTACACCCTGGACCTGTGGGGCGAGGTGCGTTATCGCCTGGCCGCCGCCCGCGCCGATGCGGATGCGGCGCGCGCGCTGGAAGATGAATGGCGGGTGACGGTGGCCGCGCAGATCACCCGCGCCTATGGCCAGGCCTGCGTCTATGAGTTCAGCCGCCAGGTGCAGCGTCATTCGGTGCAAGTGTTGGAGCGCAGTGTAGAAGTCACCCGCACGTTGCAGAAAGCCGGGGCGGCGACGGCGCTGGACCTGGCGCGCCTCGATGGCCTGCTGGAAGAAACCCGTGCGCCGTTGCCGATATTGACTGCCCGCCGTCAGGCCGCCCTGTATGAATTGGCGGTGCTCAGTGGGGTGGCGCCCCAGGACGTGGCCCGCAACAGCTGTGCCCGACCCCCGCAATTGCAGGCGCCGCTGCCGGTGGGGGACGGCTGGGCGCTGGTGCAGCGGCGTGCCGATATCCGGCGTGCCGAGCGCCAACTGCAAGCGGCCACGCTGGCCATCGGTGTCGCGCGCGCAGATTTGTATCCGCGGGTGACGTTCGGTGCCGCGCTGGAGTCTTCCGCCAGCAGCCTGGGCAAGTTGGGGGACAGTGAGGCGCTGGTGTATTCCGTGGGGCCGTTGCTGTCCTGGCGCTTTCCCCATCGCGGCGTTGCCCAGGCCCAGGTGGGCCAGCGCCGGGCCCAGGCGCGCGAGGCCCAGGCGCGTTTTGACGGCACGGTACTCAATGCCTTGAAACAGGTCGAGCAAGCCCTGGCCCTGTATCAGGGCGAACAGCAACGCCGCCAGGCCCTGCAAGCCGCGCTGGACAGCAGCCAGCGGGCGTTTGAGCTGGCCAACCGCAGTTTTCGGGCCGGCGCCCTCGATGCCCTGCAACTGCTGGACAGTGAGCGCAGCCTGGTCAACCTGCAGGCCACCCTGGCCCAGGCCGACCTGCGCTTGATCAACCGCCAGATCGACCTGTTCCAGGCCCTAGGTGGCGGCTGGCAACGTGACGATCACCCCCAACCCATCCCCCTTGCGACCCTTGGAGCCACGCCATGAACCAGGCTGTTGAACCCGCCATCCTGCAATCCACTCCCAGCTTGATGCAACGCCATCGCCGCGCATTGTTGACGGGCGCATCCCTGGCGACGCTGTTGGGGCTGGGGCTGTTTGCCGGGTATTGGTGGCAATGGGGGCGATTCCTTGAAGAAACCGACGATGCCTACGTGCGCGCCGATTGGGTGGCAATCAGCCCACGCATCGCCGGCTACGTGGCCCAGGTGTTGGTGGAGGACAACCAGCCGGTCAAGGCCGGGGATGTGCTGGTACGCCTGGATGACCGCGACTTTATCGAACAGTTGCACAGCACCGAGGCCAAGTTGCAGCAAGCCCGGGCAGCGGCGACGGCGCGCCAGTCCAGCCTGCATACCCTGGACGCACGCCTGGGCGAGCAGCAGCAACGCATCGTCCAGGCTCAGGCTGCGTTGAGCAGCAGCGAGGCCGAGGCTCATCGTGCCCGCCTGGACTTCCTGCGTTATCGCGACCTGGTGGACCAGCAGATTGCTACCCGTGAGCGCCTGGAAACCGCCAGTGCCGGCCAGGCCAAGGCGCTGGCGGCAGTGACCGAGGCCCGTGCCCAAGTGGCCCGGCAGCAGGCCCAGTGCCAGGTGTTGCAGGCGCGCCGCCAACAGGCCCAGGCGCGGATTGCCCAATCCCAGGCCCGGGTGGGCGAGGCCCAGGCCAAACTGGCCCTGGCTCGCAACGCCTTGAATGACACGGCGATCCGCGCGCCGTTCGATGGGGTCGTGGGCCAGCGCAAGGTGCGTCGCCAGCAGTACGTGATGCCGGGCCTGCCGTTGCTGGCGGTGGTGCCGGTGGAGCAGGCCTATGTGATCGCCAACTACAAGGAAACCCAGTTGCAACACATGGCGCCGGGGCAATCGGTGGATATCGCGGTGGACAGTTTTTCCGGCCAGCACTGGCGCGGCCAGGTAGAAAGCATCGCGCCCGGTTCCGGCGCGGTGTTTGCCTTGTTGCCGCCGGATAACGCCACCGGCAATTTCACCAAGATCGTGCAGCGCTTTGCGGTGAAGATCCGCCTGGTGACCGACGCGGCGAATGCGCCCGTCATCTTGCCGGGAATGTCGGTGATCGCCACGGTGGACACCCGTCCGGCCAGCCAGCAGGACGGTTCCCATGGAGGCTGATGCACGCACCTCGAACGTATCGTTTCGCGCCTGGGTCGCGGTGATCGGTGGCTTGTTCGGGTGTTTCATGGCCGGCATGAACGTGCATGTCACCAGCGCCGCCCTGCCGGAAATCGAAGGGGCCCTGGGGGCTACGTTCGAGGAGGGTTCGTGGATTTCCACGGCCTATCTGGTGGCGGAAATCATCATGATCCCGCTCACTGCCTGGCTGGTGCAGGTGTTTTCGTTGCGGCGGGTGATGTTGTGGGGCTCCGGGGTGTTTCTGGTGGCCTCGGTGGCGTGCTCGATGGCGCCTAACCTGCCGGTGATGATCATCATCCGGGTCATCCAGGGCGCGGCGGGGGCGGTGCTGATTCCGTTGTCGTTCCAGTTGATCATCACTGAGTTGCCCGCCAGCAAGATCCCCCTGGGCATGGCGCTGTTCAGCCTGGCCAACAGTGTGGCCCAGGCTGCGGGGCCGTCCATTGGTGGCTGGCTGACTGATGTTTATTCGTGGCGCTGGATCTTCTACCTGCAACTGTTTCCCGGCGTTGCCCTGTTGGCGGCCGTGGCCTGGTCCATCGACCGCCAGCCGATGAACCTTGGGTTGCTGCGCCAGGGCGACTGGCTGGGCATCGCCTGCATGGTGCTGGGGTTGGGGGCATTGCAGATCGTGCTGGAGGAGGGTGGGCGCAAGGACTGGTTCGGCTCCTCCTTTATTGTGTGGATGAGCCTGGCGGCGGTAGTGGGGTTGGTGGGTTTTGTCGGCCGGCAATTGTGGGGCAGCAAGAGTTTTATCAACCTGCGGTTGTTGGCGCACTACAACTTTGGCGTCGCCAGCGTGGCGATGTTTATCTTCGGCGCCAGTACGTATGGCCTGGTATTTCTGGTGCCCAACTACCTGTCCCAGATGCAGGGCTACAACGCCAGTGAAATTGGCATCAGCCTGATTGCCTATGGTTTGGTGCAACTGGTGCTGGCGCCGTTCCTGCCGCGGCTGATGAAGTGGTTGAGCGCGAAAATCCTCGTGGCTTCGGGTTTTGCGATCATGGCTTTGGGCTGTTGGATGGGCGCGCATTTGTCGGCAGACAGCGCCAGTAACGTGATCATCCCCTCGATCGTAGTGCGCGGCATCGGCCAGCCGCTGATCATGGTGGCGCTGTCGGTGCTGGCCGTGCATGGGCTGGCCAAGGCGCAGTCCGGTTCGGCCTCGGCGGTGTTCTCGATGCTGCGCAACCTGGGCGGTGCGGTGGGCACGGCCTTGCTGGCGCAACTGGTGGTGGTGCGCGAGCAGGTGCATTCGGCGCGCATCGGTGAGTCGCTGAGCATTTTCGAACCTGCTTTGCAGCAACATTTGCCGGGCGGCGGCGTGTTGCAGGAGCAATGGCCGCAGCAGCAGCAAGTGCTGGAGTTGCTCGACCAGAGCGTGCGGCACCAGGCATTTTTGATGGCTTACAGCGACGCGTTCTACCTGGCGTGTGTGGCGCTGACCTTGTGTGCGGTGGCGGCGTTGCTGCTTCGTCGCACTTGATGGCTGTCGCGGGTTGAGCAATTCAGCGATTGGGTTTCAGCCCCCGCAGCAGCAACTCCAAGCCTTGCAGCGCTTGCTCCAGGCGTTCGTCCGGGCGTTCGGCATGGGCAATCCATTGCGCCGTATCCACCAGGCTGCCATTGATCAATCGGGCCAGCGCCAGGCTGGGGGCCTGTTCAACCAGCCCGGCGTGCATCAACCCCTCCAGCAGCCCGCGCAATGATTGGATGCATTGCTGCTGGGCTGCGGTGTTTTCGCCAAGTACTGCCGGTGCATCTTGCAGCACGATGCGCTGGATCTCGGGGTCCTGGGCCATGCGCAGATAGGCGCGACAGCGTTCGCAAAAACCATCCCAGGGGTTTTCGGCCTGGGCGCTGATCTGCTGTAGACGTTGATCCATCTCGCCGTCGAGTTGCGCGACTACCGCCGCCAATAAGCCTTTTTTGTCGCCAAAGTGATGGTACAACGCTCCACGGGTCAGGCCGGCGCGGGCGGTGAAATCATCCATCGAGGTATTGGCAAAGCCTTGGGCGGCAAAGGCCTGGCGGGCGCTGGCAAGCAGGCGGGCACGGGTTTGTTCGATCATCTCGGCGCGGGCTCGGCTCATGGGAAACGCTCGTTATTTGCGGGTGAGTGGTTGACATACGCTGCGTATATTACTCATGATTTGTCACATACGCACCGTATATATTTCATCGAATGGCCAGCTCCAGGGCTCCCAGCAAGAGGTCACGCACCATGGCAAACCCCTACGCCGAGCTGTTCAAGGCGCCAGGCTCCAGGGCTTTTGTATCGGCTGGCATGCTCGCCCGCATGCCGATTTCCATGACCGGTATCGGGTTGATCACCATGTTGTCGCAGCTTCGCGGCGGCTATGGGCTGGCGGGCGCGGTGGCGGCGACGTTTGCCCTGGCCACGGCCTTTTGCGCGCCGCAGGTTTCACGGCTGGTGGACCGTTACGGCCAGGGCCGTGTCTTGCCGGTGGCGGCGATGATTGGCGGGGGGGCGTTGCTGTTGCTATTGCTGTGCACCCGCTTGCAGGCGCCGGACTGGACTCTGTTTATCTTTGCCGCCCTGGCCGGGTGCATGCCCAACATGTCGGCCATGGTGCGGGCGCGCTGGACCGAGATCTATCGCGGCCAGCCGCGTTTGCAAACCGCCTTTGCCCTGGAATCGGTGCTCGACGAGGTGTGTTTTATCCTCGGCCCGCCGCTGTCGGTGGGGTTGTGTGTGCTGCTGTTTCCGGAAGCCGGGCCCCTGGTGGGGGCGGCCTTGCTGGCGGTCGGGGTGAGCACGTTCGTCCTGCAAAAACAGACGGAGCCTGCCGTCCATGCACAGCTTGAGCAGCATGGCCGCTGGCTGATCACCCAACCTTCGGTGCTGGTGTTGATGATCCTGCTGATGGCCATGGGCACCATTGTCGGGGTGGTGGATGTGGTCAGCGTGGCGTTTGCCGAGCATCAGGGCCAGCCGGCTGCCGCGAGCATCGTGCTGTCGGTGTATGCCATTGGCTCGTGCCTGGCGGGGTTGGCCTTTGGCGCGTTGAAACTGCACATGCCGTTGCCCCGGCAGTTCCTGCTGTGTGGCCTGGCCACGGCGTTGACCACCCTGCCGTTGTTGTGGGTGGGGGACATTCTCGGGCTGTCGCTGGCGGTGTTTGTCTCCGGGCTGTTTTTTGCGCCGACGCTGATTGTGTCCATGGCCCTGGTGGAACGGGTCGTGCCACCCAGCCGCCTGACCGAAGGCATGACCTGGCTGATCACGGGCCTGAGCATCGGCGTGGCCATCGGTGCTGCCAGTTCCGGCTGGATGATCGACCAATCTGGCGCCCCCAGCGGGTTCTGGGTGGCGCTGGTGGCCGGCGCGGTGGTGTTGGTGGCCGCGGTGTTGGGCTACCGCCGCCTGGGATGAGTCACCCCAGGGCGGGGTGACTGTCCGCACCGTGATGGCGCAGGAACTCGTGCAACGCCTGGCGCGTCAGGTCGTTGAGCGTGACCTTTTTCTGCGTCGCCGCCAGGGCCGCGGCCAGGTGCAGATCATGGCCGACCCGCACATTGAACGAGCCTTTGCAGGGCTTTTCCGGTGTCTGGCCCAGGGTCTGGCAAGTAGCCAGGTAATCCTCCACGGCCTCGCGAAAGGCCGCTTCCAACTGGGCCACGGTCTGGCCTTCGTAGCTGACCAGCGGGCGGATAAACAGCAGCTTGCCGAACAGGCAATTGTCCTCGACGCTGGCTTCTATGGAGCCGATGTAGCCTTTGTGTCTCAACTGGTTGCTCATTGAGTCAAGCCTCCTGATTCCAACTGTTCAATGATCTGGCGCCGAATGTAGTACTTCAGCTCATTGCCAGGGTGGGGCTTGTGCAGGGTGATCATTGCACTCGGGTCGCCAATGTCGAACTTGACGCGGCTCCCAGCCCCTTCGATTTGTCGATAACCCAGCCAGCCCAGCAACGTGACGAGCTCAGGCCAAGTAAATGCCATCTGCAGGTTGAGCAGTTTGGCGAGCAGCTTTTCATTTTTGGACACGGCGTTCCCTGCGTGTAACTAAATGTAGTTGCAAATGCGTTGATCCGTCAATGATAGGACGCCTTCGCGGGCCTCTGTCGGGTTTGATGTAACGCCCGATGACTGCACTCGCCTGCGCTAATTTTTCCTGTCTGGATTCGTTTTATAGGGACGACGTGCCTTTGTGCTTCCTGCCTATTGCTCCGGATCCCAAGAAATGAACGCTGAAGACTCCTTGAAACTTGCTCGCCGGTTTATCGGGTTGCCCCTGGAAAAACGCCAGATGTTCCTCCAGGCGCTGCAAAAGGAAGGGATCGATTTTTCGCGTTTTCCGATTCCGGCCCAGGTCGAGGCCGAGGACCGTCAGGCGTTGTCCTACGCCCAGCAGCGCATGTGGTTTCTCTGGCAACTGGATCCGGCCAGCGCCGCCTACAACCTGCCGGGAGCGGTGCGCCTCAAGGGCCGTTTGAGCCTGTCAGCCATCGAGCAGGCGTTTGCCAGCCTGGTCGCGCGCCATGAAACCCTGCGCACGGTGTTCCAGCGCCAGGCCGATGAGCGCCTGTTGCAAGTGCCCTGCAAACCGGCGCTGGCGATTGAGCCATTGGACCTTGGCAACTTGCCACTGGCCGAGCGCGAACAGGCCGTGATGGCCTCCGCTACCGCACAATCGCTGCAGCCCTTTGACCTGGCCACGGGCCCACTGCTGCGCGTGCAATTGCTCAAGCTTGCCGAGCAGGAGCATGTGTTGCTGTTGACCCTGCATCACATCGTCTCGGACGGCTGGTCGATGAACGTGCTGATCGACGAGTTCATCCGCTGCTATGACGCCTTTGAGCGCAACCAGGCGCCGCAACTGCCGGCCCTGCCGATCCAGTACAGCGACTATGCCCTGTGGCAGCGCCGCTGGCTCGAAGCCGGGGAGCAGGCGCGGCAACTGGATTACTGGCGCGAGCAGTTGGGCGATGAGCACCCCGTACTGGAGCTGCCCCTGGACTTTGCGCGCCCAGCCGTGGCCAGTCATCAGGGCCAACGCTATGAGTTCGCGGTGCCGGCGCCGCTGGCTGAGGGCGCGCGCTTGCTGGCGCGCCAGCAGAATGTGTCGTTGTTCACCGTGCTGCTGGCTGCATTCAAGATCCTGCTGTTTCGCTACACCGGCCAGACCGACCTGCGGGTGGGCGTGCCGATTGCCAACCGGCATCGCGGTGAAACCGAGGGTTTGATCGGCCTGTTCGTAAACACTCAAGTGATGGCCGCGCACGTCGATGGGCAGGCGCGGGCCAGTGACTTATTGCAGGTGCTCAAGGACGTGGTCAGCGGCGCCCAGGCCCATCAGGACCTGCCGTTCGAACGCCTGGTCGAAGCCCTCAAGCCGGAGCGCAGCCTGAGCCACACGCCGCTGTTCCAGGTGCTGTACAACCATCAGCCGCAGGTGGCTGATCTTGAGGCGCTGGTGCTGGAATCCGGCCTGTCCTTGAGCCTGGTGGAGTGGCAAAGCCGCACCACCCAATTCGACCTGAGCCTCGACACCTGGGAGCAGGGCGGCACCCTGCGGGCCGCACTGACCTTCGCCACCGACCTGTTCACGCCCGCCACCATCGAACGCATGGCCCGCCACTGGAGCAACTTGCTCGCTGGCATGGTCGACAACGTGCAGCAGCGCGTGGCCGAACTGCCGATGCTCGACGCTGCGCACTACCAGCAGCAGATCCATGACTGGAACGCCACAGCTTCTGAGTACCCGCAAGAGCGCAGCATCCATCGACTGATCGCCGAGCAGGTCGAGCGTCAACCGGATGCCCTGGCCCTGACCTACGGCGCCAAGACCCTGAGCTATCGCCAGCTGGACGGCCAGGCCAATCAACTGGCGCACCAGCTGATCGAGCTGGGCGTAGGCCCTGAAGTGCGGGTCGGCGTGGCCATGCAGCGTTCCGACGCGTTGATCGTCGCCTTGCTCGGGGTGCTCAAGGCCGGCGGCGCCTATGTGCCGCTGGACCCGGATTACCCCGCCGACCGCGTGGCCTACATGCTCGAAGACAGTCGCGCCCAGGTGCTGCTGACCGAGGCCGACTTGCTCGCCGACTTGCCCCAGACTCAGGCCCGGGTGCTACTGATGGATCAACTGGCCGGCTATCCGCTGACAGCACCGGTCACCGCCGTGGCGCCCAATAATCTGGCCTACGTGATCTACACCTCCGGCTCCACCGGCAAGCCCAAAGGCGTGGCGATTGCCCATGGCAACGTACTGGCGCTGATCCACTGGTCGCAGCAGGTCTACAGCCGCGAAGATATCCAGGGCGTGCTGGCCTCGACCTCAGTGTGTTTTGACCTGTCGGTGTGGGAAATCTTCGTCACCCTGGCCAACGGCGGCTCGCTGATCCTCGCGCGCAATGCCCTGGAACTGCCCGACCTGCCGGCCCGCGACCAGGTGCGCCTGATCAACACCGTGCCGTCGGCGATCAATGCCTTGCAGCGCGCCGGGCAGATCCCCGAGAGCGTGCGCATCATTAACCTGGCCGGCGAGCCGCTCAAGCAATCCCTGGTGGACCGCCTCTACCAGCAGCCGTCGATCAAGCAGGTCTATGACCTGTATGGCCCGTCCGAAGACACCACCTATTCCACCTGGACGCCACGCGAAGCCTTGGGCCAGCCGAGTATTGGCCGACCGTTGAGCAACACCCAGGCCTACCTCCTCGACGCCGACCTGCAGCCCGTACCTACCGGGGCCGCTGCCGAGCTGCACCTGGCCGGCGCCGGGATCACCCGTGGCTATCTGGGCAAGGCAGCCTTGACCGCCGAAAAGTACGTGCCCAATCCTTTTTCCACCACCGGCGAGCGCCTGTACCGTACCGGCGACCTGACCCGCTATCGCGCCGATGGGGTGATCGAGTACGTCGGGCGTATCGACCATCAGGTGAAGATCCGTGGCCTGCGCATTGAGCTGGGGGAAATCGAGGCCCGTCTGCTCAGCCACCCACAGGTCAAGGAAGCGCTGGTGATTGCCCAGGATGGGCGCTTGCTGGTGGCCTATGTGGTACCGGCGACGATGCCTGAAGACCAGGGTGCGTTTGAGCAGACCCTGCGCGCGCACCTGGCCGAAACCCTGCCGCAATACATGCTGCCGACGGTAACCATGGCCTTGGCGCAATTCCCCGTGACCCCCAACGGCAAGCTGGACCGCAAGGCCTTGCCACGGGCCGGCGAGGTCAAGGTACAGGCCTTCAGCGCACCACAGGAGCCTCGGCAATTGCTGCTGGCCGGGATCTGGCAGGACATTCTTGGCCAGCCGCAGATTGGCCTGGATGACAACTTTTTCGAGCTGGGCGGCGACTCCATCGTCTCGATCCAGGTGGTCAGCCGCGCCCGCCAGGCCGGCTTGCAACTGGCGCCCAGCGACCTGTTCCGCCACCAGACCCTGCGCAGCCTGGCCGCCGCCGCCCGTGAAGTGTCGACGCTGGCCATCGAGCAAGGCCCGGCCCAGGGCCCGGTGCTGCTGACCCCGGTGCAGCGATGGTTCTTTGCCCAGGACATTCCCGCCCGCCAGCACTGGAACCAATCGCTGCTGCTCACCCCGCGCCAGCCGATACAGGTCGCCGCACTGACCGCTGCGTTGCAGGCGTTGGTGGTACAACACGATGCCTTGCGCCTGCGTTTCGTCGAGGGTGGGCAGGGCTGGGAGCAAGCGCATGCGCAATCCACGACGGTGGAGCTATGGCAGCGCCAGGCCGCCAGCGTCGAGGCATTGCGCGAGCAGTGTGATCTGGCCCAGGCCAGCCTGGACCTGCAACACGGCCCGTTGATGCGGGCCTTGCTGGTGGACATGGCCGATGGCAGCCAGCGCCTGTTGTTGGTGCTGCATCACCTGGTGGTGGATGGGGTGTCCTGGCGTGTGCTGCTGGAAGACTTGCAGCGCGGCTACGCCCAGGGCCTGGCCGGCGCACCGCTGACCACGCCGCACAAGACCAGTGCCTACCAGCAGTGGGCCGCGCGCCTGGACGACTACAGCCGCAGCCCGGCGCTGCTGGCCGAGCTAGCGTACTGGCGCGGGCAGTTGCAGGGCGCTGCCAGCGACTTGCCACGGGATAATCCCCACGGCCGGCAGACCCAGGCGGTGGCTGAACACATCCGCCTGCGCCTGGACCGTGAACACACCCGGCAACTGCTGCAACAGGCGCCAGCGGCCTACCGCACCCAGGTCAACGACCTGCTGCTGGCCGCCCTGGCCCGCACGATCTGCCAATGGACCGGCCACCCCTCGGCGCTGATCCAGCTCGAAGGCCATGGTCGCGAAGAGCTGTTTGACGATATCGACCTGACCCGCACCCTCGGCTGGTTCACCAGCCTCTACCCGCTGCGCCTGACCCCTGGCAACGAGGCGGGCGCGACCCTCAAGGCGATCAAGGAGCAATTGCGCCAGGTGCCCCGCAAAGGCATTGGCTACGGCGTGCTGCGCTACGGTGCTGCGGCTCAAGAGCTGGCGGCGCTGGCCCAGCCACGGATCACCTTCAACTACCTGGGGCAGTTCGACCAGCAGTTTGGCGATGATGCGCTGTTCGTACCGGCCAGCGAAGGCGGCGGCCAGGCCCAGAGCCCGGAGGCGCCCCTGGCCAACTGGCTGAGCGTGGAAGGGCGGGTGTACGCCGGCGAGCTGGAACTGGACTGGAGTTTCAGTGGCGAAGTCTACCGTCGCGAGACCATCCAGGCCCTGGTGGATCATTGCGCCCGGACCTTGCACGAGCTGATCGCACACTGTCTCGACCCGCAGCAGGGCGGGGCCACGCCTTCGGACTTCCCGCTGGTCAGCCTCGACCAGGCACAACTGGAAGGCCTGGGCTTGCCCCTGACGCAGATCGAGGACCTCTATCCGCTGTCGCCCATGCAGCAGGGCATGCTGTTCCACAGTGCCTACGATGCCGGGGCTGGCGCCTATATCAACCAACTGCGCCTGACCATCGATGGCCTGGACGTGGAGCGGTTTGGCCAATGCTGGCAAGCGGTGCTGGAGCGCCACGAAGTACTGCGTGCGCGGTTTGTCTGGGAAGGCCAGGCGCAGGCGTTGCAAGCGATCCAGCGTGCGGTGCAACTGCCGCTGACGGTGCTCGACGTCGCCCCCGACGACCTTGACCAACTGGCCCTTGAACAGCGTGAACAAGGTTTCGATCTGCACCAGGCGCCGTTGTTGCGCCTGGTGTTGGTGCCACTGGCGGCTCAGCGCTATGAACTGATCTACACCAGCCATCACATCCTGATGGACGGCTGGAGCAACGCGCAGTTGCTGGGCGAAGTCCTGCAACGTTACGCCGGGCAGGTGCCGGCGCCGGTCACCGGGCGCTATGCCGACTATGTGGGCTGGCTGCTGGCCCAGGACCCTCAGGCCAGCGAGCAATTCTGGAGCGCGCAACTGCAAGCATTGGCCGCGCCGACCCTGCTGGCCACCGCTCTGCCGGCGCCGCGCGGGGGCAGCGGTCAGGCCAGTCACCACCTGCTGCTGGACGCCAGCACCACCGCGCGGCTGGGGGAGTTCGCGCGGCACAATAAGGTCACTTTCAACACCCTGCTGCAAGCGGCATGGGCGATTTTGCTGCAACGGTATTGCGGCCAGCCGAGCGTGGCCTTTGGCGCCACGGTGGCCGGGCGTCCGGCCCATTTGCCGGGGATCGAGCAGCAGGTCGGTCTGTTTATCAATACGTTGCCGATTATTTGCAGCCCGGAGGCCACCCAGAGCGTCGCCAGTTGGTTGCAACAGGTGCAGGCGCACAGTGTGGTCCTGCGCGAGCACGAGCACACACCGCTGTACGACATCCAGCGCTGGGCCGGGCAGCCGGGCAGCGCACTGTTCGACACCTTGCTGGTGTTCGAAAACTACCCGGTGTCCCAGGCGCTGCAAGCCGGTGCACCGGCCGGCTTGAGCTTCAGCGGGCTGCACAACCACGAGCAGACCAGCTATCCGCTGACCCTGGGCATCGAGTTGGGTGAAACCCTGAGCCTGGACTTCAGCTATGCCCGGGCCGCCTTCAGCCCGCAGCAAATACACACTATCGGCGCGAGCCTGTTGCAACTGCTTGAGCAGTTTGTCGAGGCGCACGGCCAGGCACTGGGCAACCTGAGCCTGCGCGCTCCGGCCCTGGAGCGGGCGGCGGTGCAGCCGGCCGTCGACCCGTTGCTGGCGCACCAGCGTATCGAGCGCCGCGCTGCGGCGACCCCGGATGCCCTGGCCTTGATCAGCGGTGACGAGCGCTGGACCTATGCCGAGCTCAATCAGCGCGCCAACCGCCTGGCCCATCGCTTGCGCGAGCAGGGTGTAGTGCCCGGCCAGCGCGTCGGGCTGGCGGTGCGTCGCGGTGGGGCGATGATTGCCAGCCTGCTGGCGATCCTCAAGGCCGGCGCCGCCTATGTGCCGTTGGACCCTGATTACCCGGCCCAGCGCCTGGCCTACATGATTGATGACAGCGCCATGGATCTGCTGCTGCGCCAGCCCGGCGTGCTCGACGACGCCCTGGCCGATGCACGCGTGCCGTGCCTGCTGCTCGACGGATCGGAGCGCGACTATCCGTGCACCAACCTCGCCAACCTGGCGCTGGCCGAGCACCTGGCCTACGTGATCTACACCTCCGGCTCCACCGGGCAGCCCAAGGGGGTGTCCATCGCCCATGGCGCGCTGCGCGAGTTCTGCACGATAGCCGCCGAGTACTCGCAACTCACCCCTCAGGAGCGGGTGCTGCAATTCGCCACATTCAGCTTCGACGGGTTTGTCGAACAATGCTTCCCGCCGCTGTGCGAAGGTGCCTGCCTGGTGCTGCGCGGTGACGACACCTGGGACACCGTGACCCTGTACGAGCAGATCATCGAGCACGGCGTGACCCTGGCCGACTTGCCGGCGGCGTACTGGTTCCTGCTGGCCCAGGACTGGGCCGCCGACCCGCAGCGCAGTCGCGGGCAACTGCGCCAGGTGCATGTGGGGGGCGAGGCGATGTCGGTGGAAGGGCTCAAGCTCTGGCACGCCGCAGGCCTAGGCGGCGTGCGCTTGCTCAACACCTATGGCCCGACCGAAGCCACGGTGGTGTCCAGCACCCACCTGTGCCAACTGATGGATGCCGACGCGGCCAATGGTGTGCCGATTGGCCGTGCCTTGCCGGGTCGGGCGCTGTATGTGCTCGATCGCGACGCCAACCCACTGCCCGATGACGTGGTCGGTGAGTTGTGCATCGCCGCTTGCGAGGGCTTGGCCCAGGGTTATCACCAGCGTGCGGCACTGACTGCCGAGCGTTTCATTCCCGACCCATTCGCCGCTGTGGCCGGCAGCCGCGTGTACCGCAGTGGCGACCTGGCGCGACGCGACGCGGCGGCGGTGGTGCATTACTGTGGGCGGATCGACCACCAGGTGAAGATCCGTGGTTTCCGTATCGAACTCGGCGAAATCGAATCGCGCCTGTTGCAACAGCCCGGTGTACGTGACGCGGTAGTCCTGGCCCATCAGGGCGCGAGCGCGCAGCAACTGGTGGCCTATATCGTGCCGGCGCAGGCCGAGCCTGGGTTGCGCGAGCGCCTCAAGGCCAGTCTCAAGGCGAACATGCCGGACTACATGGTGCCGACCTACTGGATGCTGCTCGACCACTTGCCGCTGACCCCCAACGGCAAGCTCGACCGCAAGGCCCTGCCCAAGCCGGACGCCAGCCTGTTGCAGCAGGACTATGTGGCGCCGGTCACCGCCGTGCAGCAGCAACTGGCGGCTATCTGGCAAGCAGTGTTGAACCTGCCGCGGGTGGGGCTTGGCGATAACTTCTTCGAGCTGGGCGGTGATTCGATCCTGTCGATGCAGGTGGTCAGCCGAGCCCGTCAGGCGGGGCTGCACTTCACTGCCAAGGCGTTGTTCGAGCAGCAGACCATTCAAGGCCTGGCCAGTGTCACCCGCAGTGGCGATGGCCTGCCGAGCATCGACCAGGGCCCGGTGGTCGGTGGCATGCCGTTGCTGGCGGTGCAGCAGGTGTTTTTTGACGAGGATATTCCCCAGCGCCAACACTGGAACCAGTCCGTACTGTTGACGCCCCGCCAGCCCCTGGACGGGGCGCGACTTGCCCAGGCCTTGCAGGTGCTGGTCGCCCATCACGATGCGCTGCGCCTGAACTTCCAGCACGACGGCGCGCAGTGGCTCGCCAGCCACGGCGCGGCGTCAACCCAGGAGCTGCTCTGGCAGCACCGGGTCAATCACGACGCCGAGCTTCAGGCGCTGGCCGACCAGGCCCAGGCCAGCCTGGACCTGCAACAAGGTCCGCTGCTGCGCGCGGTGTTGTTCGACAAGGCTGATGGCAGCCAGCGCCTGCTGGTGATCATCCATCACCTGGTGGTCGACGGCGTGTCCTGGCGCGTCCTCCTGCAAGACCTGCAGGACGCTTACCGCCAGCCCACCGTGAGCTTGCCGGCCAAGACCACCGCGTTCAAAACCTGGGCCGAGCAACTGCAAGGTCTTGCCCGCGGTCCCGCGCTACCCACCGAGGTTGCGTTCTGGCAAGCACTGCACGGCACCGACAACCACCTGCCGGGCGCCAGGGTGGACGCCAGCCTGCGCAGCCGCGACGGCATTACGCTGGATACGCGCCTGGACGCCGACCTGACCCGGCGCCTGTTGCAGGACGCACCAGCGGCCTATCGCACCCAGGTCAATGACCTGCTGCTGACGGCATTGGCGCGGGTCATCACGCGCTGGACCGGGCGCCGTGAAGTGTTGATCCAGCTCGAAGGCCATGGCCGTGAAGAGCTGTTCGACCACCTGGACCTGACCCGCACCGTGGGTTGGTTCACCAGCCTGTTCCCGGTACGCCTGGTACCCGCCGAGGCGCTGGACGATTCGATCAAGCAGGTCAAGGAGCAACTGCGCGCCATCCCCAATCGGGGCGTGGGTTTTGGCGCCTTGCGTTACCTGGGCGACGCATCGGTGCGGCACACCCTGGCGGCACTGCCGGTGCCGCGTATCACCTTCAACTACCTGGGCCAGTTCGACAGTAGCCTTGAAGGCGAGCACAGCGCACTGTTCGTACCCAGTGGCGAACGTGCCGGGCTTGAGCAGCACCCGGACGCGCCGCTGGGCAACTGGCTGACCCTTAACGGGCAGGTGTTCGACGGTGAGTTGTGCCTGGGCTGGACCTTCAGCCAGCAGATGTTCGACGCCGCCACCATCCAGCCCCTGGCCGACGCCCTGGCCTTGGAGCTCAAGGCGCTGATTGAACACTGCACGAGCGCCGGCCATCACGGCGTGACCCCGTCGGACTTCCCGCTGGCGGCGTTGACCCAGGTGCAAGTGGATACCCTGGCCGACGCCTGCGAAGCCATCGAGGATATTTATCCGCTGTCGGCCATGCAGCAGGGCATGTTGTTCCATAGTCTGCTGGAGCAAGGCGGCGGCGAGTATGTCAACCAGATGCAGGTCAGCATCGACGGCCTCGATCCCGAACGCTTCCGGGCGGCGTGGCAGGCGGTGGTCGATGCTCATCCTATCCTGCGCACCGCCTTTGCCTGGCAGGGTGGTTTGCCGCAACCGGTGCAGGTGGTGCACAAGCAGCTTGAAGTACCGTTCAGCGTGCTCGACTGGCGTGAACGCAGCGACCAGCCACAGGCGCTGCAAGCGCTGGCCGCCGCCGAGCTGGCCCAGGGTTTTGACCTGAACCAGCCCGGGTTGTTGCGCCTGGTGCTGGTGCGCCTGGACGCGCGTCGTTGCGAATTGTTGTACACCCACCACCACATCCTGATGGATGGCTGGAGCAACTCCCAGCTGTTGGGCGAGGTGCTGCAACGCTATGACGGCCAGGTGCCGACGCCGTCGGTGGGGCGCTATCGCGATTACATCGCCTGGCTGCAACGCCAGGATCAGCAGGCTGGCCAACAGTTCTGGCGCGCCAACCTGGCGGCACTGGAAGAGCCGACTCTGCTGGCCCAGGCGGTCAGCGACCCGGCGCAGGCGCTGGCCGGTGGTCATGGCGATCATTACCTGACGCTGGATGTGACGCAAACCCGCCGCCTGGGCGAGTTTGCCCGCCAGCAGAAAGTCACCCCCAACACCCTGGTGCAGGCCGCGTGGCTGTTGCTGTTGCAGCGTTATACCGGGCAGGACAGTGTAGCCTTTGGCGCCACGGTCGCCGGTCGCCCGGCTGACCTGGCGGGTATCGAGCAGCAGGTTGGCCTGTTCATCAACACTTTGCCGGTGATTGCCAGCCCGCGTGCCGAGCAAACGGTCAGCCAATGGCTGCACGCCGTACAGGAGCAAAACCTGGCCCTGCGCGAGCATGAGCACACGCCGTTGTTCGATATCCAACGCTGGGCCGGGCACAGTGGTGACGCGCTGTTCGACAGCCTGCTGGTATTTGAAAACTACCCGGTGGCCGCAACCCTCAAGCGTGGCGCACCCCAGGGGCTGGTGTTCGGTGAGGTGCGCAGTGTCGAGCAGACCAACTATCCGTTGAGCCTGCTGGTCAGCCTGGGGGAAACCCTGACCGTGCATGTGCGCTTCATCCACGCCCATTTCAGCGTGGGCACCATCGATGAACTCAGCGAGCATTTCAGTCGCCTGCTGTTGGGCATGCTCGATCAGCCCGAACTGGCGCTGGGTGACTTGTCGATGCAAGGTGCGGCCCGTCAACGACAGGTGGTTGCGCAATGGAATCCACCGGCGGTCGATTACCCGCGCGAGCAGTGCATTCATCAATTGTTCGAAGCCCAGGCCAAGCGGGCCCCCGAGGCCGTCGCGCTGGTGTTTGGCCAACAATCGCTGACCTATGCCGAGCTAAATCAGCAGGCCAACCAACTGGCGCATCGGTTGCTGGCCGAAGGTGTCGGGCCGGATCGTCTGGTGGGGATTGCGGTGGAGCGCGGCTTGCCGATGATCATCAGCCTGCTGGCGATCCTCAAGGCCGGTGGCGCCTATGTGCCGCTGGACCCGGCTTACCCGGCCGATCGCCTGGCGTACATGATGCAAGACAGCGGCCTGAGGTTATTGATTACCCAGGCGCCGCTGCTTGGTTCGCTACCGATTCCGGGCGGCGTGCAGGCGCTGGTGCTGGAGGGCGAGGCGGGCTGGTTCGCCGGTTACCCGAGCCACAACCCACCGGCGTCGGCCGGGCCGGACAACCTGGCCTATGCGATCTACACCTCCGGTTCCACCGGCAAGCCCAAAGGCGTGATGGTGCCCCATGGCGCCCTCGGCAATTTCATTGCGAGCATGGCCCGCGAGCCGGGGCTTGCGGCGGGTGAACGGATCCTCTCGCTGACCACGTTCTCGTTCGATATCTTCGGCCTGGAGATCTACCTGCCGCTGACCGTCGGCGCCTGTGCGGTGCTGGTGGACAAAGACACCACCCTCGACCCGGACGCGATCCTCAGCACCGTCGCGAGCCAGCGCGTCAACACCCTGCAAGCCACCCCCTCGACCTGGCGCATGTTGCTCGACAGCCCGCAGGTGGCGGCGTTGCAGGGTTGTACCTTGCTCTGCGGTGGCGAAGCCCTGGCCGACGAACTGGCGGCACGCATGCTCGCCCTCGGCGGCGCGGTGTGGAACCTCTATGGCCCGACCGAGACCACCATCTGGTCGGCTGCCCACCGCCTCGACGGCCAGCCATGGTTGGGGCGGCCAATCGATAACACCGCGTTGTACATCCTCAGCCAGGACGGTGCGTTGGCCCCGGTCGGCGTGCCCGGCGAGTTGTTGATCGGCGGCGATGGCCTGGCGCGTGGCTACTTCCTGCGTCCAGGCCTGACTGCCGAGCGCTTCTTGCCCGACCCATTCGGTGCGCCCGGCCAGCGCCTGTACCGCACCGGCGACCTGGCGCGCTACCGCGCCGAAGGGGTGATCGAATACCTCGGGCGCCTGGACCACCAGGTGAAAATCCGTGGCTTTCGCATCGAACTGGGGGAAATCGAGGCGCGCATCCAGTCCCAGGACGCTGTGCGGGAAGCGGCGGTGCTGGCCCTGGACGGACCCAGCGGGCCACAACTGGTGGGCTATGTGGTACTCGCCGAACCTAGCGATAGCCCCGAACGGCACGCGGCGTTGCGCGAGTCGATCAAGGCCGGCCTCAAGCAGCACCTGGCCGACTACATGGTCCCGGCGCACCTGGTGTTTGTCACGCAGATGCCCCTGACCCCCAACGGCAAGCTGGACCGCAAGGCCCTGCCGGCGCCGGACGTCAGCCAGATGCAACGGGCCTATGTGGCACCGGCCTCGCCGCTCGAGCAGCAACTGGCCGAAATCTGGCAGCAAGTGCTCAAGGTCGAGCGTATCGGGCTTGGCGACAACTTCTTCGACCTGGGCGGGCACTCCCTGCAGGTGGTGGTGATGCTGTCTCGCGTGCGCGCGGTGCTTGGGGTGGACGTGGCGGTGAAGGACTTTTATGCCCAGGACAGCCTTGGGGCGTTGGCCAAAACCCTGGCCGACGCGGCCCAGGGCGATGGCCTGGCCGATGACTTTGACCTGATCTTCGATGCCCTCGATGAGCTGGAGCAGGAAAACCTGGAGGAAAGCAATGCTTAACAAAACTGCGGAACTGGTGGCGCGCATCAAGGACTTGAGCGCCCCCAAGCGCGCGCAACTGTTCAGCAAGCTGGAACAACAGGGGGTCAATGTCGCGCGTTTCCCGATTGTGCCGGCCAGCGAGACCGGGCCCCAGGCCCTGTCGTATGCCCAGCAGCGGCAATGGTTCCTCTGGCAGTTCGACCCCCTGGGCAGTGCCTACAACATCTGCGCGGCCCTGCGTTTGAAGGGCGAGCTGGATGTCGAGGCGCTGCAATGCAGCTTGTCGCAGGTGCTGGCGCGTCATGAAGGGCTGCGCGCCGGGTTTGTGCAGGAGGATGAGCGGGTGCGGTGCATCATTCGGCCGATTGACGCGCTGGAACTTGCGGTACAGGACGCTGCGGCGGGCGACCCCGAGTCTGTCATCAAGGCGTTTGTCCAGGTGCAGAGCAGCCAGCCGTTCGATCTGGAACACGATCTGTTATTGCGTGCCGCAATGTTGCGCCTGGCGGACGATGAGCATGTGCTGGTGCTGACGTTGCACCACATCATCACCGATGGCTGGTCGATGCAGATCATGATCGATGAGCTACTGGCGCTGTACATCGCCCAGGTCACGGGCACGCCATGCGCGTTGCCGGCGCCGGTCATCCAGTACGCCGACTATGCCGCCTGGCAGCGGCAATGGCTGGAGGCCGGGGAAGGGCGCCGGCAGCTGGATTACTGGCGTGGCAAACTGGGTACAGAGCACGTCCTGCTTGAGCTGCCGGTGGATCGCCCGCGCCTGGGGCCGCCGGACCAGCAGGGTGCGACGCTGCCGCTGGCGTTGGACCGCGCCCTGAGCGATGGCCTCAAGGGCCTGGCGCAGCAGCAAGGGGTGAGCCCGTTCATGTTGCTGTTGGCGTCGTTCCAGGTGCTGTTGCACCGTTACAGCGGCCAGTCGGATATCCGCGTCGGCGTGCCCACCGCCAACCGCAACCGCGCCGAGACGGAGCGGGTCATCGGCTTTTTCGTCAACACCCAGGTGATGCAGGCCACGCTCGACAGCCAGCAGCCGTTTGCGGACTTTGTGCAGACCGTCAAGGCCGCCGCCCACGAGGCCCAGACCTGGCAGGACCTGCCGTTCGAGCAGTTGGTGGAGGCGCTGCAACCCGAGCGCAACAGCCTGCACACGCCGTTGTTCCAGGTCATGTTCAACCACCAGATGGAAGCTGGCCGGTTTGCCGATGGCCAGCCCCTGGGCGGGTTGCTGTGCACCCCGGTCGACTCGGAAAACCGCAGTGCGCCGTTTGACCTGACCCTCAATACCTTCGACGGGCCCGATGGCCTGTCGGCGGCGCTCACCTATGCCACCGACATCTTTGACGCCTCGACTGTCGAGCGCCTGGCGCGGCACTGGCAGGCCTTGTTGCAGGGCATGCTCGATGACCCCCGCCAGCGCATTGGCCAACTACCGATGCTTACCGCCGCCGAACAACGCCTGGCGCTGCAAAGCTGGAACAGCAGCACCGCCGACTACCCTCGCCACAGCGCCATCCACCAGTTGATCGAGGCCCAGGCCGCCCGTACTCCGGACGCTGTGGCGTTGGTGTTTGATACACAGTCGTTGACCTTTGCCCAGCTCAACCAGCAGGCCAACCGCCTGGCCCATCGTTTGATCGAAGCCGGCGTGGGCCCGGATGTGCTGGTGGGCATCGCGGTGCAGCGCAGCGTCGACCTGGTGGTCGGGCTATTGGCGATTCTCAAGGCTGGTGGCGCCTACATCCCGCTGGATCCGGCGTATCCCGAGGATCGCCTGGCCTACATGATGCAAGACAGCGGCCTGGCCCTGCTGCTGACCCAGGCACCGTTGCTCGCGCGCTTGCCGATCCCGGCCGGGGTTAGTGCGCTGGTCCTGGACCAGCCGGGTGCGTGGCTCGATGGCTACAGCTGCGAAAACCCACTGCCGCGCAGCAGCGCCGAACACCTGGCCTACGTGATCTACACCTCCGGCTCCACCGGCAAGCCCAAAGGCGTGATGGTGCGCCATGGTGCGCTGACCAACTTTGTGTGCAGCATGGCCCGCCAGCCGGGGTTGCACGCCCAGGACCGGTTGCTGTCGCTGACCACCTTCTCGTTCGATATTTTCGGCCTGGAAATCTACGGGCCACTGCTGGTCGGCGCGACCCTGGTGCTGACCGGGCAGGACATCAACCTCGACCCGCAAGCCTTGCTGGCCCTGGTCAAGCAGCAGCGCATCAGCGTGTTGCAGGCCACGCCTTCCACGTGGCGCATGCTGCTCGATCACCCCCAGGCCGACGCCCTCAAGGGCTGCAAACTATTGTGCGGCGGTGAGGCGCTGCCCCTGGAGCTGGCGACCCGACTTTTGGCGCTCTCGCCCCAGGTGTGGAACCTCTACGGGCCGACCGAAACCACCATCTGGTCGGCGCAGTACCCACTCACGCCGACCCAGCCACAGCCTTGGCTCGGCGGGCCGATTGCCAATACCAGCCTGTATATCCTCGACGATAACCTGGCGCCGGTGCCGGTCGGGGTCGCCGGCGAATTGTTGATTGGCGGCGACGGCCTGGCGCGAGGTTATTTCCAGCGGCCGGCACTTACCGCCGAGCGCTTCTTGCCTGACCCATTTGGTGCGCCCGGCGCGCGCCTGTATCGCACCGGCGACCTGGCGCGCTACCGCGCGGACGGGGTGATCGAGTACATCGGCCGCGTGGACCATCAGGTGAAAATCCGTGGGTTGCGGATCGAACTGGGGGAAATCGAAGCGCGGCTGTTGGAGCAACCGCCAGTGCGCGAAGCCGCCGTGGTGGTGCGGGACGTCGCTGGCCATCCGCAGTTGGTGGCGTACGTGGTTGCCGTGCAAGCGGTCAGCGATGAGCAGGCGCTGCGTGAGGCGTGCAAGCGTCAGCTCAAGGGCGACCTGCCGGAGTACATGGTGCCCAGCCATTGGGTCTTCCTCGACAGCCTGCCGCTGACTCCCAACGGCAAACTCGACCGCAAGGTGTTGCCCGCACCGGATGCCAGCGCCCTGCTGCAACACTACATCGCGCCGCGCAACGCCCTGGAGCAGCAGATCGCCGAGGTCTGGCAGCAGGTGCTGGGCCTGGCGCAAGTGGGGGTGAGCGACAACTTCTTCGAGCTCGGCGGGCACTCGCTGCTGGCCACCCAAGTGATCGCGCGACTCAAGCAAACCCTGGCCAGCAACCCAGGCTTGCGTGACCTGTTCAACGCTCCGGTGCTGGAAGATTTTGCCGCATTGCTGGCAAGCCGCTCGGTTGTGCAGCCGGCGCAAATCGCCTTGCACGCCCATGGCCCGCGCAGCACTGCGCCCCTGTCCCTGGCCCAGCGGCGCTTGTGGGTGGCCGAGCAGTTCTCGGCCGGCAACGGCGCGTATGGCATGCCCTTGGCGTTGCGCTTGCGTGGCGAAGTCTCGCTGGCGTTGTTGATCGCAAGCCTCAAGTGCGTGGTGCAACGCCATGAGGTGCTGCGTACCGCCTATGTCGCCGACGATGACGGCGATCCACTGGCGGTGATCGCGCCTGAAGTGAATGTGGACTTCGCCGTGGTCGACCTGTCGCACCTGGACCGTATCGAACAGGAAGCCCAGGTCGCCCAGGCCACACTGGACAATACCCGGCGCCCGATCAACCTGGCGCAGGCGCCGTTGTTCCGTGGGCAGATCCTGCGCCTGGGCGCCCATGAACATGTGCTGCTGTATTCGATGCACCACATCATCTCCGATGGCTGGTCGATGGCGGTGCTGGTGGGTGAACTGGTGCAGCACTACGCTGCGCTCAAGCAGGGGCGTGGCATCGATCTGCCGCCGCTGGCGGTGCAATACAGTGACTACGCCCAATGGCAGTTGGAGTTGGAACAGGCCGGGGTGTTGCAGCAACAGGCCGGCTACTGGAAGGACGCCCTGGCCGGTCACCCTGGGCACCTGCTGCTACCGACAGACTTTGCGCGGCCGCCGATGCCGTCCTTCGAGGGCTCCAGCGAGTCATTCAGCGTGCCGCCGGCGTTGGGCGAGGCACTGAAAAGCCTGTCCGCACGCCAGGGTGTCACGCCTTACACCACGTTGTTGGCCGCATTCCAGGTGTTGCTGCATCGCCTGGGCGCCAGCGACGACGTGCTGGTGGGCGCCGATGTGGCGGGGCGTCAGCATGCTGAGCTGGAAGGCCTGATTGGTTTCTTCGTCAACATCCTGCCCCTGCGCTCGCGCTTCGACGCCCGGGCGCGCTTCAGCGATTTCCTCGCCGCGGCCCGGGAAACCTCCCTGAGTGCCTTCGAACACCAGGACCTGCCCCTGGACATGATCGCCGAAGCCAGCAACGTGCCGCGCCACAAGGGTTTCAACCCCTTGGTGCAAGTGCTGTTCGTGATGAACAACCTGCCGGTGCACAGCGCGGGCCTGGCGGACATTGCGGTGGAAATGGTGCCCAGCCTGGGCGGTTATTCCAAGTTCGATATGGCGCTGTTTATCGACGAAGACCACGGCCAGTGGCAGGGCACCTGGCAGTACGCCAATGACTTATTCAAACAAGAGCGCATCACCGAACTTGTGAGCGCCTGGATGGGAATTCTTCAACAGATTGTCATGGATCCAGACATCCGATTAGGGGACATCATCATGCCGTCGAATACCGCTGTTGCTCCTGCCGCACCTGCCAGCCCGAAGGCCGACAAGCTGGGCAAGTTCCTCAAGAAACCATCTAGCCCGGTGGCCAGGGCCCCGCTGCCGGCGATGCGTGAATCGCTGTTGAACGCCGACCAGGTGTTCCCGTTGCTGATGGAACCCAACGACCCGGGGCTCGACCTGGTGACCTGGGTCCAGGCCAATCGCGCCCTGGTCGAAGAGAAACTCGCGCGGCATGCGGGGATCCTGTTCCGAGGCTTCGCCATGCGTGACATCCACGACTTCGAGGCCTTTGCCGAAGCCGTCCAGCCGGGCCTGTACGGCCAGTACGGCGACTTGCCGAAGAAAGAGGGCGGCAAGAACACCTATCGCTCCACGCCTTACCCGGAAAAGAAAATGATCCTGTTCCATAACGAGAGCTCGCACCAGGATCGTTGGCCGCGCAAGCAGCTGTTTTTCTGTGAGCAACCGTCGCCCGTGGGCGGGGCCACGCCGGTGGTCGATTGCCGGCAGATGTACCTGCGTTTGCCGCAAGCGTTGCGCGATACCTTCGAAAGCAAGGGCCTGCTGTATGTGCGCACCTTCGCCGACAAGCTCGACGTGTCCTGGCAGCATTTTTTCAAGACCGAAGACCGCGCCCAGGTCGAGCAGCGTTGCGCGCTGGCTGGCATCCAGTGGACCTGGCTGGACAACGACGAACTGCAGATCCGCACCCCGTGCCCGGCGATCATCACCCACCCGGGCACCGGCGAGAAAACCTTCTTCAACCAGGTGCAACTGCACCATATCTACTGCCTGGACCCCGATGTGCGCGACGACTTGCTGGGCCTGTTCGGCCCCGAGCGGATGCCGCGCCACGTGTACTACGGCGACGGCAGCCCGATTGAAGACGCGGTGATGCAGCAACTGGGCGAACTCTACGAGGCCTGTGCGGTGCGCTTTGACTGGCGCAAGGGCGATGTGATCCTGCTGGACAACATGCTCGCCGCCCACGCCCGCGACCCCTTTGAAGGCCCACGCAAAATCGTCGTGGCCATGGGCGAAATGATCGAACGGCGCGACCTGGAAACGGTAGTGCCCTCCACACGTATGCAAACTGAAGGGACTGACGCATGAGTACGCTTAACGATGCAGGCCTGGCGCTGCTCGCCGAACAGCAGCAGCGGGTGCTGGACGCCCAGGGCGGCGCGAGCTGGGGCGACATTGCGCACCTGCTGTCTATCCAGATCAGCGGCGCGCTCGATGTGCCACGGCTGCAAGCGGCGTTTAGTGGATTGCGCCAGCGTCACACAGCGCTCGCGGCGCGTTTGGCGACCGCGCCCGGTTACCGTGGCCTGCGGCAGTTCTTTGATGCCGGGGCGGCGAATGGGGCACTGGCGGTGGATGAGTCCAGTAACACCGCGCAGGTCCTGGCGCTGTGGTGTCAGCGCCCGGTGAGCTTGGCGTCCGGAGTGTTTTTTGAGGGCCTGTTGCAGCGTATCGACACGCAGCACTGGCAACTGACCCTGGGCCTGGCGGGTTTTATCGGCGACCAGGCCAGCCTGGAAATTCTCTATCAAGACCTGTGCACAGCCTATGAGCAGGGCAGTTGCAGCGTGGACGAGGAACTGGGGCAGTTTGCCCAGTACCTGGAATGGCACGCAGAAGTGGTGCTTGACGAAGACGCGGATACCGCCAAGGCCTATTGGCAAACCTACCTGGCGGGCGCTGGCGCGCTGGCGCCGGACTTGCCGGGCCGCTACGCCAATACCGTGCAGGGCAAGGCCGTTGGGCAGTCCCTGAGTACCGACCTTGACCCGCGCGTGTTGGCGCGCCTGGGCCAGTTGGCGACCCAGCACGGCACCCAGGTGACCACGCTCTTGCAAGCCGCCTGGTGGGTGCTGCTGGCGCGGATCAGCGGGCGCGAAGGGTTTGTCGCAGGCCTGCGGCATGACGCGCGCGCGGACTATGAGTTCTTCGCGCCGACCGTGGGCCTGTTGCAAAGAACCCTGGCGCTGCACCTCGACCTGGCGCCGACGGCCTCGTTCAGCAGCGTCCTGGCGCAGTTGGCGGGGGTGCTGGACAGCCATGGCACCTGGCAGGAATATGCGCCGCTCGACGCTGGCCTGCCGCTGACCCATGGCTTTGGCGTGCGCCGCCAGCCGGCAGCGCGCGCAGTGGGGGCATGCACTTGGAGTGGCGCCTACAGTGCTGATCTGCGGCCGCTGTTTGAACTGGCGCTGAATGTCGATGTGGAGGAGGGCGGCGCGGTTACCGGGCTGTCGCTGGACTATGCCGCCGCCGTGTACAGCCAGGCATCGATGCACACGCTGCTGGCGCAGTATCAAGTGCTGCTGGCCAGTGTGCTGGAGCAGCCGGACGCGGCCATCGCTACCTTGAGCCTGTTGGGAGAAGCGGAGCGCCAACGCTTGCTGGCATTCAATCCTGCGACCCAAGTGCTGGAAGAGCGGGTGCTGTTGCCCGAGCATATTCTCAATTGGGCCGAAATCACCCCGGATGCGCTGGCGTTGGTGGCGGGTGGGCAATCGTTGAGCTATGCCGGGCTGGACGCCGGTGTGCGCCAACTGGCCGGCCGTCTGCGCCAGCACGGCGTTACTGCGGGCGGTATCGTCGCCCTGGCGTTGCCGCGCGGCGTGGCCCAGGTGCTGACCATTCTTGCCACCTGGCGCACAGGGGCCGCCTACCTGCCGCTGGACCCCAGCTGGCCCGCGGCCCGCCAGGCCCAACTGGTGGCGCAGGCCGGCGCGCAACTGCTGGTCACCCAGGGCGCGGCGCCGGATGGATTGGGCTGTGCGGTGCTGGATCTCGATCAACCGGTGCAGCAGCCGTTGCCGGAAGGGCCGAGCGCGAACCTGCAAGGCCAGGACGCGGCCTATGTGCTGTTTACCTCCGGCACCACCGGTGTACCCAAGGGCGTGGTGGTTGAGCATCGGCAATTGCTCAACTATGTCGCGGGTGTCAGCGGTGAGCTGGACCTGGCCGCCTGCCGGCACTTCGCTCAGGGCTCAACCGTCGCCGCCGACCTGGGCAATACCAGCCTGTTTGGTGCGTTGTACAACGGCGCCACCTTGCATATCGCTGATGAAGCCACGATGCAGGATCCGCAGGCGTTTGCAGCGTTTATCCAGACCCAGGGCATCGACTGTCTGAAAATCGTCCCGTCCCATCTTGCGGCCTTGCTCGAAGCACCGCAGCCGACAGTACCGGCGACCCTGATCCTCGGCGGCGAGGCCATCGGCCAGGGGTTGGTGGCGCGCATCTTCAACCTGCGCGCCGATTGCCGCCTGTTCAATCACTACGGCCCCACCGAAACCACCGTCGGCGTCGCCGTGCATGGGATCAGCCCGGACGACTTGCAGCAGATGGCGATTGCCCTGACTCGGGTGCTGCCAAACAACCAGTTGTACATCCTCAACGAGGACCAGCAACTGGTGGCCAGCGGTGAACTGGGTGAGCTGTATATCGGCGGCCAGCAATTGTGCCGAGGCTACCTGAATGACCCGGTGCAGACCGATGCCGCGTTTATCAGCAGTCCGTTCGTCCCTGGCGAGCGCCTGTACCGTAGCGGCGACCTGGCCCGTTACCTGGCCCAAGGCGGCATCGCCCTGTATGGCCGGCGCGACCACCAGGTGAAGGTGCGCGGGTTCCGTATCGAACTGGCAGAGATCGAACAACACCTGCTGCGTGCCCCAGGAGTGAGTGAAGCCGTGGTGCTGCTGGCGCAGGATGAGCCGGTAGCCTTTGTACTGCCGAGGCAGGACGCGCCAGCGCACTGGCTGCAAACCCTCAAGCAGCACATGGCCGAGCACTTGCCGGCGGTGATGGTGCCGCGTCAGTACCAAGTGGTGCAGCACATGCCCCGCCTGGGCAATGGCAAAGTCGATCGCCAGGCCTTGCAGCGCCTGGAGCCCATCGATGAAGACGACAACTTCGCCGAACCCCAGGACGCCCTCGAAGCCTTGCTGGCCAGCCGCATGGCCCAGTTGCTGGGTCGTGACCGCCTGGGCCGCGACCGCGACTTTTTTGCCGCCGGTGGCCATTCGCTGCTGGTGATCAAGCTGGTGGCGGGGATTCGCAAACTGCTGCACTGCGAAGTCCATCCCGGCATCGTGTTCGACCACCCAAGCCCCGGCGAGCTGGCCCAGGCCCTGCGCGCCCAGGAAGACAGCCCTGGCCAACTGGAGAAACTGGCCCAGGCACGTTTGCGCCTGGATGCATTGAGCCCAGAGGAGAAGGCCGCGTTGCTGGAGAAGGCGCGCCAACAGGCGGCAGTGCAGAGCTGAGACGGTTGCGGGCGCTGGCGGTCAGTCAGCGCCCGCACGTTTTATGCTGTTGCGAACGATTCTCATAAATTGTAGTCTAGCGCCCCCTATGTGTGCCCTGCACACGGATGCCCATGGAGTGTGCGTTGGATAATCTGGATCGGTTGTTTCGCCTCTATCATCGCGAACTGCAGCAGATTGCCTACCGTCGGCTGGGCGACCGGGAAATGGCGGCCGACCTCATGCAGGACGCGTTCGTGCGCTACGTCGGCCTGGACCGGCAGCAGCGCACCCATACCATCACCAATCCGCGCTTTTTCCTGATTCGCGTATTGCGCAACCTGATCATCGACCTGGGCCGCAGCCGCACACGGCGCGGGCCGATGGACTCGCTGGAGGATGTGCAACACGAGTTGCTCGACCCATGCCCGGGCCCTGCGGCACTGGTGGAAATGCGCCAGCAATTGCAGCTGTTGCAGCAGGCGTTGGGAGAATTGTCCGAGAACAGCCGCCAGGCCTTGCTGCTCAACCGCCTCGACGGCTTGGGCCATGCGGCGATTGCCAAGCAACTCGGGGTGTCTCCCAGTATGGTCAGCAAATACATCATGAGCGCGGTGCTGCATTGCGCCCGGCGTCTTGGGATGACCGAGTGACACTGGAAAAACCTTCACCATTGCTGACCGAGCAGGCGTTGCAGTGGCTGGTCGACCTGCATTCGGGCAGCCCCGAGGCACCGACCTGGGATGCCTACCTGCTGTGGTGCGAAACCTCGCCCGAACACCAGCGTGCCGCCCATGCGGCGGAACGACTGTGGGAGAGCCTGGGCAGCGCACTGGAGCGCCCACCTGGATCGTCACGCCGCTTGTTGCAACTGGGGCTGGTCGTCGCATTGAGCCTGGCGGGCGGCTTGTCCTGGCAGGCGGAGCAACACGGCTGGATGGCGGACCAGGTGACCGGCCTGGGTGAGCACCGCCGCGTCACACTGGACGACGGCTCACACCTGGAACTGGCGCCGCGCACCCGGGTGGATATCGACATGCAAGGTGGTCGCCGGGTGCTGCATCTGTATACCGGCGAACTGTTCGTCCAGGTCGCCCCCGATACCCAACGCCCCTTCGAAGTACGCGCCGGGCGCGGCAGCCTGCGCGCGCTGGGCACCGGCTTCGACGTGCGACGCGAGGGCGAGCAGGTGCGGATGGTCGTCACCGAACACACCGTGCGCGTGACATTGGACGGCGACCCGCAGACCACCGATGTCGAGGCCGGGCAGGCGGTGCAATACGGCCCGGACGGCCACGCGCGCACCCAGCCGGTCGATGTCGGCACCGCCACGGCCTGGCGCCGCGACAAACTGGTGTTCAACCGCCAACCCCTGGGCGAGGTGCTGGAGCAACTGGGCCGCTACCATCGCGGCGTGATCTGGGTCCGCGACAACAGCCTGCGCGACCTGCCCGTGACCGGCATCATCGCCACCGACGATACCGACGCCCAACTCAAACTGCTGCAACGCACCCTGCCACTGCGGGTGCGCCTGCTGCCGTGGCTGACCGTGATCGAGCGCGACGACTCGCCCCGACAGTAACCCCGTGCGCAAAAAATACGCTGGCCGCCGCTGTCGGGTTTCAGAAGGCTGACGTCTTTCCTGTTGAGATTGATTTTTATTTGGCTGATTTCAGCAGGGGGAGCGTTATGCAGCATCTGATCAGGCACACCGCCTTGAGCCTGGCACTAGCCACGGCCAGTGCCGTGGGAATAAGCCTGCCGGCACAGGCGGCGCAGCAGCAGAAGACCGACAACCGGGCCTACGATATCGAAGCCGGTCAACTTGACCAGGTACTGACGCGCTTTGCCGAGCAATCCGGGTTGCGGTTGATGGTCGTCAGCGAGTGGGTGGCGGGTCAGCAGTCGCAAGGGTTGAAGGGGAACTACCCGGTGCAGCAGGGGCTTGACCGGTTGTTGCTGAACAGCGGCCTGGTCGCCCGGCTCAGTGATGATGTGATCTTGATTGAAAAGGCGCCGGTGCAGGGAGGGGCGGTGGAGTTGGGGGCTACCACGATTCAGGGGCAGGGGATGGGGGAGATGACGGAGAATTCGGGGTCGTACACTACCGGCCTGACCAGTATCGGCTCGAAGACTCCGACCAGCCTGCGACAGACGCCGCAGTCGGTGTCGGTGGTGACTGCGAAGGTTATTGAAGAAAAGCGCATGACCGACCTGGCCGAAGCGATGAAAACCACGCCAGGTATTACGGTCACCAACAATAACTTCCGGTTGTCAGACTTCTCCTCTCGAGGCTTCAACATCGAGAACATTCAAATCGACGGTGCCGCTCCCATGGCCCTGGGTACCACGTCGGGAAGTTTCTATTCCAACAAGAGCTACGACCTGGTGGAGTATGACCACGTTGAAGTCTTGCGGGGTGCGTCCGGGTTGTTCGGCGGTACAGGCGATCCAGGCGGCATGATCAACCTGGTACGCAAGCGCCCGTTGGATGCCTACCAGTTAAAGATCGATGTCTCGGCGGGGAGTTGGGACAACTACCGCACGCAGATGGATGTCACCGGACCTTTGGGGTTTGACGGCAAGCTTCGTGGGCGCATGGTGGCGGCCTACACGGATCGCCAATACATGGCTGATGATCGCGCCCTGGAAAAGCCGATTTTCTACGGGGTGTTGGAAGCGGATATCACGGATGACACACGACTGACCCTGGGTGGGCGTTCTGAACGCATCCACGAGACGGGTTCAGGTACGGGCTTGCCGCGTTACCTTGATGGCCGGGATCTAGGACTTTCGCGAAGCGCCAGCCTGACACAGAACTGGGCGTACCTGGATGGTCGATCCCAGGAAATCTTTGGCAAGATCGATCATGAGTTCAACGAGAACTGGAAGGGGAACGTTTCCTATACCCAGACCCTGGATTCAGGGTTTTCCAAAAGCGCGTTCTCATTTGGCGCGGTTGATCCTGCGACCATGACAGGGCCAAATACCGGGGGCTCTAATAACAAATATCGTAGCGATCAAAAGCTGTTTGATGTGAATCTCGCCGGCAAATTCGAGGCAATGGGGTTGCAGCACGAACTCCTTGTGGGGATGGATCACCAGAAGATCACCAGTTCATGGGCGGGGACTGCCCAGGCCACTGGGTCGGGTGTGCCAATCGATGTCTTTAACCCAGCACCATGGCCACAGCCCGACACCGACAAAGATTTTTTCCACCGTTTTAGCCCTAACACCCAAGTGCAGTACGGCCTGTATTCCACCCTGCGTTTGCAATTGGCCGCGCCGTTGCACCTGATTGTCGGTGCTCGTGCGCAACGTTATAAATTCGATCAACTCTATCGTTCTCGCGACAAGGGGGTCTGGGGTACTGATTCAGATGTTTCTGTTCGCGAACCCACGAAGGTGGTGCCTTACGGCGGCATCGTCTATGACCTCACGGATGAATGGTCGACATACGCCAGTTATTCCGAGATTTTCAAACCACAGCAAACCAAACTGATGGGGCCGTATCCAGGCAGCCCTATCGAGTCCATGACGGGCAAGACCTATGAAACGGGGGTCAAGGGAGAACTGTGGGGCGGGGCTGTCAATACGTCGTTTGCGCTTTACTACACCAGCCGTAAAAACGAGGCAGTACTTGATCCTCGCTACGAAGCGTCCAGTGTGCTGCACGGCGGTAACTGCTGCTACCTACCTCAAGGCGAGGTAACCAGCAAGGGTGTTGATATGGAGTTCACCGGCGAAGTATTGCCGGACTGGAACGTACTGGCCGGTTACACCTATAACCACAACCGCAATCGCACTCAAGCCAAAGTGTTCAGCAGTGTGACACCCAAGCATCAGGTCAAACTCTGGTCTACCTACCGTCTGCCAGGCGTATTCAATGACCTGAAGGTGGGTGGCGGCGTGAATCTACAGAGTGCTACGGATGTCAGCGGGACAACCTGGTTTGCCCCTCAAAAGCGGTATTACGATTTTAAATACAGCCAGTCCGGATACGCCGTCTGGGACGCCATGGCCGAGTATCAGTTGGATGAGAACTGGAGCGTGCTTTACAACATCAATAACCTGTTCGACAAGCATTACTACAGCAAACTGGGGACACCGTCCTCGGGCAACTGGTATGGCGATGAACGCAACCACATGCTGACCTTGCGCGGTACCTTCTGGTAAGCAAGGTTTGAAATGAAAAGGGACATCGTGAGATGTCCTTTTTTGTTTCTGTTACAAAGTGATTGAGAATCCTTCTAAATTATTTTTATCCCGAACGTTCATTAATGGCTCGATACCGATTCAAGTCAAAACCGTCCCTCTGCAACAGGGAGTGGGGTCTGGACGGTTTAACTAAATTCAGGTCATTCCGCCTCAAGAGTGGGAGGCCTTCGACATTAATGACATATCTGGGGCTAAACCAAACAATGAAACGCGAGAGTAAAAGGTTCAGGCAAAAACTCTTCAGTGCTCCCCTCTCTTCCTGCCGCAGTTGCGTGTCGGTGGCGGTCCTTGGGTTGGCTCTCAGTGTCTGCGGCGTGGCTTTCGCCCAGCCCATACAGGTGAATGTGCCAGCCCAGTCGCTGGACAAGGCGCTGACCGAACTGGGCAAGCAGACCGGCCTGCAAGTGCTTTTCGGGCCGGATATGGTCGCGGGCAAGAAGTCCACCGCCGTCAATGGCAGCCTGGAACCTGCAGTTGCGCTTGAAGCGCTGCTCAAAGGTGCAGGCCTGAGTTTTCGGATTGAAAACAATACGGTTATCCTCAGCCCTGAAAACGGCGCGAGTACAACGCTGGAGTTGGGGACCACCACCATCCAGGGCCAGGGGATGGGAGAAATGACGGAAAACTCCGGTTCCTATACCAGCGGCCTTGTCAGTGCCGGTTCCAAAACGCCTACCAGCTTGAAGGATACGCCGCAGTCGGTGTCGATCATCACCCAGCAGCTTCTGGAAGACCGGCGCATTGTCGATCTGTCCGATGCGATGCGACGCACGCCGGGCATCACCGTTAAAAATGCCAACTACCGCCTGCCGCAGTTCATCTCTCGTGGTTTCCGCATCGATAACATTCAGATTGATGGTGCTTCGCCGATGGACATCGGCTCTGGTGTAGGGACGTTCTATGCCAACCAAACCTATGACATGGCCGAGTTTGACCATATCGAAGTGCTGAGGGGGGCGTCTGGTCTTTTTGGTGGTACTGGTGATCCGGGCGGTATTATCAACCTTGTGCGAAAACGTCCGCTGGACTACTTCCAACTCAAGTTCAATACCTCGGCGGGTTCCTGGGACAACTACCGTAGCGAAGTTGATGTAACGGGTCCGATGGCCTTTGACGGCAAGTTGCGAGGGCGTGTGGTGGTGGCCAATACCGACCGCCAATACTTCATGGATAAGCGTAGTACCGAGAAGCCTTTCATCTATGGGGTACTGGAGGCGGACGTGACTGACACCGCCAGAGTTACCGTCGGTGGCCGTTATGAGAAGACCCATGAAAATGGCACGGGGGATGGTTTGCCTCGATTCAGTACCGGCGAGGATTTGAAACTCAAGCGCAGTAGCTGGTACACGACCAATTGGGCATATGCGGATATCAGTACCCAGGAAATGTTCGCCAAATACGACCAGGATCTGGCGAACGACTGGAAACTCAACGTTTCTTTCACCAATACCCTCAACAAGTCCGATACCAAAGGTGTGTTTCTATGGGGGGCTCCGGACCCGATCACCCTTGAAGGCGCTACCTGGGGAGGGAGTTTCGTCAGAAGTTGGAGCGAGCAGTCGTTGTTTGATACCAACGTGTCCGGGAAATTTACTGCGTTCAATCGTGAGCATGAGCTGTTGATTGGTGCGGATGCGCAGAAAGTGACCAGTCGCTGGCGCTCGACGTGGGGCATGGCTGGGTTCTATCCCATCGATGTCTACAACCCGGATGTACCGGCACTCCCGCCTTCCAGTATCGGTAGTGCCCTGGAGCGTGACTACAGCCCCAATACTCGTAAACAGTATGGTTTGTACTCGACCTTACGCTTGCAATTGACTGATCCGCTCAAACTGATTCTCGGTGCCAGAGTGCAACGCTACAAGTTCGAACAGACCTACAAGACCGTAAATGATAGTACGGGCGCCTGGGATGTTCAGTCCCAGAGTAATCATCGTGAACCCACCAAGTTGGTTCCCTTCGGTGGTTTGGTATATGCCCTTGATGACGAATGGTCGGCGTACGCCAGCTATTCGGAAATCTTCAAGCCCCAGGCCCAGCAACTGCAAGGCCCAAGTACTTCTGGAAAAGTCCTGGAACCCATGGTTGGCAAGACTTACGAAACCGGCATTAAGGGTGAACTCTACGGCGGAACGCTGAACGTTTCGGCTGCGCTGTTCTATACCAAGCGAGAGAAGGAGGCGATTCAAGATCCGCGGTACGCGGCGGAAGCAGTCTTGTATGGCGGCAGTTGCTGCTATCTCGCCCAAGGCGAGATCGTCAGCAAGGGGCTTGAGCTTGAAGCCAGTGGTGAGGTGTTACCTGGGTGGATGGTGATGGGTGGGTACACCTTGAACCTTACAGACAATGGTACCAAGGACACTTTCCTCACTACGGTTACACCCAAGCATTTGGCGAAGTTGTGGACCGCGTACACGTTGCCTGATCGCCTTTCTGACTGGAAAATCGGTGGTGGTGTCAACATCCAGAGCGCCAGCTATGCCAGCGGGACTGCCTACCGAGTCAGAAAAAATCCGACGGAGAATTACTACGATGTCTACGATGAGCGGCCTTTTGATATGGTTCAGGGCGGCTACGCCGTATGGGACGCCATGGTGGAGTACAAAGTCGATGAAAACTGGACTGTCGCCCTCAATGGCAACAACCTGTTTGACCGCAAGTACTTCGAGACCCTGAAGACTTCCGAGTACGGTAACTACTATGGCGAACCGCGCAACTACATGTTGACGGTACGCGGCACGTTCTAGGTTCCCATTAGGCGTCGCAAAAAAGCCACCTCGATCGAGGTGGTTTTTTTTGCCTGTTTTTACCTGGTTAAAGCTGGTCCAGCCAACTGTCTACCGCACTGTAAATCCCTGCAATGTCTCCAGTGATACCGGACATACGCAGAAAATCATGGGTCAGGCCGTTTTGTGTCAGCAAGGTCACGTGGGTGCCCGTGTTCCTCAGAAGCTGCGCGTACTCCAGACCTTCGTCATACAGAGGGTCATATTCGGCCAGGCTGATATAGGTCGGCGCCAAGGCAGTCAGTCCCTGGGTCAGCAATGGTGAGGTACGCCAGTCGCCACGTTGCTCGGCGTCAGGCGTGTAGTGTCGATAAAACCATTGCAGTGTCTCGCTCTCCAGCAGGAAGCCTTCGCCATAACGCTGGTGGGAAGGGCGGGTTCGCTGGGTATCAGCGACCGGGTAGAACAGCAACTGAGCCTGGGGCATAAGCATCATATTTTCAGGCTGTTGCACGGCGCTGATGGCCAGGACAGTTGCCAGGGTTGCACCGGCACTGTCGCCCGCGACGGTCACCTGAAGTGAATCCAGATGCAGCTCGGCACCCTGACGTGCGAGCCAGTTTGCACTGTCTATAGCGTCATTCACTGCCGCAGGAAACGGATACTCAGGCGCCAGGCGATAGGCCGGCGCCAGTACTGCATGACGGCCGCTGGCAGCCAGGCGTCGGCAGATCGAGTCATGGGAGTCGAGACTGCCGACCACATAACCGCCTCCATGAAAATACAGGATCACCGGCAGCACGCTCTGCTCTGTACCGGTCTTGCGGTAGAGGCGGGCAGCCAGCTGTTGACCGTCGCGAGTGGGGATCTGTAACGAGTGGACACTGATCGCCCCGGGCGGGCTGGGGTCGAGAATCTTTGAGGTCAGGTCGAACTCGGTACGCGCAGCTTGTGGTGTGAGTTGGTGCATCGGCTGGCTTTTGCCGCTCAGGCGGCCCATCTCGGCCAGTTCCAGAAAACCTTCGAGGTCAGGGTCCAGAGGCATTGCGTGTTCCTTATCAGGTAGTGCCAAACAAAAAAACGCCCCGCACGACAGGTCCGGGGCGGTAGCAGGTTAACCGGTCACCGTTTCACGCTGCGTCAATTGCTGGAGCAGGCTGTGCAGCAGTTGGCTGTTGTTGAGCATCTGGTAATGCCCGGCGACGATCCGCTCGTCCAGCACACTGCCCGCTACCGGGTTGGCGAAGTCTGGGGTACTGGCGTCGCAGGCCCACCAGCAACTGGCTGCGGCACGTGTCTGGGGCAGCGCCGTCAGTCCCAGGGAAAGTGCCTTGAGCTTCATCGCGACCATAAATGTATGGGCCAATTCCTCGACGCTGATATCACTGAACGCTGAAGGGCCGGTGACTTGTTGACGGATATCCGTGATCAAGCCCTCCAGCCTCGCATGAGGGCTGTCGGCGGGCAATTCCACTACAGGCAGGTGCTCGGTAGCTTGGCCGAAGATCACTGCGAGGAAACCACGCAAGTCTTCGCCCCAATCCAGATCGGCCGCAACCGGGGCGGCGCAAGGGATAAAACTGTCGACCAGTCCCAGGAACTCTACTTCCTGGCCCTGCTTTTCCAGTTCCTGAGCCACCAGTACCGCGAGGGTTCCCCCCAGTGACCAACCGACCAATTGATAAGGCCCCTGGGCCTGTTTCTGGCGGATGTACTGGGCGTAGTCGATAGCCATGGACGCCAGCGATTCGTCCTGCCAATCACGGTCGAGCAGCATCCGGCATTGCAGGCCATAGACGCTGCGCTTGCCCTCCAGGCGACGGGCGAGAGTGTCATAGTCGAACACTGTGCCAAAGCCAGCATGCAAGCAAAAGAGCGGTTGGGCGTGGGAGACGCGGCTATTGAGCAGCAGCAAAGGATCCAGGTCGGTGGCCGGGGCAAAGCCCGACAATTCGGCAATGGTCGGTTTGCCGATCATGTCCCGCAATTTCAGTTCAAGCCCTAGCTCAGGCATGCTGCGCACTTTGGACAGCACCTTGAGGATCCGTAGTGAGTCGCCGCCCAGTTCGAAGAAGTTGTCGGTCACGCCTACAGTTTCCAGTTCCAGCACTTGCTGCCAGATGGTCGCCAGGGCGTGCTCAGTTGCATTGCGCGGAGCCACAAACTCACGGCCCTTGAAGTCCGGATCGGGTAGAGCCTTGCGGTCGATCTTACCGTTGGGGTTAAGCGGCAAAGCAACCAGGCGGATGATCTGCGCGGGCACCATATAGTCCGGTAAATCGGCCAGGAGCAAACCCCGCAACCGCTCTGCAGGTGCCTCATCTGCTGGCGTCACGACGTAGCCGATCAGTTGCTTGCTGGCCCCTGTCTCGTGAGCGACAACGACCGCATCCTGCACTCCAGGAATATCCCGTAGCCTGGATTCGATTTCGCCGAGTTCGATGCGAAATCCACGGACTTTCACCTGGTTGTCCAGGCGACCCAAATAGTCAATCACGCCGTCATGGCGTTGTCGTACCAGATCGCCGGTACGGTATAGACGTGAGCCGTCGGCAGCGAATGGGTCAATGACAAACCGTTCGGCCGTCAGCCCCGGACGCTGGTGGTAACCCCTGGCCACGCCCTCACCACCGATGTACAACTCACCGGCTGCTCCCTCGGGCAAAGGATTGAGGTGCTCGTCGAGGACATACAATGTGCGATTGCCAACACGTGTCCCAATCGGTGCGTACACCGCGCCGCAGGTCTCATTGGCGGCGGCTTTCCACAGCAGCGGCGTCACCACGGTTTCGGTAGGGCCATAGCCATTGGTCAAATACGCAGGTTTGAGGGACTGCTTGACCAGCTCAAAGTTGGCATCAGCCACCGCATCCCCGCCAAAGCAGTAAATGCGTACCGGCGGCGGCGCCTTGCCACAATCACGGGCGTACTCCGCCAGTTGTTGCAGATAGGCCGGTGGGAAGCAGGCAATGCTGATCTTATGGGCGTGCAAGGCGTGCCAGGTTTCCTCGGGAGTCCATAGGCGGTTTTCGCGAACCACCAACTGGCCGCCGTGGGTCAAAGTACTGAGCCAGCGCTCCTGGGCCCCGTCAAAGGCAAACGACATGAACAACAGCTCGCGGGTGGCACTATCCATTTCATAGCGTTGACCGATAGCTTGGCAGTGCATACGGATCTGCCCGTGACTGACCGCCACACCCTTGGGTTTGCCGGTAGAGCCGGAGGTGTAGATCAGGTAGGCGAGGTTGTCGGCATCGATCAGCGGTGCCGGGCAGCTATCGGGCTGTGTTGCCAGTGACAGGGTATCGAGCTCAATCAGTGTGGGCGCCCACGGCTGGTCGAAGCGTTCGCGCAGCGGGCTCTGGGTCAGCAGCACCCCCATGGTCGAGTCTTCGACAATCCACTTCACCCGATCTTCTGGGTAGTCGATATCCAGCGGGACGTAAGCGCCGCCAGTCTTCATCACGGCGTAGAAGGCGACAATTACGTCCACCGAGCGTTCCAGGGCAACGCCAACGAAGGTTTCCGGTCCCACCCCCTGGGCGATCAGGTGATGGGCCAGACGATTGGAGCGTTGCTCAAGTTGGCCGTAGGTCAGCCGGTTTTGTTCGCAGGCTACGGCCACGGCATCGGGATTGCTGTCGGCATGCCTGCAAATCTGTTGTGCCAGTAGTTGTTGGCCATGGGGCTCGGTCGTCAGTTGATTGCGTTGCCACAACGTCCGTTGCTCTTCGGCGCTCAACATGGACAGGCTGCCCAGGGTCGCCGCCGGGTTGCCCAGCATGGCCAGCAACAGGGTTTCAAAGCTACGGCGCAGTTGCTCCACGGAATGGACGGTGAAGCGGTTGCGTAGGTACATGAACTCGACGGTCAGGCGACTGCCAAGGTTGACCGCCAGGTCCATGGCGAAGGTAGTGACGTCCTGGCTCTTGGTTTCACCGAACCTGAGATCATCTTGCTCGGCCTCTTGCAGGCGCTCGTCCACCGGGTAGTTCTCGAACACGATGATGCTGTCGAACAACGCCTGGCCACCTTGGCCGGACCAGCGTTGCACATCGGCCAGTGATGCGTGTTCGTGATCGCGTACTTCCAGATTGTAGCTTTGCAGCTCTAGTAACCAGTCGCCCACCGTCTGCTGCGGCTGCGGGGTCTGGATGATCGGCAAGGTGTTGATGAACAACCCCAGGATCTCGTCCGCGGCCGCAAGGCCTGGTGGCCGACCGGCGACGGTACTGCCAAAGCACACGCTGTCTTGCCCGGTGTAACGCTGTAGCAATAGTAGCCAAGTCGCCTGGATCAGGGTGTTGGGAGTTACGCGCAGACGCTGCGCCTGATCTTTCAAACGCAGGGTTTGTTGCGCATCCCAGTTGAGATAGAGCGCCTGATGACCGTCGTTTTCCTGGCCGGGACGCGGAGACAGGCTATTGGCAAGCACGGTAGGGCCATTCAGCCCTTGCAGCTTGTGCTTCCAGAACGTTTCCAGCGATGCCTGCGGTTGGGCTTGCAGCCAGGCAATGTAGTCGCGGTACTTGCCGCGTTTGTGGCTCTGGGACTTGCCGTTGTAGACCTCGAACACTTCTGCGAGCAGGCGTGAGCTGCTCCAGCCGTCTAGCAGAATGTGATGGTTAGTCCAAATCAGGTAGAGCTTTTCGGCCGCCAACTTGACCAGCGTCAGGCGCATCAGGGGCGCGCAGAGCAAGTCGAAGCCTTCACGACTGTCGGCTTCGACTTGTCCTTGCAGGTCTTGCGCCGAGACTTCCCGCTCCTGCCAGTCAAGAACCCGTAGGGGCAGGACGGCGGTTTTGAACACCAGTTGCAGCGGCTCATTCAGATGGCTGGCGGCCCAGAAGCCGGTACGCAGGATTTCATGGCGCTCGATGACGGTATTCCAGGCGCAGGTAAAACGCGCGATATCCAGGCCACTGACCGGTACTGCTGTCTGATTGATGTAAGCCGCAGCCTCCGACGCTTCGAGGGTGTGGAACATCATGCCTTGCTGCATCGGCGAGAGAGGGTAGATGTCCTCGATCTGCCGGACCGGGATACTCAGTGTATCCAGTTGTGCCTGGCTCAACCCGGCTAGCGGGAAGTCAGACGGCGTGGCGCCTTGATGCCTGGTATCGCAGCAGTAGGCAATCAGTTGTTCCAGTGCTTGCAGGCAACTATTGGCGAGGGTCTGGATAACCTCGACAGGGAAAACGTCGAGGCTGAAGATCCAGCCCATGCTCAGCTGATTGTTGTAGACCTGGCTGTTGACGGTCAGCCAGTTGTCTAGGGGGGCTTCATTGTCCTTTTCAGCCCCCTGTGCTTCGCCCGACGGGGAAAACAGCGCACCTTGGGTATTGTCGAAGCTGCCATCGAACTGGCCCAGGTAGTTGAAGGTAATGCGCGGCATCGGTAATGCACCCAGGCGTGCCTGAGCCTGAGTGTCGCCCAGGTAGCGTAAAACACCAAAACCAATGCCTTTTTCGGGAATGGCCCGTAGTTGTTCCTTGACCTGCTTGATGGCGTCGCCAAGGTCAGAGTGGGCGGTCAACTTGACCGGGTACAGGCTGGTGAACCAGCCCACGGTGCGGGTCAGGTCGATGTCATCGAACAATGCTTCGCGGCCATGGCTTTCCAGCTGTATCAGTACGTTTTCACGGGCGGTCCATTGGCTGACAGCACGGGTCAGGGCGGTCAGGAGCAGGTCGTTGATCTGCGTGCGGTAGGCGCCAGGAGCTACCTGCAGCAACTGTTGGGTCAAGGCTTTGCTCAGTTGGACATTGACGGTAGTCGCCTGGCTATGCCGCTGGCTGCCTTCAGGGTTGGCCTGAGGCAGGTCGTGACTGGTTGTGTCCAGTTGCTGTTCCCAGTAGGCCAGTTCCTGCTGCAGGACCTCATGCCGGCCGTAGGCCTGCAACTTCTCGCCCCAGGTTTTGTAGGCACTGGTCTTTTCTGGCAAAGCGATAGCCTGGCCCGTTTGCAATTGGCGGTAGGTGCTTTGCAGGTCATCGAAAAGGATGCGCCAGGACACGCCATCGATCACCAGGTGATGGATCGCCAGCAACAGGCGCTGGCTACCATCGCTCAGGCTAACCAGTACCGCTCGCAGCAGCGGCCCTTCTTGCAGGTTCAGGCTGCTTTGGGCTTCGTCACCCAAAGACTGCAATTGCGTGGTGTCGTCAATCCGGGTTTGCCATAGCACCGAGACCGTGCTCGGGCGGTATTCGGCGTGCCAGCCATGTTCAGCCTGTGTGAAACCCAGGCGTAGGGCATCGTGGTGCTGGATCAGGGCGTCTAGGGCCTGCTCCAGCAATTGTGGGTCCAGGGGTGTGGCAGGTTTGAGCAAGACCGACTGGTTCCAGTGGTGACGCTGGGGGATGTCGGTGTCGAAGAACAGGTGCTGGATGGGCAGCAACGGTGCCAAGCCTGTGACCGGGCCCTGATCGATCGCGAGGTCCTGTCCATGGGTTTTCGCCACGCTGGCCAGGCCCTGGATGGTCTGGTGCTGGAACAGTTCCTTGGGGGTGAAGTGGATGCCGGCCTGACGCGCGCGGCTGACCACTTGGATAGATATGATCGAGTCGCCGCCCAGTTCGAAGAAGTTGTCGTTCAGACCGATTTTTTCCAGCTTGAGCACTTCCTGCCAGATATCGGCGATGCGCTGTTGCAGATCGTTTTGCGGCGCCACATACGTGTGCAGGGCCTGGCTAACATCTGGCGTGGGCAGGGCCTTGCGGTCGAGTTTGCCGTTGGGCGTCAGAGGCAGGTTGGCCAGGAACACCCAGTGGCTGGGCACCATGTACTCAGGCAGGCTTTCCTTGAGTTGGCGTTTGAGGGTGTCACGCAGTTGTGCCTGTGCTGCCCCGTCGCCAAGGGGGCCTGCGGTGGTGGCATAAGCGACCAGTTGCAGGTTTTCGGTGACTGTCAGGGCTAGGACGACGGCTTCGCGAATGCTTTCTTGCGCCAATAAGCGAGCTTCGATTTCACCCAGCTCGATACGCAATCCACGGATCTTAACTTGGTGGTCGATGCGCCCGACGTATTCTATGACGCCATCGGCACCATAACGGGTCAGGTCGCCGGTGCGGTACAGCCGTTCACCCGTAGTGGAAAACGGGTTAGGTACATATTTCTCCGCCGTCATTGCTGCCCGGCCGAGATAGCCTCGGGTAATCCCTGCACCGGCCAAGTGCAGTTCAGCAGCCACCCCGGTGGGCACCGGTTGCAGGTCGGCGTCGAGCAGATAGCTTTGGGTGTTATGCAAAGGCCGGCCAATGTTGGCCTGGCCGCCGGCCTCGCGGCGAGTCCAGGTGGAGTAGGTGGTGTCTTCGGACGGGCCGTAAAGATCGAAGACGTGCTTGATCGTGGTTTGTTGGTAGAGGCTATCCACCAGCGACTGTTTCAGTGGTTCGCCGGCCAGATTGATGATGTGCACGCTGTCAGGGATTTGTCCGGCTCGCTGCAGGGCATTGATCGCCGATGGCACGGTGTTTATCAGGCGGACCTGGTCGCGGGCCGGCAAGTCCGGTAGTTCCAGGGCATTGCGGGCAAGGACGATCGAGCCGCCATTGGCCAGGGTGACAAAGATTTCCCAGACAGACAGGTCGAAGCACACCGAAGTGGAGGCCAGTACGCCCTGGATATCCTCGCGACTATAAACTTGCTGCGACCAATGGATCAGCGCCAGCACATTGCGATGAGCAATTGCCACGCCCTTTGGTTTGCCGGTGGAGCCTGAGGTGTAGATCACGTAGGCCAAATTGTCTGCGGTGACCTGGGTGATCGGTACGGTCTTCGGGTATTCAGCCAGTTGATCCATCAGTAACACTCGCGCGCTGGTGTCGGGCAGGTCGGCGAGTAGCTCGGCTTCGGTCAATAGGACTTGGGCGCGACTGTCTTCCAGCATGTAGGCAACGCGATCGGCAGGGTACTCGGGATCCAGCGGTACGTAGGCACCGCCGGCCTTGAACACACCGAGCAAGGCGACGATCAGCGCATCGGAACGTTGCATGGCTACGCCAACCCGAACTTCGGGGCCAACGCCGAGTTCAATCAACTTGTGGGCCAGTTGGTTGGCCCGGGCGTCCAACTCGCGATAGCTCAGGGTTGTAAGGCCATGGGTCACGGCCACGGCTTCAGGGTTACGCTCCACTTGTTGCTCGATCCACTGGTGAGTACAACACTCACCCGAGTAGAAGGAGGTGGTGTTATTCCAATCGTGCAAGATCTGCTGCTGTTCAGCCCCGCTGAGCAACGACAGGCTGGCGATAGGTTGGTGTGGCGCGGCGATGCAGCGTTCGAGCAGGTTCAGCCAATGCTGCCCGAGGCGTTCAATGGTGTTCGCTTCAAACAGGTCGCTGGCATAGTTCAGGGTCGCCGAAAGCCCTTGCGTCGACTCGAAGGTATTGAGTGTCAGATCAAATTGCGCGGTGCGATTGCCCCAAGTCATCTCTTCGATGTGCAACGAGGACGGCGAAAACTCTCCAGTGGCTGCACTACCCTGATGCTCACTGAGGTGGTTGTACATCACCTGGAACAGCGGGTTAACGCTCAGGTTACGCTCCGGTTGCAGGGCCTCGACCAGTTGCTCGAAGGGCAAGTCCTGATGGACTTGGGCATCCAGTGCGGTTTGCTTGACCTGGGCCAGTAGCTCGCTGAAGGACAGCGGTTCATCGAAGCGCGCCCTGAGCACTTGAGTGTTGACGAAAAAACCCAGTAAACGCTCGGTTTCCACCCGGTTGCGGTTGGCGACGGGTACACCCACACGAATGTCGGCCTGGCGACTGTAGCGATGTAGCAGCGCCTGGAACGAAGCGAGCAACAACATGAATAAAGTCACGCTGTGTTGCTGGGCAAGCTGCTTGAGCTGCTGCTCCAGTGCTGCCGGAAGCGTGACCTTGATGTTCGCTCCCCGGAAACTCTGCACAGCGGGTCTTGGATGATCGGTGGGCAACTCCAGGACGGGTTGCTCGCCGCCCAATTGGTCTTTCCAATAGTTCAGTTGGCGCTCACTTTCCCCGGCCTCCATCCAGTGACGCTGCCAGATGGCGTAGTCGGCGTACTGGATTGCCAGCTCAGGTAATGCACTTGCCAGGCCCTGCTGGAAGGCGGAATACAGAGTGATCAACTCGTTGACCATTACCTGCATCGACCAGTCATCGGAGACGATATGGTGCTGGGTCAGTACCAACACATGATCGTGGTCACCCAATTGCAGTAGAGCGACACGCAGCAGTGGGCCTTCCTGCAAATCAAACGGTTGGTAGGCCTGGGCCTGGATAAACGCTTTGATCGCTGTTTCATCGAATGTCTTGGCGGTGCTCTGTTGAATCTGCAGCGGCATTTCCAGATGAATGACTTGCAGTGGCCGTTCTTCGCCAGTTGCAAACGTAGTACGTAGCGTCTGGTGGCGGGCGATCAAGGCATTGAAGCTTTGTTCCAGTACAGCAACGTCCAGCGGGCCGTTGAGGCGCAGGGCCGTGGGAATGTTATAGGCACAGCTGTCAGGGTCCAGTTGCCAGAGCACCCACTGGCGCTCCTGGGCAAAAGACAGGGGGACTGACTCGAAGGCCGACTGCACTTCTGGGATTGGGAGATTGGCGGGTGAAACCCCTTCAGCCAACATTTTCTCCAGGTACAGCTTGCGCTTTTCCAGGGGCAGGGTGATGAAGCGCCGGGCAATGCGGGCGGCGACAGCCTTATCCATCAGAACTCCTCCATTTCATCGAGCAAGGCTTCAAGCTTGTCCAGCTTCTGCGCGCTGACAGGCCCGGCCTGCTGCTCAAGCTGTGCGGCAAACGCGCCCAGGGTCGGATGTTGGAACATCAACTGCGGCGTCAATTGCATGCCCAGTTCCAGTTGCAAGCGCGAAACCACACTTACGACCAGCAGCGAATGTCCGCCCAGTTCAAAGAAGTGATCTTCAAGACCGATAGGTTCGACTTTCAACACGTCCTGCCAGATCTGGGCTATTTGCTGTTGCAAAGGGCTATTGGGCGCGACGTAGGTTTTTTGTACCTGGCTGGCGTCAGGTTTTGGCAGTGCCTTGCGCTCCAGTTTGCCGTTCGGACTCAAAGGCAATTGGTCGAGGAAAAGCCAGTGTGCCGGCACCATGTATTCCGGCAGATGCGCCTTGAGACGAGCCTTGAGTATGTCGCGCAGGGCTGTGGCGTCGCTGTCCGAAGCGGGAACGATGTACCCGACCAGTTGCAAGCCGATGGCGGTCTCAACGGCCAGCACGGCCGCTTCATGCACTTCGTTTTGCGCCAGCAACTGTGCCTCGATTTCACCCAGCTCGATGCGCAAGCCACGAATTTTCACTTGATGGTCGATACGCCCGACGTATTCGATAACCCCATCGGGACGCTGGCGCGCCAGGTCGCCGGTGCGGTAAAGGCGTTCGCCTTTGGCATAGGGGCTTGCGACAAAGCGCTCGGCAGTCAGCGCCGGTCGTTGGTGGTAACCCCGGGCAAGGCCTTCGCCACTGAGGTACAGCTCGCCGATTACGCCAGGAGGGACAAGCGCCAGCTCTGCATTGAGGACCCACGTACTGAGGTTAGCGATAGGCCGGCCTATCGGTACGCTGCTGCTAGCCTCTTGATGACAAGTCCAATGGGTCACGTCGATGGCGGCCTCGGTCGGGCCATAGAGGTTATACAGGCTCGCGTTCGGCAATTTGGTGAACACCTGTCGCTGGGCATCGACTGACAGTGCTTCGCCGCTGCACACGATACGTTGCAAACCGCTGCACTGGGACACCTGCGTATCGGCCAGGAACACTTGAAGCATCGACGGCACGAAATGCAGGGTGGTGACGTGATGCTGATTGATCAACTCGATCAGTCGGGCCGGATCACGATGGTCTCCAGGGTTAGCAATCGCCAGGCGAGCGCCAGTCATCAGCGGCCAGAAAAACTCCCACACTGACACGTCAAAGCTGAAGGGGGTTTTCTGCAGCACCGTGTCGTCCGCAGTGAGGCCATACGCCTGTTGCATCCAGCACAAGCGGTTGACCAGTGCGCAATGCCGGTTAGCTGCACCTTTGGGCATGCCGGTCGAGCCGGAGGTGTAGATCACATACGCCAGGTTTTGCGGGTCAAGGCAGACCGTGGGATTGGTGCTGGCGTAAGTGTTCGCAGCCGGTTCGTCCAGGCACAGTGTGAGAACGTTTGCAGGGACTGGCAGGGTATCGAGCACGGACTGTTGGCTGAGCAATAAGGTAATGCCGCTGTCCTGCATCATGTAGGCCAGGCGGTCGCTCGGATACTCAGGATCCAGTGGCACATAGGCGCCGCCGGCCTTGAGGATGGCCAGCAGGCCAACGACCATTTCCAGGCTGCGGTCGAGCGCAATGCCCACCATCGCGTCGGGACCTACGCCATGCTCGATCAGGCGGTGGGCCAACGTGTTGGCCTGCTGATTGAGTTGGGCGTAAGTCAGTCGCTGCTTGTCAAAAATCAGCGCTGTCGCGTCGGGAGTACGCTCGACTTGCTGTTCGATCCAATGGTGAATACAACGCTCAAGGGGATAGGCCGTAGCGGTATGGTTCCAGCCAAATAGACTCTGCTGCTGCGCGTCGCTGAGTAACGAAAAGGTGTTGATAGGCTGCTGCGGCGCTGCAATGCAGCGTTCCAGCAAGTTCAGCCAATGTTTCCCAAAGCGCTCAATGGTGCTGGCGTCAAACAGGTCGGTGGCGTAGTTCAGCGTTGCAGACAGACCCTGTGCCGATTCAAAGGTGTTGAGGGTCAGGTCGAATTGCGCGGTCTGGTGCTCCCTGCTCAGGCTCTCGACGTGCAAGGTGGAAGGTGATGACGGCCCACCGGCGGCAGCGCCCTGATGTTCGCTGAGGTGGTTGAACATTACCTGGAACAAAGGGTTGAGGCTCAGGTTACGTTCCGGTTGCAGGGCTTCGACTAGTTGCTCGAAGGGCAGGTCTTGGTGGGCTTGGGCCTCAAGCGCAGTTTGCTTGACCTGGGCCAACAGCTCGCTGAAGGATAGCGGTTCATCGAAGCGCGCCCTGAGCACTTGGGTGTTAACAAAAAAGCCCAGCAAGCGCTCGGTTTCAACCCGGTTGCGATTGGCCACGGGCACGCCGACACGAATGTCGGCCTGGCGGCTGTAATGGTGCAAAAGTGCCTGGAAGGAGGCGAGCAGCAGCATGAACAGCGTCACATTGCTCTGCTGGGCAAGCTGCTTGAGTTGTTGTGCCAGCGCCGTGGGAACCGTGACTGTGATGTTCGCCCCGCGATAGCTCTGCACGGCGGGTCGCGAGCGATCAGTAGGCAACTCCAGGACCGGTTGTTCGCCGCCCAGTTGGCCCTTCCAGTAAGCCAGTTGGCGTTCACTTTCCCCAGCCTCCATCCAGCGGCGCTGCCAGATCGAGTAGTCGGTGTACTGAATCGGCAGTGCTTCCAGTTCGACGGACAGGCCCTGGGAATAGCCACCGTATAGCTGCACCAACTCCTGGACCATCAGGTGCATCGACCAGTCATCCGAGACGATATGGTGTTGGACCAATAGCAATACATGATCATCGTCGGCCAGGCGCAGCAACGTCACCCGCAGCAACTGATCGTTGCGCAAATCGAAGGGTTGACGACTCCGGTGCTCGACGAAGTCCTTGATCAAGCTATCCGTGGCGCTATGTTCGCTCGTGACTTCCAGGACCATTGCGCTGCGCGGCTCGATCACCTGCATCACGCCCTGCGGCTCTTCGACAAACCGGGTGCGCAGGCTCTGGTGCCGCTCGATCAGGGTATCGAAGCTGCGTTGTAGCGCATCGATGTCCAGCGGGCCACGTAGGCGTAATGCCGTCGGCAGGTTATAGGCAGCGCTGGCAGGGTCCAGCAGCCAGAGAAACCACTGGCGCTCCTGGGCAAACGACAAAGGTATTTGCGCGAAGGCATGCCGGGTTTGTGGGATCGGCAGGCGCGACAAACTCATACCCTTTGCGTTCATTTGTTCATAAAGGGTCTTGCGCTGGGTAACTGGCAACTTGATAAAACGGTCAATCAAGTCGTTCAGGGCATTGGCTTGCATTTATTGGGTCTCCAGCACATCGAGCAGATCGAACAGATCATTCAATGAGTCATCAGGGGTTTGTCCGCCAGCGGGTTCGATACGGGATGCATAGTCTTGCAGCGAGGCACTTTCGAAAATCGTCGCCAGTGGCGCCTCGATCCCCAGGTTCAGGTGCACTCGGGATGTCACCTGAGTGGCCAGCAACGAGTTGCCGCCCAGGGCAAAGAAGTTGTCATCCAGGCCAATACGCTGGGTTTTCAGCACGGCTCGCCAGATATCGGCAATGTCGCTCTGCAACCCGCTTTGCGGTTCACGGTGTTCCTGGGCTTCGCTTTGCACGTCTACGCAGGCCAGAGCCTTGCGGTCGAGCTTGCCGTTGGGGTTGCGTGGCATCTGCTCCAGCACATGCACCTGGGCAGGAATCATGTAGGCCGGTAGGCGGGCCTTGAGGAAGGCCCGCAGCGCATCGATGCCTGAGTGAGTGTCACCTTCTTCCAGGGTCAGATAGGCAATCAACTGCTTGCCCAGCGGGTTCTCGCCGACCAGTACGGCCGCTTCGCGAACCCCGGGGAACAGCGCGATTTGCGCCTCGATCTCTCCCAGCTCTATACGGAATCCGTGGATTTTTACCTGCTGGTCCACACGCCCCAGGTACTCCAGGGCGCCGTCTTCCTTGCGTCGGCGCGCCAGGTCACCGCTTTTGTACAGGCGCTCCCCCGGCACTAGGGCAAAGGGGTTGGGCACAAAGCTGGTGGCGGTGCGTACCGGGTCGCCACAGTAGCCGCGCCCTACGCCGACGCCGGCAATGCAGATTTCACCCGTTGCCCCGGTGGGGATCGGCGACAGGTCGTCGTCCAGCACATACAGGCGATTGTTGTCGGTTGGGTAACCGATCGGGATGTAGGTGCGTTGAGTCGAGGCCGGGTCAATGTCGTAGAACGCCACATCATCAGAGCATTCAGCCGGGCCGTAGGCGTTGATCAGCTTGATCGCTGGGTAACGTGCCAGCCAGTCGGCGGCGGTTTCTGCTGGCAGCGCTTCGCCCGTCGGCAGCAGCCAGCGCAGGTCGGGAAGGTCGCTGTGTTGTTCGGTCAGCAGCGCCTGGATCAGCGCCGGGACAATTTCCAGTACGGTGATGCGTTGCTCTTTAACCTGTGTGAGCAGTGCCTGTGGGTTCTTCGAAATATCGTCGGCAAAAATACACACCTGGGCGCCGCACAGCAGTGCGGTGAGGAACTGCCAGACAGAAATATCGAACGACTGAGAAGCAGTCTGGGCAATGATGTCCTGGTCGGTCAGTTGCAGGTACGGCACTTTGCTCAACTGGTTATTGAGCATGCCGGCCTGTTCCACCATGACCCCTTTTGGTTGCCCGGTGGAGCCCGAGGTAAAAATCACATAGGCCAGGTTTTTCGGGCCGCTGTAGCGCCCAGGACGTTGCTGGTTGGCGTGCTTGGGTGGCAGATCTTCCCAGACCAGCAGGCCCACGGTATGACCGGGAGCGCTGGCGGCCAGTTCGGCAAGCAGCGTCTGGGCGTGCTCACGGTACTTGGCCGTGCAGACCAGCAGCGGTGTCTTGCTCAGGTGCAGGATGTTCTTGATCCGCTCGGCAGGATGGCTCGGATCCAGCGGCAGGTAGCCGGCACCGGCCTTGAAGGTGCCGACAATCATCGCCAGTAGTTCCAGGTCACGATCTGCCAGCAATGCCACGGGTTGGTCCAGGCCCACGCCGCGCTCAATCAAACGGTGGCCGAGGCTGTTGGCGTGGTGGTCAAGTTGCTCGTAGGTCCAGCTGCGGTCCCGGCACATGGCCGCCACACGCTGTGGGCTGGCATCGACATGGTGCTCGAACTGTTCGACGAACGAGCGCTGCAGGTCGTGGGGTACCTGCGATTGGTTGTGTTCAAGGACCCAGTCGCCCAGGCGCGTGGGATCAAGCAGCGTGATCTGGGCTAACGGCTGATGCAAGTGATGACGCAGGGCGACCAGCCATTGCTTGAACTCCTCCAACAGGCTGTCCATGGTCGAGCGTTCAAAGAAACGGGTGTCGTAGGACAGGTGCAGGCCCACCTTGTCGCTCGGGTAGACCACCACGGTCACCGGGTAGTTGGTGTGAGTCCGTGAGGATTCGGAGATCACCCCCATGTCCTGGGCGTCCTGGCCGACGGAGTCTTCCATCGGCGCGTTCTCGTAGACGAACAGGCTGTTGAACAGGGGCTGGCCTTTGAGGATCTCGCTGCACTCCTGGATGTTGACCAGGGGCAGGTAGTCATATTCACGCAGCGACACGTTCTTGTGCAGGATGCTTTGCAGCCAGGCGAGGGTGCTGAGTTGACTGTCCGGGGTAGGGATAGCGACCCGCAACGGTACGCTGTTGATAAACAGCCCCACGGTATTTTGCATCTCGGGAATATGCGCTGGGCGGCCGGAGACCGTGACACCGAACACCACGTCCCGCGAGCGGCTGTGGTTATGCAGGGTCAAGGCCCAGGCCGCCTGGACGAAGGTGTTGAGGGTGAGGTGGTAGCGTGTCGCGGCCTCTTGCAGCGCAGTACTGTCTTGCTGGCTGAGCCAGGTGTAATTGTCGCCAATCACCGACACCGAGTGCGCAGCCACTTGCGGATGATCCACCGGGAGTGACGTGGTGTGTTCCAAGCCTGTCAGTTGGTCTTGCCAGAACGTCGTGGCGGCCGTGCGATCCTGGTGTTGCAACCATTGGATAAAGTCGCGGAAGCGGTAGGGCGTGGCCAGCTCACAGGGCTTGCCTGCCAACCTGGCATGGTAGATCTCGAAGAAGTCCGACATCAACAACGAGCGGCACCAGGCATCCAGCAGGATATGGTGGTTGCTCATGACAAACCGGTGGGACTGGTCGGCCAGCAGGATCAGCTTGAAGCGGATCGGAGGCTGCAAGGCGAGATCGAAGCCGGTTTCCCGCTCTACCTTGAGCAGGTGTTCGATTTGCGCCTGCACCCGGTCCATTGGCACATGGCTCAAGTCCACGCGTTCGACCTGCACGCTGCTGTTTTTGTGGATGACTTGCAAAAGCGTACCGCCGGTATTCCACAGGAATGACGCCCGAATCGCTTCATAGCGTTGCACCACCTGCTGCCAGGCCGCCTCGAAGTGTGGATAGTCCAGCGTTTCCTTGATGGTGTAGCACTCTTGCATGAAGTAAATGCCAGAGTTTTTTTCCAGCAGCGTGTGCACCAGCAAGCCTTCCTGCATGGGCGACAACGGGTAGATGTCTTCGATCTGCTGGACTGGAATGCTCAGAGTGTCCAGTTGTGCCTGGCTCAACCCGGCCAATGGAAAGTCCGAGGGGGTTGCACCTTGATGATTGGTATCGCAGCAATACGTGATCAACTGCTCGAGCGCGAGCAGGCAGTTGTTGGCGAGGTTCTGGATAGCCTCGACAGGGAAGACTTCATGGCTGAAGGTCCAGCCCATGCTCAATTGGTTGTCATAGACCTGGCTATTGATAGTCAGCCAATTACCCAAAGGCGTTTCGGCGCTTTTTTCGGCACCACGTTCCTCGCTAGTGGGAAAAAACAGCGCGCCGTCGGCACTGTCGAAACTACCGTCGAACTGGCCCAGGTAATTAAAGGTAATGCGCGGCACGGGCAATGCGCCGAGGCGTTCCCGAGTCTGGGCGTCGCCCAGGTAGCGAAGAACGCCAAACCCAATGCCTTTGTCAGGAATGGCCCGCAGTTGCTCCTTGACCTGTTTGATTGCTTCGCCCAAGTCCTGATGGGCGGTCAACTTGACCGGGTACAGGCTGGTGAACCAGCCGACGGTGCGAGTCAGGTCGATATCATCGAACAGGGCTTCGCGGCCGTGACTTTCCAGTTGGATCAGGACGTTGTCGCGCGCGGTCCATTGGCTGACCGCACGGGTCAGGGCAGTCAGCAGTAGATCATTGATTTGCGTGCGGTAGGCCGCGGGCGCGACTTGCAGCAGTTGTTGGGTCAGGGTTCTGCTCAGTTGAATATCGACAGTCGTCGCCTGGCTGTGCCGTTGCTTGCCTTCAGGATTGGCTTGCGGCAGGTCGTGGCTGGCAGTCTCCAGTTGCTGTTCCCAGTAGGCCAGTTCGGGTTGCAACTGCGCACTCAACCCATACCCCCGCAACTTCTCCCCCCACGCCTTATAAGCGCTGGTCTTCTCCGGCAATTCAATCGCCTGACCCGCCTCTACCTGCCGGTACACGGTCTGCAAATCATCAAACAAAATCCGCCACGACACGCCGTCCACCACCAGGTGATGAATAGCCAGCAGCAAACGCTGGCTACCGTCCCCCAGGCTGACCAGCACCGCTCTAAGCAACGGCCCGTCTTGCAGGTTGAGGCTGCGTTGGGCTTCGTCGCCCACCGAGTGCAACTGTGTGGTGTCGTCGATGCGGGTTTGCCATAGCACCGAGGTTGTGCTCGGGCGGTATTCGGCGTGCCAGCCGTGTTCAGCCTGGGTGAAATTCAGGCGCAGGGCGTCGTGGTGGTGGATCAGGGCGTTGAGGGTCTGTTCCAGCAGGTGCGGGTCCAGGGGGGTGGCGGGTTTGAGCAGGACTGATTGGTTCCAGTGGTGACGCTCGGGGATGTCGGTGTCGAAGAACAGGTGTTGGATCGGCAGCAGCGGGGCTGGGCCTGTGACCGGGCCCTGATCGATTGCGAGGCCCTGGCCGTGGTTTTTTGCCACGCTGGCCAGGCCCTGGATGGTCTGGTGCTGGAACAGGTCCTTGGGGGTGAAGTGGATACCGGCCTGGCGCGCGCGGCTGACGACCTGGATGGAGATGATCGAGTCGCCGCCCAGTTCGAAGAAGTTGTCGTTCAGGCCGATTTTTTCCAGCTTGAGTACGTCTTGCCAGATGCTGGCGATACGCTGTTGCACTTCGTTCTGCGGGGCTACGTAGGCGTGCAGGGCCTGGCTCGCGTTGGGGGCGGGCAGGGCCTTGCGGTCGAGTTTGCCGTTGGGGGTCAAGGGCAGTTGCGCGAGGATCAGCAGGTGGCCGGGGACCATGTAGTCCGGCAGGTGTTCGCCGAGGTGGGCCTTGAGGGTCTCGCGCAAGGCGTCCTGGCGGGCAGTGTCCGTTGCCAGCGCTGTCGGCACCACGTAGCCCACTAACTGCGCGCCGCCCAGGGTTGGGTGGGCGATGACCACGGCTTCGCGCACCGCCTCGTGTTGCAGCAGTTGCGCTTCAATTTCCCCCAGTTCGATACGCAGGCCGCGGATTTTGACCTGATGGTCGATGCGCCCGATGTAGTCGATGACCCCATCGGCGCGGTAGCGGGCCAGGTCGCCGCTGCGATACAGGCGCGCGCCGTTGCCTGCGAACGGATCGGGAATAAAGCGTTCGGCGGTCAGCCCCGGGCGCTGGTGGTAGCCCTGCGCCAGGGAGTCGCCGCCGATCAGCAGTTCGGCGCTGGTGCCCATGGGGCACAGTTGCAGGTCGTGGTCCAGCAGGTAGGTGCGCACGTTGGCGATGGGGCGGCCGATAGGGGCAATGGCACCCTCGGGCAAACTCTGGACATCAAAGAAGGTGCTGTCGATGGTGGCTTCGGTTGGGCCGTAAAGGTTGCACAGGCGGCCGTTCCAGCGTTCGCGCAATTGTGCGACCAGCGGGGTGCCGAGGGCTTCGCCGCCGAGCAGCAGCAGGCGCAGGGATTGCATCTGTGCGCCCTGTTCATCGGCGAGCAAGGCTTGCAGCAGGGAAGGCGCCATTTGCAGCACGCTGATGCGCTGGGCGGCTACTTGCGACCACAGCACTGACAGGTCTTCGGCCAGCTCGCTGGAAGCCAGGACCAACTGCGCACCGTTGAGCAATGGCAGCCAGAACTCCCACACCGAGGCGTCGAAGCTAAAGGCGGTTTTTTGCAAGACCCGGTCCGCAGCGCTCAGGCCCAGTTCGCCCTGCATCCACAGCATATGGTTGGTCAGGGCGCCATGACGCACTTGCACGCCCTTGGGCTGCCCGGTGGAGCCGGAGGTGTAGATCATGTAGGCCAGGTTGTCGGCGCTGACCGTTACCTGGGGGTTGGCGCTGTCATAGCCTTCCAGCCAGTCGCTGTCCTGGTCCAGGCTCAGGGACGGCAGGCTGTCAGGGGCGGGCAATGCCAGGCTGCTTTGGCTCAGCAGCAGGCCGATGCCGCTGTCGTTGATCATGTAGGCCAGGCGTTCGGCGGGGTAGGCCGGGTCCAGCGGCACATAGGCGCCGCCGGCCTTGAGCACGGCCAGCAGGGCGATGACCATCTCCAGGCTGCGCTCAAGGCCAAGGCCCACGCAGACGTTGGGGCCGACGCCCAGTTCCAGCAGTTTGTGGGCCAGTTGGTTGGCGCGGCGATTGAGCTGGTCCAGGGTCAGTTGCTGGTCGCCGAACACCACGGCGACAGCCTGTGGCTGGCGTTCGGCTTGCTTGGCGACCAACACGTGCACAGGCGCTGCATCGGGGTAGTCGACGGCCGTGGCATTGCACTGCGCCAATTGCTGCCCACGCTCTTGGTCGCTGAGCATCGGCAGTTCGCCGATCAGGGCATGGGGCTGCTCGATCATGGCCTGCAACAGGTTCTGCCAGTGCCCGGCCAGGGTGGCGACGGTCGCCGGACGCAAGCAAGCGGCGTCGTATTCAAAATGCGCGGTGATCTGCTGCTGGCTGTATTCCACGTCCAGCGACAGGTCGAACTTGGCCTGCAGCGGGTGGCTGTCCATAAACCTCAGCTCCAGCGGGCCCAGGTGCAGGGCCTCCTCCTGCGCGGCGCCGACGCGCCAGTTGAACAGGGTCTGGAACAGCGGGTTGGCCTGGGGGCTGCGTTGCAGGTGCAGGTCTTCGAGGATCAGCTCGATGGGGTAGTCGGCATGTTCCAGGGCGGCCAGGGACTGCTGGCGCAGGCCCTGGAGGAACGCGCTGCAGGTTTGCTCGGGCGCCAGCCGCGCGCGATACACCTGGCTGCTGACAAAAAAGCCCACCAGGTCCTGGATCTGCGCCTGGTTACGGGTGGCGTTGGGCACGCCGACGGTGAAATCGACCTGGCCGCTGTAGCGCCCCAACAGCAACTGCCAGGCACCCAGGAGCACCACGAAAGGCGTCAGGCCCTGTTGCTGGCAAAAGGTCTGGAGGCGCTCGCTCAGGTGGGCGGGCAACGCGTGCCGATGATGGCCGGCACCGGCGGGCTTTTCCAGGCGCTCGCGAGGCAGCTCCAGGGTGGGGATTTCGTCGCCCAGGCAGGCTTTCCAATACTGCGCGGCTGCGCTGTGTTGCGGCGTCTGCGGGTAGTCCTGGCGCTGCCATTGGGCGTAGTCGGCGTACTGGATGGCCGGGCGCGGCAGGGCCTGGCCCGGTTGGCCGAGGGCGCTGGCCAGGTCGTGGATCAGGATCGGGTTGGACCAGGCGTCCGAGACAATGTGGTGCATGTTGAGCAGCAGCACGTAGTCCTGCTCGGCCCGTTTGAGCAGGCTGCTGCGAATCAGCGGCGCCTGGCGCAGGTCGAAGGGTTGGGTGGCGTGCTGGCGGATACGCTGTTGCAGCAGCAGGTCGCGCTGCTGGCTGTCCAGGGCGCTCAGGTCCTCTTCCAGCAGGGTCAGCCGCGCATCATGCTCGATGACTTGCAGCGGCGTGCCGTCGGTGTCGCGAAAGGCGGTGCGCAGGATATCGTGGCGGTCGATCACCCGGTTCAGCGCTGCTTCCAGGGCGCGCGCGTCTACCGGGCCCTTGAGGGCAATCGCCCGTGGCAGGTTGTAAGCATGGCTCTGGGGATCGAACTGTTGCAGGAACCACAGGCGCTGCTGGGCGAACGACAGCGGTACCGGGTCATGCCCGGCGAGGCTCTGGATGGACTGCCCGGCGCCGGCTTCATCGGCCAGCAACAGGGCCAGCAGGTCGTCGTCGGGAAGTTGGTTCAATTGGTTCATGATCGATCTCGTCGCCGTCGGCAGAGGAAATAAGCTGTGTCAGGAAGACGAAGTTCGATCGATCAGATTTAGGCGCAATAGCCGGCGGGAGGCGTTGTAGGAGCCGGCTTGCCGGCGATGAGGCTCGTGGCTTCATCGCATGCCTTGAGGCAGCCATCGCCGGCACGCCGGCTCCTGGGGGAGGGAGGTCAGGCGCAGGCTTTTTCGCTGATGACGCGACCGGCCTGCATGCGTACCAACTGGTCGGCGACGTCGAAGTAACGGTCGTCGTGGGAGATGACGATGATGGTCTTGCCCAGGCGCTTGAGGTCCGGCAGCAGCTCGGTGTAGAAAATCCGCCGGAAGGTCGGGTCCTGGTCGGCCGCCCACTCGTCAAATACCAGCACCGGGCGCTCATCGAGCCAGGCGTTGACCAGGGCCAGGCGCTTGCGTTGCCCGGTGGACAGGTCGGTGGTGGTGAACGCGCCATCGCGCACGCTGACCTTGTGCGCGATCTCCAGGCGCTCCAGGTATTGGGTGGCGTCGTCGGGCAGGGCCTTGTCGTTCTGCACCAGGTCGTCGAACAGGAAGTAGTCGGCAAAGATCGTGGTGAACATCTGGCGGTAGTCGTCCAGGCCCAGGGCGTCCACGGGCAGGCCGTTGAGGCGGATTTCGCCTTGCTGCGGGGTGTACAGGCCCAGCAGCAGCTTGATCAGGGTGGTCTTGCCGCAGCCGTTTTCGCCGACGATAAACAGGATTTCCCCAGGCTCGATGCTCAGGTTGACCGGCCCCAGCTTGAATGGCTCGCTGCCTTCCACGGGCGGGAAGGCGTACTGCACGTTGCGCAGTTCCAGGTGCTTCATCACCGGCACGCTTTTGTCGGCGTCATCGAGCAGCAGGTGCGGTTCCGGCGAGGAGAAACGCTCCGACAGGTCGGCAATGCGCCGGAAGGCGATTTGTGCGCGGCTGATGATCGGCAGGTTGCCGATCAGGTTTTCCAGCGGGCCTTTCATGTACAGCAGCACCAGGACAAAGCCGCTCATCACCGCCGGGTCCGAGCTGGGCCAGAACTGTTGCAGGGTCAGCGCCAGGCCGATGACCACGAAAAACAGCATCGAGCCCAGGCTCTTGGCGATCACAAAAATATTGATCGAGCGGATATGGGTGTCGCAGATATGGTCGGCGGTGCCCTGGATATTGCGGGTGTGCATGGCGTGCCGGCGCGGGCGGTGGATGCGCAGTTCCTTGGCGCCCTCGGCAATCGCCGAGTAGTGTTTTTGCAGGTTGTCTTCGGCGTCACGGGCCGCGTAGAAGCCCTTGATGCCTTTGCTCTGGGCCACGAACTGCACCGCCGAACCAATGCCGATGGCCAGCAGGGTCATGAGGAAGATCGGCCAGGACAGCACCGCCAGGTAGCCCAGGCAGCCCAGGATCACCGTGGTCGAAATCGCCAGCGGGGCAAAGGCGAAGGCAAAGTCGCTGATGGTGTCCACGTCATGGGTCAGCACCGGGATCAGGCGGTGGGTGCGATAGCGCTCGATCTGCTCGATGGGCGCGGCGAGCACCTTGGCGCCGAGGTCCTTGCGCAGTTTGGCAATCACCTTCTGCCCAACGAAGTTGGTGCCGATATCGGCGCCGATACTGCTGAGCAACGCCAGCAGACACAGCCCGGCGAAGGCCAGGACCACGCCGGTGCCCATGCCGTCGGCGCTGTGCAGGCCGCGGTTGACCGTGGCCAGCAGCGCGGTGACGCTGAGGCCGCCGACGATGCCCAGGGTGATGGAAGAAATGACAATCCGTCGATAGGGCTTGAGCAGGCTCAAGAGTTCGCGAATGGCGCTGCGCGGTGCTGCGGTCATGAAACTACCTCGATCGCGACGTGGCTACGTGCTGTGGGCAAGTGAAGGCCTGCGCGCGAAGGTTTACCGCTGGCAGGCCGATAGTAGGAGGACGAGTCGGGCCCGGCGCGATTTAGCCGCGTCCCGAGTTGCACAGGCTCAGAGCTCCCGTGCCACGCGAAAGCCCAGCCAGTCGCCGCGCACGTTGGGGTAGAGGTTGTTGCGGTTGCCGGAGCGGGAAAACACCGGCGCCTCGCCCCAGTCGTTGCCGCGAATCTGCCGCACCTCGCATTGCCCGGTCAGCCAGGCGCTGCCATCGCTGGGCGCTCCCACATAGCTGTCGTTTTCACAGTCTTCGACCCATTCGTAGACGTTGCCATGCATGTCATACACGCCGAACGCATTGGGCGCATAGCTGCCGGCCGGCGCGGTGTAGCTGTAGCCATCGGCCGGCCCGTAGGTGTTGGCGTGCTTGGCGATGCTGTATTCCTTGCCCTCGTCGAACGGGAACGGGAAGGGCCCGGAGGTGCCGCCACGGGCGGCGTACTCGCGCAGGGATTCGCTGACCATGCGGTACTGCTTGCCGGTTTTCTTCGACAGCCAAGCGACATAGGCGCGGGCTTCGGCAAAGTCCATGCACACGGCCGGATGTTTGGCGCTTATCTTGTAGGTGGGCTTGCCAGCCGTGCATTTGCGGCCAGGGCGGTCGTCGCCGTCGGGCATTTTGTAGCCGGTTTCTTGCAGGTAGCTGTCCCATTCGCCGGCCAACACCTGGAAGCGGCTGATGGCCACGGGTTTGGCGAAGGTCACGTCATGGATCGGGCCTTCATCGGGCTGGCGGCCGACTTCATCATCCGGGGTGCCCATTTTGAAGGTGCCGGTGGGCAGCACCACCATTTCCGGGCAGTTCTTGCAGTCCTTGAACACGGTGCCGGGCTTGGGCGGCGTGGCGGCCTGGGCGGACGGTGCCAGGCAGGCGATCAATGCCGTCAGCGCCAGGGACTTGAGCAGCGTTGGGGTGAGCGGTTCATCGTTCATGAGTCGTCTCGTGGGCAAGAAAAAAGGGGATCAGAGGGCTTTGTCGAGCAGGGCCAGGAAGCGGTCGACCTCATCTTCGGTATTGAGCAGGCCCGGCGCGGTACGCACCACCGGGCCGACGTCGCGGTTCACCGCGTCGCTGACCACGCGGTTGCGCATCAGGTAGGCGGCCACCTTGTCGCTGTCCTGGCCCTTGACCCGGAAGAAGCTGAAACCGGCCGACAGCTGCGGGTTGGCCGGGGTGACCAGCTCGATGTTCGGTCGCGCCTGCAAGCGCTCCTTGAGGTAGGAGTTGAGGCTGTGGATGCGTTGCTGAACCTCGGCCTTGCCCAATTGCAGGTGCAGCTTGAAGGCCTCGTCCAGCGCCCAGCGATGCTCAAAGGCGTGATAGCCGCCGGGGGAGAAGGTGGTGGCGAAATCGGTGTCTTCGGAAAACGTCGGCATGCTCGGGGTGAGGGTGGTCACTTGCTCCGATGCGGCGCACACCAGGCCAGTGCCCCGTGGGCCGAACATCCATTTATGGGTGCCGGCGATAAAGAAGTCGCAGTGCATGTCCGGGAAGGCCAGGTCTTCGACGCCGAAGCCATGCACGCCATCGACCACGTAGAGGATCCGATCCTTTTCTTCGCGCCCCTGGTTGTGGCGCTTGACCAGTTGCCCGATTTCAGCGATCGGCAGCTTCACGCCGCTGCCCGACTGCACCCAGGTCATGCCCAGTACTCGGGTATTGGGGCGAATGTTGCGCTCGATGGCCGTCAGCACTTCATCGACCGACACGTGGTGGGCGTTGGCGAACAGCTTGATCTTGCGCACCTGGGTGCCGTCACGCTGGGTGCGCAACGCGAGGATGCTGTCGGTGGAAAAGTGCTCGTGCTCGGTGGTGAGGATTTCCTGGTCGGGGCGCACGTGGATGCCGCCGTAGATCATCGCCAGGCCCTCGGTGGTGCTGCCGGTGAGGGCGATCTGGCCGGGTTTGGCTTGCAGATAGCGGCCGGCCCAGTCACGCACCTGGCCTTCGCGTTTCCAGGGTTCCTGCAGGTCCCAGTCCATGGTCAGGCCGGGGTTGCGGTCAAGGGCGGCGCGGTGGCGCTCGATGGCTTCGCGCACGGGCCTTGGGTGCGAGGTGATCAGGAAGTTGGAGAAATGGATGTAGTTCGGATCCTGGTCGAACAGTTGGCGCAGGCCGGCCCATTTATCGACGGGGGCCTTGGCGCTAGCCGCCTGCACGTGCAGGCTGGTGCCCAGCGGCAGGCTGGCGGCGAGGATGCCGGCCTGTTTGAGAAAGGTGCGACGGTCGGTCATGGCGTTTGCTCGCTTGGCAGCACACCAGGCTTGGCGGACTTTTGCACCTGCTCCCACACCCGCAGGAAATTGCCGCCCCACAACTTGGCGATATCGGCTTCGGAGTAGCCGCGGGTGATCAGTTCGGCGGTCACGTTGCGCACTTCACTGACATCGTTCCAGCCCTTGACGCCGCCGCCTTCGTTGAAGTCCGAGGCAATGCCGACGTGGTCGATACCGATCTTGCGCACGGTGTAGTCAATGGCGTCTCCCAGGTCCTTGAGGCTGGCCTTGGGTTCTTCTTCGAGAATGGCGTAGAGCTCGCTGGCGTACTCGCCGAACTTCTGCTCCGGCCAGGCAGCGATGATCGGGTCGCCGGGCATCAGGGCCATCGCCAGGTTGGGCAGGGGTGGCAGGTCGAAACGCGCGCGCAGGGTGTTGAGCTTGTCCTGGATCGGCTGGCTCAACGGGCGCAAATACCCGCCGAAGGCCACCACTTGCACCACGCCGCCACTGTTCTTGATCAGTTGCAGTTCTTTGTCGCTGAGGTTGCGCGGGATATCCACCGAGGCCCTGGGCGCGGAGTGGGAGGCGACCATGGGGGTGCGGCTAAGCTGGGCGACTTGCTCGAGGGCGGTGGTCGACATTTGCGAGACGTCGATGATCACGCCCAGGTCGTTCAGGCGCTGCACTGCTTGCTTGCCGATGGCCGAGAGGCCGCCGAGGGCATCCGGCGAATCATTGAAAAACGGCAACGGGCGCGAGGAATCGGCCCAGCTGTTGTTGCCGATGTAGCTGAAGCCGAACATGCGCATGCCGCGCGCCGTCCACATGTCCAGCAGGTTCAGGTCGTTGCCCAGGGGGTAGGCGTTGAGCATGCTGATAAAAATCGCAAACTTGCCCTCGCCATGCAGGCGGCGCAAATCGGCCGGGGTGTAGGCGATGCCCACCTGGTTGGGGAAGTCGCGGACCATGCCGGCGATGATCTTGTAGCGCACCTCTTGCTGGTGCCGGGCTTCGTCGACAAAACCTGCGGTGGGTTTGTGTGGTGCATTGGGGCCATTCCACAGCTCGGGCCAGCCGAAAATCGTCAGCGCCGCCCCCGACAGGCGCCCGCGACTGGCCTTGGCCAGGTCGAACTGGCCGCTGCCGTCCTTGTCTGCTTCATGGCCGGCGGTGCCGAAGTCCAGGGGCACGGTGATATGGCTGTCGAACGACAGCAGGCGGTCCTGCAATTCATTGGCCTGCTTGATCACTTCCAGCGGGTAGCCGGCATTGCCGCCAAACCAGTGATCCCAGGCCAGGCCTGCGCCGGCAGCAATGGCCAGGGCCAAGGGCAGGCCGATGTATAGAGCCTTTTTCGAACGTGGTTTTGTCATTGCCATCTCAGTCGGTTCGCCTTTGAGGTGCGGGCGCAAGGGGCCTTTGCTATCTGGGGAGAACGAGCGCAGGGCCGGGAAATTTAAGCGCGGCCCCTACAGTAAATTTGCCGCCCGGCTAAACGTTCTAGCTTGGATAAAGCCTGCTCCAGGGCTGACACAGGTAGGAACATGACGATTTCTCGACGAGGGTTTATCGCAGGCCTGGCGCTGACCGGCGCCGCCGTACCTGCTGCCTTTTATGCCCATCGCGAGTTGACGCGTGAGGAATTTCCCATCACTCCCGAGGAAGCCACGGTGGACCTGGCGGACACCGCCGGCCAGCAGTTGGCGAACAGCCTGCGCGGGATCTGGAGCCTGCGCCTGGAAGGGCGTGACGCCGGGCTGCAAGGCTTGCCCCTCGACGGTCTGGAACTGTTTCTTGATATTGCACCGCGCGGCCGGGGCGTGCGTGGCTACCTGGACACCGCTGGCCAACTGCGTGGGCAGGGTGAGCCGCGCTATCAGGTGCTGGGTGACCTGGCGCCGGGCGACGCGGCGCTGTTGTACTGGCGCCTGATCGACCGCGACGCGCCGGACGGCATGCCGGCCTATGAATTGACGATGCGCCTGGATGAAGTCTGGGGCAGCTTCGGCAATGCCGGCAGCGGCACCCTCAGCGGGCAGATTCTCAATCTCGACAGGCCCCTGGCGCTGCTGGAGCTGGATAACCGGTTTGTCGCCACCAAACAGCTGTTCCCCGAAGCCCGCGAACGCATCGGCCTCAACCCAGCACTGCTGGCATGGTTGATTGCCCCCGAACACCGCCTGCTCCACCAGCTCTGGCACGCCACGCGGGACCAGTGGCACAAGCTCCCCGAGGACAAGCGCAACGCCCTGCGCGGCATCGGTTGGCAGCCCGGGCCACGGGACCAAGAGCGCGACGCCCGTGGCCCGCGCAAGGACCGCAATGGCTCGGGTATCGATTTTTTCTTTATGCATCGGCATATGCTCGGTACGGCGCGCTCCCTGCAGGACTTGCCGTCCTGGCCGCGCTTCCCGCCGCCGCAGCCCGAGCTTGAGCGTGATCGCCAGGGCTTCGCGCGCTACTTTGACAATCACGATGGCTTCGCACTGCCGCCGACCTGGATGGCCAGTGGCGACGAGCAGTACAGCCAGTGGGTCAGTGATATCAAGGCTTGCGAGACCTATCACAGCAACTTCCAGGTGTGGGAGTCGCAGTACCGCGACCCGCGTTACCTGGCCAGGTTGACCCTGGGCCAGTTCGGCTCGGAGGTTGAGCTGGGGCTGCACGATTGGCTGCACATGCGCTGGGCGTCGGTGCCGCGCGACCCTTCCAACGGCGCACCGGTGCCCTTTGCGCGCGATCCTGCGGATTTTTCGGCGCGGTGGTATGAGCCTGAAAATGACTTTTTGGGCGACCCGTTTTCCTCCCATGTGAACCCGGTGTTCTGGCATTTCCACGGTTGGATCGATGACCGGCTGGAGGACTGGTTCCGCGCCCATCAGCGCTTTAATCCGGGTGAGCTGAGCCGCCTGGAGGTCAACGGTGTGCCATGGTTTGCGCCAGGGCGCTGGGTCGAGGTGGGTGATCCATGGCTGGGGCCGGATACCCATGGTTGCAGCACCACCCCGGGATTGCAGATGGGGCGCACCGTGGAGATGGATCCGGAAACCATGAAGCTGGCGTTGCGCATCACCTTCGGCGCTGATGATGACAAGTTGCAGGACTTGTTCCGCAAGGTGCCGAAGCGGCCGTGGTATGCGCGGCATTTGAAGGTCAGGGAACGGACGATTTGACCTGTCCGATCAACGTCAAACGGTAGGCGCTGGCTTGCCGGCGATGGCAATGGCGATGGGGCAGGCAACATCGCCGGCAAGCCAGTTCCCACATTAGATCCTCATCGTTAAAGACCAGACGCCTGCCACCCCCCTCCCAGTGCCTTGTACAGCGCAATACTCGCCCCCAGCCGTGCCTGGCGCAGTTGCACGTTCAAATCCTGGGCGGCATACAGCGTGCGCTGGGTTTCCAGTACGGTAAGCAAGTCCTCCGCGCCAGCCTCATAGCGGCTCTGGGCGATACGGAAGGCTGTCTGTGCCTGGTCCAGTTCTTCATGCTGCCACTGGCGCTGTTCGTCCAGTCGGCGAATGCTGCTCAGGGCCTTTTCTACATCGGCAAAGCCATTGATGATCGCGCCGCGATAGGTTTGCAGCAGCTCATCCTGGCGTGCCGTGGCCTTGTCGCGTTCGGCGCTGAGGCGGCCGTTGTTGAAAATCGGTGCGATCAGCCCGCCCGTGAGGTTGTAGAACGGGTTGCGCAGCATATCGCCAGCACGGTTGGCGCCCGAGCCCAGGTTGGCGCTGAGGGTCACGCTGGGCAGCATGGCGGCGCGGGCGACGATGATGTCGGCCTGGGCGGCCGCCAGTTGCGCTTCGGCGCTGGCAATGTCCGGGCGGCGGCTGAGCAGGTCGCTGGGTACGCCGGCGGCGATGCTTGGCCAGCGCAGTTGCTCAAAGGCCTGGGGCGTCAGTTGCAGCGTCTGCACCGGTTGGCCGAGCAGGGCGGCCAGGCTGATCCGTGCGGCTTCGGTCCGCTGGCGTACCTCGGGCAGTTGGCGTTGCTGCGCGGCGACCAGGCTCTTTTGCTGGGCCAGTTCCAGTTGGGTGGCAGAGCCCGCGTCATGCCGGGTCTGTACCAGCTTGAGCACGTTCTGCGCATTGGCCAGGTTGAGCTCGGCGATGCGTTGTTGTTCGTGCAGGGCCAGGAGCTGGGTGTAGGTGGTGGCCACGCCGCTGAGCAGGGTCAATTCCACCGTGGCGCGCTCGAATTCGCTGGCGCGCACCGCCAGTTCAGCACTGTCGCGAGCGGCGCGCTTGCCGCCCCAGAAGTCGATTTCGTAGGTGGCAGTCAGGCTGGCATTGAAATAATCCACCGCGTCATTGTTGTTGTCGGCATCCAGTTCGCTGTAGCCGTTGCCGCGCAGCAGTTTCCGGCGGTTGGCGTTGAGCCCGCCCTTGAGTTCGGGCAGCAGCGGCGCGCCGGCCACCACGGCGCCGGCCTGGGCCTGGCGCACCCGGGCCATGGCGCTGGCCAGGTCGTAGCTGCCGGTGCGGGCCTGTTCGATCAGTTGGTCGAGCTGCGGGCTGGCAAAGGCTTTCCACCATTGCTGGTTGACGTGCAGAGCGTTGGCCTGGCTTGCCGTGTCCCAGGCCGGCGGCGGCTGCAGGCCGCTGGCCGGGCGCTGCGCCGGGCTGCTGCACGCGGCCAGCAGCAGGCTGGCGGCAACGAGGGTCAAGTGCGCTTTCATAGGGCGATCATTCACTGGTAAGGGCCGTGACCGGGTCGAGCCGGGCTGCTTTGCGGGCCGGCATAAAGCCGAAGATGACGCCGGTGACCAGCGCGCAGGCGAAGGCGCCCAGGGCTGCGGGCAGCGAGAAGGCGACGGCCACGCTGCTGAGGATCAGCGCGCCACCGACCAGCAGGGCCAGGCCGATCCCGGCCACCCCGCCGACCACCGTGAGCATCACCGCTTCGGTGAGGAACTGGCGCAGGATGTCGCGCTGCCGGGCGCCAGTGGCCATGCGGATGCCGATTTCCCGGGTGCGTTCGCGCACGGTCATCAGCATGATGTTCATCACGCCGATGCCCCCCACCAGCAGCGAGATGGCGGCAATCGAGCCGAGCATCAGCGACAGGGTGTTCTGGGTCCGGGCCTCGGCCTGGATCATCGCGGCGTTGTTGGTCAGTTCAAAATCCCGCTTGCCGTTGTGCAGGCGCAGCAGCAACTGGTCGATGGCTTTTTCGGCCTCATGCACCTTGCGCGCGTCGGCGGCGGCAATCACCACGTATTCAGGGTTATAGGTGCCGAACAGGCGAATACTCGCGGCAGAGTAGGGGATGGCGATACGGTCGTCGCTGTCCTTGTCGCCGGAGCTGGCGCCTTTTTCGGCAAGCACGCCGATCACCTGGAACGGCACGTTTTCGATCAGGATGTATTGGCCGATGGGGCTGGGCAGGTCCTTGAACAGCTTGTCGCGCACCCGTTTGCCAATCACCGCGACGGTAGCGGCGGCGCGTTCGTCAGCCTCGGTAAAGTAGCTGCCCTCGACCACTGGCCAGTTGAAGATCGTCGGGAAGTTGGTGTCGTTGCCGCCGACATAGGCCATGTGGTCGACATTGCCGAAACGCACCCCGGCCTCCGCGCCATTGACCGGCATGATGCGCTTGACCTGGGGCAGGGCGGCCATGGCGGCGACGTCGTTCATGGTGATAATGCCGGGCGGCGTACGTGGGTTGGGCGCCGAGCCGCTGACGTAGAGGATGTTGGAGCCAAAGGCGCCCATCTGCGCCATGACCTGGCGTTTGCTGCCTTCGCCCACGGCCAGCATCACCACCACCGAGGCCACGCCGATAATGATCCCCAGCAGGGTCAGGGCCGTGCGGAAGCGGTTGATCCACATGACCCGCCAGGCCGCCTGCACCGCGTCCACCAGTTCAGCCTTCCAGGCGCCGTTGTGCTCGGCGCCGTCGGCCAGGCGTTGGCGCAGGTCCACCGCTTGCAGGGCCTTGGGGTTGGCTTCAGTGGCGGGCTGGTTGTGGGTGTTGGGGGTGTCGCTGATGATCAGGCCGTCGCGGATCTCGATGATGCGCTTGGCCCGCGCCGCCACTTCGCGGTCGTGGGTGATCAGGATCACCACGTGGCCCTGGCTCGCCAGTTCGTCGAGCAGGGTCATGACCTCGGCGCCGCTATGGCTGTCGAGGGCGCCGGTAGGTTCGTCGGCGAGGATGATATGCCCGCCGTTCATCAAGGCCCGGGCAATCGACACCCGTTGCTGCTGGCCGCCGGACAACTGGTGCGGGCGGTTGCCGGTGCGCCCGGCCAGCCCCAGGCGGGTCAGTAGGGCGGCGGCGCGGGCGTGGCGTTCGGCGGCCGGTGTGCCGGCATAGATCGCCGGCATCTCGACGTTTTCCTGGGCCGAGCCGGACGGGATCAGGTGGTAGCCCTGGAACACAAAGCCAAAGGCCTCGCGGCGCAGCCAGGCCAGTTCGTCGGTGTCCAGTTGGGCGACGTTCTCCCCGGCGAACAGGTATTGGCCGACAGTGGGGCGGTCGAGGCAGCCGAGGATATTCATCAGGGTCGACTTGCCTGAGCCGGAGGCCCCGACAATCGCCACGAATTCCCCGGCATGGATCGACAGGTCGATCCCGCGCAGCACATCGACCTGGGGCGCATCACCGCCCCCGTAGGATTTGCGGATGTCCCGAAGTTCGATCAGCGGCGTCAACATTCAGCCTCCGCTGCTGTCGGCGGGGCCGATCAGCAGATGATCGCCTTCGTTCAGGCCGTCGAGGATCTGGATGCGCAGGCGATCGCTGATACCCACCCGCACCTCACGGTCTTCGATGCTGCCGTCCTTGGCCACCACGCGGGCCAGTTGCATGTCGGGGCGGGTGCTGCCCTGCAGGGCAGCGACGGGCGCGGTCAGCGCATCGGTGACGCGGCTGGCGACGAAAAACACCTGGGCGGTCATTTCCGCCATCAGTGCGTTGTCGGCGTTGTCCACATCCAGCAGCACGGTGTACAGCACCACCCGGCCGCTGCCGCTCTTGCTCGAACTGCTGGGGCTGCCGCCGCCCTGGCTGGTTTCGTTGAGGGGCTTGGGCGGCACCGGCAGGATCTGGCGCACGGTGCTGGTCCAGCGCCGGTTGCCACCGCTCAGGGTGGTGAAATAGGCCTGCATGCCCGGTTTGACATGGCCGATATCGGCTTCCGAGACTTCCGCCCACACGGTCATCGGCGACAGGTTGGCAATGCGCAGGATCAGCGGCGTCTGCTGCTGGCTGTTGAGGGTCTGGCCTTCGCGGGCATCCACGGCCACCACGGTGCCGGAGATCGGCGCATAGATGCGCGTGTAGCCCAGCTCAGCCTGATCAACCCGCAGCGTGGCCTGGGCCTGGCTGATCTGCGCCTTGAACATGTCGATGCGTGCCTGGGTGGCGTCCAGTTCGGCCTGGGCGGTTTGCACGTCTTCATCGCGGGTGGCGCCACCGGCGGCCAGGCGTTGCTGGCGCTGGTACTTCTGCTGCGCCAGGCGGTGTTGCGCGTGCTGTTCCTGTAGTTGGGCCTGCAAGTTGGCGATGGAGTAGCGGGTGGCGTCGAGCTTGGCTTGTTGGGTGGCGGGGTCGATCTCTACCAGCAGGTCGCCTTCCTTGACCTGGGCGCCGGCTTCGACGTGAATCTTGCGGATCTGCCCGGAGGCCTGGGCGCCGACATCCACGTAACGCCGCGGTTGCAGGGTGCCGAGGGCGGTCACGCTGCTTTCGATATCGCCCCGGTGTACTTGCAGGGTGGCAAATTTATCCCGGCCGGGCGGGATCAGTTGCCAGGCGGCGAACGCGGCCACGGGGATCAGGCAAAGTGCTGCCAGCAGAGCGCGCCGGGTGTGTCGGGGACGGTTCATGCACGGGTTCCAGCCAGGAAAGTTCGGACCGCAGCTCAATCGCCCACAAGGGCAGAGACAGGCGCGGCAAGCTGTCAGGTAAACGAGGTATTTGCCCTGAAATTTAAGTGCTTACACACGCCGTTACAGCTGGGCGAAACGCCAGTATTGGACGTTGTGTGTAGGACTTTTCAAATCTACATGAGAATTACTATAAATTAGACGGCCTCAAACTGCCATCACCGCATTGCCCGCGCCGGCGGCTCCGCGCCTGCCAGGGTGAATCCGGTGCGGGGCTTAAATTTTTTTTCATGGTCCTCGTTTCCTATCAACACATGGCCTGTTGTTCAGCAGGTCGCCCAGGCTTTCCGCCCCATCGCCACGGGGCTTATCCAGAGGACACTGGAATGACACAGGCAATTGCATCGCCCGCGGTTCACGACCTGATCGGTATTGGTTTCGGTCCCTCGAACCTGGCGCTGGCCATCGCCCTGCAAGAGCGCGAGAAAGCCCAGGGCAAGCTCGATGTGCTGTTTCTCGACAAGCAGGCCGACTACCGCTGGCACGGCAATACCCTGGTGAGCCAGAGCGAGCTGCAGATTTCCTTCCTCAAGGACCTGGTGACCCTGCGCAACCCCACCAGCCCGTACTCTTTCGTCAATTACCTCAAGGCCCACGGGCGCCTGGTGGACTTTATCAACCTGGGCACCTTCTACCCGTGCCGCATGGAGTACAACGACTACCTGCGCTGGGTCGCCGGGCAATTTACCGAGCAAAGCCGCTATGGCGAGGAAGTGCTGGCCATCGAGCCGATCCTGCATCAGCAGCAGGTCGAGGCGCTGCGGGTGATCTCCCGCGATGCCCATGGCGAGCAACTGGTGCGCACCGCACGTTCTGTGGTGGTCAGCGCCGGTGGCACGCCACGGATTCCCGAGGCGTTCAAGGCGCTCAAGGATGACGGGCGGGTGTTCCACCATTCCCAGTACCTGGCGCGCATGGCCCAGCAGCCGTGTGTCGAGGGCAAGCCGATGCGCATTGCAATCATCGGCGGTGGGCAGAGCGCGGCCGAAGCGTTTATCGACCTGAACGACAGCTTCCCCTCGGTGCAGGTGGACATCATCCTGCGCGGCTCGGCCCTCAAGCCTGCCGATGACAGCCCGTTCGTCAACGAAGTGTTCTCCCCGGAGTTCACCGACCTGGTGTTCCAGCAGCCCAGCAGCGAGCGCGAACGCCTGGTCAACGAGTACCACAACACCAACTATTCGGTGGTGGACCTGGACCTGATCGAGCGCATCTACGGGATTTTCTACCGGCAGAAAGTCTCCGGCATCGCCCGCCACGCATTCCGCACCCTGACCACCGTGGAAAAAGCCAGCGCCGGGCCCTTGGGCATCGAGTTGCTGGTACGTCACAACGCCACCGGTGAGACCGTGATCAACCACTACGATGCGGTGGTCCTGGCCACAGGTTATGAACGGCAGATGCATCGCCAGTTGCTGGCGCCGCTGGAGGCCTATATGGGTGACTTTGAAGTCAGCCGCGATTACCGCGTGGTCACCGACGAGCGCTGCAAGGCGGGCATCTACATGCAGGGCTTCAGCCAGGCCAGCCATGGCTTGAGCGATACGTTGCTGTCGATCCTGCCGATTCGCGCCGATGAGATTGCCGCCTCGCTGCACGAGCATGACCGCAGCCTGGGCCAGGCGCGCTCGGTGCGTGATGTGCTGCTGGCCACCGCGAGCTGACAGCGTTGCAGATCGTTCCCGCGCCCGCGGGAGCGATGCCTGGCTGAACCCTGGCTGAAGAACCCGGCGATTCGCCGCACTGTCACTTTCCTCCCGCAGACTGCGGGCGTAAGCTGCGCCGGTTTTCAACCATAGCGCAGACCTTCGTGAACAGACTTTCGAGTGACAGTTGTCGACCAGGCTTGGCCAGCTGACGCGCATCCCCGTGCCGTTGCCTCGCCGATCAAGCGAGAAGCGGCCTTTGGGTAGCGAACCGTCCTGGTTCCTGCCTGATCCCCCTTTTTTCGACGCTGATTCTGCGGGCAATCAAAGGGAGATTCATCATGCAAGCCCTCAACAATATCAATCTGGATTCCCTGATCGACACCGTGGTCAGCCTCAGCGCGGCTTTCATCCTGGGTGGGCTGATCGGCTTTGAGCGCCAGTTCCGCCAGCGCACGGCGGGGCTGCGCACCAACGTGCTGGTGGCGGTGGGGGCGGCGATCTTTGTCGACATGGCCAACCGCCTGGCCGGGGCCGAAGGGGCGGTGCGGGTGGTGGCGTATGTGGTGTCCGGGATTGGCTTTCTCGGCGCCGGGGTGATCATGCGCGAGGAGGGCAACGTACGCGGGCTCAATACGGCGGCCACGCTGTGGACTTCCGCCGCCGTGGGCGCCTGCGCCGGCGCCGACCTGATCCTCGAGGCGTTCCTGGGTACCTGTTTTGTGCTGGCGGCCAACACCTTGCTGCGGCCGATCGTCAATAACATCAACCGCCAGCCTTTGGATGTGGTGTCGGCGGAGGTCACCAATATCCTCTACGTGATCGCCCGGCGCGCCCAGCAGCAGGCGGTGATGGCCTTGCTCGAATCGGAACTGGCGCGCTGCAACTACCCGGCCAGTGATGTCGACGTACGGCCATTTGGCACTGAGGAGGTGGAAATCGAGGCGACGCTGGCGGCCAACTCGGTCGACGGTGACGAACTGGACGCCCTGGTGGCGCGGATCTCACAGTCGAACCTTGTGGTGCAGGCCTTCTGGAGCCCCAGCACCACCGACTGAAGCAAACCCTGCATCCCCCAAAAAGCCGCCTCCTGTCATAGGGGGCGGCTTTTTTTATTGAATTTGACTACGCTTTTTGAAGGATTAATCCTACAAGTGCGCCGGATTTTCCCTTCGGGCGAAACATCATTCCGTTGTTAATGTTGCGCCGTTGCACCTAACCAAATTCCGTTGAAACGTTCTGTGTAGACAGTGCCGCTGGTCGGAACTGGTATTTCTCACAGGTACAGGGGTTTCGTGTGATGTGTAAGGGTGTTGGCGCCCCTGAAATGAGTGGTCGCCAATGAAGCAACTAAACAATCGTGGTGTCTTCCCAGGGAGCTGCATGAGCAAAGCGCTAATCGTGGATGATCATCCGTTCATTCGCTCTACCGTCAAATACCTGTTGCGCCAGGAGGGCTTCGAGAAGATTTTCGAAGCTGCCAACGGTGCCGACGCCTTACAGATTGCCAGGGAGGAGCGACCGGACCTGGTCATCCTCGACCTGGCCATGCCCAAGTTGGGCGGGCTGGAGGTCATCAGCCGGATCAAGGCATTGGGCCTGCCCTGTAAAATCCTGGTGCTGACCTCCTATCTGGCAGTGTTCTTTTCCACTCGTTGCATGCGCGCCGGGGCGATGGGCTTTGTCGCGAAAACCGGTGAACTCGATGAGCTGCAAAAAGCCATCAAGGCCGTCATGTCCAACTACAGCTGCTTCCCCAGCCTGCCCACCAGTTCGGTGCGCAAAGACGACTTGCAAACCACTGAACAGCAACTGGTAGAGGCACTTTCCGACCGCGAACTGATGGTGCTGCAAAAGCTCGCCCTGGGCCTGGGGAACAATGAAATCGCCAAGGACATGCTGTTGAGTCACAAGACCATCAGTACCTATAAAACCCGGTTGAAGGAGAAACTGCGCATGTCTTCGGTGGTGCATTTATCCAAGTTCGCCCAGCGCAATCATCTGATCTGAAATGTCGACCTCTCTGGGCAAGTGGCTCGCCGTACTCTGGCTGGCGGGCCTGTCACTTACCGTCAACGTGGCTCTGGGAGAGCCACAGGCTTTGCATCTGTTGGGGCATTCGAGCCTGGAAGCGCCACAGGTGAACCTCAATGAGGCGGACTGGCGCTGGTTGCGCCAGCGCCGCACGTTGGTGATGGGGGTTTCCGCTCCCGACTACGCGCCCTTTGATCTGACGAACAACAACGACGAACTGGAGGGGATTACCGCCGATTATGCGGCGTTGATCGCCCTGGCTCTCAACGTCAAGGTCCAGGTGCAGCGCTATGAGCACCGCGACGAAGCCATCGCCGCCCTCAAGCACGCGGAGGTGGACTTTGTAGGCACGGCCAACGGCTACGAGGCGGCGGACGGCCAGTTGAAGCTGTCGCGCTCCTACGCCAATGACCAGCCGATCCTGGTGACGCGGGTGGGCGATAGCCAGTCGCTGACGGCCGACCTGGACGGCAAGCGCCTGTCCATGCTTTATCACTACATGCAGCCCGGTGCAGTCGCGGCCTTCTACCCCAATGCTTCATTGCATATCTATCCGTCGGCCTTCGAGGCGATTGGCGCAGTGGCCTTTGGCCAGGCGGACGTCTACCTGGGCGATGCAATCAGCACCAACTATCTGATCAATAAAAATCATCTCAATAACGTGCGCATGGCGGACTTTTCCAGCCTGGAGGTCAACCCCTTTGCGTTCGCGCTCGCCGGCGACAATGAGCGGCTGCTGCGTATTGTCAATGCGGTGCTGGAGGTGATCCCCGCCAATGAGCAGATGGAGATCCTGCGCCGCTGGAGCGCCGGTAACCTGGGGGTGGTCGGCCGCGAACGCCTGCGCCTGAGCGCCAGTGAGCAACGCTGGCTGGACAAGCACCCACGGGTCAGGGTCACGGCGCTCGACAAATTCCTGCCGCTGTCATTTTTCAACGACCGTGGGCAGTTCCAGGGCTTGAGTGCCGAGGTACTGGCGCAGGTCAGCTTGCGCACCGGCTTGAAGTTCGACGTGATACGCGGCGGTTCGCTGCCGCGCCAAGTCGAGCAGGTCAGCGAGGGCGACGCGGACATGATCGCGCTGATTACCCCAAGCATGTCCCGGGAGGACAAGATCCGCTTTACCCGGCCTTACCTGAGCAACCCGTTCGTGCTGGTCACCCGCGATGATGAGCGCAGCCCGATCACCATGGAAGATATGACAGGTAAGCGCCTGGCGGTGATTCGCAGCAGCGTACAGCGGGAAATCATCAGCCGGGAATACCCCCAAATCATCCTGGTAGACGTCGACGGCCCCGCCGAGGCCATGGCCCTGGTGGCCAGTGCCGGGGTCGATGCGTCGGTCAATGCGCTGATGATTGCGCGCTACATGATTGCCCATAAATACCGTGATCGCCTGCGTATCACCAGTACCGTGGGCGCGCAGCCAGCGCGTATCGCCTTTGGCGTGGGGCGCGGCCAGTTGGAGCTGTATTCGATCCTGGAAAAGGCACTGCTGAGTATCTCTCCCCAGGAAATGGACGAGTTGACCAACCACTGGCGCAGCGAGGTGGTGATCGACGACAGTTACTGGCTGCGCCACCGCGACACGATTATCCAGGGGTTTGCGCTGGCCGCGCTGCTGTTGGCGCTCACCCTGGGTTGGGCCATTTACCTGCGCAGCCTGATACGCAAGCGCGGCCAGGCCGAGCGCGCGCTGAGCGACCAGATGCGCTTTATGAGCGTGCTGATCGACGGCACGCCGCACCCGATCTATGTGCGCGACCGCATGGGGCGGTTGATGGCGTGCAACAGCGCCTACCTGAATGTATTCGGCTTTTGCCTTGAAGATGTGATCGGCAAGACCGTGGTCGAGACCGACACCGGCAACCAGCCCCAGTCCCAGTCCTACCATGAAGACTACTTGCGCCTGATGGAGCGCGGCGAGCCGCAGATTCACGACCGTGTCCTCAAGGTACCTGGGGGCGCGACCCTGACCATTTACCACTGGATGCTGCCGTACCGCGACGGTGACGAGAAGGTCGTGGGCATGATTGCCGGCTGGGTCGATGTCAGTGAACGCCAGCGCTTGCTGGGGCAATTGCAGGAGGCCAAGGAGGGTGCCGACGCTGCCAACCGGGCCAAGACCACGTTCCTGGCGACCATGAGCCATGAAATCCGCACGCCGATGAACGCGGTGATCGGCATGATCGAGCTGGCGTTGAAAAATGCCGAGCAGGGGCGGATCGACCATGATGCCCTGGCCGTGGCCTCCGACGCTTCGCGGGGCATGCTGGAATTGATCGGCGATATTCTCGACATCGCGCGCATCGAGTCCGGCCATCTGTCCCTGGCCCTGGAGCCATCGAACCTGCGTGAGTTGCTGGCCTCGGTGGCGCGCATCTTCGAAGGGCTGGCGCGGACCAAGGGCCTGGTGTTGCAGGTGGCACTGGACCCGCTGCTTGACCGGCATGTACTGATCGATCCGCTGCGCTTCAAGCAGGTGGTTTCCAACCTGTTGAGCAACGCCATCAAGTTCACCGCCCAGGGCCATGTGCGCTTGAGCTGCAGTGGCTCGCCTGCGGTTGCCAATGGTTATCTGAGCCTGCGGCTGGTGGTGGAAGACACGGGGGTAGGCATCAGCGTCGAGGACCAGATGCGCCTGTTCAACCCGTTTGTCCAGGGGCGCAATACCGACCAGTCGGCGCGCAGTGGCTCTGGCCTGGGGCTGGTGATCAGCCGCAGCCTGTGTGAAATGATGGGTGGCCAACTGAAGTTGAGCAGTGTGCTGGGGCAGGGTACTCGCGTGGAGGTCACGTTGGCCCTGGCCGTGGCGTCTGCTGCCGCGGCCCATCACGAGCCGGCCGCTCTGGATGCTCCGCCGGCCCATAGGTTGAATATCCTGGTGGTGGATGACTACCCGGCCAATCGCCAATTGCTGACCCGCCAACTGAGCTTCCTGGGGCACCGCATCACTACGGCCGAAGATGGTGTGCAGGGCCTGGAGTACTGGCGGGCCGAGCGCTTCGATGGGGTGATCACCGATTGTAATATGCCACTGAAAAACGGCTATGACCTGGCGCGGGAAATTCGTGCCGACGAGCGTGCCCGTGGCCTGGCGCCTTGCCTGTTGCTGGGGTTTACCGCCAATGCCCAGCCCGAGGAAACCGAGCGTTGCCTGGCGGCGGGGATGGACGGTTGCCTGTTCAAGCCGACTGGCCTCGACGACCTGCATGCGGCGCTGGCTTCGCGTACGGCCCTGCCTTCGGTCAACGAGCCGCAGGCGGCCGAGGCGATCCAGACGATCGATCTGGGCCGCTTGCTGAAGTTGACCGGTGGCGATATGGACGCGATCAGGGAACTGTTGGAGCCGCTGCTCGACAGCCTCGCCGAAGACCGCATGCAACTGCCGGCCTTGCTGCAACAAAACCACTACGCACAGTTGCATGACCTGGCCCACCGGACCAAGGGCGGGGCGCGCCTGGTTGAGGCGCAGGCGTTGGTGAGCGCCTGTGAGGCCCTGGAAGCCGCCTGTGAACAGCGTGATCGGGAGGCGTTGGCCTTGGCGGTGGCTGGCGTGCAAGCAGCCATTGATCAGTTGCATCAGGCCCTGGCGGACTATTGCAACCGGGCATAAGAGTAGGAAGTGCGAGAGTGTTTAGGAGAACTCCTACGTGCAGAGGGAACTACGCTGATTTTGCTATCGAAATATGTCTGAAAAAGTAGGCCGCTCCTTCAAACCACGAGCGCTGCCTGCTCAGGGACCTGCCATGCCCACCAAAGCACTGACCATCCTGATCGCTGATGAACAGCACCTGCAACGCTTGCACCTCGAGAAAATGCTCAACCAACTGGGTTACTACCGGATCGTCCCGGTGCAGACCTTCGATGAAGTGCTGATCCTGACCGATATTCCAGCCGAGCCATTCGATGTGCTGATTATCCATGCGGGCCTGGCCGCCAGCGCGGGTGACGCACTGGCGTTCCAGCAGGTGCGCCATGTGCTGGTCTATGACGACCAGCACAGCGGGGCGCCGGCGTCCCAGGCGATGATGCGTTTGCCGGGGTCGCCCGACAGCCTCACCCTGGAGCACTTCATGGGCATCATCGACCCGCCGTCACCGGCCAGCGGCTTGCGGGTCTTGCCGTGGCTGCGGGAGTTGGCGCGCAGCCCGGCGGTTTAGCTCAGTCCCACTGCGGCGCAATGCCCTTGGGGCTGGTCAGGCGCTGACCGCGCTCAAGGCCTGCGATCTGCGCCATATCGGCTTCGCTCAAGGTCAGTTGCACGGCCTTGAGGTTGCTCTGCAGGTTGGCGCGTTGGGTCGAGGATGGAATCACCGCGTACCCCAGTTGCATGGCCCAGGCCAGGGCCACCTGTGCCGGTGTGGCCTGGTTACGCTCGGCAATCGCCTGGATCACCGGGTCTTTGAGCACCTCGCCGTAGGCCAGGGTCATGTACGAGGTAATCTGGATGCCGTGGCGCGTGGCGAAATCCACCACCTTGCGGTTTTGCAGGTACGGGTGCAGCTCGATCTGGTTGGTGGCGATATTCTCGGCGCCGACGGCGGCGATGGCTTGTTCCATCAGTGCCACGGTGAAGTTGGAAATGCCGATCTGCCGGGTCAGGCCCTGGCGCTTGGCTTCGAGCAACTGCCCCATGAACTGGGCGACGGGCACCTGGTTTTCCGGCGACGGCCAATGGATCAGGGTCAGGTCCAGGTAGTCGGTCTTGAGCTTGCGCAGGCTTTCCTTGAGGCTGGGGATCAACTGGCCTTCGGCAAAATTGGCGATCCAGATCTTGCTGGTGATGAACAGCTCATCGCGGGGGATACCGCTGTCAGCGATAGCCTGGCCGACCTCGGCTTCGTTCTCGTAGATCTGCGCGGTATCGATGACCCGGTAGCCCAGGTCCAGGCCAGTGCTGACGGAATCGATGACCACCTGGCCTTGCAGGCGGAAAGTGCCAAGGCCGAATGCGGGAATAGACATGAGTGACTCCTGTGGTGGCGTGAACAATGGCCTCGAGTATCTGCCCCGGGCCCCCGCGGAAACACCCACGATTGTTCAAATGACTCTTGACCACAAGTCACGAGTCGCCGGCAAGCCCGCTCCTACAGGGTGTTGAGCTGGCGCGTCAGGTCCAGCACCACTTTGCCGCTGCCGACAGTGGGCACCAGGTGGGTAAACGGGATATCGATCATGCGGTTTTCCCGCACCGCCCGCAGGCGCGACAGCACCGGGTCGCGGGTCAGCAACTGGCGTTTACGGCTGGCCGGGGACCATACGGCATCGGCCAGCAGGATCACATCCGGGTCGCTCATCAATAACGTCTCACTGCTGACCGTGACCCGGTATTGATTGATCCCGGCCAACAGGTTGCGCGCGCCGGCGGCGGCCAGCAGGGCAGTGACGAAACCTTGCTGTCCTTCGCTGTCCAGGCCGTTGACTTCACTGTCGAGGTAAAACACCGACAAGGGTGTTGCCGGCTTGGCCAGTGCCCGGGCGCTGGCCAGGTCGGCGTCCAGGGCGGCAATCAGCTCGCGGGCGCGCTGCGGCTTATGCAGCAGGTTGCCCAGGGTTTGCAGGTCTGTGCGGATATGCCCGAAATAATCCAGGGAGTGCCCGGCACAGGCCGATTCCAGCAGATACGAAGCCACGCCATTGCCCGCCAGCCCAGTGCGTGAAGTAATGCCGCTGCCAAAGGCCGTGGCAAAACCGCCCACCACCAGGTCCGGCCTCTGCCCATACAACACTTCGCTGGCCGGATAGCGCAGTGCAATCACCGACACCCCCAAATACTTGCCCTGCTTATGCGCGGCGCCGTTGTCATCCAGGTACGCCACGCCCACCAGCGCCGGGCCGGCGTCCAGGGCCAGCAGCATATCGGCAGCGTGTTGGTTGAGGGCGACAATCCGCGCCGGCGGTGCATGGGGCAGTTGCCAATCCTGCTGGCAGTTGCGGTAGTCGTGCGCAATGGCCGAGGCACTGCACAACAGGGCGATGGCAACGCCTGCCAAACGTTTCATGGATGCTCCCGGATCAACAGTTCCTCGACCACCTCGCCGCCCACCAGGTGCACATCCACCAGGCGCACGGCATCGGCCTTGCTGTGCACCCCATACCAGCAGCGCTGCGGGTACACCGTGAGCACTGGCCCCAGGTTGCAGGGGAACTGGCAATGGGTGCGCGTCAGCAGCACACCGCCAGGCACTTCGATGTGCTGGTGCTCCAAAAGGCGCCGGCGCAGGGTTTTCCACAGTTGCAGGGCGCCACGCTGGGTGCAGCGCGGGCCGGTGCACAGCAGCACATGGTGGGCATGCTCGGGGATACGGGACCAGTCGGGGTGGGTGTCCACCCCGTCGATTTGCGTGATTTCAGTCATCAGAAGCGATACGTGTAACGCACCTCCGTGGTGAACGGCCGGCCCAGGTTGTCGACATTGCTGGAGCGGCTGGTGACGTAGTCGCGGTCGAACAGGTTTTCTACCAGCAGGCTCACGCGGTGTTGATGGGCAGGGTCGAGGTAGCGATAGGCGTCGGAGTCCACCACCGAATAGTGGCCGTATTCGACTCTTTTCGAGCTGATCACATCGTGGATATAGCGGATCGCCGCGCCGGCGCCCCACAGGCGGTTCTGCGACTCGAAACCCACCCGCGAGCGGGCAAAGAAGCTCGGCACGTCATTGAGGGTGACCCCGGCGCGCGATTCGGTCAGGTTGCGGGTCATGTCCGCCTGCAAGTTCCACTGGTCGTTGAGCGCCAGCTTGGCGTCGGCCTCGAAACCGCGCACCTGGATCTGCCCCTGGCCGTTGACCCAGTGGCTATCGTCGAGGGTGATCAGGTCGGTGATCTTGCGCTTGAACAGGGTCACGCTGGCGCTGAATTCACGGTCGGCCAGCAGGCCCTTGTAGTCCAGGCCCAGCTCGGCGTTACGGCTTCTTTCCGGCTTGAGGTTGCGGTTGCCCAGCTCGTCGCCGGGTTCATTGACGAACAATTGCTCGGCATTCGGCAGCTTGTAGGCCGTACCGTACTGGCCGCGCAGGGCCCAGTTGGGGTTGAGGTCGTAGAGCGAGGTGAGCATGCCGACGGTGGCACTGTCGCCGCCGCTCATGGTTTCGTGGCGCACGCCGATGCTCGGATGCCAGTCGGGCAGGGCGTCGATCTGCGGGCGCAGCTGGGTGTACAGGGCGTGGGCCTGGGCCTTGTTGTCGTCGATCACCAGCACGTCGTCCTGGCCCTTGAACCACTGGTTGTCCGAGCCGAACACCAGCACATGGCCGCCCGTAAGCTCAGCCTTGCCTTCGGCCTGCACGCCCCAGTCGGTAAAGCCCCAGTAGTCATTGTGGTTGCGCACCACGGTGCCGCCGTCGGCGGTGTTGTTGACCCTTGAGTAGCGAGTGTCCCAGTCGTTGATATGGCCCTTGAGGAAGTAACTCAGCCGCTCGTTGATGTTTTGCTCGAAGGTCGCCGTGGCAATCTGCTGCACGCGGTCGTTGGTGGTCTTGCGGTTGTTGGTGGCGCCGGCAAAGTCCAGGTTGGCATCGGAGTACTGGTAGAACAGTTCCAGGCGCGAGTCATCGCTAAAAGACTGGATGGCCTTGGCGCCGAGGGTGGTGACTTCGTAGGAGCGTTTCTTGTCGGTGACGTTGCTCATGTCGCGGTTGCGAAAGGGCTGGTAGCCCTCGGACACGTTATGGCTGACATAGGCCAGCAGGCCCAGGTCGCCCAGGCCATTGGTGAAAATCCGCTCGGCCCGGGCATCACCCGTGGTGCCGCCAAAGGTATCGCCGCCCAGGTTGGTTTCGCCGGACACCTCACGGGTCTGCGGGGTGCGCGTGACGATATTGATCACGCCCGCCACGGCCTGGGTGCCGAACAACAGGCTCTGGCCACCCTTGAGCACTTCGATGCGCTCCACGGCGTTGGCCGGCAGGGTGTCCAGGTACAGGCCCCCGTACAGGCGGTTGTTCAGGCGTACGCCGTCGAGCAGGATCAGCGTGTCGTCGTTGCGCCCGCCCAGCAGGGAATAGGTGCCGTAGTCGAACGGGCCGTTTTTCGGCGCGACGTAGAAACCGGGGATAAACATCTGCATCGCCCGCGTGATATCGGCGCTGGGGCCGGCGCGTTCGATCTGGGCGCGGGTGACGATCTCGACCTTGCTGCCGTATTGGGCCATGTCGGCCACGGTGGTGGACTCCACCGACGGTGCCAGAATGGTCTGCGGCTTGAGTTCCAGGGCGCTGTTGTCAGCCAGTAGCAGGGGGCTGAACAGGCAACCCAACAGCAGGGTTGGGCCAGAAGTGACGTAACGTTGAAAAATCATAGTCTTCTCGAAAGTATCTTCGCAGAAGCACGCAGGAGAAAGTATCGAGCACACGCCAATACCGGCCCATGCCCGCCCACCGCAGGATTTTGCCAAACACACATTCCAGGCCGGTCTCCGGGCTCTCGCGTATCGAACCCTTCACCTTCCCATGGCGCTCTGGCCACAGTGGTGTGTCGAAGGGGTCACGCGAATACCGTTGCGGGGGCAGCACCGGACTTGCTCGAACGAGCGTACCGGTTTCCCGTTTCACCTCATGCACGGCGGCATGCGGCACCTGAAACAGGGCCGCATCTGAACATTCGCCGCACCGTTCGTCAATGTGCCGAACCGATTGCGCAGCGCCGCGTGCTTGCCTGGGCTCAGCGATTGGCCGCGCGAGGCGGGTAGTGGACGGGGTAGTAGGAGAACAGCAGGTACTCCAGCGGGTTACGGATCATGGAGATGTCCGTACGATCCTTGACGGTTTCCACGCTGTCGTACTGCGCATAGGTGTCGCTCACCAGTCTGGGCCCGTCGTGCGGCCCGTGCATCTGGATGCCGGTCTTGAACTCGGCAGTCACCAGTTCGGGGCTGGGAGTTACGGTCACCGTGCCGACAAAGGCCTTTACCGGCTTGTTGATCAAGCGCTGGAACTGGGCGGCAAAGGAGTTTTCGGCGCCATTGCCGGAGTAGCACACCAGCAGGCGCACGTTGTCGAACTGGCTGGGGTCGATGCCTTTGGCCAGCAGGTGGGCGTGCAGTTGTTCGGGGGTGTGTTCGGCGCCGTCATAGAGGATGGTTGAGCTGGCGCCGGTCAGGCGCTCGGTGACGCTCAGGTCGCGGCCATGGGCGTTGATATTGAGCCGGGGTTTGCCTTTGTATTGGTCTTCAAAGGTAAAGAGGTTGCCTTTGACCAGTTGCATCTTTTCCATCGTGCCCTTCATGACCTGCAGGCGCCGGACCTTCTGGCCATTGGGGGCCTCGACAATGCTGTTGCGGCTGGCGCTCACGGGGGCGCCGACTCGCCTGGCCGCAGGCCGCGCGGGCGTCTGGAGTAACAGCATTGCCAGGTTGACCAACAAGTCGGCCATGGCCGGGGCTTTGTTGCCGGTATCGTCGTCGGCCAGGGTCTGTAGGTCACTGAGAATGCCCTGGAACTGCAACGCCACGCCGATGGCCGCGCCCGGCCCGCGCAGTGCGGGCAGCACGGCGTTGAGCAGCAGATAACCGCCCTCTTTGAGCGTGGCCCAGCGGCTTTCGTCATCGGAGACCGACTGTTGTTCGGCAATGCTGGTCAGGCCCAAGGCATTGGCGTCGTACAGGTGGTTCATCAGTTGCCCGGTTTGCAGCTTCTCTTTGAGTGTATTGGCCGCCTCGTAACCGCCGGCGGCCAGCTTGGGCTCGGCAGGCACGGTCTCACCGTCGCCCACGCCAAAAATGCTGGTGGTCTGGAGGCTGGGCTCCTTGAAACTCCAGGCCTTGTAGTACGCCCGGGTCGCGTCATCGGGCAACCAGGCCAGGATGTCTTTTTGCAGGCGGCCTGGTTGCTGGATGGCTTGGAGCAATGCCTGGCGCGTCGGAAATTGCAGCAGCGGCGCATCGGCGATCAGCGGGCGGTAGAGGATATGCGGGCCCTTGGCACTGTCCTCGGGTTCGATCAGGTACATATTGTCGACCACATCGGGGCTCTTGCCGGGGCCCGGCACGAATGCCAGTGGGCGGATTACGATCTCCTGGCCGTCGACGCGCTTGGTGCCGGGGGCGGGGTCGAGGATGGCCTGGATGTAGCTCAAGCCAGTGGTATCGACACCGGATTGTTTGTTGACGGCCAACTCCAGGGCCTTTATTTGCAGCTCTACTGGCACTTGCTCGGCAAACAGGGCCAGGCGTTCGGCCTTTTTGGTGCGCTCGTCTTGCAGTTCGCGTTTGAGCAACAGCGGGTACTTCTTGCCGACGTCGGCGTCCTCGATCAGCTTCTGCAGGACGCCATCCTTTTCAAGTTCGGTGACGCGGGTGTTGCCCGGCTTGAGGTAGACCTCCACGTCTCGACTGGGCAGGCCCGAGAGGTTGCGCAACAGGGCGTCGGTGAGGCTCATGGACTCGCGATGAATGCCGCCGCTGATCACACCACCGGGCGAGGTGCCGCCCACCGCAACCTTGAACACCACCTGCAGATCCTTGGCGGGATGGTTCACCGCCTTGAGGTTATCGAAAGTCTGTTCGGCAAAGGGGCGGATATCGGGAATGTCGCTGTTGTAGGTGCGGCCCTTGTTGCGCTGGTGGATGCTTGCCAACTGCAGGCTCAGGTCATGCAACACAAAACGTTCGGCCTCGCTGGCGTTATTTACCCAGCCCGGCATTTTGCGTGTGGGCCGCTCGCCCGCCACCGGGCCGTAGGCCGGGCTGCTGCTGAGCACATCACCCAGGCCCTGTTCGATGAGGGTCTGTGCCTGGGCGACGAACGGATCTGCGTCGATTTTCTTCAAGGTGTTCAGGCGCCCCGTGCCTGGGGCTTGTTGGCTGAGGTGTTGCGCCCGGGCGGCGTCGAACGCGGCGTAGGAGTCATAGGGGGTGACGGTGCCGTTTGGCGCGCACAGCAACAGGATCAAACGCTCGCCGATATGGCGTTGCACCAGCAGGTTGGGGGAGGCGGTTTCGCTGGCGTCCGGGTGTTGCCGTGTAACGCTGCCAAGGGCAAATACGGTGATGTCACTGTTGGCGGCGGGAGGTGGGCGTGTCACCAGTTGGTCCAGGGTTTCGCGTTGCGCGTCATCCAGCCCCGGCTGTTTGAGCCCGGCCAGGCGCAGATTGTTGCGCAACAACTCACTGACCAGCGCCTGCCGATCGCCGGCGAATGGCCCGGCCGCGGTGCTGAACGCCGGTTGTGCCCAGTAGCTGCGCAGGTCGCTGGCCATGGCCTCGCTCAACTGCGTGGGCAGCGCGTGCAGGGCGGCTTCAACGGCTTTCAGATTGATCGGCAGGGGCGTGTCGGGGGTGTTGCCCGTATGGGCGAGCAGGTCCGGGCGGGTGTCGACCAACTTGCTGTTGTCGGGAAAGCTCGGCGCGTCCTCGCCGCTCAGGTAGTTCAAGGCCACGGCCGTGAGGGAGCTGCGCCGGAAGTGCCCCGGGTTGGCCGGGTCGGGCTCGGCGTAAGCGATCTGGTTGATATCGAAGTCCAGGCCGGGAGAGACCTTCTGAATGGCCTCGGTGAGCAGTCGTTGCACAACCGAACGCACATCGGGTTGGCCGTCAAATTGGCGGCGAACGGTCTCGGTTGTCGGGTTGAGGGCCTTGGCAGGCCCGGCCGCAGTGGCACTGGTTGCCTGGTCGAGGCGTTCAATCGCAAGGCGCCGTTTTTGCTGGAGGGCGCGTGTGGGGGCAGTGTCCGTGGGGCTACTTGCGCTTAACGCCGGGAAACCACTGCGGTTGAGTACCGCGCAGCGCTTGAGGGTTTCCAGCAATGTGCCGTCTGCGGGTGTTTCACCATAGAAGTTCAAGATGTCCTGGAAACGGACCGCGTTGTAGTGCGGGTGACGGACCCTGTCTGTCGACCCTGCGGCCAGGTTCCGGGCCTGCGCGACGATGTCGGCCGCGACGGCTGACCAGCCGGAGTCGTCGCTCAGGGTGAAGCGTTTTTCGAGCATCACCCCATTGGGATCGGTGACCTGGCAGACCAGATCGCCGGTTTGCGGGGCAATGCTGACACTGGGCAGGTCAAGTTTGTGCTGTTGCGCAAAGCGCAAAAAAGCCTCGGCGTTCAACGCCTGTTCGAACGCCTGGCGGGTTTGGCCCATCGTCGAGAACGTTGGCAGCCGGCCTATGCTCCCCCCGGATGTTCCGTGCCCAGGCAGCCGGGTTTCGGGGTGCCCGGAGCTCAGGTCGCTGCTGCACAGCCTGGCCAGAAACAGATCGCCTGCGCTGATTTTTTCCAATGAGCTCTGCTGGGGCAACGACGGGCTCTGATCGCGGGCCGCAACGGAGTCGATCGCATCCCGCTGCAGTTGCTTGGCGTGTTGGTGCTCGGGGCGGTTGTAGCGCGGCTGCTCAGAGCCTGGGTAAACCAGGGCGGCAAAGCCATGTTCGGTCTGTAGGCGGCCAATATAGGTGAGGGTGTCGGCCTTGGTATTGGCGAAGGAGTCCCCGTAGAAGTCGCTTACCACGTTGGATGACGCGCTGTGTTCACCGGCGTATTCAAACGACTGTGCAAGTGTCGGGGCCAGCACCCGCGCAGCCGCTAAAACGTCGGCGGATGCCTGGTCCCAGCCGCTGTCGTACGAGGTAAACGTGGCCGGTTTGTCGTTGACGGTGCAGTCCAGCCACCCCGACCTGGGGTTGAACGTAAAACGTGAGGTGTCGATATGGTGTTCTTTGGCAAATGTCGCAAATGGCTCGCTATTCACGGCTTGAGTGAGGCGCGACCAGGCCTGGCCGAAGGTCGAGTCGGCGGGAATAGCGTCCACCTGCCTGGCGCTGGGGCTGTCTTGCCCGCCAGGCTCAAGGGAAATGACCCGGCTCATCAAGGTGGCGGCCAACAGGCACGCCAGGTCGCTATCGGCTTGCCTGACCAATGACCGGGCTTGTTGCTGGGCGTCGAGGCTGATAAACGGCACCCTTCCTAGGGGGGTCACATCGCTGGGTTGCGCGGGTGCCGGTTGCACGCTTGGGTAGGTGTCCGCAGGGGCGAGGGCGGGGCGGGAGTCGGTCAGTCTCATGGGCATTCCTTGGACAATAGGGGAGGCTTTTTGGGTGGCGGTCGGTTGCCCGCGGTTCCGCCCCGAGCGCCAACCCATGCGATAGATAATGTGTCGCACCAACCGCTGTACTATGGTGAGGCCGCTTCGGCGGTCGACCCTTCCACTACCTTCAACCTCGCGGGATTCTGAATGCAGGCCACTCGCTTGACCCTGATCGCCCACGCCCCTACGTGCGCCCGTAAACCGGCACGTTTTGCCCTGGACGAGTCATTGCAAATGGACTGGCAGCAGGCACGCCTGTCCCAGGCGCAGCGCTTCAAGCGGGCACCGCGCCTGCTGTGTGGACCGGAGGCGCGAACCCGGCAAACTGCGGGGTTGTTCGGCGAGTCCGCGCAGGTTGAACAGGCGTTACGTGACTGTGATCTGGGGCGCTGGCAAGGCATGGCCATCGATGCGATTCAACACGCTGAACCCGAGGCCTTGCAGGCCTGGCTCACGGACAGCACGGCAGCGCCCCATGGCGGCGAGTCCGTGGCCCAGTTGTGCGAGCGAGTGGCGCAGTGGCTAGGCACCCTGGAACAGGCGCCGGGCCATGTGCTGGCGGTGACTCACCCCTTTGTGATCCGTGCTGCGTTGCTGCATGCGCTGCAATGCCCCCCGGCTATGTTCAATCGGATCGATGTGGAACCGCTCTCTAGCACTGAGCTGCGTTTCAATGGCATCTGGCGCCTGCGCCTGCAAACGCGCGAGACCTGAGCGGCGCGAACATGGCAAAATCCCCGCCCCGCACTGAGAACCCCGTCATGAAAAAAATCCTGATCATCGGCATTGGCGCCGGCAACCCCGACTACATCACGATGCAGGCGGTGAAGGCGCTTAACCGCACCGACGTGTTTTTCCTGATGGACAAGGGCCAGAGCAAGGACAAGCTGATCGACCTGCGACGGGAAATCTGCCAGACCTACATCGACGCCGGGCACGTCTACCGCTTTGTCGAAGCCGACTGCCCCGAGCGCGTGCGTGGCGAGATTGACTACACCACGGCCGTGCAGGATCTGAACCGCGACAAGCAACAGACGTTCGAGCGCATGATCAACCAGGAAATGGCCGACGGCGAAGTGGGCGCTTTCCTGGCCTGGGGCGATCCGGCGTTGTACGACAGCACCATCCGCATCCTGCAGGCGATCCTGGCCAGTGGCAGCAGTGAGTTTGAATTCGAGGTCATCCCCGGGATTACCAGCGTCCAGGCCTTGGCGGCCCAGCATAAGGTGGCGTTGAACCGCATTGGCCGGTCCATCGAGATCACCACCGGGCGCCGACTCGCGGCGGGGCAAGCCAGTGATGCCGATACGCTGGTGGTGATGCTTGACGCCGAGGACTCCTACCGTAGCGTCGCGGACCAGGAGATGGACATCTATTGGGGCGCGTACCTGGGCACCCCGGATGAAATCCTGATCAGCGGCAAGGTGGCCGAGGTGGCCGACGAAATCGAGCGCGTGCGCAAGGCGGCGCGCCAGGCCAATGGCTGGATCATGGATACCTACCTGCTGCGCAAGCCGTAGGGGGGAATGCAATAAACAAAGTGGGAGCGGGCTTGCCCGCGATGGCGGGGTGTCAGTCAGCCTATGTATTGGCTGATACACCGCGATCGCGGGCAAGCCCGCTCCCACATTGGATGTGTGGTGCTTGGGGGATTGTCACTTGCCGCTGGTAATCTGCCTGACCAGCAGGCCATGCCCCGCTACATCCTCGGCCCGGGAAATCGCCTGGATCACCAGCAATCGGTTGCCGGAGCCGGCAAGGAAGGTCGAGTTCAAGGTCTTGCCGCCGCCCATGCTGGCGGTGCCATCAATCTGGCGCAGGCCCACGCCCTTGATCAGCAGTTTCTTCTGCGCCAGTTTTTTGTAGTCCGGCAGGCTGGTGCCTACGTCCTTGAGGAAACCTTCAGCCGCGCTATCGAGAAACAGCGGCTCGTCGTCCTTCAGGTCGATACCGTCGTTGCGCAAGGTCTGGGCCACCACCACCACGCTTTTTGACGCCTGGTTGATGTACATCGTGCCATTGGCGCCCGCGGTGCCCTGGGCTTGTGCGCCGGCGGGGAGGGCGTCGGCCACGTAGCCCTTGGGCAGGGTGAAGGTGAACTTGCCGTCCAGGGTCGAGACGATCTGGAAGTCGTCCGGCGGCGCGGCGGCCGGCTTGGCAGCCGCGAACAGCGGGCTGGCGCCCAGGCTGACAGTCAGCGCCAGGGCCAGGCGGGCGGCGGTTTTGCTGAGGGTGAGCATGAGGTCTTCCAATGGATGAACGAAATTGCGCTGTATTCTGTCAGAAAATTCGCAATATCGTTCAGATCCATCCTCAGACCTTTCCGGACTCTTCTTCGAGGCGGTCCATTTCAAACAACCGCGCCAGTTCCGCACGGGCTTCCTGGGCCGACTGCATCACCTTGGCCGCATCGTCGTACACCGCGTGCTGCGCTGTCAGCAGTTGCAGGTCGTGATGCTTGAAACGGTTGATCCGCGCATCGGCCTGGGCCTCGCTCAGGCCCAGGCCGACCAGGGTGCGGCGGCTCATTTCCAGGCTGGAATAGAACGTTTCGCGCACCGGTGACGCGTCCAGGTCCACCAGGCGATGCACGTGCTGGCGGTTACGGGCGCGGGCGATGATTTTCATGTGCGGGTAGAGGTTGCGCACCAGTTCGGCGGTCTTGATGTTGATCTCTGGATCATCCATGGCGATCACGAAATACTCGGCCTGGTCGACCTTCGCCGCATGCAGGATTTCGGGTCGCTGGGGGTCGCCGTAGAACACCGGCATGCCGCCGAAACTGCGGGTCAGCTCGATGGTTTCGACCGAGGTGTCGAGGGCGATAAACGAGATGTTCTGCGCCCGCAGGATCCGCGCCACGATCTGCCCCATGCGGCCCATGCCGGCGATCACCACCCGTGGCGCATCGCTCTCGATGGCGCGGTATTCTTCCGGCACTTCCACCGGCTTGGCCTTGGGCCGAAACAGCTTCGGGCACAGCAGTAACAGCAGCGGAGTGAGGGCCATCGACAGGGTGATAGTCAACACCAGCACGTCGTACAGCTGCGGGGCGAACAGGCCCTGGTCGCGGCCGATCTTGAACACCACAAAGGCAAATTCACCGCCGGCCGCCAGCACTACGCCCAGGCGTACTGCGCTCTCGCGGTTGAGTTCGCCGACCATCTGCCCGACCGCGTACAGCAGCGGCAACTTGATGGCGATCAGCAGCAGGGTCAGCCCCAGCACCACAAAGGGCGTGCTGAACAACAGGCCGATATTGGCGCCCATGCCCACGCTGATAAAGAACAGCCCCAGCAACAGGCCCTTGAACGGCTCGATCTGCGATTCCAGCTCGTGGCGGTATTCCGAGTCGGCCAACAGCAGGCCGGCGAGGAACGCGCCCAGGGCCATGGACACGCCCACCAGTTCCATCAGCCAGGCGGTGCCAATCACCACCAGCAGCGCGGTGGCGGTGGACACTTCGCGCAGGCCGGTCTTGGCGACGATCCGAAACACCGGCCGCAACAGGTAGCGACCGCCGATGATCACCACGGCGATGCTGCCCAATACCTGCAAACCGTGGTTCAGGTCCTGGGCGGCGGTGGTGGTGTGGTCGCTGCCGGCCAGCAGCGGCACCATGGCGATCAGCGGGATCGCCGCGATGTCCTGGAACAACAGGATGGCAAACGCCAGGCGCCCGTGGGGGCTGTTCAGTTCCTTGCGTTCGGCCAGGCTTTGCAGACCGAAGGCGGTGGAAGACAGCGCCAGGCCCAGGCCCAGCACAATCGCGCTGTTCCACGACTGGCCAAACGCCCAGAGCGCCACGGCGCCCATCACCATGGCAGTCAACAGCACTTGTGCCAGGCCCACGCCAAACACGGCCTTGCGCATCACCCACAGGCGTTTGGGCGACAGCTCCAGGCCGATGATGAACAGCAACAACACCACCCCAAGCTCAGAGAACTGCGCGACGCTTTGCGGGTTGCCCACCAACCCCAGCACCGAGGGGCCGATGATCACACCGGCGAACAGATAGCCCAGCACCGCGCCCAGTTTCAGGTGCTTGGCCAGGGGTACGGTGAGCACCGCCGCTAGCAGGAACACCACGGCCGCTTGTAACAGGTTGCCTTCATGGGGCATCGCTTACTCCAGGATCGTTGAGGCGAATCGACAGGGCGCTATTAGAGCGCGCTTTTATGCGGTTGAATCTGAATTTTTGCCGAGGTAGGGCGCTGTACGCCGGCGCCTGTTGGATGTCGTCCAAATCCTACAAGGCACTTACGAAAGTATTAATACCATTTATTTCAATGACTTTAACGCGCGTCAGCTACGGTTCTGACAACAGGATTGTTGTCATCACGGTCAGGTAATTCGCTTTCGATGCGTGTTGGATCTGTTGCATGGGGCTTCTACGCATTCACGGACGAAAGGCTTGGACCACGAAGGAGTTGTTGCCCGTGGAAAGAAGAATTGTTGCTGGCGCCAAAACCCATGTTTCTCCTCTCTCTCTTGCGATTCGTCTGGGTGTCCTCGGGCTGGTGGCAGGCCTGGCGAGCCCCGAGGCGTTGGCGGCGTGCTCGCCGGCGAACCCGGGCGTAAACGCGGTGGTTACCTGTACCGGGGCGCCAAGCCTGCCCCTGACGCCGGTCAACAACTTTTCCAGTTCGACCAATGGCCTGCAGGTCACCGTCGATGCCGCAGCGCGGATGAACACTGTGCTGGGCACGGTATTGAGCTTGACGGGTAGCGGTATAACGCTGACTAACCTGGGGGTGATTGATCCGGCGTTCCTGTTGCCCCTCAGCGCCTTGACCAGTGGCGTGGTGATTGGCAACGCTTCAACCTCAGGCAACGTATCGGTGACCAACAGCGGCACGATCAGAGGCACCATCCCATTGCTGGATGTGGCCTCGCTGCTGGGCGGCGCGGCGCTCAATATCACCAATGGCGCAAACTTCACCACCAGCATCTACAACAGCGGCACTATCGGCGCTTCGAGCATTGGCGTATCGGTGCTGCAACCTGACGAAGCCCCTGTGGTGGTGGTGCAGGGCGGCTCCCGGGTCAATATGACCAACAGCGGCACGGTCACCGGCCGGATAGGCTTTGAAGCCTCGGGTGCCGCCGGCGGGGTTGGCAACTCGTTTATCAACGCAGGCACGCTCAATGGTGGGGTGTCCCTGGGCGCCGGGCGTGGGGGCAATACATTTACCGCGGTCACCGGGTCTGTGGTGAATGCCGGTACCGGGATCAGCCTGGGTGGACTGGTCAACGTCAATCTGTCGTTCGCGCCCTCCGGCAAGGTCGATGGCGGCGTGGGGGGGACCAACAATACCCTGGTCCTGGATAACCAACTGGCCGGGGTGAATGCTGTTATCCAGACCGGCACCGCATCCAGCAGTCAATACATCAACTTCAACAAACTGCTGATCAATGGCGGGACCTGGACCCTGCAAGGGGCGCTGGTCAACGGGTCGACGATACTCAATAGCGCCCTTGTGCAATTTGACAATAGCGCCGCGTTCGGCAGCGGCGTGCTGAACGTCAATGGCGGGACCCTGGCGGCCAGCACCGGTAACCTGAACGTGGCCAACAACGTGGTGATCGGTGCCGGTGGGCTCACGGTGCAGGGCACCAACGCTTTTGCCTTTGGCGGTAACCTTAGCGGCACGGGGGCCTTGCGCAAAAACGGTACGGCGGACCTGACCCTCAACACCACCAATACCTACAGCGGTGGCACCCAGTTGAACGCCGGCACTCTGGTGCTCGGGGCCACGGACGCGCTGGGCTCGGGCACCCTGACCGCCAGCGCCGGGACCAACCTGAGCACCGGTCCGCTGCTGGGCGCGGCGATTGCCCTGGCCAATGGCATCGACCTGCTGGGCAACCTGACCGTGATTGGCAGCAATGCGCTGACCCTGGGCGGGGTGATCGGTGGCAGCGGCGGCCTGGTCAAGGAAGGCAGCGGCGACCTGATTATCAGCGGCACCAACAGCTACCAGGGCAACACGGTGCTGAACCTCGGCAAATTGGTGGTGGGTGCCGACGGTGCACTGGGCGCCGGAGCGTTGAGCGCCGCCGCGGGTACCACACTGGATGCCAATGCCACGGCGAGCCTGACCAACCAGGTCAGTCTCAACGGCGCGGTGACCGTGGGCGGGACCGCAGACTTGACGCTCACCGGGCCGATTATCGGGGGCGGCAGCCTGACCAAGAATGGCGGCGCCACCCTGAACCTCTCCGGCAATAACCTTTTCCTCGGTGGCCTGAACCTCAACGCTGGTACGTTGAAAGTGGGCAGCAATACAGCGCTGGGGTCGGGCAATTTGACCGTGAGTGGCGCCTCGAGCCTGGACAGCAGTGCTGCGGTGGCCCTGGTCAATAACATTGTGCTCAACGCCGGCTTGACCGTGGCGGGCAGCAACGCCTTGACCCTGGACGGTGCGCTCAGCGGCACCGGCACGCTGACCAAAGCGGGCACGGCCAACCTGACCCTCAATGGGATCAACACGTTCCAGGCGGGCACGCTGCTCAATGGCGGCCGCCTGACCCTGGGGAATGCCGCAGCCCTGGGCGGCGGTGCGTTGACCGTGGGTGGCGCGGCGAGCCTGGACAACAGCGCGGCGTTTACCTTGGGCAATAACATCACTCTCAATGCCGACCTGGCCCTGGCCGGCACCAGTAACCTGACCCTGGGCGGGGTGATCAGTGGCGCCGGTGGCCTGACCAAAAATGGCACGGCCGACCTGACCCTGAGCGGCAACAACACCTTTACCGGCGCACTGAACATCCTTGGCGGTAGCGTGTTCGCCAGCAGCGCCGCGGCCCTCGGTGGCAACAGCGGGCTGAACATCGGCGCCGGCGCCAGCCTCAACCTGGCCGGCAATGGCGTGCTCGGCGGCTTGAGTGGCGCTGGCGTTATCGACGTGGGCTTGAACAACAGCCTCACCGTAGGCGGTGCCAATACCAGCAGCACATTTGGCGGCAGCCTCACAGGCAGCGGCAGTTTGATCAAAGTCGGCGGCGGCCAGCTCGAGCTGACCGGCATCAACAGCCTCAGCGGCAATACCCAGGTCAACGCCGGCATCTTGAAGGTGAGCAATACCCTGGGCAGCGCCATTGTCGACGTGAATGCCGGGGGCACCCTGACCGGTGGCGGATCGCTACTGGGAGCACTGAACATCAACAGCGGCGGCCACTTGGCCTTGAACAGCGCGGATACGCTGTCTACCGGCTCGCTGGTGGTGGGCAGCGGTGCCAACCTCGACGTCAGCCTTGGTGCGCCGTCCCCGACGCCGCTGCTCAGCGTCAATGGCAGTGTGAGCCTGGATGGCAACCTGAATGTCAGCAATGGCGGGGCCTTTGGTGCCGGTATCTACCGTTTGATCAACTACACCGGCAGCCTGGCCGGGCAGGGCCTGACAGTGACGGGCGTGCCCCAGGGCTTCAACCTGGGCGATGTGCTGGTAGATATCGCCACGGCCAACCAGGTGAACGTGGTGGTGTCGGTAGCCAACATGCTGTTCTGGGACGGCAGCCAGACCACCGGCAACGGCACGGTCGAAGGTGGCAATGGCACCTGGAGCGTTGGCGCCAGCAACTGGACCGCCATCGGCGGCACGCCCAACTCGGCCTGGGCCGGCGGCTTTGCAGTGTTCACAGGGACTGCGGGGACGGTCAGCGTGGACGGCACGCAGCAGTTCACCGGCCTGCAATTTGCCAGCGACGGCTACAACGTCGTGGGCGGTGCTGCGGGGCAACTGACGGCGGTCAACGGCAGCGCCGGCAATACAGCGATCCGTGTCGATCCAACCCTCACCGCGACCCTGGGCGTGAATATCGACGGCGCCGGCAAACTGGCCAAGCTCGACAGTGGCACCCTGGTGCTCAATGGCAACAACAGCTACACCGGCGGCACTGCCCTTGAGCGTGGGGCGCTGGTGGTGGGCAGTAACACCGCGCTGGGCGTCGGCCTGCTGAGCACGGCCGCGGGCACCACACTCTCCAGCAATAAAACCGTGGCCCTGGGCAATGACCTGGCCCTGGCTGGCAACCTCAACGTCACTGGCAGCAATGCCCTGGCCTTGAATGGCGTGATCAGTGGCGCCGGCGGCCTGGTCAAGAGCGGCACCTCGCAGCTCACGTTGGGCGCTGTGAACACCTACCTCGGGCCCACCGCGCTGAACGCCGGTGGCCTGATCCTGGCGAGCAGTGGCGCCTTGGGCAATGGTGCGTTGAATGCGGCGGGCGGCACGACCCTGGACAGCAGCACCGCGGTCAGTGTCGGCAATGCCCTTAACCTGGGAGGCAACCTGAGCATTGGCGGTAGCGCCGACTTGACCCTGGGCGGGGTGATCAGTGGCAGCGGCAGCCTGACCAAGGAGGGCGCGGCCAACCTGACCCTCAATGGCCTCAACAACTACCAGGGCGGCCTCACCCTCAATGCGGGCACCCTGACCCTGGGCACTGCGGCGGCACTGGGTACGGGCGGGCTGACCGTGACGGGCAATTCGACCCTGGCCAGCAGCACGCCACTGGTCTTGGCCAACGACTTGACCGTCAACGCCGGCCTGAGCGTGGGCGCCAGCAATAACCTGACGCTGGCCGGTGTGCTGGCGGGCAATGGCAGCCTGATCAAGACCGGTACTTCAGACCTGACGCTGGCGGGCAACAACACCTTCAGCGGCCTGCTGGATATCCAGGCGGGCAGCCTCACCACCGTCGGCAACGGTGCGCTGGGTAACAACAGCGCGATCAACCTGGCGACCGGCACTGCCTTGAACCTGGGCAGCTCCGCCAGCCTGGGCAACCTCACCGGCGCCGGTACTGCGCTGGTCGGCCTCGGCAATACCTTGAGCCTGGGCGCCAACAATGGGAACGGCACTTTTGGTGGGGTTCTTGCCGGCTTGGGCAACGTCGACAAACTTGGCAGCGGCACGCTCACCCTGGCCGGGGTCAGTACGCTGGCAGGCAATACCCAGGTCAGCGCGGGCACCTTGAACGTCAACGGCCAACTGGCCAGCGCCGGGGTCAATGTGAACAGCGGCGCGACCCTCGGCGGCAGCGGGACCTTGCTGGGCACGGTGAATGTTGCCGATGGCGGCCACCTGGCCGTGAAGTCCGGCAGCGTACTGACCACCGGCGCCCTGGTGCTGGGGGCCAACGCCAACCTGGATGCCGGCCTCGGCGCGCCGTCCACGGGCGGCACCGAGCTGCTGCGGGTGTTGGGCAACCTGACCCTGGATGGCACCCTCAACATCAGTGATACCGGTGGCTTTGGCGCCGGGATCTATCGCCTGATCAACTACACCGGCGTGTTGACCAACAATGGCCTGCTCCTGGGCAGCCTGCCCGGTGGCGTCCTGCCTGGCAGCCTCGACCTGCAAACGGCGATTGGCAACCAGATCAACCTGCTGGTCAATGGCAACACCAACGTGCAGTTCTGGGATGGCAGCCAACTGGTGGGCAACGGCACCATCGAAGGCGGCAACGGCACCTGGAACGCGGCGTCGAGCAATTGGACCGAGCTCAACGGTAGCTTCAACCTGGGCTGGGCACCCAACAGCCTGGCGGTGTTCCAGGGCACGGCGGGCACCGTCACCGTGGACGGCGCGCAGGCGGTCACGGGCCTGCAATTTGTCACCGATGGCTACAACCTGGTGGGCGGTACGGCAGGCGGCCTGACCCTGTTCAATGGCGCCGGCGGCAACACCGCAGTGCGGGTCGACCCCACTGTCACCGCGACCCTGGATGTGAACCTCAGCGGCGGCGGCACCCTGGCCAAGCTGGACAGCGGCACCCTGGTGCTCAATGGCAGCAACACCTTCACCGGCGGCACGGCGCTGAACGGCGGCAGCCTGGTGGTGGGCAACAACAATGCCCTGGGCAGCGGCGTATTGACTGCCGCCAACGGCACCACCCTGGACAGCAACACAGCGCTCGCGCTGACCAATGACGTGGTTCTCAATGGCAGCCTGGCCATTGGCGGCAGCAATGCCCTGATCCTGGCGGGCACTGTCAGCGGCGCCGGCAGCCTGATCAAAAACGGCATCGCCAGCCTGACCTTGAGTGGCAGTAATACCTACCAGGGGCCTACCACCCTGAATGCCGGCGGTTTGATCCTGGCCTCCAGCAGCGCCCTGGGCGCAGGCGCGTTGAACAGCAGCGCCGGGACCACCCTCGACACCACCGCTGCAGTGACCCTCGCCAATGCTCTGAACCTGAGCGGCAACCTGGGTATCCTCGGCACGTCGGACCTGACCCTCAATGGCCCGGTCAACGGTGCCGGCGGGCTGATCAAAAGCGGTAGCGGCAACCTGACCCTCGCCGGCGGCAACGGCTATGTCGGCGGTACCCAACTCAACGCCGGCAGCCTGACCGTCGCTACGGGCAGCGCCCTGGGCGCAGGCGCCTTGCTGGTCAACGGCCCGGCGACCCTGGACAGCAGCGCGAATGTGACCCTGGGCAATGCGCTGACCCTCAATGGCACGCTGACAGTGGCCGGCAGCAACGGCCTGACCCTCGGCGGGATCGTCGACGGCGCCGCGCAATTGATCAAGAACGGCGGGGCCAACCTCAGCCTCAATGGGGCCAACAGCTACGGCGGCGGTACGTTGCTCAACGCCGGTACGCTCACCCTCGGCAGCAACACTGCGCTGGGCAGCGGTACCCTGAGCGTGGGCGGTGCGGCCACCCTGGATAACAGCGCACCGCTGGTGCTGGCCAATGCCATTGACCTCAATGCCGACCTCACCGTCGCCGGTAGCCACGACCTGAACCTGGCCGGCGTAGTGGCCGGCAATGGCGCACTGATCAAAAACGGCACGGCGGGCCTGACCCTCAGCGGCAATAACCTGCTGAGCGGCCCGTTGACGGTGCTGGGGGGCAGCCTGACCACCGTCGGCTCCGGCGCCTTGGGCAACACCTCCGGGGTCACCGTGGGCAGCGGCGCCACCCTCAACCTGGGCAGCAGCGCCACACTCAACACCCTGGCCGGCAACGGTGCGCTGCAAGTGGCGGCGGGCAATACGCTGACCGTCGGCGGCACTAACACCTTCGGCGGCAGCCTGGGCGGCAGCGGAGCCCTGGATAAAGTCGGCACCGGCACCCTCAACCTCACCGGCAACAGCGGCCTGACCGGCGCTACCAGCGTCACGGGCGGCACGCTCAACGTGGCGGGCAGCCTGGCCAGCAGCAGCGTGACGGTCAACAACGGCGCGACCTTGAGCGGCGGCGGCAGCTTGGCCGGTGCGGTGACGGTGGCCGATGGCGGCCACCTGGGCCTGAGCAGCGCCAGTGCGCTGACCGTGGGTTCGCTGGTGCTGGGGGGCAATGCCAACCTGGATGTCGGCCTTGGCGTACCGGTAGTCGGTGGCGGCAGCGGGCTGCTGAATGTCGGCGGCGACCTGGTCCTGGATGGCAACCTCAATGTCAGTGATCTCGGTGGTTTTGGCACTGGGGTCTACAACCTCATCAACTACGCCGGGGCCCTGACCAATAACGGCCTGACCCTCGGGACTCTGCCCTCAAGCGTGACTGCCGATGACCTGCAACTGCAAACCGTGATCAGCAACAAGGTCAACCTGGTGGTCATCGCGCCCAACACCACCGTGCAGTTCTGGGACGGCGGCCAATTGATCGGCAACGGCGCCATCGACGGCGGTAACGGCACCTGGGGCAACGGCACCAATTGGGCGAATGTCGACGGCAGCCTCAACCAGAGCTGGAACGACAAGTTTGCGGTGTTCCAGGGCGCGGCTGGCACGGTCACGGTGGACGGCAGCCAAAGCCTGACGGGCATGCAGTTCGTCAGCGACGGTTACAACCTGGTGGCCGGTACCTCTGGCCAGTTGAACCTGGTGAACGGCGGCACTGGCAACACCGCCGTGCGGGTCGACCCCAACGTCACTGCCACCCTCGGTGTAAGCCTCAATGGCAGTGGCACCCTGGCCAAACTGGACAGCGGCACCCTGGTGCTCAACGCCGCCAATGGCTACACCGGGGGTACCGCTCTGAACGGCGGCACCCTGGTGGTGGGCAACAACAATGCCCTGGGCAGCGGCGTATTGACCGCCGCCAACGGCACCACCCTGGCCAGCAACAGTGCTGTGACCCTGGGCAATAACGCGCTGCTCAACGGTGCGATGACCGTGGGCGGGGCCAGTGCCTTGACCCTGGATGGCGTGGTCAGCGGCAATGGCAGCCTGGTGAAAATCGGCGCATCCAGCCTGACCCTCAATGGCGTCAACACCTACAGCGGCGGCACCAGCCTCAATGCCGGGCAACTGACGTTGGGCAACAATGCGGCACTGGGCAGTGGCGCCCTGAGCGTGGGCGGCGCGGCGCAGTTGGATGGCAGCAGCGCCCTGCAACTGGCCAATGCCATTGCCCTGGGTGGTCAGTTGACGCTGTTGGGCAGCCATGACCTGACCTTGAGTGGCGCGCTCAGCGGCACCGCCAGCCTGGTGAAAAACGGCAACGGTGCGCTGTTGCTCACCGGCAGCAACAGCTATGGCGGTGGGACAATTCTCAATGGCGGCAGCACCACCGGTAGCACCAGCAGCCTGCAAGGGGCGATAGCCAATAACGCGGCGCTGACCTTCGAGCAAAATGTCGATGGCACCTACACCGGCAACCTCACTGGTAGCGGCTCGCTGACCAAGACCGGCAGCGGTGATCTGCTGCTGACCGGCAACAACAGCTTCACCGGTAGCACCAACGTCACGGCCGGTGGCCTGCTGGTCAACGGCACCTTGAACAGTGCCGCCGTCCAGGTCGCCAGCGGCGCCTCCCTGGGCGGTAGCGGGCAATTGGCGGGGGCGGTGAGCATGGCTGACGGCTCCACCCTCACGGCCGGAACTGCGACGCCGCTGTCCGTGGGTGCCCTGGCCTTGTCAGCGGGGACCAGCCTGGACTTCGCCCTCGGCGCGCCGGGCGCATCGACCACGGTGGTCAACGTGGCCGGCAACCTGACCCTGGATGGCACCCTTAACATCAGCGACGCAGGAGGGTTCGGCGTTGGCGTCTACCAACTGTTCCGTTATGGCGGCAGCCTGACCGATAACGGCCTGCTGCTGGGCAACTTGCCAGGCGCGATTGTGCCGGGCGCGCTGAGCCTGCAAACGGCGCTGGCCAACCAGCTCAACCTGCTGGTGCAAACCGCGCCAGGGCAGATCCAGTTCTGGAACGGCACCACCACCAGCCCTGACGGCACGGTACATGGCGGCAGCGGCACCTGGGGCCCCGGCACCAACTGGACCGACCCGACCGGCACCCAAGGCCAGGCCTCGAACAACCAGTTTGCCGTGTTCGGCGGGCAGGGCGGGACCGTCACCGTGGCGGGCAATCAGAGTTTCACCGGCCTGCAAGTGTTGGACAGTGGCTACACGCTGGTCGCCGGCACGGGCGGCAGCCTCAGCCCCACCAATGCCGCAGACGGCAGCCTGGCGACGGTGCGTATCAATGCCGGCGTGACCGCCGAGGTCTCGGCGCCCCTGGTGGGTAGCGGTGGGATCAACAAAACCGACGCGGGCACCTTGTTGCTGACCGGCGCCAACACCTACAGCGGCGGGACCACCGTCAGCGGGGGGACGCTGGCCGGGAACACCGGCAGCCTGCAAGGGGCAATCACCAACAACGCCAACCTGCTGTTCCAGCAAGACAGCAATGGCCAGTTCAACGGCACGCTGACCGGTACCGGCACTGTGGTCAAACAGGGCAACGGCAGCCTGTTGCTGACCGGCAACCAGCCGTTGAGCGGTGCAGTGGCCGTCAACCAGGGCCTGCTGCAAGTGGGCAATGCCAGCAACCCGGGGACTGTGCTCGGCGGCCAGGTGACTGTGGCCAATGGCGCGGGCCTGAGTGGCAACGGCAGTGTCGGCTCGCTGGTCAACCATGGCGTGGTCACTCCCGACAGCGGCAAACTCAGCGTCGCCGGGAACTTCACCAACGCTGCCGACGGCACTCTCAACCTGGTGATCACCCCATCGGTGGCCAGTTCCCTGGCGGTCGGCGGCAGCGCGAACCTGGCGGGCAGCCTGAATGTGCTCAACCTGGTGCCCTACACCGGGCCCACCACCTACACCCTGTTGACGGCTGGCGGTGGCGTGACCGGCACCTTTACCAACACCAACCTGCAGAACCTGGCGTTCCTCGATACGGCCCTCAACTACAGCCCGAACCAGGTAGCGTTGGCCGTGAGCCGCAACACCACAAGCTTCGCCAGCGTGGCGGCCACCGGCAACCAGCGGGCCGTGGCCACGGCCTTGGGCAGCGGCGTGGCAGTGGCCGGCAGTGCCGTACAAAACGCCTTGCTCACCGGCGATGCAGCCAATGCCCGCGCAGCGTTCGACAGCCTGTCGGGGGAAATCCACGCCAGCACCGCCAGCGCCTTGCTCGAGGATTCGCGCTACGTGCGTGACGCGGTCAACGAGCGCATGCGCCAACCGGGCTGCTACCGCCAGGACGATCCACGCAACAGCCTGGCACCCAGCGAAAACCGCCTGAGCAGCGCCGGGTGCCACGGCGAAATGGTCGGCTGGATGCGCGTCCTCGGCACCTGGGGCCACCTGGGCGGCGACAGCAACACCGCGCGCCTGGATCGCAACCTCAGCGGCTTCCTGCTGGGCACCGACAAGCAACTGGACGATGCCTGGCGCGCCGGTATCGCTGCTGGCTATACCCGCAGTGACCTGGACGCCAAGCGCCGCAACGCCAGTGCCGACGTCGACAGCTACCACCTGATGGCCTACACCGCGTATCAGCAGGAGGCCTTCGCCGCACGCATGGGCGTGGGCTACACCTGGCACGACATCGAAAGCAAACGTGACGTGGCCGTGGGCACCGAGGGCCAGCGCCTGAAAGCCGACTACAAGGCGCGCAGTGCGCAAGTGTTCGGTGAAGTCGGGTACACCGTGGAGGCCGGCGGCCTGGCCGTGGAACCGTTCGCGGGCCTGGCCTACGTCAACTACGCAAGCGACACCCTCAAGGAAAAAGGCGGTTCGGCCGCCCTCAAAGGGGATGCCGACCAGGACATCACGTTCTCCACCCTTGGCGTGCGCCTGGGTAAAACCATCGCCCTGGGCAACGGTTCGAGCATCACCCCACGGGGCAGCATCGGTTGGCGCCATGCCTTTGGTGACACCCAGCCGGATGCCGACCTGAGCTTTATCAATGGCGGCGCGTCCTTCAGCACTCAAGGCGTGCCGATTGCCAAGGACAGCGCGGTGGTGGAGGCGGGCGTCGATTACCAGATCAGCCCTAACGGCAAACTGGGACTGGGCTACTCGGGCCAGTTGTCACGCAACGACAAGGACCATGGGATGACCATCAGTTTCTCCCTCGGCTTCTGATCAAGGCCGGGTTCTTCAAGCCGCCCGCGAGGGCGGTTTTTTTTGCATTAAAGCTGGGTGTGTGCCCATGACCCCCGCGGCCTCGCGCCGATTCTTGCTACTATCGCGCTGCGTTTTCACCAGGAGCCAGCGCCTCATGCAACACCAGTGGGACCAAATGCACCGTACCCGCAAGCCTTCGTTCGTACTGTGCGGCGCGCCCCAGGGGCCGGTGCTCAATCTCTATGTCCATGGTTATTCTGCGTTTTTCAACCCGCAACAACTGGCCAATTTCCAGGCGCAACTGGCGGGGATCGAAGGTTCGACCAACGTGATGCTGTTCTGGCCGGCCGGGCACTTCCTGGAAAACCTGTTCGCCCCCTTCAAGGACATCATCGCCTCGATGCTCGGCGGCGGGACCCTGGGCGCGGCGACCGTGGGCCTGGGCAAGGCGGTGGGCTATTTTCTCGATCACTACAAAAGTGTCGAGGCGCGGGTGGACGAAGTGGCCAGGACGCTGTTGGCGGAACTGGCCAACTACCTGCATGCCGAGTCGATCGAGGTGCGCCAGATCAACCTGATCGGCCATTCCCTGGGCGCTCGCCTGCTGGTCAAGAGCCTGCTGGCCAGCCCGGAGCTGGCCCGGGAGCTGCCGCTCAATCACCTGTTGTTGATGGGCGGCGCGATTTGCACGTCCAGCCCCTGGGAGCAGGTGTCGGCACCGCTCAAGGGGCGGGTGATCAACTGCCATTCCAGCAAGGACTGGGCCCTGGCGCTCAAGCCGGATACCGAGCGCTGCATCGGCCGCTATGCCATTCCCCTGACCCCATCGCTCAAGGGCAAGGTGACCAACGTGCATCTGGTCACCTTCGACCACGCCGCCTACTGGCCGCAGTTGCAGACCGTGGTGCAGTACACCGACTTGCTGCACGAGCGCCGGGGCATGATCCGTGCGGACCAGCGCAGTGCCCAGGTGCGCTTTGCCGAGGAGGATGTGGACCTGTTCCCGGTGCTGCTCCAGGCACGGGCGCCGGAGTTGCAGTTCCTCGCCGAGCTGATGGCCGCCAAGCGCAGTGCGACCATCGCTGCGGATGTACGTGACCCATTGCAGTTGGCCATCGAGTTGCAGCGCATGGGCGGTGACAGCTTCATGAACCTGGCCCGTGGGCACGGTGTGAGTTATCGCCAATTGGCCCAGGACGTGGCCTTGCGCGTCGGCATCAAGTTTGACCAGCCCCTCGACAGCGTGGCCCTGGTGAGCCTGGAAGAACGGGTCGCCGAGACCCTGATCGAGCAGTACAAGGACAAACTCAGCCTGGCCGACCGCCAGGTGTTCGAGGCTGAACTGCGGGCGGCGGCGCAAAAGGAGCAGGGGTTTTTCCACCGTTTCGATGTCGGCCGTTCGGCCACCACCGCCTTGAGCGGTACAGCGCTGGCCGGGTTGACCGGGTTTATCGTGCGGCGCGGCGCGGCCACGGCGATTCCGGTGGTGGGGCAGGCGTTGGCGGCGGCGATGTTGCTGGTGAGCGGGGTGCGCGCGTTTTCCGGGCCGGCGTATTCCATCACGACCCTGGCGGTGCTGGTGCTGGGGGTGATTCGCCAGCGCATGGAACGCGAGGCGCTGAATCAGGAAATGGACCTGGTGGTGCAGGTGGTCGAGGCGTTCGATCTGCCCCGTGAAACGCTGATGCGCACGGTCTCGCCTGACTGCTAAGCTGCGGGCTTGTCCTGTGTGTCTGCCTGGTACCCCGCGTGAAATTCAGCCTGCCGAAAATTGCTACCGCGCCGTTCTGCCCACCGGAAGTGGCGGGCACCATCCCCGTCGATCCCCGCGCATCGTTCTTCAAACGGGTCGTGCAGTTTGCCGGCCCCGGCCTGCTGATTTCCATCGGCTACATGGACCCCGGCAACTGGGCCACGGCCATCGAGGCCGGGTCGCGCTATGGCTATAGCCTGTTGTTTGTGGTGTTGCTCGCCAGCCTGGCGGGGATGGCGGTGCAGTGCCTGTGTTCGCGCCTGGGCATCGCCACTGGCAAGGACCTGGCGCAGTTGTGCCGCGAACGCTACAGCCGGCGTTCAGCGCGCACGCAATGGGTGCTGGCGGAAATCTCGATCATTGCCACCGACCTCGCCGAAGTCCTCGGCTGCGCCCTGGCGTTCCATCTGCTGCTGGGGGTATCGCTGACCACCGGGATTGTCATCACCGCGTTTGACACGCTGCTGATCCTGGCCCTGCAAAACCGCGGCTTCCGGCGCCTGGAAGCGATCATGCTGGCGCTGGTGGCGACCATCGGTGTGTGTTTTTTTGTCGAGCTGGTTTTGATCAAACCGTATTGGCCGGACGTCTTGCGCGGTTTCACGCCGTCGCTCTCGGCGATCAGCGATGCCGCGCCGCTGTACCTGGCCATCGGCATCCTCGGGGCCACCGTGATGCCGCATAACCTGTACCTGCACACGTCCATCGTGCAGACCCGCTTGTTCGGCAAGGACCTGGCCAGCCGCCAGGACGCGGTCAAGTTGGCGCGTATCGACACCATCGGCTCCCTGGCCCTGGCCTTGCTGGTCAACGCCGCGATCCTGGTGCTGGCCGCCGCGGCATTCCACCAGAGCGGTCATACCGAGGTCGTGGAAATCCAGGACGCCTACCACCTGCTGGACCCGCTGGTGGGCGGTGCCTTCGCCAGTATCCTGTTCGGCATTGCCTTGCTGGCGTCCGGGCAAAGCTCGACCTTCACCGGCACCATCGCCGGCCAGGTGATCATGGAGGGCTACCTCAACCTGCGCATTCCCTGCTGGCAACGCCGCCTGATCACCCGTGGCCTGGCGCTGATCCCGGCGTTCCTCGGGGTGTGGTTGATGGGCGACCAGGCCATTGGCAAGTTGCTGATCCTCAGCCAGGTGGTGCTCAGCCTGCAGCTGCCGTTTGCCCTGTACCCGCTGATCCGCATGACCGGCGACCGGCAATTGATGGGGCCGTTCGTCAATCGCCTGCCCACCAGGATCCTGGCCTGGAGCCTGTTCACCGTGATCAGCGGCGCCAACGCCTGGCTGATCGGCCAGTGGCTGTTCTGAGTCAGCGGTCCCAGTAGGGCACGCTGCCAAAACGCTCGACAAAAAAGTCGATGACCGTGCGCACCTTCACCGACAACCGCCGGCTGCCGGGCCACAGCGCGGCAATCTGCTGCGGCTCCAGGGTGGTCGCCACTTCGTAATCGCTCAGTACCGCCTGTAAGCGCCCGGCGCGCAGGCTGTCGCCGATCAGCCAGGAGGGGAACACCACGAACCCCAGGCCTTGTTCGGCGGCGCGTGCCAGGGTGTCGGCGTGGTTGCCGGTGATCGGGCCCTTGACTGTATAGGGCGTCCAGTCGTCCTGGGCGCGGCGGAAGAACCAACGCTGCTGGCCGTTCACGCCCTTGTACGCCAGGCACTGATGATTGCGCAGCTCATCGGGATGGCGCGGCGTGCCATAGCGCGCCAGGTACTCGGGGCTGGCGGCGATGCGGTAGCGCTGGGGCGCGAAAATGCGCGCCTGCATTCCCGAATCGTTGAGCACACCGATCCGGAACAGCAGGTCGGCGCCTTCCTGCAAGGGGTCGACGTAGGTGTCGGTCTGCTGGATGTCCAGTTGCAGCTTGGGATATCGCTGGCACAACTCCGCCAGCCAGGGCGACAGGTGCCGTTGGCCGAACACCATGGGCGCATTGATGCGCACCAGGCCGCTGGGTTCGCTTTCCTGTTCTTGCAGGGCCTGCCCGGCCTCTTCCAGTTGTTGCAGCATCAGGCGCGCATGATGCCCGAGCAGGCGCCCGGCTTCCGTGGGGCTGACGGCGCGGGTGTGCCGATACAGCAATTGCTGGCTCAGGGCCTGTTCCATCAATTGGATCTGCCGGGAGATGGAAGAGGGCGCCAGGCCTTCGCGGCGTGCGACCTCGGAGAAACTGCCGTGGTCCAGCACCGCCACGAACAGGCGCAGCGCCTTGAAACTCAACTCATTGAAGCCCTGCATGGGCCCTCCGTGCTGTGCGATTTACGCAAAGGTGTTGTCTGCATGCTCCCATTTATCGCACAGATGGGCCAGCGGATAATGCGCGTCATTGTTTAATCTGACGTGTAGGTGGTGTATGCAAACTTCTTCTCTCGAGGCCGCGGCCCAGGCCCGGCCTAAAAACCGTCTGGGGCTGCTGCTGTTGCCGCTGGTGATCCTGGCAGGCATGGGCCTGTCGGTGGAGGCGGGCTTGTTGGGGCCGCTGGGCGCCCAGGTGGGGCACTTATGGGCGACCTTGAGCATCTTCGCGGTGGGCACGGCAATCTTGCTGCTGCTCCTGCTGTTCAGCGGCCCGCAAAAAGGTCCGGCCCTCAATGAACTGCCGCGCTGGCAGTTGATCGGGGGTTTCCTGGGGCCGATGTATGTGGTGGTGCTGACCCTGGCCACGCCCCATATCGGCATTGCCATGACCATGATCGCGATCCTCTGCGGCCAGGTCGGCAAGAGCGTGCTGATCGACCACTTCGGTTGGTTCGGCACCGCCCGCAAGCGGGTCAATGGCGAACGCTGGGTTGCCCTGCTGTTGATTGTGATAGCCCTTGTTTTGATTGCGCGAGGTTAAGACGATGAATCTGATTGCATTGTTGGTGCTGGTGGTTGCCGCCGGCGCGGTGTTGAGTGTGCAAGCGGCGATCAATGGGCGCCTGGGGCAAACCGTCGGCGTGCTGCGCAGCAGCCTGGTGACGTTCTCGGTGGGCACGCTGGTGACCGGCCTGCTGATCCTGTTTTTTGAGCCGGCCCAGGCCGTCAGCCTGCTCGAGGTGCCCAAGTGGCAGCTGACCGGGGCGCTGTTCGGTGTGGTGTACATGATGGTGATGGTCGGCGCGGTGCCGATCGTGGGCACGGCGGTGGCGACGGTGGCGGTGATCGTCGGCCAATTGGCCATGGGCATGCTGATCGACAACTTCGGCTGGATGGGCAACACGGCCATCGAACTGTCCGGCAGCCGGGTGCTGGCGATGCTGTGCCTGGTGCTGGCCCTGGTGTTCATGTATCGCAGCAGCACGCGCCAGGCTGATTAACGGCGCTGAACCAAGGGCAGCGGCCCGCAGTCACTGCTAAAGGTGCCGGCATTCGCTGCACCGGGACGACCAAAAAAAGGAGTCTGATCATGCCAGATCCAACCTGTGCCTGCCCGCATTGCAAATGTGTACTGGGGCAGAACGCTGTGACCAAAGACGGCAAGGGCTATTGCTGCCAGGGTTGTGCCGATCACCATGCCCATGGTGAACCGTGCGAGTCGGCCACCGGCTGCGAGTGTGCCAAGTCGGCCCACGGCTGAGCGGCCAATAGCGCCAACACCGCCAGGCAGCGTAAGCTGCCTGACTTTTTCCCAGTCGTGGAGTTATATCGTGGCCAAAGCTGCTGCTGTCATTGAAATCCCGGTGTCGGCCGATCAAGTCTGGCAACTGGTCGGTGGGTTCAACTCGTTGCCCGATTGGCTGCCGCTGATTGCCAAGAGCGAGCCGGGCGAAGGCGGGCGCGTGCGGCACCTGCAAACCGTGGATGGCGCGGTGGTGGTCGAGCACTTGCAGACCTTCGATAACGTTGCGCGTACCTACAGCTACACCCTCAGCGAATCGCCGTTTCCGGTCAGTGCGTATCTGGCGACATTGCAGGTTGAAGCGCTGGGTGAGCACTCGGCCAAGGTCACCTGGTCGGGTGTGTTCACTCCGGTTGCGGGCGTGACGGATGCTGAGGTTGAAGAGCTGTTCAGCGGCGTCTACACCGGCGGCGTCGAGGCCCTGCGCAAGAACTTCCCGGCCTGATCGGCCACTATCGCCGGCCAGCCGGCGCCTACAGTGGGGTGTGTGTGCGGCAGTCCAGGGTCAGTCGCGCGCCCCCACGCTCGCTGCTGCCAACTTCCAGACGGAAGCCATGCAGGTTGATGATCGCCGCCACAATCGACAGGCCCAGGCCAAAGCTGCCCTGCTGGTTAACCTCATCGACCCGGTAGAAACGCTGGAACACCGCCGCCCGTTCCGCTTCGGGAATCCCAGGGCCGCTGTCCAGGACTTCGATGCGCGTGCTGCCAGCAACGTCGATCCCGCGCAGAATCACCTCGCCGCCCGGCGGGGTGAACTTGATCGAATTACTCAGCAGGTTGGCCAGGGCCTCGAACAGCAGTGCCCGGTCACCGGTAATCGGTGGCAATGCTTCGGGGACTTGCAGCAGCAGTTCCAACTGACCTTCTTCCGCCAGGGGCAGGTAGAAGTCATGGAGTTCCTGGAGCAACGGCAGGGGATCGAAGACCAGGAAGCCGGAGCGTCGTTGACGGTCCTCCAGCTCGGAAATACGCAGCAAACCGCGAAAACGCGCCATCAGGGTGTCGGTCTCGCTGATCACTGCATCGAGCTGCAGGGCCAGGGGGGACTCCTCGCTGGCCTGTTGCTTGATCCGGTACAACTGCGCGCGCAAGCGGGTCAGTGGGGTGCGCAGGTCGTGGGCAATGTTGTCGCACACGCCCTTGACCTCGTTCATCAGTTTTTCAATGCGCTCAAGCATGGCGTTGACGATAGCGGCGAGCATGTCCAGTTCGTCGCGGCGGTTGGACAGCGGCAGGCGGTGGGTCAGGTCGCCGGCGACGATGGCTTCGGCGCTGGCCTGGATCCCGCGAATCCGCCGCAACGGGCGCCGGCGTAGCAGATGCCAGCCGGCGACGCCGGGGATGATGGTCAGGGAGATTGCCCAGAGCAGGGCCTGCAGGATGATCCTTGTCACGCCCAGCAATGAACCGTTATCGCGCACCAGCACCAGCCAGCGGCCATCCTGGGTATGGGTCGCCACCGCGTCGCAACTGCCCCGGGGCAGTTTCGGGTCATCCGATTCGATGCAGTTGGCCAAGGCATGGATGCGCCCGTCCAAGGGCAGGCCTGGGGGGATTTGCTGGAGCGGGCCGCTGAGGGGGCGCTGTTGGCCATCGAACAAGCCATAGGCGTCAATGCCCTTCATATCGAAGGTCATGCTGGTGGCCAGGGCTTCATCCAGTTGCGCGCCCTCGAAGCGCTGGAACAGATGCTGGCGCTGCATCAGCGAATGGCGCGACAGGTCGCCCAGGTAACCCGAGACTTCGTAGTACAGCACCCCCATGAGGATGCAACTCCAGGCCACGAACAGCGAACTGTACAGGGCCAGCAGGCGGCTGCTGGACGAGCGCCAGCCGTTAGACGGGTTCAGCAATGACATAGCCCGAACCTCGTACCGTGCGGATCAGTGGCGTCAGGCCCGGCGGGTCGATTTTTTTGCGCAGGCGGCCAATGTGCACGTCGATCAGGTTGGTGCCCGGGTCGAAGTGATAACCCCAGACTTCCTCGAAGATCATCATCCGCGAGAGGATTTGCCCGGTGTTGCGCATCAGGAATTCCAGCAGCTTGTACTCGGTGGGCAGCAGGCTCAGGGGTTGGTCGGCGCGACTGGCTTCGCGACTGATCAGGTTCAGTTCCAGGTCGGCCACGCGCAGCGCGGTTTGCGCGGCCTTGAGCGCATTGTTACGGCGCAGCAGCACCTCGACCCGCGCGGCCATCTCGTCGGAGGCGAAGGGTTTGGTCAAGTAATCATCGCCACCGGCCCGCAGGCCGCGCACCCGTTCATCCACGTCGGAGAGGGCGCTGATCATCAGGATCGGCGTCGACACGCCGAGGGTGCGCAAGGTGGTGACGATGGCCAGGCCATCGAGCTCCGGGAGCATACGGTCGAGGGTGATCAGGTCGTAGTCGCCACTGACTGCCCGCGTCAGGCCTTCGCGGCCGTTGTCGACCCAGTCCACGTCCAGTCCATGACTGCTCAGCTCGGCGACGATCTCGCGAGCCGTCACGGCGTCGTCTTCGATGGTCAAAATGCGGGTCATAAGGGTTACCTGGTCACACGGGAGTGGGGGGCATTTTGCCAAGAAATGATAGCGAGGTTTCTAAAAGAAAATTCATGTAGGCCTCGGTCAATGTGGGAGCGGGCTTGCTCGCGAAAGCGGTAGGTCATTCAACATCAATGTTTGCTGGGCCGACGTCTTCGCGGCGATGCGCCGATCCGACAAGCCCGCTCCCACAAGGTTGGCGGATGGCCCGGGAATGCATAACGCCCGCCACTTAACCTGCGTTCTTGCAAGTTGCATGATCCTAGGAAGTTCAACTTACTTATCTCATTGAAATTAATAGGTTTTTATTTTAACGGCGACTGGCACGCCGCCTGCACTGTCCTTTCCGACAGATGTAACACCATTTTTCAATGCCTGGAGCACAACAACAATGATGACATCCTCATCCACTTTGCAAGAGTCGAGCACGCTCTCCGGGGTTTCCTGGGGGGCGATCTTTGCCGGGGCCGCAGCTGCCGCTGCGTTATCCCTGGTCCTGGTGTTGCTGGGCTTCGGCCTGGGGTTTTCGGCGGTGTCGCCGTGGGCCGACAGCGGCATCAGCGCCAAGGGCCTGGGCATTTCCACGATTGTCTGGCTGGCCTTTACCCAGATTGTCGCGGCGGGGCTGGGCGGATATATCGCGGGCCGGCTGCGGGTCAAATGGGCCAATATGCATGGCGATGAGGTGTACTTTCGCGACACCGCCCACGGCTTTCTGTCCTGGGCCGTGGCCACGCTGGTGACCGCGACCCTGGTGGTCGGCTCGGTCAGCAGCATTGTCGGCGGCGGTGTGCAGGCCGGTGCGAGCGTGGTTTCGGGTGCCGCCAGCGGCTTGACCCAGGCTGCCGGCAACGCGGCCAATGGCGATGACTTCGGCTACTACGTCGACAGCCTGTTCCGCGATGATCGCCCGGCCGCTGCCAGTGACGATGCGGTGCATGGCGTGGTGGCGCGGATTTTCGCCCGCACCCTGGGCAACGACGGCCAGTTGGCGCCGCAAGACCGTACTTACCTGGCGCAGTTGATCAGCCAGCGTACCAACCTCAGCCAGGCCGATGCCGAGCGGCGTGTCGACCAGGTCTACGGTGATGCCCGCAAAGCCCTGGAAGATGCCAAGTTGAAGGCCAAACAGGCCGCCGATACCGCCAGCAAGATCGCCGCGGTGACCTCGCTGTGGACCTTCGTCGCGCTGTTGCTCGGTGCCTTCTTCGCCAGTTTCGCCGCGACCTTCGGCGGTCGCCGCCGGGATGCCGTGGTGTATCTGGAAACCATTCGTTAATTCAAGGAGAACGTCATGCGCTCATTACTGCTGTGGTTCCTCGGTGTGCCGATCCCGGTCATTATCCTGATCGCGATCTTCATGCACTAACCCGCGTACCCGCTTGATCAAGGCCGCTCCTGCATGGCAGGGGCGGCCTTTTTATCAGTCGTCAAACCCCACCTGTTCGTGAATCTCATCGACCTTCAACTCCAGCCGGTACGCCACCGCAATAAACAGCGCCTGGCACAGGCACAGCGTGGCACTGAGCGAGCGGAACGCAAACGAGGAACCTTCATTGACCAGCAACACCGTGTTGGCGCGCTTGGCCAGCGGTGACAGGTTGCTGTCGGTGATGATCAGCGTCTTGGCCTGGTGATGCTGGGCGATACGCAGGCAGTGTTGGGTTTCCTTGCCGTAGGGCGTGAAGCTGATGGCGATCACCAGGTCATTGGCGCGCACGCTGCGCATCTGCTCGCGATAGCTGCCACCCAGGCCCGAGACCAGGTGGATGCGCTTGTTGGTGTGCTGCAGGTTGTAGACCAGGTAGTCGGCCACCGCAAAAGAGCGGCGCACCCCGACCACGTAGATATTGTCGGCGTTGACCACCAGGTCCACGGCTTTCTCGAAGGCTGCGTCGTCCAGTTCCAGGCCCAAGCGCTCGATGCCGGACAGTGTGGCATTCACGCATTCACGGGCGAGGTCGCCAGCGCTGGCTTTCTGCGACTTGTTGGCGATCATGCTGCGGATGCGCTGCTGGTAGTTCTGCACCGGCGTGGTCTTGTGGGTATACGCCTCGCGAAACAGCGCCTGCATCTCACTGAACCCGCTGAACCCAAAGCGCTGGGAAAACCGCACGATGGCCGAAGGATGGACTTCGCATTCCCGGGCGATGTCGCTGATGCGGTCGACCATGATCCGATCGCTCTGCTGGCTCATGTAGCTGGCGATGCGCTTGAGCTGGCGGGGCAGGCTTTCGTATTCATCGGTGATCAGCTGCAACAGACGCTCGGCATTGATCGGAGGGCTGGCGAGCATCTCGGCGGGAGCCTGCTGATCGGAGCGGGACATAGGCAATCCTTCTGGCTTGTTCTTACAGGGCAGGTGAGGCGCACCTCGCCCATGACAATAGGTCGATGGGCGCAAGTCTACAGGGAAGGCGGCAAAAAATATCTTAATGGAAAATATATTCCACATAAAATATTTATAGAATAAATATTGATTGCTGGCGCCGGACGTCCTAGTCTGCATCCACCAAGAGCGTCGCCGTCACGACGGCAGGCGCGGGCTGATAAAAATAACAGGAGCCAGCATGGGCCAGACTCGTTTTGCCAGTGGGCGTCAATTGGATCTGATTTGTCTTGGGCGCCTGGGCGTCGATCTCTATGCGCAGCAAGTCGGGGCGCGCCTGGAAGATGTCGCCAGTTTTGCCAAGTACCTGGGCGGCTCCTCCGCCAACATCGCCTTCGGCACTGCGCGGTTGGGGCTCAAGTCGGCGATGTTGAGCCGGGTCGGCGACGATCACATGGGGCGCTTTCTGGTGGAGTCGCTGGTGCGCGAGGGCTGTGATGTCAGTGGCATCACCGTCGACCCACAGCGCCTGACCGCCATGGTGCTGCTGGGCCTCAAGGACCGCGAAACCTTCCCCCTGGTGTTCTACCGCGAAAACTGCGCCGATATGGCCCTGTGTGCCGCCGATATCAGCGAAGCCTTTATTGCCAGCAGCAAGGCGCTGCTGATCACCGGCACTCACTTTTCCACCGACGGCGTGTACCAGGCCAGCCTCCAGGCCCTGGATTACGCCGAGCAACACGGCGTCAAGCGCGTGCTCGATATTGACTACCGCCCGGTGCTCTGGGGCCTGGCGGGCAAGGCTGACGGTGAGACCCGTTTTGTCGCCGACCAGAGCGTCAGCCAGCATCTGCAAGGGATCCTGCCGCGCTTTGACCTGATTGTCGGCACCGAGGAAGAGTTCCTGATTGCCGGCGCCAGCCACGATCTGCAAAGCGCCTTGCGCACGGTGCGCCAACTGACGGCGGCGACCCTGGTGGTCAAGCTCGGCCCGCAAGGGTGCACGGTGATTCATGGGGATATACCGGCGCGCCTCGAAGACGGTGCGATCTATCCCGGCGTGCGCGTCGAAGTGCTGAATGTGCTGGGCGCCGGCGATGCGTTTATGTCGGGCTTCCTCAGTGGCTGGTTGAACGACGCCGGTGACGCGCGTTGCTGCCAACTAGCCAATGCCTGCGGCGGGTTGGTGGTGTCGCGCCATGCCTGCGCCCCGGCAATGCCGACCCCGGCGGAGCTTGAGTATCTGTTCAACAGCCCGGTGCCTATCACCCGGCCGGATCAGGATTTGGTACTGCAGCGTTTGCATCAGGTCAGTGTGCCGCGCAAAACCTGGAAGCAGCTGTTTGTGTTTGCCTTCGACCATCGCTGGCAACTGCTGGAGCTGGCGCAAAAAGGCGGCCAGGACCCGGCGCGGATCAGTGCGATCAAGCAACTGTTTATCCAGGCGGTAGAACGCGTCGAAGGCAAACTGCACGAGCAGGGTGTGGAGGCCGATGTGGGTATTTTGGCCGACCAGCGCTTTGGCCAGGACGCGCTGAACGCCGCCACCGGCCGTGGCTGGTGGGTCGCGCGCCCGGTAGAGGTCCAGGGTTCGCGGCCGCTGGCGTTCGAACACGGGCGCTCGATCGGCAGTAACCTGATCGGCTGGCCCCAGGAGCAGATCATCAAGTGCCTGGTGCAGTTTCACCCCGACGACGAGCCGCTGCTGCGCCTGGAACAGGAAGCGCAGCTCAAGGGCCTGTACCAAGCCGCGCAAGCCAGCGGCCACGAGCTGCTGCTGGAAGTGGTGCCGCCCAAGGATCACCCTTCGACCTACCCGGATGTGCTCTATCGCAGCCTCAAGCGCCTGTACAACCTGGGTATCTACCCGGCGTGGTGGAAGATTGAGGCGCAGTCGGCCGAGCAGTGGCACCAGCTCGATGAACTGATCGAGGAACGCGACCCCTATTGCCGGGGCGTGGTATTGCTGGGCCTGAATGCGCCGGCGCAATCTTTGGCCGAGGGCTTCCAGCAGGCCAGCCAGAGCCGGACCTGCCGCGGGTTTGCCGTGGGCCGCACGATCTTCCAGGAGCCGAGCAGGGCGTGGATGGCAGGGGAAATCGACGACGAAACGCTGATCCAGCAGGTACAGCAGACCTTCGAACAACTGATCCAGGCCTGGCGCAGCTCGAGAGTTTAAACACGCTCAAATGTGGGCGCCGGCAAGCCAGCTCCCACACAAGCAGATTTCAGCAGCCTCAAGGTTAAAACAATAAAAGGTGCAGCCATGCCCGCAATCCGTATTGGCATCAACCCCATCTCCTGGAGTAACGACGACCTGCCGGCCCTGGGCGGCGAGACGCCGTTGAGCACCGCGCTCAGCGAAGGCAAGGCCATCGGCTACGAAGGTTTCGAACTCAACGGCAAATTCCCCAAGGACGCCAAGGGCGTGGGTGATGTGTTGCGCCCCTACGACCTGGCGCTGGTCTCCGGCTGGTACTCCAGCCGCCTGGCCCGGCGCTCGGTGGCCGAGGAAATCGACGCCATCGCCAGCCATGTGCAACTGCTGCGCGAGAACGGCGCCACGGTATTGGTCTACGGTGAAGTGGCCGACTCGATCCAGGGCTCGCCGATCCGCCTGATTGAGCGCCCGCGCTTTCACAGCGAACAGGCATGGCAGGCCTACGCCGACAAGCTCACTGAGCTTGCGCGTTTTACCCTGTCCCAGGGCGTGCGCCTGGCCTACCACCATCATATGGGCGCGTACGTCGAGTCCCCGGAGGACATCGACACCCTGATGCGCCTCACTGGCCCGGAGGTCGGCCTGTTGTTCGATTCGGGGCACTGTTACATGGGCGGTGGCGAGCCGGTCGAGGTGCTGCGCAAGCATCTGGACCGTATCTGCCATGTGCACTTCAAGGATGTGCGCAAACCGGTGGTGCAACTGGCGCGCAACCAGCTGTGGAGCTTTCCCGACTGTATCGTCAACGGCACCTTCACGGTGCCGGGCGATGGCGATATCGACTTCGCCCAGTTGCTGGACGTGTTGCTGGGCGCTGGCTACAGCGGCTGGTTGGTGGTGGAGGCTGAGCAGGACCCGGCCGTGGCCCCCAGCTATATCTATGCGAAAAAAGGCTTTGATACCTTGCGCGCGCTGCTGGATGCGAGGGCTGCACAATGAGCCTGCTGGTCAAAAGCACCCCGCGCGGGCCAACCATGGTCGCGCTGCCAGAGGGGCGCCTGGAATATGTAGGGTTTGCCGCTTACCGCCTGAGCCTGGGGCAAACACTGCCGGTCAGCGCCAACGACGACGAGCTGTGCCTGGTGCTGCTCAGCGGCCGGGTGACCATCGAAGGCGAGGGCTTCAGCTGGCAAAACCTCGGGGATCGCCAGTCGGTGTTCGAGGATAAGTCGCCGTTCGCAGCTTATCTGCCGCCCAGCACGCGGGCCCAGGTGACAGCCCTGAGCGATGTGCAGATCGCCGTCTGCGCCGCGCCCGGCGCCCTTGCCGCCGGTCTCGCGCCCCGGCTGATCCGCCCCGAGCAGTGCCGGCGCAGTGTGCGCGGCAAGGGCGCCAACACCCGCTACGTCTGCGACATCCTGCCCGACAGCGAGCCGGCCCATTCGCTGCTGGTGGTGGAGGTGCGTACGCCGTCCGGGCACTCATCTAGCTACCCGCCGCACAAGCACGATACCGATGATCTGCCGCACCAGAGCTTTCTTGAAGAGACCTATTACCACCAGATCAACCCCTCCCAGGGCTTTGTGTTCCAGCGGGTGTACACCGATGACCGCAGCATCGACCAGGCCATGGCCGTGGAAAACCACGACCTGGTGGTGGTGCCCAAGGGTTATCACCCGGTCAGCGTGCCCTATGGCTACGAATCGTATTACCTGAACGTGATGGCCGGCCCCAAGCGCGCCTGGCACTTTCACAATGACCCGCAGCACAGTTGGTTGCTGGATCTTTAACCCGTAGGCGCCGAGGGGGCCAAACATGAGCACAACCCGATTGACCATGGCCCAGGCCCTGGTGAAGTTCCTGGATAACCAGTACATCGAAGTCGATGGCGTGCAGAGCAAGTTTGTCGCCGGCGTGTTCACCATCTTTGGCCACGGCAATGTGCTGGGCCTGGGCCAGGCCCTGGAGCAAGACAGTGGCGAGCTCGTGGTGCATCAGGGCCGCAACGAGCAGGGCATGGCCCATGCCGCGATTGGGTTTGCCAAGCAGCACCTGCGGCGCAAGGTCTACGCCTGCAGCGCTTCGGTCGGCCCCGGCGCGGCGAATATGCTGACCGCCGCGGCAACCGCCACCGCCAACCGCATCCCTTTGTTGCTGCTGCCCGGCGATGTGTATGCCTGTCGCCAGCCCGACCCGGTGTTGCAGCAGATCGAGCAATTCCATGACCTGAGCATCAGCACCAACGATGCGTTTCGCGCCGTGAGCAAATACTGGGATCGCATCAACCGCCCTGAACAGTTGATGAGTGCGGCGATCCACGCCATGCGCGTACTGACCGACCCGGCCGAAACCGGCGCCGTGACCCTGGCCTTGCCCCAGGACGTGCAGGCCGAGGCCTGGGATTACCCCGATTACTTCCTGCAAAAACGCGTGCACCGCCTGGACCGACGCCCGGCCACCGAAGCGATGCTGCGCGACGCTGCCGCGCTGCTCAAGTCCAAGCGCAAGCCGCTGATTATCTGCGGGGGCGGGGTCAAGTACTCCGGCGCGAATGCCGCGCTGCAGGCGTTTGCCGAGCGCTTTCAGATCCCCTTTGCCGAGACCCAGGCCGGCAAGAGCGCCATCGTCTCCAGCCACCCGCTGAATGTCGGCGGCATCGGTGAAACCGGCTGCCTGGCCGCCAACCTGCTGGCCCGGGATGCCGACCTGATCATCGGCATCGGCACGCGCTACAGCGACTTCACCACCTCGTCGAAATCCCTGTTCCAACATCCCGAGGTGCAGTTTCTCAACCTCAATATCAGCCCTGGCGATGTGCTGAAGCTCGACGGTGTCCAGGTGCTGGCAGATGCCAGGGTCGGGCTGCTGGCATTGGCCGACGCGCTGGGCGATTACGCCACGCAATGGGGCGAGCAGCCCCGCCAGGCCCGTGCGCAGGGGGATGCCGAAGTGGACCGGGTCTATCAGGCGCGCTACACCGACGCCGACTTCAGCCCCGAGATCCACGACCACATGGATGCGGCGGTGCTACGCGAATTCATCGAGCTGACCGGCTCCTGCCTGACCCAGAGCCAGGTACTGGGTGTGCTTAACGCGACCCTGGCCGACGACGCGGTGATTGTGGCCGCCGCCGGCAGCCTGCCGGGGGATTTGCAGCGCAGTTGGCGCAGCAAGGGGGTCAACACCTACCACGTCGAGTACGGTTATTCGTGCATGGGCTACGAGATCAACGCAGCCCTGGGGGTGAAGCTGGCCGAGCCGGCGCGCGAGGTCTACGCCCTGGTGGGCGATGGCTCCTACATGATGCTGCATTCGGAGCTGGCCACCTCGATCCAGGAGCGGCGCAAAATCAACGTGGTGCTGCTGGACAACATGGCCTTCGGTTGCATCAACAACCTGCAGATGGGCAATGGCATGGACAGCTTCGGCACCGAGTTCCGCTTCCGCAACCCCGACAGCGGCAAGCTCGATGGCGGCCTGGTGCCGGTGGATTTCGCCATGAGCGCGGCGGCCTATGGTTGCAAGACCTACAAGGTCACGACGGTTGCGCAGCTGCACGCCGCGCTGGCTGATGCACGCGCGCAGAGCGTGTCGACGCTGATCGATATCAAGGTGCTGCCCAAGACCATGATCCACGGCTACCTGTCGTGGTGGCGGGTTGGCGTGGCGCAGGTGTCCACCAGCGAACGCACCAATGCCTGCGCCAAACAACTCAATGAACGCCTGGCCAAGGCCCGGCAGTACTGACCATAAGAGGAGCGTTGCCATGTCTTTGAAGCTGGGTGTGATCGGTACGGGCGCCATCGGCCGGGACCATATCCGCCGGTGCAGCCAGACCTTGCTCAACAGCCAGGTGGTGGCGGTCACCGATATCAACCTTGAGCAGGCGGCCCAGGTGGTGGCTGACCTGCAACTGAACGCCGAGGTGTACGCCGACGGTCATGCGCTGATCCATTCGGCGCAGGTCGAGGCGGTGCTGGTCACCTCCTGGGGCCCCAGCCATGAGGAATTTGTGCTGGCGGCTATCGCAGCTGGCAAACCGGTGTTCTGTGAAAAACCCCTGGCTGTCACGGCCCAAGGCTGTCGCAAGATCGTCGAGGCGGAAGTGGCCCACGGCAAGCGCCTGGTTCAGGTCGGTTTCATGCGCCCGTATGACCAGGGCTACCAGGCGCTCAAGGCGGTGATCGACAGCGGCCAGATCGGCGAGCCGTTGATGCTGCACTGCGCCCACCGCAACCCGACGGTGGGGGAAAACTACAACACCGGCATGGCCATCACCGACACTTTGATCCACGAGCTGGACGTGCTGCGCTGGCTGCTGGCCGATGACTATGTGTCAGTGCAGGTGGTGTTCCCGCGTAAAACCAGCAAGGCCCTGAGCCATTTGCGCGACCCGCAGATCGTGCTGCTGGAAACCGCCAGGGGTACGCGGATCGATGTGGAAGTGTTTGTGAACTGCCAGTACGGCTACGACATCCAGTGTGAAGTGGTGGGGGAGACGGGCATTGCCAAATTGCCAGAACCGTCCCAGGTGCAACTGCGCAGCGGCGCCAAGCTATCGAATGCAATTCTGATGGATTGGAAAGACCGTTTTATTGGCGCTTATGACGTCGAGTTGCAGGCCTTTATCGATGGCGTGCGCGCCGGTCAGGTGGGGGGACCTTCGGCCTGGGATGGTTTTGCGGCGGCGGTGGCGGCGGATGCGTGTATCGAGGCCCAGGGCAGTGGGCAGATCGTTGCGGTCAGCTTGCCGCAGCGCCCGGCATTCTACGGCTAGCGCGGTCAATGTAGGAGCTGGCTTGCCTGCGATGGCGGTGGTTCAGGTTAGAAATACTTGACTGATCTACCGCTATCGCAGGCAAGCCAGCTCCTACATTTTGATTGGGTTTGCAGATCACAAGAGGAGTTGGTTCATGCGAATCGGACTGGTTGGATACGGCCACGGTGGCCGTTTTTTTCATGCCCCGCTGATCGCCACTTTGCCCGGGGCAATCTTCGTTGGCGTGGTGACCCGCGCCCCCGAGCGCCGCCAGCAACTGGCGACGGAGCATCCCGGGGTGCCGGCATTCGACAGCATCGCGCAGATCGTCGAAGCCGGGGTGGAGGTGCTGGTGATCTCCACCACCCTCAAGGGCCGCCCGGCCCTGGTGCTGGAGGCCATTGAATATGGTGTGGCGGTGGTCAGCGACAAACCCTTCGCCGCCAATGCCGAGCAGGCGCGGGCGCTGATTAGCGCCGCCGAACGTGAAGGGGTAAAACTCAGCGTCTACCAGAACCGGCGCTGGGATTCGGACTACCTGACCCTGCGCAAGCTGATCGAGGCTGGCGCCCTGGGTACTATCACCCGCTTTGAATCCAGGGTAGAGCGCTACAGCCCGCAAGCGGTGGGCAACGCCAGCGGCGGCGGGTTCCTGCGGGATCTGGGCAGCCATCTGGTGGACCAGGCCTTGCAGCTGTTCGGTCCGGTAGAGCTGGTGTATGCGCAATTGCAGTACAGCGCCGAGCATCCCACGGTCGATCATGGCTTCTTTGTCTGCCTGACCCACGCCAACGGGGTGATTTCCCACCTGTGGGGCAGCGCCCTGCAAAACAGCCAGGCCCCGCGTTTTCGAGTGAACGGCACGGCGGGCTGCTACACCGTCGAAGGCCTGGATGGCCAGGAACAGGCGCTGCTGGCCGGCAAGAATCCGAAGACCGAAGGTGAACACTGGGGCGCCGAAGATCATCGCCGCTGGGGCTGGTTCGAACAAGGCGCGGAACGCGAGCGGATCCCTTCGCAAAAGGGCGCCTGGAACCAGTTCTATCGCCAATTGCAAAGCGCAGTCCAGGGCCAGGGCGAACTGCCGGTGCAGGCCAGGGATGCCTGGGAAACCACCTGCGTGCTGGATGCCGCCAGGCTCAGCGCCGAGCGCCGGCAAGTGGTGGAGATGGCCACGCTGGAAGGGGTAGAGTGGAAATAGAATAAAATTCTAAAATGAGTTGATATGGAAATTATTTTCCAATAAAGTCATTTCTAGGTTGCTGAAAGTCTGTCCCGGCCTTCCTTTATAAAGGACGCGGTGGGCTCAACAAAAACAAGATAAAAAAACAACCAGGTACCGTCAGATGAAAATCTTCAACGCTGTACTGCGAGTGTTACGTACTGCCTTCCCGCCCCGCGCACGGCCCTTCTATTTCTCTTTTCTCAATGTCCTTTGCATCGAAAGCAAGGGCGCCCTGGTGTGCTGCATTCCGGGGGCGCCCGTGGTACGGCTGCCTGCTGCCAACTCATCGCTCTGATAAACGCTACGTCCAGAAAACCAACAAGAAAGTGGAGACAGACCGTTCATGAAGACCCAGATCCGTTTCGCCTCGCTGGCCTTGTCGATGCTGCTTGCCAGCGGCGTGGCCGCGGCCGCCGATATCAAGATTGGCGTCAGCATGTCGCAGTTCGACGACACCTTCCTCACCTACCTGCGTGAGGATATGGACAAGCAAGCCAAGTCCTACCCCAAGGGCGACGGCGTGCAACTGCAGTTCGAAGATGCCCGCGCCGACGTGGTCAAGCAACTGAGCCAGGTCGAGAACTTTATCAGCCAGAAAGTCGATGCCATGGTGGTCAACCCGGTGGACACCGCCTCCACCGCACGCATTACCAAGGCCGCGGTGGCAGCCGGTATCCCGCTGGTCTACGTCAACCGCCGCCCGGATCAGACCGACCTGCCCAAAGGGGTGGTGACGGTGACGTCCAATGACGTCGAGGCCGGCAAACTGCAAATGCAGTACCTGGCCGAGAAACTGGGCGGCAAAGGCAAAATCGTGATTCTGCTGGGTGACCTGGCCAACAACTCGACGACCAATCGCACCAAGGGCGTCAAGGAGGTCCTCGGCAAATACCCGGACATCAAGATTGAACAGGAGCAGACCGGGATCTGGCTGCGGGACAAGGGCATGACCCTGGTGAACGATTGGCTGACCCAGGGCCGCGAGTTCAATGCGGTCGTGGCCAACAATGACGAAATGGCGATTGGCGCGGCCATGGCCTTGAAAACCGCGGGCGTCAAACCGGGCAGCGTGTTGATTGGCGGCGTCGATGGCACGCCCGACGGCTTGAATGCGATTACCAAGGGCGAGATGGCGCTCTCGGTGTTCCAGGATGCCAAGGGGCAGGCGGTCGGTTCGGTGGAGGCGGCGGTGAAAATGGCCAGGGGCGAGGCGGTCGAGCAAAACGTCGTGGTGCCGTTCCAGTTGATCACCCCGGACAATGTCGCGTCGTTCAAGTAGCGTTCAATAACAACAATAAGCCCGCAGGGCGGTCGCAATCGCCCTGCCGATGGAGCCCCGATATGCTCGCTCAAGCGACTGCTTTGCAGCCCGCAGGTCTAGAAGAGCCTTACCTGCTGGAAATCGCCCATATCAGCAAAGGTTTTCCCGGCGTCGTGGCCCTGGACGATGTGCAACTGCGGGTGCGCCCCGGCTCGGTCCTGGCGCTGATGGGAGAGAACGGTGCCGGCAAGTCGACGCTGATGAAAATCATCGCCGGCATCTACCAGCCCGACGCCGGCCAAATCCGCCTGCGGGGCAAGCCGGTGGTGTTTGATACCCCCCTGGCCGCCTTGCAGTCGGGCATTGCGATGATCCACCAGGAACTCAACCTGATGCCCCATATGAGCATCGCCGAGAACATCTGGATCGGCCGCGAGCAGCTCAATGGCCTGCGCCTGGTCAATCACCGGGCCATGCACCGTTGCACTGCGCAGTTGCTGGCGCGGCTGCGGATCAACCTTGACCCCGAGGAGCAGGTCGGCAACTTGAGCATTGCCGAGCGGCAGATGGTGGAGATTGCCAAGGCGGTGTCCTACGACTCCGACATCCTGATCATGGATGAGCCGACGTCGGCGATTACCGACAAGGAAGTGGCCCACCTGTTTTCGATCATTGCCGACCTCAAGGCCCAGGGCAAAGGCATCATCTATATCACCCATAAAATGAATGAAGTGTTTGCCATTGCCGATGAGGTGGCGGTGTTTCGCGATGGCGCCTATATCGGCCTGCAGCGTGCCGACAGCATGGACAGCGACAGCCTGATCTCGATGATGGTCGGGCGCGAATTGAGCCAACTGTTCCCGGTGCGCGACAAACCCATCGGCGAGTTGCTGCTGTCGGTGCGCGACCTGCGCCTGGACGGGGTGTTCCAGGGCGTGTCCTTTGACCTGCATGCCGGCGAGATCCTCGGCATTGCCGGGCTGATGGGCTCGGGCCGCACCAATGTGGCGGAAACGATTTTCGGCATTACCCCAAGCGACGGCGGCGAGATCCGCCTCGACGGCCAGGTGCTGCGCATCAGCGACCCGCACATGGCGATCAAGCAGGGTTTTGCGCTGTTGACCGAGGACCGCAAGCTCAGTGGCCTGTTCCCGTGCCTGTCAGTCCTGGAAAACATGGAAATGGCCGTGCTGCCCCATTACTCGGGCAAGGGCTTTATCCAGCAAAAAGCCCTGCGGGCCTTGTGCGAGGACATGTGCAAGAAGCTGCGGGTAAAAACCCCCTCCCTTGAGCAGTGCATCGACACCCTGTCGGGCGGCAATCAGCAAAAGGCCCTGTTGGCCCGCTGGTTGATGACCCAGCCGCGGCTGTTGATCCTCGATGAGCCGACCCGTGGCATCGATGTCGGGGCCAAGGCCGAGATCTATCGCCTGATTGCCTTCCTGGCCAGCGAGGGCATGGCGGTGATCATGATTTCTTCGGAACTGCCGGAAGTGCTGGGCATGAGTGACCGGGTGATGGTGATGCACGAAGGCGAGTTGATGGGCACCCTGGACCGGGCCGAGGCCACCCAGGAAAAAGTCATGCAGTTGGCTTCCGGTATGACGGCAGTCCACTAACGAATAAAAAAGGTGACGGGTAATGAACGCAATACTGGAAAGCAAACCCGAGGAAAAAAAGCCCGCTGCGGCACCGGTCAAGAGCCGGCGGCGGTTTCCTACCGAGCTGAGCATTTTCCTGGTGCTGATCGGTATCGGCCTGGTGTTCGAAGTGTTTGGCTGGATCGTGCGTGACCAGAGCTTTTTGATGAACTCCCAGCGCCTGGTGCTGATGATCCTGCAGGTGTCGATCATCGGCTTGCTGGCGATTGGCGTGACCCAGGTGATCATTACCACGGGGATCGACCTGTCGTCGGGCTCGGTGCTGGCGTTGTCGGCAATGATTGCCGCGAGCCTGGCGCAAACCTCGGACTTTTCCCGCGCGGTGTTTCCATCGCTGACGGACTTGCCGGTGTGGATCCCGGTGGTGGCCGGCCTGGGCGTGGGCCTGCTGGCGGGGGCGATCAACGGCAGCATCATCGCCATTACCGGCATCCCGCCGTTTATTGCGACCCTGGGCATGATGGTCTCGGCCCGTGGCCTGGCGCGGTATTACACCGAAGGCCAGCCGGTGAGCATGTTGTCGGATTCCTACACGGCCATCGGCCATGGCGCGATGCCGGTGATCATCTTTCTGGTGGTGGCGGTGATCTTCCACATTGCCTTGCGCTACACCAAGTACGGCAAGTACACCTACGCCATCGGCGGCAATATGCAGGCGGCGCGTACCTCGGGGATCAACGTCAAGCGGCACCTGATCATTGTCTACAGCATTGCCGGGCTGCTGGCCGGGTTGGCGGGTGTGGTTGCCTCGGCTCGGGCGGCTACCGGGCAGGCGGGGATGGGCATGTCTTATGAGCTGGACGCGATTGCCGCTGCGGTGATCGGCGGCACCAGCCTGGCGGGCGGGGTAGGGCGCATCACCGGCACGGTGATTGGCGCGCTGATCCTCGGGGTGATGGCCAGCGGGTTTACCTTCGTGGGGGTGGACGCGTACATCCAGGACATCATCAAGGGCCTGATCATCGTGGTGGCGGTGGTGATCGACCAGTATCGCAATAAACGCAAGCTCAAGCGCTGAGCGAGATTTGAATCAAAAAGTGGGGCTTGTTTGTGTGGGAGCGGGCTTGCCCGCGATAGCGATGGGTCAGTCAAATATCTATCAACTGACCCACCGCTATCGCGGGCAAGCCCGCTCCTACATTTATGCACCGCCAACCGTTTGTCTTCTATATAGCTCCACAACACTGAATTTCTTGCTATAAACGCACTCCGATAACCACCTGCCGAGCCCGTCCTGGTGCCTTTTGGGGGAATGTCGGACAAATTGCCTGTCATTTCAGTTGCTGCGCCCTCAAGTCAGCCGTAGACTGCCGCCCCTCGTAAATTGAGTGCCGGGTGGCGCTTGGAATGGACGGCGTCTTTCCCCGACCTGCAGAGGTTGGCCGGAACGCTCCCTTATTCGCCTTAATGCACGTATTTTTTATAGAGAAATCAATGACAAAGGAAAAGTTGCTGGCCATGCCGGCGGATGACTACATGAATGCCGAGCAGCACGCTTTTTTCGAGCAGTTGTTGCAAGACATGAAAGTCGAGCACCACGAGCGCATTGAGCAGAACCGCATCGCCATTGAAAGCCTGGACACCCCGGCTGACCCTGCTGACGCTGCTTCGGTAGAAGAAGAGCGCACCTGGCTGGTCAACGCCATCGACCGCGACCAGCGCATGCTGCCGCAACTTGAACAGGCCCTGGGCCGTATCAAGGAAGATTCCTTTGGCTGGTGTGATGACAGCGGCGAGCCTATCGGCCTCAAGCGCCTGCTGATCAGCCCGACCACCAAGTACTGCATCGAAGCGCAAGAGCGCCACGAGCAAATCGACAAGCATCAGCGCCAAGCCTGATCTGTTTGATTGTGTAGGGAGCTGGCTTGGCGAAGGCGGTCGATCAACACCGCTATCGCCAGCACGCTGGCTCCTGCAGTGATCCTGCGCGTGTCATCCCCCCGTCTATTGATCTGCTGCAAGCCCTAACACCAAAGGCCCATAGATAATGGCCAATTAGTGGCGTTTAATGCAGAGACAATAATGACAAGCAGTGGGGTAACAAGCATGGCTGGGGATGGATCTCTGATGGGCGCCGCCGTGGTGCCGCACGCGGTGAGCCGCCAACTGCCTGGCTGGGTCACACCGTTCCTGCAAAGCATCGCCCTGGTGCTGGTATTGTCGGGCCTGGCGTTTGCCGACCTGTCGATGTACCTCTGCGTGCCCGTGGCCCTGTTGCTGGTCTGGCTACCGCTGCTGAAAAAGCCGGCCCGCAGCCTTGCGCCGGCTGTCGTCGAGGATGCCATTGGCGCGTTGACCCGCGATCTGTCCTACACCACCAGCCATAACGCGCTGTCAGCCGCCGGCGTGGCCTATTCGGTCAAGCAACTGGCGGCCCGCCTGCAATCGCAATTGGGCGCCGCCCAGCAAATCGTCAGCAGTGCCGAAGTGATGATTGGCACTGAGCAACTGACGTCCCTGCTCAGTCGTGAAGCCCTCGGCGCGGCGGGCCAGGCCCATCAGCGCAGCACCGAGGGGCGCGCGGTGCTCGGGGAGTCCATCAGCCGCATGCATCAACTCAGCCAGCGCGCCAGCGACAGCCGGCAATTGATCGAGGCCCTGAGCCAGCGCAGCGAAGAGATCCAGCGCGTGACCCTGGTGATTCAGTCGATTGCCAGCCAGACCAACCTGCTGGCCTTGAATGCCGCCATTGAAGCCGCCCGGGCCGGTGAGCATGGGCGCGGGTTCGCCGTGGTGGCCGATGAGGTGCGCGGCCTGGCGGGCCGTACGGCGACTGCCACCGACGAAGTCGGGGTGATGGTGGCGGACATCCAGCAGCGTACCGCCCAGGTGGTGGAGCAAATCCGCCAGTTGTCCGTGGATCTGCAGGCCGGCGTCGAGCAAGTGGAGCACGCCGGCGAGCAACTGGAGAGCATTGCCACGTTGGCGGCGGGGGTGGAAGGCCAGGTCAACGCGATTGCCCAGGGCACCGAGACCAATCGGGTGCAGCTCGACAGCCTGTTCCATGCGGTGGAGCAGATGCGCAGCGACCTGACCGTCAGCGACCAGCAGACCCAGCAGTTGGCCGAGGCCGCCATACAAATGGAAGGGCAGGCCGAAACGATCAGCGAGCGCCTGGCCGAAGTCGGCCTGGACGATTATCACCAGCGCATCTACGACCTCGCCCGCGAAGGCGCGAGCCGCATCGCCGCGCAGTTCGAGGCGGATGTCCAGCAGAACCGCATCAGCCTCGATGACTTGTTCAATCGCAGCTACACACCGATTGCCAACAGCCAGCCGACCAAGTACCACAGCCGTTTCGACGGCTACACCGACCAGGTATTGCCCGCTATCCAGGAAGCCTTGCTGCCCCGGCACGAAGGCCTGGTGTTCGCGATTGCCTGTACACCACAGGGCTATGTGCCGACGCACAACAAGGTGTTTTCCCAGGCGCTTACCGGCGATGTTCAGGTGGACGCGGTGAACAATCGCACCAAGCGCAAGTTTGAAGACCGCACCGGCATCCGCTGCGGCAGCCACCAGCAGGCTGTGCTGTTGCAGACCTATACCCGTGATACCGGCGAGTTGATGCACGATCTGTCCGTGCCGATCATGGTCAGCGGCCGGCATTGGGGCGGCTTGCGCCTGGGCTATAAGCCTGAGGGGCAGGCTGGCGCGCACTAGGCCCAGGCACGGATTGTTGCGTGTTATGCAAGGAAGCTTTTACGCCGATAGCTTTTTCCGGCGTGAGGAACAGCTTAAGATGCTGCACATTGTTAGCTAGCTAACTAATCCTGCGGAGAACTTCCATGCAAAGCAAAGTCGATGTAGCGGTGATGATTGGCAGCGGTGTGCCACAGACCCTGCGTGCGCTGGGCCTTAGGGCCTGCTGGGTGGTGTTGCTCAACGGTGAACAGCGCGGCACGGCCTTCGCCAGTCGCGACGAAGCCCAGGAATGCCGCGCGGCCTGGCAGGCGCTGCTGGACCTGGAGCGCTCAGACCGCCTGCACTGACTGCAGGTTATACGCTCTGGTGCAGGCGCTGGTTCAGCTCATCCACGGCAATCGCCCAGTCCGCGTCTTCGCGCAGTTCTTCCTTGAGGAACTGCGCCTGTTGCGGGGTCCAGAAGGGCGCGTCGATCAGCTTCACAGTCTCTGCCAGGGGATGTTCACCGATAAACGTGTCGATGGCAGCAGGCGAGGCCTCCAACCCCAACTGTTCGAACAGGTCTTGCAAGGTATGCGTTGGCGCGTCCATGTCATTCTCCACGATAGTTAAGTCTCTACTCCCATGGGAGGCGTGCCAGCGCGCATAGTTCGATTTTGCTTGAGTCGCGTGTCAACGGGCATTGATGCACAGGAGAGCTTCCAACTCCTTGGCCAGGGCGCAGGCCTTGTTATGGTCACTGCGAAAGCCCTTGATCCGACCGCTGGGCACTTCCAGGATATGGAAAAAATTCTTGCCCGCCGGGACGACCCGATACAGGGCGAAATCCGGGCACGCGTTGTGGGCGTACACGCTGTAGAATAGCGCGCTATCCTTGCGCGATAAGGTGTCGCGAGTCAGTGTCGGTTCGCGATGAAGTCTTTGCATGGCGAGCTCCTGTTGATCTGTTGACCTGCTTGCAGCATTTCGGGTGGTTTTAAGCCGCGTTGCTGTTCTAATATTGTTGTCGGCAGCTCGCGTTCGGTTCCATCCAACGTTTTTCTTTGGTTTTTGGCTGTCGGAAAACCACCCTTTCAAATGGGGTATTCTCTGAAGTGGGGCGTCCAGTATTCTCTGGCCGATAAACCTGTGATTTCCTGCACCGCCTGACGACCTTGTACAAGGGCTGTCAGGCACGGCTGTACGAGTCTGGCGGGAATCAACTTCAGTTTTTTAATGTACCGTGCCGTATCGGCCTTTTTTGTGCTGTCTGCCCTGGGCGGGCGGCGCTTTTTTAGATGTGGGGGCGTTTCCTTGGCAGTTAGTAATCTGGATATGCACGCATTGTTCGTGCTGGGTGATTTGCGCGCGAAGTTGGTTAAGCAGTTTCAGTCGCGGTTTGTTTACATCACGGAACAAACCCCGGAAGGCATTTACATTGCTGAAATCGATACCGAAACAGCGTTGGTGGTCGATGACAAACCTCGCCTGGAGCTCAAGGTCGGCGATCACTTTCGCGCCGCAGTCCTGCCCAGCCGTGAAGGTGGCAAGTTCGAGCTGAAGTTTCGCGATATCAAGTTGACGGTCTATGGCCTGGGTGACTACGCGTTTGTTTCCACGGCGCAGGGCGAGGGCATTGTGTTCAAGGAAGGTCACAGCGTGATGCTGGTGTTCGCCGCCAATGAACAACTGCAAGAAGGCCTGAGCAAGACCCTCAAGGCCGTGACCGGCAAGGCCGCCAAGTGGCGCAAGGGTGAACTGGTGACTTTCAAGGCCAGCGAGTAATAAGCGAGCGCACCGGCAATCGGTTGAACCTCTACTACAGTTGGGTGGACTTAATTATTCAGGGCTTTCGCATGACAGCAAAGCCATCCGCCATGGCTGTGTAAACGCGAGGTTCAAAGGCATGAAAGCAATACGAGCGCTGTTGGCAGCATCCCTTACCGCCGCGGGCCTGTCGATGGCGGCCGCACCGGTAGCGGCTGCCCAGGCGCCCATTCATTTTGCCGACCTGAATTGGGAAAGTGGCAGCCTGATCACCGAAGTACTGCGCTTTATTGTCGAGAAGGGCTACGACCTGCCCACCGATACCCTGCCCGGTACCACCATCACCCTGGAAACCGCCCTGGCCAAGAATGATATCCAGGTGATCGGCGAGGAATGGGCGGGCCGCAGCCCGGTGTGGGTCAAGGCTGAGGCTGAAGGCAAGGTGGTTGGCCTGGGCGATACCGTCAAGGGCGCGACCGAAGGCTGGTGGGTCCCGGAATACGTGATCAAGGGCGACCCGGACAAAGGGATCAAGCCACTGGCCCCTGAGCTGCGCAGCGTACAGGACCTGGCGCGCTATAAAGATGTGTTCAAGGACCCGGAGGCCCCCGGCAAGGGACGGTTCCTCAACAGCCCTATCGGCTGGACTTCGGAGGTGGTCAATAAGCAGAAGCTCAAGGCTTATGGCCTGGACGACAGCTACGTCAACTTTCGTAGCGGTTCGGGCGCGGCGCTGGATGCCGAGATAGCCTCGTCGATCCGCCGTGGCAAGCCAATCCTGTTTTACTACTGGTCGCCGACCCCACTGATGGGGCGCTACAAGTTGATCCAGTTGGAGGAACCTGCCTTCGACGCCGAGGCGTGGAAGACCCTGACGGATGCCGACAACCCCAACCCCAAGCCGACGCGTTCGTTGGCGTCCAAACTGAGCATTGGCGTGTCCACTCCGTTCCAGAAGGAATATCCGCAGATTGCCGGGTTCTTCGAAAAGGTCGAGTTTCCAATTGGACCGTTGAACGAAGCCCTGGCAACCATGAGCGAAAAGCACACCCCGCCGCGCGAAGTGGCACAGGCGTTTCTCAAAGAGCATCCGCAAGTGTGGAAGGCCTGGTTGACGGAGGATGTGGCTACAAAGGTCCAAGCCAGCCTGAAATAGCCACGCCGTCACTGCAAACGACGATCCAACTGTGGGAGCGGGCTTGCCCGCGATAGCGGTGTGTCAGTCAAGTATTTCTAACCTGATACACCGCCATCGCGGGCAAGCCCGCTTCCACAGTTTTGATTGCGCTCCCCTTAGAACTTGGTTTGCACCGCCAATTCAAAGGTACGCGGCGACCCCAGGTAATACGCCGGCGACACATGGGCAAACTGCGCATATACCTCGTTGGTCAGGTTACGCACCCGGCCCGTGACCGAGGTGTGTTGATCGACCTTGTAGGTCAGGAAAGTGCCAAACAAGGTGTACGCCGGCACGGTCAGGGTGTTGGCATTATCGGCGTACACCTGCGCCACATACCGCGCATCCACGCCACCTTGCCAGGCCGGGGCGATGTCATAAGTCAGCCACAGGTTGCCTACGCGCTTGGGCACGTTGGTCGGCGTGTTGCCCTTGCGCGATACCACTGCGCCGCTGGCGATTTTCTCGTTGAAATCATCGTATTGCGCATCGACCCAGGCGAAATTGCCTTCGGCCAACAGCCTGGGGGTAATGCGCAACGAGCTGGCCAGTTCGATGCCCTTGGACGACTGCGCACCCACCGCAATACTGCGGGTGGGGTCTTGTGGGTCGGTCACGGCAAAGTCCTTGCGCTCGATGTGGTAGGCGGCCACGGTGGCTGAACCGCGCCCGTCCAGGTAATCGAACTTGCTGCCCACTTCCCATTGCTTGCCGGTGGAGACATCAAACACCTGGGTGGTGCTGGTGGGCTGTTCGGCTGCGGTGCTGTATTGCACATAGACATTGGCCGCCGGGATGAACTGATAGGTCAGGCCCACGCGCCCGGTCACCGGCTCCCAACGGCGCTTGACGTTACCCAGGTTGTCGCGGTGGCTGGTCACGTCCAGGTCGATGGCGTCATAACGCAGGCCGCTCAGCAGCGACAGCTTGTCGGTCAGGCCCAGGCGGTTCTCGACAAACAGCGCCTTGGTCGTCACTTCGGTGGTCTTGTCCTTGATAAATCCCGGCTTGGTGCCTGGCAGGTCGTAGAAATGCCCCGGATCGTAGTGGTTGGGGTCCACTGCGTTCTTGGCCGACACGTTCAGCGGGCTGGCGGTGGTGCTGTTGACCTTGTATTCGAAACCGCCGGACCAGGTGCTGGCCAGGCCGAACACGCTGCTGTCATGGCGCAGCTCGAACTGGTTGCCGTCCTGCTCGCCCTGATGGCGCACCTGATAGGCCGTCGAACGGTTCACCAGGCTGTTATCGGCGTCGTACTGGTAGGTCTCCAGGTTGCGGTAGTCGCGCTGGCTGTCCAGGTGATAGAGGGTGTTGCGCAGGGTGGTGCTGTCGTTGATCCGGTAATCGATGATCGACCGGGCCCAGATCGTGCGTTGTTCGTAGCGGCCATCGGCGACGTTGTAGTTGTTGAAGCGGTTGTGCCTGTCGATTTTCAGCTCGCCGGCCTTGGGATTGAGCACCGGGGTGCCCCAGTATGGGCTGTCCTCGTGTTCGTCCTGGTACTCCAGGGCCAGGGTATGGGACAGGTTGGGCGTGAGGTCGCTGAGCAGGGAAAAGGCCACGCTCCAGGCATCGCGTTGCTGGCGGTCGATATGGGTATGGTTGGTGTTGCGGCTGACATCCAGGCGCGCGTAGTGCTGGACCTCGGCACCGGGCTCGGTCAGGGCGTGGTTGAGGCCCAGGGCGATGCCGGTGGTGTCGTAGCTGCCGTAGTTGATTTGGCCTTCGACGGCCTGCTCCTCGCGGGTGGCCAGCTTGGTCACGTAGTTCAGCGAGCCGCCCACGGAGCCGGCGCCGTTGATCAACGAGGAGGGACCGCCCACCAGCTCCACCCGGTTATAAATCCATGCGTCCACGGGCCGTGCCAGGCCACCGGCGACGTTGATGCCATTGAACATCTGGGTGATCTGGCTGCTGGTAAAGCCCCGATAGGAAATAAACCCGCCAAACCCCGGCGGCGCACTGGCGTTGACCCCAGGCAGGGTGTTGGCCGCATCCTGGAAGGTCTTGGCGCCACGGCGCTCGATATCGTTGCGGTCGGCGATGCTGACCGAGGCCGGGGTTTCCCGCACGCTCAGGCCCAGGCGCGAGGCCATGCCGCTGGATTGGTCCAGAGCCAGGCCCGGCTCGTTGGCGGCGGCGCCGTCGATGGTGGTGGGGGCCAGCTCAAGGGCCCAGGCGCAAAAAGGCAGGCAGCCGAACAGGCCCGCCAATAGAGGTAAATGTTTCATCGATAAATCCTGAAAAGCAGGGCTTGAAAGCAGCGCACAGCCGCCCGCGCTTCCCTGGGGAAGCCGCGCGGTGTGCGGATCAAAAAGCGCAGGTATCAGGCGTAGGCAGGCGGGGCGCGCGGATTAGCCGCAGGCCAGGTGAAGCGGGTGGGAATATCAGCGGTGAGTACCACCGCCGGCGGTGGCGCGTGAGGCTGGGGCAGTACCGCAACGTTAAGGCTGGAGTTGAGCGCCGGGCCCATGCCGCCGGTGGAACACAGCGGGCAACCGAAGGCCTTGGACAGCGTGGGTAGCGACTGATCGCCCGTGTTTACGGGGGCTGGCGCCTGGGTGCGGGGGTCTACGGTACAGAACTGGCCGCCAATGCCGTTGAGCTGCATGCCGACCATTTGCCCATGGCCAATACTGCAGGCGAACACGTTGAACAGGACGCAGCCATAGAGCATCCAGGCAATCAACGAGCGGTCGGCACGGGCGAGTTTCATGGGGCGGCACTTTATCACCAGACGACTAAATGCCTGCAAAAAATCTGAAAAGGACTATCCTCTTTCGCACTTTTCCAGGGGTATCCAACCATGAGCTTTGTCATTGCGAGGTGGGTCGTCGGGGTATTTGCGTTTATCAGCATGATCCATGTGTACTGGGCCGCAGGCGGCAAGCTGGGCAGCAGCGTAGCGATCCCGCAACTGCCCGGCGAATTCGCCAGCGGGCCACGGCCGGCGTTCAAGGCGTCGGCGCTGGGTACGTTCCTGGTGGCCGTGGGGCTGGTGCTGATTGCCGTGTTGGTGTGCCTGCGGGCGGGGCTGTTCTTCCAGCCAGTGGGGCATCAGGCCCTGCAATGGGGGATCAGCGCGATTGCCCTGATCATGTTTGGGCGGGCGATTGGTGATTCGGAGCTGGTGGGGTTTTTCAAGAAAGTCGGCGGGTCACGGTTCGCGCGGTTGGATACGTTTTTCTATTCGCCATTGTGCCTGGTGTTGGGGACGGGGTTGCTGGTCGTCGCCTGGACCTGACTGACGGTATGCAGGGCCAAATGTGGGAGCGGGCTTGTCGGATCGCCGCGAAGACGTCGGCCCAGCAAACATTGATGTTGACTGACCCACGGCCTTCGCGAGCAAGCCCGCTCCCACATTGTTTACCGCGTACATTCAGAGGGATCAGCTACCGCTGTCAGCCCTGCGGCTGCTGACCTCGGCAGGTACATTTTCCCCCGCCATGCGCTTGCGAAACAACGACGTGCGCGCCAGCAACAGGGTGGTTACCGGCACGGTGATCGACAGCAAAATCGGGATCAACCAGCCATGCAGCACCGGCCCGGACTTGAGGGTCGAGAAGTAGATAATCGACGCCAGCGCCACGCACCATGCGCCGAGGGTCGAAGCCAGCGCCGGTGGGTGCATGCGCTGGAAAAAATCCTTCATCCGCAACAGCCCGAGCGCACCAATCAACGCAAACAGGCTGCTGAGCAGCAGCAGGATCGCCACGATAATTTCCACCCACAGTGGCAGTTCACTGACATTGATCATTCGATCACCTCACCACGCAGCAGGAATTTGGCCAAGGCAAACGAGCCGACAAAGCCGAACAGCGCAATCAGCAGCGCCGCCTCGAAGTAGGTATCACTGGCATAGCGAATGCCCAGCACCAGCATCATCAGCATCGCCAGGATATACAGGTAGTCCAGGGCCAGGACCCGGTCCTGGGCCGAGGGGCCCTTGAACAGGCGCACCAGGGTCAGGACCATGGCCAGGGAAAACAGGAACAGGCTCAACAGGATCGCATTGGCGAGCAGGGCACTCATTCGAAGATCTCCATCAGGGGCCGTTCGTAGGCCTGCTTGAAGTGCTCGATAAACTGCACTTCGTCATCCAGGTCGAACACGTGCAGCAACAGGATGCTGCGGTCCAGGGCCAGTTCCGACCACACGGTGCCGGGGGTCACGCTGGTGATCATCGACAGCACCGCCAGGCCGTTGGCGTCACGCAGGTCCAGGGGGATTTTGACAAAACGCGAGCGCGGCGGCCGTGTGCCGCAGGTCAAGACGCCCCACGCCACGTGCAGGTTGGAGATGATCACATCGCGCCCGACCAGGAAAAACAGGCCAATGATCACCCCTGGGCGGCGGATACGCACCGGCAGTGGGCGCAGCGGCGCCATCATCAGCGGCGCGAGCAGGCCCAGGAGCGCCCCCAGCAGCAGGTTGCCGGGGCTGATCGACAGGTTCAGCACCAGCCACAGCACCCACAACGCCAATGACAGTAACGGGGCAGGGAACAGGCGCTTCATGGCTGCACCTCCACGGCGGCGGCCTGGGCTTGCGGGCTGAGCACCGGGCGCGTGGCCATGACGGCCATGACGTAGTGCTCGGGGTTGTTCAGGCTGGCGGCAGTGTCCTGGGTAAAGCGCATGAGCATTTCTGCCTTGAAGGTCAGGCCAATCGCCAGGCCAAGCAAGACGAAGATCGGGATGCACTCAAAGCGGCGCAGCAGCGGCGAGGGCCGCTCTTCTGGGGTCCAGAAGCGCTGGATGCCCAGGCGCGCAAAAGCGATCAGCGAGGCCAGGCCCGAGAATATCAACAACGCCACCAGGCCCCAGGCTGCCGGGCGAATCGGCGCATCCACGGCCTGGCCCAGGCCCAGCGGGTTGATCAGCGCGCTGAGCAGGCTGAGCTTGCCGATAAACCCCGACAGCGGCGGCATGCCGATGATCAGCAGGGCGCAGGCAATAAAGCTCAGGCCCAGGAACGCCATGGTCCACGGGATGACCTGGCCGACCACGGCCTTTTGCTCATCGTCCAGGTTGGTGCCCTTGGGCGGGTGCAGGGATTCGACTGGCCGTGGCAACACTTCGATTTCATCGTCCAGGGGCAGCTCGTTGGCCGAGCGCGAGCGTTCGACCAGTTCGGCCAGCAGGAACAGCGCGCTCAACGCCAGGGTCGAGCTGACCAGGTAGAACAGCGCGCCGGCCGTCAGGCTGGGCTGGGCGAAGCCTACCGCCGACAGCAGGATGCCCGCCGAGACCAGGATGCTCAGGCTGGCCATGCGCTCCAGGCGCTGGGCGGCGAGCATCGCCAGGGCGGCGCAGAGGATGGTGGCCATGCCGCCGTACACCAGCCAGTCGCCGCCAAACAGCGCCGAGGCGCCGGCTTGCCCGGAAAACAGTAGGGTCCACAGGCGCAACACGGTGTACACGCCGACCTTGGTCATGATCGCAAACATCGCCGCTACCGGCGCGCTGGCCGAGGAGTAGGCCGGCGCCAGCCAGAAGTTCAAAGGCCACATGCCGGCCTTGGCCAGGAACGCGGTGGCGAGGATCGCCGCGCCGGCATGCAGCAGGCCGCGATCGGCTTGCGGGACCAGCGGGATCTTGAGCGCCAGGTCAGCGAAATTCAGGGTGCCGGTGACCCCGTAGATCAGCGCCGCACCAATCAGGAACAGCGACGAAGCCAGCAGGTTGATCGAGATGTAATGCAGCCCCGACGACACCCGCGCCCGGCCCGAACCGTGCAGCATCAGGCCGTAGGACGCGGCCAGCAGCACCTCGAAGAACACGAACAGGTTGAACAGGTCGGCGGTGAGGAAGGCACCGTAGAGGCCCATCAACTGGATCTGGAACAGCGCATGGAAACTGGTGCCGGCGCGGTCCCAGCGGGCCATGGCGAACAGCAGGGCGCTGACGCCGATGATCCCGGTGAGCACCAGCATCAGGGCCGACAGTTGATCCACCACCAGCACGATGCCGAACGGCACCTGCCAGTTGCCCGGCAGGTAGACGCCGATGGAGGCGGGGCCGCCTTGTTGCGTCCAGTACAGCATCAACATCGCGATGCCCAGGCCGGTCATGCTCGACAGCAGGTTGATCTTGGCCTTGAGCGGGCGGTGTTTCTCGCCCAGCATCATCATCAACGCAGCGGTCAGCAACGGCAGCAGGATCGGCGCGATGATCAGTTGGTTCATCCAGCTCATTCCTTGGGCTCCCGGCCGTCCACATGGTCAGTGCCGGTCAGGCCCCGGGACGCCAGCAGCACCACCAGGAACAGCGCGGTCATGGCGAAGCTGATCACAATCGCCGTCAGCACCAGGGCCTGGGGCAGGGGATCGGTGTAATTGAGCAGGTCCTGGGGCACGCCGTCCTTGATGATCGGTTCCTTGCCGATAAACAGGCTGCCCATGCTGAAGATGAACAGGTTGACCCCATAGGACAACAGGCACAGGCCCATCACCACCTGGAACGTCCGTGGCCGCAGCACCAGCCAGACGCCGGAGGCCGCCAGGACCCCAATGGCAATTGCGATGACTTCTTCCATCAGGCAGCAGCTCCTTGTGGTGGCGTGGCGGCGGCTTTCGCCTGGTTGCCGGGTTTATGGGCCCGCACCGATTGGTGGCCAAGGGCGGTGAGCATCAGCAGGGTCGAGCCGACCACCATGGCGTACACACCCACGTCAAAAAACAGCGCGCTGGCGATATGGATGTCGCCCAGCACCGGCAAGCTGAGGTGCAGGGTGCTGGTGGTGAGGAACGGGTAGCCGAAGAACAGCGCGCCAAGCCCGGTCAGGGTTGCCGACAACAGTCCGAAGCCCATCCAGCGCATCGGCCGCAGGTTCATCTGCGCCTCGACCCACTGGGTGCCGGCGACCATGTATTGCAGGATAAACGCCACCGACATCACCAGCCCGGCGACAAAACCGCCGCCCGGCTGGTTGTGGCCGCGCATGAACAGGTAGAACGACACCACCAGGGCAATCGGCAGCAGCAGGCGCACCAGCACCGCGGGCACCATCATAAAGCCCAGGGCGGTGTCGCTGGCTTGGCGTGGGTTGACCAGGTCGGTGTCCACGTCCGGCGCCAACAGCCGCTGTTGCGCGGGCAGTTGCTCGCTTTCCTTGGGCGGGCGGAAGCGCCGTAGCAGCGCATACACCGTCAAGGCCACCGCGCCCAGCACGGTGATTTCGCCCAGGGTATCGAAACCCCGGAAGTCCACGAGCATCACATTCACCACATTGCTGCCGCCGCCTTCAGGCAGGGCGCGGCTGAGGTAGAACGAGGAAATATCGTTGGGGGTCTGGCGGGTGAGCATCGCATAGGACAACAGCGCCATGCCGCCACCGACCACGGTCGACAGCAGCAAGTCGCGCAAGCGGCGAATGCGCGCCTTGCGCAACGAACTGGGGAGTGGCGAGACCTCTTCGATCCGCCGTGGCAGCCAGCGCAGGCCCAGCAGGATCAATACCGTCGTCACCACCTCGACCACCAGTTGCGTCAGCGCCAGGTCCGGCGCGGAGAACCAGACAAAAGTCACGCAGGTCATCAGGCCGCACACGCTGACCATGGTCAGGGCCGCCAGCCGGTGGTACTTGGCTTGCCAGGCGGCGCCCAGGGCGCAGGCAATCGCCAGCAGCCACAGGGTGACGAACACGATGGAGCCAGGGATCTTCGGCCGGTCGCCCCAGCTCAGGCTGCTGCCCAGCATGGGGATCATCCCGGCGATCACCGCCACCAGCACCAGCAGGAACAATTGGGTTTGCAGGCGCTTGGTGCTGATGCGTTTCTCGACCTTGCGCACGCCACGCATCATCACCACCAGGCAGCGCTCGAACATGCGCTTGCCGTTGAAGTAGCTGATGATCGGCGGGTACTTGAAGCGCCCGCGCTTGAGTTGCTTGCGCAGCAGCAGGTACAGGACCACGCCGCCGGTCATGGCCACCAGGCTCATGATCATCGGGGCGTTCCAGCCGTGCCAGATCGCCAGGCTGTACTGGGGCAACACGCCGCCGACCACCGGCAGGGCGGCAGCGGCGAGGATCGAACCGACCACCTGGGCCGGGAAGATCCCCACCAGCAGGCAGGTAAACACCAGCAACTCGACCGGTGCGCGCATCCAGCGTGGCGGTTCGTGGGGCGTGTGCGGCAGGTCGGTGGCGGCCGGGCCGAAGAACACATCCACGGTGAAGCGCAAGGCATAGGCCACGCTGAAGGTGCCGGCGATGGTCGCGATCACCGGCAGGGCGATTTCCACCCACTGGGTCGAGGAGATGAATACCGTCTCGGCGAAGAACATTTCCTTGGACAGGAAGCCGTTGAGCAACGGCACCCCGGCCATGGAGGCGCTGGCGACCATGGCCAGGGTCGCGGTAAACGGGATCAGGCGCACCAGGCCGCTGAGCTTGCGGATATCGCGGGTGCCGCTTTCGTGGTCGATGATGCCCGCGGCCATGAACAGCGAGGCCTTGAACGTAGCGTGGTTGAGGATATGGAACACGGCGGCGACGGCGGCCAGCGGGCTGTTGAGGCCCAGCAGCAGGGTGATCAGGCCCAGGTGACTGATAGTGGAGTAGGCCAGCAGGCCCTTGAGATCGTTCTGGAACATCGCGCAATACGCGCCGAGCAACAGGGTCAGGGCGCCGGCACCGCCGACCATCCAGAACCACTCTTCGCTGCCCGACAACGAGGGCCACAGGCGGGCCAGCAGGAACACGCCGGCCTTCACCATCGTGGCCGAGTGCAGGTAGGCCGACACGGGTGTCGGTGCGGCCATGGCGTGGGGGAGCCAGAAGTGGAAGGGGAATTGCGCGCTTTTGCTCAGGGCACCGATCAGGATCAGCGTCAGCAGGATGGGGTAGAGGGAGTGGGCACGGATCTGGTCACCGGCGGCGAGCACCTGGTCCAGATCGTAACTGCCGACGACATGGCCGAGCAGCATGACCCCCGCCAGCAGGCACAACCCGCCTGCACCGGTGACCATCAGCGCCATATAGGCCCCCCGGCGCGCATCGGAGCGGTGGTGCCAATAGCCGATCAACAGGAACGAGAACAGGCTGGTCAGTTCCCAGAAAAACACGATCTGGATCAGGTTGCCGGAGATCACCAACCCGAGCATCGCGCCCATGAACGCCAGAAAAAACGCGAAGAAACGCGGCACCGGATCATCCGGCGACATGTAATAGCGGGCGTACAAAGACACCAGGCTACCGATGCCCAGTACCAGCATCGAGAACAGCCAGGCAAAGCCATCCATGCGCAACACGAAGTCCAGGCCCAGGCTGGGCAGCCAGGAAAATTCTTCGTGGATCACGCCACCGTCGGCGATCTGGGGGTAGAGCAGGGCGACTTGTACGGTACCGACCAGAGCCACAAGGCCGGCCAGCAGGGATTCAGTATTACGTGCGTTATGCGGCAGCAAGGCCGCCAGACAGCTGCCGATGAAAGGCAGAAGCAGTAGAACTATCAGGGACATAGGCTTCTAATCTGCGGTGGTTTGGGATGCATCATACGTGCCGGAAACCGGATTACCAAACGGCAACCTGTGGCAGGATCCTACAAGATGGACCGAAAACCCCTATCTGTCGCGCTGTAGGAGCCGGCTCCTATAGGGAAACGGGCTTTTGCTCCCGCGTCTTTATCTCGCTGACAATCACCGCCGCCACAATCAACACCGCGCCGAGCATGGCAATCGGCGGGAAACGCTCGCCGGCAATCCGCCCGATTATCCCGGCCCACACCGGTTCACCGGCATAGATCAGGGTGGCGCGGGTGGGCGAGACGCTTTTCTGCGCCCAGTTCATCGCCAGTTGAATCACCGCGCTGGTCAGGCCCAGGCCCACGGCGCTGAACAGCAGTACCCAGGAAAAGTCCGGCAATGCCTCGCCCGTGGGCACTACCAGCAGGAACGACAGCAACGAGGCGGTGGCCAGTTGCACCACGGTCACCCGGCGCACATCCACCTGGCCGGCATAGGCGCTGATCAGGATGATTTCGGCGGCAATTGCGATAGCACCGATCAAAGTGGCGATTTCGCCGGGGCTGAAATTCAACGATGCGCCGGCCGGTCCGGTCAAAAGCATCAGGCCGGCGAAGGCCAGCATGATGCCAATGCTCGGCATCAACCCCGGGCGCCGTCCCAGCACCAGCCATTGCAGCAGCGGTACAAAGGGCACGTAGAGCGCGGTGATAAACGCCGACTGGCTGCTGAGGATGGTCTGCAGGCCAATGGTTTGCAGGCCGTAGCCAAACATGATCGCGGTGCCGATAAACACGCCGGCCTTGAGCTCAAAACGTGTCAGGCCACGCAGGTTGCGCAGGGAAAACAAGCCGACCACCAGTGCCGCCGCGGCAAAGCGCAAGCCGACGAAGAACATCGGCCCGCTGACGGTCATGGCATGTTGCACCAGGATAAACGTGCCGCCCCAGATCATGGTGATCAGCACCAGCACGCATTCGGCTTTGCTGAAGCGGGAAAACAATGGGGAGGCGGTCGAGGTGGTCATGGCGGCTCTGGTCTTGCACAGGAAGGGCGCGGAACGCACAATGCGCCGCAGCTGGGCAGTATACTGCGCAACCCCACCGAGTGAGCAATATAGTGCACAAAGAAAATCCGCAACGGGCCTCGGTCCTGCAGCACGTCAGCCAGAACGTTCGACGCCTGCGCCACGCGGCCGAACTGAGCCAGACAGCCCTGGCAGAAAAGTCCGGGGTCAGCCGCCGCATGCTGGTGGCCATCGAGGCGGGTGAAAAGAACGTCAGCCTGTCCACCCTCGACCGCGTGGCCGAAGCCCTGGACGTGGCCTTCAGCGACCTGATCCAGGCCCCCGACGCCCGTGACCACAGCCGCATCAACGAACTGGCCTGGGCCGGTGAGATCGATGGCAGCAAGGCCGTATTGCTGGCCAAGGCCACCGCCCGGCGTGAGGTGGAGCTATGGGAATGGCGCCTGGAACCGGGCGATCGCTATTGCCCGGACCCAGACCTGGAAGGCTGGAGCGAGCAGTTGTTCGTGTTCGAGGGCAGCCTGACCCTGGTAGTGGATGACGTCGAAACCACCATCGCCGCCGGCGAGTTCTTTATGTTTCCCAGCCACCAGCCCCATGCCTATCGCAATGAGGGCCCAGTGGCGGTGCGCTTTATCCGCAACGTGGTGATCTAGATCCACACATCATTCTGCTGGGTCCGCTCGCCGCCCTGATTGCCGGTGTTCAACACGCCGCAGGGTTCGACCAGCAGCAACTTCACCTCGCCGTCGGCATACGGTTTGTGCTCGACGCCCCTGGGCACCACAAACATCTCGCCGGTGCCGATCTGTACCGCGCCATCGCGAAAATCAATGCGCAGCGCGCCTTCGAGGACGATAAAGGTCTCGTCGGTGTCCGCGTGGCTGTGCCAGATAAAATCCCCCTCGATCTTCACCACCTTGAATTGGTAGTCGTTCATCTGCGCGATGACCTTGGGTGTCCATTGCTCGCTGAACAGGCTGTATTTTTGCGCAAAGTTGATGGCGGTGTAGGAGGGCATGGCAGTCATCTCTGGTGATCGAAGCCTGACATTAAGTGCCACGTGAGAACGGGTATTGAATGATCGTGCGATTGCCAGGCTAAAAGAAACGTTATATTGTATCTTTTGAGATCGATTCTCAAGTGTTGCCGGGCTTGAGGTCGATACGTTTATTTTCGGCTCAAGGGATTGCAGATGAACCAGTTGCACGGGGTAGCTCCAGGGTTTTCGACGTTGTTGGCAGTAGGCCTGATGTCCTCGCTCACCGGCTTGCCCGCCGTCGCGGCGCTGGAACGTGAAGAGTCGGTCACCGAGCTTGAAGCCACGCGGGTCAGTGCGCCGCTGAACAAGGCCCTGGAAGTCAACGCCGGTGGCTTCGGCGCCAAGGACGCCATGGAGATCCCCCTGGCCATCCAGAGCTACTCCAGCAAGACCATCGCCGACAGCTCCGCGCGCACCGCCGTGGATGTGCTGAGCCTCGACCCTTCGGTGCTCAGTTCGTCGGGCGGCAGCGGCTTTGACAACTTCCGCCTGCGCGGCTTTGCCATGGACAACTTCAACACCATCCGCCGCGATGGCCTGACCCTGGCCCCGCACCACGACGTGCCCCTGGAAAACGTTGAGCGCATCGACGTGCTCAAGGGCCCGTCGGGTTTCCTCTACGGCTTCAACTCGCCGGGCGGCACCATCAACTACATCCTCAAGCGCCCGACCCTGGAGCCGCTGCTCAATGTCAGCGTGCAAGGCTCCTCGTTGCTCGGCCGCTACGTGGCGATTGATACCAGCGATTCGTTCAACGATGGCGCCTTTGGCTATCGCCTGAATGCCGGCTACGAGAAAAACGGCGACTTCGATCATGCCCGCGACATGGAGCGCAAGTTTATCGGCCTGGCCACCGACTTGCGTCTGAGCGATCGCGCACTGTTGCAACTGAATGCCGACTGGTCGCGCAAGTCCACGGTCTCCGACCCGTTGCTGCGTGCCGACCAGAGTGGTCGCGCCAACCCGCTGGACCCGTCCAGCTATGTGCTGCCGCCCAAGGTCAATCGCCGCGATCTGTTGACCGGCTCCTGGTTCCGTCACCAGACCGAAGGCGCCAACCTCGATGCCAAGTTCGAGTACGAACTGGACGACAACTGGACCTCCGTGACCCAGGGCAACTACTCGCGGGTCGAGCGCCACGGCGGCTATAACGACCTGTTCGGGATCAAGCCCAACGGCGATATCGGCTCGGCCGACTTTTACGTGTCCCGTGGCGAAGTGTTCAGCACCTGGTCGCTGCAGTCGTACCTGGCCGGCAAGTTCGCCACCGGCAACATCTATCATGACGTGTTCTTCGGCACCGGCTACAAGCAGTTCAAGGACGTCAGCCCGTTCTGGGATTCGGTGGACAGCGGCACTCCCGGCATCGGCATCGGCGATGTATCGGTGGGCAATATCCGCCACCCGGTCAATCCGCCCAAGTGGCATTTCGGCCCGGAACGGCCCACCGATTTTGTGTCTTCCATCAAGGAAACCTCGGTCTTTGCCAGCGACCTGATTTCCCTCACCGAGCAATTCCAGGTGATGCTCGGCGGGCGTTATATCTGGTACCGCGCGGATCAACTCTCGGCCATCGCACCTTCGCAAAGCCATGACGTATTCGTGCCCAGCGCTGCGCTGATCTACCGGCCCTGGGACAGCGTGATGACTTACGTCAGCTACTCCAAAGGCTTTGAAAAGGGCGACTACGCCCCCTATAACGCGACCAACGCCAACCAGCCCACCGACGCCATCGAGTCCCAGCAATACGAGGTGGGCCTGAAGCTGGACCTCAATGATCGCCTGAACCTGGGCCTGGCGGTGTTCGATATCCGGCGCAAGGCCAGTTACCTGAACACCAGCAACACTTATGTGAGCAACGGTGAATTCCACCACCGTGGCGCCGAGCTGACCCTGTCCAACCGCGTCACTAATGCCCTGACTCTAAGCGCCAACGCCGCCTACCTGGCCACGCGCATGGAAGATGTGGATGACGTCACCGTGGACGGCAAACGCACCGAAAGCGTGCCCAAGTGGAAAGGCGCGGTCGGTGCCTTGTACACCGTGGCCGCTGTGCCCGGCCTGTCGTTGGACAGCACCGTCAGCTACGTCGGCAGCCGCCCGGTGGATGCGCAGAACAGCGGCTACATCCCCAGCTACACCTTGCTCGACGCCGGTATCAGCTACCGCTCGAAACTGGCGGATACCCCGGTGACCTACCGCCTGCACGGCAAGAACCTGACCAACAAGTACTACTACGCCAGCGCCTATTACCAGGGCGGGCTGGATGTGGGGCGCGAGCGCGAAGTGTTCCTGTCGGCCAAGTTCGAGTTCTAGAACCATGACGTATTCCAGCTCATTGCCCGGCCTGCGCCACCTGTGGGTCGAGCGCCTGCTTGAGCGGCACGCGGGTACCTTGACCGAGTTGGTCGATGGCCTTGGCTCGCCGCTGCACTTGCTGTGCCCGCAGGTATTTCACGCCAATGTCGAAGCCTTCCAGCACAGCTTTACCCAGGCCCAGGTGCGCGGCAGCCTGTTGTTTGCCAAAAAGGCCAACAAGGCCAACTGCTTCACCCAGGCCTGCGCGCAATGTGCGATTGGCTTGGATGTGGCCAGCGTCGGCGAGCTGCAAAAGGCCCTGGCGGGCGGGGTGGCCGGCCGTGAGATCGGCGTGTCCGGGCCGCGTAAAAGCGATCAATTGCTTGGGTTGAGTTTGAGTCACCAGTGCCTGCTGGCGGTGGATTCGCTGGAGGAGTTGCTGCGTATCCAGCAATTGGCGTTATCCCTGCGCCAACGGGCGCGCCTGTTGTTGCGCTATTGCCCTGCCAGCCAGCCCCACAGCCGCTTCGGCCTCAATCCACGGGAGTGTGACCAGGCCCTGGTGTTTTGCCGCAAGCATGTGGCGAACCTGGATCTGCAAGGCTTTTCCTTTCACCTTGGTGGCTATGACACCGCGCAGCGTGCGCACGTCGCCAGCCACTTGGTCGACCTGTGCCAGGCCAGTGAGCTGGACAACTGCCGCACGGTCAACCTGGGCGGTGGCTTTGCCGTGCGCTATGTCGACCCGGCGCAGTGGCAGGCGTTTATGGCCGAGGACTGCGCCGAGCGCTACCACAGCGACAAGGGCTTCGCCGGCTTCTATCCCTATGGTGCGCCACGCGCCGGCGCCGAGGCCCTTGACGATGTCCTCGCCACGCCCGTGGGCCCCGGCCTGAGCCTGGCGCAAAAGGTCATCGAACAGGGCGTGCGGCTGATCATCGAACCCGGCCGCGCCTTGCTCGACCAGGCCGGTATCAGCGTGTTCCGCGTGCAGGGCGTCAAGGACCGCACGGCCTGCGACGGCTATGCCCAGGTCACCGTGCAGGGCAGCAGCTTCAACCTCTCCGAGCAGTGGTTCAACAGCGAATTCTTGCCCGACCCGCTGCTGGTGCCGGCCTCGCCACGGTCGCGGTCGCCTTTTGTCGCGTGTATTGGCGGGTCCACCTGCCTGGAGTCGGACATGCTGACCTGGCGCAAAGTCGCCTTCGACTACCCGATCCAGGCGGGTGACTTGCTTATCTACCTCAATACCGCCGGCTATCAGATGGACTCCAACGAGTCGCCGTTTCACGAAGCGCCATTGCCACACAAAGTGGTGCTGGAGCTGCGCAACCCCTACCTGCGCTGGAAGCTGGACAGCCTGGCTTGAGCGCATTCAACAAGGAGCCCCGAGTGAACAGTTTGAATAAACCCGCAGCCCCCGCCGACCTATGGGTGCTGCCCCAGGCTGCGCTCGAAGACCTGGGGGTGAGTTACCGTGAAGTGCTGCAGGTGGTCGAGCAGGCGTACAAGGCCTTGCGCAGCGGCGACTCGCAGAACCCGCTCAAGACCATTGTCGAACCTGCGGACCGCCACTCCATCAGCTACTCGATGGTCGGCCGCGATGGCGCCAGCCACACCGTGGGCTTCAAGGTGGTCTACGAGCATGACCCGCAGCGCGCTCGCGACGCCTATCAGTTCCACTCGTTTATCTTCCTGTGTGATGACCGCACCGGCCGCCCGATTGCCTTGATGGACGTGGTCAAGCTCGGCCCGCTGCGCACCTCGGCCACCTCGGCGCTGATGGCCCGGGCCGCCTGCCCGGATGCCCGCAGTGCCCTGGTGGTCGGTACCGGCGTGCAGGGCCAGGTGGCGTTGCCCATGTTGCTCGCGGCCATGCCGGACCTGGAGCGTTTGTATGTCTACGGGCACTACGCCGAGGGCCTGCGCGCGGTGCAGGACAACCTGCGCAAACACTACCCGCTGCGCGACGTGATCGTGGTCGATGACCTGCCGGCGGCGGCGGGCGAGGCCGATATCATCCTTGGCGTGGCCGGGCTTTCGGCACGCCAGCAAGTGCAGCGGGCGTGGCTCAAGCCGGGCGCCGTGGCGGTGCTGGTCGGCTATGGCATCGACGCCGACGTGCTGCACGGCGCCGATTACCTAATCGCCACCGACACCGCGCAGATGCAAGTCACCAGCGCCGACCTGGCCGCCGCCGACGGCAGCCTGCCCGAGGTAGACGCCGAACTGCCGGACATTCTCCTGGGCCTGGCGCCCGCACGTCGCGATCCAAGCGATGTGGTGTTCGCTTACAACAGCGGCATGGTGGTGACCGACGTCGCCCTCGGCCGCCTGATGGCCGACCGCGCCCTGGCGCAGAACCGTGGGCAGAGGGTCCAACTATGGTCGGCCTGACTGCCGCACAACCCGGCGCCTGGCGCGCCGACAGCCGGGCCCTGCTGTTGCTGGCGTTGCCGCTGATCCTGACCAACCTGGCCTACGTGGCCCTGACCACCATCGACATCGTGGTGCTCGGCATGCTGGGTGCCAAGGAGCTGGCCGCCGGTGGCCTGGCCATCGCGCTGTTCAACCAGTTGCGCACCACCGGCACTGGCCTGGTCACCGGCGTCAGCAACCTGGTGGCCCAGGCCAATGCCCAGGGCGATGAAGCCCAGGTGCGGGCGCTGTTGGTGGCGGGGCTGTTCTGGGCGACCGTCAGTGGCCTGGTGTTTATGGGGGTGTTGCTGGGGTTGCGCCAGCCGCTGACCTGGCTGGGCCAGGATGCCAGCGTGGTGGCCAATGCCATGGATTTCCTGCTGATCATTGCTCCCGGCCTGCTGCCTTGCCTGTGGTTCCAGGCGCTGCGCCACTTTACCGTGGGCCTGAAATTCCCCGGGCCGTTGCTGGCGATCACCCTGGTGTCGATCTTCCTCACGGCGGCGCTGAACTACGTGCTGGTGTTCGGCAAGTTCGGCGTCCCGGCCTACGGGCTGGCGGGGGTGGCGATCACCAGCGCCGTGGTGTTCCTGCTGTCGTTCCTGATGTTCTTCGCGGTGGTACTGACCCATCGGCGCCTGGCCGGTTACTTCAAGCTTTCGCACTTGAGTTTTTCGCCGGCGGCGATCAAGGCGGTGTGGAAGCTCGGGCTGCCGATTGCCGGGACCTATGCCAGCGAGGCCGGGTTTTTCAGTGTGCTGACCCTGCTGATCGGCACCCTGGGCATGGAAGCGCTGGCGGCGCAGACCGTGCTCAACCAGATCATCTACATCGTGTTCATGTTTTCGGCGGGTATCTCCCATGCCGCCTCGATCCACATCAGCGACGCCTGCGGCACCGGGCAGTATCAACGCGCGCGGCAGCTGGGGCGCCTGGGCCTGGGGCTGGGGCTGCTAGTCATGCTGCTGTTTGCCATTCCCTACGCACTGCTGCCCGAACAGGTGATCGGCCTGTTCATCAGTACCGAACACGCCAACAACCTGGATGCGGTGCGTCTGGCGACCACCGGTTTGTTGATCGCCATCGTCCTGCAGGTGTTCGACGCCAGCCAGAACATCGGCAACGGCATCCTGCGCGGCATCGGCGATACGGCGGGGCCACTGCGCATTTCCCTGTTCGGCTACTGGTTGGTGGGGCTGCCCGCTGCCTGGTTACTGGGCATTGTCAGCCCCTACGGGATCTTTGGCGTGTGGGCCGGTTTGGCGATAGGCCTGGCGGCCACGGCGTTGCTGCTGATTGTTTCGTTTGAACGCCAACTCAACGCGCTGGATCGCGCGGGCGCTATCGCACTGTCATGACCAGGAGGTGTTCCATGCATCAAGACAACCCCGCACAGCGCATCGAGGCGCTGGTGCGGCCCAGTGTGCGGCGCTTGCCCCTGTATGACCCGGGCGCCGACCCACGCCAGATGGGTACGCCAATGGTGACGAAGCTGTCCAACTGCGAAAACCCGCTGGGCATGTCGCCGGCTGCCGCGGCCATGCTCGCACGCCAGGGCGGGGCAGGGCTGGAGCGCTACCCCGACCCCACTGGCCGGGCGCTGCGCCACCTGATCGGCGGCCAGTTGGATGTGGATCCGGCCAGGATCATCCTCGGCAATGGCTCGGAAAATATCCTCGAGCTGTTGTGCCTGGCGCTGCTCGATCCCCAGGACCGGGTGGTCACCCAGCAACCCTGCTTCAGCTTGCATGAAAGCCTGCCGTTGATGATGGGCGCGACGCTGGACAAGGTGCCGCTCAACCCGGATTTCAGCTTCAACCTGCACGCCTGGGCCACGGCCCTCAAGGAACCGGCGAAGCTGTTGATGCTGAGCACCCCCTGCAACCCGGTGGGCACCGCGCTGTCCAGCGCTGAGCTGACGGCACTGATCTCCGCCGCCCATCCCGACACCTTGTTGGTGATCGACGAGGCGTACTTCGAATTCGTCGAGCAGGGCGCCGATGCCCTGGCGATCCTCGGTGCGCAGTCGCGGCCGTGGATCGTCCTGCGCACATTCTCCAAGGCGTATGGGCTGGCGGGGCTGCGGATCGGCTATGGCATTGCCTCGCACCCAAGCCTGATCGATGCGCTGCACCGGGTGCGCACGCCATACAACGTCAATCAACTGGCCCAGGAGGCCGCCAAGGCTGCCTGGCTCGATCAGGAACACGTGGCGCGCAGTCGAGAATTTGTCGCCATCGAGCGCCAGCGGCTGACCGAAGGGTTGCAGGCGGCGGGGTTTCGCGTGGCACCGTCCCAGGCCAATTTCCTGTTTATCGACACCGCGTGCAACGCCCTGGAAGTGGTCGACGAACTGCTCAAGGACGGGATCATCGTCAAGGCCTGGCGCGAGCCGGGGTACACCGGTTTTATCCGCGTGTCCCTGGGCCTGGCCCAACAAAACCAGGCGTTTCTCGCCAGCCTGCAACGCGCCGTCGCGGCCCTGGCCGGGTAAGCGCCGAGCCGGTTTTTCATACTGCCCAGAGGTTGTCATGATCAAGACTTGCCTGTCCGAACTGATCGGCGATACGCCGCTGCTCAAATTGTGCGTCACCGAAAACGGCAGTTGCGTGCTGCTCAAGCTGGAACAATTCAACCCCACCGGTACCGCCAAGATCCGCATGGCCCGGCAAATGCTCGACGAGGCGCAGGCCAGCGGGCAGCTCAAGCCGGGTGGGCGGATTGTCGAGTCGACCTCAGGCAACACCGGGTTGGGCCTGGCGCTGCTGGCCGCCGAGCGCGGCTATCGCTTCACCGCCGTGGTCGACGAACACGCCAGCCCCGACAAACTGCGGGCGATGCAAGCCTTTGGTGCGCAACTGGTGCGGGTCGGCGACCCCGGTGGCGGGCTGGCCACCGCCGACCGCGATGCCACCGCCGAGCGTATCGCCACGGAGCAGGGCGCCTACTGGACCCGCCAGCATCACAACCCGGCCAATGCCAACGGCTACACGCAACTGGCCGCGGAACTGCGTGCGGTGCTCGGCGCTGAAATCCACTACCTGGTGGGCGCCGTGGGCACCGGCGGCTCGCTGTGCGGCACCGCGCGTGCGTTGAAACGCCATGCCCACGGCCTGCAAGTGATCGGTGTCGAGCCCTGCGGCTCAGTGATCTTCGGCGGCCCCGGGGCGCCGTATCACCAGTCCGGCACCGGCACCCCGGAGGGCGCGGAAATCGGTGCCGTGGTCGACTACGAACTGATTGATAAAGGCCTCACCGTCAGTGATGCCCAGGCCTTTGAAACCGCACGCTACCTGGCACGGCATTACGGCCTGCTGCTTGGCGGCTCGGCAGGTGGAGTGGTCTACCAGGCCCTGCGCGAGGCGCGGCACGCGCCGGCCCACAGCGTGATCGTGGCACTGGTGTGCGATGGCGGCGAAAAGTACCTCGACACCGTGTTCAACGACCAATGGATGGCCGACCGGCAACTGCTGGCGCCGCAGGTGCATCGCGAACTGGGACAGTGGTTGGGCGCGCAGCCCTTGCTCAAGCAGCAGGCCTAGCGGCTTGCCTGGGGCGCCACCCTTCGCTACTGTGGCGCCCCGCCCGCGTGAGCCCCGCCATGAGTGACACCACTGTCGAACTGATCCAGACCGGCCCTGAACAGGCCGAACTGATCTGCAATCTCTACCAGTTCTATGCCTATGAATCCTCGGATTGGGAGCAAGAGGACGTCGAACAGGACGGCCGCTTCTACATCCATGAAGAACACCTGTCGCGCTACTGGCAAGACCCGCAATGGAGCGCCAATCTGCTGCTGGTGGATGGCTACATCGCCGGTTTCCTGTTGATCGAGCGCAGCGAACTGCCGGGGATCAACGCCCTGGAACTGGCTGACCTGTTTATCTTGAAACGCTATCGGCGCAAGGGCATAGGCCGAGCACTGGCCACCCAGGTATTGACCAGCGGCGAGGCCGACTGGCTGGTGCGCTTTTATGACCAGGACGAGGTGTCCCAGGCGTTCTGGCGCAGCGTACTGGATAACCTGCCGCGCCCGGTGCAGGCCATTGAGCTGGATGACGAGCCGCAACTGCTGAGCTTTTTGGTGACCCGGGCGATGGTTCACTGACCGTGGCCTTGTGTGTGGGCTTGTGTGGGAGCGGGCTTGCTCGCGAAAGCGGTGGGTCAGTCAACATCAATGTTTGCTGGGCCGACGTCTTCGCGGCGATCCGACAAGCCCGCTCCCACAGAGGGTCTGTGTTTGTTTGAACTACCGCTGATTTACTTCGGTTGAACGCTTGGGCGGCTATGCTGGTCAACTGACCTTCAATGTCGACGCAAAGAGGTGACCGCAATGGCCAAGACTTACAGCTACGCCGCCCGTGACGCCAAGGATGCCCTCAAGCCCTATACCTTCGAGCGCCGCGCCCCCGGGGCCGACGATGTACAGATCGATATCCTCTATTGCGGGGTCTGCCACTCCGACCTGCACACCGTGCGCAATGAGTGGCACAACACGCTCTATCCGTCGGTGCCGGGCCATGAAATCGTCGGCCGGGTGACGGCGGTGGGGGCGAATGTCAGCCGCTTCAAGGTCGGCGACCTGGCCGGCGTCGGCTGCATGGTCGACAGCTGCCAGCACTGTGAATCCTGCGCCGAAGGCGAGGAGCAGTACTGCGAGAACGGTTTTACCGGCACCTACAACGGTCCGGTGTTTGGCGGCGAAAACACCTTTGGCGGCTATTCGGACAACATCGTGGTCAAGGAGCAGTTCGTCCTGCGCATCTCCCACGACGAGGCGCAATTGGCGGCCGTGGCACCGCTGTTGTGTGCCGGCATCACCACCTATTCGCCGCTGCACCACTGGAAGGTCGGCCCTGGGCAGAAAGTCGGCGTGGTCGGCCTTGGCGGCCTGGGCCATATGGCGGTGAAGATCGCCCATGCCATGGGCGCCCATGTGGTGTTGTTCACCACCTCGCCCAACAAACGCGAAGACGGCCTGCGCCTGGGGGCCGACGAAGTGGTGGTGTCGAAGAACCCCGACGAAATGGCCAAGGTCGCCAATAGCCTGGACTTCATCCTCAACACCGTGGCCGCGCCCCACGACCTGGATGTGTTCCTCAACCTGCTCAAGCGCGACGGCACCATGACCCTGGTGGGCGCGCCGGACAGCCCACACCCATCGCCCTCGGTGTTCAACCTGATCTTCAAGCGCCGCAGCCTGGCGGGGTCATTGATTGGCGGCATCCAGGAGACCCAGGACATGCTGGACTTCTGCGCCCGGCACGGGATCGTTTCGCAGATTGAGATGATTGATATCCAGGCCATCAACGAATCCTATGAGCGCATGCTCAAGGGTGATGTGAAGTATCGCTTTGTGATCGACATGGATAGCCTCAAGCGCGAGATCCAGGCGGTCTGATGGGGGGGCGGGGTTTGGGTACATATCCGTTGCTGCGGTCATGGCGGCTATTGGTTCCGCCCTTACGGCGGGTCACTTTTGGAAAAGAGCCCGGAGTGCCGGCCCAGCCAAAAGTAACCAAAAGGGCTCTTGCCCCACCACTCGGCACCTCGCCTAGGCTCGGTGTGCCCGTCATCCGACATTGATTTGGGGGGCCGCCGCGATGGGCCATCCCTGGCCCAGCGCGGCTAACCCGGCGTCCTGCCGGGTTACCCCCCCAAATCAATATCGGATGACGGCCAGCGTGGTTTAACGGGGCGCCTTCACAAGCTAAGCGAGGCGGCCTGACAGCCGACCTGATCATCGAAGCGTACGCGTCCCCCTGTAGGAGCGGGCTTGCCTGCGATGACGGCAGGTCTGCCAACAGATTCATCGACTGATACACCGCTATCGCAGGCAAGCCAGCTCCTACAGGGGCATGCCGAGCCTAGGCGAGGCACCGAGTGGTGGGGCAGGAGCCCTTTTGGTGGACTTTTGGCTGGGCCGGCACTCCGGGCTCTTTTCCGAAAGTGACCCGCCGTAAGGGCGGAACCCTAAGTGGCCATGACCGCAGCAACGGATATGTACCCAAACCCAGCCCCCACAAGTTTTTTTGGGTAATCAACGGGTGCTATACGGCAACAGAAACACCACGCCAAGCCCCGCCAGCGACATCAAGCCAAACCACGCCACCGGCCCCATGGCCCAGCCCCAACCCAGTACGCTGACGGCAAGACTCGCCGCCAGCATCCCCCAGCCCAGCACTCGCAGGCCACGTCGCAGCATCGGCGAGGGCAGGCGCCGCATGAGTTGCTGGTAATGGCGCTCCAACCCAAGGCACAACCCCACCATCCCCGCGCAGGCCAGTAATAACGCGACTATCAACACCATCTCAATTGACCTGCGCCACGGCGTGCTTGGCCACGCGCCGTGCGCTGCGTTCCTTGGGCGCCTGGTACAGCTTCCAGCACGGCCAGGCCAGCAGCAGGCCGAGGCCCACGGTGGTCAATTCCAGGTAGACGTAATCACCCAGGTTTTGCCCCAGCAGATTCAGGGCCGGCAGAGTGATACACAGGGCGGCGGCCAAGCCCAGTTGCTCGCGCCAGGCACTGCGCCAGGGGCGGACAATCGCGTGGCCCAGACTCAGCAGCCACACCAGGAAAAATACCCGCACCTCCCAGCCACCGCGTTGGGCCAGTTCCACCGGCAGTAAGCGGTTGGCCCACAGCAAGGCCACGCACGCCACTATCAGCCCGGCCACCACCGCCACATTCAGCCGCTCGGCGATGTGGTAGAGCAGGGCGCCGACCGCGCCTTCGCCATCGTGGCGCCGGCGGCGCTTGACGGTAAACAGCACCACGCCGGTCGCCAGCATCGCGCAACTGGCCAGGCCGCAGACAAAGTACAACCAGCGCATGGAATAGCCGCCAAACTGCGCAAAGTGCAGGCCGGCCATGACCTTTTGGGTCAGCAGGCTGGGCCGACTGACCGCCGGCTGGCGCAGGACTTCACCGCTGACCCCGTCAAACAGCATGCTCTGGCCCTTGGTCAACTCGATGCGGTTGCCCAGCACCGGGCGCGCCTCGATCCGTGCGTCGCTGCGTCCGGGATTGTGGATCGACAAGCTGGACACCGGCCCCATGGCGCGCTCGGCCTCGGCCAGCACCGGGCCAAGCGCTGTCAGTTCGGCGGCCTCGCTGTGCTTGGGGCGTTCGCCGCGTACCTGGTGCTCGGCGGGCGCGCCACGCAAGGCGCGGAAGAGGTTGTCGCGGTCGCCGTCAAACAGCGCGTCCACCGCCGCCGGCATGTAGATCAGGTAGAAAATCACCAGCCCGGTGTAGGTAATCATCAAGTGAAAGGGCAACACCAGCACTGCAGTGGCGTTGTGCGCATCCAGCCATGAACGCTGGCCCTTGGCCGGGCGGAAGGTGAAGAATTCCTTGAAGAATTTCTTGTGGATCACGATTCCGCTGAGCAATGCCACCAGCATCGCGATTGCAGCCAGGCCGACCGTCCAGATCCCCAGGTCGCGCGGCAGGTTTAGCGTGAAGTGGAAGCGGAAGAAGAACCCGCCCCCAGCGGTTTCGCGCACGGCCAGCGGCTCGCCGGTGTGCGGGTCGAGCGCGGTGCCGCCGCCACGCCGTTGTTCGCCGGCCGATACGGTCAGGGTGTCGGAGCGTTCGCCGGGCAGGCCGATGTTCCAGGTGCGCGCCTCGGGATGCTGGCGCGCCAGATAGCCGAGGGCCTGTTGCGCAGCAGCGCTTTGCGACAGGGTGGCGGTGGGGATTTCCGGGCGCATCCAGCCGTCGATTTCCTTGTCGAACACCGCCAGGGTGCCGGTGAGGAAGATTGCAAACAGCAGCCAGCCGAACACCAGCCCGCTCCAGGTATGCAGCCAGGCCATGGCCTGGGTCAGGGTCTTGTGTTTCATCCCAGGACCTCACGCCATTGGGGCCAGAAGCCGATGGCGGCCAAGGGCAGCGCCAGGGCCATTCCGGCCCACGCGCGCCAGGCGTTGCGGCAGGCGAAGGCCCAGAGGATCGCCAGGGTGTAGATCAGGAACGAGGGCAGGCTGGCGACCACCAGGGCATCTACCTTGTCCATGGGCAACAGGCGCGCCAGGGCGGCGGTAAACGCATAGGTAAACAGGTAGCCGCCGATCAGCGCGGCGACCATCCGCGAGAGTGTCGGCCAGGCAGGGGATTTGCTTTTCATGGGGACTCATCAGAATCAGGTCAGCAACGAATATCCCCTGTAGGAGCCGGCTTGCCGGCGATGAGGCCTTTGAGCCTTGTGCTGACTTATCAGCCGCCATCGCCGGCAAGCCGGCTCCTACAGAGGGCGACCATGTAGTGGTCAACTAATCCCGGACACGACGTTAAGTTTTTTCTCGGCCTGAGCCGGGGCCAGCCCATTATTGAACTGATGCGGTCTAATCCAGTTGTACCGATGCATCAGGTAATAGCTGATGTCGC
>NZ_JAAQWQ010000007.1:0-269629 GCF_012985565.1 Pseudomonas sp. WS 5010 | reverse complement strand
GCAGTGAAACGATGCATCGCCGATGGTAGTGTGGGGTTTCCCCATGTGAGAGTAGGTCATCGTCAAGATTAAATTCCGAAACCCCAATTGCGAAAGCAGTTGGGGTTTTGTTTTGGGCGGTCGAAAAGGCGCTGGCATAACACCATTGTTCATCCCGACAAATTTGCACAGTTATTTCTCAACCAGAACACTAGAATAGACGCCTGATCATTTTAGACTTAGAGCCCTATATGTCCGACCCGGTTGATACCACCCAGGTGTCCGACCTACCGCTGGAGGACCTGGTTGCCTGCCACGAGTGCGACTTGCTGATGCGCAAGCCAGAGCTTGCGCACGGTGAAAAGGCCCAATGCCCGCGCTGTGGTTATGAGATGTACGCCCACCGCTACAATGTCGTCGAGCGCAGCCTGGCCTTGGTGATCGCAGCGTTATTGCTGTACATCCCGGCGAACTTTTTACCCATCATGCAGCTCAACCTACTCGGGCAGTCTTCTGAAGACACGGTCTGGAGCGGTGTAGTCGCCCTGTTCAATACCGGGATGCAAGGCGTCGCGGTGGTGGTGTTCCTGTGCAGCATGGGCATCCCGTTGCTCAAGCTGCTGTGCCAACTGGCGGTGCTGCTGAGTATTCGCTGGAACATAGGCCGCAGCTACGGCCTGTTGCTCTACCGTATTTATCACCATATGCGCGATTGGGGGATGCTTGAGGTCTACCTGATGGGCGTGCTGGTGGCGATTGTAAAGCTGGCCGACATGGCCGCCCTCAGTGTAGGCCTGGGGCTGGCCTGCTTTGTCAGCCTGTTGATGGTTCAGGTGCTGCTGGAGGTGGTCATGTCACCTCACCAAATCTGGCAGGCATTGTCCGGGGAGGACGAACATGCGGGCGATTGATGCTGGCATTCTGATCTGTACCGAATGCCACGAACTCAACAGGCAGGACCCGGAGACCGACGAGCAAACCTGCACCCGTTGCGGTGCGTTGGTCCATGCCCGCCGTCCGAACAGCCTGATGCGCACCTGGGCTTTGCTGATTACTGCGGCAATTCTGTACATTCCGGCTAACCTGTTGCCAATCATGACGATCAACTCCCTGGGGCAGGGTGCGCCGAGCACTATCATGGCGGGCGTGATCGAACTGGTTCAGCACGGTATGTTCCCGATTGCCGCCGTGGTGTTTATTGCCAGTATCCTAGTGCCGACCTTCAAGCTGGTGGGCATCGCCCTGTTGCTATTCTCGGTGCAGCGTCACCAGCCGCTTTCCGCCCGACAACGCATTATCATGTACCGCTTTATCGAATTCATCGGTCGCTGGTCCATGCTGGATATCTTCGTGATCGCCATTCTGGTGGCGGTCGTTAACTTTGGGCGACTTGCCAGTATCGAGGCCAATCTCGGTGCCGTGGCGTTCGCCAGTGTGGTGATCTTGACGATGTTTGCCGCAGTAACTTTCGATCCCCGACTGATTTGGGATAACACGGAGTCGGACGACGACCATGACTGATTTGCCAAAGGCTAAAACCCGCCCCGCTTCGAACTGGTCGGCCATTTGGGTACTGCCGTTGATCGCCCTGGTGATTGGCGGCTGGCTCGGATGGCGTGCCTACACCCAGACGGGCATCGAGATCCAGGTACGCTTTGAAAGCGGCGAAGGTATCCAGGCCAACAAGACCGAAGTGGTCTACAAAGGCATGCCCGTGGGCAAGGTCAAGACCCTGGCCCTGGATGACGAGGGCAGCAATCGCGGGGTGATTGCCACCATCGAGATGAACAAGGATGTCGAGCAATACCTCAAGGCCAATACGCGCTTCTGGCTGGTCAAGCCCAGCGTGAGCCTGGCCGGGATCACCGGCCTCGAAACCCTGGTCTCGGGCAATTACATCGCCGCCAGCCCAGGTGACGGCGAGCCTACGCGCAAATTCAAGGCGCTCTCCGAAGAGCCGCCATTGTCCGACGCCAAGCCCGGCCTGCACCTGACCGTCAAGGCCGAGCGGCTCGGCTCGCTCGACCGTGGCAGCCCGGTCTTCTACAAACAGATCCAGGTTGGCCAGGTCAAAAGCTACCTGCTGTCAGCCGATCAAAACACCGTCGAGATAAAAGTCTATATCGAGCCGACCTACGCCAACCTGGTGCGCAAACATACGCGTTTCTGGAACGCCAGCGGCATCAGCATCGACGCCAACCTGTCCGGGGTCAAAGTGCGCAGCGAGTCCCTGGCCAGCATCGTCTCCGGGGGGATTGCCTTCGCCACGCCGGAAAACCGCAAGGACAGCCCGCCCACCGACCCAAGCCTGCCGTTCCGCCTGTACGAAGACTTCGACGCCGCCGCCGCGGGCATTCGCATCAAGGTCAAGCTCAGTGACTTCGAGGGCCTGCAAGCCGGGCGTACGCCGGTGATGTACAAAGGCATCCAGGTCGGCAGTCTCAAGGCCCTCAAGGTCGACTCCGACCTGTCCAGCGCCAGCGCCGACCTGACCCTCGACCCATTGGCCGAAGATTACCTGGTGGAAGGCACACAATTCTGGGTAGTCAAGCCGTCCATCTCCCTGGCCGGTATCACCGGTCTGGAAGCCCTGGTCAAGGGCAATTACATTGCCATCCGTCCCGGCGACAAAGGCGCCAGTCCCCAACGTGAGTTCGTCGCCCGGCCCAAGGCGCCACCGCTGGACCTGCGCTCCCCAGGCCTGCACCTGGTCCTGCTCACAGAAAACCTCGGCTCCCTGGAGGTTGGCAGCCCGATCCTCTACAAACAGGTCAAGGTCGGTTCGGTCCAGAGCTATCAGTTCTCGCGCAAGCGCAAGCAGCTGGTGATCGGTGTGCATATCGAGAAGGAGTACGAAGGCCTGGTCAACGGCTCGACGCGTTTCTGGAACGCCAGTGGCGTGACACTGACCGGCGGGCTCACCGGCGGTATCCAGGTCAAAAGCGAATCCCTGCAGAGCCTGATGGCCGGTGGCATCGCCTTTGAGACCCCAGAGCCAAACGTACCGCTGAGAAATCGCATCCCGCGTTTCCGCCTGTTTGCCGATCACGAAGCTTCCACCCAGCGTGGCACCCTCATCACGATCAAGGTTGACCGCGCCGACGGCCTGCGCCCCGGTACGCCGGTTCGCTTCAAAGGCCTGGACGTGGGCAAGATCGAAAGCGTCGACCTGAGCGCCGACATGCAGTCAGTGATGCTTAGTGCACGCATCACCGAAGTGCCTGAGCGGATCGCCCGCACCGGCAGCCAGTTCTGGGTGGTCAAGCCGGAGTTGGGCTTGATGAAGACCGCCAACCTGGAAACCCTGGTCACCGGCCAGTACATCGAAGTCTTGCCGGCGGTGAAAAGCACCGGGGCACAAAAGAACTTCGTGGCCCTGGCCCAACCGCCCGAGGCTAACGTGCAGGAAGCCGGCTTGAGCCTGGTCCTCAGCGCGGCCCGCCGCGGCTCGTTGAAAGTCGGCGTGCCGGTTACCTACCGCGAAGTCACGGTGGGCAAGGTCACCGGCTACGAGTTGGGCAAGACGGCCGACCGTGTGCTGATTCATGTGCTGATCGAGCCCAAGTACGCCCCGCTGGTGCGTGGCGGCAGCCGTTTCTGGAACAGCAGTGGCTTTGGCCTGGACTTTGGCCTGTTCAAGGGCGCGACAGTGCGTACCGAATCCCTGGAAACCCTGGTCCAGGGCGGCATCGCCTTTGCGACGCCGGATGGCGAGCGCATGGGCAACCCGGCACTGCCCGAGCAGACCTTCCCGTTGTTCGACAAGTTTGAAGACGAGTGGCTGATCTGGGCGCCGAAGATTCCCCTGGGTAAATAAATCCAGGAGCCACAAAAAAGGCCGCGATCCAAAAGATCGCGGCCTTTTTAATGCCTTGGTAGGCGCCGATCAGACCTCATCCAACTGCGGCTCATCCGCCTGCACATTCACCGTCGCCTTCACCACATCATGGCGGCGGATGTACTTCCAGTCCGCCTCATCGATGTAGATCCCGTTCGGCCCACTGCCGCCCTCCAGGTCGATCGCCACCTGGGCGGAAACCTGCGGCTTCACACTGGCCAGGATCGGCACAAAGCCCAGTTGCAGGCTAGTCTCCAGCAATGCTGCCTGGTTCTTCTCATCGATATCCGCCGCCTCGTCGAGGTAGTACGGCAGGCGCACGCGACCGGCCTGGTCGCGGTCCATCAAGTGCAGCAACAAGTACATGTTGGTCAGAGCCTTGATGGTCATGGTGGTGCCGTTGGACGCAGCGCCATCGATGTCGGTGTGAATGATCGGCTGGCCGTTGACCTTGGTAATCTCGAACGCCAGTTCGAACAGGTCCTTGAGCCCCAACTGGTTGTGGTTGGCGGCCACCAGGCGTGCCAGGTATTCCTTGGCCTCTTCGTTTTTGTTGTCCTGCTCGGCGCTTTGGCTGAGGTCGAACACCGACAGGGTTTCGCCTTCCTCATACTGACCGGCACTGTGAATGATCTGGTCGATATGCTTGAGCGCTTCCTTGTTCGGCGCCAACACGATACGGAAGCTCTGCAGGTTGGATACCTGGCGCTTGTTGATCTCGCGGTTGAACAGGGCCAACTGGTGCTCGAGGCTGTCGTAGTCGCTGCGGATATTGCGCAAGGTCCGCGCGATATCAGTCACCGCCGCGCGGCGCGCCTTGCCCAGGGTCAGGGCTTCGTCGGTGCGGTGCGCGTAAGCATTGATCAACAGGTGCAGGCGGCGCTCCATATCGTCTTCGCTGTCGAACTTGGCCACGCCCTTGAGGCGCACCTGGGCGTACAGCGCGTCGATCTGCCCGTCGGCGCGCAGCAACCCCTGCCAGCTGTCCTGATAGTCATTGAGCAGCGGCAGCAGATTATCCATGGAGTCGTCGACCGGATCCATGAACGGCGTGCCAAACGGCAAGTCGGCCGGCAACAACTGGCGACGGCGCAGGGCGTCATCCAGGGTGCGCTGCTTGGCTTCCATATCGCCGATCTGGCGGCCGACCAGTTGCAGCTTGGCCGACAGCTGCTGCACACGTTCGGTAAACGCATCGCTGGAGCGCTTGAGTTCATCCTGGGCGGCTTCCATCTGCGCCAGGTTTTCCAGCTTCTCGCCTTCCTCGGCACTCAGGGTCTGGGCGCGGCGGTAGTCTTCCAGGGCTTTCTGCGCATCGAGTACCTGCTGGTACAGCGCTTCGGTCTGGGTCTTGCTTGCCGCGCGGTCAGAGGCCACCGCCTGCTGGGTCTTGAGTTGCTTGAGTTCTTTTTCCAGGCGCTCCTTCTGGTCGCGCAATGCCGCGCGATCCGCCAGGGCCTGCAAGGCAGGGGGCTCGATGTGCGAGATGTCGATGGACAGCCCCGGTACTTCAAAGCGCTCGCCCTTGAAGCCATCGAGGATCAGCTCCAGGGATTTGACCCACTGGCCGTCTTCATCCAGGGTGATGCCATGCTCGCCCAGCGGCAGGCTGAACAACGAACTGTTGAACAGACGCATCAGACGCTCGACGTCCTGCTGTGAGAATTCTTCCCGCAGCTTGGCGTAGCTGTTGTTGTCGGCGTGATCGAGTTGTTGCTTGACCGACTTCAGGCGCTTTTCCAGGTCGCGCAGGCGCTCATCCAGGTCCTCGGCGCTGAACTGTCGCGATTGCGCCAGGGCGCCGGCCAGTTCGTCGTGGGCATCCTTGGCCGCCAGCAGTTGCTGCTCCAGGACCTTGACGTCATCCACCAGGGCAAAGCGATGCTTGAGCACCGACAACTCGCCCAGCCAGCGCTGGATGCCGCTGATTTCCCGCTCCAGGCGCATCAGCTCCTGGGTGCCGCCGCGCTGATCGTTCTGCAGCGCGTCCTGCTCGTTGCGGTAGTGTTCGGCCTGGATTGTCAGCTCTTCCTTGCGCGCGCTGGCGTAGTCCGACCAGGTGCCCAGCAGCGAATCGAGCAACGGCGACAGGCGATGCAGTTTGCCGCGCAGAATGTCGCGCTGTTTCACGCCATTGGCCAAGGCCTCGACCAATGGGCCGGCGGCTACCAGTGAGTTGTAGTCCTGCTCCATGCGTCGCACATCGCGGAACGCTTCTTCACACGCCGCAATGTAATCCACACTGCCCGAGCGCAGGCTGTGCTCGAACGCATCGAGGAACAACTGCTTGAGTTTGGCCGCGGTGATTTCGCGCATGTGCAGCAGGTTGATAAACAGCGCACGGAAGGTCTTCAGGCTCTGCTCGCTGGTGGAGCGCAGCGGAATCAGGGTCAGGTCCAGCGGGATCGAGGTATGGCCACCCACCAGCAAGCGCCGCAGCTCATCGGGCTTGAGCTCATAGGCCTTCAGGCCCTCGCGCTCAAGGTTGGTGAACAGCTCTTTCTGGCGCAGGCAGGTGTCGTTCTTCTGATAGTGGGCCAGGTCCAGCTTGCCGGCGTAGGCAAAGAACTGGTGACCGAAACCGCCCCCCGGGCCGCGCCCGACCACGCCAATCACGTGCGGGCCGTGGGGCAGGGAGACTTCGACGAGGATGTAGCTGGTGTCGGTGGCGAAGTAGAAGCGCCGCGACTGTTCCAGGGTGTACTTGCCGAAGCTCATGTCCGACATGCGCGCCAGGATCGGGAACTGCAAGGCGTTGATCGAAGCCGATTTACCGAGGTTGTTTGCGCCATACACCGACAGCGGCTCTTCCAGCGGGAACAGGCCCAGGCTGTAGCCGGCGGTGTTCAATAGGGCGAAGCGGCGAATGCCATAACGTTCCTTGCTCATGCATCGGTCTCCTGTTCTTCGGCAATGGCACGGGCGAGGGCATCTTCTTCGCTTTCAAACTCACTCAAGTCCAGCGGGTCATCGGTCTGCAGCAGCTTTTCATCACTGTCTTCGTCGATGATCACCGGCGCCGGCAACGGCAGCACACTGTGGACGCTGGCCGCCAGGTCGCGGTCGGCCTGGACCGACAGGCACACGTCGAGGAAACGGTGCATCGGTGGCAGGAAGCGGTAAACACCGTTGTCTTCACCGGCAAAGCCGAGCTGGGTCATGCGGCGCATGATTTTTTCTTCCAGCTCCTCAACGGTCTGTACTTCGGCCTGGATAAACAGGTCGCGGTACTTCTCCAGCAACGAGGGCAGCTCATCGCGGCCCAGGCTGCCACCGTCGAGCACGGCAATCGGGTCGCGGCCCTGGTCGGCCAGGTGTTCGACGATGATGAAGGTGAACAACGCCAGGCGCTGCGCGGTCTTGTTCACCTGCGCGGCGGCCACGGCGGTGTCCGGCACGAAGTAATAGAAGCCACGGGTGTCGCATACCAGCTCAAAGCCCAGGGCCTTGAACAGCGTGCGGTACTGGTCCTGGAAGTTCGACAATTGCGCGTACAGCTCCGGGTCGCGGCGGCTGACGTGGTAACCCTTGAACAGCTCGCGAAAGATCGGCGCCAGCTGGGACAGTTCGGATAGATCAAGATGCATAGGGTGTGCTCGCAGAATTCTCGGCTACGTCGGTGCTGGCCGGGAGCAGGGCGAATGAGCGCAGGCTGACCTGGTGCTCGTGAGTGTGGTAATCCCGGCGTTCCAGGCGCTCGCGCTTGAAACGCTTCTCCCGCGACAAACGCGAGAACCAGTACAGCAACTCGTCGGTGGCCCCGTCCGGTTCCTGTTCCAGCAGCCAGGTCATCAGGTCCGGCATCGGCAGCGCGTCTTCGCAACGCTCCAGCATCTCCTTGACCGTGCGTGGTGCACGCTGGGCTTGGCCCTTGTGGGATTTGTGGGCCTTGGGGAACCGCGCAGGCTTGGGTTCGAAGTTCGCCAGGGCATACACATAGGCTTCGACCTGGCTGGCACTACCGAGGAAGGTACTTTGTGGCCGGGTGAACATCGGCATCGCCGCTTGCGGCACCGCGTCCAGGCCCTTGCGCCGGATCGCCGAGAGGGCCAGCGCCGCGCCACGGGTCACGGCGTTGTGCCGGCGTGCCTCTTCGCGCAGCGGCAGCAGCAGCTCGCGGGCATGACGCAGGGTCAGTTGGGCGCTGGTCTGCATTTCGAGGATGCGCGCGTGGGTGCGCAGCAACATATCGTCATCCACCAGGTGGCCCAGGCGCTGCTGTTCGGTGAGCATGCGCAGCAGCACGTTCTCAACCTTGCGCACGCCTTGCTCGAAGGCACCGTCGGCGTTCACCAGTTGGATCATCGGCTCGACGTACTCGTCCCAGGTCGCCAGGACCTCGGCATAGCGCTGGCGCAACGGGATTTGCCGGTCGCTGGTCTTGGCGCGGTCGGCCACGGCCGCGAGGGCCTGTTCGTCATTGGCGAGTTTTTTCAGCACGTCGCGCACGCGCATGTCCAGCAGCCGCAGTTGGCGAGCCAGGTCGTGGCCGTCGCGGATGTCGAAGGCGTCCTGGATATAACCGGCCAGGCGCTCGAGGTGGCGCAGGTAGGCTTCGATTTCCAGGCACAGGCCTAGCCGGTGCTCCTTGCGAAGATAGGCCAGGAAGTCATGGATCTGCGCGTTGAGCTCGAAACGGTTCGGGCTCTTGGCGACAGGCACCAGGATATCCAGGCGAATCCACACGTCCAGCAGGCTGGTGATGTCCTGTGGCGTGCTGTCCAGTTGTTGGGCGGCCAGTTGCGCGCGCAACTCGCCAAGGCTCAGGGTGCCTTGGTCGAAGTGTTCGCACAGTGGCTCAAGCAGGGCCCAGTGTTCGGCGAGGGCGCGCAAGACGCGCTTGGGTTCGATCATCGGAATGGCCGGCTGGTTGGCGAATTAAAAGCAGCGATTGTACTGCATCAGGCGCGGGATTTATCCACAGCCGGTCAGGGCGCGTTCGCGATGGGCGGTCAGCAATGCAGAGAAAATCATCAACGGTGGGCGATCGTCGTCGAAGGGCGGTAGAATCTGCGCTCTTTAGTTATCCACAAGTGGTCGCGCCTTGCTTATCGAGTCCCGACGTCGCGCTTACTTGACCGCCATGCAGGTGGTCAACTGGCTGCCGCGCACCGAATTGCCCTTTGCCGCCCCGTCGCGGCCCGAACTGCTGCAGCCGCTGGAACCGTTCGAGCCATTCGACGCCTCGGGCGAGGAAGCGGCGCCGCCGGTTGCGCTGGTAAAGCCTGTGGCCGAGGTGCCTGTGCGGCCATCGGAGCGGGTCAAGATCGAAGTGCCACGCCCTTCGGCGGCGCCCAAGCCCGCTGCAGTGGCCGACGCTGCCCCGGTGGCCAAGGCCCCGGTCGTGCCGCCACCGCGTTTTGCCTTGCAATTGCTGCGGGCCGGGCGCTGCCTGTTGCTGGTCGAGCTGCCCACCGGCGAACGTTTCCAGGCGCGTGACCCGGCCTACCTGCTGCTCAAGGACATGCTGCGCGCTGCCGGCCTGCCCGACAGCCCGCAGATCGTCGGCGAGCCGGTGCGCTGGCCGCTGCTGGTGCGCGGCAATATGGACCAGGGGCCGGACGCCGCGCGTGACTTCGTGCAGGGCTTTGTCTCGGCCCGCCTGGAAGATGAACCCTGTGTGTGCCTGTGGCTGATCGGCCTGCCGGCCGTGCGATTTGCCGGCGAAGCCAACGCCGAGGCCTGGTACCGCGAACTGCAGGTCGAAGGCCTGGGTTCGGTCTGGGCCTTGCCGGGCCTGGAATTATTAATGGAAGAGCCACAGCGTAAGGCTGATGTCTGGCAAGCCATGCGCCGGCTGATGGCGCGCTGGAAAACAACCGATGAGTGAGGCTTTATCCTTCCGCCCGATGACCGAGGCTGACCTCGACGCCGTGCTGAAAATCGAATACGCGGCGTTCAGCCATCCCTGGACCCGTGGCATCTTTCTCGACGGGCTGGGCAAGTACCAGATCTGGTTGATGTTCGAAGGCGAGCAGCAGGTGGGCCACGGCGTGGTGCAAATCATCCTCGATGAAGCGCATTTGCTGAACATCACCGTCAAGCCGGAAAACCAGGGCCGCGGCCTGGGCCTGGCGCTGCTGGAGCACCTGATGTCCCGGGCCTATGCCGCCAGTGCGCGGGAATGCTTCCTGGAAGTGCGCGATAGCAATACCGGGGCATTCCGCCTGTATGAGCGCTACGGTTTCAACGAAATCGGCCGTCGCCGCGATTACTACCCGGCCGTCGGTGGTCGCGAAGACGCCGTCGTCATGGCCTGCACCCTGGTCGACTAAAACACACGATCCCGTGTGGGAGCAGTCTTATGTGGGAGCTGGCTTGCCTGCGATAGCGGTGGTGAATCCAGCGCCGCTATCGCAGGCAAGCCAGCTCCCACACCGCCATGCTTCACCATAAGTCAGGCGCTGTGTCAGCGGTTGCCGTCGACCGGATCAATGTCCGCCAACTCGGCTTCATCCAACCCATTACCGCCGCCAATCTCGTCCTCATCGACGATACTCAGGTCCCAATCCGCCTGCTCGCCTTCACCTTCTTCGCGGGCATCGCGCGCGCCATCTTCATGGATCAGGGTTTCGGGGCTCATATCATCATCCGTGGGCTCATGATCCGCCGTCGAAGCCCCGGTCATTCCGGCCTCGCGCACCCGCTCGTCGGGCATCAGGTGCTCGCGCTCTCCACGCGGGATCTCATCGCCGATTTCCGCCGTCGGCTCTTGCTCGTCAAAATCCAGCTCGCGCATCGAGCCCATGCGATCTTCGTTGTCATCAATCGGTGCCGGCGTCGGGGCGCCGTAGGGACGTCGTGATTGCGTCATGGCCAATCCTCATACTGTGGGGCTTATAGTGTGTGGACAGGCCCGGCCTCCCAAAGATTCAAGCTAATTTGCGTGAGGCGTGACCTGGGCGAGAGGTTGTCAGTCACAAAACTGCGCATCATTCCTGAGGCTTTCCTGATGAACGAACTACAAGACCTGCTTGATAACAACGAACGCTGGGCGGATGCGATCAAACAGGAAGATCCCGAATTCTTCGCCAAGCTTGCCCGCCAGCAGACCCCGGAATACCTGTGGATCGGTTGTTCGGACGCCCGGGTACCGGCCAACGAGATCGTCGGCATGCTGCCGGGCGACCTGTTTGTGCACCGCAACGTGGCCAATGTGGTGCTGCACACCGACCTCAACTGCCTGTCGGTGATCCAGTACGCGGTGGATGTGCTCAAGGTCAAACATATCCTGGTCACCGGCCATTATGGCTGCGGCGGCGTGCGTGCTTCGATGCAGGACCGCCAGTTCGGCCTGATCGACGGCTGGCTGCGTACGATCCGTGACCTGTACTACGAGAACCGCGAAGTACTGGCCCAGTTGCCCACGGAAGAAGAACGCGTCGATCGCCTGTGTGAACTCAACGTCATCCAGCAAGTGGCCAACGTCGGTCACACCAGCATTGTGCAGAACGCCTGGCATCGCGGGCAGAGCCTGTCGATCCACGGTTGCATCTACGGGATCAAGGACGGCCGCTGGAAAAGCCTCAACGCCACCATCACCGGGTTCGAGCAACTGCCGCCGCAGTACCGCCTGCGCCCGATCGAGGCCATTTAATAGCGTTTGCGCTGGCGCCACTGTTCCATGAACAGTTGGCCCTCGGCGTTCAAGGGCTCTTTCATGCCGGTGATCCAGCCTCGGCAGTTGCCGGCGCCGCAACGGCACGGGAACTGCCGGAACAGCACGTCCTCGGTGCTGGCGTAATCCATGGTCAGCAGCGCGCCGGGGCGGATCGCCTGGATCGACCACAGCTCCAGTTCGCTGATATCGAGGAACACATTCGGGTCGCATGAATGCAGGAGCAAGCCGCTGAACCATGGGTCGTACAAGTGGATGCGCGAAGACACCTGCAGCGTGTGCAAGCGCCGTTCGCTCAGGGCGTGCCCGGAAATCTTGGCGATACGCACTCGGCTGTCGAAGGCGACCTTGGCCTTGATCCCGGTTCCACGTCCGTTGCGGGTGCGCACCACCTCGAAGTCACGACGCGAGGGGTAACCTTTTTTCGCCAGCAGTGTTGCGAAGGGATACAGACAGTCACTCGCGGCCGCAGGTGCTTCTTCCATGACTTGGGTTTTCATAGGGCTCCTTGTCGGGCTGCATCGACCTCCTGATATTGATTAGACTGCCGGTCTTGCAGCAAATGGGCACCGTCCCAGATTTACGCAAAAAAACGCCGATAGCTACTGTCAAATCTGACAGTAGCTATCGGCGTTTTTTTGCGTAAGACAATGCTGATAAAGCCAGGAACCTACAGGGCCGGCGCCGGCACAGAGGCTTCTGGCATGGGGCTTTTCAGGCGCTTGAGCTGGGCCTTGATCGACGCGTTGCTACATTTTTCCTTGGCCTGCTCGGCGGGCAGCTCTCGCACCGAGGTATAGAACAATTCACAGGTCTGCTCCTTGCGCGTCACCTGCCAGGTATTCATGCAACCCTTGAGCAGCACATTGGGGTCGCTGGCGGGCTGCTGGCCCATTCCAGCCTGCCAGCAGGCGGCGCTCAAGTCCTGGCCCATGACTTTCAAGCCGGCCTCGTCGGCTTTCTGTTCGTCACCGCCGTAGCTGGCCGGGTCGGCGGCGTACCAGATGTAACTGGGGTGATTGGCCCCCAGTACGGCGACATAGCTGCCCTCGGCCGGGCTGATCTGCCCCAGGCCCAATACCCCGAGAGTTTGCCCGTACTGTTGCTGGATCCAACTGCGTACCGGTGCGCCGAAGGCGACCATGGGCAATGAGCCTGTGGGGTGCAGGCTCAACTCGCGAACTATCCGGGTCTGGTACTCGGTGAAGTAGCCATAGACCCCTTCCAGGTCCTTGCCAGCCGTGGAGGGCGCGGCAATCGGCGCAATATCGATGATGGTCTGGTATTCCGGGGTCTGGGCCGCCGCTATGCCATTGGCGGTCAATAACGTGGCCCAACGGTCGGTGGTGGCCGACTCCAGGTAGTCCTGGTAATGGGTCAGGGAGTAGTCGGGCGGGAAATGCATCAACTCGATGCTCTTGCGGTTCTCCAGGGCCATGCCCAGCGGCAGGAACAGGTACCAGCTAAATTGCCATTTGCCATCGCGGTTCAACTGGCTGGCGCCTTCATAGGCCAGGTCGGCGGTATTCAACAACGCGGTCAAGGGCTGGCCATAGCCATCGGGTACACCGGTAAAGTGCGCGCGCACCTGATCCTGCTGGGTTTTCACACTGACCCTGGCCCGACTGTAGCCATCACGTTGCAAACTCTGGGTCAGGTAGTGTTCAACTGTCTGTTCCAACGTCAGCGGCCGAAAGCAGATCACACTGCAATTGTTGGGGTAGGCGAACAATTGCCTGACCCGTTGCGCAGTGCCCAGGTCGAGTTCGACATCGGCTTGTACGACCGTGCTCACACTAAGTGCGACAAGGGTGAAGGACAGCCTGGTCAGTTTAAACATGCGTGTTTCCTTGTCAGCTAAAGCCCGTCTGCGCGGGATGAATGCCTACCCTCACACAGTAGCGGCTGACCGGGAAAATGCGTCGGCAAATGCGGTTTTTTTGTAGGGCTTGGCCGCCTCTCATATATCGTGACGTGCAACGCATTGCTTCGGTTATCCATGGGATTGCAATTAGACCCGAGGTAGTTGCAACACTTGTAAGTGTTCAATATAGGCTGCGAAGCCGGAATGCTTGCTGAGAAGTTAGCCTTTAAACGATACAACAGGCTTGAAAAGATTTTTGTTAGGGTTTGACTCTGCAAAGACTATTCTTCCCGCCGGTTGGCCGAACGCCGATTTGAACTGTTTGAATTTTTTTAGCTGGGGGTTTTGCTGTTGGCTGGCTTCTTGGGTGTTGCCCGCCTCAGCACTGTTTGAGAGGCAGGCATGTTAGTTGTAGGCGTGATATTCATGGGCGCTCCAGTTATAGCTCTAAATAATTTAGTGGTGGTCTCTTAGTTAAGTTGAAGATTGTCCCGTGCTACTAAAAGACACTATGTAGTTGGTTTTACAGTAGTGGTGGGTTCCCTCCTTGAAATGTTCAGTGAGGGAAAAAGGCGCTCAATGTCGGCCTGGCTGCACCCGCCACAACGACGGGCGCAACGTCCAATGACTAAGGCATCACCGGCGGCATGTACTTCAAGGTGGTCCCCAGCGCCCACAGTAAAAACAGCACCAGCGGCGTGTGCACCAGCAGTTGCACAAACGAGAAACCAATCAAGTCCCGTGCCTTGAGTCCCAGTACGCCGAGTAATGGCAGCATGTAGAACGGGTTGATCAGGTTCGGCAGGGCCTCGGCGGCGTTGTAGATCTGCACGGCCCAGCCCAGGTGATATTGCAGGTCATTGGCCACCTGCATCACGTACGGCGCCTCGATGATCCATTTGCCGCCGCCCGATGGGATAAAGAACCCCAGCACCGCCGAATACACGCCCATCAGCAGCGCATAGGTGTCGTGGGAGGCGATGGAGGTGAAGAAGGTCGAGATATGGTGGGCCAGGGTCTGGCCGTCACCGCCCTTGACCACGGTCATCAGCGCCGCGATGGAGCCGTACAGCGGGAACTGGATCAGCACCCCGGTGGTGGTCGGCACCGCGCGGGCCACGGCGTCGAGGAAGCTGCGCGGGCGCCAGTGCAGCAAGGCGCCGGCCATGATGAACAGGAAGTTATAGGTGTTGAGCCCCGAGATCGCGCTGATCGCCGGCTTGGTCGAGAACTCATGGAACAGCCAGCCGGCAGCCAGCAGCGCCAGCAAAATGGTCAGCAGCGGGCTGTGTTCCAGCCATTCTCCCGGACGGCTTGGCGGTTGTGGCTTGGGCAGGTTGAATGCCGGGTCTACGCCACACGCCTTGGCGTCACGGGCCGAGTTGGGGCCCGGTGCGGTGACGTAGGCGATGATCAGCGACACCACGATCAACGCCAGCAACAGCACCCCCGATTGCCACAAAAAGATGGTGTCGGTGAAGGGAATGGTCCCGGTGATCGCCAGGATCGAAGGCGGCAGGCTGGCCGGGTTGGCCTGCAATTGTGCGGCCGATGACGACAACCCCAGCGCCCACACGGCGCCCAGGCCTAGATAGGCCGCCGCGCCGGCCGCGCGATAGTCCATGCGCAAATCCGTGCGCCGGGCCAGGGCTCGCACCAGCAACCCGCCGAACACCAGGGACAGGCCCCAGTTGAGCAACGAGGCGACCATCGAGATCAATGCCACCCACGCCACGGCCGAGCGGCCGTTTTTCGGGATGCGCGCCAGGCGGTCAATCAACTTCACGGCGGGTGGCGAGCTGGCGACTACATAGCCGCCAATCACCACGAAGGCCATTTGCATGGTGAACGGGATCAGGCTCCAGAAACCATCGCCGAAGGCCCTGGCCGCTTCGGTGGGCGCGGCGCCCATGCCCAGGGTCGCCACGGTGACAATGATCACGGCGAGGGCGGCAAACACCCAGGAGTCAGGAAACCAGCGTTCGGCGAAATTCGAGCAACGCAGGGCGAAGCGGGCATAACGGCTATCTTCGATAGGATCGGCCACGTGGGATTACCTCTTGTAGTTATTTTGGCAAGGTATCGCCGCATCTTGGCCCACGGCCATTTATTTGGGAATGTTGTTATTTTCATGGATCAATGAGTAAACCCAATATATCCGCGGCGATTGCCAGGATCCGGTCCAGCTCATAACCTGCACGCCATTTTGTCTGTCTGCCGAGCTTCTTTCATGACTGCCAGCACTTATCCACAGGCGCAGCGTTTTTCCCGCTCCGACTACAAGACCCTGGGCCTGGCCGCCTTGGGCGGTGCCCTGGAAATCTACGACTTCATCATTTTCGTATTTTTCGCCCTGACCTTGAGCCAGCTGTTCTTCCCCCCGGAAATGCCCGAATGGCTGCGCCTGCTGCAAAGCTTCGGGATTTTCGTCACCGGCTACCTGGCGCGGCCATTGGGCGGGATCCTGATGGCGCACTTTGCCGATCACCTGGGGCGCAAGCGCGTGTTCAGCCTGAGCATCCTGATGATGGCCCTGCCGTGCCTGCTGATCGGGATCATGCCGACCTACGCACAGATCGGTTATTTCGCGCCGCTGATCCTACTGGCGCTGCGGGTCTTGCAGGGCGCGGCGGTGGGCGGTGAAGTGCCCAGCGCCTGGGTCTTCGTCGCCGAACACGCGCCGGCCAACCACCGCGGTTATGCCTTGGGTTTCCTGCAAGCCGGGCTGACCTTCGGTTACCTGCTGGGGGCATTGACGGCGACCTTGCTGGCGCAGATGTTCACCGCAGAACAAATCCTGGATTACGCCTGGCGCTTCCCGTTTCTGTTGGGTGGGGTGTTTGGCGTGATCGGTGTCTGGCTGCGGCGTTGGCTGAGTGAAACCCCGGTGTTCCTGGCCATGCAGGCGCGCCGCCAGGCCGACGCCGAACTGCCGCTGCGCACGGTGTTGCGCGACCATCGCCAGGCGTTGCTGCCGGCCATGTTGCTGACCTGTGTGCTCACCTCGGCGGTGGTGGTGCTGGTGGTGATCACGCCGACCATGATGCAGAAAACCTTCGGCATGAGCCCCAGCCACACCTTCGCCCTGAGCGCACTGGGCATCGTCTTCCTGAACATCGGTTGCGTACTGGCCGGCTTGCTGGTGGACCGCATCGGCGCCTGGCGCGCGGTACTGGTCTACAGTCTGCTGTTGCCGGTGGGCATCGCCGTGCTCTACGCCAGCCTGATCGCCGGCGGCGTGTGGCTGGGCGCGGCCTATGCCATTGCGGGGTTGAGCTGCGGGGTGGTGGGCGCGGTGCCATCGGTGATGGTCAGCCTGTTTCCAGCGCAGATTCGTGTGTCGGGTATTTCCTTTACCTACAACATTGCCTACGCGCTGTGGGCGAGTACTACGCCTTTGATGCTGATTGCATTGATGCCCAGCAGCCCGTGGATCTGCGTTTTTTACTGTGTAGTGATGGGCGCAGTCGGCGTGGCCAGTGCATTGCGGTTTGGCCGGCGCCCGGTGTTTTAAAGCCGCCGCATACCCCCTGTGGGAGCTGGCTTGCTCGCGAAAGCAGTGGGTCAGTCAACATCAATGTTTGCTGGGCCGACGTCTTCGCGAGCAAGCCCGCTCCCACAGGGGATCTGCGCTTAACTGACTGGCATTGGGGCTTGCCCATGTGGTTAACACCCCGCTGGCAGCGCTATGACAATTGTGAAATCCATACCAAAGGTTTCCCCTTATCGCTCTATGATCAGCGCACATCCCCCCACGAGGAAACGCCATGAGTGCAGGACACAGCCACGCCACCGTACGCGCCGGCCACGAACGCAAGTTATGGCTAGCCCTGGGCCTGACCGGCAGTTTCATGATTGCCGAAGTGATCGGCGCCTTTGTCACCGGCAGCCTGGCGCTGTTGTCCGACGCCGCGCACATGATGACCGACACCCTGGCCCTGGCCATCTCCCTGGTAGCCATCCAGGTCGCCAAGCGCGCCGCTGACCGCAAGCGCACCTTTGGTTATGCGCGTTTTGAAATCCTCGCCGCCGCGTTCAATGCGTTGCTGCTGTTCGGGGTGGCGTTCTACATCCTCTACGAGGCTTACCTGCGCCTGCAGGCTCCGGCCGAGATCCAGTCCACCGGCATGCTGGTGATTGCGGTGCTGGGGCTGATCGTCAACCTGATCTCCATGCGCCTGCTCAGCGCGGCCAGTGGCGAGAGCCTGAACGTCAAGGGTGCCTACCTGGAGGTCTGGAGCGACATGCTCGGCTCCATCGGCGTGATCATTGCGGCCGTGGTGATCATGCTCACTGGCTGGGCCTGGGTCGACTCGGTGGTGGCCGCGGTGATTGGCTTCTGGGTCGTGCCCAGAACCTGGACCCTGCTCAAGGCCAGCATGAATGTGCTGCTGCAAGGCGTGCCGGACGGCATCGATATCGACGCGGTCGAGCAGGCCATCTGCGCGGTGCCTGGGGTCAAGGAGGTGCATGACTTGCATATCTGGGCCCTGACTAGCGGCAAGAACGTGCTCAGCAGCCATCTGGTGGTGGAGCCGGCGCTGGGCAGCGAGCAGCAGATCCTCGCCCAGGTGACCGAGTTACTGCACGAACAATTCGATATTTCCCACGTCACCATCCAGATCGAAGGCGAGGGTTTTCATCCGGAACCGATCGCGCACTGACCGCTATTCGCGGTCTTCCAGCACGTAGCCAACCCCGCGCAAGGTGTGGATCAACTTGCGCTCGAACGGGTCGTCGATCTTCGCCCGCAGGCGGCGGATCGAGACCTCGACCACGTTGGTGTCGCAATCGAAGTTCATGTCCCACACAAACGAGATGATTTGCGTGCGTGACAGCACCACGCCGCTCTGGCGCATCAGCAGGTGCAACAGGGCGAATTCCTTGGTGGTCAGGTCAATGCGCTGGTTGCCGCGAAAGGCCCGGTGGCGACCCTGGTCCAGTTCCAGGTCGGCCACCCGCAGCACGTCCGGCACCGCCGCCTCGACGCTGCGGCGCATCAGGGTGCGGACCCTGGCCAGCAGTTCGGGAAACTCGAAAGGCTTGACCAGGTAGTCGTCGGCGCCCAGTTCCAGGCCTTTGATTTTGTCGGCCAGGCGGCCTTGGGCGGTGAGCATCATGATTCGCGTGTTGCTGGTCTGGCGGATCCGCTGCAGCACATCCCACCCGTCCATGAGCGGTAGGTTCACATCCAGAATCACCAGGTCATAGGTGTGTTGCCGCGCCAGGTGTACGCCGTCGGCGCCGCTGGCCGCGCAATCGACCACATAGCCACTTTCGCTCAGTCCCTGATGCAAGTACTCGGCTGTTTTCAGTTCATCTTCGATAACCAGGATGCGCATGTCGAGGGTGCCTCGGTGCAAGGGAAAGTATCTGCAATCGCCGCGAAGGTTAAAGCAAAAGCCCGGACCAGAGCCTTTGCTAACGGATTTGTAATGTTTCGGCCACCCCTCTGATAAGTAGCGAAAGTTACATTGCCCCTGCTTGGATTTGTCCGCCAACTCATGGGTGTGGAACGCTTGTTATGCCAACGTTTTTAAGAACAATTGTGTGCTCCGTAGTGGGGGTCTTGGCGATGGCCCAAGTGGCAAGCGCCCAGACCCTGACCCTCGAATCGGCCCTGCAAAGTGCGTTTGCCGACAACCCGGACCTGGCCGCTGCGCAATGGGAAATCGACATCGCCCAGGGCGGTCGGCAGCAGGCCGGGCTGATCCCCAACCCGGTGGCCTCCTGGGACGCCGAAGACACCCGCCGCAGCACCCGCACCACCACCGTCAAGCTAAGCCAGACCCTGGAGCTGGGCGGTAAGCGCGGGGCGCGCATCGATGTGGCCTCGCGGGCACAAGATGCGGCGGCCCAGGAGCTGGAACAGCGGCGCAATCTGTTGCGGGCCGAAGTCATCGATGGCTTTTATGGCGCGCTGCGGGCCCAGGAACGCCTGGAGCTGGCGCAACGCTCAATGGCGCTGGCCGAGCGCGGCCTGGTGGTTGCCAATGGCCGGGTCACGGCGGGCAAGTCGTCGCCGGTCGAAGCCACTCGCGCCCAGGTGCAGGTCTCGGAAATCCGCCTGGAGCGCAGCCGTGCCGAGATTGGCGTGAGCGATGCCTATCGCCGCCTGGCCGCCATCACCGGCAGCGCCAACATCAGTTTTGAGCGTGTCGAGGCAGGTGCCGTGAATACGCCAGCGCTGCCTTCGGCCACCCAACTGCTGGCGCGCCTGGAGAGCACCGCCGAGCTGCGCCTGGCGCAGTTGCAAATCCAGCAACGGGAGGCCGGCCTGGGCCTGGAAAAGGCCCAGCGGATTCCCGACCTGGATATATCCATCGGCAGCCAGTACGACGCCAGCGTGCGCGAGCGGGTGAACCTGGTGGGCGTGTCGATGCCGATCCCGCTGTTCAATCGCAACCAGGGCAATGTGCTGGCCGCCAGCCGCCGAGCCGACCAGGCCCGGGACCTGCGCAACGCCACCGAGCTGCGCCTGCGCACCGAAACCCGCCAGGCCCTGGACCTGTGGGCGACGGCCAACAATGAGGTGAGTGCCTTTAATAAAGTGATCCTGCCCGCCGCCCAAAGCGCAGTGGACAGTGCCACCCGTGGCTTTGAGATGGGCAAGTTCAACTTCCTCGATGTACTCGACGCCCAGCGCACCCTGATCGCCGCCCGTACCCAATACCTCGCCGCACTCGCCCAGGCCACCGACGCCTGGGTGCGCATCGAACGGATTTACGGCGACCTCGCCCGCATTTGATCTTTCAGGAGTTCCCCATGAACAAACAACAAGGCCTGGCTTTGGCCGTCGCAGTGGCCATTGCCCTCGGGGCGATGGTGTTTTGGCCGGCCACCAGCGTGGCGCCCCAGGCACCGGTCGCAAGCGTCGAAGCGCCGGAGGAGGAAGAGGAAGAGGGTGTGCTGGTGCTCAACGAGCAGCAGATCCAGGCTGCCGGCATTCAATTGGCCAAGGCCCAGCCCCGGCAGATCAGCACACTGCTGTCGCTACCGGGCGAGGTGCGCTTCGACGAAGACCGCACCTCCCATATCGTGCCCCGTGCCGCGGGTGTGGTGGAGTCGGTCAAGGTCAACCTGGGCCAGAAGGTCAAGCAGGGTGAGCTGTTGGCCGTGATCGCCAGCCAGCAGATTTCCGATCAGCGCAGCGAGCTGGCGGCCAGCGAACGCCGGGTCGAACTGGCGCGCACTACGTTCCAGCGCGAGCGTCAGTTATGGCAGGACAAGATCTCTGCCGAACAGGATTACCTGCTGGCACGCCAGACCCTGCAAGAAGCCGAGATCGCCCTGAACAACGCGCGGCAAAAAATGAACGCCCTGAGTGGCAGCACGGTCCTGGCCGGCGGCAATCGCTATGAATTGCGTGCGCCGTTTGCTGGCGTGGTGGTGGAAAAACACCTGGGCGTCGGCGAGGTGGTGAGTGAGACCAGTGCCGCCTTCACCCTGTCGGACCTGTCCCAGGTGTGGGTCACCTTTGGCGTGTTTCCCAAGGACTTGAACAAGGTCCAGGTGGGGCGGCCGGTGAAGGTCAGCTCCACGGAAATGGGCACCGACGTGATGGGCACCGTGGCCTATGTCGGCAACCTGCTGGGCGAGCAGACGCGTACCGCGACGGTGCGGGTCACCGTGGCCAACCCCGACGACTCCTGGCGCCCCGGGTTGTTCGTGGCGGTGCAGGTGGCGACGGATAGCTACTTGGCAGCGGTCAGCGTGCCGGTGGATGCGATCCAGACCGTGGAAGACAAACCCTCGCTGTTTGTGCGCACCGCCGAAGGCTTTGTCACCCGCCACGTTGAACTGGGTGTCAGCGAAAACGGCTTTGTCGAAGTGCGCCAGGGCCTGGAGGCCGGCGCCCAGGTGGCGACCGTTGGCAGCTTCGTCCTCAAGTCCGAGCTGGGCAAGGCCTCGGCCGAGCACGCCCATTGATCCTGCGAGTGATTCCCCATGTTTGAACGTCTGATTCAATTTGCCATCGAGCAGCGCATCATCGTGCTGCTGGCGGTGTTGTTGATGGCCGGTGTCGGCATCGCCAGCTACCAGAAACTGCCGATCGACGCAGTACCGGACATCACCAACGTCCAGGTGCAGATCAACTCGGCGGCGGCCGGCTTCTCTCCGCTGGAGACCGAGCAGCGCATCACTTTCCCCATCGAAACCGCCATGGCCGGCCTGCCGGGCTTGCAGCAGACCCGCTCGCTGTCGCGCTCGGGCTTGTCCCAGGTCACGGTGATCTTCAAGGACGGCACCGACCTGTTCTTCGCCCGCCAACTGGTCAACGAGCGCCTGCAAGTGGCCCGCGAGCAACTGCCGGACGGCATTGAAACAGCGATGGGGCCGATTTCCACGGGCCTGGGGGAAATTTTCCTGTGGACCGTGGAGGCGCAAGACGGCGCGCGCAAGGAAGACGGCTCGGCCTACACCCCGACGGACTTGCGGGTGATCCAGGACTGGATCATCAAGCCGCAGTTGCGCAACGTACCCGGCGTGGCCGAGATCAATACCATCGGCGGCTTTGCCAAGGAATACCAGATCGCCCCGGACCCCAAGCGTCTGGCGGCCTACAACCTGACCTTGAGTGACCTGGTGACGGCGCTTGAGCGCAACAACGCCAACGTCGGCGCCGGTTATATCGAGCGCAGCGGCGAGCAGTTGCTGATTCGCGCGCCGGGTCAGGTGGCGTCCATCGACGACATCGCCAATATCGTGATCAACACCGTGGACGGCACGCCGATCCGCGTGCGCAATGTGGCCCAGGTCGATATCGGCCGTGAGTTGCGTACCGGCGCGGCCACCGAAAATGGTCGCGAGGTGGTGCTTGGCACGGTGTTCATGTTGATCGGCGAAAACAGCCGCACCGTGTCCCAGGCGGTGGCGAAAAAACTCGAAGAGATCAACCGCTCCCTGCCCGAAGGCGTGGTCGCGGTCACGGTCTACGACCGCACCAACCTGGTGGAAAAAGCCATCGCCACGGTGAAGAAAAACCTCTTCGAAGGCGCGCTGCTGGTCATCGTGATTCTGTTTTTGTTCCTCGGCAACATCCGCGCGGCGTTGATTACCGCGATGGTGATCCCGCTGGCCATGTTGTTCACGTTTACCGGGATGTTCACCAATAAAGTCAGCGCCAACCTGATGAGCCTGGGCGCGCTGGACTTCGGGATTATCGTCGATGGTGCGGTGGTGATCGTCGAGAACGCCATCCGCCGCCTGGCCCATGCGCAGCAACGCCATGGCCGCCTGCTGACCCGCAGCGAACGCCTGCACGAAGTGTTCGCCGCCGCCAAGGAAGCGCGCCGCGCGCTAATCTTCGGGCAACTGATCATCATGGTGGTGTACCTGCCGATCTTCGCCCTGACGGGCGTTGCCGGGAAAATGTTCCACCCTATGGCATTCACCGTGGTCATGGCCTTGCTGGGCGCGATGATTTTGTCGGTGACCTTTGTCCCGGCGGCGATTGCGCTGTTCGTCACCGGCAAGGTCAAGGAAGACGAAAACTGGGTGATGCGCAATGCGCGCCGGGGTTATGCACCGGTGCTGGATTGGGTGATGGCACACCGTACCTGGGCGTTTGGCCTGGCGCTGTTGACCATCGTGGTGTCTGGCGCCGTGGCCAGTCGCATGGGCAGCGAGTTTATTCCCAGCCTCAGTGAAGGTGACTTCGCCCAGCAAGCCTTGCGCGTGCCGGGTACCAGCCTCACGCAGTCGGTGCAGATGCAGCAGCAACTGGAGAAAACCTTGATGGAACAGGTGCCGGAAATCCAGCGGGTATTTGCCCGCACCGGCACCGCAGAAATCGCCTCCGACCCGATGCCGCCGAACATTTCCGACAGCTACCTGATGCTCAAGCCCAAGGACCAGTGGCCGGACCCGAAAAAATCCCGCGAGGCCCTGATCGCCGATATCCAGCGCGCCAGTGCGATTGTGCCGGGCAGCCAGTACGAGTTGTCGCAACCGATCCAGCTGCGCTTCAACGAGCTGATTTCCGGGGTGCGCAGTGACGTGGCGGTGAAGGTGTTTGGCGATGACCGGGACGTGCTGAACAAGACCGCCGGGGAAATTGCCGAAACCCTTCAGAAGCTCAATGGCGCCTCGGAAGTGAAGGTGGAACAGACCTCCGGCCTGCCGGTGCTGACCATCAATATCGACCGCGACAAGGCCGCGCGCTTTGGCCTGAACGTGGGCGACGTGCAAGACACCATCGCGGTGGCCGTGGGTGGGCGCCAGGCCGGCACGATGTATGAAGGCGACCGACGCTTTGACATGGTGGTGCGCTTGTCGGAAACCTTGCGTACCGATATCGAGGGCTTGTCGCGGCTGTTGATCCCGATCCCGGCGCTGGCCGGCAATACCACGGGGCAACTGGGCTTTATCGCCTTGTCGCAAGTGGCCAGCCTGGACCTGGTACTGGGCCCGAACCAGATCAGCCGCGAAAACGGCAAGCGCCTGGTGATCGTCAGCGCCAACGTGCGCGGGCGGGATATTGGCTCGTTTGTCGCAGAAGCCGAACGAGTGATGGCAGAGCAGGTGAAAATCCCTGCCGGCTACTGGACCACCTGGGGCGGCCAGTTCGAACAACTCAAGGAAGCGTCCGAGCGCTTGCGGGTGGTGGTACCGGTGGCGTTGCTGCTGGTGTTCGGATTGCTGTTCATGATGTTCAACAACCTCAAGGATGGGCTGCTGGTGTTCACCGGGATTCCCTTCGCGTTGACCGGCGGGATCATGGCGCTGTGGCTGCGGGATATTCCGTTGTCGATTTCCGCCGGGGTGGGCTTTATCGCGCTGTCGGGGGTGGCGGTGCTCAATGGCCTGGTGATGATCGCGTTTATCCGCAACCTGCGTGAGGAGGGGCGCTCGCTGTCGGTGGCGATCAACGAAGGCGCGCTGACCCGCTTGCGCCCGGTGTTGATGACCGCGTTGGTCGCGTCCCTCGGGTTTATCCCCATGGCCCTGGCCACCGGCACCGGCGCCGAAGTGCAGCGGCCGCTGGCGACGGTGGTGATTGGCGGGATTATTTCTTCGACGCTGCTGACGTTGCTGGTATTGCCTGCGCTTTACCACTGGGCCCATCGCCGCGATGAAGAGCAGGCAGCGTCTTGATCGCGGGGGCGCTAGGGGACTTGTGGGCTGGCCGGGCGGTTGGGAAATATCAGCCGGAACAGGGTCACCTCGCCCGGCACACTGCTGGCCTCGGCCTGGCCCTGGTGCAGGCTCATGATCGAACGCACGATCGCCAGCCCCAACCCGGTGCCACCTTCGGAGCGGGCGCGGCTGTTGTCGGCGCGGTAGAAACGCTCGAACAGGTGGGGCAGGTGTTGCGCTTCAATCCCCGGGCCCGGGTTGCTCACGGCCAGCGATATGCGCTGCTCGTGGCTGTCGACCTGCAGGGCGATACGCGAGCCGTGCGGGCTGTGGCGGATCGCGTTGGACAGCAGGTTGGAAATGGCCCGCTGAATCATCAACCGATCCCCCTGGACCCAGGCGTCGCCGGCCTGGGTCAACTTCAACCCTTTGTCTTCGGCGCTCAAGGCAAACAGCTCCATGACCCGCAGCGTTTCATCCCGCAGGTTCACCGTGGTAAACGAAGCCCGCGCCGCCGGATGGCTGACCTGCGCCAGAAACAGCATGTCGGCGACAATCCGGGCCAGGCGGTCCAGCTCTTCGGTGCTGGACTCCAGCGCCGACTTGTACTCGTGCGGCGCCCGGGCGCGGGACAGTGTGACCTGGGCCTTGCCCATCAGGTTGGTCAGGGGCGCGCGCAGTTCGTGGGCCAGGTCGTCGGAAAATTGCGACAACTGCTGCACGCCAGCGTCCAGCCGATCGAGCATCACGTTGATGCCCCGGGCCAGTTCGCTGAGTTCCCTGGGCAGGTTCTCGACGGACAGGCGATGGCTCAGGTCCTGGGTGGTGACTTTGCCGGCGACGCGGCTGAATTGCTGCAACGGCGCGAGCCCGCGCTGCACCAGCCACCAGGCGCCCATGCCAATCAGGATCAGCAACATTGGCAGGGCGATGACCGTGGATTGCAGGTAGGCACTGAGCAATGCCTGATCGTCGGAACGGTCCAGGGACAGCAACACCCGTACGTTTTCCCCGGTGTGCAGGCGCATCAGGCTCGACGCGCTGAGGATCTGGTTGTCGCGGCCATCGGTCCAGTTGAGAAAACCCAGGGTTTGCCCGGCGGCAAAGTCCAGCAGCAACGGTTCCTGGGGCCTGGCGCCGACGCTCAGCAGCACCGCGTTGGCGGGCGCCGGGCCGATGATGGTCAGGTAGAAGTTGTCATGGCCCATCACCAGGTCCAGCAGTGAATGGGGCCGGGCGCTGATGTCGCGGGTGTTGAGGTCCTGGAGCAGGCTGTGCTGGATCTGCTCCATCTTGCTTTCCAGGCCCTTGCGCGCGAGGTTTTCCAGCTCGTGGGTGAGGGCCAGGTACGCCAGGCTCGCCAGCAACACCACCAGGCCTGCCCCCATCAGGCTGACGGTGAGCCCCAGGCGCATGGATAGACTGCCGGATCTCATTGGCGCACTTCCAGCACGTAACCCACGCCACGAATGGTATGGATCAGCTTGACCTCGCTCTGGTCATCGACCTTGGCCCGCAGCCGGCTGATCGACACCTCCACCACGTTGGTGTCGCAGTCGAAGTTCATGTCCCACACCAGGGAAATGAGCTGCGTGCGCGTCAGCACCTCGCCACTCTGGCGCATCAATACCTGCAATAGCGCGAACTCTTTGGTGGTCAGGTCAATGCGCCGCGTGCCCCGGTAGGCGCGATGGCGACGCGGGTCCAGCTCCAGGTCCGCGACGCGGAAGATCTCCGGCATCGCAATTGGCTCACTGCGCCGCAGCAACGAGCGCACCCTGGCCAGCAACTCGGGAAACTCGAAGGGTTTGACCAGGTAATCATCGGCGCCCAGGTCCAGGCCCTTGATCTTGTCGGCCAGACGGCCGCGGGCGGTGAGCATCATCACCCGCAGGGTGCTGTCCCGGCGCAGTTGTTCGAGTACCTGCCAGCCGTCCTTGCCCGGCAGGTTGACGTCCAGGATCACCAGTTCATAGCGCTGCTGCCCGGCCAGGTGCAGGCCGTCGATGCCGCTGGCGGCACGATCGACGACATAACCACTCTCGCTCAAGCCTTGATGCAAGTAGTCGGCAGTTTTTGGTTCGTCCTCAACCACAAGGATACGCATGCAGATTGACCTCTTACTGATAAGCAAACAGGCGACGGGAGCTACACCGAGTAGGGTTGTAGTCCCAAAAGTAGGAAAATTCTGAGCCTTGAAGTAGCTTCAGGGTCAAGGGCGGCGTTGGATGATATCGACCGGGCAAAAAAAAGCGCCCGTGAGGGCGCTAAAAATTCATCTCCTTCCAAAGGAGCTCCACAAAAAAAGCTTCAAGAGATGAATGTGCACAGGGTGCGCCGCTCAGGTGGCCTTTGGGGCCGGCGTATCCGAGGGGGTGGGTGTTTGCTCGGTCACGGCTTGGCTGCCGTGGATCTGTTGCTGTTGCTGGCGAAACTCGACCAGCAACTGGCGGGATCGCTCACCGCCGTCGTCGGCCAGGGCAGCGCTGGATGCCGCGCTGATGACAGCGATGAATAAAATGTGCAGTGGCTTCATGAACGTTCTCCGCAAAAGACCCGTGCCGTTAGTTCGCGGTCGGTCGATGCAGGCAGTATATGAAGTGCAACTTAACGAGAACGTGAGGCGCATATTACAGTTCTGACAGGCTGCAAATTGTGAAGAAGTGCTAGTCAACGGCAAGTGAATGTAAGCACTTGCCGTTGAGTGTCATCAGAGGATGGCCAGCGGGTATTCCATGATCAGCCGGAATTCTTCCAGGTCCGACTCAAAGGCACTCGAGCGTACCGTCGCCTGGCGAATGCGCACCGACAGATCTTTCAGGCTGCCGCCCTGAAACACGTACTTGGCCTCGATGTCGCGCTCCCAGCGGCGCTGGTCAGTGAGCGGGTCACCCAAGGCGTCGCGGCGCATGTACACCGAGTTGGCGTTGCTGTAGTCAGCGCCCGTGCCCTTGCCATAGCGGGTCATGAACGACAGGCCGGGGATGCCCAGGGTCTGCATGTCGAGGTCATAACGCAGCGCCCACGAGCGCTCCTTGGGCGAGTTGAAGTCGCTGTACTGGATCGAGTTGTCGAGGAAGATCGAGTCTGACTGGCGCAGGTAATCGAAGTCGTTGTTGCCATTGTTGCGCTGGTGGGACAGGGCCAGGCGATGGGCACCGACCTTCACCCCAAGCTTGGCGCTCCAGATATTGTTGTTGAGCTCGCCCAGCAATCGCTTGCCCTCGTCCTGGGCGTTGTAATAGTTGAAGCCGGCAAACATCGCCACCTCTTCGGTCAGCGGAAAATTGACCGCTGTACCGAAGTAGTACTGGTCCCATGCGTCCTTGAGGCGGCTGCTGTACAGGCTCAGGCTCCAATGTTCAGTGGCCTGGTAGTCGCCGCCGAAGTAGCCGACCCAGGGTGCATTCACATTACCTGCGTAAAACGTCGCAAAGCCCTCGCGCATGCCGCTTTGGGTGGGCTGGCTCATGGCGTGCAGGCGCCCACCTTGCAGGGTCAGGCCTTCCAGGCTGGTGTTTTCCAGGGTCACGCCCCGAAAGCTTTCCGGCAGCAGGCGTGAGTCACCGTAGTGCACCACCGGGGTTTGCGGGAAGACGTCGCCGACTTTGACCACTGTATCGAGCAGGCGCATTTTTACCGCGCCGCCGAGTTTGCTGTAGTCGTCTTCGGGGCGGTTGCCGCTGTCCACCGGCAGCATGCCGAATGAGCCCTTGCCGCCGCTGCGCCCGGTGCCGGAATCGAGCTTGAGACCGTACATCGCGAACGCATCCAGGCCAAACCCCACGGTGCCCTGGGTGAACCCGGACTCGAACTTGCCGATCAGGCCCTGGGCCCACGCTTCTGAATAGCCATTGCCGGTCGGGCTGGACTGGCCCTTGCGGTCATCGCGGTTGAAGTAAAAGTTGCGCGCCAGCACGTTCAGCGTACTGCCTTCGATAAAGCCCTCGGGTTTGTCTTCGGCGGCCATGCCTGCCAGCGGTGCAGCGCCGGCCAGTGCCGCGATGATGGAAAGGGAAAGTGTGCGGTTAGTGCGCATGTATCGCTCCTCGGTGTTGGCAGCTATGAGCTTTTTTAGTCGCCTTGGGCGTTCTTATTGGAGAGCTATCCCTGATGCGGGGAGCCCGGCTCATAGTTGCAAACAGCGGATAACGCGGAGGTGGCACGCGCATTACAATTTTGCCAGTTCAGCGCTCTATTACGGATACGTAATGCGCCCGTGAAGCTGCTGACAGGAAGTGTTGGTTACCCTCGAGCCTGAACTTTCAACGACTTGAAATCAGACGAGGACACTTTAATGAAGCGTTTAACACGAGCCCTGGGCGTAGTGGTTTTTGCTCTGTCCATGGGGGCGATGGCCGAAGGGGGCGGGGATCGCGCCATCGCGCAAATGATGGAAAACAACCAGCAGGCCATGGCTCGCTACGCTGCCAACCAGGGCAAGCCGGCGCCTGAGGTGCAGGCCTATCGGTATGGGATGAAGCTGGATATCGCCCGGGTGGTGAGCGTCACGCCGCCGGTCCGTAGCTGCAAGGTGGTGCCCTCGCGCATGACGTATGAAGACTCCAGCGGCCAGCTTAAGACCCTTGAATATCAGGTCATGGGATTGTGCCGGAACAACGGCAGTTGAGGTGCTGAAAAAATAGTTGAGTCAGGGCCTCAAGCACTCTTCAGAAAATGCTGGATGCGCCGATGGTTAGACAATCCACTATTGACTGCCCTCCGGTGTTCCTATGTTCAATACCCGCTTGAAGCAGGAGCTGTCCGCTCTTCGCGAAGAACTGTCCAGCCTGCAGCAGGTCAAGGAAAGCCTGGAGAGCGAGATGCTGGCCCTGAGCCTCGACCCCGAGGGCCGGATCGAGTCGGTCAACCAGAACTTTCTCGAAGAAATGCTCTACAAGTCCAGCGACCTGCTGGGCCATGCCATCCATGGGTTTGTGCCCGAGCATGTGAAACGCGACGAGTTCCAGCAGCGCTTCAACAACGCCTTGAGCCGTGGCGAACATTTTGCCGGCACCGTGCGCCTGCTGCGCGGCAATGGCAAGGAAGCGTGGTTGCGCTCCATCGTGCAGCCGGTGCGGGGTGCGGATGGGCGTATCAAGCGGTTTTCGGTGTACTCCAGCGACCTGACCCGCACCATCGAGGCGTCGCGCGAGCACGAAAACCTGATCACTGCGCTGGTGCGTTCCACGGCGGTGATCGAGTTTGACCTCAATGGCAATGTGCTGGGCGCCAACGAGCGCTTCCTGCAGGGCATGGGTTACAGCCTGGCGCAGATCCAGGGCAAGCATCACCGCATGTTCTGTGAGCCCCAGGATTACAACAGCGCCGAGTACCAGGCGTTCTGGAAACGCTTGAACAGTGGTGAATTTGTCGCCGGGCGCTTCAAGCGCGTTGATGCCCATGGCCGCGAAGTCTGGCTGGAAGCGTCCTACAACCCGGTGCTGGATGCCAACGACCGACTGTACAAAGTGGTCAAGTTCGCCACGGTGATCACCGACCAGATCAATCAGGAACGCGCGGTGGCCGAGGCCGCCAACATTGCCTACAGCACCTCGTTGCACACCGACAGCAGCGCCCAGCGCGGTACCGCCGTGGTCACCCAGGCGGTGGAGGTGATGCGTGACCTGGCCAAGCACATGGAACAGGCCGGCGAGGGCATCGAGGCGCTCAATGCCCAGTCCCAGGTGATTGGCAGCATCGTCAAGACCATCAGCGCGATTGCCGAGCAAACCAACCTGCTGGCGCTCAACGCCGCCATTGAGGCCGCCCGTGCCGGCGAGCAGGGGCGCGGGTTTGCGGTGGTGGCCGATGAAGTGCGGCAGTTGGCCTCGCGTACCAGCAAAGCCACTGAAGAAATCGTCGGCGTGGTGCGTCAGAACCAGGACATGGCCCGCGATGCCGTGGCGCTGATGACCGATGGCCGGTTGCAGGCCGAGCAGGGATTGTCCCTGGCGGCAGAGGCGGGCACGGTGATCGTCGAGATCCAGGACGGCGCGCAGAAAGTGGTGAGTGCGGTTGGCCAGTTTGCCAATCAGTTATCTACCTAGATGCGTGGCTCAAGGCCGGGGCATGTACCTCGAACAGCAGCAGGTCGAACCACTGCCCATCGAGCAGGAACGCCTTGCGTGAATGCCCGTACTGGGTAAAGCCGCTGCGCTGCAACACCCGCAGCGAGCCCGGGTTCTCTGGGCGTACAGTGGCTTCGATGCGCTTGAGGGCGTGCTCGCCAAAGGCTTTCTGCAGGCCCAGTGCCACGGCCTGTCTTGCCAGGCCGCGGCCGGTGAACTCGGCCCCCATGCGATAGCCCAGGGACGCCGAGTGATAGTAGCGGCGGCGCACCTGGGTAAAGTTGATGCGCCCCACCAGCACGCCGTTTTCGCGGATCAGGTACTGATAGGCGCGGTCTTCACTGGCCTCCAGCAGTGCGTTTTCGATGGCGCGCTGTACCCCTTCGACGTTGTAGTACGCCTCGGGCCGGGCATTGATCCAACGTTCGAAAAAGGCCCGATTGGCCAGTTCGAACGCCAGCAGCTCGTTCACGTCATCCCACTGGGGGGGCGTCAATGTCAGGTTCATCCGTGGAAAACCTCGCGGTGGCGATAGCGCATCCTTTCTTCTCACACTCGGGGCGCCGGGTTCAAGTTCTGCTTACCATTGCGCCTGTGCCAAGGCATCGGCAAAGGTGATCAGCTTCGGCGAATACTGGCGTGACGGTGGATACACCAGGGAAATTGCGCGGCTGCGACCCGCATAGTCCTGTAGCAATGGCACCAGGCGCCCGGCGGCGAGGTCGTCGCGCACGGCAAAATCCATCACCTGGGCAATCCCGAAGCCGCCCACCGCGCCGTCCACCAGGGCATCGCCAAGATCGAAAATCAACCGCCCCTCCACATTCACATCGCGCACCTTGCCGTCGAGCATGAACTGCCAGTCCACCATCCGCCCGCTGCGCAGGTTGCGCACCGTGAGGCAGTTGTGGTCGCGCAGTTCTTCGACGGTTTGCGGCGTGCCAAAGCGGGCCAGGTAGGTGGGGGAGGCGACGGTTACCCAGCGCAAGGGCCTCAAGGCGCGGGCAATCAGGCGCTGGTCCTGGATCTCGCCGGTGCGCAGCAATGCATCGAAACCCTCGTCGACAATATCCACCAGGCGGTCGGTCATCACCGCTTCGATGCGCAACTCGGGGTAGCGCAAGGTCAGCTCCCCGATCACGGGCATCACCACCTTGCGCCCGAACAACGACGGGGTGCTGATTTTCAGCAAACCGGAAGGTGTGCAGCGCCGATCGAGCATGAGCTTTTCGGCTTCGGCCAGCTCGGCCAGCAACGGTGCGCTGCGTTCATACAGCATTTGCCCATCCGGGGTCAGGCTGACGCTGCGGGTGTTGCGTTGCAGCAGGCGTACGCCCAGCTCGGCCTCCAGGCGCGAGATAGCACGGGACAAGCCCGATTGCGTGAGCCCCAGGTCAGCAGCAGCGCGGGTGAAACTGCGGGTTTCGGCGACGCGTACCAGCAGGCGAACGGCGTTCAGGTCCATGATTAAAGTCATAACTGAAAGAGTGTTATGGCTATTTATCATCTGTTGGGCATGAAAGACACTGGCCGCACTCTTTTTTTGCACAGGATGTTGTGATGCCCGCCACTCCCTCAAGTCGCCCCTCGGGCTGGATGCTGATGTTGCTGGCTACTGCGCAACTGATCATCGCCCTGGACGCGACTATCGTGTTTGTTGCCTTGCCGCAGATCGGCAGCCACCTGGGCTTTTCTGCCCAGCAATTGCAGTGGGTGGTCAGTGCCTACACCGTGGCGTTTGGCGGTTTTCTATTGCTCGGAGGCCGGGCCACGGACTTGCTGGGCAAGCGCCGTTTGTACCGGGTGGGCCAGTCGTTGTACGCGCTGTCGTCGTTGGCGGCGGTACTGGGCGGTAGCGCGTTGCTGCTGGTGCTCGCGCGTGCGGTGCAGGGGGTGGGCGGCGCGCTGTTGTTTCCGGCGACCCTGGCCTTGATCAACACCCACTACGCCGAAGGGCCGCAGCGCAACCGGGCGTTTGCGGTCTGGAGCGCGGCATCCGCTGCCGGGCTGGCGTTGGGGGCGTTGCTGGGTGGCGTGCTGACTCAGTGGTGGGGCTGGGAGGCGGTGTTTCTGGTCAACGTGCCGTTGGCAGGTGGCTGTGCCCTGGCGGCGCGCTACTGGATCCCGGCCGACGGTGAGCGCAGCCGTGGCCGCAGTTTCGATCTGAGCGGTGCGTTGACCGTCACGGTCGGCGGCACGCTGCTGGTGTTCGCCCTGGTGCAGGGGCCGGAGTGGGGCTGGACGGCGCCCGCGACCCTGGGCTGCATGCTGCTGGCGCTGGTCTTGCTTGGGCTGTTCGCCTGGATTGAACACCGTGGCCGCGACCCATTGATGCCGCTGCGCCTGCTGGGCTACCGCGAGTTGCGCATGGCCATGGTCCTGACGGCGGTGTTTATGAGCAGCTTTGGCGTGCAGTACTACTTCCTCGCGCTGTACTACCAGCAGGTCTACGGCTACAGCGTGTTGCAGGCCGGGCTGGCGTTCTTGCCGGCGACGTTGGTGTGTACTTTGGGGATCTGGCTGGCGGAGCGCGCGCTGGTAAAAATCGGCTTGCGCAACACCCTGGTCAGCGGCCAGTTGGCGGGGGCGCTGGGGATTGCCCTGGTGTGCCTGGCGCTGCCCACCGGCGCGGGATTCTGGTGGTTGTTGCCTGGGATCTTTATCTTGAGCCTTGGTCAGGGCATGACCTGGACCGCGATGTGGGTGGCCGCAGGCCTGGGTGTCAAACCGGGGGAGCAGGGTGTGGCGGCGGGCATGGCCTCGACCACGCAGCAGATCGGCGGCGCGCTGGGGTTGGCGGTGCTGGTGTCGCTGGCCAATGCCGGTGGGGCGACGGGGGCGGGTCAAGCCCAGGGCATCGAGTTGGCATTGTGGTGGAGCGCGGGGATTGCGCTGGCCGGGGCGGTGGTGGCGATGCGGCTGCGAGCTCCACGGCAGGAGGCGCTAGCCGAAGCCACATAGGCTGCCCACCGTTGATCGGGTTTTAGCGGCCGAGCATCTTCACCCACCGCGACGGTGGTATGCCAAAGGTGCTGCGAAACTGTCGGGTCATGTGGCTCTGGTCGGTGAAGCCTGCGATCAGCGCCGCATCCACCAGTGACTGGCCCTGGCCCAGCAGATTGCGCACCAGGTCGAGGCGGCGCATGGTCAGGTAGCGATAGGGACTGGTGCCGAACAACAGGCGAAAGTCCCGCGACAAGGCCCAGCGATCCCGCCCGCAGTGCGCGGCCATTTCATCCAGGGTGATGCTGCGCCCCAGGGCGCTGTGGATAAATTCCCGGGCGCGTTCGGCGGCCTGGTAATCAAACGTCTTGCGGCTGACGCTGATACCCGACGCGTTGTTCAGGGCATGGGCCAGGTCGAACAACGCGTCCTGCTCCTGCATTGGGTCCAGCGGGCAGTCGAGCTGCTGCACAAAGGCCTGGCAGGCCCGGTGCAGCCATGGGTCGTTGGACAGCCCGTTGTGGATAAACGGCAACGGCTTGCCGCCGAGAATCTGCTGGATCTGCGCCGGCTCCACATAAATCATCCGATACTTGAAGCCCTCGTCGCTGCCGGCCCAGCCATCGTGGACCTCATCCGGATGGATCACCATGGTCGTGCCCGGCAGGCTGTGAGTCTGGCTGCCGCGATAATGAAAGCTCTGCACACCGAACAGGGTATGGCCGATGGCGTAGGTATCGTGGCGATGAGGGTCGAAGCCGAACCCGGAGAAATACGCCTCGATCCGCTCCAGCCCGCTGGCATGGGGCGCCCGGTGCAGCCAGTCGATGTTTGCGGTGGGTTTGCCCATGGGATGTTTTTCGAAAGATGTCGGATGGAGTTACGTTAACTGAGTCTGGGGCGGCTGTCTGCCAGGGTCTTGTACGATTGTGCGCGGCTTCAACGGTGGCAAATTGCTGACCGCTCGTGGTAATAAGCCCTACATTTCCAATGTGAGGCAGGCTATGAGCAAGTTGCGGGTGGGTATTATTTTTGGCGGGCGTTCGGCCGAGCATGAAGTGTCCTTGCAGTCGGCCCGCAACATCGTCGACGCCCTTGATCGCACACGCTTCGAGCCGGTACTGATCGGCATCGACAAGGCCGGCCACTGGCACCTCAATGACACCTCGAACTTCCTGCTCAACCAGGAAAACCCGGCGCTGATCGCCCTCAACCAGTCCAACCGTGAACTGGCGGTGGTGCCGGGCAAGGCCAGCCAGCAATTGGTGGAAACCTCGGGCCAGGGCTTGCTGGAACATGTCGATGTGATCTTCCCCATCGTCCATGGCACCCTCGGCGAAGACGGTTGCCTGCAGGGGTTGCTGCGCATGGCGGACCTGCCGTTCGTGGGGTCCGACGTGCTGGGCTCGGCGGTGTGCATGGACAAGGACATCAGCAAGCGCCTGCTGCGCGATGCCGGTATCGCGGTGGCGCCCTTCATCACCCTCAACCGCGGCAACGCGGCACGCACCACCTTCGACCAGGCCCGGCAAAAGCTCGGTTTGCCGCTGTTCGTCAAACCGGCCAACCAAGGCTCCTCGGTGGGCGTGAGCAAGGTGGCTGACGAAGCCCAGTACCTGGCTGCAATTGAACTGGCCCTGGGTTTCGATGAAAAAGTGTTGGTGGAGTCTGCCGTCAAAGGCCGCGAAATCGAATGCGCGGTGCTGGGCAACGAGCGTCCCATCGCCAGCGGCTGTGGCGAGATCGTGGTACGTGACGGCTTCTATTCCTACGACAGCAAATACATCGACGACCAGGCCGCCCAAGTACTGGTGCCGGCGGATATCAGCGCCCAAGCCAGCGAACGCATTCGGGCCCTGGCCGTTGAGGCCTTTAAAGTGCTGGGCTGCGCCGGGCTGGCGCGGGTCGATGTGTTTCTGTGCGAGGACGGTGAAGTCCTGATCAACGAGGTCAACTCACTGCCCGGTTTCACCCGCATCAGCATGTACCCCAAGTTGTGGCAGGCGGCGGGGATGAGCTACAGCGAACTGGTCAGCCGCCTGATCGAACTGGCACTGGAGCGACATACGGCGCGCAAGGGGCTGAAGATCAGTCGCTAAGCTTCAACCGCCATCGCCGGCAAGCCGGCTTCTACAGGGTGTGGCGTATCCTGCCGTTAACCTTGTAGGAGCCGGCTTGCCGGCGATGAGGCCCGTAAAGGCGATACAACCCTGGGTCAATCCCCCAACGCTTCCCCCTCACGCCGCGGATCCGCGCCACCACTCCAGGTCGCCTTACCCTGGGCATCACGTACTCGCACGATGGCCTGGGTGCCGCTGGTCATCTCGATCTCGCTCAAGGTGTGCCCTCGCGCCTTGAGCGCCGCCTTCAATTGCTCGCTGAACAGCCCTTGCTCCAGCTCGGTCGCGCCGTTGCGGCTGCCGAAGTTGGGCAGGCTGATGGCGGCTTGCGGGTCGAGGCTCCAGTCGAGCATGCCCACCAGGGATTTGCTCACGTATTCGATGATCTGCGATCCGCCGGGAGAGCCGACCGTGGCCAGCAGCTCGCCGCTTTGGCGGTCGAAGACCAGGGTCGGCGCCATGGACGAACGGGGGCGTTTGCCCGGCTCGATGCGGTTGGCTACCGGCTGGCCGTTTTCCTCGGGGATAAAGGAAAAGTCAGTCATCTGATTGTTCAGCAGGAAGCCCTGGACCATCACGTGGGAACCGAACGCGGCTTCGATGGTGGTGGTCATCGACACCGCGCCGCCCTGGTCATCCACGGCCACCACTTGGGAGGTGGAAATACGCAGTGGCGAGCGATCCGGCGCGTAGGCCACCTGAACCCCCGCCGGTTGGCCGGGCGTGGCCGCGCCCATGCTGCGCTCACCCACCAATGCGGCGCGGCTGGCCAGGTAGCCGGGGGCGACCAGCCCCGCGACCGGCACTGGGACAAAGTCGGTGTCGGCGATGTATTGGGCGCGGTCGGCATAGGCCAGGCGATCGGCCTCGGCAATCAAATGCACGGCCTCGGGTACGGGTTCCAGGCCGGCGGCTGTTGCGGCCTGCACCGGCTTGAGCGGCGCCAGGGCCCAGCGTGGGTCGCGGGCTTCGAGGGCCTGCAAGGTGCCGAGGATCTGCGCAATGGCCACCCCGCCCGAAGAGGGTGGCGGCATGCCGCACACTTGCCAGCGCTTGTAGTCGGTACACAGCGGCGCGCGTTCCTTGGCGCGGTAGCCCTGGAGATCGTTCAGCGCAAGGCGGCCAGTGTTGTGATGGCCCTGGACCTTGCGTGCAATCTCCTCGGCGATTGGACCGCTATAGAGTGCCTCGGGCCCCTCCTTGGCGATACGCTTGAATACATTGGCCAGCGCCGGGTTTTTCAACAGCGTGCCCGTGGCTTTCGGGCTGCCGTCGGCGTTGAGGAAGTACGCCGCCATGTCCGGTGACTGGCTGATGTAGCGGTCGGCGGCGATCAGGCTGTGCAGGCGCGCAGAAATCGCAAAGCCTTGTTCGGACAACTGGATCGCCGGTGCAAACAACTGCGCCCAGGGCAGGCGACCGCTGTGTTCGTGGGCCATTTTCAGCGCGCGCAGCACACCGGGGGTGGCAACCGAACGACCACCGATCTGCGCCTGGGCAAAGGCCATCGGTGTGCCGTCGGCATTCAACAGCATATCGGCCGTGGCGCTGGCCGGTGCGGTTTCACGGCCGTCATAGGCCCGTACCTGCTTGCCATCCCACAGCATGATAAAGGCGCCACCGCCGATCCCCGAGGACTGCGGCTCCACCAGGGTCAGCACCGCTTGCATGGCGATGGCCGCATCGATTGCCGAGCCGCCCAGGCGCAGGATCTTGCGCCCGGCTTCGGCCGCCAGCGGGTTGGCCGCCGCCGCCATATGGCGCTCGGCGTGGCGTACTTTCATGTCGGTGCGGTAACCCGAGCCCAGCTCCGGGGCGGGCGGCAGGTCGGGGGTGCTGGTGCTGTGGCAGGCGCCGAGGCTGATGGCGGCGGCGATCACCGAAAGGCTGGTGAGGCGCTGCAAGCGTAGGTTGAAAAGCACGCGCTGAACTCCGTTCATTTTGAGAATGATCTGTTGTCCCTGGGATGATGCTTTGCGGTAAATCGCACCTGGCAGATATCTGCGGGGAAGGAGGGCGGACACTAACAGCGGGGATGCAAGAGCGTCAAAAACCGATGGGTAACAGAATCGATCTTGCGCAAATCCCGTGCGGGCAAGACAATGCGATTAATTATCAATTGAATTATTGGTCTTTACCGCCCATGTCCGCTCCCGATCATGCTGCGCTGCACGTGTTGTACAGCGAACACAATGGCTGGCTCAAAGCCTGGCTGCGCGCGCGCATGGGCAATGCCAGCGATGCCGCGGACCTGGCGCAGGACACCTTCGTGCGCCTGTTGACCTCCCGGGACGTGGCACAGATTCGCGAGCCGCGGACCTACCTCAGTGCCATCGCCCGGGCGCTGATGATCGACAAGTTCCGCCGCCGTGCGCTCGAACAGGCTTATCTGGAGGCCCTGGCCCTGCGCCCGGAACCCCTGGAGATTTCCCCGGAAACCCGCCTGCTGATCTTTGAAACCCTGGTGGCGGTGGACACCTTGCTCGACGGCCTGGGCGAACGTACCCGGCAGATTTTCCTCGCGGTACAGCTGGAAGGCTTGAACTATGTGGCGACCGCCGAGCGTTACGGCGTGTCCGTCACCACGGTCAAAAAGCACTTGATCCGCGCCATGACCCGCTGCCTGCTGCTCACGGAAGATTGATGAGCACCGCCCTGGATATCCAGACCCTGGAAGCCGCGGCCACCTGGTACGTGCAACTCAAGGGGACGAACCCTTGCGATGCCGACCGCCAGGCCTGGCGCACCTGGCTGCAGGCAAGTCCCCAGCATGCGCGGGCGTGGGCCCGGGTGGAAAAACTGCACAGCCAATGGGCCGGCCTGCCGGCGGATGTGGCGTTGCCCACGCTCGCTGGTGGGCGCGCCCGGCGCCGGGAGGTGTTGAAGATCCTTGCGGTGTTGCTGGCGGTGGGCGGCAGCGGTTGGCTGGCCACCGAGACCGTGCCTTACCAGGCGCTGATGGCCAATCAACGCACCGCTACCGGCCAGCGTCGCCATCTGCGTCTTTCAGATGGCAGCCAGGTCGACCTGAACACTGACAGCGCCATGGATATTGTCTTCAGCGGGCAACTGCGCGCGATCCATCTGCACCGTGGCGAGATTCTGGTGCAGACCGCCCGCGATGCCCTGGGCCGGCCGTTTGTGGTGCAGACGCCCCAGGGTACGGTGCGCGCCCTGGGCACGCGTTTCACCGTGCGCTGCGGGCCCGGTCACACCGATGTGTGTGTGATCGAACAGGCGGTGGAGTTGCGTCCCCTGGATAACCCCGCGCAGGTCTTGCGCCTCGATGCCGGGCAGCAGTCCGGTTTCAATCGCCAGCAGGTCGGCCCGATGACTGCGGCCCCGGCAGGCGCAGGCGCCTGGAGCCAGGGGATGTTGACGGTACTGGACTGGCGCCTGGCGGATTTCCTCGCCGAGTTGGGGCGCTATCGTGCCGGCGTGCTGCGCTGTGCGCCGGCGATTGCCGACCTGCGCCTGAGCGGGGCGTTTCGCATTGATGACACCGACACCGTCCTTGACAACCTGCGCCAATCCCTCGCGGTCAATGTGCGTTACGTGACGCGTTACTGGGTCACGGTGGAACCTGCCTGAGCGACCGCTGCTTTTTTTTGCGAATTATTCCCATTGGCGGTTGCTGATTTTCATTTTCGTTCGGCCATGTACCGAAAGCAGCGATTACGACTGTTGCTATGTTCTGCCAACGGAAGGAAACCCCCATGTCACGATTCTCTCTGCGGGCCGCCCGGCCGCTTGCCAAGGCGGTGCACCTGGCATTGGCCCTTGGTGCCTTTTCGGCCCTGAACCTGGCGCCAACCCAGGCCATGGCGCAAAGCCTGCCGGTGGTCTACCAGATCCAGCCGGGCGCCCTGGGCTCGGCGTTAAGCCTGTTTGCCACGGCCGCCAACGTCACTTTGTCGTTCAGCAGCGAGCAGACCCAAGGCATGACCACGCCGGGCCTGAGCGGTACTTATAGTGTCGAGGAAGGCCTGTCGCGCCTGCTCGCCGGCAGCGGCTTGCAGGCCCAGCGCCAGGGCAATGGCACTTACATCCTGGTGCCGGCGGTGCAGGGCGACACCCTGCAATTGGGCGCTACCACCATTTCCGGCCTGGGGACTACCAGCGAGGACACGGGGTCCTACACCGTGGCGTCGACCCAGACCGCGACCAAGCTCAACCTTTCGCTGCGCGAAACCCCGCAGACCGTCAGCGTGATCACTCGCCAGCGTATCGATGACCAGAACCTGCGCAGCATCGGCCAGGTGCTGGAGCAGACGCCGGGGATCAACGTACAGAGCCCCGGCAGCGACCGCTTGTATGTATTTTCCCGTGGGTTGGCCATCGACAACTATCAGTACGATGGCATGCCGACCACATCCTTCGCGTTCAGTCAGGCATTGCCCCAGGCCTTGTCGGACATGGCCATCTACGACCGGATTGAAGTGCTGCGTGGCGCTTCGGGCCTGATGTCGGGCGCCGGTGATCCGTCCGGCACGGTGAACCTGATCCGCAAGAAACCGACCGATACGTTCAAGGGCTACGTCAGTGCCGGGCTGGGTTCGTGGGACTTGTACCGCAGCGAAGTGGACGTGTCCGGGCCCTTGACCGAAACCGGTAACCTGCGTGGCCGGGCGGTAGCGGCGTATCAGCAGGGCAACAGCTTCACCGACCATTTGCAGCAGGAAAAGACCATTGTGTATGGCGTGGTCGAAGCCGATTTGAGTGAGACCACCCTGCTGACGGCGGGCGTGGAATACCTCGATAACGACCCCAAGGGCTTTTCCACCACCGGCCTGCCGCTGCTGGACAGCAATGGCAAGCGCCTGCACACCTCGCGCTCCGACAACCCGGCCAGCCGTGACAGCAGCAACCGCCAGGAGTCGGTCAACACCTTCGCCTCCATCGAGCAGAAACTGGCCTATGACTGGACCCTGAAAGTCTCCGCCAATGCCATGTATGGCACCCGCGACTACGACTCGATCATCGTCGGCACCACCACAGGCTTCGTGAATGCCCAGACCGGCAATGGCCTGAGCTATACCGCCACCAAGGGCGACAACACCCAGGAACAGAAAGGCCTGGATATCATGTTTTCCGGCCCGTTCCAGCTGATGGGGCGCGAGCATGAGCTGGTATTTGGCTTCAACTTCCAGGACTACGAAAACCGTCGTAACGGCTTCGGCAACCTGCTGGCCGACGGCACCAGCAACAACGGTGTCAGCGGCAAGCCGGTGAATATCTACAGCTGGAACAACTATGCACCGCATGCGTCCTACAACTTCAACCGCGAAGACGACAACATCGACCAGTGGCAGAACGGGGTTTACCTGGCCACGCGCCTAAAACCCAGTGATGAGCTGTCGGTAATCCTCGGGGCACGGGTCAGCAACTATCGGTATGACGCCTCGCTGCATTACAACGTGGCGAACATGGTGCGCTTCAACACCGACGACAGCGTGCGGGTCAATGGTGAGGTCACGCCATATGCGGGCGTGGTCTATGACCTCACGCCCAACCACTCGCTGTACGCCAGCTACACGAGCATTTTCAAACCCCAGCCCTACCGTGACAGGAGCGGCAGGCTGCTGGACCCGCGTGAGGGCAACAACTACGAAATCGGCCTCAAGAGCGACTACTACGGTGGGCGCTTGAACACCTCTGTTGCCTTGTTCGAGGTCGACCTGGAGAACGACGCCGTGGCCGATGGCATGGTCGCCGGCAGTGACACCCTGACCGCCTATGCGGCGAAAAAAACCAGGACCCGGGGGGGGGATATGGAAGTCAGCGGCGAGCTGCTGCCCGACTGGAACCTTGCCGCCAGCTACAGCCACAGTGTGGTCAAGGATGAGCAGCACGAACGCGTCAAAAGCAGCATCCCCGCCGACCTGGTCAAGGTCTGGACCACCTACCGCCTGCCCGGCGAACTGGAGCGCCTGACCCTTGGCGGCGGGGTGAACTGGCAAAGCGCGATCAACCTGACGGTGGACTCCTGGCGCTTCAGCCAGCCCGCCAAGGTCAAGCAGGGCGACTACGCCACTGTCAACCTGATGGCCCGCTATCAACTGACGCCACAATGGTCCGCGACCGCCACGCTCAACAACCTGCTGGACAAGAAGTACATCAGCTCCCTGGATGGCAACTTCTACAGCGGTTCCTACGGGGAGCCGCGAAACTTCATGCTGAGCACCAAATACGCTTTCTGATGGCATTGCTGCCCCGCAACGGTCCTGATTCAGGCCATTGCGGGGCGGCGAGCAGGGCATTAATTCGAATTTTTAGTAAATACTTTAACGTTGCAAAATATCCTCTGATTGACGATTTAATCGGATTTTCGCTGTATTTAGCAGAAAATAAATCTATTTGAAATGTATGGAATTGTGTCGACATTGTCATAAATGCTTTTCTAAATGATAAAGATTTGCATTACACTCCGCGACCTTTAGTGCTCCGTCTTGGTGCATATCGGCTCAACAAGGACTGTTTGCAATGAATAATCCCCCCTACCTGTTCAGCTCTCTTTTCCTGGCCGTCGGCATGCTGATCGCCGCCCCGGCGTTGCAAGCAGAAGAGATTGGTGAGGTCGATAAACACGCCGTCACCGAACTCGACACCTCGTTCGTCACCGCCACCGGCGGCGCCACGGACCTGCGCGATGCACCCGCGAGCGTCAGCGTGATTACCCGCGAAGAAATCGAGCGCCAGCCGGTGTATGACCTCAACACTCTGCTGCGGCGTGTGCCCGGCGTTACCGGTGGCTTCGGCCCGGTGGGCGAGCAATCGAAAATCAAACTGCGTGGCCTGGACGACAAGTACACCTTGATCCTGGTGGACGGCAAACGCCTCGGCGGTTCCGGGGATTTGAGCTATCGCCGCGACCTGGCGCGCCAGGACCTGAACTGGATCACCCCGAACATGATTGAGCGCATCGAGATCGTGCGCGGCCCCATGTCTTCGCTGTACGGCTCGGATGCCATGGGCGGGGTGATCAACATCATCACCCGCAAGGTCTCGAGCACCTGGAGTGGTTCGGCCAACGTCAACACCACGATTCCCGAAGACTCCGACCGGGGCCAGACCACCCAGACCAGCCTCAACCTGTCCGGGCCATTGACTGAGTCGGTGGGCCTGCGCCTGGGCGCCAACCTGACCCGGCGGGCCGCCGATGAGGTCACGGCGCGTCTGGATAAGGATGGCGAGTTCATGTACGGCGACGGCGCTGGCGGCGCCAAGGACCACAGCGTCAACGCCTTGCTCGACTGGAAGATCAACGATGAGCAGAGCCTGTCGTTCGAGGCCGTGCATGGTGTGGAGCGGTCCTGGTCGAGTAAAAAGACCTTTGGTGACTGGGGCGAAACCATTGGTGGCAGCTTTGGTCCTGGCCGTTTGATTCGTGACAGCTACTCCGTTTCCCACAGCGGGGACTGGAGTTTCGGCACCTCGAAGGTCGACCTGTACCTGAACAAATTCAAGAACGATATCGACTGGGGCAAATCCAGCGCCGAAGAAAAAATCGCCGAAGGCAGCCTGAACATTCCGTTTGAATTGCTCCTCAGCCAGCGCATGACCGTGGGCGGGCAGTGGAAGCGTGAAGAGCTGACCAACAGCGACACCCTGGGCACGGTGCCCGTGGACTATCAGGGCGCTGCGGTTTCCGGCTCGTCGCTCAAGGGGGACTACTCGGCCGCGTTTATCGAAGACGAGTTGTACCTGCTCGACAACCTGGCCCTGACCCTGGGCAACCGTTTCGACCACAGTCAAGACTACGGCAACCACAACAGCCCGCGGGCGTACCTGGTCTACCATCCGCACCCGGACTGGACCGTGCGCGGTGGTGTGTCCAAGGGCTTCCGTGCGCCAAGCCTGAAAGAGGGCAGCGCCGGTGCCGCCACCGAGTCCGGCGGTCGCGGTTGCGGCTCGTTGAAACCCCTGGGTTATGTGAGCGGCAGTTGCTGGATGGCGGGTAACCCGAACCTGTCGCCAGAGACCAGCGTCAACAAGGAAATGGGCGTGTCCTTCGACCGTGATGGTTGGGAAGCCAGCCTGACGTACTTCCATACCGACTTCGAAGACAAGATCGAATATGCGCCACTGGGCCAATTCCAGGGTCGCTGGTGGACCATGCTGGAAAACGTCGAAAAAGCGCGCACCCGCGGCTGGGAAGGCTCGGTTCGCGTGCCGCTGACCGACTCCCTGGACTGGCGCACCAACGCCACCTACATGCTGGAAAGCAAAAACCTGTCCACCGGCGAAGACCTGATCAGCGCGCCCAAGTTGTCTGCTTTCAGTGCAATCAACTGGCAGGCCACCGACAAGCTCAACACCGAACTGTCGGCGCAGCATGTGGGTAAACAGCGCGGGGTGGGCAATGACTTCGTCAAGTCCTACACCACCTACGACCTGACGGCGAACCTGGCCGTGACCAAGTGGCTGACGCTCAATGGCGGCGTGCAGAACCTGCTGGACGAAGATGCGCGGGATGGTTCGACGACGTTCTATGTGCCGGGCCGGGCGTTTTTTGCCGGGGCGACGACTTACTTCTAAGGTGTAGACATGGCCCGTGAGCTATAGCTGCTCGCGGGCTTGCTCTCCAGGATTTCTGCGGGCATAAAAAAACGGCCTACCTTTCGGTAAGCCGTTTTTAGTACTTGGTGGCTACACAGGGACTTGAACCCCGGACCCCAGCATTATGAATGCTATGCTCTAACCAACTGAGCTATGTAGCCAAGTGGCGCGCATTATTCGCGGAGAACGGGAATGCGTCAAGCGCTTTTTTTGAAAATTTATCTACGCTATCAACTGTTTAAGCAAAAACATCGGGTGAGGCGACCAGTGGCTGGGGATTTGTGCGGTTCCTCAGGTCGCGAAAATCAAAGTGTGGGAGCGGGCGTGCTCGCGATGACGGTGGGCCAGCCAATACAGGAGTTGACTGACCCACCGCCATCGCGGGCAAGCCCGCTCCCACCTTTGATGTGGGGTGTTCTTACCAGGTACAAGGCCGAAGGATTCTCTAGGAAATGTCCCTCAAATTAGACGGATCCATCTTGTTGGCCCTTTACAACCCATGAGCGCTGCATCGATTCACCTACTCGTTAGCCTGCTAACGGGATAGCCTTCCTGCCCCGAAAAATGGCACATTGTCGCACCTGCACCTGTGCATCCATCTGCTGTACGGAAACGTTCCTCATGGCTCTTACCAATTCCCAGCCTTCAGTGGCTACGACGCCGGCCGCGGCGCAATCCAGCCCGTTGGTCATGCGTATCATCGGCGCCGTGGCGCTGGCGCACTTGATCAATGACTTGATCCAGGCGGTGTTGCCGTCGATCTACCCGATGCTCAAGCAAAGTTATGGCCTGACGTTTACCCAGGTCGGCCTGATTACCCTGACGTTCCAGCTCACGGCCTCGCTGCTCCAGCCGTGGGTGGGGTATTACACCGACCGCCATCCCAAGCCGTTCCTGCTGCCCTGCGGGATGATCTGTACGCTGGTGGGGATTTTGATGATGTCCCAGGTCGGCAGTTTCCCGCTGATCCTACTGGCGGCGGCGTTGATCGGCATTGGTTCCTCGACCTTTCACCCGGAGGCGTCCCGCGTGGCGCGCCTGGCCTCGGGTGGGCGCTATGGCCTGGCGCAGTCGACCTTCCAGGTTGGCGGTAACGCAGGTTCGGCGTTTGGCCCGTTGCTGGCGGCGGCGATCATCATTCCGTATGGCCAGGGCAATGTGGCGTGGTTCGGCTTGTTCGCGGTATTCGCCCTGGGTGTGCTGTATGCGATCAGCCGCTGGTACCGCAACCATTTGAACCTGTTCAAGCTCAAGCAGGGCCAGGCCGCTACCCACGGCCTGTCGAAAAACCGCGTGCTCGGTGCGTTGGTGGTGCTGGGGCTGTTGGTGTTTTCCAAGTACTTCTACATGGCCAGCTTCACCAGTTACTTCACCTTTTACCTGATCGAGAAGTTCGACCTGTCGGTGGCCAGCTCGCAGTTGCATCTGTTCCTGTTCCTGGGGGCGGTGGCGGCGGGCACGTTCTTTGGCGGGCCGATTGGCGACAAGATCGGCCGCAAGGCGGTGATCTGGTTCTCGATCCTGGGTGTGGCGCCTTTTACCCTGCTGTTGCCCCATGTCGACCTGTTCTGGACCAGCGTGCTCAGTGTGGTGATCGGCTTTATCCTGGCTTCGGCGTTCTCGGCGATTGTGGTTTACGCGCAGGAATTGGTACCGGGCAATGTGGGAATGATCGCCGGGGTGTTCTTCGGCCTGATGTTCGGGTTTGGCGGGATTGGTGCGGCGTTGCTGGGCTACCTGGCAGACATCCACGGCATCGAGTACGTGTACACGCTGTGCTCGTTCCTGCCGTTGCTCGGGGTGCTGGCGATTCTGTTGCCACGTTCGAAGAAGGCTTGAAGCCGGGGGAGGGCCCTATCCATGGGCATTCCCTCTCCTATTGGAATGGATGAGATTTTGTCGCGCGTTTGAGCTGTTCCCGTGCCCGGGACAGGCGGGAACGGACGGTACCAATCGGGATCGCCAGGGCATCGGCGGTGTCCTGGTAGCTACCGTCGGTTTCCAGTGAGGCATACAAGGTGTTGCGCATTTCCAGGGGCAGGTTCTGGATTGCGCTGAGGGTGTTTTCCAGCCGGCGGTTGATCTCGAATTGGCGCGCCAGGTCCTGCTCTTCGTTATGTCCATGGGACAGCGACTCATCGAACTCGCAATGCACCGGCTTGGCATAGAGGCGGCGGAAGTGATTGCGGATCAGATTCAGCGCGATCCCGCACATCCACGTGCTTAATGATGCCTGCGCGCTGAAGTGATGGCGGTTACGCCAGGCCTCCAGGTACGTCAGTTGCAGGATGTCGTCCGCATCCTCCGGGTTCAATACGCGTTTATGAATGAACCGGCGCAGGCGTTTGTGGTGGTCGTCGGACAGATCTTGGATGGATTGGCCAGGGTCACGGGGAAGATTAACTAAAACACTGATAGGGATATCCATGATTTTTCCTCAGGGTATAAGCAGTCGAAATGGCTTCGACGAGAACCCTGTTAGCACCGCTTGTGCCAATCGGAAATTGTCTGTATCTAATTGATATATATAGCGAAATATCTTGTTTTAGGTGTTTTTCATGCAAGAGCTTGCGCAAGCCGCCGTGGGTTTGTGCGGGTATTTTCATTGCTGATGCAAAGCGGATGAGGATGGAACCGTATGGGCTGTCCCAGCCACACAAGGATACGAATCTCTTGTGCTGGCACTCCCATGAAAGTCGATCCCAATCTTGAAGTGCAAACCCCCGCGCCCCTGAATCAACCGGCCCCGGCACGGATTGAGGGTGGGCTGCCGGTTCCGATAAACGCTCCGGTTGCTGACGATCTGAGTGTGCTGTTCACCCAGGAGGTCGAATTCAATGGCCGGGCGCTGGGCCAGCGCCAACTGGGCCTGCGGGCCCCAGCGGCCGAGCAGTTGACGCAGCTCTATGATCAACTGGGGCACCCGGCGCAGACGACAATGGCGACCGTTGCCCGTAACGTCAGGGTGCAACTGCTGGTCGGCGCCAAGGTCGGCAAGTTGATGGATATCACGGGCAACGACCCGGCGCGCGCGTATGTGGTGCTCAAGCACGTGGCGCTGCAGGCGGACGCCGAGGGGCGTACCGCCGAGGCGAGCCTGGCGCGCAGTTCGCTGGTTGACCTTGAGGCCCACTACAAACCACAGATCCAGGCGGGCCTGAACACCGCACTGGCATTGCAGGCCGGCAGTGATGACCCGCAGCTGCGCCAGGCGGTGCGCAGCCTGTATTACACCAGCGTGGTCACGACCCAATCGCTGGCGACCATTATGCAGTCGCTGCTGGGGCTGTTCGGGGGCGGGGACTTTGAGTCCGGGCTCAAGCTGATCCGCCGCGCCCTGGCCGACGATATTGCCGCGCAGACCTCTTCGGTAGACCGGGGCCAGTTGCGCACCCTGTTGCTGGGCTTGAATGACTGCAGCCGCCTGAGTGGTGTGCTCGCCCGCTGCAAGGATCTGATCGGCAAGTTCCTTCTGTTGTACCCCGAACTTCCCCTGGACGCGGTGGGCCTGTTGCAGCGCTTGCTGGGGTATGCGGCCAGCGGTCTTGCGCCCCACGAAATCAAGCACCTGGCCCGGGACCTGGGGGGCGATCAGTGGGCTCACCAATTACAGTCGCTGAGCACCTTTTTCCCGGAGCTCAAGGCCTTGCCGCTGGCCTGGTGGTGTGATGCAAGACGGCGCGAGGAGGCACTGAACAGCTACAAGCAGGTCCTGCTGGAGTACGCCACCCAGGAGCGAGGCACGCGGCATACCCACACGTGGCCGGAATTGAAGGCATGAGTGCTTTGCGGGCCATCAACGGCGTGCTGTTGAAGGTTGCACAACGCGCCGAGGTGCTGGGCGCGGTGGTGGTCATGGCCATTGTGTTTATCTTTATCGTGCCGCTGCCCACCTGGCTGCTGGATATCCTGATCGCCCTCAATATCTGTATTTCTTGCCTGTTGATCGTGCTGGCGCTGTACCTGCCGGGGCCGCTGGCGTTTTCATCGTTCCCGTCGATCCTGCTGCTGACCACGATGTTTCGCCTGGCGCTGTCGATTGCTACCACGCGCCTGATCCTGCTGGAGCAGGACGCCGGCGACATTGTCGAGGCGTTCGGCAACTTTGTGGTGGGCGGCAACCTCGCGGTGGGCCTGGTGATCTTCATGATCCTGACCCTGGTTAACTTCCTGGTGATCACCAAGGGTTCGGAGCGGGTTGCGGAAGTGGCGGCGCGTTTCAGCCTGGACGCGATGCCCGGCAAGCAAATGTCCATCGACAGCGACCTGCGCGCCGGCCTGATCGACGGCAACCAGGCCCGGGACAAACGTGAGCAACTGTCACGCGAAAGCCAGTTGTTCGGGGCCATGGACGGGGCCATGAAGTTCGTCAAGGGCGACGCCATCGCGGGGCTGATCATTGTCGTGATCAACTTGCTGGGCGGTTTCGCCACCGGCATGTTCCAGCATGGTATGAGTGCCGGCGAATCCATGGCTTTGTACTCGGTACTGACCATCGGTGACGGTCTGATCGCGCAGATTCCGGCCCTGCTGATCTCGTTGACCGCCGGCATGATCATCACCCGTGTAGCGCCTTCCGGGCGCAATAAAGGCAGCAACAACATGGGCGCCGAGATTGCCCGGCAAATGACCAGCGAGCCCAAGAGTTGGATGATTGCCTCGGTGGGCATGCTCGCCTTCGCCACGCTGCCGGGGATGCCCACGGTAGTGTTCATCCTGATTTCGTTGATGACCGGCAGCCTCGGCTATTTCCTGATGCGCCGCCGCCAGCGTGAGGAACAGTCGCAGGAACCGGCCACCGATACCGTCCCCCCAGAGCAGAACGGGGTGGAGGATCTGCGCGGCTTTGACCCGTCGCGGCCGTACCTGTTGCAGTTTCCGCTGGCCTTGCAGGAGAGCCCGCTGGTATCGGATGTGATCCACGGGGTGCGCCAGAGCCGCAATAGCCTGGTGACCCAGATTGGCTTGACCCTACCGCCGTTTGAAGTCGAGTTCGCCCCGGCATTGGCCGACGATGAGTTTCGTTTCTGCGTGCATGAAGTGCCGATATTGAAGGCCACGCTGGGACATTGGGTGGGCGTGGAAATGGCGGCATTTGCGGGCGAGCCCGCAAGCGGCAGCAGGGGCCTGGCGGAGCGCGACGAACAGGATTGGATGTGGTTTGCCCCCGATGACCCGCTGCTGGCGGACGAGCATCTGGCGCGCTCGACGGCCTACAGCCTGCTCCAGGAGCGCATGACGCGAGCGATGCTGCTCAGCGGCCCGCAGTTTCTCGGCATCCAGGAGAGCAAGGCGATTCTCAGTTGGCTGGAGTTCAACCAGCCGGAATTGGTGCAGGAGCTGCAGCGGATCATGCCGTTGTCGCGTTTTTCGTCGGTGTTGCGGCGCCTGGCCGGCGAGGGCGTACCGTTACGGGCGGTGCGCCTGATTGTCGAGGCGTTGATCGAGCACGGCCAGCATGAACGTGAGCCGGATGCCCTGGCCGACTATGCGCGTATTGCCCTCAAGTCGCAGATCCTGCACCAGTACAGCGAAACCGATGGCCTGCATGCCTGGCTGTTGTCACCGCACACCGAAAACGTGTTGCGCGATGCCCTGCGCCAGACCCAGACCGGGGTGTTCTTTTCTTTGGATAACGAAAGCAGTGCGGCGCTGGTCAGCTTGCTCAAGCAGGCCTTCTCCGTGCGCCCCAAGAGCAAAAGCGTGCTGCTGGTTGCGCAGGATCTGCGCAGCCCCTTGCGCACCTTGTTGCTGGAGGAGTTCAACCATGTGCCGGTGCTGTCGTTTGCCGAGTTGAGTGCATCGTCCAAGGTCAAGGTGCTGGGGCGTTTTGATCTGGCCCAGGAGAATCTGTTTCGAGAGGAAGTGGCATGAGGCCTGGCGATGTTTGAGCTACGAGTGCTGGATGGTTCGCGCCAGGGGGCGGCGTTGCCGCTGTTTGGCGGGCAATGGAGTATTGGTGCCCATCCGGAGGCTGACCTTTCGCTATATGACGAGGGGATTGCCGAGCGCCATGTGGTGCTGCGCTATATCGAGCAGTGCTGGTCGGTACAGGCCCAGGAGGGACTGGTGCGCGCCAATGACGGTCGGCTCCTGGCACAGATTGCCGACCTGGCACTGGATGTGCCGTTTTCGATTGGCAATATTCGACTGTGTGTGACCCTGGCTGATCAGCCGTGGCCGCAAGCTCCGGCTGCCGCGCCTGTTCCGTCACCCGCCAGGTCGGTCAAGGAGGCGGCTGCGGGGCTGACGTTGTCGTCGATCTCCGGGTCGCAGCAAAAGCGGTTGATCAGCCTGGCGGTGGTGGTCGCGGCCATCATCATGGCGGTGGGGCTGGCCACAACGGGAGAGCACGAGGCCCAGGCATCGTTGATGCCGGTACAGAACCAGAAAAGCGCGCTGGACTCACCCTACGAAGTCCGTCAGCAACTGCTGAACATGCTCGTCGAGCGGGAGTTGAGCCAGCGCGTCAGCCTACAGGTGGTGAATGGCCAGGTGGCGCTCGACGGTGATGTTTCCCAGGAGGATGTGGGGGTGGTATCACGCATGCTCAGTCGTTTTGGCGAGCAGTTCGAGACGCCTGTACCGGTGATCAGCCGGGTCAAGGAGCGCAGCTCGGTGTTCCCGTTCAAGATTCTGCAGATCGTCGGCGGGCCCAATGGCCATGTGGTCCTGGATGAAGGCAGCCGCCTGTTTGTCGGGGATGAAGTAGATGGCTTGCGCCTGGTGCTGATCGACAACAGCAAAGTGGTGTTCGACGGCGTACAGCGCTATGAGGTGCGCTGGTGAGTGCCGAATTGCAGGCACGCCTGGCCGCCTGGCAGCAGGACCGATCACAGGCACTGGCCAATTTCGCACCGGTCTCGGTGCGTGGGCGGATCCAGCGGGTCAATGGCATGTTGCTGCAATGCCGCTTGCCTCATGCGCGTATCGGCGATTTGTGCCAGGTGGAAAAGGCCACGGGCGACTACATGCTGGCCGAGATCATTGGCTTCGATCAGCAGGATGCGGTGCTCAGCGCCTTGGGCAATCTTGAAGGCGTGCGGGTGGGCGCCAGTGTCGAGCAGTTGGGCGTCTCCCATCGGGTGCGTGTCAGTGATCAGCTGTTGGGCCAGGTACTGGACGGCTTTGGGCGCCCGATCACGGGGCAGGGCGCCAGTGCATTTGTCGAGGCGCAGGCCGAAGACACCAGCCTGGTGTTGTGCGAGGCGCCGTTGCCCACCGAGCGGCCGCGGATTCATCGGGCGTTGTCCACCGGGGTCCGTTCGATCGATGGCCTGCTGACCTTGGGCGAAGGCCAGCGCGTCGGCCTGTTTGCGGGCGCCGGTTGTGGCAAGACCACCTTGCTCGCGGAGATCGCGCGCAACGTTGACTGTGATGTGATTGTGTTTGGCCTGATTGGCGAGCGTGGCCGCGAGCTGCGCGAGTTCCTCGATCACGAACTCGATGACCAGTTGCGGGCCAAGGCGGTGTTGGTGTGTGCGACGTCCGACCGCTCGAGCATGGAGCGCGCCCGGGCCGCCTTCACCGCCACTGCATTGGCCGAAGGTTATCGACGCAAGGGCAAGCGGGTGCTGTTGCTGATCGACTCCCTGACCCGTTTTGCCCGGGCCCAACGTGAAATCGGCCTGGCTGCCGGTGAGCCGCTGGGGCGTGGCGGCCTGCCGCCGTCGGTGTACAGCTTGCTGCCGCGCCTGGTGGAGCGTGCCGGGCTGACCCGCGAGGGGGTGATCACGGCGATCTATACCGTGCTGATCGAGCAGGACTCCATGAGCGATCCGGTGGCCGATGAAGTGCGCTCGCTGCTCGATGGCCATATCGTCTTGTCACGCAAATTGGCCGAGCGCGGCCACTATCCGGCGGTGGATGTGCTGGCCAGCCTGTCACGGATTTTGAGCAACGTCGCCGAGCCCGTGCATATCCAGGCCGGGACGGCACTGCGCCGCTTGTTGTCGGCGTACCAGCAGATCGAGTTGATGCTCAAGCTGGGGGAGTACCAGCCCGGCAACGATGCCCTGACTGACCTGGCCGTGGACAGTCGCCAGGCGGTGGATGGCTTCCTGCGCCAGGACTTGCGCGAACCGGCATCGATGTCGATGACCCTCGATCAATTGATGAGCCTGACGACCCATGTCCCTTTCTGAAATCGACACGTTGCGGCGCCTGCGCAGGCATCGGGCCGACCGTGCCGAGCGGGCGCTGCGTGAGGCCAAGCGGCACCAGCAAGCCTTACTGGCGCAAATCCAGCAGGCGCAAGACGCACTTGAGCAAACCCGCCTGGAGGAAATCCAGAAGTCCGCGCAGTTGTTGAATCAGCATCAAGGGCAGGTGCTCTCACTGCAGCAACTCAAGGCCTGGAGTACCCAGGAGCGCTCATTGGCTGCCGGAACCCAGCGCGAAGAAGGGCAGCTGCAGGCACTACAGGGCCGGCGCGAGGAACAGGTGGTTCACGTCGCCACTGCGCAAAAGCAAGTCACCCAATGCCTGCGCGAGGTTGAGAAGCTCCAGGAGTTGTCCGTTTTATTGACCCAGGAAGAGGTACAGGAAGAGCTATGACGCAAGTTCCAGCAAGCAAGCCTGAACGACCGCGCCCCCGTGAGCCACGCGCGGAACAGGAGCCTGCGCTGTCGGGTGTGGTGCATTGGGAGCAAGGACTGTTGTTTGCCCAACTGCTGGGCGGTGATGCGGAGGGTGCAGGTTACGGCACCTCGGCATCGGCAGCCGGAGTGTCAGCCGATGCCTTGATGATCGAGGCGATGACGGCGCAATTGACTCCCCGGATTCACGGGAGCGCGCAATGGCCTCTGCACGCGGTGCTTTACCTGCCGCGCCTGGGGCGGATCAACGCCAGCGTGCGCCGTGAACAGGGGGGCTGGAACATCGAGCTGGCGGCAGAGCAGGAACTTGCCGCGCGCTGGCTGACCGGCGTGCGGCAGGGCTGCCAGGAGCGCCTGGCCGAGGTGCTGGGCCAGCCCGTCGATTTGCATCTGGTCAATGTGGGCGCGGCATGATCATGCCTGCTTTAGCGCTGCCGCAGGTCAAGAGCGCCACGGTTGCGGCACGCCTGCGACTGGGGCGAGGCCTGCGCATGCCGTTCCAGGTGACGGGCCAGCACGGAGAGCTGCTGCTCGAGCCTGGGCGTGCGCCCAGGAGTGCTGCCGCGCTGTACTTCGAAAGTGCCTGTGGGCTATTGGCCTTCAGCGAGCCAGGGCCAATGTTCAGCCTGCTGGGGGAGTGCCCGGTGACGCTGGCAGAGGCCGGCAATGATCCGGATTCCTGGTTCTGGGAGTTATTCCAGCATCACTTGAGCCCTCAAGTGCGAGCGCTGTTCGGTTACCTGCGGCTGCGCACGGCCCCTGGAAAACTGAACTTCGGTTGCCGGCTCACGGTGACGCTGGGGCCCTCCAGGGTGGTGGGGTATCTGTTGCTGGCCCCCGAGAGCTTGCTGGCGCTGTGTGAGACCGGGCGCTGGCAGCCGACGGCCTTGCCATTACCGCCCTCGTTTCAGTTGGCGATTGCCGTGACGCTGGGGCGCTTGCTGCTGCCCGTGACGCAGGTGCGCAGCCTGCGTGCCGGCGACGTGCTGATGCTCGAACAAGCCTTTTTTGATGTGCGGGGCAATGGCCAGGTGCGCGCTGGCAAGCATCGCTTGCGCGGGTGCATTGACGATGAATCCGGGCCTGTGTGCCTGACACTTACATCTATCGAGGAAACGTCCGTGGACGAGGATCTTTCAGCACAACACTACTCGGAGTATGAAGACAATGATCTTGATGAACCGGTGGTGGATGTCTTTGGCCATGAGCCTTTCGACGAGTTGAGCATGGCCCTGAATGTACGCTGTGGCACCCTGAACCTGACCCTTGGCGAGCTGCGCAACCTGGCCCCTGGCGCGGTATTGAGTATCGCCGGCTACGCCCCCGGCATGGCTGGCCTGTACTACGGCGACCGGCCGATTGGCCAGGGCCAGTTGGTCGAGATGGATGGACGCCTGGGCTTGCAGTTGTCCCGTGTGATTTTCGCGCGATGACGCTGCAGGGGGTTGAACCCCTTATCCTGGCGCTGTTCATCGGGGCATTGGCCTTGATGCCGATGCTGTTGATCGTGTGCACGTCCTTTCTGAAAATCATCATTGTGCTGATGATCACCCGTAACGCCATCGGCGTGCAGCAAGTGCCCCCGAGCATGGCGCTCAACGGCATCGCGCTGGCGGCAACGTTGTTCATCATGGCGCCGGTGGGCTATGCGATCGTCCAGAACGTCAAGGACGCCCCGGTAGACCTGAGCAGTGTGCAACGGCTCCAGGAGACGGGGCTGGTGGCCATCGAGCCGCTGCGCCTGTTCATGACCCGCAACACCGACCCCGACATCCTGACCCACCTGGTGGAAAACACCGCCCGCATGTGGCCCCCGGAAATGGCGCAAAACGCCCACCGTGACGATCTCATGTTGCTGATCCCGGCCTATGTGATCTCGCAATTGCAGGCCGGGTTCGAGATCGGCTTCTTGATCTACATCCCGTTCATCGTCATCGACCTGATTGTCTCCAACCTGCTGCTGGCCCTGGGCATGCAGATGGTCTCGCCGATGACCATTTCCCTGCCCCTGAAATTGCTCCTGTTCGTGCTGGTTTCCGGGTGGTCGCGGCTGCTCGACAGCCTGTTCCTTTCTTATCTGTGAGTGATCTATGGAACCGATCGTGCTGTTCAAGCAGGGCATGCTGCTGGTGGTGGTGCTCTCGGCGCCGCCGCTGATCGTCGCGGTGATTGTCGGGGTGATGACGTCCCTGGTGCAGGCCCTGATGCAGGTGCAGGACCAGACCTTGCCCTTTGGGGTCAAGCTGGTTGCCGTCGGCATAACCCTGATATTGACCGGGCGCTGGATCGGCGTGGAGTTGATTCAACTGATCAATATGACCTTCGACATGATTGCCCGCTCGGCACTGAACTGAGGAACAGCCTTTGCTCCTTTATCTGGAATTTTTGCCCAGCCTGCTGATCAGCATGGCCCGCATCTACCCGTGCATGTTCCTGGTGCCGGCGTTTTGTTTCCAGCATGTGCGCGGCATGACCCGGCACACGATTGTGATGGTGCTGGCCTTGTTCCCTACGCCCGGCATCCATGCCGCGTTGATGGGCAAGGATTACTCGGCGCTGCTGCTTGCCGGGCTGGTGCTCAAGGAAGCGGCCCTGGGCCTGTTGCTGGGGGTGTTGCTGTTCATGCCGTTCTGGATGGTCGAGTCGGTCGGCGCGTTGCTCGATAACCAGCGAGGCGCCTTGGCGGGCGGGCAACTCAACCCCTCGCTGGGGCCGGATGCCACGCCGGTCGGGCATCTGTTCAAGCAGTTGGCGATTTTTCTGTTGATCACCACCCTCGGGCTGGGGGCGTTGACGCAGGTGATTTGGGACAGCTATCTGATCTGGCCACCCACGGCCTGGGTGCCACTGCCCGCAGTCAATGGTTTCAGCGTGTTCCTGGGGCTGCTCGGCGATACCTTCGTGCACATGATGCTCTACGCCGCGCCGTTCATCGCGGTGCTGTTGCTGCTGGAATTCGGCTTTGCCCTGCTGGGGCTCTATAGCCCGCAGTTGCAGGTGTCGACCCTGGCCATGCCGGCCAAGAGCCTGGCAGGCCTGGCCTTTTTACTGCTGTACTTTCCCCTGTTGGAAGATTTGATCGCCGGGCGCATGGGCCTTTTGCTCGACCTCAAGCACTCCCTGGGCGTGATGATTGGGGGCGTGGGGTCATGAGTGACTCAGGCGAGAAAAAACACGCGGCGACCCCCAAGAAACTCAAGGACCAACGCAAGAAAGGCCAGGTCGCACAGAGCCAGGACGTGGCCAAGTTATTGGTGCTTACCGCGATCAGCGAGATCGCTCTGTTTACTGCCCAAACCAGCCTGCAGCGCTTCCAGCAGTTGATGGCGCTGCCGTTTTCGCGCATTGGCCAACCGTTTGTTCGCGCCCTGGAAGAGGTGTTGATGGACGGCCTGGTGGTGTTTTTTTCGTTCGGCCTGTTGATGTGTGGGGTAGCGATTGCCGTGAAGCTGATGAGCAGTTGGCTGCAGTTCGGTTTTTTGTTCGCTCCGGAGAGCTTGAAGCCGGACTTCAATCGCCTCAACCCGCTCAATCAGGTCAAGCAGATGTTTTCTGCCCAGTCAGTGATCAACCTGTTGATGGGGCTCGCCAAGGCATTGCTGCTCTCGTTGATTCTGTATGTGGTGATCACCCCGTCCTTGGGGGTGCTGATCAACCTCGCCACCAGCGACCTGCAAAGCTACATCGTGGCGCTGATTACCTTGTTCCGCCATTTGCTGCACGCCTGCCTCGGGCTGCTGCTGGTGCTCGCGCTGGTCGACCTGGCCATGCAGAAGTACTTCTTTGCCAAGCGCATGCGTATGACCCAGGTGGAGGTGGTCAAGGAGTACAAAGACATGGAGGGCGATCCTCACGTCAAGGGCCAGCGCCGCTCCCTGGCCTATCAACTCGCCCAGGAAGAACCCAAGGTCAAGCTGCCCAAGCTTGAAGAGTCCGACATGCTGGTGGTCAACCCGACGCACTATGCCGTGGCGCTGTACTACAGGCCTGGCAAGACGCCGCTGCCCATGTTGGTCGACAAGGGCACGGATGCCCAGGCCCGCAAACTGATTGGCCGGGCCAAGGCTGCTGATGTGCCGGTGATCCAGTGTGTGTGGTTGGCGCGCATGCTGTATGAACGCAAGCTGGGCGCGCCGATCCCGCGGGAGACCTTGCAGGCGGTGGCGTTGATCTATCGCACCTTGCGTGAGCTGGATGATGAGGCCAAGCGCCAGACCCTGGAGCTGCCGGAGTTGGCGCGCCGCTAGGGCGCGCGGTGCACATCCAGGGCCTCGAGCCTGGCCAGGGAGAGCAGCCGGCTGACGATGTCATCGTGCGAATGGCCTTTTGGCGACCATGCATGCCAGATCACCAGGCTGCCCTTGGCATCGAGATAGACAAAGCAGCCATCGAACCCGATCGCGTGGGCAAAGCGCCGCTTCAGCACCTGGTCCAACTGGCCAGGCTGCAACGCCTCAGGCGCAATCTGCAAGGCCAGGCCGGCTTGGCGCCCGGCATTCAGACGGCACAGGCCAATGCCCGGACACAGCGACTGGTAGGCGACATTGCCGCTTACCAGATTGTCCAGGAGTACCTGGCGACGCGCACCCTCGTCGGGCAATCCCATGGTTGTCATTGCTCCAGCGAGATCGTCTGGTAATCGGCCCTTTCGCCCGAGGGGCCGGGTTCGACCCGCATCTGCGGCGGCCACCAGACCACCAGCTTGCCGGCGCTCGATTGTGGCCGTGAACAGGAGTCACCTTTGCACGTTGGTGTACAACCGCCCATCAACAGAGCCAGTGCGAAGAGGGTGATGCCGGCGAGTGGTTGTTTCATGGCGCAGTCTTCCGTGTTGGGGTGAGCAGGGACGGGCGGGAGATACCGATGTGTTCATCCTTGACCACCGGGCGCATGGCGATGAACACCTCAGCCTCTTCGCCCGGCTTGAGCCAGGCCCGTGGCCAGACGCTGACGGCCAGGGTCTGGGCGTTGCTGCATTCGTTTTCATCGATGCGCACGTTGCGTTTGAACTGGTTGCGCATCACCACCACCGCCACGTTGAACTGCGGGCCGGCGTACCACTGGCTGCGTTCGGTATTGAGCGCCAGCAACTCGCGAGGGTTGCACAAGGTGTTCAGGCCCAGGGGCATGGGCGCGGCCTTGAAGGCATCGGGTACCTGGCCGGTGACGAGGTGGGCGAGGGCGCTGGTGATCTCGCTGCGCTTGATCACCGGCGGGTGCCCGGCATAGCGCCTGGCCAACGGCTTGAGGGCTGCTTGCAGTTCCACCTGGTCGTCCTGGGGCAAGTAGCGTGACGGGTCGGCCTGGTCGCCGATCACCCGTGGGGTCAGGATAAACAGGCGTTCACGCCGGTTGTTTTTGCGCTGGGTTGAAGAAAACAGCGCCTTGCCCAGCAAGGGAATATCCCCCAGTACCGGCACTTTGTTTTTCTGGTCGGCGCTTTCGGTGACATGGAACCCGCCGACCACCAGCGAGCGTTTTTCCGCCATCACCGCCTGGGTGCTGACCTTGCCCCGGCGCACATCGGGGCCGATGCGCTCAGGGTTGGACTCGTCGAAGTTGCCGTCCTCGATATCCACCGCCAGATAGACCTGGTGGCTGCCGCGCGAGGTGATGACCCGCGGCACCACCTGGAAACTGGTGCCCACGGTGATGGGCAAGATGGTTGCGTTTTCGACGCCGGCGGTCAGGTACTGGGTGCGATTGAAGTCAATCACCGCCGGCTGGTTTTCCAGGGTCAACACTGACGGGTTGGACACCATGGTCGCCAGTCCCTTGGCCTCCAGGGCCCGGATGTCGGCGTAGAAGCGGTCACGGTTCTCGATCGATATTTGCGCGGAGGTGCCGGGCGCCATGTTCACACCGGCGCGAAAGCGACTGTTCTGAAAGCCCCAGTTGACCCCGAACTCGCGCAGTTGCGTGCGCTCGATATCAAGGATGATGGCGTCTATCTCCACCAGCTTGCGTGCCACATCGAGTTGAGCGATCAGTTCGCGGTACATTGCCTGGCGCTCTGGCAGGTCATAGATCAATACCGCGTTGTTACGCACATCGGCCTCGACACGGATCTTGCCTCGGGCAGGCGGTGCACGGGATGTGAGCGCCATGCTTGGCCCCGTCTGCCCCAGGGACGCTTGCGAGCCGAGCATCTGGTCCAGCATCGGGTTGCCCAGGCGGGGCAGGATCGGGGTTATGGGCGAAGGCTGCGATGACGAGGTGGGGCGTGGGTTCATTGACGACAGTGCCGAGGCATCGCGAGGCTCCAATAACCCGCGCAACATGCTGGCAACCCCCGGGATGACCAGCTTTTCGCCACGGTAATCAATCGGGCGGTCCGCCGCGTTGGCGAACTTGAGCGGGAACGTCAGCACGCTCTGTTTTTCGTCGGGAGATTTACGCTGGCTGCTGAAGTTCTTGATCTGCTCGATATAGCGCTTGGGGCCTGAGACCAGCACCACGCCATCGTCGGGCAGTTCGCCCCAGCCAAAACGGCTATCGAGCAGGCCAATATCGGTCAATGCCTGCTTCAAGTCAGCCACGGTCTCGGCGGACACCTCCAGGCGCGCGGACTCTTGCTGGTCCAGGGTGCTGATGTACAGCGTGTTGTTGTACATGTACCACTGGAAGCGGTGTTCTACCCCCAGCCTGTCGAGCATCGACTGCGGGGTGTTGGCGCGTATCTTGCCATTGACGTTGCCCTCCAGCAGGCCGTCGATCTGCAATTGCGTGCCAAAGGTCTGGGCGAAATCCTCCAGTACATCGCGCACCGGCTTATGTTCGGCTTCATAGGCGTATGCGGTGTTTTTCCATTCGGCGGGGATAGCGGCGAGGGGGCTCTGCAAGGGCGCCAGCAACCAGGGCAGCACCAGCAGGCAGCACCAACGGCGGCTTTTTTGGGGGGATGCAGGCGAGACGGCGCGCAAGCAAGTGCGCTTGTGGTTTTTGTTATACATGGAGCGTTCCCTGATTAGTGCGGCAGCGATCGGAGTGACGTGGGCTGGAACCTTGGGGTTGGTTTTGTGAGGCGCGTAATCATTGCGCGCCAGGTATCGCGCTGGTTGAGCAGGGCTTCGAGACTGTCCAATAGATGCTTTTCGCCGGCGCTGTGCGGTAGACACTGGACGAGCCAGAGCACACCCGTTGCAGGCGCCTGGGCGAGCGCTCCCTGAAAGTGACGCAGGCTTGCATTGCCCAGGCGCATCCAGGTGTGGAGGTGTGATTTGTCAGGCCGGCTTGAGGTCAGTTGGACGCGCAGTAACAGGGTGTCAGAACCGCGGCTGAGGATTATTTCGTCGTCATCCTCAAACAGTATTAGTTCTTCAGTACGGCTGTTCAACCAGTTACAAAGTAGCTCCTTCAATTTACTGCCCGCTGTCCAGGCCAGACTTGAGCAGCATATGCCTGGCTCTAATATGCTCGGTGTAAACGTATTCGGATTTGCGATTCTTCCTCAGCAGTTCGTAGAACAAAGCCATATCTTCCTCAGATCCAGAGTTGTCTTCCATCAAGTCGCGGACATCGTTTCTAGTGAGCTTCGCATCCTGTACAAGTCGTGCTCTATAACCTTCGTAGTAGTTCATGGCTTCGCTCCTTTTGTGTTTCCTCTCTGTGGTTTGTATTTCGAATTGGTTCCAGATGTAGCCATTTATTTTGGATACATATGCGTGTTTAAAATCAGCTGCCCAAGAACTTGTCGCTTTGTTCCTGGAAACTATCGCGCATGGCGGCCCAGCCGATACAGAAGTCTCCCTCTTCGGTCTGTAGCAGCAGTGTTTGAGGTTTGACCGTATCGTCAGCACGCAACGCCCAGAGCGTATTGTTGTGGCCGGCCAGGAAGTGCCTGGCGGCTTCCAGTTCCTGTGGATGGCATAGCAAAGCCGCCTTGACCAGCGGAACCTGGCTCGCCATCAATTGCTTGATCAGGGCCGCCATGCGTTGTGCAGGGGGCGTTTCTTCGAGCAGCAGATCAATAGCCTGGTTGGCGATAGACGAGGCATAGCGCTCAAGGTTGTCGTACATCGCCTGGCGCTCGACTTCCCAGCGTTTGAACTGCGCATCGGCACGTTGCCAGATCTCAAGGCCGGCCTGTTCCAGGAGCTTTTCACGCTGCTTTTCTGCCAACTTCAGCAATTTCCTGGCCTGGGCCTTGGCGTGTTCCAACACAGTGTTGGCCTGGGCATAACCCGCCAGCGTTTCGCGGGGGATCAGGGTTTCGGGAGTGGCAGCGGCACCTTTGGGCAAGTCGATTTTGTGTCGGCAAAACATCGTTTTCAGTCTCCATGGTCCTTGGCGTAAGGCGCTTTACCGTCGCTGTTGATCGTTGCAATCCGCCAGACTACGGCGTGCCAAAGGGTATCGAGGCGACTGTACGAGTCGCCCAGCGAAAGGGCGTTTTTCTCCAGCTCCAAGACGCGCCTGCGAGAAAACCTCAATCTGATTCTCTGCCAGGTTGGCGGGCTGACCCAGGTTCGTAGTAATTGCAGGGGGTCGTCATCGGGCAACAACATATCTGCAGGCAACGCCTTGGAGAGTCGGTTGCACCACTGGAGGAGGCTTTCATTCAATAGGCTGGCGTGGCTCGGGCGACACGTGCTGTCGACCAATGCCAGCACCAGGTCCAGTTGGTCCGGCGAGGCGAGCGCCAATTGAAGCAGGGTGGGCTGGGGCGGAGGAGGCAGGCAGGGGGCGATGCCGTATATCTTGCCTACCCATGAATGCCGACTGCGATACAGCCCATTCAGCGCAGGGTGTTCATCAGCCGCTCTCCAATCTTCACGCGAATACATCCAGGGGGTTGCCCACCACTGGACCCAAGCCAGGTTACTCATCGGGCGCGTGGGCCGGGGCGTTAGGGGATGGCGGCGGCAGTACGCGCTGGCCTCGGATCCGCCAGAACGTTACAGCGAGAATCAGCAGCACCAAAACGATCAGGGTGAATGTGACACTGGCCCGCCAAAATCCAATGTCGTCCCCGGGAACCAGGAATGGACCGAAATAGGCCAGGCGTTGCTGCTCCATGTAGGCCGTTGCCGGGACGAATACCACGGTCAATTTTTGCGGGTTTTCGGCAGTGTTGGTCATGCCAGGGATACTGCTGGCAACCAGCCGGCGCACACGGGCCTGGATGTTGTCGGGGTCGAGCCGGGGATCGTGTTTGATGAACACCGATGCGGAGGCGGGTTGCACCGGTTCACCCGGTGCGACTCGCTCGGGCAACACCACGTGTACCCGGGCGACGATGACTCCGTCGATGTTCGACAGCGTTGTTTCCAGCTCCTGGGACAAGGCATAGATATAGCGCGCCCGTTCCTCAAGCGGGGTCGAGATGACCCCTTCCTTGCGGAACGTCTCGCCCATGGTGGCGCGGGCGGCCTTGGGCAATCCCACTGCATCCAGGGTACGTACGGCGCGCCCGATGTCGGATGCGTTGACCATCACGACAACACCGTCTTTGGCGGGAACTTTGCTGGCGCGTATATGTTTGTCTGCCAACTCTGCGAGGACCTCGTTGGCTTCCTGCTCAGAGAGTTGACGGTGAAGTTCGACACGTTCACTACAGGCATTGAGCATAAATGAAAACGCTAGAACTAATGCAATACGCAGGGTGCGAGTCATGTTTATCTACTGAAGATTGCAGATTTTATCCACGCATTGTGCGGTTTTACCGACACTCTTGACGAGTAAATGCGTGAGCAATAGCGTATCGGACAGTTGGTCCGGGTATTTGCGCGCCTCGTCAAACTTATCGTCGCCACTCAGGGCACGCAGACTTTTGGTCATGCGTTGGGTTACGGAGGATAGTTTGCCTGATGCCTCGGAAAGCATACTTTGTGGCGTCGTATAAGTTGTCGTCGAATTTGCCGGCATTGACGGTGCCATGATTGAGGCAAAAAAGTTCACGTCGGTACTAGAGACAGATGAGTCTTGTGCGCTTGCGGCGCCAGCAAGATTATTCTCTTCAAAAGAACTTACTCTTCCTATAAACATATGGCGCCTATTACGTAAGTACTCAGGAGGGGAGGTGTAGCGCAGACTTTAAGTGGCCTTCCCGCTATCAAGCACCAGGAAGGCCAGAGGGCTGCCGGACTGATTACAAACGGAGTGCGTCAGCGGCTGTTTTTATACCTGCGGTATTTTGGTTCTCCGCAGTTTTCCAAGCGTTTTTCACACCATCTGCCCTCTTTTTTGCTTCTGCGGCTTCAAGGCCCGCGTCGGCCTGTTCTACACTCATACCACCAGCGCCGCTGCCGTAAGGGTTAGATCCGGAAGAGCCAATAGAACCGATACTCATATTTTTTACTCCGTACTTAACGTTGATCTCACTGGAATAGGGCGATCCTGAGAGGTGGTGTGTCACATCCAGTTTCGCTGTTCCATGATTTATGTGGCGCAGAAGATGTATGCGTTCCACGTGTTTCTGGAGGGTGTATTTCAAAAGGTGTAACTTTTTCAGCGCCGTGCGGGTGAGTTGTGCAAGGTACTCAGGTCAGTGATATTTCCAGTTGTTTCATCCGGTAATAAAGTGTGCGCTTGGCAACGCCTAGTTCGATGGCCACCACGTCGACGTTGTGGGCGTGGCGGTTCAGTGAGGCTTCAATCAGGGATTTTTCTATCTGCTGTAGCCGCTCCTTGAGAGGCATGTTCATGTCTGCGCGCGCTGCCTCGGGGACGCAAAGGGGGGCTAACCCCAGGACGAAACGCTTGGCCGTCGAACGCAGCTCGCGGACATTCCCCCGCCAGGGATGACACAGTAATTGTGTTAACAGGTGGCTGGGGGGGGGCGGCACAGGGCATTTGAAATACTCGGCCTCCTGCCGGATCATTTTCAGGAACAAGGGGATGATGCGATCTCGTTGCTCGCGCAGCGGCGGCAGGTTGATGTTGACCACGTTCAGGCGAAAGTACAGATCGCGCCTGAACGCTCCTTGCTCGACCATCTCATGCAAGGATTGCTGCGCGGAGGCGATCACGCGCATATCCACTGGAATAAATCGGGTTGAGCCCAGGCGCTCAACCCCCCGCGACTCCAACACCCGCAGCAATTTGGCCTGCAGGGTCAGCGGCATGCTGTCTATTTCGTCAAGATACAAGGTCCCCAGGTGCGCGGCCTCGACAGAACCTGCACGTGACTGCATCGCCCCTGTGTAGGCCCCGCTGTTGACACCGAACAGTTGGCTTTCGGCAAGGCTCTCCGGTATTGCCGCACAGTTGAGTGCGACGAAATTCCCCCGCCGCCCCGATAAGCAATGAACACGTTGCGCCAAGGTGTCCTTACCCGTCCCCGTTTCCCCCAGCAGCAGCATGTCAATGTTGAGCGGGGCGGTATTTATGATAGTTGTTTCGATGTCTGGGTATTCGTTGAATGGTGTATCTGTTTCAACTTCGTTCTGATAGGAGGCCGACATATTGCTATTGCTCCAATAGAGTTGTCGCTTCACTATTGTTTGAATTAGCGAATGATATTGACCAGTAGACCGCAAAATATCCAGGTTGTCATCGCGAAAGGATGTTGGAATGCGCCGCTGTTGTGCTTTAAGTGTTTAGGGCGTTGTTCTTGGGAAATATTCAAGTTTTTGTAGGAAGGTTATTTGTAGCTGTTGGTAGGAGAAGTCTTAAATGATTTATGAATGTTATTGATTAGGCAAATCTCATGCTTGAAGTGGTTGCGTCCTGTTTTTTAGATGTCTTTATTAAAAATATTTAACGATTGCTTGATGTTTCATGGGGCGCTTGAGCTGTTGGAGATCGGTATCGTTATTGGTGCGGCCATAAAAAAAGCCGATGCTGGGCATCGGCTTTTTTTGTGGGGGCATAGGCCGCCGGTGAAGCGTTATACGTTGAAGCGGAAGTGCATCACATCGCCATCCTTGACGATGTATTCCTTGCCTTCCAGGCGCCATTTGCCGGCTTCCTTGGCCCCGGCTTCGCCCTTGAACTGGATGAAGTCGTTGTAGGCGATCACTTCGGCGCGGATAAAGCCTTTTTCGAAGTCGGTGTGGATCACACCCGCAGCCTGTGGCGCGGTGGCGCCAACCTTGACGGTCCAGGCACGCACTTCTTCGACACCGGCAGTGAAGTAGGTCTGCAGGTGCAGCATTTCGTAGCCCGCACGGATCACGCGGTTCAGGCCAGGCTCTTCCAGGCCCAGGGCCTCGAGGAACATGTCTTTCTCTTCGCCGTCTTCCAGCTCGGCGATTTCCGCTTCGATCTTGTTGCACACCGGTACAACCATCGCGCCTTCTTCTTCGGCAATGGCCATGACCACGTCGAGCAGCGGGTTGTTTTCAAAACCGTCTTCAGCCACGTTGGCGATGTACATCACAGGCTTGGTGGTCAGCAGGTGGAAGCCTTTGATCACGGCCTTTTCGTCGGTGCTCATGCTCTTCATCAGGCTGCGTGCAGGCTTGCCCAGGGTGAAGTGTGCGATCAGCTGCTCAAGCAGGGCCTTCTGGACCACTGCGTCCTTGTCGCCGCCCTTGGCGTTGCGCGTGACCTTTTGCAGTTGCTTTTCGCAGCTGTCGAGGTCGGCGAAGATCAGTTCCAGGTCGATGATCTCGATATCGCGTTTTGGGTCGACGCTGTTGGAGACGTGGATCACGTTCTCGTCTTCAAAGCAGCGGACCACGTGGGCGATGGCATCGGTTTCACGGATGTTGGCGAGGAACTTGTTGCCCAGGCCCTCACCTTTCGACGCGCCAGCCACCAGGCCTGCGATGTCGACGAACTCCATGGTGGTCGGCAGGATGCGCTTGGGATTGACGATGGCCGCCAGGGCCTCCAGGCGCGGATCGGGCATTGGCACGATACCGGTGTTGGGTTCGATGGTGCAGAAGGGGAAGTTCTCCGCCGCAATACCGGACTTGGTCAGGGCGTTGAACAGGGTGGACTTGCCGACGTTAGGTAGGCCGACGATGCCGCAATTGAATCCCATGGTGTTTCCCCTCGGATAAGAGTCAGGCCTTCTGGCTGTGCAGGTTTTTCATCGCACGGTTCCATTCACCGGCGAAGATATCCGGCAGCACGCCGAGGGCAAAATCGATGCTGGCATCGAGTTTTTCCTGTTCGGCGCGTGGCGCACGACCCAGGACGAAATTTGAAACCATACTGGCAACGCCTGGGTGGCCAATGCCGAGCCGCAGGCGGTAGAACGTATTCTGATTGCCCAACTGCGCGATGATGTCGCGCAGGCCATTATGACCGCCGTGGCCGCCGCCTTGCTTGAGCTTGGCAACGCCGGGTGGCAGGTCCAGTTCGTCATGGGCCACCAGGATTTCCTCGGGTTTGATCCGGAAGAAGCCCGCAAGCGCCGCGACAGCCTGGCCGCTGCGGTTCATGTAGGTGGTGGGAATCAGCAGACGAACATCCTGACCCTGATGCGAGAAGCGCCCGGTCAGGCCAAAATATTTGCGATCGGCCACAAGGTTTACACCTTGGGCGTGGGCGATACGCTCAACAAAAAGGGCCCCCGCGTTATGCCGGGTCTGTTCGTATTCGGCGCCTGGATTTCCCAGGCCAACGATCAGTTTAATGGCAGTCACGACAGGGGCCCTTCCTTTGGAGTTGTGGATAACATCGCCGCAACCAACGGGCGGCGAAAGTGGACAACAAGAGATCATTTACTCAAGAGTAAACGCCGCGTTATCGCCCGCTTTCTCGCTACGTTTCGGTCCGCGATGTTTCCTCAAGCTCCGGCATTACAGAGTGAATTACTCTGCAGCGCCTTCTTCAGCTTCTGGTGCAACGCGCGGAGCGTGAACGTTTGCAACAGCTTTGTCATCACCGTGAGCCAGTGCGACGAACTCAACGCCTTTAGGCGCCTTGAGGTCGGACAGGTGGATGATGTCGCCGATTTCAGCAGCCGACAGGTCGACTTCGATGAACTCAGGCAGGTCTTTCGGCAGGCAGGTCACTTCGATCTCGGCTACAACGTGCGAGATTTCGCCGCCTTTCTTGATCGGAGCAGCTTCGCCAACGAAGTGCACAGGTACGATAGCGGTCAGTTTCTGACCGGCTACAACGCGTACGAAGTCAGCGTGCAGCACGTGGCCTTTAGCTGGGTGACGTTGCAGGGCCTTGATGATGACGTTCTGCTTTTTGCCACCTACGTTCAGCTCGATGATGTGGCTGTAGGCCGCATCGTTTTCGAGCAGTTTGGCAATTTCTTTAGCCAGCATGCTGATGGATTCAGGGGCTTTTTCGCCACCGTAGACTACAGCTGGAACCAGGCTTGCGAGACGACGCAGGCGGCGGCTCGCACCTTTCCCCAGGTCGGAACGCACTTCAGCATTCAAAGTAAAATCGTTCATGTTGTATCTCCAAAATAACCACATTCGCCCCAGCGTTTGCGACCAGCGCTAAAGGCGATATGGGCAAAAAAGCCCCGCCCCAGCAGAGTGCTGGGGCGGGGCGCTTTTCGTCAGGTTGATGCTGCCAAGGTTTGACCCTTAGCGGAACATCGCGCTGATCGATTCTTCATTGCTGATACGGCGAACCGCCTCAGCAACAACCGGGGCGATATCCAGTTGACGGATACGCGCACAGGCTTGAGCAGCTGCGGACAACGGGATGGTGTTGGTCACCACCAGTTCGTCCAGCACGGAGTTCTCGATGTTCTCGATCGCTCGGCCCGACAGCACAGGGTGTGTGCAGTAGGCGAAGACTTTAGCCGCACCGTGCTCTTTCAAGGCTTTTGCCGCGTGGCACAGGGTGCCGGCGGTATCGACCATGTCATCGACCAGAATACAGGTACGCCCTTCGACATCACCGATGATATGCATCACTTCAGAGTGATTGGCTTTCTCACGGCGTTTGTCGATGATCCCGAGGTCCACGCCCAGGGATTTGGCAACAGCCCGTGCACGCACGACGCCACCAATGTCCGGGGACACGATCATCAGGTTTTCAAAGCGCTGGTCTTCGATGTCATCCACCAGGACGGGGGAGCCGTAGATGTTATCTACTGGAATATCGAAGAACCCCTGGATTTGGTCAGCGTGCAGGTCAACCGTGAGAACACGGTCGATACCTACCACGGTCAGCATGTCAGCGACGACTTTCGCGCTGATAGCCACACGTGCAGAACGCGGACGGCGATCCTGACGGGCATAACCAAAGTAAGGGATTACAGCTGTGATTCGAGTCGCTGAGGAGCGGCGGAAGGCATCAGCCATCACGACGAGTTCCATCAGGTTATCGTTGGTCGGAGCGCAAGTCGGCTGAATAATGAAAACATCTTTACCGCGGACATTTTCATTGATCTCGGCTGTAATCTCGCCGTCGGAAAATTTACCGACAGAGATGTCACCGAGAGGGATATGCAGCTGACGTACAACACGCCGAGCCAGATCGGGGTTGGCATTCCCCGTAAAGACCATCATCTTGGACACGCGCAGTACCTAGAGGCTGAGGGTAACCTGGATGAGTATAGAAAATGGCAGGGGCGGCTGGATTCGAACCAACGCATGGCAGGATCAAAACCTGCTGCCTTACCGCTTGGCGACGCCCCTGTATCTGTTGCAACGAGTACCCAGTACTCGGTTCCTTTAGAGCAGACTTTGCAACTTGCGATGCAACATCGAAACGTTGCTTCCCTTTGCTACAAACCCTGTAAGGGTCTCTGTAAGAAGGGCCGAGACTTTATCAGCTTCAGCTTTGTTTGGGAAGCCCCCAAACACACAACTTCCAGTTCCGGTGAGTTTTGCTTCGGTAAATTTACCTAACAAATTCAAAGCGTTACGTACATCTGGATAACGCCTTGCTACCACCGGTAAGCAGTCATTTCGACTGTTTCCCTTGGGAACGGGGCGCACTTTAATGGGAGAAGAGTTACGTGTCAACAACGGATCTGAAAAAATTTCTGCTGTACTTACAGATACTTGCGGAACAAGCACGACATACCACGGCTCTTCGGGGTCTACGGGTGTGAGTTTTTCCCCGACACCCTCAGCAAATGCGGCGTGTCCACGCACAAAAACCGGGACGTCGGCGCCCAGGGTCAGGCCCATTGCGGCCAGGCGATCTTCGTCCCAACCCAGTTGCCATAAGTGATTGAGACCGAGCAGGGTGGTCGCGGCATTCGAGCTGCCGCCGCCGATGCCGCCGCCCATGGGCAGGATTTTATCGATCCAGATATCGATGCCCAGCGTACAACCGGATTGCTGCTGAAGTTTTTTTGCGGCCTTCACGATCAGATTGCTGTCGTGGGGTACATCGGCAAATTCGGTGTGCAGTTGAATCACGCCATCGTCGCGCACGGCGAAGGTCATCTCGTCGCCGTAGTCGAGAAATTGAAACAGCGTCTGCAACTCGTGGTAGCCGTCTTCACGACGACCGAGGATGTGCAGCATCAAATTGAGCTTGGCCGGGGACGGCAGCGTCAGGCGTTCAGTCATGTCACTGCCCCAGTTTGCGTGGTTGCCAGTCTTTGATCACCAGCGTGACATCAAGGTTGGAGCCGTGCAGCTTGATACGTTCGGGCAGCCAGTAGCCGCTTTGTTCCACGTAGCTCAAGTATTCAACCTGCCAGCCATCCTGTTCCAGGGTGGCCAGGCGACTGTCGCCATTGAGGCTCAGGCGGCTCTTGCTGTCAGGTGCGGGCAGCCCGCGAACCCACCAGACCAGGTGCGAGACTGGCAGCTTCCAGCCGACCTGCTCTTCGAGCAAGGCCTCCGGTGACGGCGCTTCGTAGCGGCCCTGGTTGGCTACCTCGAGGCTCACTTGTCCCGGTCGACCGGTCAGGCGTGCAGCGCCACGGCCCAGGGGGCCGGAGAGGCGGATGTCGTAATAGTCTTGGCGTTGCAGCCAGAACAAGGTGCCGCTGCCCGAATCCTTCGGTGCGCGAACCCCGATCTTGCCCTCGATCTGCCAGCCATCAATGCTGCTGAGCTGATCCTTGTGCTGTCGCCATTGTGCCGGGTTGCCCTGGCCTTCGACGGACTCACGGGCACCGAAGCCCGCACAACCGGCGAGCAGGGCGATAAAACTGAAAACGATGGCGTGGCGCAAAAACATAGAATTAAAGAGTCTCGGATCCGGTCAGGCGCTTGATGGTGCTGCGCAGGATAGGGCTGTCGGGTTGTTCCTTGAGGAACTTGGCCCAGATTTGTCGGGCTTCGCGCTGGTTGCCTTTGGCCCAGAGCACTTCGCCCAGGTGCGCGGCGACTTCCTGGTCGGGGAACCGCTCCAGGGCCTGACGCAGCAGGCGTTCGGCCTCGTCGAGGTTGCCCAGGCGGTAATTCACCCAGCCCAGGCTGTCGAGCACCGCCGGGTCTTCCGGGTTGAGCTGGTGGGCCTGTTCGATCAGGGCCTTGGCCTCGGCATAGCGCGTCGTACGGTCTGACAAGGTGTAGCCCAGGGCGTTCAGTGCCATGGCATTGTCCGGGTCGCGCTTGATGATCAGGCGCAGGTCTTTTTCCATCTGGGCCAGGTCATTGCGTTTTTCGGCCTGCATGGCGCGGGTGTACAGCAGGTTCAGGTCGTCGGGGTATTGCAGCAGGGCCTGGGCGAGGATTTTCCAGGCGCGCTCCCCCTGATTGTTGGCCGACAAGGTTTCGGCCTGGATCAGATACAGCTGGATAGCGTAGTCCGGCTCGGCATCACGGGCAGCGGCCAGGCGTTTTTCGGCTTCGTCGGTGCGGCCGTTATTCATCAGGATATCGGCCTGGCGCAGTTGTGCCGGCAGATAGTCATTGCCGGGGCCGACCTGGGCGTATTCGATCAGTGCGCCTTGCGGGTCATCCCGTTCCTCGGCGATGCGCCCCAGGTTCAGGTGGGCCGAATCGACATGGCTTTCCCGCGCGATCAGGTCTTCCAGGTAGCCCTTGGCTTCTTCCCAGGCCTTGGCTTCCAGGCAGACCAGTGCCAGGGAGTAACGCAATTCGTCATCGTCCGGGTATTGCTGGACCAGGCTGGCGAACTCGACCTTGGCGTCTTCCATGCGGTCCTGTTCCACCAGCATGCGAGCGTAGGTCAGGCGCAGGCGCTTGTCGTTCGGATACTTCTTGATGCTTTTTTGCAGCAGGGGCAAGGCTTCCTTGCCGCGATTGAGGCTTTGCAGCAGGCGTGCGCGCAGCAGCAGCGGGGCGATTTCACCTTCTTCCGGCGGGTTCTGCTCCAGCAGCTTGAGAGCCGCTTGCGGTTCATCATCCTGTTGCAGCAGCAGCGCCTTGCCAAAGACCAACTGGCCATTGCTTGGGTGCTTTTGCAGCAGGCGGTCGAAACTCTTCATCAGGCCATCGCGGGTGTCCTGGTCGGTGTCGGCGGCCGACAGGGCGAGGAAGTCGAAATGGGTGTCGCCCTTGCCCTGCAAGACTTTCTCCATATAGACCATGGAGTCGTCGTAGCGCCCGGCACGTGCCAGCTGGATCGCCGCGGCGCGCTGGGCTTCCAGGTCGTCCGGGGCGTTTTTCGCCCAGATCAGCGCGGTATCCAGGGCGGCCTGGTCTGCGCCCAGGTACTCGGCGATGCGAAACGCGCGCTCGGAGATCCCCGGGTCCTGGGTGTTGATGGCCTGGGTCACGTAGTTATCCAGGGCAATGTCGAAACGATTGCGCTGGCCGGCCAGCTCCGCGCTCAGCAGGCTGAACACTGTTTCTTCGCTGAACGAGGAATAAACCTTGGGTTTTTCAGGGGCGGGGGTGCTGTCTTCCACCGGCGCAGGATTCTGCGGCGATACGGGGGCCATGGACTGGCAGCCGCCGAGGAAGGCAAGGGCAAGGAGCAACGCGGAAGATCTATTCATATAGGAAGAGGACGACTAACCTGCGGTCGGATCATCATGACACAAGCCCTCGGCCAAACATAACCGAGTCTCAATTGGCGCCTTTATAGACACAAGGCATTAGGACAATAGACGACGGTGGTTGTTCTGGATGAGTCGAAGTAGGACAATTGTCGGCTTCTCGACATCATCAGCGATATTGAATGGCCTTCCTTGCTCTGGGTATCAACCACAAGACTGCTTCTGTAGACGTCCGCGAGCGCGTGGCGTTTACCCCGGAGCAGTTGGTTGAGGCTTTGCAGCAGCTGTGCCGGCTCACCGACAGCCGCGAAGCTGCGATCCTTTCCACCTGCAATCGCAGTGAGCTCTATATAGAGCAGGAACATCTTTCGTCGGATGGGGTGCTGCGCTGGCTGGCTGATTACCATCATTTGAGCCTGGATGACCTGCGCGCCAGCGCTTATGTGCATGAAGATGATGCGGCAGTTCGTCACATGATGCGTGTGGCATCCGGGCTCGACTCCCTGGTTTTGGGCGAGCCGCAGATCCTCGGCCAGATGAAGTCGGCCTACGCCGTGGCCCGTGAAGCCGGGACCGTGGGGCCGTTGCTGGGGCGTCTGTTCCAGGCCACCTTCAATTCGGCCAAGCAGGTGCGTACCGATACGGCGATTGGCGAAAACCCGGTCTCCGTGGCATTCGCCGCTGTCAGCCTGGCCAAGCAGATCTTCAGCGACCTGCAACGCAGCCAGGCCTTGCTGATCGGCGCCGGCGAGACCATCACCCTGGTCGCCCGGCACCTGCATGACCTGGGGGTCAAGCGGATCGTGGTGGCCAACCGAACCCTGGAGCGCGCCAGCATCCTGGCCGAAGAGTTCGGCGCCCACGCGGTGTTGCTCGCCGACATCCCGGCGGAACTGGTGCGCAGCGATATCGTCATCAGCTCCACCGCCAGCCAGTTGCCGATCCTTGGCAAGGGCGCGGTGGAAAGCGCGCTGAAGCTGCGCAAGCACAAGCCGATTTTCATGGTGGATATCGCCGTTCCCCGGGATATCGAGCCGGAAGTCGGCGAGTTGGACGACGTTTACCTCTATAGCGTCGACGACCTGCACGAAGTGGTCGCCGAAAACCTCAAGAGCCGCCAGGGCGCTGCCCAGGCCGCCGAGGAAATGGTCGCGATCGGCGCCGATGACTTCATGGTGCGCCTGCGCGAGCTGGCCGCCGTGGATGTGCTCAAGGCCTATCGCCAGCAAGGCGAGCGCCTGCGTGACGAGGAATTGATCAAGGCCCAGCGCCTGCTGGCCAATGGCGGCAACGCTGAAGATATCTTGATGCAATTGGCCCGTGGCCTCACCAACAAGCTGTTGCATGCTCCCAGCGTACAGCTTAAAAAACTGACAGCCGAAGGCCGCCTCGATGCGCTGGCCATGGCCCAGGAACTCTTTGCCCTCGGTGAGGGCGCGTCAGACAGCTCTTCGGATAAAAAACTGCAATGAAAGCGTCACTGCTCAATAAACTGGACGTGCTCCAGGACCGTTTCGAAGAACTGACCGCCTTGCTCGGCGACGGCGAGGTTATTTCCGATCAGACCAAGTTCCGTGCCTATTCCAAGGAATACGCCGAAGTTGAGCCGATCGTGACCACCTATTCGCAACTGCTCAAAGTGCAGGCCGACCTCGAAGGCGCCCAGGCGCTGCTCAAGGACAGCGACCCGGACATGCGCGAAATGGCCGTGGAAGAAGTCCGCGAAGCCAAGGAAAAGCTCGTCGAGCTCGAAGGCGACCTGCAACGCATGCTGCTGCCCAAAGACCCTAACGATGGGCGCAACGTCTTCCTGGAAATCCGCGCTGGCACCGGCGGTGACGAGGCGGCGATCTTCTCCGGCGACCTGTTTCGCATGTATTCGCGTTATGCCGAGCGGCGCGGCTGGCGCGTGGAAATCCTCTCCGAAAACGAAGGCGAGCACGGCGGCTACAAGGAAATCATCGCCCGCGTCGAAGGCGAGAACGTCTACGGCAAGCTGAAGTTCGAATCCGGCGCGCACCGCGTACAACGTGTGCCCGCCACCGAGTCCCAGGGCCGTATCCACACCTCGGCCTGCACCGTGGCGGTATTGCCAGAACCGGACGAGCAGGAAGCCATCGAAATCAACCCGGCGGACTTGCGCGTCGACACTTATCGCTCATCGGGCGCCGGTGGCCAGCACGTCAACAAGACTGACTCGGCGATCCGCATCACCCACTTGCCGTCCGGCATTGTGGTGGAGTGCCAGGAAGAGCGTTCCCAGCACAAGAACCGGGCGCGGGCCATGTCCTGGTTGTCGGCCAAGCTCAACGACCAGCAGACCAGCGCCGCGGCCAACGCAATTGCCAGCGAGCGCAAGTTGCTGGTGGGCTCGGGTGACCGCTCCGAGCGCATTCGCACCTATAACTACGCCCAGGGCCGGGTCACCGACCATCGGGTCAACCTGACCCTGTATTCCCTGGACGAAATCCTTGCCGGTGGCGTGGACGCAGTGATCGAGCCGTTGCTCGCCGAATACCAGGCCGACCAACTGGCCGCGATAGGTGAATAAATGACCATTATTGCCAGCTTGTTGCGCGCCGCCGACCTGCCAGATTCGCCTACCGCCCGCCTGGACGCCGAATTGCTGCTGGCCGCTGCCTTGGGCAAGTCCCGCAGCTACCTGCACACCTGGCCGGAAAAAATCGTCAACAGCGAAGACGCGCTGCGCTTTGCCGATTACCTGCAACGTCGCCGCAGCGGTGAGCCGGTGGCCTATATCCTCGGCCAGCAAGGCTTCTGGAAGCTCGACCTGGAAGTCGCGCCGCACACCCTGATCCCACGCCCGGACACCGAGTTGCTGGTGGAAGCAGCCCTGGAGTTGTTGCCCGCCACCCCGGCCACTGTCCTGGACCTGGGCACTGGCAGCGGCGCCATCGCCTTGGCCCTGGCCAGCGAGCGCCCGGCCTGGCGCGTGACGGCGGTGGATCGCGTGCTCGAAGCGGTGGCCCTGGCCGAGCGCAATCGCCAGCGCTTGCACCTGGATAACGTCACGGTGCTTAACAGTCACTGGTTCAGCGCCCTGAAAGATCACACCTATCACCTGATCATCAGCAACCCGCCCTACATTGCCGACAGCGATCCGCACCTGGTGGCGGGCGATGTGCGTTTCGAGCCGGCCAGCGCACTGGTGGCCGGCCACGATGGCCTGGACGACCTGCGCCTGATCATCGCCCAGGCGCCGCAGCACCTGGAGGCTGGTGGCTGGTTGCTGCTCGAACACGGTTATGACCAGGCCCCGGCCGTGCGTGACTTGCTGCTGACCCAAGGTTTCGAAGAGGTCCACAGCCGTATCGACCTCGGCGGCCACGAGCGCATCAGCCTGGGGCGCCGGCCGTGCTGACCGATCAGGAGCTGTTGCGCTATAGCCGACAGATCCTGTTGCAACAGGTGGACATCGACGGCCAGTTGCGCCTGAAAAACAGCCGCGTGCTGATCGTCGGTCTCGGCGGCCTCGGTGCCCCGGTGGCGCTGTACCTGGCGGCTGCCGGCGTGGGTGAGCTGCATCTGGCGGACTTTGATACCGTCGACCTGACCAACCTGCAACGCCAGATCATCCACGACACCGACAGCGTTGGCCTGAGCAAAGTGGACTCGGCCATCCGCCGCCTGAGCGCGATCAACCCCGAGGTCCGGCTGGTTGCCCATCGCACGGCGCTGGACGCCGACTCGCTGGCCGCCGCCGTGGCCGATGTGGACCTGGTGCTCGACTGCTGTGACAACTTCACCACCCGTGAGGCGGTGAACGCGGCGTGCGTGGCGGCTGGCAAGCCCCTGGTCAGCGGCGCGGCGATTCGCCTCGAAGGCCAGCTCTCGGTGTTCGACCCACGCCGCCCGGAAAGCCCCTGCTACCACTGTTTATATGGGCACGGCAGCGATACCGAATTGACCTGCAGCGAAGCCGGCGTCGCCGGCCCATTGGTAGGCCTGGTCGGCAGCCTGCAAGCCCTGGAAGCCCTGAAGCTGCTGGCTGGCTTTGGCACACCGCTGGTTGGGCGCCTGCTGTTGATCGACGCCCTGGGCACACGTTTTCGCGAACTGCGGGTCAAGCGCGACCCCGGTTGCAGCGTCTGCGGTAGCCAGCATGGTTAAGGATGCACCGATTGGTGTGTTCGACTCCGGTGTCGGCGGTCTGTCGGTGCTGGACGAAATTCATCGGTTGTTGCCCCATGAATCGCTGCTATACGTGGCGGATTGCGGGCATATCCCCTATGGCGAGAAAACCCCTGCATTCATTCGCGAACGTTCGCGGGTGGTCGCAGAGTTTTTCCGTGGGCAGGGCGCCAAGGCCTTTGTGATTGCCTGCAACACGGCAACCGTGGCGGCGGTCGCGGATTTGCGCAGTGATTACCCGGACTGGCCGCTGGTGGGCATGGAGCCAGCGGTCAAGCCAGCCGCCGCCGCAACCCGCAGCGGTGTGGTCGGGGTGCTGGCCACTACGGGCACCCTGCAAAGTGCCAAGTTCGCTGCGCTGCTGGATCGTTTTGCCACCGACGTGCGGGTGATTACCCAGCCATGCCCGGGGCTGGTGGAGCTGATCGAAGCCGGCGACCTGGACAGCCCGGCGCTGCGCCAGATGCTGCAAGGTTATGTCGCGCCGCTGGTCGAGGCCGGATGCGACACCATCATCCTTGGTTGCACTCACTATCCTTTCCTCAAGCCGCTGCTGGCGACGATGCTGCCACCGTCGATCATCCTGATCGACACCGGGGCGGCCGTGGCGCGCCAACTGCAACGCCTGCTGGGTGAGCGTCAGTTGCTGGCCGAGGGCAATCCTCGGGCCGCGCAGTTGTGGACCAGCGGTGATCCGCAACATCTCAGAAATATCCTACCCACACTATGGAAATTCAGCGGCGTTGTGCGAAGCTTCGCCCTGTGAAAAATTCGTGAAATAGCGGGTTTTCCGGCTGAACTTCTGCGTTGTCCGTGATTTCTATAGCTCTTGATGAGCAGTACAAAACCATACAACTTCGTTTGGAAAGGATGTTTCTTATGAGGCGCTTGTTCTGTTTGGCTGCGATTGCGGCCGTCGTGGTGGGACACTCGGTTTCGGCCCAGGCTGCCGGCCTGGAGTTTGCGGTGGGGCATACCAGCGATTCGACCATGACTTATCGTCTGGGCCTGCAATCGGACTGGGACAAGAGCTGGTGGCAGAGCGATGTGGGGCGCCTGACTGGCTACTGGAGCGGCGCTTATACCTTCTGGGACGGTGACGAACGGGCGAGTGTCAGCAGCCTGTCGTTTTCGCCGGTGTTTGTGTATGAATTTGCCGGTGAGTCGGTCAAACCCTACATCGAAGCGGGGATCGGCGTGGCGCTGTTCTCACGCAGCCGGGTCGAAGACAACAACATTGGCGGCGCTTTCCAGTTCGAAGACCGCCTGGGCTTTGGCTTGCGCTTTGCCGGTGGGCACCAGGTGGGGATCCGTGCCACGCACTATTCCAACGCTGGCATCAGCAGCCACAACGATGGTATCGAGAGCTATTCGTTGAACTACACCATGCCGCTCTGATTTTCCCAGCACAGCAGAACCCATGTAGGAGCGGGCTTGCCCGCGATGCAGACGACTCGGTGCTTCAGACAAACCGAGGTGATGCTATCGCAGGCAAGCCAGCTCCCACATTTGCCCTGGGATCAGCGGTAGACCGTCGCAATCCCCAGGCGCTCTTCAAGGCACTCCGGCGCGCCCATCTCGAATTCCCGGCAAATCAGCGGTCGTTTCTCATAGATCGTGCACATCATCGTGTCGCGATCCAACGCCGCGCACCAGCCGTCGTCCAGGCGCAGCATGACTTCGCCGCCCCAATCGTCCGTATCGATAAAGCGATCAGGCACGCCAGTGTCGGTGATCAGCATGACTTCCAGCTGGCAGCAGCAGGCTGCGCACGTGGAGCAGGTGACGGCAGGTTCGGTGATTTGGGTGTGAGGGATGGTGGTCATAGGCGCGCAGTGTAAGGCAAGCCGGTCTAGCGCGTGTGAAAGCTCTGACAAACGTCAGCGCGCGAGCCGGTGCAGGCCAGGAAATACCACAGCCCACAGCAGCGCGATTGCCACCAGGGTTGGCACGGTGGCAAAGCCGAAGCTCACACCGGCCAACTGGCTGCCGGCGTAGTACGACAGCGGCCCGCCCGCAGCTCCGAGCAGGCTTGCGCGCCACCAGGGCCGGGCGCTCCAGGCCAGGCAGTGGCGTAGGGTGGTCGCCAGCAGCGCCCACAGCAGGATCAGCCACGCAGGAATCAACGGGCCTGGATCACTGAATTCAAACACCCCGAGCGTGCGCAGCAGCGTGTCCAGCAGGGTGCCCAGCACGGTCACGCTCAAGATCAACCGCCACTCAACGGCCCACGAAGTTATCCACAGCAGGTGGACCGCCAGCACGCCCAGCCCGACCAACAACCACAGGCTGTCACCACCGATCACACAGGCAAACCAACCGCACTGGAACAACGCGGCGTTGGCCAGGTTTTTAAGCATTGAAGCGCCCGAGCAACGGTTGTGTCACCGCGCAGGGCTTGGCCAGCAGCAACTGCGCGGTGCCGATGGTGCGTTCCATAAAGCCGCCTTCGCAGTAGCACAGGTAGAACTCCCACAACCGCAGGAAGTATTCGTCGTAGCCCAGTTCCGTCAGTCGACCGTGGGCGCGGCGAAAGTTCTCATGCCACAAGCGCAAGGTTCGCGCGTAATGCAGGCCGAAATCCTCCATGTGCAACAGGTTCATATCGGTGTCGCGGCTGACGATCTGCAACATCTTCTGTACACAGGGCAAGGCACCGCCGGGGAAGATGTAGCGCTGGATGAAGTCGACGCTGCCCTTGGCCTGTTCATAACGTTGTTCGCGAATGGTGATGGCCTGCAACAGCATCAACCCGTCGCTCTTGAGCAAGTGCGCGCATTGCTTGAAGTAGGTGGGCAGGAAACGATGGCCCACGGCCTCGATCATTTCGATGGACACCAGCTTGTCGTATTGCCCGCTCAGGTCGCGGTAGTCCTGCAACAGCAGCGTCACCTGGTCCTGCAGCCCCAAGGCCTGGATGCGCTGTTCGGTGTAGGCAAATTGCTCCTTGGACAAGGTGGTCGTGGTGACCTGGCAGCCGTACTGCTGCGCTGCATACAGGGCCATGCTGCCCCAGCCGGTGCCGATTTCCAGCAGGTGGTCCGATGGCTTGAGTGCCAGTTTCTGGCAAATGCGCTCCAGCTTGTTAAGTTGTGCCTGCTCCAGCGTGTCGTCGGCGGTAAGGAACTGCGCCGCCGAATACATCATGGTCGGGTCAAGAAACTCCTGGAACAGGTCGTTACCCAGGTCGTAGTGGGCGGCGATGTTTTTTTGCGAGCCCTTGCGGGTGTTGCGATTGAGCCAGTGCAAGCCTTGGGTGAGCGGGCGGGCCAGCTTGGCCAGGCCGCCTTCGAGGGCGTCCAGTACATCGAGGTTGCTGACCATCACGCGCACCACGGCGGTCAGGTCCGGGCTGCTCCAGAACCCATGGATAAACGCCTCGCCGGCACCGATGGAACCGTTGGCGGCCACCAGGCCCCACACCGCCGGGTCGAGGATCTGGATCTCCCCCAGCAAGTGCGCTTCCCGTGCGCCGAACACCTGGCGCTCGCCGTCCTCGATCACCACCAGTTGGCCATGGCGCAGCTTGCCGAGTTGGCGCAGCACGGCTTTGCGCAACAGCGCGCCGGTCAGGCCGTTGACGTTCAGGCGGTTGGATTTGACCGATAAGCTAGGGGATTTCATGGCGACGATCCTTGGGATAGCCAATTGCACAGGCGCCATCGGCGGCCTGATGGGGAAAAATCGGGGTGCGTTTAAAAAGCAGGCGCAGCGCTTGCCAGTAGATGGCCAGGCAGGTCTTGGCGGTCATCCACGGAAAGCGCCGCAAGTAGCGATGCAGGCTGGCGCGGTCGAGGGCTTCGCGTTGCAGGCTCAAGGTGGCATCGAACACCTTGGTCTCGCCTTGCCAGTCGGCCATATGCACGCCCAAGCGCTGGCTCGGCGGGCTGAAGCTCATGCGGTATTCCAGGTCTCGGGGCAAAAACGGCGACACATGAAACGCCTTGGCCACCGCGAAATGCTGATGCTCGCCAACCGCCAGGGCCTGGGCCGGCAGCACGTAGTGATAACGCTCGCGCCATGGCGTGTTGGTCACTTCACAGACAATCGCCGCCAGTTGCCCGTCGGCCTCAAAGCAATAGAAGAAACTCACCGGGTTGAACGCCAGGCCCCAACTGCGGGCCTGGGTCAGCAGGCAGATGTTGCCCTGGGGGGTATGCCCCAGCGCCGTGCCGACCACTTGGCGCACGGCATCGATCAAGCAGGTGCCGTCGCGGGTCAATTCACGCAGGTAATCCTGCTGGCGAAACGCAAAGGGCGCGAAGCGGCCATGACCTGCTAAGGGCGACAGCCCCAGCACCTGTTCCTGTTCGCTCAGATCCAGGTACAGCAGGCCGATGCGATAGCGAAAGGCATGGCCTTTGGGGGTGAAGCGCCGGTGGGCGATCCAGCCGCTGTAGAGCGCGCTGTTCACAGGGTTTCCCCAAAGGCTTGGGCCACGCGCAGGGCGCTGACCACGCCGTCTTCATGAAAACCGTTGGCCCAGTAAGCCCCGCAATAATAGGTGTGCCGGGCGCCATGCAGTTCTTCCCAGCGCGCTTGCGCCGCCACCGCTGCCAGGCTGTATTGGGGATGGGCATAGGTGTAGCGGGCGAGAATCTTCAGCGGGTTGATAATCGCCGTCTGATTGAGGCTCACACAAAAGGTGGTGGGGCTGTCGATGCCTTGCAGGATGTTCATGGCATAGGTGACGGCTGCCGGCTTGTGCGTGCTGGCGTCCATCCGATAGTTCCAGCTGGCCCAGGCCAGTGGGCGATCGGGCAGCAAGCGGGTGTCGGTGTGCAGGGCCACGTCATTGTCGGCGTAGGTTATCGCCCCAAGAATCTGCTGTTCAGCCTGGCTGGGATCGTCCAGCAGGGCCAGGGCCTGGTCGCTGTGGCAGGCGAAGACGACCTTGTCGAAAATTTCACGGCCATCGGCACTGTGGATAACCACGCCTTCTGGTGTGCGCTCGACTTTTTGCACCGGGCAGTTGAGGCGGATCTGCTGGCCAAACGAGCGGGTCAGCGGCTCGATGTAACGACTGGAGCCACCCTCGATCACGCACCACTGCGGCCGATTGTTCACCGACAGCAAGCCGTGGTTCTTGAAGAACCGCACGAAGAACTGCAGCGGGAACCCGAGCATGTCCGCCAGGGGCATCGACCAGATCGCCGCGCCCATGGGCACGATGTAGTGGCGGATAAACCGCGGGCCGTAGTTGCCCGCCTGCAAGTATTCGCCCAGGGTCATCTGTGCGCTGATGCGCTGCTCCTGCAAATCCAGGGGCGCCTGGCGATTGAAACGCAGGATGTCGCGCAACATGCCCCAGAAACCCGGGGACAGGAGATTGCTGCGCTGGGCGAACAGGCTGTTGAGGTTGTTGCCGTTGTACTCGACATTTTCCTCAGGGTCGCACACCGAAAAACTCATTTCGGTCGGCTTGAACGGCACGCCGATCTGCCCCAGCAGGCGGATGAAGTTGGGGTAGGTCCAGTCGTTGAACACAATAAACCCGGTGTCCACCGCATACCGCGTGCCCTCGACGGTCACGTCTACCGTATGGGTATGGCCGCCAATCCGGTCGGCGGCTTCGAACACCGTGATGTCGTGACGGCGGCTGAGCAGATAGGCACTGGTCAGCCCGGAAATACCGCTGCCGATTATGGCGATCTTCACAGGTCGTCCTTCTGCGGCGGCGGGCTGCGCAGCATGCGTTTGCCGATGATCAGTTGCGCGCGGTTCGGCAGTTTCGACAGTGGCCACAGGGTGGCGATGAACAGCGCTGGGAAGGCGATTTCCAGCGGGCGTTTTTCCAGTTTGCCGAAAATATGCCGCGCGGCCTTGTCGGCCGGCCAGCTCAGGGGCATGGGGAAATCGTTGCGTTCGGTCAGTGGCGTATCGACGAAACCGGGGCTGACTACCGTGACATCAATGCCTTCGGGAGACAGGTCGATGCGCAGGGATTCGAACAAGTAACGCAGGCCGGCCTTGGACGCGCCATAGGCTTCTGCGCGGGGCATCGGCAGGTAGGTGACGGCACTGGCGACCCCCACCAGGTGCGGGTTGTGACCGGCACGCAGCAGTGGCAGCGCGGCTTCGATGCAATAACTGCTGGCCAGCAGGTTGGTGCGCACCACGTGTTCGATAATCGACGCATCGAACTGCCGGGCATCCACATACTCGCAGGTGCCGGCATTCAGGATCACGGTGTCCAGGGCGCCCCAGGTCTGTGCGATCTGCTCGCCGATTTCCCGTACGATCTGGCTGTTGGTCAAGTCTCCGGCCACCACCAGCACTTGGCCGGGGTAACGTTGGGCCAGTTGTTCCAGCGGCGCCTTGGAACGTGCACTCAGCGCCACCTGCGCGCCACTGCCGAGCAACTCTTCGGCCAGGGCGGCACCGATGCCACTGCTTGCTCCTGTCAGCCAATAACGGCGTGGCGATTTCAGGCTCATGCCATTCTCCCTTTCAACCAACGGACCAGCCGGCCAAGTACCGGCAGGTGTTCGTAAAGCAGCGCTCCAGCATCAAAGTAATCGCGGTGCCGGTAGACCTTGTCGTGCCATAGCAGGTGGGAGCAGCCTTGCACCTGAATCTGTTGGCCGCCCGCCAGGCGCGGGTGGCAGAAACTCATGGTCCAGCGTAGATAACCCTCGCCTTCGGCCACGTGGTCGAAGCCGTGGAAGTCAAAATGCAGTTGATTGACGTTGCTGTAAAGCTCGGCGAAATACGCATTCAGCGCGCTGATGCCGTGGACCTGGTGCAGTGGATCGCTAAACGATATGTCCTGGCTGTACAGGCTGTCGAGCCGGTGCAGGTTGTGTTTGTTAAGACCGGCGAAAGACTCGGCAAACTGGCGCAGGAAATCACTCATACCCACCTCCTGCCGCCTGGCGCGGGGGCAGGGCACGAAAGGCCGCCAGCGCCCGCTCGCGGGAAGACTTCAGGTCGACGATGGGCCGTGGGTAGTCGGCCACGCCAAACAGGCCGCCGACGGCGTCGGGGTTGTGCACTTGCTTTTTGTTCAATCCCGCCAGTTGCGGCAGCCACTGCTTGATAAAACGCCCTTCGCCGTCGAATTTCTCGGACTGGCTCAACGGGCTGAAAATGCGGAAATACGGCGCCGAGTCGGTGCCGGTGGACGAACTCCACTGCCAGCCTCCGTTATTGGCCGCCAGGTCGCCGTCGATCAGGTGCCGCATAAAAAAGCGCTCACCCTCGCGCCAGTCGATCAAAAGGTTCTTGGTCAGGAACATCGCCACCACCATGCGCAGGCGGTTATGCATCCAGCCGGTTTCCAGGAGCTGGCGCATCGCGGCGTCGATGATCGGCAGGCCGGTGCGTGCCTCTTGCCAGGCGGCCAGGTCGGCGGGGGCGTGGCGCCAGGCCACGGCTTCGGTTTCCGGGCGAAAGGCACGATGGCGCGACACCCGTGGGTAGCCCACCAGGATATGTTTGTAGAACTCACGCCACAGCAGCTCGTTGATCCAGGTGATTGCACCGATATCGCCGCTTTCGAATTCACCCTGGTTGCTTTGCAGCGCCGCATGCAGGCACTGGCGCGGCGAGACCACGCCAGCAGCGAGGTACGCGGAGAGTTGGCTGGTGCCGGGCTTGGCCGGAAAGTCGCGTTCGTCCTTGTAGTAGCTGATCTGGGCCTCGGCAAATTGCCCGAGGCGCCGCTGTGCCTCGTCTTCACCGGCCGGCCACAGGGCGCGCAGGGTGTCGCTGGGCGGGATGAATCCTCTGACCTGTTCGGGAACCTCGTCGCTGGCCAGTGCCAAGGCCGCCTGGGCCTTGGGCGTCGGCACCCGGCGTGGCAGGGCACTGTGCAGGCGGTTGTAACAGACCTTGCGAAACTGGCTGAACACTTGGAAGTAGGTGCCGGTCTTGGTCAGTACGCTGCCGGGTTGGAACAGCAGTTGGTCCAGGTAACTGTAAAAATCCACCCCTTGTGCTTCCAGGGCCTGGGCTACGGCGGCATCACGCCGGCTTTCGTGGATCCCGTACTCTTCGTTGGCGTGGACGGTCTCGACCGCCAAGGCCTGGCACAGCTCGACCAATACCTGTGGCACTTGATCCCATGTATCCGCGTGGCGGATCAGCAGTGGGATATTCAATTCACCCAGGGCCTGGCCCAGGCACTTGAGGTTGCGCAGCCAAAAGTCGACTTTGCACGGCGCATCGTCATGGGCCAGCCATTGCTGCGGCGTGATCAGGTACACCGCCGCCGTCGGGCCACGCTGGCAGGCGGCAGCGAGGGCGGTGTTGTCATGTAGGCGCAGGTCGCTGCGCAGCCAGATCAGGTGCATTTAAAGAAGCCCACGCTGGATCAGGAGCTGATGGGCCGACAACGGGTCTTCGGCCAGCAACAGTTCAGGGATGTCTTGGGTTAATACCGCCAACTCGGCCTGGTGGATGCACACCGTTGGTCCGGCGAGGAGGATTGGGCAACTACTGCCGCTCAAGAGTTTCGGCAGCGCCGCCAGATTGATGGCCTTGCTGGAGTAGAGCACCACGGCGCGTGGTTGCAGGTGTTCGACCGCCAGGGCCAGTTCGCCGGTGGGCAACGGCCAGTCGAAGACTTCCACCGGGCAATCGGCGCTGCTGGCCAACCAGGCGCTCAACCACAGGTGCGGCTCCAGCGGCAGGTCGCAATGGTTGATCAGCAATAACGGGGAGCCACTGAGTTGGCGATTGTTGTGATACATCCGCGCGCCAAATTTGCTGCGCAGCCAAGAGTGGAAAAACACCCGCTCCATCTGCGCGCCGAACTGGCCTTGCCAGCGCTGTTCCAGTTCCTTGAGCAGCGGCAGCAACAGTTGCTCGCACAGGGTGCGCGGCGGGTAGAGGGCCATGGCCTGGTTGAACACATCATCGACCCGGCGCTCGGCCAGTTGGCTGATGGCTTGCACCAGGGTCTGGCGTAGGCCCTGCCATTCGTTTTCGCCGCTGTCGTCCACCGGCTGGGCGCTGTCGATCAACTGCTTGACCTGACTGACCGGCACGCCACGGTTGAGCCAGGTCAGGATGGCCTGGATGCGCTGCACATGCTCGGTGTTGAACAGCCGATGGCCCTTGGGCGTGCGCTGCGGCACGATCAGGCCATAGCGCCGTTCCCAGGCACGCAGGGTCACGGCGTTGACCCCGGTCTGGCGCGCCACTTCGCGAATCGGCAGCCAGCCTTGTTCCAGGGCCTGGGCGACGTCTTCGACGGGGTGGGTGGGGTGGTGCAGGGAAGCATTCATGGGTTAGATCGCATTACGCAGGCTGAGATTTTCCGGATGCGGTTGCAGGTAGGCCTGCTGCGCGATGTAGCGGTCCGGATGTTGGCGAAAGTGATGTTTGAGCAAGGTCAGCGGCACCACCAGCGGCACGATACCGTGGCGGTATTGGCCGATCAGGGTTTGCATCTCCTGTTTGTCCTCGGCGCTGAGGGCTTGCTTGAGATAGCCGCTGATGTGCTGCAGCACGTTGGAATGGGTGCCACGGGTGGCGCACTTTTTCAGGGCACTCATCAGCTCGCTGAAATAGTCCCTGGCCAAGGCATGCAGGTCGCAGCCCTTGCCCATGCTGCCCAGCAGATGGCCGAGGCTTTTGTAGTGGGCCGGGCTGTGGGCCATCAGCAGGTATTTGTAGCGCGAGTGAAAGGCCAGCAGGCGGTGGCGGGTCAAGCCCTCGGCCAGTAGTTGCTGCCAGCTGGCATACACAAACACCCGGGTGAGGAAATTTTCGCGCAGCACCGGGTCATGCAGGCGGCCATCTTCTTCCACTGGCAGATTGGGGTGGCGGGCGCAGAATGCCTGGGCATAGATGCCGCGCCCGCCGCCATCCACCGGGGTGCCGTTGTCGCGGTAGACCTTGACCCGTTCCAGGCCGCACGACGGTGACTTCTGCATGAAGATGTAGCCGCACAGGTCGGTGTGCTCGGCGGCCATGTCCTGGCCGTAGGTGTCCAGCGCGGCGGTCACGTTCAGTTCGCGGTGCACCGTGCCCACGGCCTGCGGTTGCTGCGGGTCGCCCACCAGGCGAATCGGCTCACGGGGGATGCCCAGGCCGATGGCCACTTCCGGGCACAGGGGCACGAAGTCGAAGTAGTCAGCGAGGGTCTGGCTGCACAGAGGGGATTGTTTGTGCCCGCCATTGAAGCGCACGTTCTCGCCGAGCAGGCAGGCGCTGATGGCGATCTTGGGTTTGCCGGTGGCGGACACAGGGGTGGACATGGCAAAACCTCTACAAGATTCCTGTACAGCATGTAATTCCTGTACAACTTAATCTCATCATAGGTCTGAAGCTATACAAGTCAAATTATTTGTACAGGTTTTTACTGCCAGCCGATTTTCCACTGCCCGGCATCTTGCAGGCTTTGCCAGGCCAGGCGCTCTGCGCGACGGGTCAGGACCGCTTGCAGTTCTATCTCCAGCACGCGGCCTTGTTCATCGCGAAACAACTCAGTGACCAGGAAATGCTTTTCCTTGTGCCGAGGCTGGGTGGCGGTCCATTTCGAGAGCAGTAATTTCGCCGGGTTGATGCGCTTCATTGCAGGTGCTCAAGCAGGCGCCGCGCGGCTTCCTGGCCGCTGAGCCATGCGCCTTCGACCCTGCCTGACAGGCACCAGTCGCCGCATACGTAGAGGCCCAGGTCGGCATCCGCCAGCACTCCCCATTCATGGCTGCCCGCCGGGCGGGCGTACAGCCAGCGGTGGGCGAGGCTGAAGGAGGGCGCCGGCATGCTGCAATGCAGCAGTTCGGCAAAGGCGCCGTGGAGCAGTTCGATGATGGCTTCCTTGGGCAGGTCCAGGTGCCTTTTGCTCCAGGCACTGGTGGCGTGCAGGATCCAGGTGTCTGGCGTGGCGTCACGCCCTGGTTTGCTGCGGTTGCGGGCCAGCCAGTCGAGGGGGCTGTCTTGTACGAAACAGCCTTCCATCGGCGTATCCAGCGGCGTGTCGAATGCCAGGGCGACAGCCCAGGTCGGGTCCATTTTCACCCCGGCCGCCGTGCTCGCCAGTTTGGGCGCCGCCGCCAGCAATGCCGTGGCCTGGTGGGCTGGGGTGGCGATGATCACATGGCTGAAGGGGCCATGGTTGCCGCCGTCGGCGTCCAGCAGGTTCCAGTGTTGCTGGCCCTGGAACACTTCGGTGATCCGGCAGCCAAACTCCACCGGCAGGTCATCCAGCAATGCACGGGTGATGGCGCTCATGCGCGGGGTGCCGACCCAGCGGGTCTGTTCGTCGGGGGAGGGGCTCAGTTGGCCGGATTGGCAGTTGTAGAGTTGCGGTTCCCACTCGGCGGCCCAGCCATTGGCTTGCCAGCGTTGCACTTCATTGACGAAGCGCCGGTCGCGCGCAGTGAAGTACTGCGCGCCCAGGTCCAGTGCACCGGCCTCGCTGCGCTTGCTGGACATACGCCCGCCACTGCCACGGCTTTTATCGAAGAGTTGTACAACGTGCCCGGCATCTTTTAACGCTCGGGCGGCCGAAAGTCCGGCGATGCCGGTACCGATGATCGCGATGGGAACAGTCATGGGAGGCCTCGTTTTACCGTTGGGTACAGACTACGCCGACACCAATAGCTGTACAATATTGTTTTTTGGTATAAGTTTCGGCATGCCTGAATGTGTCGCGTGACCTATGGTTAAACCCAGGTCGCGGCCGATTAAAAAGATCCCTGCTTATAAAATAGACCAGCGATGCCCGGCCAACGTTACAGGAGGAAGATCTCATGCATATTTTGCTGACCGGCGGTACAGGTCTGATCGGCCGCCAGCTCTGCCAGCACTGGAGCGCCCAGGGGCATCGGTTGACGGTCTGGAGCCGCAACCCCGCGCAGGTCGCCACGTTGTGCGGTGCGCAGGTGCAGGGCGTGGCCCGTTTGCAGGACGTGACGCAGCCGGTGGATGCCGTTATCAACCTGGCCGGCGCGCCGATTGCCGACCGCCTCTGGACCCACAAACGCAAGGCGCTGCTGTGGAGCAGTCGCATCAGCCTGACGGAAACCCTGCTGGCCTGGCTTGAAGGCCTGGCGGTAAAACCTGCGGTATTGATCAGCGGTTCGGCGGTGGGCTGGTACGGCGATGGCGGTGAGCGCGAGCTGACCGAAGCCAGCGGCCCGGTGCAGGACGATTTCCCCAGCCAGTTATGCATTGCCTGGGAAGAAACCGCCCAGCGCGCCGAAGCCTTTGGCCTGCGGGTGGTGCTGGTGCGTACTGGCCTGGTGCTAGCGGCGCAGGGCGGCTTTTTGTCGCGGCTGTTGCTGCCCTTCAAGCTGGCGCTGGGCGGGCCTATCGGCAACGGTCGGCAGTGGATGCCGTGGGTGCATATCAAGGATCAAATCGCCCTGATTGATTTTCTTCTGCACAAACCTGACGCCAGCGGTCCTTATAATGCCTGCGCGCCGCAGCCGGTGCGTAACCGCGAGTTCGCCAAGACCCTGGGCCAGGTGCTGCACCGCCCGGCGTTCATGCCGATGCCGGCGTTTGCCTTGCGGGTGGGTTTGGGCGAGTTGTCCGGGCTGTTGCTGGGCGGGCAGAAGGCGTTGCCCGAGCGGTTGTTGGCCGCCGGTTTCACTTTTCAGTTCACTGAGTTGCACGCGGCCCTGGACGACTTGTCCAGCCGCCTCTAGAGATAGGATGTTGCATGACGGATCACGCGTTGTTACTGGTCAACCTGGGCTCACCGGCGTCCACTTCGGTGGCCGATGTGCGCAGCTACCTCAATCAGTTTTTGATGGACCCGTATGTGATTGACCTGCCGTGGCCGGTCCGGCGCTTGCTGGTGTCGCTGATCCTGATCAAGCGTCCCGAGCAGTCGGCCCACGCCTACGCTTCGATCTGGTGGGATGAAGGCTCGCCGCTGGTGGTGCTCAGCCGTCGCCTGCAACAGCAGATGACTGCGCAGTGGACCCAGGGCCCGGTGGAGCTGGCGATGCGCTATGGCGAACCGTCGATTGAGAGCGTGCTGACTCGCCTTGCTGGCCAAGGTATCCACAAAGTCACGCTGGCGCCGTTGTATCCACAGTTTGCCGACAGCACCGTGACCACGGTGATCGAAGAAGCGCGGCGTGTGGTGCGCGATCAGCAGCTCAACCTGCAGTTCTCGATCCTGCAACCGTTCTACGACCAGCCGGAATACCTCGACGCCCTGGTGGCCAGTGCCAAGCCGCATTTGCAGCAGGATTACGATCACCTGCTGTTCAGCTTCCACGGCCTGCCGGAGCGGCACCTGAACAAGCTCAACCCCGGGCATTCCCTGGAAGGCGCGGGCGACTGTTGCGCCAATGCGTCGCCGCAGGTGCGCACCACCTGTTATCGCGGGCAGTGCTTCAGCGTCGCCCGCGATTTTGCCGCGCGCATGGGCCTGGCGGACGATAAATGGTCGGTGGCGTTCCAGTCGCGCCTGGGCCGGGCGAAGTGGATCGAACCCTATACCGAGGCCCGCCTGGAGGCCTTGGCCCGGCAGGGGGTGAAGAAGTTGCTGGTGATGTGCCCGGCGTTTGTCGCCGATTGCATCGAGACCCTGGAAGAGATTGGTGATCGCGGCCTGGAGCAGTTCCGCGAAGCCGGCGGTGAGGAGTTGGTGCTGGTGCCGTGCCTCAATGATGATCCGCAATGGGCGGCGGCGCTCAATACCTTGTGCGAAAGAGCGCCTGTCAGCCTCTAGTGTGGGGGCTTGTGTAGGAGCTGGCTTGCCTGCGATGCAGGCACCTTGGTGTGTCATTCATACCAAGGTGATGCTATCGCAGGCAAGCCAGCTCCCACACAAGTCAGCCCCAGGCAAGTCCTACACAAGCAGGCTCCCACATGGCTTCAGTGGTGTTCACTCATGATGGGGCTGGCCGAGGAAGGTCAGTGAGCTGAACAGCGCGCGCGCCTGTACCTCGCTGTCACCCTTGACCGGCACTTCTGTCTTCGCCGCAATCACATTCAACGCCTCGTTGCGCACCAGTACCTGGGCCCGGCCATCCTTGTCGGTCTCGGTGCTCAGGGTATTGGGCGCGCTGCGGTAGTCACCAATCAACTTGATCCCGGCGGCAGGCTTGCCGTCGATCAGCACCCGTACGGGCAGCGATTGGCCGGGGCCGACGGTCAGCGGGTCGACCTCGGGCACAATCACCATTCTCAATTGATCCAGCTTGGGCAGCTTGGCCCCGGCCTGATAGATCGCCAGGCTGTACTTCAGGGCCTGGGTGGTTTCGACGGCGCCAGGTACCTGGCTGCGGCCCTTGTTCACCCACTTCTTGTCCGGGGTTTGCGACCACAAGCCGTTATCAAAGGCCACCGCCAGCACGGCAGGCGGCTTGAGCGGTTGCAGGCGCGCCTGATCGTCCAGGCGCTGCACGGTCACCGGGATCATCCGGCCACTGGAGTCGTAGGCCCAGGCGCCGCTGACTTTCCTCGCCTTGAAGGCTTCATCCTCGGCACCGTGGCCGTAGACCACCTCGACATGGCCCCGGCGTTGTTCGGTCCACAGGCCATGGGCCGAGACCTGGGTGGCGAACAGCAGGCCGAGCACGGCCAATGATTTGAGCGCTTGCATGGTGAGGTCCTTTTACAGGTTGAGGGTCAGGCTGACGGTGAAGTTGCGCGGCTCTCCGGGGTTGACCCAGTAGTTGCTGTAGGAGCGCTCGTAATACTTTTCGTCGAACAGGTTGTTGAGGTTCAGGCCCACGGTGACGTTATCGCTGGCCTTGTAATGGGCCAGCAGGTCGACGGTGTGGTAGGCCGGCAACTCGAAGCTTTTACCGGCCTCGCCCGAACGGTCGCCGACGTAGGTAAACGCCGCGCCCAGGTCCGAGCCACGCAGGGCGCCATCCTGGAACTCGTACACGCCCAACAGGCTGCCACTGCGCTTGGCCACGCCGAGAATGCGGCTGCCGGTGGGGATCTCTTTGTCGCCCTTGGTCACTTCGGCATCGATGTAGGCAAACGCGCCAATCACCCGTATGGCATCCGTCAGTTGCCCAGTCAGTTGCAGGTCGAAGCCCTGGCTGCGGGCCTTGCCGATGGCGCGCTTGGTGTCGGTGGCCGGGTCCGTGGCCAGGGTGTTTTCCTTTTCGATATGGAAGGCGGCCAGGGTAGTGCTCAGGCGGTCGTCGAACAGCTCGCTCTTGATCCCCACTTCATAGCCGATGCCTTCCTCGGGCTTGAGGAAATTGCCGGCTGCGTCCAGCTCACTTTGCGGTTTGAACGAGGTGGAGGCGTTGGCAAACAGGCCCACTTGCGGGGTCAGTTGATACAGCAGGCCCGCCCGTTGGGTCATGACATCGTGGGTTTTCTGGCTCTTGGCACCGTTCCGGGTGAAGTCCTCCGAGCGTTGCTCGACATGCTCCAGGCGCACGCCAACCACACCGCGCAGGCGGTCGGTAAAGACGATCTGGTCTTGCAGGTTCAGCGCCTGGCTTTTCACCTGGGTGAAAAAATCACTGCCGGTGCGCTCGCCATTGGGCTTGGGCTGGCCATAGACCGGACGGTAGATATCAATCGGGTAACGGCCGGCGATGGCGGTCACCCGTTCTTTCTTGCGGTAGTCCTCGTACTCGGTGCCGATCAGCAGTTCATGCTGCCAACTGCCCACCTCGAACAGGCCGCGCAACTCCAGTTGGGTGATGCTGTCGTGCCAACCCATGGAGCGTTGGCGGTAGCGGCGGTTGATGGTATGGCCGTCGGCATTCAGCGCGCGGTTTTCCGACGCTTCGCCCCACAGGCTGCCCTGTTTGTAGTGGCTGGCCAGGCGCAGCTTCCAGGCATCGTTCAAGTGATGTTCGAGGGTGGCTTGCAGGCGGTTGTTGTGGTTGTCGATATCGCCGTCGTTGGGCTCGCCGAGGAAGGTCGAGCGGGACATGCCGCTCCAGCGGTTGTTGGGGGCGACGAGGCCGCGGTCGAAGGTCGAGCTGTGGCGCACGAACTCACTTTCCACCAGCAGGCTGGTGTCCGGGTCCAGTTGCCAACTGAACGAGGGCGCGACAAACACTCGCTTGCTCTGCACATGGTCGCGGAAGCTGTGGTTGTCCTCCACTGCCAGGTTGACCCGCGACAGCACATTGCCTTCGCTGTCCAGCGGGGTGTTCATGTCGATGGCGGTACGGTAGCGGTCCCAGCTGCCGGCGCTGGTCTGCACGGTGGTGAAGGCTTCGGCTTGGGGCTTCTTGGTGACAATGTTCACCGTGCCGCCGGGATCACCACGGCCATACAGGCTGGCGGCGGGGCCCTTGAGCACTTCGATGCGTTCGATATTGGCCACGTCCGGTGTGCTGGGGTAGCCGCGGTTGGCGCTGAAACCGTCCTGATAGAACTGCGAGGTGGTGAAGCCACGAATGCTGTATTCGTAAAGGGTCAGGCCACCAAAGTTGTTCTGCTTGGACACGCCGCCGGCAAATTCCAGGGCGCGCTCGACGTTGTTGCTGCCCAGGTCCTTGAGCACCGTGGCGGGAATCACACTGATCGATTGTGGGATATCGCGCAGGGCCGTGTCGGTCTTGGTCGCGCTGGCCGAGCGGGTTGCGCGGTAGCCCTTGACCGGGCCGGTGGCGGACTCATAGGCCTCGCCGGTGATGCTGGTGGTGCCCAGTTCAAGGGGGTGGGTGTCTTCGGCAAACACCGGGTCTACCAGCAATCCCAAGGCGAGACCGGCCAGGGGCGCAAACTTTCGAGACGTCATGGTCTAACATTCCAATATCAATATTGAAATAATATAACATGACTATTGAGAGTGTATCTCTTTAAGGATCGTCGTTTATTCCTGCTCTTTCACCGTTGCCGGTGCCGGCGGCGGGCGCAGGCCCACTTCGGCCAGCAGCTTGATTTCCTTGCCGTTGCGCATCACCTGGATCGCGACCTTTTCCGTTGGTTTGATTCGCGCCACCTGGTTCATCGAACGCCGGCCATCGCCCGCCGGTTCGCCGTCGATGCTGAGGATCACATCGCCCACCTGCATACCGGCCTTTTCCGCCGGGCCGCCGCGCAGGATGCCGGCAATCACGATGCCTGGGCGCCCGGTCAGGCCAAAGGACTCCGACAGCTCCTTGGTCAGCGGCTGCACTTCAATCCCCAGCCAGCCGCGAATCACCTGGCCGTGCTCGATGATCGACTTCATCACTTCCATCGCCAGCTTGACCGGGATCGCGAAGCCGATGCCTTGGGAGCCGCCGGATTTGGAGAAGATCGCGGTGTTGATGCCGGTCAGGTTGCCACTGGCATCCACCAGCGCGCCGCCGGAGTTGCCCGGGTTGATCGCCGCGTCGGTCTGGATGAAGTCTTCGTAGCTGTTGAGGCCCAGTTGATTGCGCCCGGTGGCGCTAATGATGCCCATGGTCACCGTCTGGCCGACGCCGAACGGGTTGCCGATCGCCAGCGCCACGTCACCCACGCGCAGGCCCTCGGAGCGGCCGATGGTGATGGACGGCAGGTTCTTCAGGTCGATCTTCAGGACGGCAAGGTCGGTTTCCGGGTCGCTGCCCACCACCCGCGCCAGGGTTTCGCGGCCATCACGCAGGGCCACGACAATCTGGTCGGCGCCGGTGCTCACATGGTTGTTGGTCAGGATGTAGCCTTGCGGGCTCATGATCACCCCGGAACCGAGGCTCGACTCCATGCGGCGCTGCTTGGGCGAGTTGTCGCCGAAAAAGCGCCGGAACTGTGGGTCTTCGAACAGTGGGTGCGCCGGTTTATTGATGACTTTGGTGGTGTACAGGTTGACCACCGCAGGCGCGGCCACCACCACCGCATCGGCGTAGGTCACCGGGCCCTGTTGCACCGCGCTGGTTTGCGGCGCCTGTTGCAGGTTGACGTCCAGGCTTGGCAGGCCGACCCATTGCGGATAACGCTGAATGATCAGCATCGCGATCAGCACGCCGGCCAACAATGGCCATCCAAAATAACGCAGTGCCTTGAGCATCAAGTAAGTCCTGACAGGTTGCAGGGGGCGCGGGAGCGCCCATAATGTCGCGCATTATACGAGGCCGCGAGCGCCTCTGAACGGGATATTTAGGAGTCTTTTATGGCCGTCGCCCTGAGCACCTTGGTTGAAGAAGCGGATCGCTACTTGAACAGTGCGAAAATTGCCGATTACTGCCCCAATGGCCTGCAGGTCGAAGGCCGGCCGCAGGTGTTGCGCATTGTCAGTGGCGTGACCGCCAGCCAAGCGCTGCTCGACGCGGCGGTGGAGGCCAAGGCCGACCTGGTGCTGGTGCATCACGGCTATTTCTGGAAAGGCGAAAGCCCGTGCATCACCGGCATGAAGCAGCGCCGCCTCAAGACCCTGCTCAAGCACGACATCAGCCTCTTGGCCTACCACCTGCCGCTGGACCTGCACCCGGAAGTGGGCAACAACGTGCAATTGGCCCGCCAGTTGGACATTACCGTCGAAGGCCCGCTGGACCCGGACAACCTCAAGGTCGTGGGGCTGGTGGGTTCCCTGGCCGAGCCGCTGTCGGCGCGGGATTTCGCCCGGCGCGTGCAGGAAGCCATGGGCCGCGAGCCGTTGCTGATCGAAGGCAGCGCGATGATCCGCCGCGTGGGCTGGTGCACCGGCGGCGGCCAGGGCTACATCGACCAGGCCGTGCTGGCCGGGGTGGATTTGTACCTCAGCGGCGAAGCCTCGGAGCAGACCTTCCACAGCGCCCGGGAAAACGACATCAGCTTTATCGCCGCCGGCCATCACGCCACCGAGCGTTATGGCGTGCAGGCCCTGGGCGACTACCTGGCCCGGCGCTTTGCCCTGGAACACCTGTTTATCGATTGCCCCAACCCGATCTAAGCCCCCATTGCGTCCACTGTAGGAGCCGGCTTGCCGGCGATGAGGCCCTTGAGTCATGCATTGATTTCAAGGACGCCATCGCCGGCAAGCCGGCTCCTACGGGGCGATGTACGGCCAAACGAGGCGGTATATCCATATACCGTTTCGATCTAGCTGGCTCCCTGAATAGAAGAAGGTGCTGTGCTAGCATGCCCCGCTCGAACACGGCCCGCAGGCCGTCCAAAAAGAATCGTTTTTCCGTGAGTAGCCATGGTCGATAAACTGACGCATCTGAAACAGCTGGAGGCGGAGAGCATCCACATCATCCGTGAGGTTGCCGCCGAGTTCGACAACCCGGTGATGCTCTACTCCATCGGCAAAGACTCCGCCGTGATGCTGCATCTGGCGCGCAAGGCATTCTTCCCGGGCAAGCTGCCGTTTCCGGTGATGCATGTGGACACTCAGTGGAAATTCCAGGAAATGTACAAATTCCGCGACCGCATGGTCGAGGAACTGGGCCTGGAGCTGATCACCCACGTCAACCCGGACGGCGTGGCGCAGGGCATCAACCCGTTTACCCACGGCAGTGCCAAGCACACCGACATCATGAAGACCGAAGGCCTGAAACAAGCCTTGGACAAGTATGGTTTCGACGCAGCGTTCGGCGGCGCCCGTCGCGATGAAGAGAAATCCCGCGCCAAAGAGCGCGTGTACTCGTTCCGCGACAGCAAGCACCGCTGGGACCCGAAAAACCAGCGTCCGGAGCTGTGGAACGTCTACAACGGCAACGTCAACAAGGGCGAGTCGATCCGCGTGTTCCCGCTGTCCAACTGGACCGAGCTGGATATCTGGCAGTACATCTATCTGGAAGGTATCCCGATCGTGCCGCTGTACTTCGCCGCCGAACGCGAAGTGATCGAGAAGAACGGCACGCTGATCATGATCGACGACGAGCGCATCCTCGAGCACCTGTCCGACGAAGACAAAGCCCGTATCGTCAAGAAGAAAGTACGTTTCCGTACCCTTGGCTGCTACCCGTTGACGGGCGCGGTGGAGTCCGAAGCCGAGACGCTGACGGACATCATCCAGGAAATGCTCCTGACGCGAACTTCCGAGCGCCAGGGCCGTGTCATCGACCACGATGGCGCCGGCTCGATGGAAGACAAAAAACGTCAGGGTTATTTCTAAGGGGTTGTCATGTCGCACGTATCTGATTTGATCAGCGAGGACATCCTCGCCTACCTGGGCCAGCACGAACGCAAGGAAATGCTGCGCTTTCTGACCTGTGGCAACGTCGACGACGGCAAGAGCACCCTGATCGGGCGCCTGCTGCACGACTCGAAGATGATCTACGAAGACCATCTGGAAGCCATCACCCGCGATTCGAAGAAAGTCGGCACCACCGGTGACGATATCGACCTGGCATTGCTGGTCGACGGCCTGCAGGCCGAGCGTGAGCAGGGCATCACCATTGATGTGGCCTACCGCTATTTCTCCACCGCCAAGCGCAAATTCATCATCGCCGACACCCCCGGCCATGAGCAGTACACCCGCAACATGGCCACCGGTGCGTCCACCTGTGACCTGGCGATCATCCTGGTGGACGCGCGCTACGGCGTGCAGACCCAGACCCGTCGCCACAGCTTTATCGCCTCGCTGTTGGGCATCAAGCACATCGTCATCGCGATCAACAAGATGGACCTCAACGGTTTCGACGAGAGCATTTTCGAGTCGATCAAGGCCGATTACCTGAAGTTCGCCGATGGCATTGCGTTCAAGCCGAGCACCATGGCCTTTGTGCCGATGTCGGCGCTCAAGGGCGACAACGTGGTGAACAAAAGCGAGCGTTCGCCGTGGTACACCGGCCAGTCGCTGATGGAGATCCTCGAAACCGTCGAGATCGCCAACGACCGCAATTACACCGACCTGCGTTTCCCGGTGCAGTACGTCAACCGTCCGAACCTGAACTTCCGTGGTTTTGCCGGCACCCTGGCCAGCGGCATCGTGCACAAGGGCGACGAAGTCGTGGTGCTGCCGTCGGGCAAGAGCAGCCGCGTCAAATCCATCGTCACCTTCGAAGGTGAACTGGAGCACGCAGGCCCAGGCCAGGCCGTGACCCTGACCATGGAAGACGAGATCGACATCTCCCGTGGCGACCTGCTGGTGCATGCCGACAACGTGCCGCAAGTCACCGATGCCTTCGACGCCATGCTGGTGTGGATGGCCGAGGAGCCGATGCTGCCGGGCAAGAAATACGACATCAAGCGCGCCACCAGCTATGTGCCGGGTTCGATCACCAGCATCGTGCATCGTGTGGATGTGAACACCCTCGAGGAAGGCCCGGCCAGTGCCTTGCAGTTGAACGAGATCGGCCGGGTCAAGGTCAGCCTCGATGCGGCCATTGCCCTGGACGGTTACGCCAGCAACCGCACCACCGGCGCCTTTATCGTGATCGACCGTTTGACCAACGGCACCGTGGCTGCGGGCATGATCATCGCCCCGCCGGTCAGCCATGGCAGCGCCGCGCAGCACGGCAAGTTGGCCCATGTGGCCACCGAAGAACGCGCCCAGCGCTTCGGCCAGCAGCCGGCCACCGTGTTGTTCAGCGGCTTGTCGGGCGCTGGCAAGAGCACCCTGGCCTATGCGGTCGAGCGCAAACTGTTCGATATGGGCCGTGCGGTGTTTGTGCTGGATGGGCAGAACCTGCGCCATGACCTGAACAAAGGCCTGCCCCAGGATCGTGCCGGGCGTACCGAGAACTGGCGGCGTGCGGCCCACGTGGCGCGTCAGTTCAACGAAGCCGGCCTGCTGACCCTGGCGGCCTTCGTCGCACCGGATGCCGAAGGCCGGGAACAGGCCAAGGCGTTGATCGGCAGTGACCGTTTGCTGACCGTGTACGTGCAGGCCTCGCCGCTGGTGTGTGCCGAGCGTGACCCGCAAGGCCTGTACGCCGCCGGTGGGGATAACATCCCTGGCGAGTCGTTCCCGTACGACGTGCCGTTGAATGCTGACCTGGTGATCGATACCCAGGCACTGTCGCTGGACGACAGCGTCAAGCAAGTGCTGGAGCTGTTGCGCCAGCGCGGCGCGATCTAAACCTCGCCGCCACAAAAAAGCCCGCCACCGAGCACTCGGTGGCGGGCTTTTTTCACACTCTAAAGGTCAACACCGTCAATGTGGGAGCTGGCTTGCCTGCGATTGCAGGAGGCCAGGCAATGCACTTACCTCTGACAGACCGCTATCGCAGGCAAGCCAGCTCCCACATAGTGATCACCTATTGCCTGGGTACTCGATGTGAAGTCGGCTCAGCAGAGCATCCTTGTCTTCCCATAACTGGTTGATCCAGCCCTGGAACGCCAGCCGATATTCCCCATCCTGCTCATAATTCTTGCCAATGAACTCGGCCGGGATCTGCACCTCTTCAAACTGCACCACCACCTCCTGCACATTGCCGCACAGCAAGTCCCAGAAACCCGGGCGGCCGCCCGGATAGTGGATTGTCACGTTGACCAATGACTTCAACTGCTCACCCATGGCATCCAGCACAAACGCAATGCCACCAGCCTTGGGCTTGAGCAGGTAACGAAACGGCGACTGCTGCTGCGCATGTTTGCCTGGGGTGAAGCGTGTGCCTTCGGCAAAGTTGAAAATACCCACCGGGTTGTCGCGAAACTTCGCACAGGTCTTGCGGGTGGTTTCCAGGTCCTTGCCTTTCTTCTCCGGGTGTTTTTCCAGGTAGGCCTTGGTGTAGCGCTTCATGAAGGGGAAGCCCAGCGCCCACCAGGCCAGGCCAATCACCGGCACCCAGATCAGCTCCTGCTTGAGGAAAAACTTCAGCGGACGGATCCGCCGATTGAGCACGTACTGCAGCACCATGATGTCGACCCAGCTCTGGTGGTTGCTGGTCACCAGGTACGAGTGCTGGTAGTCCAGGCTTTCCAGGCCCTTGAGGTGCCAGCGGGTGCGGCGTACCAGGTTCATCCAGGTGTTGTTATTGCTGATCCAGGCCTCGTGGGTCTGGTTCATCAGCCATTCGCTGAAGCGCTTGGCGAAGGGCAGTGCCTTGAACAGCGCGACGATAAACAGGAATGAACACAGCAGAATTGTGTTCAACGCCAGCAACAGCGAGGCGATCACCCCACGCAGGGGGGCAGGCAGGAATTCCAGCATTTAGGCATCCATAGGTCGGTTGGCGGCTTGAATCGCGGTCAGGGCGATGGTGTAGACGATATCGTCCACCTGGGCCCCACGGGGCAGGTCGTTCACGGGTTTGCGCAGGCCTTGCAGCATGGGGCCGAGGCTGACGCAATCGGCACTGCGTTGCACCGCCTTGTGGGTGGTGTTGCCAGTGTTGAGGTCGGGGAATACAAAGACCGTGGCCTTGCCCGCCACCAGGCTGTTGGGCGCCAGTTGCCGGGCGACGTTTTCGTTGGCGGCGGCGTCGTACTGCAAGGGGCCGTCGATCAGCAGCGAGCTTTGTTGCTCGTGGGCCAGCAGGGTGGCTTCGCGGACTTTCTCCACTTCCTCGCCACTGGCCGAGTCACCGCTGGAATAGCTGATCATCGCCACGCGTGGGGTGATGCCGAAGGCGGCGGCCGAGTCGGCGCTTTGCAGGGCGATTTCCGCCAGTTCCGCAGCGCTTGGGTGTGGGTTCATCACGCAGTCGCCGTAGACCAGCACCTGCTCGGGAAACAGCATGAAAAACACCGATGACACCAGGGTGCAGCCCGGCGCCGTTTTAATCAGCTGCAAGGCCGGGCGGATGGTATTGGCGGTGGAGTGGATGACCCCGGAGACCAGGCCGTCTACTTCATCCAGCGCCAGCATCATGGTGGCGATCACCACGGTGTCTTCCAGTTGCTGCTCGGCCATCGGTGCGTTGAGGCTTTTGCTCTTGCGCAGCGCCACCATGGGCTCGACATAGCGCTCGCGGATCAGGTCCGGGTCCAGAATTTCCAGGCCTTCAGGCAGCTCGATGCCATGGGCGCGGGCTACGGCTTGGACATCGGCCGGCTTGGCCAGCAGCACGCAACGGGCAATGCCGCGGGCCTGGCAGATGGCGGCGGCTTGCACGGTCAGCGGCTCGCTGCCTTCGGGCAACACAATGCGCTTGTTGGCGGCCTGGGCGCGCTGGATCAACTGATAGCGGAACACTGCCGGCGACAGGCGCATCTCCCGTGGCGTACCGCAACGCTGGTGCAGCCAGCGCGCATCCAGGTGGCTGGCGACGAAATCGGTGATGATCTCCGCACGTTCGCGGTCATCAATCGGGATTTCCTTGTTCAGGCTGTTGAGCTGGTTGGCAGTGTCATAGGAGCCGGTACTCACCGACAGCACCGGCAACCCGGCCTGGAATGCGCCACGGCACAGGTCCATGATCCGTGGGTCGGGCAGGGTGTCGCTGGTCAGCAGCAGGCCGGCCAGGGGCACGCCATTGATCGCGGCCAGGCTGACGGCGAGGATGATGTCGTCGCGATCCCCCGGCGTCACCACCAGCACGCCGGGCTTGAGCAGCTCCACGGTGTTGCGCATGGTGCGCGCGCAGATGATGATTTTGTTCATGCGCCGAGTTTCATAGTCGCCGGCGTTGAGCACTTGCGCGCCCATCAGGTCGGCCACATCGCGTGTGCGCGGGGCGTTGAGCTCGGGCTGGAACGGGATGCAGCCGAGCAGGCGGAAATCGCCACTGCGCAGCAACGGCGAATGCTCCTTGAGGCGGGCGGCGAAGGCCTCCATGCTCTCGTCGGTCTGCACCTTGTTGAGGATCACCCCCAGTACTTTCGGGTCTTTCGGGCCGCCGAACAGCTGCGCCTGCAATTCCACACGGCCGGACAGTTCGGTCAGCACCTCGTTTTCCGGGGCCGAGACGAGGATGACTTCGGCATCCAGGCTTTTTGCCAGGTGCAGGTTGACCCGTGCCGCATAGCTGGCGCTGCGGGTCGGCACCATGCCCTCGACAATCAGCACGTCCTTGCCCACGGCCGCCTGTTGATAAAGGGTGATGATTTCTTCGAGCAACTCATCGAGCTGGCCATCGCCGAGCATCCGCTCGACATGGGCCAGGCCCAATGGCTGCGGTGGTTTGAGGCCATGGGTACGGGCCACCAGCTCGGTGGAGCGCTCAGGCCCCGTGTCGCCGGGATGGGGCTGGGCAATGGGCTTGAAAAAGCCGACTTTCAGCCCGGCCCGTTCAAGGGTACGCACCAGCCCAAGGCTGATGGAGGTCAGACCCACACCAAAATCGGTGGGCGCGATAAAAAAAGTCTGCATGCGAATTCTCTGAAGGTGCATGGCTTCGGTGGTGCGCTATGGCTGCGCGCCGACCGGGAATCAGCTGCCAAGGGTATCGTTATCCGGGCGCTGCGCACACCAGCCACAGGCAAAGGGCTGGCCTATTTTTGCCAGGCGTTGCGCCGGATCCATCACCCAGCCCCGGGATTGCCAGGGCGGCTGGTGGCGCAGGTGCTGCGTATGGCCGCAGGACAGCGCGGCGACCCAGTGACCATCTGCATCCTGGTGAAATCCGACGACCGTCGGGTCACCGGATCGACTCCGTCTGTCCGGGTTGTGTTCGCTTTCGGGCAAATCCTTGTTTAGACTTGTCCGTTCTTCATTCTTATGCAAAAGGTCTCGCCCCATGCCGATCGCCGCCAACAAGGCTGTCTCCATTGACTATACCCTGACCAACGACGCTGGTGAGGTCATCGACAGCTCCGCCGGCGGCGCGCCGCTGGTCTACCTGCAAGGCGCAGGTAACATCATCCCTGGCCTGGAAAAGGCCCTGGAAGGCAAAGAGGTTGGTGATGAACTGACCGTTGCCGTAGAACCTGAAGATGCCTACGGCGAGTACTCGGCCGAACTGGTCAGCACCCTGAGCCGCAGCATGTTCGAAGGCGTCGACGAACTGGAAGTGGGCATGCAGTTCCACGCCTCCGCTCCGGACGGCCAGATGCAGATCGTGACCATCCGCGACCTGGACGGCGATGACGTGACCGTCGACGGCAACCACCCGCTGGCAGGCCAGCGCCTGAACTTCCAGGTCAAGATCGTTGCCATCCGCGACGCTTCCCAGGAAGAAGTGGCTCACGGCCACGTACACGGCGAAGGTGGTCACCACCATTGATTGACGGGCCACGTCCAGTCAGTTGAAAAGAGAGGCGCCTTCGGGCGCCTTTTTTGATTGGCGGCTATTCTTGCCGACTTGGCGGCTGTAATCTCGAATGGCCGTTACACAGAATATGGGAAACCTGGAGTTCTTCATGAGTGCTTTCCACGACCTTAAACTCAAAGCCCTGGATGGTCAGGAGCTGCCTCTGGCGCCCTACAAGGGGCAAGTCGTGCTGGTGGTCAATGTCGCCTCCAAATGTGGGCTGACTCCACAATATGCCGCGCTGGAAAACCTCTACCAGCAATACAAGGGCCAGGGTTTCACCGTGCTGGGCCTGCCGTGCAATCAGTTCGCAGGCCAGGAGCCTGGGACCGAAGAAGAGATCCAGGAGTTCTGCAGCCTCAACTATGGCGTGAGCTTTCCCCTGGGCAGCAAGCTTTCGGTGAACGGCCCTGATCGCCATCAGTTGTACCGCCTGCTGGCGGGTGAGGGGGCAGAGTTTCCGGGGGATATCACCTGGAACTTCGAGAAATTTTTGCTGGGCAAGGATGGGCGAGTATTGGCGCGGTTTTCTCCGCGTACCGCGCCTGATGATCCGAGCGTGGTCCAGGCCATCGAAAAAGCCTTGGCCTGACCTGCTGTAGGAGCGGGCTTGCCGGCGACCCGCAGTAACGGCCATCGCCGGCAAGCCGGCTCCTACGGTTTTTTATGTGGCTCACGGCTTTTACCCCTTAATCACCGCAATCAATAGTGCTATCCAGCACTGCCCGTGCTCCATATTATCCGCATCATAAAATCCCTCTCGTGCGGAGTGCTCCCATGCCTGTCCAAGCCTTGTTCAAACCTTTCCAGCTCGGTGCGCTGCAATTGCCGTCCCGTGTGGTCATGGCGCCGATGACCCGTTCGTTTTCCCCGGGTGGCGTACCCAATTCCAAAGTGATCGAGTACTACCGCCGTCGCGCGGCGGCCGGCGTAGGCCTGATCATCACGGAGGGCACAGTGGTGGGCCACCAGGCTTCCAACGGTTATCCGAACGTGCCGCATTTCTACGGTGAAGCGGCATTGGCCGGCTGGAAGAAAGTGGTCGATGCGGTGCATGCCGAAGGCGGCAAGATCGTCCCGCAGTTGTGGCATGTCGGTAGCGTGCGGCGCATTGGCACCGAGCCGGATGCCAGCGTCCCGGCCTATGGCCCGATGGAAAAACTCAAGGACGGCAACGTGCTGGTTCATGGCATGACGGTCGAGGATATCAAGGAGGTGATTGCCGCCTTCGCCCAGGCCGCCAAGGATGCCCAGGCCATCGGCATGGACGGCGTGGAAATCCACGGCGCGCACGGTTACCTGGTCGATCAGTTCTTCTGGGAAGGCAGCAACCAGCGTACGGACGAATACGGTGGCAGCCTGGCCAGCCGTTCGCGCTTTGCCATTGAGTTGATCCAGGCCGTGCGGGCCGCCACAGGTCCTGGATTTCCGATCATTTTCCGTTTCTCCCAATGGAAGCAGCAGGATTACACCGCGCGCCTGGTGCAAACCCCCGAGGCGTTGGGTGAGTTTCTCAAGCCGTTGTCTGACGCGGGCGTGGATATTTTCCACTGCTCCACGCGGCGTTTCTGGGAGCCTGAGTTTGAGGGGGCCGAGCTGAACCTGGCGGGTTGGACCCGTAAGCTCACCGGCAAGCCGACCATCACCGTGGGCAGTGTCGGCCTGGATGGCGAGTTCCTGCAGTTCATGGTCAACACCGACAAAATCGCACAGCCGGCAAGCCTGGAAAAACTGCTGGAGCGCTTGAATAACGACGAGTTCGACCTGGTGGCCGTGGGGCGTGCGCTGCTGGTCGATCCGGATTGGGCGCTGAAAGTGCGTGAAGGGCGTGAGGGCGATATCTTGCCGTTCAGCCGTGAGGCGTTGACTACCCTGGTTTAAGGGGGGAATTGACGGGCTCTATCGCGGGCAAGCCCGCTCCTACATTGGAATGCAAGCAACCTGTGGGAGCGGGCTTGCCCGCGATAGGGCCCGTCAGGTCAGCTTCGAGCTGCCCGTCTCCAGCAAGTCCTCGCCACACGCCCCGCGCAGTTGATGTTCAAACCGCTCAATAATCGCCGGCCAGCCCTGGCGACTGGCATGCTGGCGCGCATTCAGGCGCACGCGGCGTAAACTCTCCGGCTCTTCCAGCAACCAACTGGCGGCATCGCAAAACGCATCCTCATCCCCCGGCATCGCCACGGCACCGCTGTAGCCGTGGCGGATATGCTGGGTGGCGGCCGCCTGGTCGTAGGCCACCACACCCAGGCCCGATGCCATGGCTTCCAGGACCACGTTGCCAAAGGTCTCGGTGAGGCTGGGGAATAGAAACAAATCCCCGGACGCATAGTGCCGGGCCAGCTCCTCGCCGCGTTGCGTGCCGCAGAACGCTGCTGCCGGGAGGGTCTTCGCCAGGGCTTCGCGCTGCGGCCCGTCGCCGACGACGATCAGCTTCAAGCGACGCTGTGGATAAGTCGCCTGCAACGCCTCGAAGCAACGTTTGAGCAAACCGAGGTTTTTTTCCGGTGCCAGGCGTCCGACATGCAGGACGGCAATATCTTCATTACCCAGGCCCCATTGCTCACGTAAGCCATTGTCACGCCTGGCCGGGTGGAACAATTGGCTGTCGACGCCGCGTGACAACAGGTCCAGGCGCTCGAAGTGGCGGCGCTCCAGCTCCAGGCGCTGGCTGACGCTGGGCACCAGGGTCAGGGTGGAGCGGTTGTGGAACCAGCGCAGGTAGTGGGTCAGGAAGCGGCTGAGCATGCCCAGGCCGTATTGGCTGGAATACTGCTGGAAGTTGGTATGGAAACCGCTGACCACGCTGATCCCCAGGCGCCGTGCCGCACGCAAGGCGGACAAGCCCAGCGGGCCCTCGGTGGCAATGTACAGCACGTCCGGGCGCTGGCGTTTCCAGCGCCGCAGCAGCTTGTGCATCGAGGACTGGCCCCATTGCAGGCCGGGATAGCCCGGCAAAGGCCAGCCGCGACACAGCAGCAGGCCGTCGTCACTGATGCGACTCAAGTCGCCACCCTGGCGCGGGCGCACCAACTCCACCTGATGCCCGCGCGCGCGCAGGCCATCACACAGGCGGCCAAGGGTGTTGGCCACGCCGTTGATTTCCGGTGGGAAGGTTTCGGTAATCAGGGTGATGTTCAGGAAGGCTGTCGTCATGCAGCCAGTGTCGGCGCGGGCCATGTCGCCATTGTGTCATCGCAATGACGGATTTGTGACGACAGGGCCCGGCATTGGCTTAGTTGAACGGCGTAGGACGCGGGGTCTTGGCCGAGGACGGCGGCAGGATCGGCAGCTTGAAGTCCGGCTGGTCGCCGGTCAGGGTGTCGAGGAACGCGACAATCTGGCTAACCTCATCGGTGCTCAACTTGCGGCCCAATTGCAGGCGGGCCATGACGTCCACCGCTTCGCTCAGGTTCCAATAGGCACCGTCGTGGAAGTAGGGGTAGGTCAGGGCGACGTTACGCAAGGTCGGCACCTTGAACATCATCCGGTCCTGATCCTTGCCGGTCAGGCCGGCCACGCCCTGGGCCGGGTTCTTGGTGGCGTAGGGTTCGACCATGCCCATTTTCTGGAAGGTGCTGCCACCGACCGCCTCGCCGTTGTGGCAGGCCACGCAGCCGATGTTCTTGAACAACTGGTAGCCCTGGGCAGCCGTGGCGCTGATGGCTTTTTTGTCGCCCAGCAGCCAGCGGTCGAATGGGGCGTTGGGGGTGACCAGGGTTTCTTCGAAGGCCGCGATGGCGTTGGTCACATCGTCGAACTTGATGCCGTCATCGCCATACACTTTCTTGAACGAGGCCTGGTACTGGGGGATTGAGCGCAGCACGTCCACCGCCAGGTCATGGGTGAAGCCCATTTCGCCCGGGTTGGCGATCGGGCCGCCGGCCTGCTCCTGCAGGGTCGCCGCGCGTCCGTCCCAGAACTGCGCGACGCTCATGCTCGAGTTGAGCACCGTCGGTGAGTTGATCGGCCCCTGGTGCCAGTTATGCCCGATGGAGGTGGGCAGATTGTCGCTGCCGCCCATGCTCAGGTTGTGGCACGAGTTGCAGGAAATGAAGCCGGACTTGGACAAGCGTGGGTCGAAGAACAATTGCTTGCCCAGTTCGACCTTGTCGGCATCGGTGATCTTCGCCGGTTGTACCGGCAATATGGGCTCATTGGCGGCGGCGGCCCCCCAGGCCTCACCGCCCAACATCAATCCGAACATCAGCATCAACGGTCTGTACATGGTGCGCTCCCCACAGGCTTATAGTTTTAATAACCATGTGCTCTGTATGGGCAAATCGCCATGATCCAGGTCAATCGAACAGCCTAGGGGTTTTTCGCCAGCATCGTTTCGGCGCCTTGCTCACGCACCCAGAACAACGTCGCCCCGGCCACCGCTGCTGGCATCATCAGCAGGTTGACTACCGGCACCAGCAGCACCAGGTAGACGATCCCGCCAAAGCTCATGCTCTGCCAGCGCTTCTGGCGCAGCCAGGCGAGCATTTCGTTCCAGCCCAGCTTGTGGTTGTCGGCCGGGTAGTCGATGTATTGGATCGCCATCATCCACACCCCGAACAGCAGCCACAGCGGTGCGGCAATCAGGTTGACCACCGGGATGAACGACAGGATAAACAGGCCGATGGCCCGGGGCAGGAAGTAGCCCAGTTTGCGCATTTCCCGGGCCAGGGTGCGCGGGACCATGGCAAACAGCTCGGCCCAGCTGAAGGCGGGGAAGTCATCGGTGCCGCGCACCACCACTTCGACTTTTTCCGCGAGAAAGCCGTTAAACGGTGCAGCGATGATGTTGGCGAGCATGGTGAAGCTGAAAAACACCATAAACGCCACCAGCAGCACGAACAGCGGCCACAGGATGTAGCTGAGGAAACTCAGCCAACTGGGCAGCGTCGGCATCAAGGTGTCGACCCACAGGCTGAACTGATGGCCAGCAAAATAGATCAATCCGACGAACAGTATCAGGTTGATCGCCAGGGGCAGCAGGACGAACAGGCGCAGGCCTGGGCTCAAGACCAGTTTCAGGCCTTCACGCAGGTATTGTGGGCCTGACAGAACGGGGGCGGGCATGGATAACTCCGGGCAAAAGGGCGAACGCGCCGACCTTACCGGCTTTGCCGATACGGTGAAAGCACGGTCAGCAAGCCGACATTAACGGTAACAAACATGTTGATTAATAGGTGCCACGGAATAGAGACCGCCTATGAGCTGGATTGTTAATCCGTATTTCCTTAATCTTGCCCCCCTCTATACGCTGCACCCATTATTTTCAGGGCCTGCGAGTTCAAGCCTTCCCCAAGTGCTTCGCGGTCCTTTTTTATTCCAGCCGCCCTGTAGTCCGGGCGGTCGATAGGAGTGAGTCATGTCTGATACCCGTCATTCGCGAGTGATTATTCTCGGTTCCGGCCCTGCCGGTTACAGCGCTGCGGTCTACGCGGCCCGGGCCAACCTCAAGCCGTTGCTGATCACCGGCATGCAGGCGGGTGGTCAGTTGACCACCACCACTGAAGTCGACAACTGGCCGGGTGACGTCCACGGCCTGACCGGCCCGGTGTTGATGGAGCGCATGAAAGAACACGCCGAGCGTTTCGAGACCGAAATCGTCTTCGACCATATCAATGCCGTGGATTTCTCGAAAAAGCCCTACAGCCTGACCGGCGACAGCGGCGTCTACACCTGTGACGCGCTGATCATCGCCACTGGCGCCAGCGCTCGCTACCTGGGCCTGCCATCGGAAGAAGCGTTCATGGGCAAGGGCGTTTCCGCCTGCGCGACCTGCGACGGTTTCTTCTACCGCAACAAGCCGGTGGCTGTGGTCGGTGGTGGTAACACCGCAGTGGAAGAGGCGCTGTACCTGGCCAACATCGCCAGCACCGTGACCCTGGTTCACCGCCGCGAAACTTTCCGCGCCGAGAAGATCCTGATCGACAAGCTGCACGCGCGGGTTGCCGAAGGCAAGATCATCCTCAAGCTCAACGCTACCCTGGATGAAGTCCTGGGCGACAACATGGGCGTGACCGGTGCGCGCCTGAAAAACAACGATGGCAGCTTCGACGAGCTGAAAGTCGACGGCGTGTTCATCGCCATCGGCCACACCCCGAACACCTCCCTGTTCGAAGGCAAGCTGACCGCCAAAGATGGTTACCTGGTAGTGCAGGGCGGCCGTGAAGGCAATGCCACTGCAACCAACATCGAAGGGATCTTTGCCGCTGGCGACGTGGCTGACCATGTCTACCGCCAGGCCATCACCTCGGCCGGCGCCGGTTGCATGGCGGCCCTGGATGCCGAGCGTTACCTCGACGGCTTGAAAGACGCTTCTTTCTAAACCGTTGCCATAAAAAAACCGGCCAAAAGGCCGGTTTTTTTGTGTGTAACTGGACGAACAGCGCAATCTCAATTTGGCAATCCAATCAATGTGGGCGCTGGCTTGCCTGCGATGGCGGTGTGACAGCCACCACCGCCATCGCGGGCAAGCCCGGCTCCCACATTGACCGGGTTTGCAAGCTGGATCAGCGGCGGGTCAAAGGCGGCTGGACAAACTTCACTCCCGCCAACCCATGCTCGATCAGCGCGCGGATATTGGCGTGATCCGTGCCCTCAGGCGTCGCCAGCACCGAACGATAATGCTCGCCAAACGCCAGCAAGGCCTGCTGGTCGCTCAACCCTTCCAGCAGCGCCAGGCCCAGGGTCTTGCACGAGCCTTCGTTCTGCCCGGCGGCGTTTTCTACGCTGCCATTGGTGAAGGCTTGTGGCAGGTAGTCGTAGCCGGCGGCGATAAAGGCCAGGGTGTCGGCAAAGAGGTGTTCGCCGCTGTCGAGGCTGGTGCGCAGGGTGTTCAGGTCAGTCATGGGGTTTTCCTTTGGCAAACGCCGCTTGTTGTTCGGCGCTGGCTTCTTGCTGGTATTGGGCTTTCCACTCGGCGTACGGCATGCCGTATACCACTTCGCGGGCGTCATCGAGGCTGACCTCGATCTGGCGTTCGTCGGCCTCGGCCTTGTACCACTTGGACAGGCAGTTGCGGCAGAAACCGGCGAGGTTCATCAGGTCGATGTTCTGCACATCCTTGCGGCTGTCCAGGTGCGCTACCAGCCGGCGGAAGGCGGCGGCTTCGAGTTCCAGGCGTTGTTGGTCGGTCATGGGATTCACACAGATTCAGGGGGGTTAACGGCTGGCTGCCAGGGTGATCGACACCGACTCGGCAAAGCGCAGCGCATGGGGCTTGTCGACTTCGACTTCGGCGTACAGCACCGACTCGTTGCTCATCACCAGGTCCAGCAGCTCCTGGGTCAGGCGTTCGAGCAGGGCGAAGCGGTTGCCTTCGACGTGGGCGATGATGGCCTTGGTGATGGTGCGGTAGTTCAAGGCGTGGTCGATATCGTTGTCGCGCACGGCGTCTTGTGCGGCATACAGGATGGTCAGGTTGATCAACACATCCTGCTTGTTGAGGATCTCTTCCTCGTTGATGCCAATAAATGTACGCAGACACAGGTCCTTGACCCGGATGCGCGCCATACCTGGTTGAAGTTGTGGCATTGCTACTTGCTCCGTCCAATCAGTTGCAGGAACCCCAGGCCGCTGGTGTTCGGGTTTACTTGACATGCCGCCCGCCATTGACGGTCAGGGTGGTGCCGGTCACATAAGGGTTGTCCAGCAGGTAACGCACGCTCTGGTAAATCACCTCGGGCCCGGGTTCGATACCCAGTGCCGACTTGGCCAGGACCTTGGCACGATAAGCTGCGTCGTCGCCGTCGTTGAACATCACCATCGCTGGCGCGATGCCATTGACCTTGATCCGGGGCGCGTATTGGGCGGCGAAGGACAGGGTCAGGCTGTCGAGCCCGGCCTTGGTGGCACAGTAGGCAATATGCTGGCGGCTGCCCTTGCGGGTCACGTCGTCGCTGATGTGCACAATGTCGGCCGGCGTCGAGCGCCGCAACAACTCAGCACAATGCAGGTTGATCAGGTACGGCGCAAGCATGTGCACGCTGAACATATCGATAAAGGCGTTGGCCTCGTCACCGGGTGTTTCTGGGGCCCAGGTCGAAGCATTGTGGATGATCGCCCGCAGGCTGTCGGTATGGGTCTTGAGTTCGCTAATGAACGCCAGGATACCGGCCTCGGACGAGAAGTCGGCAAACACGCCAATCGCCCCGCGCTCGCGCAGGGCCTGCACGCCTGGACGTTCACTGCGATAGCTGAAGATCACCGGTTGCTGTGCATCCAGCAGGCGCTGGGCGCAATGCAGGCCGACACGTTGGCCGGCGCCGGTAATCAGGATCGGTGCGGGAGAGGTCATGGGTGGCTCGGGTCGCGGGCAAGCTAAAACTATACCAGCGACCGGCCTGTTGCGGATCGGCTCAAACGGCCGCTTCGGCAGGTTTTACCCGCGGCGGGGCAGGATTGAGCCAGCCTGCCAGCAAATGGGTCGACAGCGGAATGAACAGATAGACCATCAACGGCGTCAGGGCCAGGGTGCTGACCAGCACGCGGCTGAACATGCCCAACTCGGCGAGCAACGGCTCAAGGCCAAAGTTGAACAGCAGTGAAACCGGGAAAAACGCCAGCCAGATCGCCACGGCCTGTTTCCAGCGCGGCGGACGCTGGCCCACGGCACCAAACCAGCCCTCCATGCCGCTGACCCGATGCTCCATGGGGTTGGCGAACAATTCGCTGCCACGGCCCAGCCAGGCGCTGCGCGAGGCCGAGAACTCCCAGGCATGCAGGGTCTGCTCGTCGGCGAAGCGGAAGATGATCTGGAATTCGCCGCCATCGGCAGGCGGGGCAAGTACGCCTGAACCCAGGTAGCCGGGGAAGTCCGTGGCCAATTGCTCGCCTTCGCGCAGCCAGCTCATCATGTCTTGATAACGGCCTTGGGCAGCACGGCGTGCAACCATCAAGGTGACGGGTTGGGTAGACATTGTGTATCTCCGAATGTGTGGGCGCGTTGCACCGGGTAGGTGGCGTCCCAGGCGAAGCCGCAGGGTAGGGTGGCGACGCAAAAAAACAGGCAAGGATTATTCCTGATTTGACGAAATACGCCAGCGGCATTGGACGGCTGGGCAGATCCCTTGAAAAAGACAGGTATAAAAGCGTTAAATGGGATCCAACTACGTGCCAATCTTCGGTCCTTTGATGTCTGTAATCACAGCTCCATCCCCCGGTCTTGAGCAAGGTGCCCTACGCACTGGCGATGAGTTGTTCCCGATTCGTGAAGTCTCAAGATTGACAGGTATCAATCCGGTCACCCTGCGCGCGTGGGAGCGCCGTTATGGGTTGATCCAGCCGGTGCGCACCGAAAGTGGGCATCGCCTGTACACGCAGAAGGACATCGAGACCGTTCATCGCATTCTGGATTGGATCGAGCGTGGTGTGGCGGTCAGCAAAGTCGGCAAGATCCTCGCTCGGGACGATGGGCAATCGTCATCACTGCACCACCTGCAGGAAGGCAGCGACCATCATGAATGGGCCCAGTGGCAGCAGCAGATGCAAACTGCCATCGGTGCGTTTGATGAGCTGCAACTGGAGCGCCTGTACGGCCAGGTCTTTGCCGCGTACCCCGCTGCGGTGGTGTTCCAGGACATCCTGATGCCCCTTTGGCACCAGTTGTTGCGCCATCAGGGACGTTTCGGCCAAGCCAGCGAATGGCTGTTTTTCGACAGCTTCCTGCGTGCGCGGATCTCCCAGCGCCTGCAACTGGCCCGCGCTGGCCGCACGCCGCAGGTATTGCTGGCGGCGATTGCCGGTGAGTGCCGCGAACTGGAACTGCTGGTGGCCGGGCTCATGCTCGGTGGTGATGAACGGGTGGTGCATGTGCTGAGCGTCGGCCAGCCCCTGGATGAGTTGACGCTGATCTGCGAGAAGATCCGCCCGCAGGCCCTGGTGCTGTTCTCCAATCGCGCGCCAACCCACGAACTACCCAAGCGCCTGGGGCGCCTGGCCTTGACCCTGGACTGTCCGCTGCTGCTGGCCGGTGATGCCTCGGACATGGCCCAGCAGCAACTGGCAGGTAGCGTTATCGGTTGCCTGGGCAGTGAAGGAAGGTTGATGCAGCGGCGCTTGCGGCAGTTTCTCAGTGGAACCCTGGATACCTGAGATCAGGCATGCACTTCAGGGTGGGCCAGGCGATGCTGTTGCAGGATGAACTGGCGCAGGCGCTCGGTTTCATCCACATCGCCCTGGTTCAAGCGGTAGGCAAACAGCCCGCGCGCGGTCTCGCGTTCCAGGGTGCCACGCACCGCAATTCGCTCGTAGCCAGAGGGGCTGAACCACATCGAGAACGTCCTGGGTGGTTTGCTACGGCCCCGGGACTGCACCAGCAGGCCCTTGAACGACACTTCATGCACCCACAGTGAACCAGGCTGGCCCCTGACATTTTCCAGGGCCACCGGCTCTTCGAGCACCAGGCGCCACGGCCGGATCATCGGCCCGTCTTCGAAAATGCTCGGCACCCCAAGGCGCAAGTGCAGCGCATGGAACTCGTCTTCCACCAGTTGCAGAGGAAAGGTCATTTGCTGGTTATCGAACTGCGCCTGGATCGTCACCTGCTCATGGGCCGCCAGGCGCGTGAGCAGGTCGCGGATCTGCGCGCCGCCGTTGACCGTCAGGCTCGACGACACATCCCGCACATTCAGTTGTGGGTTGTGGTGCATGTTCTGGATGAAGTCCAGTTCGTCCTGCGTCAAAAGCGCGTCGCGTTGCATTGATGTGGCTCAAGGAAATGCGTGATTAAACGGATTATCACCCTAAAGACCGTATTTTCTAAAGTTTGTTAGATCCGCTCGTCGCCCGGAGCGCGGCCAACTCGGCTGTAAGCTGCGCCACCTGGGCTTCCAGCTGGGCAACACGCTGCTGGGCCTTGACCTGAACCGTGACGTCTTTCTGCACGCCGACGAAGTAAGTCTGCCCATCCGCCTGGTTATAAACCGTCGATAATGACAGCTCATTCCAAAAGTGCGTGCCGTCCTTGCGGTAATTGCGCAGGATTTCCCGGCAGGCTCCGCCACTGTCCAGGGCTTCGCGAATGGCCATCAGCGCTGGCTGGTCACGGTCGCCTGACTGCAGGAAGCGGCAATCCTGATAAAGGATGTCGTCCAGGTTATAGCCGGTCATGCGTTCGAAGGCCGGGTTCACGTAAATCAGCGGCTTGTCCTTGCCTTCCCGTTCCGCCACGACAATCCCGTCGTTGGAAGCATTGACCACCATCTGCATCAGCTTGGCGTTGATCATTGAACGATCCATAGCGTGTTTGTGGATTTGTTAGTGTAGGGCAACCGAGCCGGCTGCCAGCTGTTAATATCCCAGGTTTTCACTCAACTACAGGATCAGATTGATGAAAGTCGCCATCCTTTCCGGCTCGGTCTATGGCACGGCAGAAGAAGTTGCCCGCCACGCCATGGGTATCCTCAACGCAGCCGGTTTCCAGGCCTGGCATAACCCGCGGGCGACCCTGGCCGACGTGCAGGCCTTCGCCCCGGACGCCTTTCTGGCCGTCACTTCCACCACCGGCATGGGCGAACTGCCGGACAACCTGATGCCGCTGTATTCGACGATCCGCGACCAACTGCCCGCCGCCTGGCGCGGTTTGCCAGGTGCGGTGATCGGCCTGGGCGACGCCAGCTACGGCGACACCTTCTGTGGCGGCGGCGAGCAGATGCGCGAGCTGTTTGGCGAGTTGGGCGTGCGTGAAGTGCTGCCGATGCTGCGCCTGGATGCCAGCGAAAGCGTCACCCCGGAAGCGGATGCCGAGCCCTGGCTGGCGGAGCTGGTCACGGCACTGCGCGGCTGATCGGGTACTCGCGCAAAAGCGCGAGCCAGGCCTGGGCGGCTTTCGACAGATAGGCGCCTTTGCGCCAGATAAAGGCGATGTCCCAGCGTAGGAAATTGGGCGCCCTGAGTGTCAGGCGCACCACACCGGGGCGCTCCAGGCCGCGCGCGACCACACTGGGCAGCAGCACTACGCCCTGGCCTGCGGCCACCAGTGCGACGAGAAAATCCGCCTGGCCGCTGCGCCCACTTTCCCGCGGCGTGAAGCCCAGTTGCTGGCAGGCCTGGAGCAGCCGGTCATTGAGCACAAAGCTGCGCTGGTACATCAAGAACGGCGTGTCGGCCAATTCCTCCAGGCCAATCTGGGCCCGCTGTGCCAACGGGTGGTCCACGGGCAGCAGCGCATCCAGCGGCTCATCGCAGAAGGCTTGCCAGGCAAACGCCGGATCGGTGGGCAACAGGCTGCCGCCGACGTCCAGCTCACCCGCGAGAATGGCCTGCTCAATATTGCGGCTGCCGCCTTCAAGTAATTGGATGCTGACATTGGGGTAGCGCCGGCGATATTCGGCAAACAGCCCGGCAAACAGTGTATCGCCCCCCAGTTGCGGCAGGCCCATGCGCAACTCGCCACGGGTCATTTGATTCAGGTCGTCCAGCTCACTCACCAGCTCGGTCTGCAAGCGCAACATGGCTTCGGCCCGTTGCAGCACCACCTGCCCGGCGGCGGTCAGGCGCACGTGCGAACCGATGCGGTCGAGCAGGGGGGTACCGAGGCTCTGTTCCAGTTGCGCCACTTGCTTGCTCACGGCGGACTGGCTGATATGCAGGGTTTTCCCGGCCTGGGTAAAACCGCCACGGTGCACCACTTCGATAAAACTGCGCAGCTGTTTGAATTCCATTGCACCAATTCCAGTTTGGAATGGATTGCAGTCTAACAATTCGCTTTGGGGATGCCAGAGGGCTCTTTAAAATGAGGGCCTGCGAGGAACCCATGTCGACTAAACGTTTCACCTTCAAACACCTGGGCCGGCTGCTGGTTGAGCTGCTGGTATTGCTGGCGATCTACCTGCTGGGCTGCCAACTGGCCGTATGGCTGGCCTGGCCGATCCCCGGCGGAGTGATTGGCCTGGGCCTGCTGTTGCTGGTGTTCGCCAGCGGCCTGATCAAGCCGGCGGCCCTGCAATTGGGCGCTGGCATGCTGATGGCAGAAATGCTGTTGTTTTTTATCCCGGCGCTGATGAGCCTGCTCGATTACGGTGGCCTGCTGCGCCATGACGGCTGGCGGATCATGCTGGTGATCGCCCTCAGTACCCTGATGGTGATGCTGGTCACGGCGTTTACCGTCGAACTGGTCTGCCGCTGGAAGCTGCGCCATGAAGCTTGAACTGATGCCGCTGTTCTGGCTGGCCCTGACCCTGCTGGCCTATGGTTTCAGCCGCTGGATCTACCGGCGCACCGGGCGCTACCTGCTGTCACCGCTGATTTTGGTGCCCGCGCTGCTACTGGCGGTGGCCGTACCGCTGAACACCGCCTATGCCGAGTACGCCACCGACACCCATTGGCTGATGCTGGTACTGGGCCCGGTCACGGTGGCATTCGCCATCCCGATCTGGCAGCAGCGCCAATTGTTGATGCGGCACTGGTCGGCGTTGCTCCTGGGGATGCTGGCCGGTAGCGCCGCGTCCATTGGCACCTCCTTTGGCTTGGCCAAGGCGCTGGCCCTGGACAGCGCGGTGACGATGTCGTTGGTGCCACGCTCGATCACCACCCCCTTTGCCATGCCCCTGGCCCACGATCTGGGCGGCGTACCGGAGCTCACGGCGGTGTTTGTGATGTTCACCGGTGTGTTCGGCGCCATGCTCGGCGGGGTCCTGCTCAAGTGGCTGCCGCTGCGCAGTGCCTTGGCGCGGGGCGCGTTGTTTGGGGTGGGCGCCCACGGAGCGGGCGTCAGCCGTGCCCACGAAGTGGGCGGCGAAGAAGGCTCGGTGGCCGGGCTGGTGATGGTCCTGACGGGCTTGCTCAACCTGTTTGCCGCACCTTTACTGGCGTCGCTTCTCTGACACCACATTGTACGAATCCGAACTATCCTCATGGTTGACTCGCTCGGTCATCAAGCTGGCTGCCAACGCAACTACGGCAGGCCTGTGGTCTGACTAGACTGGCCCTTCAGCCCAAAAATAATAAGAACACCACCGCGTCGAGGTCCTTGCCGTGAACCTAGCCCCCGTTCCATCGATACAGAGTGTAAAAGACCAGGTCAGCGCCGCCGAATGGCAGGCACGGATCGACCTGGCCGCCTGCTATCGCCTGGTGGCCATGCATGGCTGGGATGATCTGATTTTCACCCATATCTCGGCCAAGGTGCCGGGCACCGAAGACTTCCTGATCAACCCGTTCGGGCTGATGTTCCACGAAATCACCGCCTCCAGCCTGGTCAAGGTCGACCAGGCCGGCAACAAGCTGATGGACAGCCCCTACGAGATCAACCCGGCGGGCTATACCATCCACAGCGCGGTACACGAAGTACGCCACGACGTGGTCTGCGTGCTGCACACCCACACGGCGGCCGGGGTGGCTGTATCGGCGCAGAAGCAGGGCGTGCTGCCCATCAGCCAGCAGTCGCTGTTCGTGCTCTCGAGCCTGGCCTATCACGCCTACGAAGGTGTGGCGCTGAACCACGAGGAAAAGGCCCGCTTGCAAGCCGACCTGGGGCCGAGCAATTTTTTGATGCTGCACAACCATGGCCTGCTGACCTGCGGCGCGACCATTGCCGATACCTTCCTGATGATGTTCACCTTCCAGCGCGCCTGCGATATCCAGGTGCTGGCGCAAAACGGCGGGGCCGAATTGATCGCCATCGAGCCGCAGATTCTGGCGGGGGCCAAGGCCATGATTGCCGGTGTGACCAAGAGCGCCCAAGGCATGGGCGGCGCGCTGGCCTGGCCGGCGCTGCTGCGCAAGCTTGATCAACAAGACCCTGGATACCGACTCTGATGCCACTGGCCGAGATCCCCCTGAGCGCCTGGCGCAAGCGCGGGCAGAGTTTTGTCTTTCGCGGGCAGACCATCCGTTACTGGGTGGCCGGGCAGGGCGAGCCCTTGCTGCTGATCCACGGTTTCCCCAGCGCCAGTTGGGATTGGCATTACCTCTGGCAGCCGCTGGCCCAGCGCAACCTGGTGATTGCCTGCGACATGCTCGGCTTTGGCGACTCGGCCAAGCCCCTGGACCACACCTATTGCCTGCTGGAACAGGCCGACCTGCAACAGGCCCTGCTGGCCCATCTGCGGATTCAACAGCCGGTGCATGTCATGGCCCATGACTACGGCGACAGCGTGGCCCAGGAACTGCTCGCCCGGCACTATGAGGGGCGGTTCCAGCTGGCCAGTTGCGTGTTTCTCAATGGCGGGCTGTTCCCCGAGACCCACCGCGCGGCGCTGGTGCAAAAACTCTTGCTCAGCCCGTTGGGCTGGATGATCGGCCGCGCATTCGGGCGCAATGCCCTGGCCGACAGCTTCAAGCAGATCTTCGGCCCCGACACCCGCCCCAGCGAAAGTGCCCTGGATGACTTCTGGAGCCTGATCGAAAACAACGATGGCCCACGGATCCTGCACAAACTCATCGCCTACATCCCCCAGCGCCGCCGTCAACGCGAGCGCTGGGTGGCGGCGATGCAGCGCGGCGAAGTGCCGTTGCGGGTGATCGATGGCGAAGTCGACCCGATCTCCGGCGCGCATATGGTCGCGCGCTACCGCGAGCTGATACCGGATGCCGACACGGTGTTACTGGCCAACATCGGCCACTACCCGCAGATTGAAGCGCCGGTGCAGGTGCTCAAGCATTACCTGGCGTTTCGCGAGGGTATCGAGGCCAGCAAAGACCAGCTATGGGAACTGGCTTGTGTGGGAGCTGGCTTGCCTGCGATGGGTACACCTCGGTAAATCAGTTGTACCGAGGTGATGCAATCGCAGGCAAGCCAGCTCCCACACAAGCCAGTTCCTATACGAGCCGATCATCCCCGTGCCTTATTGCGCACCATTCACCCCCGCCCGTATTTATTGTGACCACAAGCCCCGTGCCTGACACTCAACCCATCGTCCACTGTCTTCGCTGGAGTTCCCTATGAGTGAGTCTGTGCAGTTCCAAGATAAAGTCGTGATCGTCACCGGTGCCGGGGGTGGCTTGGGGCGTGCCCATGCGCTGCTGTTCGCCAGGCACGGGGCCAAGGTGCTGGTCAACGACCTTGGCGGCTCGACTCAGGGCGAAGGCGCCAACGCTTCGGCGGCCGACCGTGTGGTGGCCGAGATCCGCGAGGCCGGCGGGATTGCCGAGGCCAACCACGATTCGGTGACCGACGGCGAAAAGATCGTGCAACACGCCCTCGAGGTGTTTGGCCGCATCGACGTGGTGGTGAACAACGCCGGGATCCTGCGTGACAAAACCTTCCATAAAATGGAGGACAGCGACTGGGACCTGGTTTACCGCGTGCATGTCGAAGGTGCCTACAAAGTCACCCGCGCCGCCTGGCCGCATCTGCGCGAGCAAGGCTACGGACGGGTGATTTTCACCGCCTCCACGTCGGGCATCTACGGCAACTTCGGCCAGTCCAACTACGGCATGGCCAAGCTCGGCCTGTATGGCCTGACCCGCACCCTGGCGCTGGAGGGGCGCAAGCACAACATCCTGGTCAATGCCATCGCACCTACCGGCGGCACGCGCATGACCGAAGGCCTGATCCCGCCGCAGGTGTTCGAAAGGCTCAAGCCTGAACTGGTCAGCCCGCTGGTGGTGTACCTGGGCAGCGAGGCGTGCCAGGAAACTTCTGGGCTGTTTGAAGTGGGCGGCGGCTGGATCGGCAAGACCCGCTGGGAACGCAGCCTGGGCGTTGGGTTTGACCCCGAGGCGGGCTTCTCGCCAGAGGATGTGGCGGCGCATTGGCAGCAGATCTGCGACTTTGAAGGGGCGGCCCATCCCAAGGACAACATCGAAGCCTTGAAAGAGATGATGGACAACCTGCAGAAATACAGCCTGTGATCGTTACCTGAAAAACAGTCAATCCTGCGGGGCGCTTATGGCGCCCCGCTTTGTTTCAGGCATAAAAAAGGCCGCTGCATAAGCAGCGGCCGAAGTAAGACGTTGGATCAAGGAGCTACAAATCAACGTCAGTGAACACCGGTAACAGACTGAAAATACGCTTCAATCCGTCGAAAACTGGCTTTCGTGAAGCAGGCGGTTCGCCTTGAAAGCCCGGTAAGAATAGTCCGTTGTAACAGAATGAAAAACACTGATTCAGGACAAGGACTGTTACCAAAACAACAACAGTGGCGCGCCTGACGGGCGGGGTATCCATTCTCTTGATGGCGCTCCATCCACTGCGTCGATAGCCCCGCCAATACCCACGCTAGAGCCTGCGTTAATCCTTTGGAGCGACACAACGAATACCTCCTTGGTGCGCTTATCGCTCCTGATGGCGGGCAGTAGGGTGGGGCCTTCTGTCACACCACCGGGGAAGACGCATGACAAAAACAACAATGCGCGCCATCTTCAGGCCACAGGCGCTGGCCGCTGCGGTTGCTTTGGGTTGCTGCGTTCAGGCGCAGGCTGTTTCATTCAATATCGGCGAGATCGAGGGGCAGTTCGATTCGTCGCTGTCGGTGGGTGCCAGCTGGGGCATGCGCGATGCCGACCGCAAGCTGGTGGGCACGGTCAACGGCGGCAGTGGCCAGGCTTCCACCGGGGATGACGGGCGGCTGAACTTCAAGAAGGGCGAAACCTACTCGAAAATCTTCAAGGGCCTGCACGACCTGGAGCTCAAGTACGGCGATACCGGGGTGTTTGTACGGGGCAAGTACTGGTACGACTTCGAACTCAAGGACGAAGACCGTGAGTTCAAGCCGATCAGCGACCACAACCGCAAGGAAGGCTCCAAATCCAGCGGTGCACAGATCCTCGATGCCTTCGTCTATCACAACTATTCCCTGGGCGACCTGCCGGGCACCGTGCGTGCCGGCAAGCAGGTGGTCAGTTGGGGCGAAAGTACCTTCATCGGCAACTCCATCAACAGCATCAACCCCGTCGACGTCTCGGCCTTCCGCCGGCCTGGCGCCGAGATCAAGGAAGGCCTGATCCCGGTGAACATGCTGTTCGCCTCCCAGGGCCTGACCAACCAACTGACCGTGGAAGGCTTCTACCAGTTGGAATGGGACCAGACCGTACTGGATAACTGCGGCACCTTCTTTGGTGGCGACGTGGCGGCCGATGGCTGCACCAATAACTACACGGTCGGCAGCCCGGCGATCCGCCCGCTGCAACCTGTGGCCGCGGCGTTCGGCCAAGGCTTTGGCGTGACCAACGAAGGGGTGATCGTGCGCCGCGCCGCCGACCGTGATGCACGGGATTCCGGGCAGTTCGGCATGGCCTTGCGCTGGCTCGGCGATGACACCGAGTACGGCCTGTACTTCATGAACTACCACAGCCGCACGCCGACCGTGGGCACCCTCACGGCCAACACCAACCTTGCGACCATCGGCAATATCATCAATACCGCCAACGGCATTGCCCCCGGCAGCGGCGCCGGCCTGGCGCAGAGCGTGATGCTCGGACGCGGCCAGTACTACCTGGATTACCCGGAAGACATCCGCCTGTACGGCGCCAGCTTTTCCACGACCCTGCCCACCGGCACCGCCTGGACCGGAGAAATCAGCTACCGCCCCAACGCCCCGGTGCAACTCAACACCACCGACCTGACCCTGGCCCTGGTCAACCCGATTGCCGGTAACACCGTGTCGCCGATCAAGAGCTCATTCGGCGCTGACAACACCGGCTACCGGCGCAAGGAAATCACCCAGTTCCAAACCACCATGACCCAGTTTTTCGACCAGGTGCTGGGCGCCGAACGCCTGACCGTAGTGGGCGAGGCGGCCATCGTGCGGGTGGGCGGGCTGGAGAACAAAACCAAGCTGCGCTACGGCCGTGATTCGGTCTACGGCCAATACGGTTTTGGCGGTGATACCGACGGCTTCGTCACGGCGACTTCCTGGGGTTATCGCGCCCGGGCGATCCTGGACTACAACAACGTGATCGCCGGGATCAACTTCAAGCCCAACCTGTCCTGGTCCCATGACGTCAAGGGTTACGGCCCCAATGGCCTGTTCAACGAAGGGGCCAAGGCGCTCAGCGTCGGGGTCGATGCGGACTACCGCAACACCTACACCGCGAGCCTGAGCTACACCGACTTTTTTGGCGGTGACTACAACACCCTGACCGACCGTGACTTCCTCGCCCTCAGCTTTGGCGTGAACTTCTGATTCGGCTAAAAAAGAACAAGGACAACAACCATGCGTAAGATGATTTTGCAGTGCGGTGTACTGGCCCTCAGCCTGGTGGCCGCCAACGTGATGGCCGCCGTGTCACCGCAAGAAGCAGCCAAGCTCGGTACGACCTTGACCCCAGTGGGCGCCGAGAAAGCCGGTAACGCCGATGGCTCGATCCCGGCCTGGACCGGTGGCATCCCGAAAAACGCCGGCGCGGTGGACAGCAAGGGCTTTTTGGCCGACCCGTTTGCCAATGAAAAACCGCTGTTCGTGATCACCGCGGCCACGGTCGACAAGTACAAGGACAAACTGTCGGACGGCCAGGTGGCGATGTTCAAGCGCTACCCAGAGACCTACAAAATCCCGGTCTACACCACCCACCGCACGGTCAACCTGCCCGACGATATCTACGAGTCGATCAAGCGCAGCGCGCTCAACGTCAAGTCGATCAACGACGGCAACGGCCTGGAGAATTTCACCGGCAACCGCTACTACGCCTTCCCGATCCCGAAAAATGGCGTCGAGGTGTTGTGGAACCACATCACTCGCTATCACGGCGGCAACCTGCGACGCATCATCACCCAGGCCACACCGCAGACCAACGGCAGCTACACGCCGATCCGCTTTGAAGAAGAAGTGGCAGTGCCACAACTGATCCCGGACATGGACCCGGCCAAGGGCGCCAACGTGCTGACCTTCTTCAAGCAGTCGGTCACCGCGCCCGCCCGCCTGGCGGGTAACGTGCTGCTGGTACACGAAACCCTCGACCAGGTGAAAGAACCGCGCCTGGCATGGATCTACAACGCCGGCCAACGCCGCGTGCGCCGTGCACCGCAAGTGGCCTACGACGGGCCGGGCACTGCGTCCGACGGCCTGCGCACCTCGGATAACTTCGACATGTTCTCCGGTGCGCCAGACCGCTACGACTGGAAACTGGTGGGCAAGAAGGAAATGTACATTCCCTACAACGCCTACAAGCTCGATTCGCCGTCCCTTAAATATGACGACATCATCAAGGCCGGCCACATCAACCAGGACCTGACCCGCTACGAGCTGCACCGGGTCTGGGAAGTGGTGGGCACGGTGAAACCAAGCGAGCGGCACATCTACGCCAAGCGCCACATGTACATCGACGAAGACAGCTGGCAAGTGGCGCTGGTGGATCACTATGACGGCCGCGGCCAACTGTGGCGCGTTGCCGAAGGTCATGCGCAGTTCTACTACAACCACCAGACCCCGGCCTACACCGTCGAGACCCTGTACGACATCATCGCCGGCCGCTACATCGCCCTGGGCATGAAGAACGAAGAGAAGAGCAGCTTTGTATTCGGCTTCAACGCCAAGGCGGCGGACTACACCCCATCGGCCCTGCGCGCCTCGGGCGTACGCTGACCTAAGGTTGTAAACCCAATCACTGTGGGAGCTGGCTTGCCTGCGATGGCGGTGGACCAGGCAAAACCCATCAACCTGACCCACCGCCATCGCAGGCAAGCCAGCTCCCACATAGGCTCGGGTTTTAACCTGCCAATCCTGTGCCGGGCTCAAATGAAGCCCGGCTTTTTTATGCCCGGCAATCAGCCCGCTGAATACTTCTTCAACAACGCCCATTGACAGGACTACGGTAGACCGCACGCCGCATAACAATAAAAAAGGGACGTTGTAATGACCGCCATGACCCGTCGCCTGGATCGCCCTGGATTCATGCCACGTCTGTCTTCCCACCATTTGCTGCGCCCACGCCTGGCCGAGCCGTTGCTGGGGGCCGAGGCGCGGGTCCGGTTGCTGTGCGCGCCGGCCGGTAGTGGCAAGAGTGCCTTGTTGGCCGAATGCGCCCTGCAGGCCCCGGCGAGTTGCCAAGTGTATTGGCTGCCCCTCAACGGTGCGGCCCTGGACCCGCTGGATTTCTGTCAGCGCCTGGCCCAAAGCCTGGGCCTGGTGTTTGTCGATCAAGCCAGCTTGTTGCTCGACCTGAGCCGCTGGCAAGCGCCGGCCTGGCTGTTTCTCGATGACTATTGCCGGGTGGCGGCGCCCGCATTGGATGCCTTGCTCGATCGGGTGCTGGCGGCCAGCAGCCCGGCCTTGGTCTGGTGGCTGGGCGCGCGGCGCCGGCCGGCCTGCAATTGGCCACGGCTGTTGCTCGATGATGAGTTGTGGGAGTGCGGCGGCACCGAGTTGGCGTTCGATCAGCGCGAGGTCCAGCAACTGCTCGAGCATCACGCCGCGGGCGGGCAGGCTGCCGATAAAGTCCTGCAGTTCAGCGCCGGCTGGTGCGCCGGCGTGCGTATCGCCCTGCTCGAAGGCGACAGCCATCCCGACAGCGGTGCCTGGCATGGGCGCTCCCAGACCTTGCTCGATTACCTGCAACACGAACTGTTCAGCACCTTGCCCGAAGAGTTGGAGGAGGCCTGGCGCGTGTTGGCGCACCTGCCGCGTTTCAACCCGGGGCTGTGCGAACACCTGTTCGGGTTTGGCGATGGCGCCGACTACCTGCGCGAGCTCCAGGCCCTCGGCGCGTTTATCGAGCCCTGGGAAGATTCGCCGGAGTGGCTGCAGGTTTTCGCGCCCCTGGCCCAGTTACTGCGCGACGAACCCTGGCCGGCCCGGCGTTCCTGGCACCGGCGCGCCTGCCAATGGTTTACCGCAGCCCAGGACTGGCAGGCGGCGTTTGAGCAGGCGCTGCTGGCTGAAGAGTACGAAGTGGCGGTCAGCCTGTTGGAGCACTTCAGCTTTGAAGACTTGTTCCGCCAGCAAAACGCCGTGCTGTTGTTGCGCCTGCATGAGCAACATGGCGACGAGTTGATGCTCGGCTCGGCGCAACTGGTGGGGCTGGTCACGGCGGCCTTGCTGTTTGCCGGGCGTTTCGACCAGGCCGCGCAATGCATCGATCAACTGGCGCGCTTCACCCCGCAACCCACCGCCGCGCTGCAACGCCACCTGCTGGCGCGCTGGCAGGCGCAGTGGGGTTGGTTATTGCACCTGGGTGGGGAAGCGGTGCCTGCGCGTGGGCATTTTCTGGAGGCATTGAATGACTTGCCGGACAGCGCCTGGACGTCGCGCCTGATGTGCCTGTCCGGGCTGACCCAGCAAGCGCTGTTGCGCGGCGAACTGGACGTGGCCCAGGCGCTCAATCGCGAGGCGCTGTGCCTGGCGCGGGCCCATGGTTCGTTGCTGCTGGAAGCGGTGCTGGAGCTTGATCATGCACAACTGCTGGAACAGCGGGGCGCACCGTACCGGGCCCAGAGCCTGTTGGAAGGCGTGCAGGCCATGCTGGTGCAGCAGCGCCTCAAGGCCGGGCCGCTGATGGGCCGGATTGCCTTGCGCCGTGGGCACCTGGCACTGCGCCAGGGGCATGACGCGATGGCTACCGACTGCCTCGAAGCCGGCCTGGGCATGTGCCTGCATAGCCAGGATAAGCGCGTGCTGTACGGCTTCCTCGGGTTGGCGATGCTGGCGGCCAACCGTGGCGACTACGCCCAGGCGTTTATCCAGTTGCGCGACGCCGAGCGCCTGATGCAGCGCCGGCAGGTGCCCGACACGGTGTACCGGGCGGTGTTGCTGTTGCTCAGTGGGCACTTTTGGTTGCAGCAGGGGCGCGCCGAACTGACCCTGGAGGCCGTCAGCCGGGTGCTGCGCCACTATCATGGCCCGCAGGCGAAACAGGCACCGCCGGCGACCCTGGAGCTGATCCCCCGGCTGGAATACTTGCTGGTGCTGGCCCAGGTCAAGCTGCGCCGGGCCGAGCAACCCATCCAGCGGCTCACGGCCTTGCTCGATACGGCCCGCGAGCGTGGCATGCAGTGCCTGGAAGTGGAGTTGCACCTGGTGTTGGGCGAGGTGGCCTGGCAACTGGGCGAGCGCGCGAACGCGGTGCGCGCGCTGCAAACCGGGCTGGCCCTGGCGGCGCGCTGCCAGGTGCAACAGGCGGTGCGCGAACTGCGTCTACGCCAGCCGGGGTTGCTCAGTGAACTGGGGCTTGAACCTCAGGATGCAGTGGCGGCGCCAGGGGAAAACCCGTTGAGCCAACGGGAACTGGAGGTGCTGCAACTGATCGCGCTGGGCAACTCCAACCTGGAAATTGCCGACTTGTTGTTTATCTCGCTGCACACGGTGAAGACCCACGCGCGGCGGATTCACAGCAAGTTGGGGGTGGAGCGGCGCACCCAGGCCGTGGCCAAGGCCAAGACCCTGGGCCTGATGGCCTGATTACTCCCAGCAACGCCGATCAACAGGTGGGAGCTGGCTTGTCGGGTCGCCGCATCGCTGCGATAGCGGTAGGCCAGTCAACACATCCTTACATGACCCACCGCCATCGCGGGCAAGCCCGCTCCCACAGGGGATCTCGGCTGGGCACAGGACTTTGCACACACCACACACCAACTGTGGGAGCTGGCTTGCCTGCGATGACGGTGTATCAGTCGCAGAATGTATCACCTGACCCACCGCCATCGCGGGCAAGCCAGCTCCCACATTGGCCTGTGTGCATTCAGTATGGGTGGATCAGGGTTGATAACCCATCCGCCAACTCACCGCCTGGCTCGCCGCCAGCAATTGCCGGGCCGCCGGTCCATCTTCATCGGCATGGAACAACGACGTCGGCCCCACCACCGTCATCACCGCCACCACCTGGCCCATGGCATTCAAGACCGGCGCCGACAGCGCATCGACCCCGGGCATCAGCAAGCCATGCACAAAGTGCAGGCCCCGCTGGCGAATCTGCGCACAGGCCTGCCCATACGCCTGGTCGTCCGCCAGCGCATGGGCGGTGCCGGCCTGGATCTCCTGCGTGCGCAGGTCGACGGTTTCGCGCTCTGGCAAAAAGGCGCTGAACACCAGGCCCGTGGATGAGCTGAGCAGCGGCAGCACCGACCCCAGTTGCGTCACCACCGTGACCGCGCGTACCGCCGGCTCGATATGCACCACCGTTGCGCCGTGGTTGCCCCACACCGCGAGAAAGCAGGTTTCATTCAACTCGTCGCGCAGCTGCGCCAGGGGCAGGGTGGCGACTTTCAGCACGTCCATGCTACCCAGCGCCGCCAACCCCACGCGCAAGGCTTCGCGGCCCAGGCCGTAATGGTTGGTGGCCGTGTTCTGTTCGGCAAACCCCGAGGCAATCAACGCCTGCAAATAGCGGTGGACCTTGCTCGCGGGCATCTGCACATGTTCGGCCAGGCGCGACAGGGACGTGGCCGGCGACAGTTCGGCCAGGGCCTTGAGGATGTCGGTGCCGACTTCGGCCGAGCGGACTTTCTGTTTACCGGTGTCGCGGGGGGCGGGGGGCTTTTCCATGGAGAGCGTGTGTCCGAAAGACGAATGGCGGTCTTTATAGCTTGACGGTCGATACGGAGCAAATTACGTTATGCGTAACTGGATTACGATAAAAACAACTTCCTTACTGAGGACGATCCATGACCCTCGATTACCAATCGGGCTTTGGCAATGAATTCGCCAGCGAAGCCTTGCCAGGTGCACTGCCGGTCGGCCAGAACTCCCCGCAAAAAGCGCCCTACGGGCTGTACACCGAACTGTTCTCCGGCACCGCCTTCACCATGGTGCGCAGCGAAGCCCGGCGTACCTGGATGTATCGCATCCAACCGTCGGCCAATCACCCGGCATTCATTAAGCTGGAACGACAACTGGCCGGTGGCCCGCTGGGCGAGGTGACGCCCAACCGCCTGCGCTGGAACCCGTTGGATGTACCTGCAGAACCCACCGACTTTATCGACGGCCTGGTCGGCATGGTGGCCAACGCCGGCGCCGAGAAACCCTCCGGCATCAGCATCTATCACTACCGTGCCAACTGCTCCATGGAGCGGGTGTTCTTCAACGCCGACGGCGAACTGTTGATCGTTCCCGAGCAAGGCCGCCTGCGCATCGCTACTGAACTTGGGGTGCTGGAGGTCGAGCCGCTGGAAATCGTCGTGCTGCCACGGGGCCTGAAATTTCGCATCGAACTGCTGGATGCCCAGGCTCGCGGCTACGTCGCCGAAAACCACGGCGCGCCGCTGCGCCTGCCGGACCTGGGGCCGATTGGCAGCAATGGCCTGGCCAACCCCCGGGACTTCCTGACCCCGGTCGCCCACTACGAAGACCTTTCACGGCCCACGCCGCTGGTGCAGAAGTTCCTCGGCGAGCTGTGGGGCTGCACCCTCGATCACTCGCCGCTGAACGTGGTGGCCTGGCACGGCAATAACGTGCCGTACAAATATGACCTGCGCCGCTTCAACACTATCGGCACAGTAAGTTTCGATCACCCGGATCCGTCGATCTTTACCGTGTTGACCTCGCCTACCAGCGTCCACGGCCTGGCCAATCTCGACTTCGTGATCTTCCCGCCGCGCTGGATGGTGGCCGAAAACACCTTCCGGCCACCGTGGTTCCACCGCAACCTGATGAACGAATACATGGGCCTGATCCAGGGCGCCTACGACGCCAAGGCAGAAGGTTTCCTGCCCGGCGGCGCGTCGCTGCACAGTTGCATGAGCGCCCACGGCCCGGATGGCGAGACCTGCACCAAGGCCATCGCCGTGGACCTGGCGCCGCACAAAATCGATAACACCATGGCCTTCATGTTCGAGACCAGCCAGGTGCTGCGCCCGACCCGCTTCGCCCTGGACTGCCCGCAACTGCAAAACACTTACGACGCTTGCTGGGCCACGCTGCCGGCAACCTTCAACCCGAATCGGAGATAAACCATGACTCAGTCCACTCTCACCCGTAGTTGGGTGGCCTCGGCCAACGGTCACCCGGATTTCCCCTTGCAGAACCTGCCCCTGGGCATCTTCAGCCTCAACGGTTCGGCACCGCGCAGTGGCGTGGCGATTGGCGAGCATATTCTTGATCTGCAAGCGGCCCGTGACCTGTTTGACGGTGAAGCGCGCCGCGCCATCGATGCCATGGCGGACGGCCAACTGAACGCCTTCTTCGAACTGGGCCGTGGCCCACGGGTGGCACTGCGCGAACGCCTGCTGGAACTGCTCGCCGAGGGCAGCAGCCAGCAAGCCAAGCTGCAAGCCCTGGGTGCCCAAGTGTTGCCATTGGCGGCTGATTGCCAGATGCACCTGCCAGCGAAAATCAACGATTACACCGACTTCTACGTCGGCATCGAGCACGCGCAGAACGTCGGCAAACTGTTCCGCCCGGACAACCCCTTGTTGCCCAACTACAAGTACGTGCCAATTGGTTACCACGGCCGCGCGTCGACGATCCGCCCGTCCGGCACCGAGGTGCGCCGGCCCAAGGGCCAGACCCTGCCAGCCGGCCAGACCGAACCGACCTTCGGCCCGTGCGCACGCCTGGACTACGAACTGGAGCTGGGCATCTGGATCGGCCAGGGCAATGCCATGGGCGACTCGATTGCCATTGGCGACGCCGCCGAGCACATCGCTGGCTTCTGCCTGCTCAACGACTGGTCGGCCCGCGATATCCAGGCCTGGGAGTACCAGCCGCTGGGGCCGTTCCTGTCGAAAAGCTTTATCACCAGCATCTCGCCCTGGGTGGTCACGGCTGAAGCCCTGGAGCCGTTCCGCAAGGCCCAGCCCGCACGCCCGGCTGGCGATCCACAACCGCTGCCGTACCTGCTGGACACCCGCGACCAGGCCGCTGGCGGCTTTGATATCGAACTGGAAGTGCTGCTGACCACCGCCGCGATGCGCGAGCAGAACCTGGCGGCCCATCGCCTGACCCTGAGCAACACCCAACACATGTACTGGACCGTGGCGCAAATGGTCGCGCACCACAGCGTCAACGGCTGCCAGTTGCAGGCCGGCGACCTGTTTGGTTCGGGCACTTTGTCGGGCCCGGAAGCGGGGCAGTTCGGCAGCCTGCTGGAAATCACCGAAGGCGGCAAAAAGCCGATCGAGCTGGCCTCCGGCGAAGTGCGCAAGTTCCTTGAAGACGGCGACGAAATCATCCTGCGCGCCCGCTGCACGCGTGATGGATTTGCCTCCATCGGCTTCGGCGAATGCCGTGGCACTGTGGTCGCCGCGCGCTAAGGGGGCGAGGGGATGGAACTCTATACCTACTACCGTTCCACATCGTCCTACCGGGTGCGCATCGCCCTGGCGCTCAAGGGCCTGGACTTTACCGCGCTGCCGGTCAACCTGCTGGTGCCCAAGGGCGGCGCCAACCGCCAGCCCGAATACCTGGCGATCAACCCCCAGGGCCGTGTCCCGGCCTTGCGTACCGACGAGGGCGAACTGTTGATCCAGTCGCCGGCGATCATCGAGTACCTGGATGAACGTTATCCACAGGTGCCGCTGCTCGCCAAGGACCTGGCAGCCCGCGCCCATGAGCGCGCGGTGGCCTCGATCATCGGCTGTGACATTCACCCGTTGCACAACTCCAGCACCCAGAGCCTGTTGCGCCAGTGGGGGCATGACGAGGCGCAATTGCTGGAGTGGATCGGGCACTGGATCAGCCAGGGCCTGGGCGCCGTGGAGCAATTGATCGGCGAGCAGGGTTACTGCCTTGGCGACCAGCCTGGGCTGGCGGATACGTTTCTGATCCCGCAGTTGTACGCGGCAGAGCGCTTCAAGGTGGCACTGGATGGCTACCCACGAATCCTGCGCGTCGCAGCCTTGGCTGCCAAACATCCTGCATTTATCCAGGCCCATCCCTCCAACCAACCTGACACCCCCTAACCCCTGCAGGAGCCGGCTTGCCGTCGATGGCGCTTCACCTGATACACCGCCATCGCTGGCAAGCCAGCTCCTACAGGCGGATATCCAATAAAAAAAACAGGTACCTTGCGATGCACAATCAGATTGCCAGCTTTCGCGCGGCACTCGACGCCCGTCCGGTGTCGCGCTACCAGTGGTTGATTCTCCTGTTGTTGGCGTTGTTGCTGGTCACCGATGGTTACGATGCCCAAGTGTTGGGCTACGTGGTCCCGGCCCTGGCCCAGGACTGGGGCCTGGAAAAAGCCGCCTTCGGCCCGGTGTTCAGTGCCAACCTGCTGGGGCTGACCTTAGGTTCCCTGGCCGTGACGCCCCTGGCGGACCGCTTCGGCGTGCGCCGCATCCTGCTCGCCTGCGTACTGATCTACGCCAGCCTCACGGTGCTGATGGTATTCGCCAATTCCCTGAACACGCTGATGGCCGCACGCTTTATCTGCGGCATTGGCATGGGTGGCGCGATGCCCAGTGCCATGGCCTTGATGTCGGAATATTCGCCACCGCGTATGCGCACGTTGATGGTGACGCTGGCGGCCTGTGGTTTCTCGTTCGGTGGCGCGGCGGGTGGTTTTGTCGCGGCGGGTTTTATCGACAGTTTCGGCTGGCAGGCGGTGTTCCTCGCCGGTGGTGTGACGCCGTTGCTGCTGTTTCCCTTCCTGGTATGGCTGCTGCCTGAATCCTTGCCACGTTTGTTGCGCGATGCGCCGCCCTATGCGCGCCTGCAGAAAGTCACGGCGCGCATGCTGCCTGGTTGGCAGGCGCCGGCGGCCAGCGAAGAACAGAATCGCCAGGAGCAGGGCAGCAAGCTGACGGTGGTGGAGTTGTTTCGCAATGGCTATGCCCGGCCGACGCTGCTGATCTGGTCGACCTTTTTTGTCAGCCTGATCCTGCTGTACTTCATGATCAGTTGGTTGCCATCACTGTTGCTGGAAAGTGGCATGGCCTTGAACAAAGCCAACCTGGTGACCTCGATGTTCCTGTTCGCCGGCACGTTGGGCGCGATTGGCATGGCCTGGTTTGCCGACCGCCTGAAAAGCAAGGTCCGCCTGCTCTCCGGTGTGTTGGCGGCCGCGGCGGTGTGCACGATTCTGCTGGGGCTCAATCACGACAACCCGCGTTACCTGGTGGCGTTTGTGTTTGCGGCGGGCTTTTGCATCATCGGTGGCCAGTTGACCCTCAATGCGTTTGCCAGCAACTTTTACCCGGCCCATGTACGTGCGACGGGCACGGGCTGGGCGCTGGGTGTCGGGCGGTTTGGTTCGATCCTCGGGCCGCTGTTTGGCAGCATGTTGCTGGCGATGCAGGTACCGGTGCAGCAGATTTTCTTCTTCTGCGCAATTCCGGCGGTGATCGCCGCGCTGCTGATCATTCAGGTGCGCTCCCCCGAGACCAAGGCGCCGGTTGAGATCCTCCAGCACCCGCTTGAATCCTGAAGGGCAACCCCCTTATTTGTAGGAGCTGTCGAGCCCCGGCGAGGCGGCGATGAGGGCGACGCGGTTCACCGGTCGCCCCCTTTAATGCACCACCGCCCCAGGCGGCAAATGCCCCAGCCGCTCCGTCAGACGCAGCCGCTGCACCGGGTCTTCACTGAGCAACAGCGCGTGCTCAAGATCGAAGCGCTCGGCATTCGGGCAATCCAGGTGCTTGTACAGACTGGCCCGCGCCAGATAGTCGGCGGCGCTGGCATCGCCCAGTTCCAGCACGCGCTCGGCGTCGATCAGCGCCGCGAGGTGATTGTCATTGGCCAGGTGCAGTTGCCGCAGGTTGCGCGACAGCCGTTGCAGGATCAGCCGTGGCTCGGCGCTGCGCAGGTGCTCGGCTTGCAACTTGAGATTGGGGCCGTACTGGCGTTGCAGCAATTCGCGGCAATCGTTGGGGTACAGCCGCCGCCCGCCACAGGGGTCGAGCAAATGATCGGCACCGCTTACCCGTAGCAGGAAGTGCCCGGGGAAGTTGACCCCGACCATCGGGATCTCCAGGCGCCGCGCCAACTCCAGGGCAATCAGCCCCAGGGCCAGAGGCTGTCCGCGGCGGCGCTGCAACACCTTGTCCAACAGCGCGGCGGCGGGGCGCAAGGGGGTGAAGTCATCCTGGGCGAACCCCAGGTCGTTCAGTATCCGCAGCAACGGTTGGCCCAGCTCATCGGCCGGCAGCAGCGGCATGCCGAGGCTTACCTGCTGTTGCAGCACCGCGAAGTCAGCCAGGATCGCCCGTGGCTCCACGGCGGGGTCGTGCTCGGCAGCGATCCATAAGGCGGCTTCAAACAGCGCCGCAGGCGAGCGGTGCAGGCAGTCGAAAAAGGCTTGGCGGGGATTCATTGCATTCTCCGTCGGATGTCTCGTTTTAGCCTTGCCGAGAACTTTCGTCCAGCTTCTTGAGAACCAGCCTACTTGTTTATGTCACAAAGCCTGAAATTACGGTCGGCTTATTCCCGCGTGCTCCGGCAATCTTTTACCGGCGGCCTATACTTGGCGACTACAAGAAGTGATTCGGGAGCTTGACGATGTTTGCTCTCATGCACAGCACCCGCCTTGAATCCCTGCACCTGAGCGTTGACCCGGTGAGCGGGTTGAAGGCGGTCATTGCCATTCACAGCAGTCGCCTGGGGCCGGCCCTGGGCGGCTGTCGCTACCTGGCCTACCCCGACGACGAAAGCGCCGTGGCCGACGCCGCGCGCCTGGCCCGAGGCATGAGCTACAAAGCCGCGCTGGCCGGCTTGCCGGTGGGCGGCGGCAACGCTGTAATCATCCGCCCGGCCCATGTGGAAAGCCGCGCCGCGTTGTTCGAAGCCTTCGGCCGGTGCATCGAGCAACTCGATGGCCGCTACATCACCGCCATCGACAGCGGCACCTCCGTGGCAGACATGGACTGCATCGCCCAGCACACGCGCTTTGTCACCAGCACCACCGCCGCCGGCGATCCGTCTCCCCATGCGGCCATGGGCGTATTCGCCGGCATCCGCACGGCCGCCATGGCCCGCCTGGGCAGCGACAACCTGGAAGGCCTGCGTGTGGCAATCCAGGGCCTGGGCAACGTCGGCTACGCCCTGGCCGAACAACTGCACGCCGCTGGCGCCGAATTGCTGGTGAGCGATATCGACCCTGGCAAAGTGCAACTAGCCATGGAGCAACTGGGCGCCCACCCGATTGCCAACGACGCCCTACTCAGTACCCCATGCGACATTCTCGCGCCGTGCGGCCTGGGCGCTGTCCTCAACCGCCAGAGCGTCGCCCAACTGCGCTGCGCCGCCGTGGCCGGTTCCGCCAGCGCGCAGCTGACCCACCTGCAAGTGGCCGACCAATTGGAAGCGCGCGGCATCCTCTACGCACCGGACTATGTGATCAACTCCGGCGGCCTGATCTACGTCGCCCTCAAGCACAGTGGCGCGGACCTGGCGACCATCACCGCGCACCTGTCCAACATCGGCACACGCCTGACCGAAATTTTCGGCCACGCTCAAGCCGAAAAACGCTCACCCGCCCGAGTGGCCGATGAACTGGCCGAGCGCCTGCTGTACGCCTAGCCCTTATTAAAAAGGCCCTGAATCAACGATCCAGGGCCTGTTCAATTCGGGCTTTATTCCGCCGCCGGGTTCAGCAACTCGGACAACGCATCCGGCTGGCTCTTGAACGCCTTGGCAAACACATCGCGATTCTTCGCCATGTAGATCCCGGCTTCCTCCACCTGCTGCTCGCTCAGGGACGGCACGGCTTTTTGCAACACTTCTGCCAGCAACTCAGCGAGTTCAAGCATCTTGTCATGACGGTCAGCTTCGGCTTTATCCATGAACAAACGCTCCAGATCTCGGCTGCTGCGGTATACCACTTCGACGGCCATTCACCACCTCACATGCCTTCACGATAGTTGTCTATTGCGACTACTGTATTTATATACAGCTAAAAGGATAAGCCAATCCAGGGGGTTTGGGTAGCAGCTTTTTAATGTAGTTGGGAAATGGGGTTTGTCAGATGTCAGTGCCGCAGTCGCAAACCCCAAAAGGCAAGAGTAAGTGTCTCATGTCATTCCACCATCATCTCATTCTGCAATCTCTGGCCTTCTTTCTGCATGCAGAGAAATCGTCATGCCAAACGGGCATTATCCCCCGCGAGTCGAAGCATGGCTTAGGCAGTGGCAAATAGTTGGCTATTTTTTAAACAGTGGTGGTGAGCAATGACAGAAATGAAGTGGGCCGACAAAGTGCGCAAAAGCCTGCACGCGAATGCAGATTCCCTGGGCAATCTGGCGGTGGAGGCGTTTCACTACCTCGCGCTTTTTGGTATCGGTGCAATCACCGCTTATGCGGCAATAATGACCTTTATCGACATGTTGCAAAAAGGCGGCATCAGCGTTGATGACATCCTGCTGCTGTTTATCTACCTGGAGCTGGGCGCCATGGTGGGGATCTATTTCAAGACCAACCACATGCCGATCCGCTTCCTGCTGTACGTGGCGATCACCGCATTGACCCGCCTGCTGATCGGCGACGTGTCCCACCACAACGCCCCGGACTTGGGCATCATTTACTTGTGTGGCGGGATTCTGTTGTTGGCGTTCGCCATCCTAGTGGTGCGTTTTGCCTCGTCGCGTTACCCATCAGTCAAGGAAAAGTCCGACTCCTGAGTCAGAGCCCGGCTGTGATTGGCGGCCGGGTGCTCGGCGGGCGCTGCAACAGCTTGTGACTGTCGCCGTCGGTCATCACTGCCAAAATCTCCATGGCGCTGTGCCCCTGTTCAATGGCAATGCCAAATTGCACGCTTTGCACCAGGCGTTTGAGCCGTTGTGGGTCGTTGCGCTGTTCGGCGCTGATCATGCGTTTGGCAACTACGCCGCTGTCGTCGGACAGGGTCAGCATGATGCTGCCGTCCAGGCGCTGGATGCTCAGGTTGACCCGGTATTGGGGGGTGAACGTGTCGGTGATCAGCTGAAAAGGATTGTCCATGGTGCGTTACCGCCTGATAAGAACATGCACTGATTGACGACCGGTATGGCGATTGGTTCGTGTTGCCTGACCACCGGTCGCAAGCTCCGTTTTCCTTCATGGGGTGTACAGCAAGGGCCGTGCCGTACAGCTATTTTTCTGACAACGAGTTGTCCCTGTGGGAGCGGGCTTGCCTGTGATTGCGGTGGATCAGCCAACCATTGCGTGACTGATGTACCGCTATCGCGGGCAAGCCCACTCCCACAAGTTGATCTTTGCAGTGGGCTGTTTCAGGGCACCAGCGAGAAAATGACCGCAGACAGCGCAATCAGCCCCACCAACACCACAAACACATTCGACACCTGGCCCGAATACTGGCGCAAAGATGGCACGCGCCGGATTGCGTACATCGGCATCAGGAACAGCAAACACGCAATGATCGGCCCGCCGAGGGTTTCGATCATGCCCAGGATGCTTGGGTTGAACGTGGCCACGGCCCAGCAGCTGAGGATCATGAACACCGCGGTGCAGCGTTCCAGCCAGCGCGCCGACAGGGTGCGGTTGCGGCCACGCAGGGATTTGACGATCAGGCCCTGGAAGCCTTCGCTGGCGCCGATGTAGTGGCCGAGGAAGGATTTGGTGATGGCCACCAGCGCGATCAATGGCGCGGCGTAGGCAATAACCGGGGTTTGGAAGTGGTTGGCCAGGTAGGACAGGATCGAAATGTTCTGCGCCTTGGCGGCGGCGAGGTCGGCGGGCGACAGTGCCAGCACGCAACTGAAGCAGAAGAACATCACCGTCAGCACCATCATGCCGTGGGCCATGGCCAGGATGCCGCTGCTCTTGCGTTCGGCTTGGGCGCCGTACACGCGTTTCTGGTCCACGGCGAAGGCCGAGATGATCGGCGAGTGGTTAAACGAAAACACCATCACCGGGATCGCCAGCCACAGGGTCTTGAAGAACACCGGCAGGGGCATGCCCTCGCTGGCCGAGGCGAAGAACGCGCCGTTCCAGTTGGGGATCAGGCTCAGCGCCAGCAGCAGCAAGGCGGCGACGAACGGGTAGACCAGCACGCTCATGGCCTTGACGATCACGCCCTGGCCGCACCGCACAATGGCCATCAGACCGAGGATCAGCACCAGGGACAGGATCGCCCGTGGCGGTGGGGTCATTTGCAGTTGGTGTTCCATGAAGCTGCCGAGGGTGTTGGTCAGCGCGACGCTGTACACCAGCAGGATCGGGAAGATGGCGAAGAAGTACAGCAGGGTGATCAGCTTGCCGGCACCGACGCCGAAATGTTCTTCCACTACGTCAGTGATGTCGCCGGATTTGCCCGACAGCACAAAGCGCGTCAGCCCACGGTGGGCGAAGAAAGTCATGGGGAAGGCCAGCAGCGCCAGCACGATCAGCGGCCAGAAGCCACCGACCCCGGCGTTGATCGGCAGGAACAGGGTGCCAGCACCGATGGCGGTGCCGTAGAGGCCCAGCATCCAGGTGGTGTCGTGTTTGCTCCAGCCGCTCGTTACGGTTTGTGTGGCAGAAGCGGGATTTTCGGCAGCAGGTGTACGTACATCGGTCATCGTTATTGCCTCGTTATTATTTTTGCGCGGGCTCACGTATGGGGCGGGTAGGCGTGCTCCTCAGCACTCCACCCAGCTGACCGCCAGGCCGCCCCGTGAAGTTTCTTTGTATTTGTCATGCATATCGGCGCCGGTATCGCGCATGGTGCGGATCACCCGGTCGAGGGAAATGAAGTGCTTGCCATCGCCGCGCAGGGCCATTTGCGTGGCGTTGATGGCTTTGACGGCGGCGATGGCGTTGCGCTCGATACAGGGCACCTGGACCAGGCCGCCCACGGGGTCGCAGGTCAGGCCAAGGTTGTGCTCCAGGCCGATTTCGGCGGCGTTTTCCAGTTGCTCGGGGGTGGCGCCAAGAATATCCGCCAGGCCAGCGGCGGCCATGGCACAGGCCGAGCCGACTTCACCCTGGCAGCCGACTTCGGCACCGGAGATCGAGGCGTTTTTCTTACACAGGATGCCGACGGCGGCTGCGGCCAGGAAGAAGTTGACTACATCGTCGTCGGACGCGTCGGCATTGAACTTCATGTAGTAGTGCAGCACTGCAGGGATGATCCCGGCCGCGCCGTTGGTCGGTGCGGTGACCATGCGCCCACCGGCGGCGTTTTCTTCGTTGACCGCAAGGGCGAATAGGTTGACCCATTCCATGGCCGACAAGGTCGAGGTGATCACATTCGGTTTGCCGATTTCCAGCAGGCTGCGGTGCAGCTTGGCGGCGCGGCGCGGCACATCCAAACCGCCGGGCAAGATGCCTTCATCGCGCAGGCCTTGCTCGACGCACTCGCGCATCACCGACCAGATATGCAGCAGGCCGCTACGGATTTCTTCGTCGCTGCGCCACGCGCGTTCGTTGGCCATCATCAATTCAGAAACACGCAGGCCATGCTTGTTGCACAGGGCCAGCAGTTCGACGGCGCTGGAAAAGTCGTAGGGCAGTTCTACATCGCTGGTGGGAGCAATACCCGACTCGGCTTCCGCTGCCTCGATAATGAAACCACCGCCCACCGAGTAGTAGGTCTGTTCGGTCAACAGGCCGTTTTTGCCGTAGGCATGCAGGGACATGGCGTTGGGGTGGTAGGGCAGGCTTTCCTCCAGCAGCAGGAGATCGTGCTGCCAGTTGAAGGAGATTTCTTGGGTGCCGGCAAGCAACAAGCGGCCAGATTCGCGCAACTGCTGGATGCGCGGCCCGATGGAGGTAGGGTCCACTCGATCAGGCCATTCTCCCATCAACCCCATTACGCAGGCACGGTCGGTGGCATGGCCCACGCCGGTAGCCGACAGTGAACCGTACAGGCGCACTTCCACGCGCTGGGTTTGCTCCAGCAATTGTTGGTCGGTGAGGGCCTGGGCGAAGGTTGCCGCTGCCCGCATGGGGCCGACGGTATGGGAGCTCGACGGGCCAATGCCCACCTTGAATAGATCAAAAACGCTGATAGCCATGCTAAAGCCTTACAAGCAATGGAGTAGGAATCGCTGCCATGTTTTGTAGGACAAGCGGAAGTGGCGCGATACTGAGCCTCTAGATCGGCACTGACCAACGAATTATCCTAAGACACCCTTTAGCAGGACTAAACTCTATGGCTCGCCCGCTTCATGCCCAGACCTATGTCTGGTTGCACGTATTTGCCTGCGCCGCACGGCATTTATCCTTCACGCGCTGCGCCGAAGAACTGCACATCACGCCGGGGGCGGTCAGCCAGCAGATTCGCCAATTGGAAGAACGCCTGGGCTTTCGCCTGTTTCATCGCCGGGCGCGTGGCGTGGAGCTGAGTGCCGAGGGGCAGCGGTTGGCGATTACGGTGAGTGAGGCCTACGGCAGCATCGATGCCGAGTTGCAGCGCCTGGATGCGGGGATGATCAGCGGCACCTTGCGCCTGCGCTCGATTCCGTCATTTCTCGGTAAATGGCTGACACCGCGCCTGCCGCGTTTGCAGCAGCGTTTCCCGGATATCCAACTGCGCCTGGTGGCCGAAGACAGCAGCATTGCCCTGCACGAAGGCGACTTCGACCTGGCCATCGACCTTAACGACGGCAGCTATCCGGGTTTGTTATCCACAGCCTTGCTCGATGAGCAGATATTCCCGGTGTGCGCGCCGAGCCTGCTGCGCGGACGGCCGCCGTTGCACGGTCCGGCCGACCTGGCCCACTTCCCGCTGTTGCACGACATCACCGCCTGGCGTGGGAGTTATGAGTACGCCGAGTGGGAGTTTTACCTGAATGCTATCGGCTATCACGACGCCGACGTGCGGCGCGGGCATACCTTCAACCGCAACCACCTGACCATCGAGGCCGCCATTGCCGGCATGGGTGTGGCGATTGCCCGGCGCACCCTGCTCAATGACGAATTGGAGCGCGGCACCCTGATCGTGCCGTTCGGGCTCGCGGTGCCGAATCACAAGCGCTACGTGCTGTTGTATGCGCCAGGCGCGCTGAACCATCCCGGCGTGCGTGCGGTGCATGACTGGCTGGTGGAAGAGGCGGGGATTTTTCGCGGATTGCACCCCTTGGGAGAGGGGCAATTGTGAGGATTTGCCCGGGTGGGCGGGTGTACCCAACTCCCGACCATAACAGCGCTTTGGGCGATTGTCAGACTTAATTTGTAATGTAGGATTTATCTTTGAATAGGGGTTGAATTGTTCCCTCAGGTGCTCAATTGTGTAATCAAGAGGTCATGGTTTCACCGCATCGGTGTTGCAGTTGTGACCTCTGGCGAGCTAGCTGAAATAAGGGAAACACTATGCAAATCCTAGTCAACAGCGATAACCATATTGAAAGCAGCATCCGACTGGAGGAGTGGGTACGTACTACCATTGAGAGCACGCTCGAACGTTATGAAGAAGACTTGACCCGCATCGAAGTCTTTTTGAAGGATGAGAACGGCGACAAGCCGGGCCCACACGATTTAAGTTGCCGCCTGGAAGCGCGGCCAAAGGGTCATCAACCGATTTCGGTCATCCATAAAGCCGACACCCTGGAACAAGCCATCGACGGGGCGGCCACCAAGCTGGATAACGCGCTGGAGCATCTGTTCGGCAGATTGCAAGGCAAGCCGCGTGCAGAGAAACGCACGCCCAACAACCAAGTCGATGAAGCCGGGCTTGAAGAGGAATTCCTGGAAAACGAACAGGCTGCGCTTAACAGCTGATTGCTGAATGTTTTTCAACCCCATACAAAACGGGCCTGCAGATGCAGGCCCGTTTTTTTGTGGCGAATATATATCAAATGTGGGAGCTGGCTTGCCTGCGATGGCGATCTGCCATTTACTGAAGTTGCAGCTGACCCACCGCCATTGCAGGCAAGCCAGCTCCCACATAAGCCAAGAGTGTATTCAGGCTATTCGTCAGAACGCGACCGAGGTCTGCACATACACCGTGCGCGGCTCACCCACGTATTTGCCCTTGTTGTTATCGTCAAACGAACGGGTGAAGTACTGGGTGTTGAAGATGTTCTTCACCCCCACCGCCACATTCAAATCCGACAACTGCGGGCCGAAGTCGTACGCCGCGCGGCTGCTGAACAGCATGTAGCCGGGGATGCGCCCATTGCTGCCATCCACGCTTTCGGCCTGGGTGTTGGCGTTGTCGGCGAACTGGCTGCTCTGGTAGGTGCTGTCCAGGTTCAACTTCCATTGGCCCTCGGTGTAGCCAACGCCCAGGGTGCCTTTGTGCTTGGACGAGAAGGGCACGCGGTTGCCTTTGTTCGGGCCGTCTTCGCGGATGGTTGCATCGACATAGGCGTAGCTTGCGTACACATCAAAGCCGGCCAGCGCGGGGCTCAAGCCGTCGAGGGCGTAGTTGAGGCTGGATTCGATGCCCTGGTGCCGGGTTTCACCCCGGGCGATCACCGAGTCGTTGGTCTGGTTGCTTTCATACTGGTTGTCGAAGTTGATCAGGAACGCGCCGATTTCTGCGCGCAGCGCGCCATTGTCGTAGCGGGTGCCGACTTCCCAGGTGCGGGCCTTTTCCGGCTTGACCGCGCCGCTGCTTACGCGGTTGGGCATCTGGCTGTACTGCACGCTGCCGAAGGAGCCTTCGGTGTTGGCGTACAGGTTCCAGTCGTCAGTCAGGTGATACAACACGTTCAACGCCGGCAGGGCGGTGTTGTAGTCGCCCTTGTATTTGACGTCGGTCAGGTTGTTGGTTTGCTGGGACTTGATCATCTCGTAGCGGATGCCAGGGGTTACGGTCCACTTGCCGATATCGATGCGGTCGTCGATAAAGAATGCGTTGGCTTCGGTGCCGCCGCGGGTGTCGCGGTCGTTGCGGCTGTCGGTATTGGGCAGTTGCTGGTTGGCGCTGATCGGCGTGCGGTAGCGCAATTCGTGCCCGGCCTCGTTGATGTAGCGGTAACCCACGCCAACCTCGTGGCTGGTCGGGCCGAGGTCGAAGCCTTGGGCCAGGCGGGTTTCCAGGCCGCGTACCCAATACTCGCGCGGTGACAGCGAAAGGAAGCTGCCCTGGTCCAGATAGCCGCTGCGCAGGGTCTTGGTAAAGAAGCTGTTGACGGTGAATTCCCGGCGATCTTCCTGGTAGCGATAGCCCACGTTAAACATCGTACGGCGGCCCCAGAATTTGTCGTAGGGGCGGGTGGACTGATACGGGTCGGCCTTGTAGGCCGCCGTGCTCAAGCCACCGGGCATATCGGCCTGACCTTCGTAGTACTGGGCCATGGCATTGAAGCTGTTGGCTTCGTCCAGTTGGTAATTGCCCTTGAGGATCAGGTCGTCGATTTGTGTGTCGCTGTGTTCGCGCCAATCGCCGCCGTGGGTGCCGGAATACAGCAGCGCGCCGCCCAGGCCATTGTCGGCGGTGCCGCCGGCCAGCAGATTGCCGGTGGTCTTGAAGCCATCGTGGCTGGAAGACGGGCTGGTCTCGGTCTGCAGGCCGCCCTTGACCGTCGGTGCATCAGGAATTGCCCGGGTCACGAAGTTGACCACGCCGCCGACGTTCTGCGGCCCGTAACGCACCGCGCCACCGCCGCGTACCACGTCCACTGCATCCATGTTGCCCATGCTGACCGGCGCGAACGACAACTGCGGCTGGCCATACGGCGCGAAAGGCACCGGAATGCCGTCCATCAATACCGTCGAGCGCGACGCCAGGCGCGGGTTGAGCCCGCGAATACCGAAGTTCAGCGCCATATCGTGGCTGCCGGTGCCGTTGTTTTCCGGCGCGTTGACCCCGGGAATACGATTGAGCACGTCACGGGCCTGGGTCGCCCCCTGGCGCTCGAATTCTTCGCGGCGAATCACATCACGGGCGCCGGGGTGTTCGAAGACGTTGGTTTGCGCCGCGTCGCCCAGCCAGTCGCCCACCACATTGGAGGTGCCCAGCTCCAGGGTGGCCGGCGCGTTCAGTGGTTGCAGGCTGTAGGCATTGTTACCTTCGGCGCGGGCTTGCAGGCCGGTGCCCTTGAGCAATGCGTTCAAACCTTGCAAGGTGGTGTAGTTGCCCTGCAGGCCCTGGCTTTGCGCGCCGGCAGTCACTTCGGAGCCAAACGAAATCAGCACGCCGGCCTCGCGGCCAAACTGATTCAGCGCCGCTTCCAGGGACGTCGGGGCGATGTGATAAGGCTTGGCCTCGGCCGCCATGGCGTAGGGCAGGGCGCTGAAACTGAGGCTGGCGCCCAGCAGCAAGTGGCGCAGCGTACGGGCAAGTGGCGTCAGGCGAGTCGGTTGCTGGGGCATGAAGAACGTTCCTCAGAGGTGGGAAACAGGGTGGCTTTCCCTCTCTGTCACGCGAGGTACGGAAAACGGCTCACAGGTGCCTGAAAATAATTCAGGCGCGGGCTTCGACACTGACCCAATAGCGGGTAAAACGCCGAATTTTGACCGGCAGGCTGATTTGCAGCAGGTCGAGGATGCGTTCGCTGTCGTCCAGCGGGTAGCTGCCGGAAATCAGCAGGTTGGCCACTTGCGGATCACACTGCAATTGGCCCCGGCGATAACGGCTCAGTTCCTCGAGGAAATCTGCCAGGCGCATGTGCGACGCCACCAGCATGCCGTCGGCCCAGGCACCGGTGTTGGCATCAGTGAGGCGCGGCGTATCCCAGCCTTTGCGGGTGAGGTTGGCCTGGTGGGATTTTTCCAAGGTCAGCGGTAAGCCGCTGTAGGACCTGGGTGCAATCTCGACCTGGCCATCCAGCACGGCGACCTGGGTGTGATCATTGAACTGGCGCACATTCACCTGCGCTGCCCGGGCGGTGACGATGCCCTGGCCGGTGATGATCTGCAACGGGGTGCTGGCGCGCAGCAATATCTCGCCCTCGAGCAGGTGGATCAGGCGCTGTGGGCCATCGAATTGCACATCCACCGCACTGGCGGTGTTGAGTTGCAGTTGGCTGCCGTCGGCCAGTTGGACCTTGCGCCGCTGGCCGAAGGGGCTGCGGTAGTCGGCGGTCAATGGCGCGATCAAGTGCTGCTGGCGCAAGCCCCAGGTCGCTGCCGAACCGGCGCCGAGGATCAGCAACAGCTTCAGCGCCTGGCGCCGACTGTTCGATTGCGGTGCGTTCAGTGCCGCGTGGGCCAGGGGCGAGGGCATTGCGCGCAAGCGCTGGTTGACCCGCTGTATATGCTCCCACGCCCGTTGGTGCTCGCTGTGGGCATCCAGCCAGCGCTGCCAGTTTGCCTGCTGGCGCGGGTTGAGCGGGCCTTGCTGCATTTGCATCAGCCACTGCACCGCCTGTTCGGCGACCTGGGTCGAGAAGTTCGCGGCGCGGTTCATAGGGCGAAATAGCAGCGCATGGCGGCTTTATTCAAATGTCGTTTGACGGTGGCGATGGAGATCCCAAGTTCGGCAGCGATTTGCCCGTAGGTCAGGCCGTCGAGCTGGGCCAGCAGGAAGGCGCGCTTGACCGGCACGGGCAAACCGTCGAGCAACTGGTCCAGTTCCATCAGGGTTTGCAGGATGATCGCCCGCTCTTCTTCCGATGGTGCCGCAAGTTCCGGCATTTGCGCCAAGGCGTCGAGGTAGGCGCGCTCCAGGTCCTGGCGGCGGTAATGGTTGAACAACACGCGCTTGGCGATGGTGGTGAGGAAGGCGCGGGGCTCGATCAGCGTCGGGGTTTCGCGGGCGGTCAACACCCGGATAAACGTGTCCTGGGCCAGGTCGGCGGCGCTGTGCGGGCAGCCGAGCTTGCGTCGCAACCAGCCGGTCAGCCAGTGGTGATGGTCGTGATACAGGACTTCGACGGTATTGGACGGCCGCAACGCGAACACTCCGGCAGCATCAGCATGCTTTAGATAACGAGAATTGTTCGCATTGTAGGGTGGGCGGGTGGCATTCGGCAATCAGCATAAGACCGATAGCCGCTTTTATCGCCACAGAACCCTGTGGGCTGGCTTGTGTGGGAGCTGGCTTGCCTGCGACAGCATCATCTTGTTCTGCCAGACACACCGAGGTGGCTGCATCGCAGGCAAGCCAGTTCCCACACAAGCCCCACCTCTGTTTTTGGTGCCCGCTTCATCCGTTCTCTTTTGCTTATGAGAATATTTATCATTAGACTCTCGCCCCTGACGAACCAGGCGCCACTGGCATGAAAAGCAAAGCATCACTTCCTCTTTCCTACCGGCTCGGTGTGACGTCGCGGCTGCTGGCGGCTGTTGTCGGCGGCTATGTGCTGGCGTCCCTGGCCAGCGTGTGCCTGACCTTCTGGCTGCCAATCTCCCGCGCCGATGCGGTGGTCAGCGGCATGCTCAGTTCCTTTGTGTTCTACCTGCTGGCGGTGATCTGGTGCTTTGCCTGCCGCAGTGCGGCCCGCGCCTGGTTTGGCGTGCTGGTGCCCTGCGCGATACTGGCCACCCTGGCTGGCCTGGCCTATTGGATGGCACGCCCATGAAAGAGGGTTTCCGTCAGGCCATGGCCTGGTTGCACACCTGGGCCGGGTTGATTTTCGGCTGGTTGCTGTTCGCGATTTTCCTCACCGGCACCCTGTCTTACTTCAAGGGTGAAATCACCCACTGGATGCAGCCCGAAGTGCCAGCCCATTCGGTGGACGATGCGCGCAGCGTGGCGGTGGCGCAACGCTACCTGGAGCAGCACGCACCCACGGCGGCCCGTTGGTTTATCGGCTTGCCCAACAGCCGCGACCCTGGTTTATCGGTGATGTGGCAAGACAAGATCGACCCTGGCCGGCGCGGCAATTTCATCGAGAAAATGCTCGACCCGGTCTCCGGCGAACAACTCCAGGCCCGGGAAACCATGGGCGGCGAGTTCTTCTACCGGTTCCACTTCCAGTTGCAGATGCCTCATCCGTGGGGCCGCTGGTTGTCGACCATCGCGGCGATGGTGATGTTCGTCGCGCTGATCACCGGGATCATCACCCACAAGAAAATCTTCAAGGACTTCTTCACCTTCCGCCCGCGCAAGGGCCAGCGCTCCTGGCTCGATGGGCACAACGCGGTGGGCGTGCTGGTGTTGCCGTTCCACCTGATGATCACCTACAGCAGCTTGGTGATTTTCATGACCATGGTCATGCCTGCCAGCATCCTCGCGTCTTATGACGGCGACACCCGTGGGTTTTTCAATGAGTTGTTCCCGGCCACCGACAACGCCCCGGCCCTCGGCCAGCCGGGCAAGCTGCTGCCTTTGGCGCCGCTGGTGGAGCAGGCCCGGGCGCAGTGGGGCGGTGGTCATGTGGGGCGGCTGGCGGTGAACAACCCTGGCGATGTGAATGCCTCGGTCAACGTCTCCCGCGCCGGCTCTGACCGGGTGGTGCATGATTTCGGCAGCACCGTGTCCTTTAATGGCAGCACCGGCGAATTGCTGCGGGTCAGTGCCGAGCAGTCGCTGCCGATGGCAATCAGCGGCAGTTTCTACGGCCTGCATATGGGTCACTTCGCCGGCCCGGTGCTGCGGTGGTTGTACTTTATCTGCGGCCTGGCGGGCACGGCGATGATTGGCACCGGCCTGGTGATCTGGCTGGGCAAGCGTCAGCTCAAGCATGCCAAAACCGGGGTGATGCCGTTTGAGTTGCGCCTGGTGGAGGTGTTGAACCTTGCCAGCATGTCCGGGCTGGTCATCGCCATTGCTGTGTTTTTCTGGGCCAACCGCCTGCTGCCGGCGAGCTTCGCCGAACGTTCGGACTGGGAGGTGCAGAGCTTCTTTATCGCCTGGGGCCTGACCTTGCTGCACGCCATGCTGCGCCGTGGCCGCCGCGCTTGGGTCGAGCAACTGGGCCTGGGCGCCGTACTGTTTATGGCGGTGCCGCTGCTCAATGCGCTGACCACTTCCCAGCACCTGGGTGTGTCGCTGGCCAAGGGCGATTGGGCCATGGCCGGCTTTGACCTGACCTGCCTGGGCAGCGGCCTGTTCCTGGCCTGGGCCGCCTGGAAGATGCAGCACCGCAGCGCCGGCCAACCCCGTGCCGAGCGGGCCCGCCCACTGACCCTCAAAGGCGAGGTGCACTGATGTTGCTGGCCTTGTTGCTGTGCTACGCAGGCTTTGTTGCGCTGTGCCTGTCCCTGGACCGTCACCATGGCGAGTTGCTGCACAGCAAACCTTCGCCACGGCGGCGCCTGGGGTTGCGCGTGGGTGGCTGGCTGCTGTTGGGGCTGTCGATCTGGCCGGCGGTGCACCTGGCCGGCTGGAGCCGGGGCCTGGTGGACTGGTGTGCGGTGCTGATGCTCAGTGGGCTGTTGCTGGTGTTGCTGTTGCCGTATCGGCCAAGGCTGGCCTTGATCCTCGCGGGCGTTGGCCTGCTGGCCAGCCCCGTTGTGGCCTTCGCGACCCTCTGAGCACCGTTGATGATCACCACGCCGCCCGAGCCCCAGGATCACCCTCACGCTGAATCGTCGGGCGGGCGCGCACATTTCCTACAGGTGTTTTTGTCCCAGCGCTCACAGATGGAGGCGTTGGTCAGCCGCCGCGTAGGCTGTCGTGCGACGGCGGCGGACCTGGTGCAGGATTTGTTCCTGCGCTTCTGGCGCCGACCCCTGGTGCAGGTCGAAGAACTCAGCACCTACCTGCTGCGCTGCGCCGGCAATATTGCCATCGACCACCTGCGCAGCGAAAACGCGCGGGTGCGCGGCACTGAAGGCTGGTTGCCGCAGCAGCAGGATCATCATGGCTCCGAGCCCCAGGCTGCGCTGGAAGCGGGCAACGATCTGCGCCATGTGGAAGCGGCGCTGCGCAGTTTGCCGGAGCGTACGCGGCAGATCTTTTTGCTCAACCGCATCCACGGGCGCAAATACGCCGAAATCGCCAAGGCCATGGGCCTGTCCCAAAGTGCCGTGGAAAAACATATGATGCGTGCCCTCGAAGCCTGCAAAGCCAGCCTTCGGCAAGCCCATCCGCCACGCTCGCCAGGGAAAGCACCGTGAACGTCACCCCGACGCCCGCCCAGGAACAGGCCGCCCTGGCCTGGCTCAGCCTGTTGCACGATGCGCCCAGCAGTGGTGACCAGGCCACCTTCAGCCACTGGTTGCGCGCCGACCCGGCCCACGTCGAGGCGTATGCCCAGGCCCAGGTGCTGTGGGAATTGAGCGAAGTGCCGGCGCGCACCCTGGCCGCCGAAGACGCGTTGGCCCTGCAGCGTTACCTCAAGGCCATGGACGGCGCAAAACGCTCCCGTATGCGCCGCTGGTCGGCGGCACTGGCGATGGCGGCGTGCCTGGTGCTGATGGTGTCGATGGGCGCCGGTTGGCAGCCACAGCGCTGGGTCGATGACCTGGGCGCCGATTACGTCAGTGCGCCGGGTGAGGTCAAAACCGTGACCCTGGCCGATCAAAGCCAAGTCACCCTGGATGCCGACAGCGCGATTGCCGTGGATTTCAGCCACGGCGAGCGGCACATCCAACTGCGCCGTGGCGCCGGCTTTTTCAGCGTGACCCACACCGGGCAAGCCTTTGTAGTGCACGCAGGCAGTGGCGAAGTGCGGGTGTTGGGCACGCAGTTCGAAGTGCGCCTGCAACCGGCGGGCGCCCAGGTGACGGTGTTGTCGGGGCGGGTCGGGGTTACACCCTCGACCCAGGGTACTCAGCAGATTCTGACGGCCGGCCAGCAAGTGGCCTACGCCGAGGGTGTGGCTGATGAGCGGCATGCGGCGGACAGTGAATCGCGCCTGGGCTGGCGCGACGGCTGGCTCAACTACTACAAGACCCCGCTGGCCGATGTGCTCAAGGACCTTGGCCGTTACTACCCTGGCCGCATCCTGCTGCTTGATGACGAACTCGGCGCCCGCCGGGTCAGCGGCAGCTTCCCGAGCAAGGACCCGGAGGCGGTGCTCAACGCATTGCAAGCGGTGCTGGGTTTTGAGCAGCACAGTGTGTTGGGGCGGTTGATCGTCGTCCGCTGAAAACCAGCCACCCCCTGTGGGAGCGGGCTTGCCCGCGATGGCGTCTGGAAGAGCTGCGCAACCCTTCAGGAGCCATCGCAGCATGAGTATCGACACAACTCGCTCTGTGTACATATCCATTCCTGCGGTCACGGCCACTTAGGGTTCCGCCCTTACGGCGGGTCACTTTTGGGACCCAAAAGTAACCAAAAGGTCCTCGCCCCACCACTCGGTGCCTCGCCTAGGCTCGGCATGCCCGCAGTCAGGCAGTGCTCCGTGGGCCCGCCGCGATCGGCCATCCCTGGCCGTGTCGCGGCTACCCCGGCATCCATGCCGGGGTGCCCACTGCGCAATACCTGCCTGCGGCCAGCGTGGTTTAACGGGGCGCCTGAGATCAAAAGCCAGATCAAAAGCACAGCAACAGCAGAGCCAGAGCGCGAAGCTGCGTTCCTGTGGGAGCTGGTTTAGGGGAAGGTCCGAACAAAGGTTGATAACTATTCTTATTTACATTTATGATACGTTATTACATCCCTATCAAGGAGCCACCCCATGAAAGTCCTGTCCTCACTCAAAGAAGCCAAGAACCGCCATCGCGACTGTCAGATCGTCAAGCGCCGGGGGCGGATCTATGTGATCTGCAAATCCAACCCACGCTTCAAGGCCCGGCAGGGCGGGGCGAAAAACAAGAACAAAGGCTGAGGGTGAAATTATTTTCAATTTCACCTGAGGTAAAACCCCGCGCCATTCGTGTAGTGCTTGAAACTGCGATCAATTCGCATTAACAGCGTTCTCTACACGGGTTCTCAAGTATGAAGTCCAGGGCAAAGTCGGCGGCAGGCAGTTCGGTTAAACAGTGGCTGGGAGCCTCCCTTCTGGCCGCTTCCGGCCTGGCATTACAGCCCCTGAGCCTGGCGCAAGCGGCGCAGGAGCAGAGCGCAGTCTTCAGTTTTGCACTGCCGGCCAAGCCGTTGCCCCAGGCGCTGAGCGATTTCAGCCGGGTGACCGGCATCAGCGTGGTCTACACCGACGAAGCTCCCTACAACCTCAACGCCCCGGCCGTCAGTGGGCGGATGAGCGCCGCCCAGGCCATGCAGCGCCTGTTGGGTAACTCCGGCTTGACCTTCCGCCAGATCGACGCCCGCACCCTGGCCCTGGAACCGCTGCCTAGCGAAGGCGCGGTCAATCTTGGCGCCACCACCATCAGCGGCGTCAACCAGCAGCAAGCCACCAGCTACCAGCCACCGCCCACCAGCTCGGTCATGCGCTCCCAGGGCCTGCTGCTGGAAACCCCGCAAACCGTGAACATGGTGCCGGCCCAAGTGATGCGCGACCAGGTGCCGCGCAACCTCGACGATGCCTTGGCCAACGTCAGCGGCATCACCCAGGCCAACACCTTGGGCAGCACCCAGGATGCGGTGATGCTGCGGGGCTTTGGCGACAACCGCAATGGCTCGGTCATGCGCGACGGCATGCCCGTGGTGCAGGGCCGGGCGCTGAACGAAACCGCCGAGCGCGTCGAAGTGCTCAAGGGCCCGGCGTCGTTGCTGTATGGCATCCAGGACCCGGGCGGGGTGATCAATATTGTCAGCAAGAAACCCGAGCTGACCCCATCCACCGCCCTGACCGTGCGCGGCTCGACCTATGGCAGCGGTAAGAACGGCAGCGGCGGCAACCTCGACACCACCGGCCCGATTGGCGACAGCGGCCTGGCTTATCGTTTGATTCTCGACCACGAAGATGAGGATTACTGGCGCAATTTCGGCACTTACCGCGAAAGCCTGATCGCGCCATCCCTGGCCTGGTACGGCGACGCCACCAAGGTGTTGCTGGCCTACGAGCACCGCGAGTTTCTCTCGCCGTTCGACCGTGGCACGGCCATCGACCCCACGACCAATCACCCCCTGGATATCCCCGCCACGCGCCGCCTGGATGAACCGTTCAACAATATGGAAGGCCGCTCCGACCTGTATCGCCTTGAGGTCGACCATGACCTGAACGACGACTGGAAGGCCCACTTCGGCTACAGCTGGAACCGCGAAACCTACGACGCCAGCCAGGTGCGCGTGAGCAAGGTCAACGCCAACGGCGTGCTGACGCGCAATATGGACGGCACCCAGGGCGCGCTGACCACCGACCGCTTCACTACCGTCAGCCTCGAAGGCAAGGTGGACGTGGCCGGCATGCGCCATGACCTGGTGTTTGGCCTGGATGACGAATACCGCAAAATCTACCGCGCCGACCTGATCCGCCAGGCCAGCCGCAGCGTGTTCAACTACAACGACCCGGTGTACGGCCGCGAAGTGGCGGGCACCACCGTCAGCGCGCCGGACAGCAACCAGACTGACCTGCTGCGCAGCGACTCGGTGTTTTTCCAGGACGCCATCCACCTGACTGACCAGTGGATCCTGGTCGGCGGGGCGCGTTTCCAGACGTACGACCAGTACGCCGGCAAGGGCCGCCCGTTCACGGCCAACACCGACAGCAACGGCCAGATGTGGGTGCCCCGCGCCGGCCTGGTGTACCGCTACACCGATGAGCTGTCGTTTTATGGCAGCTACACCGAATCGTTCAAACCCAACTCCACCATTGCGCCGCTGGACAACAAGATGGTGATCGACGGCAGCATCGCCCCGGAACAGTCCAAGTCCTGGGAGCTTGGGGCCAAGTTCGATATGCCGGGGCGCATTACCGCCAACGTGGCCTTGTTTGATATCCACAAACGCAACGTGCTGGTGTCGATCACCGAGGGCGCGACCTCGATCTACAGCGTCGCCGGCAAGGTGCGCTCCCGTGGCCTGGAAATGGACCTGAGCGGGCAGTTGACCGACCAGTGGAGCCTGATCGGCAGCTATGCCTACACCGATGCCGAAGTCACCGAGCACCCGGCCTACAAAGGCAAAGGCCTGCAAAACGTGGCGAAAAATTCCGGTTCTGTTTCAGCCGTGTACGACTTCGGCACTATCGTCGGCGGCGACCAGCTGCGCGTCGGTGCCGGTGCGCGTTACGTCGGCGAGCGGGCCGGCGATGCACTCAATAGCTTCGACCTGCCGGGCTACACCGTGGCCGATGCGTTTGCCACCTATGACACCAAGGTCGACGGGCAGAAGGTCAAGTTCCAGCTAAACGTGAAGAACCTGTTTGACCGCACCTACTACACCTCGGCCGTCAGCCGGTTGTTTGTGTCCATGGGCGATGCGCGCCAGGTGTCGTTGTCCAGCACGTTGGAGTTCTGACCGTCGGCGATGACGCTGGCGGCCTGAGCTGCTAGCGTTGCGCTCTTTGAGGATTGCCGGGACGGTTTGATGCAGTTGGGACGATGGATACACACCAGCGCCATGCTGGTGGGCGTAAGCCTGTTGTTGGGTGGCTGTGCCAGCCCTTCGAAAACCGGCGAGCAGGCGCTGGAGCAATTGCTGGCCGATCCGGCCCTGGCCGGGGCCAGCGTTTCGTTGATGGTGCGTGACGCCCGCAGCGGCAGCACGCTGTACCAGCACAACCCCCGCACGCGGCTGGTGCCGGCCTCCAGCCTGAAACTGCTGACCACGGCGGCGGCCATGGATGTACTGGGCCCGCAGTATCGGTTTTCTACGCAGTTGCTGAGCACCGGCAGCCGACAAGGCTCGCGCCTGCTGGGCAATCTGTACCTGCGAGGCCTGGGCGACCCGACGATCCAGTGGGCGGATTACCAGGCCCTGGCGGCGAACCTGGCCGCGCAGGGCATCCGGCAGATCGAGGGCGACCTGGTGTTCGATGACAGCTGGTTCGACGCCGAACGCCTGGGTGTGGATTGGGCCCACGACGACGAAGACAAGTATTACGGCGCGCAGATTTCCGCACTGACCGTGTCGCCCAATGCTGATTTTGATGCGGGCACCTTGATCGTCACGGCCAAGGCACCCATGGCGGTCGGCCAACCGCTGGGCGTCACCCTCAGCCCGCCTACTGATTATGTGCAACTGAGCAACCTGGCGCTCAGCGGTCCGGGCAACAGCTATGGGCTCAATCGCCAGCATGGCAGCAACCTGCTGCGCCTCAGTGGCACGCTGACGCCGGGGACGCAAAGCCGGCAATGGGTCAGCGTGTGGGAGCCGACGCAACTGGTGGCCAATCTGTTCGCCCAGGCCTTGGCGCAGCAGGGGATCAGCGTGCAGGGTCGGCGCGTGATCGGTGGTGTCAGCCCGGCCACCGCCACGGTGTTGGCGACGCACCAGTCGGCGCCGTTGCAGGAGCTGATCCGGCCCTTGCTCAAACTGTCCAACAACAGCATGGCCGAAGCGTTGCTCAAGGCCATGGGACGTCAACAGGCCAACGCCGGCACGGCGGCGGCCGGGGTTGCGGCGGTGGCTGACTTTCTCAAGCGCCAGGGCCTGGACCCGGCAACATTAAGCCAGGTGGATGGCTCGGGTTTGTCGCGACGTAATCTGGTGTCGGCGCAGAACTTCACCGACCTGTTGCTGGCCATGGGCAAACAGCCATGGTTCAACGCCTGGTACGACGCGCTGCCCATCGCCGGTAACCCGGATCGCCTCGGTGGCGGCAGCCTGCGTTACCGCCTGCGCGGGACTGCGGCGCAAAACAACCTGCAGGCCAAGACGGGGTCGATGGGTGGGGTGTCTTCGTTGACGGGCTACATCACCGATGCGGGTGGGCGGCGGTTGGTGTTTTCGATGCTGACCAACAACTATGTGGTGGAGGGGAGTCGGATCAAGGCGTTGGAAGATCGAGTGGCCGTGGTCCTGGCGCAAAGCCGCGATTGAACAATGTGGGAGCAAGCCCGCTCCCACAAAATCCCATGCCCTATTAGTTCTGTGTCAAGGCAACTAGGGTCGGAACGCCTGCCGATATTCCCCCGGTGTCGCTCCCATCGCCTGGCGAAACCGGTTGGTAAAGTGGCTGGCACTGGAGAACCCGCATGCCAGGGCAATCTCCCCCAGCGGCATTGACCCGCTGCGCAACAGGGCCTGGGCCTGCGCGAGGCGGCGGGTCAGCACATATTGGTGGGGCGGCAGGCCAAAGCTTGTGCGAAACATCCGCGCAAAGTGGTATTCCGACAAGGCGCACAGCCCCGCCAGTTGCCCCAGGCTGATCGGCTCGGCCAGTTGCTGCTCGATGTAGTCCACTAACTGGCGGCGTTGATGCGCCGCCAATCCGCCCTTGAGCCGCAAGCCTTCGCGCAGGCCGACCTGGCTGAGCAGGGTGTGGCTGAGCATTTCATGGGCCAGGCTACTGGTCAGCAGGCGTTCGGCGGGTTCCTGCCAGTTCAGCCCGATGAGTTGGTGAAAGCGCCGGGCTTGCTGCGGGTCTTCCAAAAATGTGCTTTCGCGCAGTTGCAGCGCCCGGGGTTCGCGGTCCAGCAGGGTGATGCAACCCAGGGCAAATTGCTCTGGGCTGAAGTACACGTGGGCCAGGCGGATCTCGCCGTTGATCACCCAGGCCGACTGATGTTCGGCGGGCAGGATGCACAATTTATCGGGGCCGCCCTTGGTGCCGGGCTGGCCACGGCGAAATGTCTCGGTGCCGCCGCCCACGTAGCAGGACAGGGTGTGATGGCTGGGCGCTTCGTAGTCCTGGGAGTCGTGGTGGTTGCTCCACAAAGCCGCAGACAAGCCGTCACCGAGCTCGGCGCACAGCTCAAGGCGAGCGTTGGGCGAACTGTTCAGGGCTTTGAAGACTTGTAGGTTTTCCAGTGCAGGCATGGGGTTCTCTCCGACGCCTTGCATCCTACTCCCGGCGGCCGGCGCTGTGATCCCTCGGCCCGACAAAAGCGCAAGAATCTGCAAGTGCCTGGCAGCAAGGCGGGGTGAAACTGTGGCTCAACCACCGGAGTGCGCCATGAACCTATCTTTGTATTTACTGACCGTGCTGATCTGGGGCACGACCTGGATCGCCCTCAAGTGGCAGTTGGGCGTGGTGCAGATTCCGGTCTCCATCGTCTATCGCTTCGGCCTGGCGGCGCTGGTGCTGTTTGTGTTGCTGCTGCTCAGCCGCAAACTGCAGGTGATGAACCGCCGTGGGCACCTGATCTGCCTGGCCCAGGGCTTGTGCCTGTTTTGCGTGAACTTCATGTGCTTCCTCACGGCCAGTCAGTGGATCCCCAGCGGCCTGGTGGCCGTGGTGTTCTCTACCGCGACGTTGTGGAATGCGCTGAATGCCCGGGTGTTCTTCGGCCAGAAAATCGCGCGCAATGTATTGCTGGGCGGTGGCCTTGGTTTGCTGGGCCTGGGGTTTTTGTTCTGGCCCGAACTTGCCGGGCACACCGCCAGCCCCGAGACACTGTTGGGCCTGGGCCTGGCGCTGTTGGGGACCCTGTGTTTTTCGGCGGGCAACATGCTGTCGAGCCTGCAACAGAAAGCCGGGCTCAGGCCGTTGACCACCAACGCCTGGGGCATGGCCTATGGCGCGTCGATGCTGGCGCTGTACTGCGTAGTGCAGGGCATTCCATTTGAGATGGAGTGGAACACCCGCTACATCGGCTCGTTGCTGTACCTGGTGATCCCCGGGTCGGTGATTGGCTTTACCGCCTACCTGACCCTGGTCGGCCGCATGGGCCCGGAGCGGGCGGCGTATTGCACCGTATTGTTCCCGGTGGTGGCGCTGAACGTCTCGGCGCTGGTCGAAGGCTACCAATGGACCGCCCCGGCGCTGGCCGGGTTGGTGCTGGTGATGCTGGGGAATGTGTTGGTGTTTCGTAAGCCCAGGGCGGTTGCAGCTGTGAGCCCGCTTTTTCAACCGAAGCAAACCTAATGTGTAAGAAGATCTAATGTAGGAGCTGGCTTGCCTGCGATAGCGGTGAATCAGCAATGCCTATGCTGACTGACCCACCGCTATCGCAGGCAAGCCAGCTCCCACAGGGTGATTCGCGTTACTTCAGGCCCAGGCGCTTGGCCATGCGCCCCAGGTTGGCGCGGTCCAGGCCCAGTTCGCGGGCGGCGCTGGCCCAGTTGTGCTGGTGGCGCTCCAGGCAAGCGCCGATGACTTGCCTCTGGTAGTGCGCGGTCGCCTGGCGCAGATCGCCGGTCACCGGTGCGAGTTCCACGGGCGCTTCGATCAATGGCGCAGATTCATTGGGTAGGTCGAGGTCCTTGGCACTGAGGCTGAGGATCTTCGGCCGCTCGCGGCAATTGCCCAGGGCCTTCAGCGCGCTGCGGCCAATCAAGTGTTCCAGCTCTCGTACATTCCCGGGCCAGCCATAGGCCAATAACGCCGCCTGGGCATCGCTGGTCAGGCGCAGGCTGCCCAGGCCCATGCGCGAGCGGTTCTGTTCAAGGAAAAAGCCTGCCAGCAGCAACACATCGCGCCCGCGTTCACGCAGGGCCGGCACTTGCAGGGGGTACACGCTCAAGCGGTGATAGAAGTCGGCGCGGTAGCGGCCGTTGCGTACTTCCTCGGCGAGATCGCGGTTGGTGGCGGCGATCAGGCGCACGTCCACTTGGTGCTCCTTATCCGAACCGAGCCGCTGCAACTGCCCGCTTTGCAGGACCCGCAGCAGCTTGGCCTGGACCGTCAGCGACAACTCACCCACTTCATCGAGGAACAGGGTGCCGCCATTGGCTAATTCAAACTTGCCCCGACGCTCATTCAGCGCGCCGGTAAACGCGCCGCGCACATGGCCGAACAGCTCGCTTTCCACCAGGGTTTCCGGGAGGGCGGCGCAATTGAGGCTGATCAACGGTTTCTCGGCGCGGGGCGAGGCCGCGTGGATGGCCTGGGCCACCAGCTCCTTGCCAACCCCGGTCTCGCCGGTGATCAACACGGTCAGGTCGCTGCCGCCCACCAGTTTGATTTCTTCCACCAGGCGTTTGTGGGTCTTGCTCTGGCCGATCATTTCCTTGTGCTGCTGGCCGCTGGCCTGGCGATAGATTTCCGCGCGCTGGTGTTCGTCCTCGGCACGCAGGGCCAGGTGTTCCATGCGTTCGGCCACATTGACCGTGGCGGCGGCGAGGCTGGCGAAGGCCTGCAAGGCGTCCAGTTCGACGCGCTCGAAGCGTTCGGTGTCGAGGGCATCCAGGGTCAGCAGGCCCCAGGGATGATCGTCGACAAACAGCGGGCAGCCCATGCAGTCGTGGACTTCCAAGTGCCCGTGCAGGCCATCGACCAGGCCGTCGTAGGGGTCGGGCAGTTCGCTGTCGCTGTCGAAACGGGTCGGGCCGGGGCTGCTCAGCAGCACGGCAAAGCGCGGGTGTTCGCTGATCTTGAAGCGCCGGCCCAGGGTGTCCGGGCTCAGGCCGTCCACGGCCAGCGGCACCAGCCATTCGCCGTCCAGGCGCAACAGCGCGGCGGCGTCGCAGGGCAGCAGGGTGCGCATGGCTTGCAGCAGGCGTCGGTAACGTTCGCCTTCCGGCAGTTCGCGGGACAGGTCAGCCACCAGTGGCAGCAGGGTGGTGAGCAGGGAGTGTGCAGTCATAATGACTCCTTGTAGTCCTAATGACTATAAAGTGTAGGAGGTCATATTGACTACTTATAAATTAACTCACTGATAAATATAGGTTTATTAGTTGGCACGAATACTGAGTGCTACAGGGTAATCAGTCAGAAGCCCCAAAGGCTCAGGAGTCTCCCCATGCTTAGCGTTCAAGACCGTGCCATCGTCAAGTCCACTGTGCCGCTGCTGGAAAGCGGTGGCGAAGCCCTGATCACCCACTTCTACCGCATGATGCTGTCCGAATACCCCGAAGTGCGCCCGCTGTTCAACCAGGCCCACCAGGCCAGCGGCGACCAGCCCCGTGCCCTGGCCAACGGCGTGTTGATGTACGCGCGGCATATCGACCAGTTGGACCAGTTGGGCGACCTGGTGGCCAAGATCATCAACAAGCACGTGGCCCTGCAAATCCTCCCGGAGCACTACCCGATTGTCGGCAACTGTCTGCTGCGGGCGATTTCCGAGGTGCTGGGTGACGAAATCGCGACCCCAGAAGTGATGAGCGCGTGGGGCGCGGCCTATGGTCAGTTGGCCGACATCCTGATCGGCGCAGAAAGCGCGATCTACGACGAAAAAGCCCAGGCCGTTGGCGGCTGGCGCGGGGCGCGCCCGTTTTTGCTGGTCAAGCGTGTGGAGGAGAGCAGTGAAATCATCTCCCTGTACTTTGCCCCGGTGGACAACGGCCCAATCCTCGCTGCCGAGCCCGGCCAGTACATCGGCCTGAAGCTGATCCTCGATGGCGAAGAAGTGCGCCGCAACTATTCATTGTCGGCGCGCACCGACGCGGGCCTGTACCGCATCAGTGTCAAGCGCGAAGCGGGCGGGCGCGTGTCCAACTATCTGCATGATCAGATGCATGTGGGCGCGACCATCGACCTGTTCCCGCCATCGGGGGAATTCACCCTGGTGCCCAGCGACAAGCCCTTGGTGCTGATCAGCGGCGGGGTGGGCATCACTCCCACCCTGCCGATGCTGGAAGCGGCGCTGGCCACCGAGCGCCCGGTGCACTTTATCCACTGCGCGCGTAATGGCGGCGTGCATGCGTTTCGTGATTGGGTCGATGCCCTGGCTGCACGTCATCCGCAATTGCAGCGCTTTTACTGCTATGCCGAAGACGACGGCATCAGCCCGGCGGCGGACAAGCTCGGCATGCTGACCCAGGAGCAACTGGCGGCGTGGTTACCTGAGGAGCGTGATGTGGATGCCTACTTCCTGGGGCCTAAGGGCTTCATGAGTGCGATCAAGCGTCACCTCAAGGCTTTGGGTGTGCCTGAGAAGCAGAGCCGGTATGAGTTCTTCGGGCCGGCGGCGGCGCTGGAATAAGCGGCCGCTCTTCAGCACCGTATTGGCGTCTTCGCGAGCAAGCCCGCTCCCACAATTTGATGTGTGAATACATTCAAATGTGGGAGCGGGCTTGCTCGCGATGAGGCCCGAAAGACCACCACATTAATGTGTCGTTAACCCGCCTGCGCCTAAGATGCCGACGCCTACTGCTAAATTTTCACCTCCTGTGTGTAAACTTGCGGCCATTGGCACACCCATCATTAGGCAAAGGGAAACGGGGATGATTGACGAAATGCGGTTGGGGCGGGAGCGGCGCTTCCTGGTGTTGCTGGGGATCATCTGCCTGGCGCTGATCGGTGGCGCACTCTATATGCAGATAGTGCTGGGCGAAGCGCCATGCCCGCTGTGCATCCTGCAGCGCTATGCCTTGCTGCTGATTGCGCTCTTTGCCTTTATCGGCGCGGCCATGCGTACCCAACGCAGTGTCACGATCTTTGAAGTGCTGGTCGTGCTCAGCGCCCTCGGCGGTGTCGCTGCCGCCGGGCATCATGTGTACACCCAGTTCTACCCGGCCATCAGTTGCGGCGTCGATGTGCTGCAGCCGATTGTCGATGACCTGCCCCTGGCGAAGATCTTCCCCCTGGGCTTCCAGGTCGATGGTTTCTGCAGCACGCCATACCCGCCGGTGCTGGGCTTGTCCCTGGCGCAGTGGGCGCTGGTGGCGTTCGTGTTGACGGTGATCCTGGTGCCCCTGGGCATTTACCGCAATCGCAAGCACAGCGCTTAAATCGTCCTACAAAACGCCCCGGTCCTGCTGATGCAGGCCGGGGCGTTTTTGTGTGCGGGGATTTTGTGAAAGGACCGTGACGCCGGACAAGATTGGCGGCGCGCAACGTGCGACACGTTGTCACACTGAGGGCGTCGCAGGACGTTTCCCACCCCGCGCCAGGGCGCTTAATCGACCATTGGTCGGGGGCTGCTGCCTGTCACTTTCCACCCCGGCCGACCCCGCGCACGGCGTGCTCTCGAGAACTTCTGGTGATCGGCGAATGCCTTGTTTTTAGCGGGCTTGCCTGGGGTTTGGCGACCCTGAAAGGGGCCTTGAGGTGCGACACATTAGGCAATAACACAGCATTTTTTGTGGTTTTTGTTGAGAATCAAACGCGATAGGATCCCGAACCTTTGCAACAATGGCGCAGGATTATTGCTGGAATCGATAAAAATTATTTCTTTATAAGTCATGGTTTATACATCGCTAGCTAACTACAATCGCCCGCACTGAGTGTCCGGTGCTGCTCAACCCTGAGCAAATAGGGCGGTCGAGAGGCGAAAACATTGCTTCATGCGACCCCAGGTGCCGGCAGCCTTTCAACTATCCGCACCAAATGGAATTGGTCTGTAACAAGGCCTTTGACCAACGAAATCGAATAAGAATTCACCGCCAGACCTGGACGTGTCGATCAGCGCATGAAGCGCCGGGCAGGCCCTTATTCAATCGAAGAGAAATGCCAACCCTTGGCAGGGTGAAGTGTTGGCGATCAAAACCCAACTGCATTGCGCAAGCTGCTTTAGAGGTCGTGAGATGAGTAAAAACAGGTACACCCGATTACTAGGCATAGTGCCGCTTTTCGGCATGTTATTGCTGGGAGGCTGCAACTGGACGCTGCTCGACCCTGTGGGTCAGGTCGGCGTGGAGCAACGTAACCTGATCATCACGGCCACTTTGCTGATGCTGTTGGTCGTGGTGCCGGTGATCGTGATGACCTTCGCGTTCGCCTGGAAATACCGCGCGTCCAACACCAAGGCCACCTACGCGCCGAAGTGGTCGCACTCCACCAAGATCGAGATCGCGGTGTGGCTGGTACCTGTACTTATCATCATCGCCCTGGGTTACATCACCTATAAGTCGACCCACGAGCTGGACCCTTACCGTCCGCTGGAATCCGACGTGCCGCCAATCACTATCGAAGTGGTCGCGCTGGACTGGAAGTGGCTGTTCATCTATCCCGAGCAAGGGATCGCCACCGTCAACAAGATCGTGTTCCCGGCCAACACCCCGATCAACTTCAAAGTGACCTCGGATGCGGTGATGAACTCGTTCTTCATCCCGGGCCTGGGTGGCCAGATCTACGCGATGGCGGGCATGCAGACCAAGCTGCACCTGATTGCCAACCAGAACGCCGAGCTCGACGGTATCTCCGCCAACTACAGTGGCGCGGGCTTTACCGGCATGAAATTCAAAGCAATCGCCACCACCCAGGAAGACTTCAATGCCTGGGTACAAGAAGCCAAGAGCTCACCAAAACAGCTTGAAAAAGCTGAATACGAAGCCCTTGCCAAGCCAAGCCAGAACAACCCTGTAGAGCTGTACTCCTCGTACACGCCGGACCTGTTTCAGAAAATCATCGATAAGTATGAAGGGATGAAACCAGGCAAGCCGGTCAAGCACGAGAAGAAAGAAGTGGCTGCTGTGGAAGGGACGGACGCAAATTCGCATTCAGCTGCCGGGGCAGAGGAGTAAACGATGTTTGGTAAATTAAGTTGGGAAGCGGTCCCATTCCACGAGCCGATCGTGATGGTGACCATCGCCATGATCGCGCTGGGTGGTCTGGCGCTGTTTGCGGCAATCACCTACTTCAAGAAGTGGACCTACCTGTGGACCGAGTGGCTGACGTCGGTCGACCACAAGAAAATCGGCGTGATGTACATCATCGTCGCCATGGTCATGCTGCTGCGTGGTTTTGCCGACGCCATCATGATGCGTACCCAGTTGGCCATGGCCACCGAGGGTTCGCCTGGCTACCTGCCGCCTGAACACTATGACCAGATCTTCACCGCCCACGGTGTGATCATGATCATCTTCATGGCGATGCCTTTCTTCACCGGCCTGATGAACCTGGCAGTGCCGCTGCAGATCGGTGCGCGTGACGTTGCGTTCCCGTTCCTCAACTCCCTGAGCTTCTGGCTGCTGGTTTCCGGCGTCGTGCTGATCAACCTGTCCCTGGGCGTCGGCGAATTCGCCAAGACCGGTTGGGTTGCCTATCCGCCGTTGTCGGGGCTGCAATACAGTCCGGGCGTGGGGATGGATTACTACATCTGGGCGCTACAGCTATCCGGGCTGGGTACGACGCTGACGGGGGTCAACTTCCTGGCCACCGTGCTGAAAATGCGTACCCCAGGCATGAAGCTGATGGACATGCCGATCTTCACCTGGACCTGCACCTGGGCCAACGTCCTGATCGTGGCTTCGTTCCCGATCCTGACCGCTACCCTGGCCCTGCTGACGCTTGACCGTTACATGGATTTCCACATTTTCACCAATGAACTTGGTGGCAATCCAATGATGTACGTGAACCTGTTCTGGGCATGGGGTCACCCTGAGGTGTACATCCTGATCCTGCCAGCGTTCGGTATCTTCTCCGAAGTGATCTCGACCTTTACCGGCAAGCGCCTGTTCGGTCACCACTCGATGGTCTACGCCTCGGGCGCGATCTCCGTACTGGGCTTCATGGTCTGGCTGCACCACTTCTTCACCATGGGTTCGGGGGCCAGCGTCAACGCCTTCTTCGGCCTGGCGACGATGCTGATTTCGATCCCGACGGGGGTGAAGCTATTCAACTGGCTGTTCACCATCTATCACGGCCGCCTGCGCTTCACCAGCCAGGTTCTGTGGACCCTGGGCTTCATGGTGACCTTCGCCATCGGCGGCATGACCGGCGTACTGCTGGCCATCCCGGGTGCTGACTTCGTGCTGCACAACAGCCTGTTCGTGATCGCGCACTTCCACAACGTGATCATCGGTGGTGCGGTATTCGGCTACATCGCTGGCTTCAGCTTCTACTTCCCGAAAGCGTTCGGCTTCAAGCTGCACGAAGGCTGGGGCAAGGCTGCATTCTGGTTCTGGATCACCGGCTTCTTCGTCGCGTTCATGCCGCTCTACGCACTGGGCTTCATGGGCATGACCCGTCGTCTGAACGCCACTACCAACCCTGAGTGGGTGCCGTACCTGTACGTCGCCATGTTCGGTGCGGTGATGATCGCTGTCGGTATTGCCTGCCAGTTGATCCAGCTGTACGTGAGTATCCGTGACCGCAAGCAAAACGCCTGCGACTCCGGCGACCCATGGAATGCACACACCCTGGAATGGTCGACTTCGTCGCCACCGCCGTTCTACAACTTCGCCGTGCTGCCTAAGGCCGAGACCATCGATCCGTTCACCGAAGCCAAGGAAAACGGTACTGCGTACCAGCGTCCTGTGCGCTACGAGCCGATCCACATGCCGAACAACACCGCCACTGGCGTGGTGATGGGCGCGCTGTTGACGGTCTTCGGTTTCGCGATGATCTGGCACATCTGGTGGCTGGCCATCGCAAGCCTGGCTGGCACCGTGATCTATTTCGTGATCCACGCGGCTCGTGATGATCAAGGCTACATGGTGCCGGTCGACGTGATCGAGCGCATCGAAGCCGAGCAGCACGCTCGCCTGGTAGCCGAGAAGAAGATTCCGGCCAACCGTGTTGAAACCTCGTTGGAACAGGCTTAAACCATGTCGAACTTAGTGACCAATGCTGGACACGCCCATGTCGATGACCATGGGCACGATGACCATCACCACGACTCGGGCGAGATGACCGTATACGGTTTCTGGCTCTACCTGATGACCGACTGCATCCTGTTTGCATCGATCTTCGCGGTATACGCGGTACTGGTAAACAACGTAGCGGGTGGCCCATCGGGCCACGACATCTTCGAACTGAATTACGTACTGGGCGAAACCGCCTTGCTGCTGTTCAGTTCGATCACCTACGGCTTCGCCATGCTGGCGTTCTTCCGTGGCAACAAGGCGGGCGTGCTGAAGTGGCTGGGCCTGACCTTCCTGCTCGGCCTTGGCTTTATCGCCATGGAGATCAACGAGTTCCACCTGCTGATCTCCGAAGGCTACGGCCCTAGCCGTTCCGGCTTCCTGTCGGCGTTCTTCACCCTGGTCGGTACCCACGGTCTGCACGTCACCGCCGGTCTGATCTGGATGGCGATCATGATGTACCAGGTCAACAAGCATGGCCTGACGTCGACCAACAAGACCCGCCTGAGCTGCCTGAGCCTGTTCTGGCACTTCCTGGACGTGGTCTGGATCTGCGTCTTCACCGTTGTCTACTTGATGGGGACTCTGTAATGGCTAATGCACACTCCCATGACAGCCATGATGCGAGCCACGGCAGCGTAAAGTCTTACGCTATCGGCTTCATCCTGTCGGTGATCCTGACGATCATCCCGTTCGGCCTGGTGATGTACCCAACCTTGCCGAAGGCCACGACACTGGCCATCGTGCTGTTGTTCGCGGTGATCCAGGTGGTTGTCCACCTGTATTACTTCCTGCACCTGGATCGCTCCCAGGCCCAGCGCAACAACGTGATTGCGTTTGTGTTCACGGCCATTGTGATCCTGCTGCTGGTCGGCCTGTCGTTGTGGATCATGTTCAGCATCCACACCTACATGATGGCGAAGTGAGGTAAGACCCGATGTCGCTCAAGCACTTTATCCAAATCACCAAACCGGGGATCATTTTCGGTAACGTGCTTTCTGTGGCAGGCGGTTTCTTCCTGGCCTCCAAGGGGCATGTCGATCTGGCCATCTTCCTGGCGGCAATGATCGGCACTTCCCTTGTTGTGGCATCCGGTTGCGTGTTCAACAACTGCATCGACCGTGACATCGATATCAAGATGGAGCGCACCAAGAATCGTGTGCTGGTCCAGGGCCTAATCTCCCTGAAACTGGCACTGATCTTCGCGACCGTCCTCGGTGTTGCCGGCGTGGCATTGCTGTACACGGTGGCCAATCCGCTGGCGGCGTTGTTTGCCGTGATCGGCTTTGTCATCTACGTCGGCCTCTACAGCCTGTACCTCAAGCGCAAGTCGGTTCACGGCACGCTGGTGGGCAGCCTGTCGGGGGCGATGCCGCCGGTGATTGGTTATGTCGCTGTGACCAATAGCTTCGACATGGCTGCGCTGGTGCTGCTGGTGATGTTCAGCCTGTGGCAGATGCCGCACTCCTACGCCATTGCGATCTTCCGTTTCAACGATTACCTGGCGGCTTCGATTCCGGTATTGCCGGTCAAGCGCGGCATCCAGGTGGCGAAGAAACACATCCTGCTCTACATCCTGGCCTTCCTCGTGGCGACCTTGATGTTGACCTTCAGTGGCTACGCCGGCATGAGCTACCTCGCCGTCGCCGCGGCCATGGGCATGTACTGGTTGTACATGGCCTGGACCGGCTACAAGGCGGTGGATGACACTGTCTGGGCGCGCAAGTTGTTCGTCTTCTCGATCTTCACCATCACGGCCTTGAGCGTGATGATGTCCCTGGATTTCCAGGTGCCGAAAGAGTTGCTGCTGACTTACGCCCACTGAGTTGGGATGCAATGAAAAGCCCCGCCTTCGAGAGAAGCGCGGGGCTTTTTTGTGGGGGTGGTTTGGTATGAGTACATATCCATTTCTGCGGTAACGGCGGCCTAGGGTTCCGCCCTGACGGCGGCTCACTTTGGAAAAGCCCCAAAGTAAGCAAAGGGCTCTTGCCCCACCACTCGGTGCCTCGCCTAGGCTCGGCATGCCCGCAGTCAGGCATTGCTCCGTGGGCCCGCCGCGATCGGCCATCCATGGCCGTGTCGCGGCTACCCCGGCATCCATGCCGGGGTGCCCACTGCGCAATACCTGCCTGCGGCCATCGTGGTTTAACGGGGCGCCTGAGATCAAAAGCAACAGCAAAACCAGAGCGCGGAGCTGCTTACCTGTGGGAGCGGGCTTGCTCGCGAAAGCGGTGTATCAATCAACAAATAAGTGACTGACACTGCGCATTCGCGAGCAAGCCCGCTCCCACATTTAGAGGGGGGTAGGGCTTATTGCTGGGCGATGCTGTAACCGTCAAACGCAGTCTGCTGTTGCAGCGCGGTGACGATGCTCTTGCGCGTCAAAGGCTGCTCGACACCGGAGTTATCCACAAAGCTCTCACTCTCAAGCTCCGCTTCATCCCCTTCGCCCACAAAGCTGAACCCCAGGAACTCCAGCGCCTCGCGGTCGACATTGAGCTTGGAGCGCGGCGTGCGCAGCGGCAGGGTCACGCTGATCCCGTCCTTGCTGATCACAAACACTTCCAATTCCTTCTTCGCCCGCGCGGCCTTGCCCTTGCCGGCGCTCGGGTTGCTGATGGCCTGGTGGGTCTGGTTCAGCACCTTGAGCGCCAGGCCATACACCAGTTCCTGGAACTCGGGGTCGTCCTTGAAGCTGGACAGGATGCGGCTGATCGAAAACTTGCTGCTCAGGTCTTCCAGGGCGGCGTTGTCGGCCGCTTCGGCGTCCTTGAGCTGTTTGAGCTGGCCCATCAGGTCGTAGGCCTGGTCATCGTCGAAGGCGTCGTGGGCCTGGCGGATGGCGATGCGCAATTCGCGGATCTGGTCGCTTTCCTTGGAGGTATGGAACGCGTCCAGCACCATTTCACTGATGTTCTTGGCCGCTGGCACATGCTGTGAAAGATTGATGGCGTTTTCGTATTCAGCTTTGGATTGCAAGGTGACTACGGATTCTTCAGTACGGGAATCGGACATTGAAATTTCACTACTTCTGTAAGCGGGGAGACGAAAAAGCGTCGGGCATTTTCAAGGGCCAGGGTAGCAAGGTCAAGGCGGCACTCTGCCTTCATCGTCATCCGCGTCTACAGGCCCTGTATCTCTTGCAGTTGTGTCTCCAGCCGCTCCCGCAGCTCGCTGCCACGTCGGGCGATGAACACCAGTTGCGATGAATCCTGCGCATGCTCGCCGCCGGCCAGGGTGAACTGGCTGCGGTTGCCCACATGTTGCAACCAGAAGGGTTGGTCGTTGCCCTGTAAATGCACCAGGCCTTTGAGGCGGAACAAATCCTTGGGCAGTTGCCCCAGCCAATCGCGCAGGGCTTTGGCCGGCAGGGCCTGGGTGCCCTGCCAGGTCCAGCTTTCGAACAGTTCGTGGTGCGGCGCCGGCACCGGCGTCAGGCCGTTGCGTGGGTTGCGTTCGCCCAGCAGCAGGGCGTCGGGGATCTGCGCCTGAACGGTACTGATCACCCGCGTACGCGCTCCGATCTCGGTGCGCAGGCGCTGCAGTTCGGCGGCGCTGACCAGGTCGGCCTTGTTCAATAGCACCAGGTCGGCACACGCCACCTGGGCCCTGGACAAGCGCGCGAATTCACCTTCCAGGGTGCTGTAGCCGCTGGCGTCCACCAGGGTGATCACCGTATCCAGGTACAGGTGCGCCTTGAGTTGTGGATAACCCAGGGTTTGTACAATGCGTTGCGGGTCGGACACGCCGCTGCACTCGATCACGATCCGATCCAGGCGTGGGCGCATCTGGCTCAGGCTCACCAGTTGCGCCAGCAGGTCCTCTTGCACGGTGCAGCAGATGCAGCCGTTCTGCAGGCTGAACACGGCGTCGGTGACTTCGGCGATGATCGCCGCATCGATATTCAGCTCGCCGAAGTCATTGACGATCACCGCCATGCGCCCATGTTGCGGCTGCTGGGCGATACGGTTGAGCAGGGTGGTCTTGCCTGCGCCGAGAAAGCCCGAGACTACCGTGACCGCAATACGCTCGCTATTCATTCGATCACCGGCGGCAGGCCTTGCCACACGGCTTGCAGCGCCGTGCCTTCAAAAGTGTTGAGGCGGTCGTACACCGGCCGCCCATCGACCAGGGTCAGCAGCACCTGGGTCTGGTGGATGTAGTTGCGCGCGGGCTGGGCGAACAGGTCGCGGTCGATCACGATCAGGTCGGCGCACTTGCCCACCTCCAGGCTGCCGGTGGAGTGCTCCAGGCCCATGGCGTGGGCGCCGTTGAGGGTCGCCACTTGCAGTGCCTGCTCCAGGGTGATCGGCTCGCCGAAGCAGTCCGGTTCCTGGTTCCAGGGGTTTTGCCGGGTGACCATGGTTTCCAGGGCCAACCACGGGTCAATCGAGGCCACCGGCCAGTCGGTGCCCATCACCGCCAGGCCGCCTTCGGCCAGCACGCCTTTGAAGTCGTAGATGCGCTTGAGGCGCTCGGCGCCGTAACCTGAGCGGGCGCCGCTGGCAAACGGCGTCGGGTACCAGGCAGCCGGGGAGAACTCGGCGATCACGTTCAGCGCCTTGAAGCGCTTGAGGTTGCCCGGATGTAGCAGGGTGCTGTGGGCACATTGGTGACGAATGCCGCTGTCACCGTTGACCCGCCGCGCCTCGGCTACCGCATCGAGAAATACATCGGAAGCGCCGTCGCCGGTGCAATGGGCGATCACCCGCAGGCCGCGCCGGTCCATGTCCACCACCATGTCGGTGATATGTTCCGGGGTCAGGTTGAGCTTGCCGCGCCAGGTGGAGTCGGCTGCCCAAGGGGTCATCAGGTACGAAGACTTGGGCTCCACGGTGCCGTCGAAGTGGAACTTCACCGCGTTGGCGTTCAGCCGCGCGCTGCGATAGTAGTGACGCTCGCCGCCGAGCAATTCCCAACGCCGGCGCACCGGGAAGATGTCGTCCTGCCAACTGATCGCGGCTTCCACGCGCAGGCTCAATTCGCCCGCGTCGTCCAGCTCCTTGAGGGCGTCCAGGCGTCGCTCGCAGACGTGAACATACTTGGTCGCGGTAACGCCACGCGAGCTCTGGAAATGCACGCCGTCGCGATAGGCCCGGCGCAGCACCGCCACCGGGGTCGGCGGCATGGCCGCGTGGATCAGCGCGTAGGCGCCGTCGATCATCAGGCCGTTGGGCTCGCCGCTGAGTTCGTCGCGCTCCATATAGCCGTTGCGCGGGTCGGCGGTGTGGCGGTCGATGCCGGCTAGTTTCAAGGCGCAGGAGTTGACCATCATGGTCCCCCACATACGGTCCAGCAGCGCCACCGGGCGGTCCGGCATGATGCTGTCGAGCCACTCGCGCCCTGGGGTCAGGCCGGCTTCGCGGAAGGTATAGCGCACCCAGTACTGGCCGTAGATCCAGCCGTCGCCTGGGTGGGCATCGGCGTAGGCGTGGATCGCTGCCGCCAGTTGTTCGGGGGTGGGATCTTCGATGCCCACGTCCAGGTCATCGCTGTAGCGTGGCGCCAGGGCGAGGTCCGGATGGGTGTGCATGTCGTGCAGGCCGGGCATGCAGAATGCGCCCAGCAGGTCGTGCTGGCGGGTCTGCGGGCCGATCAGGTGTTGCAGGTCGGCGAGTGTGCCGACTGCGATAAAACGTCCCCCGCGAATCGCCACCGCATCGGCCCATGGCTGGGCCGGGTCGAGGGTGTAGAAACGGCCGTGGTGCAACACCAGGTCAGCGTGCTCGCCGACAACGGAGTGGGTGGAAGTGAATTGGTCGGAAGCGGTCACGGGGGAAACCTCAATATTCAGAAGCGGCGACGATCAAAGGGTGGGAGCTGGCTTGCCTGCGATGGCATCACCGTGGTGTGCCTGTGGGACCGAGTTGCCCGCATCGCGAGCAAGCTCGCTCCCACATAAAACTCAGCGGTTGGCGCGCAGGCCCTCGACAAACCCGGCAATCCGCTGGCAAGCGTCTTTGAGGGTGTCGTCGGCGACGGTAAAGGAGATGCGCACAAAGCCTTCGGCACTGGCGCCAAACGCCTGGGCATCGAGCACCGACACCCCGGTGGCGCGGAACAGCTGCCAGGCAAAGTCCATGCTCGACAGCCCCGTCCGGCGCACGTCCACCAGCATGAACATCCCGGCCTGCGGTACCCGGCAATCAAGGTCGGCGATGTCACCCAGACCGGCCACCACCAGGTCACGCCGGCGGCGATACACGGTGCGCGCATCGCTCACCACCTCGTCATCCAGCTCCAGGGCCTTGATCGCCGCTTCCTGGATAAACCCCGGCAAGCCATAGAGCATGCACAGCAGCAGGTTATCCAGGTGGCCCACCAATGCGGTCGGCGCCACCACCCAGCCCACGCGCCAGCCGGTCATGGCATGGGTTTTCGACAGGCTGTTGAGCACCACGGTGCGCTCGGCCATGCCCGGCAGCGAGGCGATGCTCAGGTGCGGCTGGTCGTAAGTGATCTGGCCGTAGACCTCATCGGAAATCACCCACAAGTCATGCTCGCGGGCGACTTCGGCCACCAACTCCAGCTCTTCACGGCTGTAGACGTTCCCGGTGGGGTTGCACGGCGTGGCCAGGGCAATGCCCCGGGTCTTGGCGCTAATGGCTTTTTCCAGGGCCGCGCGGGTCAGGCGAAAGCCGTTGGCCGCCGGTTGCTCGATGGTCGCGATGCGCGCACCGGAGGCGTGGATGCATGCCTCGTAGGTCAGGTACATCGGCTCCGGCACCAGCACTTCGTCGCCATGGCTGAACAGGCACAACGAGGTGGCGAACAGGCCGTTTTGCGCACCGGCCACCAGGGCCACGTTATCGGCGTGTACGGCGATGCCTTGCAGACGGCTTTGCTTGGCCGCAATCGCCTCGCGCAGGGCCGGTCGGCCGAGGACGTGGGTGTAATGGGTGTCGCCGGCGCGCAGGGCGTCGACGGCGGTTTCGCAGATGGCACTGGCGGTGGCGAAGTCGGGATCGCCGACGCTCAACACAATCACATCTTCGCCACGGCCACGGGCTTCGACGGCCGCGTAGTGAATATCCCAGGCGCTGACGGACTCGCCACTAATGCGCTCGACAAACGGTGAATAACGCATCCTTGTTCTCCTAAAATTGATTCAAGCCTGGCGCTGCGGGACTTTGCCCCAGCGCGAGAAGACGTGTTCGATCACGAACGCCAGGACAATGTAGATCACCGCCACCGCCAACAGGGGCTCATACACCCGCAGCGTCTGTGCCCGCACCAGGTTGGCGGCGCCGAGCAGGTCGGTGACGGCCACGGTGGAGGCCAGCGCAGTCGCCTTGAGCAGCAGCACGGTTTCGCCCACCAGCGTCGGCTTGACCAACTCCAGGGCCCGTGGCAACCAGACCCGGCGCAGCACCATCAGGCGCTTCATGCCAAACGCCCGCGCCGCTTCCAGTTCGCCCCGTGGCACGGCGCGCAGGGCACCGCGCAGCACTTCGCCGACATAGGCGCCGACACACAAAATCAGCGCCAGGGCCACGTACCAGAAACCTTCACGCAAGTACGGCCAGAGGAAGCTGCCGCGAATCAGCGGGTAGCTGGCAAACACGCTGCCCACGCCGTAATACAGGATGTAGATCTGCACCAGCAGCGGCGTGCCCCGGAATACTGCGGTATAGGCGCGCAACGGCCCGCTGATCAGTGGGTTGGACGACAAGCGCCCCAACGCCACCAGCACCGCCAGCAAGAAGCCAAACACCCCGGACAAGGCCAGCAACTTCAGGGTGATGCCCAGGCCGTGCAGCAGTTCGTTGCCAAAACTGTTGATCCATGAAAAGTCCATCGGCTGCGCTCCTTAGTGCTGCGGCATCCAGCGGTTGATCCGTCGCTCGAACACCCGGAAGGCGCCGTTGGAAATCAGGGTGATGATGAAATACACCGCCGCCACCGCCAGGTAGAACACCAGGTAATGCTTGGTGGAACCGGCCGCCTGTTTGCCCACCGAGAGCAACTCGCTGTAGCCGACGATGCTGATCAGCGCGCTGTCCTTGACCAGCACCAGCCACAGGTTTGACAGGCCGGCCATGGCAAACGGCAACATGCTCGGCAGCAACACCCGGCGCACCAGCAGCCAGCGCTCGATGCCAAAGGCCCGCGCCGCTTCCAGTTGGCCCACGGGAATGGCCTGGATCGCGCCGCGAATGATCTCTGCCGAATACGCGCCCTGGACGATGCCCAGCACCAGCACGGCGGCGATAAAACCGTTGACCGTCACGCTCTCGCGGCCCATGGCGGCCATCGCCATGTTCAGCAGGTCGGTGCCGGCGTAATACAGCAGCAAAATCAGCAGCAGCTCCGGCACCGCGCGGTACAGCGTGGTGTAGAGGTTGGCCAGGCGCACCATCCAGCGTGGGCCCTTGAGCTTGATCATGGCCACCAGCAGGCCGATGCCCAGGCCCAGCACAAAGGCCCCGGCGGAAATCTGCAAGGTCACCACCGCCCCCTGGAGCAGGGCGTTGAGCCAGCCATCGGCGACGAACAGCTGGGTGAGTTCGGACAAAGAAATCATGGCGCGTTCCGTTGGACGTTATTGCGCGGAAATATCGACGCTGAAATAGCGGCTGCGAATTTTGTCGTAGGTGCCGTCAGCCTTGAGCGCCGCCAGTGCGGTGTTGAGCTGCTCGCGCAGGCTGTCATCACCCTTGCGCACCGCGGCACCGATGCCGGACCCAAACAGCGGGTCTTTGGGCGCCAGGCCCTTGTCGGCCAGGCCGCTGCCGGCATCAGACTTGAGCATCGGCTCGATGGTCAGGGCGTCGGCGAGCATCACGTCGATCCGCCCGCTTTGCAGGTCGGCGGTCATGTCGTCCTGGGTGTTGTAGTAGCGCAGGGTCGAGCCCTTGGCGTAGTAGGCCTTGAGGTAAGTGGCGTTGGAGGTCGAGCCCTGCACGCCGATCAACTTGCCCTTGAGGCCTTCGGGGGTGGTGACCAGCTCCAGGCTTTTGTCGGCGACCCACATGGCCGGAGTCTGGTAGTACGGGGCGGTAAAGGCGATGACCTTTTCGCGCTCCTCGGTGATGCTCAGGGAGTTGAGGATCACGTCGATCTGGCTCGATTGCAGCGCCGGGATCAAACCGTCCCAGGACACTTCCTTGAGCGGACACTGGGCTTGCAGGCGTTCGCACAGGGCCTTGATCAGGTCCGGCTCGAAGCCGCTCCAGGCGCCATTGCCGGCTTTTTCGGAGAACGGCGGGTAGGGTTCCAGGGCGATGCCGAAGACGATTTTCTCGGCGGCAATTGCACTGTGGGACAGCACGGCGAGCACGCAGCCGGCGGCGAGGGATTTCAGAGAGTTATGCATGGCTTGACCCTTTCGAAGTTATTGTTTTGAAGGATGGAAGCGGCAGTTCAAACGCGATTGTCCTGGGCCATGACGAACTGGCGGCAACGCTCGCTGGTGGGGTTGTGGAAGACTTGCTGGGGCGTGCCTTCTTCTTCAACCAACCCTTGGTGCAAAAACATGACCTTGCTCGATACATCGCGGGCAAACGCCATTTCGTGGGTGACGAGGATCATGGTGCGGCCTTCTTCGGCGATGCCCTGGATCACCTTCAGCACTTCGCCGACCAGTTCCGGGTCGAGGGCCGAGGTGGGTTCATCCATCAGCAACACGCGCGGGCGCATGGCCAGGGCGCGGGCGATGGCCACGCGCTGTTGCTGGCCGCCGGACAGGAAGGCGGGGAAGGTATCGCGCTTGCTGGCCAGGCCGACTTTTTCCAGCAGGTGCTCGGCGTGGGCGATGGCGTCCTTGCGGTCTTCACCCAACACATACACCGGTGCTTCGATGACATTTTCCAGCACGGTGCGGTGGGGCCACAGGTTGAAGCTCTGGAACACCATGCCCAGTTGCGTGCGCAGGCGTGCCACCTGGTCAGGATCGGCGATCAGCGGGTTGCCGGCGCGGTCCTTTTTCAGGCGCACTTCTTCGCCGTTGATGCGCAGGCTGCCGCTGCAGGGGATTTCCAGGAGGTTGATGCAACGCAGCAGGGTGCTTTTGCCCGAACCGCTGGAGCCGATCAGCGACACCACATCGCCTTCATTGGCGCGCAGGGAAATGCCTTTGAGAACATGGTGCGCGGCATAGCTCTTGTGCAAAGCATCGATGGCGACCACCGGGGTGACTGGGTTCAAGGGTTTTCCCTCTTTATTTTTGTAAATTGATCAACCTGGACACCGCCCCCTGTAGGAGCTGGCTTGCCAGCGAAAAACGCCAGAACACCGCATTTATCCAGAATGCCCACGTCATCGCTGACGACCATCGCCGGCCAGTCTTGGAATGCCGTGATGCAGGTCGAGAATAGCCACTGGCCACTTGAGGTCAATCGAGCATTTTTCGCTCGATATTGAAATTTAATTCAACTGTCCCGCGCGCCGGCGGCTATGTCTCAGGCGCGATTGCGGCTATGGTGCGGGTATCTTTGAGCAGGTGAACATCCATGCGTTACCCCTCCATGACCGCCTTGCGGGCGCTGGACGCGGTGGCCCGGCTGGGCAGCGTGTCCGAGGCCGCGACCGAGCTGAACCTCACCCCCAGCGCCATCAGCCACCAGATCAAGAGCCTGGAACAGACCCTGGGTTTTGCCCTGACTGAGCGCACCGGGCGCAATATCCGCATCACCTGGCAGGGCGAGCGCTATGCCCGGGATATCCACGGGCTGCTGGCCAATATCCTCGAGGCCGGGCAGCGTTTCGATGGCCAGCAGGTCAGCGGGCGCCTGTGTATCAGCAGCCCGGCGGGGTTTGCCACCTATTGGTTGTGCACCCATATCGCCGACTTCCAGGCACTTTATCCACAGGTCGAACTGCACCTGATTTCTCCGCGCACCCCGGACGACACCAGCGACCACGGCGCCGACCTGTTTATCGCCTACGGCATGGGCGACTGGCCCAACCAGCATGTGCAGAAGATCGTCTCGCTGCGCTACTTCCCGGTGTGCAGCCCGCGCCTGGTCAACACCATGGGCGGCCTGAAGAACCCGGAACACCTGGCCGGTGCGCCGTTGCTGCATATGATCGACTACTCCGACTGGCGCGTTTGGCTGGCCGCCGCCGGGGCGCCGAATGTGGACGTGCAGCGCGGCATCGTGTTTGCCGATGCGCACTTTGTGCAGTCGGCGTGCATCGCCAGCCAGGGTATCGCCATGGGCGACAACCTGATCAGCGGCGAGGCCCTGGCCAGGGGCTTGCTGGTGCGGCCGTTCGAGACCGAGATTGAGTCCAACCGTGGCTATTACCTGGTGGCCGATCACCAGAAAGTCGAGCGCCCGGTGGTACAGGCATTTGGCGAGTGGGTGAAATCGCAGCTGGGTGGCGGGCTTTGACGCGCGGCAATCCGTGAATTTTTTTTGCCAATGGCCGGTAAATTTTTTGCTTGTCCGCCCTCCGAGCGCGCCCTAAGGTCTGGCCAATCGACACAGAACAATAAGAAGGAAATGAGCAATGACCACCTGCGCCCAGTCCCTGGTTCGCCTGCTGGAAGGTTATGGGGTAGATACCCTGTTCGGCATCCCCGGCGTGCACACCGTCGAGCTCTATCGCGGCCTGCACGGCAGCCGCCTGCGCCATGTCAGCCCGCGCCATGAGCAGGGCGCCGGCTTTATGGCCGACGGCTACGCCCGCGCCAGCGGCAAGCCGGGGGTGTGTTTCATCATCACCGGCCCCGGCATGACCAATATTCTGACCGCCATGGGCCAGGCCTATGCCGACTCGGTGCCGATGCTGGTGATTTCCACCACCAACCGCCGCGAACACCTGCGCCTGGGCCACGGGCACCTGCACGAGCTGCCGGATCAGCGCGCGATGGTCGCTGGTGTGTGTGCGTTCAGCCATACCCTGCAATCGCCGGAGCAATTGCCGGAATTGCTGGCCCGCGCCTTCGCCGTGTTCAAGTGCGCGCGCCCACGCCCGGTGCATCTGGAAATCCCCCTGGATGTGCTGGACATGCCCGCCGTGGACCTCAACCTGATGCCCCGCAGCCTGCCAGGCGCCCCGGCCCCGGCGCCGGCCTCGCTGCGGGCGGCGTTGAGCCTGCTCAATGAGGCGCGGCGGCCGCTGATCCTCGCCGGCGGCGGCGCCCGTGATTGCGCCGAAGTCTTGCAGCAACTGGCCGAACGCCTGCAAGCGCCGGTGGCCCTGACCACCAATGCCCGTGGCTTGCTGCCCATGGGCCACCCGTTGTTGCTGGACGGCGTGCAGTCTTCCAGGCACGGCCGCTCGTTGTTTGACGAGGCCGATGTGATCCTCGCCGTGGGCACTGAACTGGGAGAAACCGACTACGATTTCTTCGGCCTTGGCCCACTGAAATTCAAGGCGCCGCTGATCCGCCTGGATATCGACCCGATGCAAGTCATGGGCGTGCAACGCGCCCATGTCGGGCTGGTGGGCGATGCCCGCGAAGGGTTGCAGGCGCTGCTGGATGAGGTCCGCCCACCCGCCCCGAGCGGGCGTTGGGCACAGGACAGCGTACAGCGCGTCAACCGCCTGGAGCGCGAGACGTGGAATGCCAAGCAGCAGGGGCTGCAAGGCCTGCTGGACCTGCTGCGCGACAGCCTGGTCGACCCGCTGATCGTCGGCGATTCGACCCAGCCGGTGTATCAGGGCGCGGTGGGCTACCAGGCCCCGACGGCCAACAGTTGGTTTAATGCCGGTACCGGCTACGGCACCCTCGGCTACGGATTGCCAGCGGCAATTGGCGCCAAGCTGGCCAAGCCCGAGCGGCCGGTGGTGGCGCTGGTGGGCGATGGCGGCCTGCAGTTTGCCAGCAACGAACTGATCGCGGCCCGCGAGGCCGGCATCGGCGTGATCCTGGTGGTGTGGAACAACCAGTGCTACGGCGAGATCCGGGACTATATGCAGGCCCGGGAAATCACGCCGCTGGGGGTGGATATCCTGACCCCGGACTTTGCCGCGATGGCCCGCAGTTGCCACGTCGCCCACCACACGGCCGACACGCCACAGGCCTTGCACGCGTTGTTGCAAAGCCTGGCCGCCACCCCTCAACCGGTGATGATCGAACTCGACGCTGCGCACTACCTGCAAAACGCCTGAACCGCTTCGGCCCTGATCCATATCAACGGGCCACCATCGAAAATCCGCTACAACACAACCGGGGCTTACCCAGCCCCGGTTATCCGCCTGATGACCTCATAAAAACGAAGACAAAACCTGTACCCAGGGGCCAACCCCCAGGCCAGGTTATTAAAGGAATAATGCGATGGCCCTTTCTCTGTCACGTTTGGCCTTGATGGGGGCGACGCTGTGTCTTGCGCTTCCCCTGCACGCCAACGAACCCGCCAAACCCGATACCGAACTGATCGCCCAGGGCAAATACGTTGCCCAACTGGGTGACTGCATCGCCTGCCACACCGCCAAGCAAGGCGCCGAGATGGCGGGTGGCCTGGAGCTGAACACGCCCATGGGCACCATCTACTCCAGCAACATCACCCCGGACCGTGAGACCGGGATTGGTCAATACAGCTTCGAACAGTTCGACCGCGTGATGCGCGAAGGCGTGACACCGGCCGGTATGAACCTGTACCCGGCGATGCCGTATCCGTCCTACGCGAAGATGAGCGAAGAGGACATGCGGGCCCTGTTCGCCTACCTGATGCAAGCCGTCGAGCCGGTGAAAAAGGCCAACCTTGAGGCAGACATGGGCTTCCCGTTCAACCAGCGCTGGGGCCTGGCGTTGTGGAATTTCATGTTCCTCGACAAACAACCGTTCCAGCCCGACCCGGCCCGGGATGCCGTGCTCAACCGTGGCGCCTATCTGGTCCAGGGCCTCGGCCACTGTGGCTCGTGCCACACCCCACGCGGTATCGCCTTCCAGGAAAAAGCCATGAGCGACGCCGGCAGCAGCGGCGAGCACTACCTGGGCGGGGAAACCGTCGAACACTGGCGTGCCTTGAGCCTGCGCAACCTGTGGACGGTGCAAGACACCGTGCAGTTGCTCAAGACCGGGCAGAACCGCTTTGCCACCGTGTCGGGCAACATGGTGGACGTGATCCGTCACAGCACCCAGCACTTCACGGATGCCGACCTGACGGCCATTGCGACGTATCTCAAATCCCTGCCACCGGGCAAGGACGACTTGCCGATGCCGGCTGTCGCCAAAGGCCCTGTCGAACTGCCCAAGGACTTGTTCACCAGCCGGGGCGGCCTGGGCTATATGCAGTTTTGCAGCGATTGCCACCGCAGCGACGGCGCGGGCGTGAAGGGCCTGTTTCCGGCATTGGCCGGCAACGCCGGCGTGGTGGCCAGCAACCCGACCTCGCTGCTGCACATCACCCTCACCGGTTGGGAAACCGCCGAGACCGCCGCCCATCCCCGGGTCTACACCATGCCGGGCTTCGCACGCCTGGGGAATAACGAAGTAGCGGAAATCCTCACCTTTGTGCGCACGCGCTGGGGTAACGAAGGCACGCCAATCAGCACCGCCCAGGTGAAGAAAATGCGTGACCAGCTCAACCCGGTCAGCACCGACTCCTCGGCGTTCGAGACGCCGCGCCTGGCCAACCTGCTGGCGGCGCCGAATGCCGACCAGGTGGTACGCGGCATGCGCCTGCACCTGCAAACCAAGGAACTGCTGCCCGAGAATGTCGGCAACTCGCTGAACTGCACCAGTTGCCATCTCAACGCTGGCACTGTGGCTGATGGTTCGCCGTTCGTGGGTGTGTCGGCATTCTTCCCCAGCTACGCCCCGCGTGCTGGCAAGGTGGTGAGCCTGGAAGAGCGCATCAACGGTTGCTTCCGCCGCTCGATGAATGGCAAGCCCGTGCCACCACAATCGGCGGACATGCAGGCGATGGTGGCGTACTTCGACTGGATGAAAAACAACACCAAGCCCGAGGACAAAGTCCCCGGCCGTGGCGTAGGCAAGATCGACCCGGCCATCAAGCCCGACCTGGCCAATGGCGAGCAGGTCTACGCCAAGCAATGCGCGGTGTGCCACGGCAACGACGGCGAGGGCCTGGCCCGCGCCGACGGCAGCCTGGTGTACCCACCGTTGTGGGGCGATCAGTCCTTCAACATCGGCGCCGGCATGGCCCGCACCTACACGGCGGCAGCGTTCGTCAAACGCAACATGCCGATCGGCTTCCACGAGAAATTCCCACTGGGCCAGGGCGGCTTGTCGGACCAGGAAGCGGTAGACGTCGCTGCCTACTTCTCGCAAAAACCACGCCCTGACTTCCCGGACAAGGTGAAGGACTGGCCGAACGGCGGTAAGCCGGTGGACGCGCGTTACTGATCTGGGCTCCTACAGTCTGGTGTAGTGCGGACTGTCGGAGCCTGTGCGCGGTTACTGTGAAACCCGGTCCTTGCCCGCTGCCTTGGACCGGTACAGCGCCTGGTCTGCCCGGGCCATCAGGTTGGTGGGGGGCTCGTCAGGGAGGCGTTGCGCCACCCCCAGGCTCAAGGTCACCTTGAAATCGCCCACGGGGGGGATGTCGTGAATGGCCTGGCGGATGCGCTCGGCCATCTTCCTGGCGGTTTCCATGGTGCTTTTGGGCAGGACCACCATGAACTCATCGCCTCCCCAGCGCGCGAGCAGGTCGCCCTGGCGCACGCAGTGTTCCAGGCGTTCGACCACCCGCAACAGCGTGGCATCACCTACGGCGTGACCGTGCTGGTCGTTGATGGGCTTGAAGTCATCGACATCCATGGCAATCACCGCCAACGGCAGGCGAAACCGCTGGGCGCGCTCGCACTCCTCCAACAGGACTTTTTCCAGGCGATAGCGGTTGGCAATCCGGGTCAGGGTATCGCGCTCGGCCAAGGAGCGGTTTTCGTCCAGTTGCAACTGCAGTTGCTGGTTGACCCGCGACAGTTCGCGGGTGCGTTCGGCTACCAGCGCTTCAAGGGATTGGTTGCGCCGCTCTAGCTGTTCCAGGGAACGTTTGCGTTGATGAATGCTGCGGTGGGCGCCGACCATGCGCCACACCGAGCCATCGGGGTTGTGGGCGATGATGTAGCCTCGGTCTTCGATCCACAACCAGGTGCCGTCTTTTTTGCGACAGCGATATTCGGCCTGATAAAGGGGGGTGCGACTGTTGATGTAGTCGTCGAAGAGTTTCATCACATGGGGGTAATCGTCGGGGTGGATCACGCTTTCCCAGGTGAAAACCGTGTTTTCCAGGGAGTGGTGATCGTAGCCCAGCATTTCGTACCAGCCGGGGTTGCGATAGACAAACCCGGTGTTGGCATCCCAGTCCCAAATACCATCGCTGACCAGTTCCATGATGGCATGGACCAGGTCGGCGTTGACGTCGAAAAACTCACTTTTCAACGGATCAAAATCGGATGTATCGCCCATCTGCGCGCTCCCTGCGAGGATGCTGGCTCACTGTGGCCAGTCAGGTGTTAACGCCGATACTCCGTGGCTGCGCGTACTGTACAACGAGGTTTGCCGGCTTAGAAGGGGCGATGAAAATGTGGCTAAACGCCATTATTGGCGCCGTCCGGGCTATTGCGGTTCCAGCATGCGCGTGGGTGGCGTGCCGTTGGCGTTGTGCTGGTAAATCGCCTCGGGCTGGCCCTGCTCGTTGAAAAACACCTGGCCGATGCCCGCACTGTTCCACAGGCGCTCGCCGGCCTCGGCATGTTCCGGGATGTATGGCACCACTTGCATGCGGCGACGGCGGGTGAGCCAGTTCAGGGGCGAACGGGGTGAATATAGCCAGCGATTGAGGCGATCGAACCATTCCAGCAGGCGGGGCGGGAATTGGTTCTTGATGCCACTGCTGGTGATCTGCCAGATATGCGGCCCGGCATTGCGCTGGCGGATCAGTACTTTGTAGACGAACGAGTAATGCACATCCCCCGACAGAATCACGTAGTTACCCGGGGTGCGCGAGTGGCGGAAGATATTCAGGATCACCTGCGCGGCGCCACGATGGGCCATCCAGTTTTCCGCATCGACCAACAGTGGGTAGCCGCACCAACTGAAGACTTTCTGCACCGTCTCGATCAGCTTGACGCCGAAGATCGGCGCGGGCGACACGATGATCGCCGAAGGGTGGTCGAGCAGTTCCTGTTGCAACTCGCTCAAGGCTTCCCAGTCCAGCAGGCCGGAGGGTTGCTTGAGGGTGGATTCGCTGCGCCAGCGCCGTGTGCGGGTGTCGATGACCACCAGCGCCGGAGTGGTGGGCAGCACGTAGTGCCACTGCTGGAACTTCAGGAGGTCTTCGAGCAACTGGTCCTGGGCGGGCGCGGACAAATGGTTGGCGTGGTCCTGGGCCGTCGCCGTCAGGGCCAGGGTTTTTTCCACGAGTGGGGCGAAGGCATCGGGGTTATTGCCCCAGCCCTGGCAGAGCATATAGGCGAGCAGGGCGTTGCCGATGATGCGCTTGGAGAACGGGTGGCCATAGGCGGTCTGTTCCCATTGGGCGCTGAGGTTCCAGTCATCGGTGATGTCGTGATCATCGAAGATCATCAGGCATGGCACATGGGCGAACACCCGGGCCACTCCACCCAGGCCGTCGCGAAACTTATCCACAGGCACCTGCTCGCGGGCGTAGCGCTCCTGTTCCTTGGGCGTGAGCCCGCTGGGAGGTTGTGCGGCGATCAGGGTCCAGGGTGTCGGCGACCAGGCCAGCAGGTACATCGCCACGAGTTCGGCAAAAGTCACCAGGTGGTTGTCGGCGGTGCTGCTGGTGAAGATGGGCTTTTTCACCCCGCCAAAAAAGCGTTCGCGCAGGGTCTCGTTGCTTTCCAGGGCCGGCAGCAGGTCCGCGCGATGGTAGTAGCTGGCGGGGTGGTCGTAGAGCTTGGCGCTGTCGTCCACCACGGCGCCATCGAGGTGCTCGTCGAACAGGCCCAGGCGTGCAATCAGCCCGTGGATGGCGCGCAGCATCGGCCCGGCCACATCGTCGGCGTACACCTGGTCGCCACTCATCATCAACAGGGCCGGACGCTGGGTCAGGCTGCGGTCTGCGGCCAGCAGGCGATCGGCACAAAGCAGGCCTTCATCGGCGTAATGGTGCGGTTTGCGGCAAGAGCCGTGCAGCAACTGGTGGATACGGCTGTGCAGGATGAAATCCGGGGTCTTGGCACCTGGGTACAGCAGGTGCGGGGCCCATTGGATGATACCGGCTCCATCATTGATCAGCAGGTCGTAGCTGATGGGGACGTCCTGGGGCAGCGGCGTGGCCAGCGGTACATCGATCAGGTGGATAAAGGCTGCGCGGCCCACGGGGATCACCTGGCAGCGGGTGGCGTCGAGTTCAATATCCAGAACGCATGGGTGCTGGTCCTGGCTGAACTGCAGCCGCAGGGTCAATGCCAGCGCGCGACTGCCCACCAGCCACAACACCAGGCGCCCCGGCTCCAGGCGGCGCAACAGGGGGCCGGCGAGGACGGCGGGCAAAGTCTCGGGTTGCAGCATGAAAACATGGCTCTGTGCGGGATTGGACTGGCTAGGTTAACGCAGTGGATGTCGGTGTTTTGTCAAAGCAACCAACACCTGTAGGAGCCGGCAAGCCGGCGCCTACAAAACGGTCAGCACAAGCCCGCCACCTTGGGTACGGTAAAGCGAAACTCGCTGCCTCGCCCCAGTTCGCTTTCGGCCTCGATCCGCCCGCCGTGGGCCTGGACGATACCCTGGCTGATGTACAAGCCCAGGCCACTGCCCGTCGGGTTGTTTTCGCCCTTGGTCCAATAGCGGTCAAACACGTGGGGCAGTTGCTCGGGGGCAATGCCTTCGCCGGAGTCGCGCACCGCAAATACAATCTCCTCGCCATTGCTCATCGCCGAAATCCCGATATTGCCCAGGCGTGGGGTGAACTTGATGGCGTTGCCGATCAGGTTCGACAGCACCTGGAACAGGCGCTCCGGGTCGGCATTGATTTGCAGGCCGGGTTCGGCGTTGAACGACAGGTCGACGCCCTTTGCCAGAGCCAGGGGGGCGAGCAGTGCATAGGCCTCTTCAAAGATCTGGCTGACCTCCAGTTGCACGGGCCTGACGGTGTAGCGGCCGGCCTCGATCTTGGAGGTGTCGAGCAAATCTTCGAGCAACACATTCATGCGTCCGGCGGCTTGCTGCATGGTGTCGATGGCCGAGGAAATACGCCGCGAAGAATGGGTGCCATCGGAGCTGAAGGCCTTTTGCATCATGCCGCAGAGCATCGAAATGATGGTCATCGGGTTGCGCAGGTCGTGGGACACCACTGCCACCAATTCATCACGGGCACGCACCGCCTGCTGCTCGCGCAGGACCTGGCGTGACAGGTCGTTTTCCAGGGCTGAACGGCGCAGGTCGTTGGCGGCAAAACGGTCGCCGTGGCTCCACTTGGTGGAGATGCCGGCCATTTCCACTTTCCAGATTTCAAACGAGGTGCGTGGGCGAAGGCGCAGGCCCGTGTCGGATTTTTCCAGGGCCAACGGTTTCTTCGGGTCGCCACTCCACTGGATGTTCTCTTTGACTTCCGGACGGAACCACAGCACGCCATTGTCCACCGGCTTGGGCAGGCTCATGGCGAGGACGCCGCTGGCCACTGGCTGGTAGTCCGCCGCCGGTGGGTAGAGCGCTGACAAGTGGTGGCTGGCAAACACCGGTTGCCCGGTTTCCTGTAGCCATTTGTGCAGCGCACGGATCTGCGCCGGCTCCGGGCAGTGGCCGTAGCGGTGCAGTTGCTGGCCGTCAATGATCGCCACGCCACCGGCCTGCGCCAGGTCCATCAACACTTGCGGGTATTGGGCCAGGCCATCGAACACATTGTCGGTGGCAGCGTTCATCGCCTGGTTGAGCACGCCCAGTGCCGCGACCTTTTCCTCGCGCTGGCGGCTGGTGTCCAGGGCTTCCATGGCGCTGATCTGCAACGACAGCACCTGGCCGATGGTCTGGCAGGTAGTGCGTAAGTCGTTGGGCACGTGTAGTGGCGTGCGGTTGCCGCAACTGATCAGGCCCCACAGCTTGTCGCCCTTCATCAGGGAAATGCTCATGGACGACAGCACGCCCATGTTCTTCATGTATTGGCAGTGGATCGGCGACACGCTGCGCAGGGTCGAGAAGCTCAAGTCCAAGGGTTGCCCGGTGTCCGGGCGTAGCTTGGGCAGCAGTGGCACCGGCTCGTAGTCGGCATTGGGGATGATCCGCAGCCAGTTGGTGCGGTACAGCTCGCGGGCCTGCTCCGGGATGTCGGACGCCGGGAAGAACAGGCCGTTGAACAGTTCCATGGACGGCGCGGATGCTTCAGCGATGACCTGGCCGTGGCCTTCCTCTTCGAAGCGATAAATCAGCACCCGGTCGTAGCCCGTCATGGCCTGGATTTCACTGACGCTGATTTCGTACAAGGCTTGCAGGGTTTTCGCTGACTGCAAACGTTGCAACATCTTGCCCAGGTTACTGGTGCGGCCATTCTGTGGCTTGGGCTGGAAATGCTTGTGCAACGGCTCGAACTCCAGCACCAGCACGCCCTGGTGGCGATGCAGCAGGCCCTCGAACTCGGCGCCGTTGAGTGTGACGTGCAGCGCCGGGGCGTCGATGAAACTGGATTGGCTGGCCATCTGCTTCACGAGGTTGGCATTTTCCGCTCCCAGCAGCGTGTCCAGTGTCTGGCCGAGCAAGGCATCGGGCTGGTGATTGAACAGGCTGGCGACGTTGGCACTGACCTGCACGATCTGCAGGTCCGGTTCGCGCAGGGTCAGCAGCACGCCATGGGGCTGGATCGCGCCGGGAAAACGAATGGGCTCGTCGGCGCAGTTGGCAAGTAATTCTTCAAAATCCTGGGGTTTCACAGCAATACCTCCTGGCCGTCGAGCCATTGCTCAAAGCAGCGGAATGTCGAGCAGGCCGCGTCCACCGCCTGCTGACGGCCGAGGTCGTCCAGCGGGACGTGGCCCAAATAGTCGAGGAAATCTTTCCAGCGCCGACCGGTCTCGGCACCGTATACATTGAGAAAGGCCCCGCCGTTGCTGGCGTCCAGCGCCAGGCGTTGGGCCATCTCCCGGCGCAGCACCTGGCCGCCGAGGGTCGCGCCTTCCAGCACATACAGCGCCCCCAGGCAGGCGGCCGGTGTGTCGAGGCGGGGTAGCGCAGGGCAGACGGGCAACCCGGCAATTGCCTGGTTGGCCAAGCCCAAGGCGTTCAGGTCGGTGTGCAAGGTCGGCGTCTTTACCCGCAGGGCCTGGTCGAATCCCACGGGAATCAAGCCACTGGCGTACAGTCGCGATTCCATTGGGCGGTAAAAACCGTAGTAAGCCTCAAGCAATCGCTGATACCAGCCGGCATCCAGTTGTGCAGAAAAGAACGGCAAGCGCTTTTCCAGGGCCACGTGTAGCAGACCTGTGCCTGAACGCAGGGCTTCAAGCAGGGAGGGCACACCAACGTCATGGGCCTGTGGATGCATTCAATAAGCTCGAGCTGGTGGGCCAGGGCAGGCCATGGCTGGCGCGTGGATAAGGGTGGGGCGCAATTCTATACAACCTATAGTCTTTATCTGATGGGATGTGTTGATAAATCTGACATTGGCGTCAGAAATATCAAAACTTACCCAAAGAAAGACCTCACGGCTTAGCGCGAAGTTCGATTGTGTAGGTGTCGCGATGCCATTAGTGCAGGGAAGGGCCCTGTTCCAGGGCGGTTTGCACGCAGTGCAGCAGCCTTTCGGTGCTCCATGGCTTGGGCAGGAACTTCACCGTATGGCCCAACTGCGCCGCCATCACCGTATTGCCCGACGTCAGCACGACGGGCAAGGACGGCCAGCGATGGGCCACCACCTTGCTCAGGTCATAGCCATTGAGCAGGCCGGGCATCTGGATATCGCTGACAATCAGGTCCACCGGGTCACTGGTGCGCTCGAGGAAAATCATCCCTTCATCGGCTGAAGAAAAAGACGTCACCACCGCGCCGAACTCCTCCAGCACATCCACCATCAACGAGCGAATGATCTCGTCGTCTTCCAATACCAATATCGATGGCTGAGCCATGATCACTACTCCACCATCCGGGTTGAGTAAGGTGGAGTGGGCTGTCAGCGGATAGGTTCGATTGGATGTTTTTTATTCGATGGGTGGTCATTTGATCGTATTAGAGGGCGCAGTAAACCGCCGTTGCTTGCGGATTACGCGTGGGATAAGCCAGGATGTGCAGCGCGAAAACTCACAGCAAGGGATGCTAGTGTGAAAGAACTGATTGGGGCGTTGATCGTCGTTTCCACCGTTTTGTTCGGGTGTACCGGGGTGTTGGTCGCCGTTGCGTTCGGCACCAAGAAAAGTCGCCTGCAAATACTCAAGACCTTGAGTGGCATGAGCCTTGGTCGCGACCGCTTTATCGGGATCGCCCAGTTGTGGGCCAACCTCTTCCAGCGGGTGTTCGGGAGTACGTTCCTGGCCAGGCGCCAACTGATCAGCATCCCGCTGTACACCTTGCTGGTGTCGCTGGTGTTTTTTGTGGTGTGGCTGCTGGATCTCTACCTGTTTAAAAATCCCGAGCACGTGTTCAATGTGCCGCCGCCGCCGAACGTGCTGCAAGCCATCAAAGACTTCTATGGCAAGGGCCTGCTGGTGGCGATTGTGATCGACTGCGTGACCATCCAGTTGACCAAGTGGAGCATCAACGTGGGTATGCGCCGCGGGTTTGGCTCGTGGCGGTTCCTGTGGTGTTTTTCGGCGACGATTGCCTTGGCCTACGTGCTGTTCAGCGTGGCGGTCTACTGGTTTCGCTGGTCGGACGCGAACGAACTGTACGCCTTGCTGCCCGCTGACGAAGTGCGGCCGACCATAGCCTTCGACCCGTTGCGCAATGTGCTGTATGCGATAGCGCTGTTTCAGCCCGTGACGTTTATCTATGCCACGTCCGAAGGCTTTATCTCCAGTTACTTCATGCCCGAGCCGATCCTGTTTTACTGTGCAGTCACCGGAACTCTCTCGCTGCTGACCATCACCGTGGCCTACCAGTTCGCCAGGGGCGCCGACCTGCTGCGACGGTTGTGCATGGGCTTTGTCAGCCACGTCGGCACGCCCCGGACCAACGCCATGAGTGTGGTGTTCATGATGCTGTTGGGGCTGGTGTTGGTGCCGTTGTGTCTGATGGCTATTTATTTGGCCGTCTGAAGATTCGGCTCATTCAGTCAGAAGCGCTCATCCATCAGGGCCGGCAAGGTCAGTTCCTTGACGAAGCTGGCCGATGACAGGCTCAACGCCATGCGCACCACCTGCACCACGTCGTGTACCGGGATCAATTGCCCGTCGCCGCGCTGCTCGGCCTCAAGCCGGGAGGTGCTCAATGGATCCACGGTATTCAGGTAACCCAGGTTCAGGCAGGTCACGCCCAGGCGCTGGTGCCGATAACCTTCGCGCAAGGCATCGGCCATGCCGCGCAAGGCGAACTTCGACGCACCGAACGTCACCTCCGGGCGCCCACTCTGGGGTAGGCCTGAGGTCGAGCCGGTAAAGATGATGCGTGGGTTGGGGCTTTTTAACAGCACGGGCAGCAGGCGCTTGATCAACAGCAAAGGCGCGGTGATGTTGCAACTGACGATGGCTTCCAACTGCGTGTCTTCATCCTTGAGGAAGCTGTAAGCCGCATCGAATGCCTGTTCTTCCCAGATACCCAGGTTATAGATCAGCGTGTCCAGGCCGTCCTGTGCCACTGCCTGCTCGATGAACTGCGCGGCCTGCGCCGGTTGACCAAGATCGGCTTCTACCCACGACACTTCGGCGCCGGTGCTGGATAGCAGGTCGGTTGGACGGCTGCGCGAGACACCGATCAAGGTATCCCCCACGCCGCCCAGACCCTCCATAAAAGCCCTGCCCAAACCCTTGCTAGCACCGACCACCATGGTTCTCATCGATCTCTCCTGAACTGACGTGCTGATGGAAAGTGCGCATGCAAACAGAGGGCGAGAGTGATGGCAATTGAATGGCTGTATCCAAATGTTTTGCCGGGGCAGGGCGCGATTTTTCTTCGGCTGATTTAGAGTGGTGGCTCTTTGCTACTTATTCGGCTGATGCCAAGGAAGAAAATGAAACGGATCGAACGCGACTTCATCACCCTGTTTAATTGCTTGTGGTATCAGGATTTTCCGGTGGACGTCGATGCTGTCACCAACCGTTCCGGTTGGACGATTCATGTGGGGCTGGTGGTGCGCGAGTGCGCGAAGTTGCTCGGCGCGCGGGCCTATTTCGAACAGAGTCGGCGCACGGATGCCGTCTTGCGATTTCCCGACAAAAGCGTCCTGTCCCATGTCGAATGGGAGTGGGATGAGCCACATAACAAAAAAGTGAAGGAAATCACCAAGCTGTTTGAGCAATCGGAACCTGCGGCGTTTTCCACCTTCATTTCCTACAGCACCATCGACCATTTGCCCGCAGCGATCGAGAAGGCTTCCAGGCTCTGGGCCGAGGCCAGCAAACCGCTGATTTTCTTCATCGTGACCTTTGAACAGGTTGGGCGCGACCGGCATTTCCTGGAGCTGCAAACGCATTTTTTCAGCCGTGGCAAACACAAGAGAGAACGCGTACAGCCCGCCCTGCCTTGGCAGATCAACCGGGCGCGCTTCAACAACGTGGACGAGAACAAGTAAACCGCAGGCATAATTGCCGCCTCTACTGCCTGAAGCCCTCGACCTGGAGCCCCTGATGAAACCCGCTGCCTTACTGACCCTGTTGTTCACTGCCATGCTTTTCAACACTTGGGCGGTGGCGGCAGGCGACGCCGAGGCAGGCGCCAGGCTGTTCACCAAGACCTGTGGCGGTTGCCACAGTGTCGGTCTGAATGCCCGTGGCGGCTTCGGGCCTCAGCTCAATGGGGTGATCGGGCGGCTGGCGGGCACCACGGCGGACTATCAGTATTCCGACGCGATGAAAAATTCGGGCGTGGTATGGACCCGGGAAAAGCTCGCGGCCTATATCGAGAACCCGAAGAAAGTGGTGAGTGGCACGCGCATGATTTTCTGGGGGATCAGCGATCAGGAGAAGATCGAGAATCTGCTGGCGTATCTTGAGACCTTCCAGGGGCAGTAGCCGGGTACAGCCAAATCCATTGTAGGAGCCAGCAAGCCGGCTCCTACAGGTCAGGTGTCGATTTCAGCTGCCTTGTGGGGTTTCCCCGCGCGCCAGCCGCGCATTGATGTCGTCGATCACCGCCGGCAGGTCGACGATGGTATCGATCAGGTAATGCGGCCGCGACCCTTCAAACATCTGGCTAATACGCTCGCGCTCCTGCGCCAGCTCGGCGGCTGGCAGCGCCTGGTATTGCGCGTAGGTCAGGCCCAGGGCGTTACCGGAGCAGGTCAGCGCCACCGTCCACATGCCGGCACTGCGCCCTTCCAGGATCCCCGGCCAGGTGTCATCGACCTTGACGCACGCCGCCACATCGCTGATGCCCAGGGCAATCACGTTGGCCAGGGCCTGGGCCGGATGCGGGCGGCCATTGGGCACTTCGTCAGTGGCCACGACATGGTCGGCCACGTAGCCATTTTGCCGCGCCAGCTCGACCACCTTGGTCATCACCACCGCCGGGTAACCGGAGCACGAGCCAATCTTCAAGCCCTTGCCTCGCAGGGTTTCAATCGCCTCCAGCGCGCCGGGAATCACCGCCGAGTGCAGGGCGATCTTCTCGATCTGCAGCGGCATGAAGCGCTCATACAGGGCGGTGACGTCGTCGTCGGTCGGCTGGCGGTTGAACACCGCACGATAGCGCTCGGCAATCTGCGGCTGATTGCACAGGGTGCGGATGTGATCCCACTTGCCCATGCCCATTGGCCCGCGCGCTTCCTCCAGGGATACGGCGACGCCGAACTCGGCAAAGGCCTCGACGAAAATCTGCGTGGGGGCAAAGGAGCCGAAGTCGACAACGGTGCCGGCCCAGTCCAGGACCACGGCTTGCAGCTTGGAAGGTGGTTGGTAGTTCATGGTGGATCTCCATTTTCGGGTATGAGCAGGCCGTCCCTCGATAAATGAGGTAAGCCGGTTGAGTGCAAAAAGGGTGAAGCCAATCAGGTAGCCGGTATGGGGCTGGCCTCGAACAGTTCGGCGATCATCGGGCGGTTGCGCCGGATGCCCAGGCAACAAAGGTGGTAGTCGATGGAAAACGGGTGGTCGACAAAGGTGATCGGTGTGGTGCCCGGTGTTTGGGCATATTCCACCGCCGACACAAAGCCAATGCCGATGCCCTTGGCGATGGCGTGCACGATCGCCTCGCGGCTGTTGAGCTGCATCACGCAGTTGAGGTCCACCCCCAGGCGCTTGCAGCTTTCTTCCACCAGTTGCCGGGTGCGCGAGCTGCGTTCGCGCATGACCCAGCGCTCCTGGCTGATTTGCGCGACGTGCACTTCTTTCTGCGCTGCCCAGGGATGGTCGTCGCGCACCACCGCAATGATCGGGTAGCGCCGGTACAACTGCGTATCGAAGCGTTGGTCAAACTCCGAGAGGGCCAGGATTGCCACGTCGATATCAAAATTGAACAGGCGGTCGAGGGTCTCCTTCTCTGGGGAAAACGAGGTCTCCAGCTCGATATCCGGATGGCGCTGCATCAACTCGTACGTCAGGTTCATGGCGATCGGCGGCGAGACCGCGCCCAGGCGCAACATCCCGGTCTTGCGCTGCTTGAAGCTGTGCAGCAATTGCATGGCTTCATCCTCCTGGCCGAACAGGCCCTGGGTGATCCCGTAGAGCGCATGGCCGGCGGAACTCATCTCGATAAAGCGCCCACGGCGGTGGAACAACTCCACCGAGAACTGCTTTTCCAGGGCATTCACCTGTTCGCTGACCGTTGGCTGGCCGACGCTCAGATACTCGGCGGCGAGGGTGAAACTGCCGGTCTTCGCCACCGCATGAAAGGAACGTAGCCACTTGTGGTACTGGTACATAACGCATCCTGTTCCAGGGGCATCAACGGCGGATAAACAGGGCCACCACCGCGCTGCACAGGCAGGCCGAGGTGACGACGATGAAGATCAGCGACGTATTGCCGGTACTGTCGAGCATACTGCCGATCAGGGGTTCCGCCAGGCCAGCAAACAGATAAGACGAGAAGTTCATCACACCCGTGGCCGTGCCTGCGCGCTTGGCGCCCACCAGGTCCGGGCACAGCGCCCAGAAGCTGGACGCCGGGCCGTAGACAAAGAACCCGCAGAGAAACAGCGCCACCAGGCCGATCGCGCTATGGGGCGGCAGGCTCCACATCCACAGGCTGGTGGCGGCGCCGAGGAACATATAGAGCATGATCGCCAGGTAGCGTTTGGAGCCGAACAGCTTGTCCGACACCCAGCCATTGCTCAGGGCGCCGACGGCCATGCCCACCGGCAGGGCGACGGTGATCCACTTCGGATCGACCATGCTGTCGCCGCTTTTCCAGTTGGCGCCGAGAAAGTGCACCGGCACCCACACGATCAGGCCGTAGCGCGCAGCGTTCTGGAAACCCAGGGACACGGCGGCAATGATCAGGCGTGCGTTTTTCAGCACGGCTTTATAGCGCTGGGCCGAGGTTTCTTCTGCGCCGTGGGCCACTTCATGGCCCTTGTCCGCGGCGTTGGCCACACCGGTATCGGCCAGGGGTTCGAAGCCCAGGTCCTGCGGGCGTTCGCGGGCCACCAGGTAAAACAGGATGCCGCCGGCCAACATCAGCAGGACCGGCAGGCGGAAGATCCAGCGCCATTCCAGTTGCAGCACCTCCAGCACCACGATGGAGGTCACATAAGACAGCACCGACGCACAGCCTGCGGCGAATACATAGAAGCCATAGACCCGGCCGCGCTCGCTGGCACTCCACCAGTTGGAGATCAGGCGGCTGCCCGGCGCCCAGCCCAGGGCCTGGAAGTAACCGTTGATGCCCCACGGCAAAATCAACCCGGCAAAACCACTGGCAAAACTGGTGACCCAGTTGGCGCCACATGACAGCACGGCGCCCAGGGTCATGATGCGCCGACCACCGAACTTGTCGGCCAGGTTGCCGTTGATCGCTTGGCCGATGGCATAGGACCAGAGCATGGCGGCCGAGATCCAGCCCAGCACTTCCTTGGTCAGGCCGAACTCGGCTTGTATCCCCGGGATGGCGAAACCGAAGGTCTGGCGCCCGGTGTAGAAAAACAGGTAACAAAACATCGCCGCCAGCAGCATGCGCCACTGGGCAACACGGAACGACGCCGAGCGAACGGCAGGGACAGGCAGGGTGTGTGCACGATTCATGATGTTTTCCTTATTGTTATTCGCCCCCGAGGCCGCAGCGACGGGGAGGCACCCTTTACAGGTGCAAGAGGAAAGACTGAATTGCGTTGCCGCCTAGGCGGCTTGGGTACCGATAAAGTTTTTGCCGCGCGCGCCTTGCAGGGCGAAGCGGATCATCGCGGCGGCCTCGGTGGGCGTGACGCCGTAGTCGGCAAACTCGGTTTTTACCTCCAGGCTGTGCAGGAAGTTGCGCAACCGGGTCTGGGCTTTATCCAGGTCATCGCCGAACACCCGTTGCAGGGTGCGATCCCGGGACGCGTCATGCCCCCACGCCAAACCCAGGACCAGCGGCAGGGTGAAGGAGCAGGCGATGCCATGGGGCAGGCCGTGGTGCAGGGTCATCTCGTAGGAAATGGAGTGGGCCAGCGCAGTCTTGGTGTTGGAAAACGCCAGGCCGGCCTTGAGCGCGGCCAGGGCCATGCGTGAGCGTAATTCCTGATTGCTGAGGTCACGCCGCAGTTGCGGCAGGCACTCCAGGATGTCTTCGATGGCCGATACCGCGAAGGTGTCAGAAATCGGATTGGCGTTGATGTTCCAGATCGCCTCCAGGGCGTGGGACAAGGCGTCCAGCCCCGTCGATACCGTGACCCCGGCCGGTACGGTCAGCATTAGCTGTGGGTCGACAATCGCCACCTTCGGCCAGGTGCAATCCAGGTGCAGGGAATATTTCTTGTGGCTGGCCGAATCCCAGATTGTCGCCCAGGGCGTCACCTCACTGCCGGTGCCCGCGGTGGTCGGCGCTGCGATCAGGGTCTTGCAGTGTGCCGGCACAAACGGCTGGCCGGTCGCCAGCAATGCCAGCAACTCATCGAACTGCCCGGACTCGGTGCCGACAATCAGCGCTTTGGCCGTATCAATCGCACTGCCGCCACCGACGGCCAGCACCACATCGCAATCCCCGGCTTGCAGCCAGAAGCGCTCGTAGGTTTCACGCAACTGCGCGACATCGGGATTGGGCTGCACATCCTCGACGACATACACCAGACGCTCGCCCAGCAATGCCTGGATCCGCTCCACCAACCCCAGCCCACGGGCCTCCGGGAAGGTGACAAGGGCGACAGTCTGCTGGGCGGTGATACTGGCCAGGTCTTGCAGGCAGCCCCAGCCGAAGCGGGTGTCTACCGGGTTATGGAATCGGGCGGTCATGGCGGGTTCCTGGTTTTTGTTGTAGGAAGTGGCGCCAATAGTCGGGGAGGGTGGGGGAGAGCTCAAATCGATAGATTGGGGGGATGGATTGGTTGGGCCGATAGTGGGACACACAGCTGCACTGGGGCAGTGCCCAGGTCTTTTTAGCGGTTGACCTTCCAGGGCGGGTTCAAGCGGTTTTCACCTGCCCAATAGAGTTTGATGCAGTTGCCTGACGGGTCATGAAGGATTGCTTCGCGCCACAGGTAGGGCATATCGGTGGGTAGTTGATCGAAGGTTATCCCCTTACTGATCAGGTCACTCACCCAGCGATCCAGCGGTTCATGCTCGAAGTAGATTACCGCGTTGTTACCCCCTGCGGTTTCAACCAGGGATAAGGAAAATGTCGCTCCATTGCCGGGGCACGAAAATCGACAGTAGTGATCGGTGGAGACTATCTGGGTGAAACCCAGCGTTAAATAGAACGCGACGGCGGCCGGCATATCCGTCACGGGCAAGGTCACTTGGTTCATATTCATCGTTGATTCCTCAGGAAACGCTGAAAAGTCCAGCGATGACCGCTGACGACCTGTGTGCTTGCGAAGGTCGTATACCTCAGCTAGCTTGCTCAGCGTCGGTTCGCAATGATCAGGTTACATCAGGAGCTATGAGAGTGCATGGATGCGCAGTGCTTCGTAGAAATACAGGTACCACAAGGTACTGGCCTTCATCCTTCAGTGCACGAAGCAGTGCTGTTTCATCAGTGCAGTTGGCCATAATTCAAAGTCGTATTTATAGCCGTCATTATTAGGAATCCACCAGTGACTGGTCGGGTGATTACTACAATACCTAAGGTGATTATTAAATGGATTTTATTGATGAACTTGTGCGGTTGAATGAGTTGGAAACCCAGGATCAGTGGTTTTCAGCTATCGAAAAAATCAACGACAAGTATGGGTTTACCAAAGTCCTGATCGGGTTACTTCCCAAGTATGATGCCGATTTGAGTGCTGCGATGATTGTCAGTAACTATCCGATGGCCTGGCGAAGTCGTTATGACCAATTGCGTTATGCAACTATTGATCCTGTGGTTGTTTATTCGTTTAAAAATGTCAGGCCCGTTGTCTGGGATGAGTCATTGTATTGCACGCCCCGCCAACGAGAGTTTCGCGAAGAGGCCAACGCTTATGGACTTTCCAGGGGGATCACTTTTCCCCTGCATGGACCTCAGGGACAGTTCGGTACTTTCAGTCTGGCGGTAGACGCTCAAGACATTGCTGGAACGACACGTCATATCAATGCCATGATTCCAAAATTATCCATTCTCAAAGATGTCATTCTGCAAAGCGCTTTGGACGGTGCGGGCAAGTTGACTGGAGCAAGGGTGATTTCCCTGACGACTCGTGAGAAAGAGATTCTCAAGTGGTGCGCTGTCGGGAAAAGCTCCTGGGATATTTCCAGGATCTGTGGCTGTTCGGAAGCCAATATCAATTATCACTTTGCGAGCATCAACACCAAGTTTGGCGTTGCGTCCCGTCGGGCTGCCGCAGTGAAAGCTGTTTCGCTCGGGCTGATCAGCCTCTAGCGCTGCCACAATCTCCTTTCTATATCCAGGCACCCGCTCTGGCTTCACGGTCAGCGGGTTATCTGTGGTTTTTTGAAGGAGGGGCAACCGGCCATCATGCATTGGATCCAAAATCAATGCAACTGGTTACCCTACTAGTATGACCATTCTGTTAAGGCGGATAGATTGAGGTTTAAGTGTTCGTAGGGAAGGGAATCCAGTGCATTTCACAATCGGTCGGCGGGATGAAATAGATAGTGAACAACTGTGCGCCATGCATAGGCTGCGCGCAGATGTTTTTAAAAAGCGTAAGGGCTGGGATGTTGCAATCATTGCCGATATGGAAATTGATGGTTATGACGCGCTGGAGCCTCTCTACATGCTGATCAAGGATGGCGGAGACAGTGAGATCAAAGGGTGCTGGCGTTTATTACCTACTACAGGCCCCTACATGCTCAGGGATACTTTCTCCGAATTGCTTGAAGGGCGACCAGCGCCTGTTTCTTCCCAGGTATGGGAACTCAGTCGATTTGCCGTAACCCCTCGATATCCCGGTAACAAGGGGTTTTCCGACTTTACCCTGGAGGCCGTAAAGGCCATCGTTGCCTATGGTGTCGAGCAACATATCCAGGGTTATGTGACGGTTACAACGGTAGCGGTAGAGCGAATGTTGATCAGGGCTGGCCTGGTGATCACCCGGCTTGGGCCGGTACGTGTCATTGGCCAGGAAAAGGCCATTGCCCTGGAAATAGATCTGGGTGCGGTGACTCAACGCGCGCTGTTTGGCGTATCCAGAAGTTGTTGTGGCGCTACGTTGCAGTAGCTAACGATCCGCAGGGTGGCGGCCAGAGCAATCGGTCGGCATCGCTAACCAGAGTACGAAACTTCAAGTCGTTCGAAGTGATGTGCCCGGATTGGTTTGTCTTCGTAAATGTACTCTTCCTATAAAAAGCTGCAGGGCGAACCGCCTTGCCGAATAACTGTCGTCCAGGGAAACAATAAAATGGCTACGATTATTAAGGAAGTCGATATACCACTCATGTTGGACAGCGAAGTGGTTGCCACTTTCATTTCATTCGATGACTTGAAAGATCCTGTTGAGCATATTGCTATTCGCCTGGGCGGGTTCATGGCCGACGGTCAGAAGTTGCCGTTGGTCAGATTGCATTCCGAGTGTTTGACCGGTGATATTTTTCACTCCATGAAGTGTGATTGTGGCGACCAACTTTCAGAGTCACTACGCCTGATTAACGAAGTAGGTGGGTATTTGATTTACCTGCGCCAGGAGGGCCGGGGCATCGGTTTGTATAAGAAGCTGGAGGCCTATGCACTGCAGCAGCATTCAGGTGTGGATACATATGAAGCCAACAATATGCTCGGATTTGCCGATGACTTGCGCGATTACTTTGATGCTGCACAGATGCTGCAAGCATTGGGTTGCCCGAAAATAATCTTGCTTACGAATAACCCGGAAAAAGAGTTGCAGCTAAGAAACCTGGGTATCGAAATTATCGAGGTCAAGTCCACTGCCATGCATATTGGCAAGCATAACGAAGGCTATATAAAAGCAAAAATAGAAGTAACCAATCACCAGTTCACTGCCCAGGCAGGGGGTACTCAATGATTCAGCATCAGGCACCTATCAGCGGTCTCTCACTGTTTGAGCAACAGTACATTGCAACGGCAGGCTACGATAACCAGATAATTTTGTGGAATGCACAAACACGCCAACCCCTGCAACGCGGCTGGCATGACCATTTGGCCAACTACTGTGATTTTTCCCCTGACGGCAGCCTGTTGGTGACGGCGAGCAGTGATGGTTCGACCCGGCTTTGGAGCGTGCCTGAGTTTAAATTGCAATGTGTCATGACCAGCCACAGTGATGACGTCATGCAGGCCAAGTTTTCTCCCGATGGTGAGAAAATCGCCAGTTGCTCTTACGACAGTAGTTTGTCGGTGCATCACAAAGATGGAAGTTTCATCTGCAAGATGCAAGGGCATAGTGGCCTGGTAGAGAGCTTCGATTGGACAGCCGACAGCCTGCAACTTTTGTCCTGCGGCACCGATGGGACCATTCGTGCCTGGGACGCGGCCACCGGGGAGTGCCTGGCGATCAAGGAGACGGAAGGCCACGATATGGACGCCTTGGTGACGCTCTCGGCGGGGGTCTTTATCGTTGGCAATAATGACGGTGAACTTCAGGTCATCAATGGCAATACGGTTGTAAGTACCTATAAGGGGCACCGCTCCAGCGTCAAGAAGCTGGTGAAGTCAAAGTTCGACAATAGTCTGCTGAGCCTGGGGTATGACGGGGTCGCGGTGCTGTGGTCGATCGAGGGGCAGACTCTGGTGGAGTGGAAACGTTCTGAGTATCCGAAGGAGATCTGGGCGCGCTCGGCGGAGTTTCAAAGACGCGACAAAATCTATTTCGCGACGTTTGGTTCTACGTTCGCCATTTGGGATATCGCCCGCAACCATTGGGACCTTGAGGGCTTTGTCCCTTCGGCCAGCTTGAACTCGGTGTATGCGGCAGAAGGCGTTATCTACAGTATTGGCGATGCGGGTCTATTGAAGGCCGATGGCAAAGATATGGGCGGGCCACAATCGCTGTGCAATTTTGTGGTGAAGACCGGACCGGTCCTGGTATGTGGCGGACAGACCGGACAAGTGTTTGATGTCCTGAAAAACCGTGTGGTTTATGCCCATCACGCCCCTCTCAACTGCGGGGTGAACTTTAAGTTGGATGGCGAGCAGCGCCTGGCGGTGGGGAGTTATTCCGGCGATATCATCATCTTCAAGGTTAACGATCGGCACTTGGAGTTTGTGTCCTGCCACAAGATTCATGAAAACGCGATCAAGGGCATCTCGTTGCATGGCAACTGCCTTTATACCGGGTGCGCCGATGGTGAAATCGGCGTAACCGATATCCGCTCTTATGAAGTGATCAACAAGATCACGCATGCCCATGAGGGCATATTGAATGACCTCTGTTCCTATGCAAGCGGTGTTGCCACGGTGTCCCGGGATCTGACCCTGAAGTTATGGGGTGAGCCGAGGGCGGCGATTCCCAGCCGTCACACTCACTCCATCAAGTGCATCGCGTCGAACGACGACGGCAATTTTATCGCCACTGGCAGTTATGGAGGCACCGTCGATATTTACGACTGCACGGCCCGGGAGTGGTTGGGCAATGTGCGAAAAGTCAGTGCGGCAGGTATTTCCTCCCTCACCTGGGACGACGAAAAACAGCGTTTCCTGGCGTCGTCCTATGACGGGCGTATTTATGCCGTCGAGCTTGGCTGACCTTTAATTTTCAGCGTGGACTTATAACAATGAATGCACGAGAAAAAGTAGTTGTGGCAGAGAAATGTACGGTCACATCACCGCTCGATCCCTGTGAACAACCTGTTGTCTATCAACCTCAAACCGGGTTGCTTGAAACGTTGGAGCGGATGAACCGTTTCCGGGAAACGCCAGAAGCCGCAGCATTACTGCGCAGTTTCGAGGAGTCGACCGACTTGTCCCGGCGTTTGCAATTGGGCACGGAGTTGGCGATCAAGGGCGATCCCCGGATCATCGCGGGCGCGCTGAATAATCTGGTGTCCATTCCTGCGGGCGAGGCACATATTGGTATCGATGAGTCGAAAATCGATGCAGTCGTGCGTGAATATGCCGATGTGGGGGTTATTCGCGACTGGATTCTCAAGGAAGTACCTCGGCATACGGTGTCCCTGGCGGGCTTCAATATTTCGAAGTATCCGGTGACCAACCTGGAGTACCTGGCGTTTTTACGGGATTGCCCCAACGCTGAGGTGCCGACGTCCTGGCCTTTGCGGGCGTTTCCTTTGCACTACGCCAACCATCCGGTGTACTCGGTGAGTGCGGGCGCGGCGGATGCGTTCTGCGCCTGGCTTTCGGCCAGGACCGGCAGGACCGTGCGCTTGCCTGACGAGGCGCAATGGGAATACGCCGCCGGTGCCGGCGAGTTTGAGTACCCATGGGGCAACGAGGCCAGGACCGAAAACGCCAATACCGCCGAGCTTGGTCTGTTATCCACGACGCCGGTCGGTGTTTTCCCACAGGGCGCATCGCCGTTCGGCCTAATGGACATGGGCGGGAACGTCGAGGAATACACATCGAATGATTACGACGCGTATCCCAATGGTCCTTTTGTCATGGACGACTTGATTTCCGAGAGCCGGCCGACCTATCGAATCACCCGGGGCGGTTGTTTTGGCCGTTTTGCCGATCTATGCCGGGTTTCCCGGCGGCACGGGTTGAGCATTACCCCCTATGCCTCGTTGTATGCCGTGGGTTTTCGAGTGGTTGCCGAGTGAGACTGCGCGCGTTCGGAGCCCAGGACTTGTGGCGGTTGAGCAAAGATATCAACAGCCAGGCCATGCACACCATGTTGTCGTTCAGCGCCCTGATGATCGCGAATGCCATCGACATGGTGTTCATCGCTCACCTTGGTCATGAGTCTCTGACGGCAGCAAGCCTGGCCAGCCCTTTCATGTGGTTGATGAACACGATTGCCATGGGCATTGCCCTGGCGATCAGTGTCCATGTGTCCAAAGGGCAGGAAAGGGCCGAGGGCAATACCGTTATCGATGTGTTGCTGCCTGGCCTGCTGATGGGTGCCGTGGTCTATGGGGTCGTGCTATTGGGCGCAGGCCTGAACCTTGAGGCAGTGCTTGGAGCGATGGGGGCAGCGCAATCCATTTATGAGCAAAGCGAAGGCTATTTAAAGACTTGGCTGTACGGCTTCATTATTACCCTCACGTTTGCCATTTCCACGGCATACCTGCGTGGTCTGTCATTGTTCAAAACCCAGGCCATCGTGGTTGCGGTGGTTTGCCTGATGAACATTGTGCTCGATCCACTGCTGATGTTTGGCGTGGGTGGTTTCGACGGATTTGGCCTGGTCGGTTCGGTGTATGCCGCCTGGCTGGCACAGGCCTTCGGGGCACTTGTATGCATTTACTTTGGCGTCAGGAAAACCCGTGCCACCGGTCCCCGCAATCTGGGGGTGGGCAAGATAATCAAGGCCGCCGCGAACATCTCCCGATTGGCCTGGGTGACCAGTTCCACCGCAACCTTCTGGCCCATTTCTGGAATCGTGGCCACTTATCTGATCTCTAAACTGGGAGACGCGGAAGTTGCAACCATGGGGGTTATTTCAAAACTGCAACCCTTGATCATGATTCCCGTGTGGGGTCTGTCAGCGGTCACCACCGTGCTGCTGAGCAAGGCATTCGTTCAACAGCAGCAGGGCCAGGTAGGGATGATTTTCAAGTCCGGCTATGGACTGGTCCTGGTGTGGCAAACCGTCGTGGCATTGCCGTTCATTGTATTTGCCCTGCCGGTGGCGCGTTTCATGTTGGGTGGATATGAAGATGCACTGCCCTTTGTAGTGACGTACTTGATGATCATCCCGATCACGGTATTCGGCAGAGGCATGCTGTACCTGGCCGTTCATGGGTTGCCAGCGATTGAAAGAGCCAGGACCGCCATGGCGATTGATGCGGTGTATGTCCTGTTGCTTCACACAGGCTGTTATTGGGTGGGTTATCTGTTTAACGATTTCAATCTGGCCCTGCTGATGTTGTTGGCGTTGAATCTGCTGGGAGGCGTGCTGGCTGTCTGGGTGGCTAGAGGCGCCCGGCGCTCCCTGCCCATGCCGAAAACGCAGCACCGGCCGATGGAAACTATTTGATATTTACCGACGGGAGCGACTATGGAAGTGCTGATTATCGCTGGTAGCCCAAGAATGGATTCGCAAAGTTCGAGGGTTAGTAGAATCCTGGAAGATTATTTACGTGACTATTCAGTATTTACACCGACAGTCCTGAATTTGGCAACACAGCCCATCGGCCCTGAGAGTGATGAACTTGCAAGCAGGGCCGAGGCCTTCATTGTTATCGCGCCGGAGCACTCAGGCATGGCTCCGCCGGTACTCAAGGAGTTTTTTGTTTCCAGCGAGTACCCGGTGCTGGCGCACAAACCGGCATTGATTGTTTCGATTTCCAGCGGCATGGGGGGGAGTTACCCCGTCCTGGATCTACGTGCCACTACTTATAAAAATACAAAAATCTGCTACATGCCGGATCACCTGATTATTCGTGAAGTGCATAACTTTGGGGCGGATATGAGCAGCAGTCTTCATCCTGGTCTGGGGCGGCGTATCAGCGCCTGCGTGCAAATGCTGGAGTTGTACGCGCGCCAACTTTCGGTTGTTCGTGCTGCCCTGTTGGGGGTTGGTGCGGCGATCAGCTACGGCATGTAATCCTTATGGGCTGGATCGACTATGAAACCACAAGAACTTCACCAGTTGGTGTTCAACTTCAGGGCGGCTCGTGCTGTCATGTTCGCGGTACAGGCAGGCCTTTTTGAAGAGCTTTGCCAGGAAGACCTGACGATTGATGAACTCGTTGCCCGGCTTGAATTGCATCGTGTGTCTACAACGATCCTCCTGGAAACCCTTGTGCAACTCAACATCCTGAACAAACAAGGCATGCACTACAGCGTTGCGCAGGATCTTCGGGCCACGTTGCGCCGGGATACCGCGGGGTCGATCGCCAACTTGCTATTGCTGGACGCCAACCATTGGTCGAACTGGTCGGTGGCGGAGGACTTCTTCCGTCCGGGGCAGGCCACGTCGTTTGCCTATGACCGGCAGAGCAATTTTGCGGTGGCCATGCAACAGGGCGTCGGCGAGATGAATGTGCGTTTGGCCCAAGTGCTGCTAGCCCATGCCCCTCGGCATATCGTGGATGTGGGGAGCGGACCGGGATTGTTGATTGAACAAGTGTTGGGAACGGCGACTGATCTTAAGTACACGCTGGTGGATTTTGCGAGAACCCTGGACATAGCCAAGGGGAACCTGAGTGCTTATAAACAGTTTGATGTGAACTTCCTACCCCATGACATCGTGCTCGGGAAGTTGCCGATAGAGGCCGATTGTATTGTTATTTCGCGACTGTTGATGGGCTTTGACGAAACCGAGGCGAAGCAGATTCTGGGGAATATCTGTCATGGCCTGGTACACAACGGTGTGCTGGTAATCAATGAGTTCGATACCGATACGAAAGTAGGCGCATTGATGTCGTTGGATATGCTGGTTAATTGTGGGGCGAGAGTCTATGGCCGGGATCAACTTGCGAAACTTCTGGATGAGTTGGGCTTCGAGATAGTTTCAGAGCAAGCCACTACGGTATTCACTCGCGCGTTGTCTGCCAAAAGGAAAGGGATATGAGTCAAGAAAAACTTGGAAAGACCCCCCAGGTGTTTGTCGATCAGCTCTACGATGGACTTGAAGTGATTAATGACATTTTTACCGCCAATGGGCTCGAGTATTGCCTGGCGGCGGGTACTTTGCTGGGGGGCGTGCGTCATACCGGTTTGATTCCTTGGGACGACGATGCTGATCTCTATATTCTCGAGGCCGATATCGAAAAGTTTTTTTCTTTGGAGCAGCAATTTGCCGAACGGGGTTATCGCCTCAGTCAACAGCCTTGGGAACTATGGGGCGGTTATAAGGTGTTCTCGACAGCGGGCATTTCCATGCCGGAAGAGAACAATCGCGATTACTTATATCCCTCTGTGGACATCTTTCCGTTGTCCGAACAGGACGGGTATCTTCGCTATACCAGTCACCTGGCATTGGCCAATTGGCCCCGCGAGTATCTGACAGTGGAGGATTGGCATTCCCGAGGCGCTATGCGTTTTGGGCATCTCGATTTACCGGCTCCTGACGCATTGGCCTCCAGGCGCTATCTGGAGCGTGCGTACGGTAACGAATGGAGTAGCCATGCAGCCAAGGGGTTTGACCATCGGTATGAAGTTGATCTGGATACCGAGAAAGTGACCCTGAGTGACTTTCGGTGTGCGGTAAAAACCCGAGCCTGAACCCAGGCCGTCCCTGTTGATAGTCCAGCGTTACAAGGCGCCTTTAGGTAATCAACAGGTTTCGCTACTTCGCTTTTGCTCTGCAACAGGTGAACTGTGATGAAAAAAGCTATTGTCCTTGCCGCAGGCATGGGGTCTCGTCTTGGACGAGCCTCTGACTCTACTCCCAAGCCACTGACTGAGGTCAATGGCCTTAGTATCCTGGCTAATGCACTGAATATTCTCGTCGAGGCGGGTTACCAGGAGGTTGTAGTGGTGATCGGCTACAAGGGTCTGAAGATACGGGCCTTTGTCGCGGCGCTGGAGTTGCCGGTGACCGTGCGATTTATCGAAAACGCAGAGTGGGCCACTACCAATAATTTGTATTCGTTGTATCTGGCCTCCCATGAACTGGAAGGCGAGGAGGGGGTCACGTTGCTGGAGGGCGATATTTTCTTTCGCGCCTCGGTGATTACGGCTTTGGACGCACAAAGCGGTCGCGAATGCCTGGCAGTTGTCTCACCACTTACCCCACTGATGGAAGGCACCTTTGCCGAGGTGGATGCCCATGGACTTATCCGGCAGTTTGGTAGCAGCAAAGCTGATGATCATCTGACCGCCGATAGGCCACTCAAAACGGCCAATATCTATTACTTGTCAGCCCAATTCTGCAAAAAATATTTGATCGGAGAACTTGAACGGAACGTCAGGAACAACCGGTTGAATGACTATTACGAAGTGACTTTCAAAACTGCGTGTACGCAAGGTATGGGGTTCAAGGCAATTGAAGTCGATCCGGGCACCTGGATTGAAATAGATAACTTATATGACCTGCGTATCGCGTCTTATCAGTTTTCCGAGCATAAGCATGCGTTGCTTTCCAGCCAGCATGGGGGGTATTGGCGCTTCCCTGTGACCGACCACGCCCTCATCTACAACCTGCACTTCCCGCCTGCGGGGCTGAAGAAGCTGATGGTTGACCGCTTCGCTGACATCGCCCTCAACTATCCTGCCTCGGCGGGTGCGAGCCTGCCGCTATTGTCGGACTTCCTGGGGGTGCCTACCGAAAACCTGGTGATTGCCAACGGTGTCTCGGAAATCATTCGTCTGATGCCCAGGCTCTTTGGCGGCAATTTGCTGGTGTTCGAACCTTCGTTCAATGAATTTGCCAATGCCTTCCCCGTGGAGCGTGTTACGACGATCAGATTGACTGCGCAAAATCAGTTTGCGCTGGATATCGAGCACACGCTGCGCGTCATTGAGCAACAAAAGCCGAGTGCGATTGTGTTGGTGACGCCGAACAATCCCACGGGCGGGCTTATTCCCAAGGATACGATCCTGGAACTCTATAGGCGTACCCGGGATCAGGCGCCCTATCTGATAGTGGACGAGTCATTTCTTGATTTTTCCGGCGATGCACGGGATCAATCGTTGCTCCACGACCTCTTGGTTTTGCCAAGAATCATCGTACTAAGGAGCATGAGCAAAACCTTCGGTATTGGCGGCCTGAGGCTGGGGTACGCGGCCAGTGCGGACCAGGACTGGTTGGACGCTTTGCGTAAGGAACTGCCGATCTGGAACATCAACGGATTTGCCGAGGAGTTCATGCTCAACCTTCCGCAATACCGTAAAGAATATGCGGCCAGTTGCGCCCAGGTGCGCAGCGAGACGGATGATCTGGTTGCGCAGCTACGTGAAATCGAGGCCTTTGAGGTATTCGCTACGGCCAGCAACTTTGTGTTGTGCCGCTTGCAACCGGGCTACCCGTCGGCCCCGGAACTGGCTGCGTTGCTGGTTGATAACTTCAGCATCTTCATTAAGGAATGCAGCGGAAAAGTCATGGATGACGCCGATCGATACTTGCGCATTTCCTCCAGGAATCGTGAGCAGAACGACAGGCTTATTGACGCGTTAAAACATGTATTGCTTCTGGACGACTACACACTGTGCGTTCGAACTGGCGTCAAACTGACCCGCACAGCCCTCAGTCAAGATGCAGCGCTCAGCGAGTGATGACCCTATGAACCCGATTGAGTGCATGCAAAGGGCAATCGAGCTGGCGCAGTTGGGACTGTATTCCACCAGCCCCAACCCGCGCGTCGGGTGCGTCATCGTCAATTACGGGCGCATTGTCGGCGAGGGCTGGCATGTCCGGGCAGGGCACGCCCATGCTGAAGTGCACGCCCTGCGCCAGGCAGGCGCCGCCGCTGCCGGCGCAACGGCTTATGTGACGCTGGAGCCCTGTTGTCATTTTGGCGCCACTGCGCCTTGCGCCGATGCACTGATCAGCGCCGGGGTGAAACAGGTGGTTATCGCCATGGTCGATCCCAATCCGCAGGTTGCCGGCCAGGGCGTCAGGCGCCTGCGTGCTGCGGGTATCAGTGTCGCGTTTGGCCTGCTGGAGCAACAGGCACGGCAGCTCAATCGAGGGTTTATCAAACGAATGGTCACTGGCCTGCCACTGGTGCGGGTGAAAATGGGTGTCAGCCTGGATGGCCGAACCGCCATGCACAGCGGTGAAAGCCAATGGATTACCGGGCCGCTGGCGCGGGCAGAAACCCAGCGCCTGCGGGCGCAGTCGAGTGCCGTCATCACCGGTGCGGACACGGTGCTGCGGGATCAGGCGCGGTTGACGATACGTAAGGCCGAGTTGCAGTTGGAGGAGTCCCAGGCTTGCCTGGCCATGGAGCGACCGCCCCTGCGTGTGCTGATTGACAGCCAAAGACGAGTGCCCCCGAACGCTGCCTTTTTCACCGCCGGCCCGACGTTGGTGGCGACCACTTCGACCTCGCTGACCGATCCGGGCGAGGGCCAGGAGTTACTGATGTTTGACGCGGTCGACGGGCAGGTGCCGCTTGAAGCATTGCTCAAGACCTTGGCAAACCGTGGAGCCAACGAGGTACTGATCGAGGCCGGCTCGCGGCTGGTGGCGGCGTTCGCGCGTTTGAACCTGGTGGATGAGTACATATTCCATATTGCTGCCAAGTTCCTGGGTTCAACTGCCAAGCCTGCGTTGGAGTGGCCGATCGACAAACTGGGTGAAGCTGTGAGGCTTGAATTCACGAGTGTCAGACCGTTGGGGGATGATATTTGTGTGATTGCGCGGCCGGCGGGTTCTGCAGTGCTGCATCCGGATAACAAGGCGTGCCATCAGGATTGATGTAATAGAACGCCTCATGCACGCACTGTTTACCGTCCTCAATGAAGCAACGGAACGAGGTGTTGGCGGTCAAGGGCAAGTGTCCGGTATGGTTGACGGAGGAAGGACTTGAGCGCTGGGTGAGAGAGTTGGTGTAGGCGGGTAGTTCTAGGGTGCCGGCAAGCCAGCTCCCACATTTGATGGCATACAGCCGCTGAATCACACGGCTTGCGGTAAAAAGACCTTGGTTTTACCGGCCGATCAACCCAGCAGGTGCTTGGAAATCAGCCTGGAGATTTCCACCATCGAGGTCTTGCCCGTGAACTCGAACTTCACTTTGCCCAATGACGAGAAGTAGATCTCCAACTCCGAATCCAGGTCGAACGTGCCGGAGGTTTCCACCGAGTACGCGACAATGTTTTTGTACGGCAGGGAAGTGAAGTCCTTCTTGCTGCCGGTGATGCCTTGCACGTTCACAGCGATGATGCGCTTGGTGGTAAACACCACACCGTCGCGCATGGCTTTGTAGGCATCGACCACGTGTTCGTCATCGAGCAGCATGGATGCAACGCGTTCGGCGTATTCATTGTTTTGCTTGAGCTTGAAGAAGCCTTTGTTGTTGAAGTCGATCATTGGGCGGTCCTTGTGGTGGGGCAGGGAGGGTGCGTTACAAGATGGCCTTGAGGTAGTCCTTAAGTGCGGCGAGTGGGGGCTTTAGTTCCTCCAGCGTCGAGGCTTGCCGGACTTGGGCCGCCAGCTTTTGCAACTCGCGGCCCATTACCGTGTTGGCACCCCCCAACGTCTCCAAGGCCAACTTCATGCATTCATCCAACTTGCGTTGGATAGTTGCCAGGTCGCCACTGCGCACCAACAGCCCAAACACCTCCCGCTCGTACCCGTCCATCACCAGATCGTCGCGCAGGATCGGGCTGCCATCTTCCGTCTCATGCACCAGCTTGAGGGCGAACAGAGCAACGGCTTCGAGTGTCAATTCCATGGTCCTGGGGCCTCTACTGTCTGGTGCGGGGGGAGATGATCACTTTTCTGCAGGCGAAAAAAAAGACCTTGAATTTCAAGGTCTTTTTTTAAGATGGTGCCCCGAGGGAGACTCGAACTCCCACTCCTTTCGAAAACGGATTTTGAATCCGCCGCGTCTACCAATTCCGCCATCAGGGCTCAATGGCGGCGAAGTATAGAGACGTGATTACCGTTGGTCAATCACGTTTCATGGTCTATTTTCACTATTTCCGCTAGACTTCCCGGCCCTGCTAGACGAACCCCATCATGCGCGTTGCTGACTTTACTTTTGAACTGCCGGATTCGCTGATCGCTCGCCACCCTTTGGCCGAGCGTCGCGCCAGCCGACTGTTGACCCTGGACGGGGTCAACGGTGCCCTTGCACACCGTCAATTTACTGATTTGCTTGAGCATTTACGCCCAGGCGACTTGATGGTCTTCAACAATACCCGGGTGATTCCGGCGCGGCTGTTTGGCCAGAAGGCTTCCGGCGGCAAGCTGGAAATCCTCGTGGAACGGGTGCTGGACAGCCATCGTGTGCTGGCCCATGTGCGCTCCAGCAAGTCGCCGAAACCGGGGGCGAGCATTCTGATTGATGGCGGTGGCGAGGCCGAGATGGTGGCGCGCCATGACGCGCTGTTCGAGCTCAAGTTTGCCGAAGAAGTGTTGCCGCTGCTGGAGCGTGTCGGCCATATGCCGTTGCCTCCTTATATAGACCGCCCCGACGAAGATTCGGACCGCGAGCGCTATCAGACGGTTTACTCCGAGCGCCTCGGCGCCGTCGCCGCACCGACGGCTGGGCTGCATTTTGACCAGCCGCTGCTGGAGGCGATTGCCGCCAAGGGTGTCGAGACGGCCTATGTGACCCTGCACGTGGGGGCCGGGACGTTTCAGCCGGTGCGTGTGGAGAACATCGAAGATCACCATATGCACAGCGAATGGCTGGAAGTCAGCCAGGCCGTGGTGGACGCGGTCAACGCGTGCAAGGCGCGTGGCGGGCGGGTGGTCGCGGTGGGCACCACCAGCGTGCGTTCCCTGGAGAGTGCCGCGCGCGATGGTGTGCTCAAGCCGTTCAGTGGCGACACCGATATCTTTATCTACCCAGGCCGGCCGTTCCATGTGGTCGATTGCCTGGTCACCAACTTCCATTTGCCGGAATCCACGCTGTTGATGCTGGTGTCGGCATTTGCCGGTTACCCCGAGACCATGGCCGCCTATCAGGCCGCCATCGATAATGGGTACCGTTTTTTCAGCTACGGTGATGCGATGTTTATCACCCGTAATCCGGCGCCGCGCGGCCCAGAGGAACAACTATGAGTCGTATGTCGTTTGAATTGTTGGCTACTGACGGTAAAGCCCGTCGCGGCCGCCTGACCTTCCCCCGTGGCACCGTGGAGACCCCGGCGTTCATGCCGGTCGGCACCTACGGCACGGTCAAGGGCATGCTGCCGCGTGACATTGTCGCCACCGGCGCCGAGATCATCCTCGGCAATACCTTCCACCTGTGGCTGCGCCCGGGCACCGAAGTGATCAAGAAGCATGGCGACCTGCATGACTTCATGAAGTGGCAAGGCCCGATCCTCACCGACTCCGGTGGTTTCCAGGTGTTCAGCCTGGGCGCCATGCGCAAGATCAAGGAGGAGGGCGTGACCTTCGCCTCGCCGGTGGACGGTTCCAAGGTGTTCATGGGCCCGGAAGAGTCGATGCAGGTCCAGCGTGACCTGGGCTCAGACATTGTGATGATTTTTGACGAGTGCACGCCGTACCCGGCCGATGAAGACGTGGCGCGGATCTCCATGGAGTTGTCGTTGCGCTGGGCCCAGCGTTCGAAGAATGCCCACGGCGACAACACTGCCGCGTTGTTCGGCATCGTCCAGGGCGGCATGCACGAAAGCCTGCGCAAGCGCTCGCTCGAGGGCCTGGACAAGATCGGCTTCGATGGCCTGGCCATTGGCGGCCTGTCGGTGGGCGAGCCCAAGCACGAAATGATCAAGGTGCTGGACTACCTGCCAGGCCTGATGCCTTCTGACAAACCTCGTTACCTTATGGGCGTTGGCAAACCAGAAGATCTCGTAGAGGGTGTGCGCCGCGGTGTGGACATGTTCGATTGCGTGATGCCAACCCGTAATGCCCGCAATGGGCATCTGTTCATTGATACAGGCGTGCTGAAGATCCGTAACGCGTTCCATCGCCATGATGATTCGCCGCTGGATCCCACCTGTGATTGCTACACCTGCCAGAACTTCTCCCGTGCTTATCTGCACCATCTGGACAAATGCGGGGAAATGCTGGGTAGCATGTTGAATACCATCCACAATTTGCGTCACTACCAAGTCCTGATGGCTGGTTTGCGCGAGGCTATTCAACAGGGTACATTGGCCGCCTTTGTCGATGCCTTCTATGCCAAGCGCGGGCTGCCTGTGCCGCCCTTGGACTGAGTTTCCCGACCCTAAGATTCACTATTTGCAACTGGAGTGCTAAATGAGCTTTTTTATCTCTAACGCTATGGCTGACGCCGCTGCACCGGCCGCTGCCGGTCCTATGGGCGGTGGTTTCGAGTGGATTTTCCTGGTCGGCTTCCTGGTCATCTTCTACCTGATGATCTGGCGTCCACAGGCCAAGCGCGCCAAAGAGCAGAAAAACCTGCTGGGCAGCCTGCAAAAAGGCGACGAAGTGGTCACCACCGGCGGTATCGCTGGCAAGATCACCAAGGTTTCCGATGCTTTCGTGGTACTGGAAGTCTCCGACACCGTTGAAATGAAGTTCCAGAAAGGCGCCATCGCCGCCACGCTGCCAAAAGGCACGCTCAAAGCGATCTGAGTAACAACTTTTACCAATCGACGGGGCGCGCAAGGCGCCCCGCGTCATAAGCGGGCGGCGTGATGCTGAACAAATACCCTCTGTGGAAATACGTACTGATCCTGGCGGTGCTGGCGATCGGTTTTATTTATTCCGCTCCCAATCTCTATCCAGATGACCCGGCGATCCAGATCAGCGGCGCTAGCACGTCGTTGCAAGTGACCGATGCCGACCTTGAGCGCGCGAGCAAGGCGCTTACCGAAGCCGGCTTGACGGTCAAGGCTTCCAGCCTGACGCCCAACGGCAAGGGCGGTTTGTTGCGCCTGGCCAAGCAAGAAGACCAATTGCCGGCCAAGGATGTTGTGCGCAAGGTATTGGGTGATGACTATGTAGTCGCACTGAACCTGGCACAAACCACTCCGCAATGGCTGCGCAGCCTCGGCGCGCACCCGATGAAGCTGGGCCTGGACTTGTCCGGTGGTGTGCACTTCCTGTTGGAAGTGGACATGGACAAAGCCCTCGATGCACGCATGAAAGTCTACGAAGGCGATGTGAAGAGCCTGCTGCGCAAAGAGCGCCTGCGTTATCGCAGCCTGCCGCAGCTCAACGGTGCCATCCAGCTGGGCTTTGCTGACGAAGCCACCCGTGAACAGGCACGCGCCCTGGTTCGCAAAAGCTTTAACGATTTCGACATTGTTCCTGCCGACCTCAATGGTCAGCCGGTGCTGCGTCTGGCGATGACCCCGGCCAAGCTGGCGGAAATCCGTGAATACTCCATCAAGCAGAACTTGACCACGGTACGTAACCGCGTCAACGAGCTGGGTGTGGCCGAGCCTCTGGTCCAGCGCCAGGGCGCCAACCGCATCGTGGTTGAGCTGCCAGGCGTGCAGGACACCGCTGAAGCCAAGCGGATTCTCGGCAAGACCGCCAACCTTGAGTTCCGTCTGGCTGCCGAGCCGGGTGCTTCCAAGGCTACTTCCGAAATGTTCGAGTTCCGCGAGGGCAATCGCCCAGCAGCGCAGATCGAGCGTGGCCTGATCATCACCGGTGACCAGGTGACGGATGCCAAGGCTGGTTTTGGCGAGCACGGCACGCCTGAAGTGAACATCCGCCTGGATGGTCATGGTGGCGAACTGATGAGCCGCGCCACCCGCAGCAACGTCGGTCGCAGCATGGCGGTGATCTTCATCGAGCAACGCCCGGTGACCACCTACACCAAGCAGATGGTCAATGGCGTCGAGAAAGACGTAGCCGTACAGACCTTCAAGGAAGAGAAGAAGATCATCAGCCTGGCGACCATCCAGTCGCCGTTGGGGGCTCAATTCCGTATCACCGGCCTGAACGGCCAGGGTGAGTCCTCCGAGCTGGCATTGCTGCTGCGTGCCGGTGGCCTGGCGGCACCGATGTACTTCGCCGAGGAGCGCACCATTGGTCCGAGCCTGGGTGCTGACAACATCACCAAGGGTATCGACGCTTCCCTGTGGGGCATGCTGTTCGTTTCGCTGTTCATCATCGCCATCTATCGCTTCTTCGGCATCATTGCCACGGTTGCGCTGGCGGTGAACATGGTGCTGCTGCTGGCCTTGATGTCGCTGCTGGGGGCTACACTGACCCTGCCGGGTATCGCCGGTATCGTACTCACCATGGGTATGGCGGTGGATGCCAACGTGCTGATCTTCTCGCGGATTCGTGAAGAGATCGCGGCGGGCATGAGCGTGCAACGGGCAATCAACGAAGGTTTCGGCCGGGCATTTACCGCGATTCTCGACTCCAACCTGACCACATTGCTGGTCGGCGGGATTCTCTTTGCCATGGGCACCGGCCCGGTCAAGGGTTTTGCGGTGACCATGTCCCTCGGTATCTTTACCTCGATGTTCACGGCCATCATGGTGACCCGCGCAATGGTCAACCTGATCTTTGGCGGGCGTGACTTCAAGAAGTTGTGGATTTAAGGGGCTGCCATGTTACGTACAATCAACTTCATGGGCGTTCGCAACGTTGCGTTCGGCGTCACTGTGCTCCTTACCGTCCTGGCGTTGTTCAGCTGGTTCCATAAGGGCCTGAACTACGGTCTGGACTTCACCGGCGGTACGCTCATCGAGCTGACCTACGAGAAGCCGGCCGATGTCACCAAGGTGCGTACCCAACTGAACGAGGCCGGTTACCACGAGGCGATCGTGCAGAGCTTTGGTGCGACCACCGACCTGCTGGTGCGGATGCCGGGTGAAGACCCGCAACTGGGCCACCAGGTGGCCGAGGCCTTGCTCAAGGTCGGTGGCGATAACCCGGCTTCGGTCAAGCGCGTCGAGTTCGTCGGCCCGCAGGTAGGTGAAGAGCTGCGCGACCAGGGCGGCCTCGGCATGCTGATGGCGCTGGCCGGCATCATGGTCTACCTGGCGTTCCGCTTTCAGTGGAAGTTCGGCGTCGGTGCCATTGTCTCGCTGATCCACGACGTGATCGTGACCGTGGGTATCCTGGCGTACTTCCAGATCACCTTCGATTTGACGGTATTGGCGGCGGTGCTGGCGATCATTGGTTACTCCCTCAACGACACCATCGTGGTATTCGACCGGGTTCGCGAGAACTTCCGGGTACTGCGTAAGGCGACGTTGATCGAGAACATCAACATCTCCACCACCCAGACCCTGTTGCGCACCATGGCGACGTCGATTTCCACTTTGCTGGCGATTGCCGCGCTGATGATCTTCGGTGGCGACAACCTGTGGGGCTTCTCCCTGGCGCTGTTTATCGGCGTCCTGGCGGGCACCTACTCGTCGATCTACATCGCCAACGTGGTGCTGATCTGGCTGAACCTCAACAGCGAAGACCTGATTCCTCCTGTTGCGACCGACAAGGAGGTCGACGACCGCCCTTGATGGGTGTTTGTTGATCCACTGTTGCAAAGAAGGCGTGAGTATTGAACTCGCGCCTTTTTTTTTGCTCCAAGGCTGGGTATAGCGCGGACGTTTCAGTCCGCTTGTGATGGTCAGGAGGTTCACGTGAACAAGTCGTTACTGGTTGGTGCGGTATTGGGTGCTGTCGGTGTGACTGCCGGGGGTGCTGTTGCCACCTACAGCCTGGTAAAAAGCGGCCCTGAGTATGCGCAAGTGCTGGCGGTGCAGCCGGTCAAGACCCAGATCAAAACTCCCCGTGAGGTCTGCAAGGACGTCACCGTGACCCGGCAGCGTCCGGTGCAGGATCAGCATCAAATCGCCGGCACGGTGGTCGGCGCCCTGGCAGGCGGCCTGCTGGGTAACCAGATCGGCGGCGGTACTGGCAAGAAGATTGCCACCGTAGCCGGCGCAGTGGGTGGCGGTTATGCCGGTAACAAGGTTCAGGAAGGCATGCAGAACCGTGATACCTACACCACCACGCAAACTCGCTGTAACACCGTCAACGACATCAGCGACAAGGTGGTCGGGTATGACGTGCGTTACAACCTGGATGGCAAGGAAGGATCGGTGCGCATGGAGCGTGATCCGGGTAGCCAGATCCCTGTGGATAAAGAGGGTCGCCTGATCCTCGGCCAGAATCAGCAGTAACCGACATATCCTGTAGGAGCCGGCTTGCCGGCGATAGCGGCGAATCAGTATTAAGCAAGATGGCTGGCCAACCGCTATCGCAGGCAAACCAGCTCCCACAGTGGGGTCAGTGGGTATTGGTTCTTGGTCAAATCCCGGGCATAAAAAAGCACCCCTAAGGGTGCTTTTTTGTGCTCGCTCGCTTAGCGCTTCAACGAAGCCGGCAGGTGCGGCTGGATCGCCGTCAGGACTGCCTTGAAGCATTTGGTGTTGCCTGCAACCACGTGACCCTTCTCCAGGAAGTCGTGACCACCGGTGAAGTCGCTCACCAGGCCGCCGGCTTCTTGAATCAGCAGGGCGCCTGCAGCCATGTCCCACTCGGACAGGCCCGACTCCCAGAACGCATCAAAACGACCGGCGGCCACATACGCCAGGTCCAGGCTGGCGGCGCCGGCGCGGCGGATGCCGGCGGTCTGGCCAACCAGGGCGCGGAACATGCCCAGGTAGTTTTCCAGGTTGTCCATCTGGTCGTCACGGAACGGGAAACCGGTGCCCAGCAGGGCGCCGTCCAGGCTGGTGCGACCGCTGACGCGAAGGCGACGACCGTTCAATTGGGCGCCACGGCCACGGCTGGCGGTGAATTCTTCCTGGCGAACCGGGTCCAGGACCACGGCGTGCTCCAGGCGGCCACGGTATTTGCAGGCAATGCTTACGGCAAAGTGCGGGATGCCGCGCAGGAAGTTGGTGGTGCCATCCAGTGGGTCGATGATCCACAGGTAGTCTTCGCCTTCGCCGCTACCTTTGTGCAGGCCGGTTTCTTCACCGAGGATGCCGTGGGTAGGGTAGGCCTTGCGCAGGGCGTCGATGATTTTCTGTTCGGCGGCGCGATCCACCTCGGATACATAATCCTTGGCGTCTTTTTCGTCGACCTTGATGGTATCCAGGCGCTCGATGGAGCGGAAGATCAATTCACTGGCGCTGCGGGCGGCGCGCAGCGCGATATTCAGCATGGGCTGCATGGATGTGTCACCTAAGGTTGTTAAAGAAAGCCGAGCATTCTAGCAGAAACTTTCTTCAGGTGAAGGACGACGTTCGCTTTCATGGCATAACCTTAGGCTGTTCTGTAAGATTTGCTCCCCTTTCCCGTGTCCGCGAGCGCCTCCCTTGCTGCAAAACATTCGTGTCGTCCTCGTCAATACCAGTCACCCCGGCAATATCGGCGGGGTGGCGCGGGCCATGAAAAACATGGGGCTGACGCGCCTGGTGCTGGTGGAGCCGCGTGTGTTCCCGCACCACGAAGCCGACGCTCGTGCCTCCGGCGCCAATGACCTCCTGGAAAAAGCCCAGGTCGTCGCCACCCTGGAAGATGCCCTGGTGGGTTGCAACCTGGTGCTCGGCACCAGCGCCCGCGACCGCCGCATCCCCTGGCCGCTGCTCGATCCCCGCGAATGCGGGGCCAAAGTGGTCGAAGAGGCGGCTGGCGGCGCCGAAATCGCCTTGGTGTTTGGTCGTGAAGACTCTGGTCTGACCAATGACGAGCTGCAGCGATGTCATTATCACGTGCACATCCCATCAGACCCTGAATTCAGCTCGCTGAACCTCGGGGCAGCGGTGCAGGTGTTGAGTTATGAAGTGCGCATGGCCTGGCTGGCAGCACAAGGCCAGCCGAGCAAAGTGGAGAAGGACGAGGTTGCATCCACCAAAAGTGGCGAATTGGCCACCATGGATGAGCTGGAGCGGTTCTATGAGCACTTGGAGCAAACCCTGGTGGCCATCGAATTCCTCGATCCGGAAAAACCGAGGCACTTGATGGCGCGCCTGCGAAGGCTTTACGGACGTAGCTCGGTCAGCCGGGCAGAGATGAATATATTGCGTGGCATCCTCACGGAGACCCAGAAAGCGGCCCGTGGCGAGCTTCTGAAGCGGAAGGATTAAAAATGTTCGAGCGTCTGCGAGAAGATATCCAAAGTGTTTTCCATCGTGACCCGGCGGCGCGCAATGCCTTTGAAGTGCTGACCTGCTACCCGGGCATGCATGCGATCTGGATTCACCGCTTGTCCGGCGCCTTGTGGGGCATGGGCTGGAAGTGGTTGGCGCGGCTGGTGTCGAACTTTGGGCGCTGGCTGACCGGGATCGAGATTCATCCGGGGGCCAAGGTCGGTCGTCGCTTCTTCATCGACCATGGCATGGGCATCGTGATTGGTGAGACGGCCGAGATTGGTGATGACGTGACCCTGTACCAGGGCGTGACGCTGGGCGGCACCACCTGGAACAAGGGCAAGCGTCACCCGACCCTTGAAGATGGTGTGGTGGTCGGGGCGGGCGCCAAGGTCCTGGGCCCGTTTACGGTCGGTGCCGGTGCCAAGGTTGGCTCCAATGCCGTGGTCACCAAGGCTGTGCCGCCAGGCGCAACCGTAGTGGGGATTCCGGGGCGGATCATCGTCAAGCCGGAAGTCGGCACTGAGCAGGAGGCCAAGCGTAAGGCTATGGCCGAGAAGATCGGCTTCGACGCTTATGGTGTCAGCGAAGACATGCCGGATCCGGTGGCGCGCGCCATTGGCCAGTTGCTCGACCACCTGCAGGCGGTGGACGGCAAGCTGGATGGTATGTGCGGCGCGTTGAAAGATCTGGGTAGTCCTTACTGTGCGAAAGATCTGCCTGAGTTGCGCGAAGAAGACTTCGCCGAGATCAAGGATGAGGCCGGTGCCACCAAGGTGGGTTAGGTTTTAAGATTGATAAAGTCCCCTGTGGGAGCTGGCTTGCCGGTGATAGCGGTCTGCCAGTCATCCCATGGGCGGCTGATCCGCCGCCATCGCAGGCTAACCCGCTCCAGCATTTGACCTCCGTTGGTCTTGAGGTTGGGCCCTCGCCAGGTTCCTGCTGTTCGATTCCACCCCACCCTGCTATGATTCGCGCGCCCTTTTTACGGGTATTCCTGACTAAAGTACTAGGTCTTATAGTTGACTTAAATACTCGGGAATCGCATACTTGCTCCCATTCTGAAACACCTTGGTACTTGTCCATGAGACTGACTACAAAAGGCCGATACGCGGTGACCGCCATGCTCGATCTGGCCTTGCACGCGCAAAACGGGCCGGTGTCCCTGGCCGATATCTCCGAGCGCCAAGGCATTTCCCTGTCTTATCTTGAGCAACTGTTCGCCAAGTTGCGCCGCAGCAACCTGGTTTCCAGTGTGCGTGGCCCGGGCGGCGGTTATCAGTTGTCCCGCGACATGCAGGGCATCCAGGTCGCCCAGGTGATCGATGCGGTCAATGAATCCGTCGATGCCACCAAGTGCCAGGGCCTGGGTGATTGCCATGCCGGCGACACCTGCCTGACGCACCACTTGTGGTGTGACCTGAGCCTGCAGATCCATGAGTTTTTGAGCGGTATCAGCTTGGCTGATCTTGTGACTCGCCGTGAGGTGCAGGAAGTAGCCCAGCGTCAGGACCAGCGCCGATGCAATACCAAGGCGCCGCGTCTGGACAAGATTGAAGCGTCCGCCGTCGAGTGACAGCCGAAGAGCTAACGGCACGCCAGCCAGCCTGATTTAGGAGAAAGTCCATGAAATTGCCGATTTACCTTGATTACTCAGCGACCACCCCGGTTGATCCGCGTGTCGCGCAAAAGATGAGCGAATGCCTGCTGGTTGACGGAAACTTCGGCAACCCGGCGTCCCGTTCCCACGTTTTCGGCTGGAAAGCCGAGGAAGCGGTGGAAAACGCTCGTCGCCAGGTCGCCGACCTGGTCAATGCTGACCCGCGTGAAATCGTCTGGACCTCCGGTGCCACCGAGTCCGACAACCTGGCAATCAAGGGCGCCGCGCATTTCTACGCGACCAAGGGCAAGCACCTGATCACCACCAAGATTGAGCACAAGGCTGTCCTCGACACCATGCGCCAACTGGAGCGTGAAGGTTTCGAGGTGACTTACCTCGAGCCCACCACTGACGGTATCGTCACCCCGGCCATGATCGAAGCCGCGATGCGTGAAGACACCATCCTGGTTTCCGTGATCCACGTGAACAACGAAATCGGCACCATCAACGACATCGCCGCCATTGGCGAGCTGACCCGCTCCAAAGGCGTGTTGCTGCATGTCGATGCTGCCCAGTCTACCGGCAAGGTCGACATTGACCTGTCCAAGCTGAAAGTCGACCTGATGTCGTTCTCGGCCCACAAGACCTACGGCCCTAAAGGCATTGGTGCGCTGTACGTGAGCCGCAAGCCTCGCGTACGTATCGAAGCCACCATGCACGGCGGCGGTCACGAGCGCGGCATGCGTTCTGGCACCCTGGCGACCCACCAGATCGTCGGCATGGGCGAAGCCTTCCGCGTAGCCAAGGAAGACATGGCTGGCGAAAACGTGCGCATCAAGGCCCTCAGCGATCGCTTCTATAAGCAGGTCGAGAACCTTGAAGAGCTGTACATCAATGGCAGCATGACCGCCCGTGTACCGCACAACCTGAATTTGAGCTTCAACTACGTCGAAGGCGAGTCGCTGATCATGGCGCTCAAGGACCTGGCGGTTTCGTCCGGTTCGGCCTGCACCTCGGCCTCCCTCGAGCCGTCCTACGTCCTGCGTGCCCTGGGCCGCAACGACGAGTTGGCACACAGCTCGATCCGCTTTACGTTCGGCCGTTTCACCACCGAAGAAGAAGTCGACTACGCAGCGCAGAAAGTCTGCGAAGCGGTCACCAAGCTGCGCACCCTGTCGCCGCTGTGGGACATGTACAAAGACGGTGTCGATATTTCCAAGATCGAGTGGGCGGCACACTAAATATAGAAGCCGCCACCCAAGCTCTGTAGGAACGTGGCGGAAAACGCAGGCGTTTTTACAGGGTTCCAGAGCGGCCCTGATGAGTGAGGATTCAGTACCATGGCTTACAGCGAAAAGGTCATCGACCACTACGAAAACCCGCGCAACGTCGGCAAGATGGACGCGGAAGATCCTGATGTGGGCACCGGCATGGTCGGCGCCCCGGCGTGCGGCGACGTCATGCGCCTGCAGATCAAGGTCAACGACGCTGGCGTTATCGAAGACGCCAAGTTCAAGACCTACGGCTGCGGTTCAGCCATCGCCTCCAGTTCCCTGGCGACCGAATGGATGAAAGGCAAGACCCTGGATGAGGCTGTCACTATCAGCAACACCCAGTTGGCTGAAGAGCTGGCCCTGCCGCCCGTGAAAATTCACTGCTCGGTACTTGCAGAGGACGCCATCAAGGCGGCCGTTCGCGACTACAAGCAGAAGAAAGGCTTGATCTAAGCATTTGGCGACGAGTAAGGAGTCAACGATGGCTATCAGCATGACAGAAGCGGCTGCGCGGCACGTGCGACGCTCCCTGGATGGGCGCGGTAAAGGTGAGGGGATTCGTCTGGGTGTGCGCACCACAGGCTGTTCCGGCCTTGCCTATGTGCTGGAGTTCGTCGACGAGGTGGTTGCGGAAGATCAGGTGTTCGAAAGTCACGGCGAGAAAGTGATCATCGACCCGAAAAGCCTGACCTACCTGGACGGCACCGAGCTCGATTTCGTCAAGGAAGGGTTGAACGAAGGCTTCAAGTTCAACAACCCTAACGTGCGCGGTGAATGTGGCTGCGGCGAAAGCTTCAACATCTGAGGCTATTTGTGGGTACTCCTTGTCATTTCGCTTTATTCGAGTTGCAGCCGAGTTTTCGCCTGGACCTCGAGCAGCTTGCCACGCGCTACCGTGAATTGGCGCGTGGAGTGCATCCGGATCGCTTTGCCGACGCTTCCGAGCGTGAGCAGCGCCTGGCGCTGGAGCAGTCAGCCAGCCTCAACGAAGCCTATCAGACGCTCAAAAGCCCTCCCAAGCGCGCGCGTTACCTGCTCGCCATGGGGGGTGGCGAAATGCCGCTGGAAGTCACGGTCCATGACCCTGATTTCCTGATGCAGCAGATGCAATGGCGTGAAGAGCTCGAAGACCTGCAGGACGAGGCCGATCTGGCTGGCGTCGCGGTCTTCAAGCGGCGTCTGAAAGTGGCCCAGGATGCACTCAACGAAAGCTTCGCAGCCTGTTGGGACGATGCAGCGCAACGTGAGCAGGCCGAACGCCTGATGCGGCGCATGCAGTTCCTCGACAAGCTCACTTACGAAGTGCGCCAGCTAGAAGAGCGCCTCGACGATTAACCCAGTGCTGCACAGATTGCACGCCTGATAGACAGATAAGACCTGATTACCATGGCTCTACTGCAGATCGCCGAACCCGGCCAAAGTCCTCAACCGCACCAGCGTCGCCTGGCGGTTGGCATCGACTTGGGTACTACCAATTCACTGGTCGCCGCACTGCGCAGCGGTCTCTCCGAGCCGTTGCCCGATGCTGATGGCCAGGTGATCCTGCCGTCGGCGGTGCGCTATCACGCGGATCGCACCGAAGTGGGCGAGTCCGCTCGACTGGCGGCGTCTACCGACCCGCTCAATACCGTGCTGTCGGTCAAGCGCTTGATGGGTCGTGGGTTGTCCGACGTCAAGCAATTGGGCGACCAACTGCCATATCGCTTTGTCGGCGGCGAATCCCATATGCCGTTCATCGACACTATCCAGGGGCCGAAAAGCCCGGTGGAAGTATCGGCCGATATCCTCAAGGTGCTGCGCCAGCGTGCAGAAACCACCTTGGGCGGTGAATTGGTTGGCGCGGTAATCACTGTTCCTGCCTATTTCGACGATGCTCAGCGCCAAGCCACCAAGGATGCAGCGAAACTCGCTGGCCTCAATGTGTTGCGCCTGCTCAACGAGCCGACTGCGGCCGCCGTGGCATACGGCCTGGACCAGCACGCTGAAGGCCTGGTTGCGATTTACGACCTGGGCGGCGGCACCTTTGATATTTCGATCCTGCGCCTGACCGGCGGTGTGTTTGAAGTGCTGGCTACCGGTGGCGACAGTGCCCTGGGCGGTGATGACTTCGACCACGCCATCGCCGGTTGGATTATCACCAGCGCCGGCTTGTCCGCCGACCTGGATCCGGGCGAGCAGCGTAACCTGCTGCAAACCGCCTGCGCCGCCAAGGAAGCCCTGACCGACGCCGCATCTGTTGAAGTTTCCTACGGCTCCTGGTCGGCCCAACTGACCCGTGACGCCTTTGATGCGCTGATCGAGCCAATGGTTGCCCGCAGCCTGAAAGCCTGTCGTCGTGCGGTTCGTGATTCCGGCATTGAGCTGGAAGAAGTGGGTGCGGTGGTCATGGTTGGCGGTTCGACTCGTGTGCCACGGGTTCGCGAAGCGGTGGCTGAAGCCTTTGGCCGCCAGCCGTTGACTGAAATCGATCCGGATCAAGTGGTGGCCATTGGGGCTGCGATCCAGGCCGATACCCTGGCCGGCAACAAGCGTGACGGTGGCGAATTGTTGCTGCTCGACGTGATTCCGTTGTCCCTGGGCCTGGAAACCATGGGTGGCCTGATGGAGAAGGTGATTCCGCGCAACACCACCATTCCCGTCGCCCGCGCCCAGGACTTCACTACTTACAAAGATGGCCAGACGGCCATGATGATCCATGTGCTGCAAGGCGAGCGCGAGCTGATCAGCGACTGCCGCTCCCTGGCGCGTTTTGAATTGCGCGGCATCCCGGCCATGGTCGCGGGTGCGGCGAAGATCCGCGTGACCTTCCAGGTCGACGCCGACGGCCTGCTCAGCGTAGCTGCACGCGAACTAGGTTCGGGCGTTGAGGCCAGCATTCAGGTCAAGCCGTCCTACGGCCTGACTGACGGCGAAATCGCCAAGATGCTCAAGGATTCGTTCCAGTATGCCGGTGACGATAAGGTCGCCCGTGTGTTGCGTGAGCAGCAAGTCGATGCCCAGCGCCTGCTTGAAGCGGTGCAGGGCGCGCTTGAGGCAGACGGTGAGCGCCTGCTGGATGCTGAAGAACGCCTGGTCATCGACCTGCAGATGCAGGAGCTGGCCCAATTGATGAAAGGCACCGATGGCTATGCCATCGAACAACAGACCAAGCGCCTTTCACAAGTAACCGATGCCTTTGCCGCCCGTCGTATGAACCAGACGGTGAAAGCCGCCCTGGCGGGACGCAACCTGAATGAAATCGAGGAATAACTGATGCCGCAGGTCATTTTTCTGCCACACGCCGAGCATTGCCCGGACGGTATGGTCGTGGAGGCTGAGACCGGCAAGTCCATTCTCGAAGTTGCCCACGACAACCACATCGAGATCGAGAGTGCTTGTGGTGGCGTTAACGCCTGTACCACGTGTCACTGCATTATCCGCGAAGGTTTCAATAGCCTTGAAGAGGCCGATGAGCTGGAAGAGGACTATCTTGATAGGGCGTGGGGCCTGGAACCGACGTCGCGTCTGAGCTGTCAGGCCAAGGTGGGAACAGAGGACCTTACCGTCGAAATTCCGAAGTATTCGCTCAACCATGCGGCCGAAGCGCCGCACTGATTCAAGGAAGTGTCATGAGTCTTAAATGGGTTGATGTGCAAGAGATCGCTATTCTGCTGGCCGATGGCCATCCGGATACGGATCCCTATTCCGTGAACTTTGTAGCTTTGCGTGACATGGTCATGGCCTTGCCAGGGTTCGAAGACGAGCGGGATCGCGGCGGTGAAAAGGTTCTTGAAGCTATCCAGACTGCCTGGAAAGAAGAACAGGACTGAAGCCTCCCTCACGCAGTTAGGCAATACCCAAGAACCCGCGTATAATTCGCGGGTTTAATTTTTCGCAAATTACCGTTTCTGGAGTTACACCATGGCTGTTCAACGTACTTTCTCCATCATCAAGCCTGACGCTGTTGCAAAAAACGTCATCGGCGAGATCACCACTCGTTTCGAAAAAGCCGGCCTGAAGGTTGTAGCTTCGAAACTCAAGCAACTGTCCAAGGCTGAAGCTGAAGGCTTCTACGCTGAGCACAGCGCTCGTGGCTTCTTCGGCGACCTGGTTGCCTTCATGATCTCCGGTCCTGTTGTTGTACAGGTTCTGGAAGGCGAAAACGCTATCGCTCTGAACCGTGAGCTGATGGGCGCTACCAACCCTAAAGAAGCTGCTGCCGGCACCATCCGTGCTGACTTCGCTGACTCCATCGACGCCAACGCTGTACACGGTTCGGACTCCGAAGCCGCTGCTGCTCGCGAAATCTCGTACTTCTTCGCAGCTACTGAAGTAACCACTCGCTAAGCATTGGCTTAAAGAGTGAAGGTGAATCCATGACTACATCGACTGTAAAAACCAACCTGCTGGGTCTGACTCAACAGGAAATGGAAAAATTCTTCGACTCAATCGGGGAGAAGCGTTTCCGTGCCGGTCAGGTAATGAAGTGGATTCACCACTTTGGCGTCGACGATTTCGACGCCATGACGAACGTCAGCAAGGCCCTGCGCGACAAGCTCAAGGCGATTGCCGAGGTTCGTGGTCCCGAGGTTGTCAGCGAGGACATCTCCAGCGATGGCACCCGTAAGTGGGTGGTGCGCGTGGCGTCCGGCAGTTGCGTCGAGACCGTCTACATTCCCCAGGGCAAACGCGGCACCTTGTGCGTTTCGTCCCAGGCAGGCTGTGCCCTGGACTGCAGTTTCTGCTCCACCGGCAAGCAAGGCTTCAATAGCAACCTCACCGCCGCCGAAGTCATCGGCCAGGTGTGGATTGCCAACAAATCCTTTGGCAGCGTACCGGCGACCGTCGACCGTGCCATCACCAACGTGGTGATGATGGGCATGGGTGAGCCGCTGCTGAACTTCGACAACGTGATTGCGGCCATGCATCTGATGATGGACGACCTGGGCTACGGCATTTCCAAGCGCCGTGTGACCCTGTCGACCTCCGGCGTGGTCCCGATGATCGATGAGCTGGCCAAGCACATCGACGTCTCCCTGGCGTTGTCGCTGCATGCGCCCAATGACGCATTGCGTAACCAATTGGTGCCGATCAACAAGAAGTATCCGCTTAAGATGCTGCTCGAATCTTGCCAGCGTTATATGGCGACCTTGGGCGAGAAGCGCGTGCTGACTATTGAGTACACCATGCTCAAGGACATCAACGACAAGGTCGAACACGCGGTCGAGATGATCGAACTGCTTAAGAACACCCCGTGCAAGATCAACCTGATTCCGTTCAACCCGTTTCCCCATTCTGGCTACGAGCGGCCGAGCAACAACGCCATTCGTCGTTTCCAGGATCAACTGCACCAGGCAGGCTACAACGTCACTGTGCGCACCACCCGTGGTGAAGACATCGACGCCGCCTGTGGTCAATTGGTAGGACAGGTGCTGGATCGCACCCGTCGTAGCGAGCGTTATATCGCCGTGCGCGAGTTGAGCGCCGACAGCGATCTGGCGCAGAACGCCGCGACACGAACCTGAGAGAGGAACTCTATGCCCCTGCGCCTTGCGCTGCTTTTGCTTGTTGCCAGCCTCTCGGTTGGCTGTGTTTCATCGGGCTCTGACAGCCCGCTGCAAACTGGCAAGGGCCGCGACGAAGCGCGTGCTGCCTATGTGCAGCTGGGGTTGGGTTACTTGCGCCAGGGCTTGAGCGAGCAGGCCAAGGTTCCGCTGCAAAAGGCCCTGGCCCTCGATAATCAGGATGCCGACGCCAATGCTGCGCTAGCGCTGGTGTTCCAGGCCCAGGCCGAGCCCGAGCTGGCCGACCAGTATTTCCAGAAGGCCCTGGCGGTTCGCCCCCATGATCCGCGCCTGCTTAACAACTACGGCAGCTTCCTGTTTCAGCAGGAGCGTTATAAGCACGCGGCCGGTTATTTCCAGCAAGCAGCTACTGATACCCTATATCCTGAGCGTTCGCGGGTTTTCGAAAACCTGGGAGTGACCTCCATGCGCCTTGGCCAACGTGAAGACGCCCGCCGGCAACTGGAAAAAGCCCTGCACCTGAACCAGCGCCAGCCACGGGCCTTGCTTGAAATGGCCCAGTTGTCGTTTGAAGACAGGCATTATGTGCCGGCACGTGACTATTACGAGCGTTTTAGCCTGCTCAGTGGGCAAAATGCACGTAGTCTATTGCTTGGTGTGCGCCTGGCCACAGTTCATGAAGAACGCGACAAGGCCGCACGTTTTGGCCAGCAACTAGAACGACTCTATCCCGGTACGCCGGAATATCAGCAATACCTGTCGGAGCAATGATGAAAGCCGCGCACCCGGAAGTTGTAGCCGCTAATCGCGTAAACCCAGGCGAGACCTTGCGTCAGGCCCGCGAAAGCAATGGTTGGTCGCTCGAAGAAGTGGCCCTCAAGCTCAATTTGACCACCACTTCCCTGGGCAACCTGGAAAACGGCGCGTTCGACAAACTGCCCGGGCATACCTTCGCCCGCGGTTATATCCGTGCCTACGCCAAGCTGCTGGGCACCGACCAGGCCATCCTGGTCCAGCAATTCGACCAGTTCACCGGTACTGATTCCCAGGGCAGCAACGTACACGGTCTTGGTCGTATTGAAGAGCCCGTGCGTGTTTCCCACACGATTTTGCGAATTGTCAGTCTGTTGCTGCTGATTGCGGTGATCGGTGGTGGTTTTGTCTGGTGGCAGGACCAGACCTCGCTGCGCAGCAAGGACTTGATCAGCAACGCTATGGAGCACGTCGAAGTCGAAAGCGCCGACGGCACCACCCAGATTCATCCCCTGGACGAGCCGGAAGACCAGGCTGTCGCCCAGGGCGAGGCCACGGCTGAAACCAATCTTGACCTGCAAGCAGGCCAACCGCCTGCCGAAGCCGGCACCGAGTCGGCCCCGGCCGTCGTTGCAGCCGCTCCAGCCGCGCCCGCAAGCCAGGTTCCGGCCACTGCGGCCCAGGCCCCCGTTGTGCCGGCACCGGTCGCACCCGTCGCTCCAACGGTCGCCGCACCTGCCGCCCAGGCGCCTGCCAGCGTGGCGGGCGATGGCCGTCTCCAGATTACCTACGTCGCTGACTGCTGGACACAAGTCACCGATGGCAATGGCAAGGTCCTGTTCAGTGCTTTGAAGCGTAAGGGAGATACGCTTGATCAGGTCGGCAAGCCTCCTTTGACGCTGCGTCTGGGCTTCGCCCGTGGCGCGCAAGTGGCCTACAACGGCCAGCCTGTGGACGTGGCGCCGTTCACCAGTGGCGAGACCGCTCGCCTGAAGTTGGGACAATAGTCATGCACGGCGAATCTCCAATCAAACGTCGCGTATCGCGCAAGATCTGGGTCGGCTCGGTGCCGGTGGGTGGCGATGCCCCCATCGCCGTACAGAGCATGACCAACAGCGACACCAATGATGTGGCTGCCACAGTGGCCCAGATCAACCGCTTGGAAGCCGCCGGCGTCGATATCGTGCGGGTTTCCGTGCCGGATATGGACGCTGCCGAGGCGTTTGGCCGCATCAAGCAATTGGTCAAGGTGCCACTGGTCGCCGATATCCACTTCGACTACAAGATCGCGTTGCGCGTGGCCGAACTGGGTGTCGACTGCCTACGGATCAACCCGGGCAACATCGGTCGCGAAGACCGCGTGCGTGCCGTGGTCGATGCGGCCCGTGATCGCGGGATCCCGATCCGTATCGGCGTCAACGCCGGTTCCCTGGAAAAAGACCTGCAAAAAAAATATGGCGAGCCTACCCCGGCAGCCCTGGTCGAGTCTGCACTGCGCCACGTTGAGCACCTTGAGCGCCTGAATTTCCAGGACTTCAAGGTCAGCGTAAAGGCTTCCGACGTGTTCATGGCGGTAGAAGCCTACCGCCTGCTGGCCAAGGAAATCGTGCAGCCGTTGCACCTGGGCATCACCGAAGCCGGTGGTTTGCGTTCAGGCACAGTGAAATCTGCGGTGGGTCTCGGTATGCTGCTGGCCGACGGGATTGGCGATACCATTCGCATCTCCCTGGCGGCGGACCCGGTAGAGGAAGTGAAAGTCGGCTACGACATTCTCAAATCCCTGCATTTACGCTCCCGTGGCATCAATTTTATTGCCTGCCCGAGTTGCTCGCGGCAGAACTTCGACGTGGTGAAAACCATGAACGAGTTGGAAGTACGCCTGGAAGACCTGCTGGTGCCGCTGGATGTCGCGGTGATCGGTTGCGTGGTCAACGGGCCGGGTGAGGCCAAGGAGGCGCATGTGGGCCTGACCGGCGGTACCCCGAACCTGATTTACATCGACGGCAAGCCGTCGCAGAAATTGACGAATGATAATCTGGTGGATCAGTTGGAACGGCTGATTCGCGAGAAAGCGGCCGAGAAGGTCGCCTCTGACGCAGCGCTTATCGCTCGCGGCTGATCGAACGAATTTAAGGATTTGATGTGAGCAAGTCTCTGCAAGCCATTCGTGGCATGAACGACATCCTGCCCGAGCAGACGCCCCTGTGGCGCTATTTCGAGAGCACGGTCGCGCGCCTGCTGGATAACTACGGTTACAAGCAGATCCGCATGCCAATCGTCGAGTTCACCGAGCTGTTCAAACGCTCCATCGGTGAAGTGACCGACATCGTCGAAAAAGAGATGTACACCTTCGAAGATCGCAACGGCGACTCCCTGACCCTGCGTCCGGAAGGTACCGCTGCGTGCGTGCGCGCTGTGCTTGAGCATGGCATCACCGGTGGTGGCCAGACCCAGAAGCTGTGGTACATCGGCCCGATGTTCCGCCACGAGCGCCCACAAAAAGGCCGTTATCGCCAATTCCACCAGATCGGTTGCGAAGTCTTCAACCTCGATGGTCCGGACATCGACGCCGAGTTGATCGTGCTGACCTGGCGCCTGTGGGGCCAATTGGGCATCCGCGACGCGGTCAAGCTCGAGCTCAACAGCCTGGGCACCAGCGAGTCCCGTGGCCGTTACCGTGAAGCCCTGGTCGAGTACCTGTCGGCCCACCTGGACAAGCTCGATGAAGACAGCCAGCGTCGCCTGAAGACCAACCCGTTGCGCGTCCTCGATACCAAGAACGCCGACACCCAGGCCGTGCTGGTCGACGCGCCGAAAATGGCCGACTACCTGGATGACGAATCCCGCACCCACTTCGAGGGCCTCAAGGCTCGCCTGGATGCGGCCGGTATTCCCTACGTGATCAACCCCAAGTTGGTGCGCGGCCTCGATTACTACAGCAAGACCGTGTTCGAGTGGGTCACCGACAAGCTCGGCGCCCAGGGCACCGTGTGTGCCGGTGGGCGCTACGACGGCCTGGTCGAGCAGATGGGCGGCAAGCCGACCACGGGCGTGGGTTTTGCCATGGGCATCGAGCGGCTGATCCTGCTGCTGGAAACCCTGGAGCAGATCCCTGAAGAAATTTCCCGTCAGGTGGACGTGTACCTGTGCGCCTTTGGCGAGGCAGCTGAATTGGCTGGCCTGGCCTTGAGCGAACAGCTGCGCGACCAACTGCCGAGCCTGCGCCTGCTGGTCAATGCCGGCGCTGGCAGCTTCAAGAGCCAATTTAAGAAAGCCGACAAGAGCGGCGCGTTGTACGCGCTGATCCTGGGCGACGATGAACTGGCCCAGCAAGTGGTAAGTGTCAAACCCCTGCGTGGCCAGGGCGAACAACAAAGCATTGCCTTTGATGCGCTTGCCGCGCACTTGGCCACCTGCATCGTGCAGGGTTGAAGCTGTCAAACAGCCGAATTTAGCGATTAAGGAGTATTGGGGTGTCGAGTACTGAAGATGATCAGCTGGCCGAGTTCAAAGACTGGTGGCAGCGTAACGGCAAACCCTTGGTAACTGGCGGCCTGCTGGCGCTGGTGGTGGTGTTCGGTTGGCAGGCGTTCCAGAAGTATCAGGGCAATCAGTCGCAAGGCGCCTCGATGCTCTATCAGCAGCTGCTGGAAACCACGCTGACGCCCACTGGCAAGCCTGATCCTGCCCAAGTGGCGGACCTGGCCGGCAAGCTGAAAAACGAATTTGGTGGTAGCACCTACGCCCAATACGGCAGCCTGTTCGTCGCGAAAGTCGCGGTCGATACCGGTAAGCTGGATGATGCAGCCTCCGAGCTCAAAGCCATCGCCGACAAACCGAGCAACCCGACCCTGGGTGAAATCGCACGTCAGCGCCTGGCCCAGGTCCTGGCCGCACAGAACAAAGCCGACGAAGCACTGAAACTGCTCGACGGCGATGCTGACAAGGCATTTGTAGCCACTCGCGAAGAGCTCAAGGGCGACCTGCTGGTCCAATTGGGTCGTACCGACGAAGCCAATGCTGCGTACCAAAAAGCCAAGGCTGCGCTGTCTGATGAAGCAGCGGTCGGTGGCTTACAAATCAAGCTGGACGACTTGGCCAAAGGGGATGCGTGACGTGATCCGTTGGAAACATGCAGCATTGCTGGCTCTGGCCGTTTTGGCCGCGGGTTGCAGCAGCAACAGCAAAAAAGAACTGCCTCCGGCCGAGCTGACCAGCTTCAAGGAAGAAGTGGTCCTGCAAAAGCAGTGGAGCCGCTCCATCGGTGACGGCCAGGGCGACACCTACAACATGCTGGTACCGGCAATCGACGGTGACAACATTGTGGCCGCTGACGTGACGGGCGTGGTGATCTCCATGGATCGCATGAACGGCGACGTCAAGTGGAAGAAAGACCTCGAGCTCCCGGTTTCCGGCGCCGTCGGCGTGGGTTACGGCATGGTGATGATCGGCACGCTTAAAGGCGAAGTCGTGGCCCTGGATTCGAGCAACGGTGAAGAGAAATGGCGCGCTCGCGTGACCAGTGAAGTCCTCGCACCGCCTGCCACCAACGGCGACATCGTCGTGGTGCAGACCCAGGATGACCGTGTCATCGGCCTCGACGCCAACACCGGTGAGCAGCGCTGGCTGTATGACAGCACCCCTGCGGTGTTGACGTTGCGCGGTACCAGTGGTCCGGTTGTGACCAATAACCTGGCGCTGGCAGGTCTTTCGACCGGTAAAGTGGTCGCCCTGGATACCCAGAACGGCGTGCCGGCCTGGGAATCGCGGGTCGCCATTCCACAAGGTCGCTCCGAGCTGGACCGTGTCGTGGACATCGACGGCGGCTTGCTGCTGTCGGGCGAAACCCTGTACGTCGCCACTTACCAGGGCCGTGTCGCGGCGCTGGACCTGCAAAGCGGTCGTGTCCTGTGGCAGCGTGATGCTTCCAGCTACGCCGGTGTCGCCCAAGGGTTTGGCAGCGTCTACGTGAGCCTGGCATCCGGTACCGTTGAAAGCGTCGACGAACGTTCCACCACAGCCCTGTGGAGCAACGACTCGTTGGCTCGCCGTCAACTGTCGGCTCCGGAAGTATTCTCCAGCTATGTAGCGGTAGGCGACCTGGAAGGTTACCTGCACCTGCTGAGCCAGGTGGATGGCCGCTTTGTCGGCCGTGAGCGTATCGACAGCGACGGCCTGCGTGCGCGTCCGCTGGTAGTAGGCAACATGCTTTATGTGTTTGGTAACAGCGGCAAGCTGGAAGCCCTGACCATCAAGTAAGAACTATGCTTGGGGTAACCCCCAGGCGGCCCTGCTTCGGCAGGGCATGCGGCACCTTCGGGTGTTGCCCCGAGCACCAGCCGCTGCCTTGCAGCGGCTTTTGTATTTTCTGAAATAACGCAGTGGAGAGCCGCATGGTTCCCGTAATCGCCCTGGTGGGCCGACCTAACGTCGGCAAGTCCACCTTGTTCAACCGCCTGACCAGGACTCGCGACGCCATCGTCGGCGACTTGTCCGGTCTGACCCGTGATCGCCAATACGGTGAGGCAAAGTGGCAAGGGCGCTCCTACATTATTGTCGACACCGGTGGTATCTCCGGTGACGAGCATGGCATGGACGAAAAGATGGCCGAGCAGTCGCTGCTGGCCATTGAAGAAGCCGATGTCGTGTTGTTCCTGGTGGACGCCCGCGCGGGCTACACCGCTGCCGACCAAATGATCGGCGAGCACTTGCGCAAGCGTAACAAGCGCTCCTATTTGATCGCCAACAAGATCGACAACATCGATCCTGAGGCGGCCCGTGCCGAATTCAGCCCGATGGGCCTGGGTGACGCGATTCCTGTCGCCGGTGCCCACGGCCGCGGCATCACCCAGATGTTGGAAATCGCCCTGAGCGACTTCCCCAAGGATGACGCCGAAGAAGTTGAAGGTGAAGAAGAGATCGTCGCTGAAGGTGAGGAAGCCAAGCGCATTCCTGGCCCGAGTGAAAAAGACGGGATCAAGATCGCCATCATCGGCCGCCCGAACGTCGGCAAGTCGACCCTGGTCAACCGCATGCTCGGTGAAGACCGGGTAATCGTCTATGACCAGCCCGGCACCACCCGCGACAGTATCTACATCCCGTTCGAGCGTAACGACGAGAAGTACACGCTGATCGACACCGCCGGTGTGCGCAAGCGCGGCAAGATCCACGAGGAAGTTGAAAAGTTCTCGGTGGTCAAAACCCTGCAGGCGATCAAAGACGCCAACGTGGTGATCTTCGTCATGGACGCCCGCGAAGGCGTGGTCGACCACGACCTCAACCTGCTGGGCTTTGCCCTGGAGGCCGGTCGGGCATTGGTGATCGCGATCAACAAATGGGACGGCATGACCCCGAGCGAGCGCGACTTCGTCAAGGTCGAGCTGCAACGTCGGTTGTTCTTCGTCGACTTCGCCGATATCCACTTTATCTCGGCGCTGCACGGCACTGGCGTGGGCAACCTCTACGCTTCGGTACAGAACTCGTTCAAGTCGGCGGTCACCCGCTGGCCGACCAACCGTCTGACCCAGATCCTCGAAGACGCCGTGGGCGAACACGCGCCACCGATGGTCAACAACCGTCGGATCAAGCTGCGTTACGCCCACTTGGGTGGTGCCAACCCGCCGATTATCGTGATCCACGGTAACCAGATCGAGAAGGTGCCCAAATCCTACGTGCGTTACCTGGAAAACACCTACCGCCGTGTCCTGAAGCTGGTCGGTACACCGATCCGCATCGAGTTCAAAGGTGGTGAAAACCCGTACGAAGGCAACAAGAACAGCCTGACTGACCGCCAAGTGAACAAGAAACGTCGCTTGATGAGCCACAACAAGAAGGCTGACAAAAAGCGTAAAGATCGCCGCTAGCCCTGGGAGCAGGCTTGTGTGGGAGCAGGCTTGCCCGCGATAGCGACAGGTCAGACACCGATGTGCTGACTGACCCAGCGCCATCCCAGGCAAGCCAGCTCTTATGTAAGTTAGGCGTTACCCAAGAAGGGGCTCTGAACGAGCCCTTTTTTGTGCCTCACGATTGACCCTTCGGCGCTTGCAGCTTACAACTTGTAACTCACCGCCAGGGGCCCACCGAATGATCACCAGCAAGCTGCCAAATGTCGGCACCACCATTTTCACCACCATGTCGCAACTCGCTGCCGAAACCGGCGCGTTGAACCTGTCCCAGGGATTTCCCGACTTCAATGGCCCCCAGGCCTTGCTCGACGCGGTGGGCAAACACGTTGCCAGCGGCCATAACCAATACGCGCCGATGACCGGCGTACCGGCCCTGCGCCAGCAAGTGGCGGCCAAGATCGCCCGCAGCTATGGCGTGCAGGTCAGTCCCGACAGCGAAGTGACCATCACCCCCGGCGCCACCCAGGCGATCTTCTGTGCGATCCAGGCGGTGATCCGCAGCGGTGATGAAGTGATTGTCTTCGACCCGTGCTACGACAGCTACGAACCTGCGGTGGAGCTGGCCGGTGGGCGTTGCGTGCATGTGCAGTTGGGGCTGACGGACTTCAGCCTGGATTTCGAGCAGATCGAGGCGGCGCTGTCACCGCGTACGCGGATGATCATCCTCAACACCCCGCACAACCCCAGCGGCGCCCTGATCAGCCGCACCGAGCTGGACCAATTGGCCGAGCTGATCCGCGACCGCGATATCTACCTGGTCAGCGATGAAGTCTACGAACACCTGGTTTTCGATGGCGTGCCCCACGTCAGCGTCCTGGCCCACGAAGAGCTGTATCAGCGCGCGTTCGTGGTCAGCTCCTTTGGCAAGACCTACCACGTCACCGGCTGGAAGACCGGCTACGTGGTGGCCCCAGCGGCCTTGAGCGCCGAGCTGCGCAAGGTACATCAATACGTCAGCTTCTGCGGTGTGACGCCGTTGCAGTTCGCCCTGGCCGACTTTATGGCCGAGCACCCGGAGCATGTCGAGGAACTGCCAGCCTTTTACCAGGCCAAGCGCGACCTATTCTGCGATCTGCTGGCCCCCTCGCGTTTCAGTTTTACGCGGGTGGCCGGTACTTACTTTCAACTGGTGGATTACTCACAGATTCGCCCGGACCTGGATGACGTGGCCATGTCGCTGTGGATGACCCGCGAGCATGGCGTGGCGACAATTCCGGTCTCGGTGTTCTATCGGACCCCACCCCAAGGCCAGCGCCTGGTGCGCCTGTGCTTTGCCAAACGCGAGGAGACGCTGCGCCAAGCAGCCGAGAAACTATGCGTGATCTAAGTGCTTTACCCGACCTGAATATCGCCCTGGTACAGACCACCCTGGCCTGGCATGACCGCCAGGCCAACCTGGAGCATTTCGAGCTGCTGCTGGAGCAGGCCGCGGGCGCCGACCTGATCGTGCTGCCAGAAATGTTCACCACCGGATTTTCCATGGAATCCCAACTGCTAGCCGAAGCCGAAAACGGCCCGACCCATGAATGGCTCAAGGCTCAGGCACATAAGCACAACGCGGTGATTACCGGCAGTGTGATCATCCAAGCCGCCGATGGCAGTCACCGTAATCGCCTATTGTGGGCACGGCCTGACGGTGAGGTGTTGCACTACGATAAGCGCCACCTGTTTCGCATGGCCGGCGAGCACAATCACTACACGCCTGGCGAGCGTCAGGTGCAGTTCGAGCTCAAGGGTTGGCGGATACGCCCGCTGATCTGCTATGACCTGCGCTTCCCGGTGTGGAGCCGGGACGCCCAGGACACCGACCTGCTGCTGTACACCGCCAACTGGCCGGGGGCGCGGCGCCAGCACTGGAACCGCCTGTTGCCGGCCCGGGCCATCGAAAACCTGTGCTATGTGGCGGCGGTGAATCGGGTGGGAACGGATGGCAAGGGTTTTGCCTACACCGGGGACAGCCAGGTCCTGGACTTCCAGGGTGAAAGCCTGCTGAGCGCGGGGGAGGCGGACGGGGTGTTCCAGGTGTGCCTGGAGGCGGCGCAATTGGCGGAGTACCGCACGCGGTTTCCGGCGAATCTGGATGCCGATAGCTTTCAGTTTGTCTGACAGGAGCCCGTTGCCAGTGAGGTAGCTATCGCGGGCAAGCCCGCTCCCACAGGGTACTGCATTGCAAATGTGGGAGCGGGCTTGCCCGCGATAAGGCCATCAGCACCACCACAACCACAAATAAAAAAGGCCCCTGGGTTCTCACCCAGGGGCCTTTTACATTCCAGCAGGCAGTTACGCCGCTTTCGCTTCCAGCTGGCTCAACGAACGGTTCAGCGCGCTGAACACTGCCTTGAAGCTGGCCGTGGTGATGTTTTCATCAATCCCCACACCGTGCACCGGACGCTCGCCGTTCACGCGCAGTTCAATGTAAGCGGCAGCCTTGGCGTTAGTACCCGCGCCAATCGCGTGCTCGTTGTAGTCCATGATCTCGACCCCAATCGGCAGGCCGGCCACCAGCGCTTCCAGCGCGCCATTGCCCTTGCCGTGCCAGCGCAGGTTGGTTTCGCCCTGACCTTTGCCGGACACTTCAACTTCTACCGAGCTGTTGCCGTTCTCTTCCTGCAAGCGGTGGCTGACCAACGCGTACGGGGTGTTGGCCTGCAGGTATTCACGCTGCAACAATGCGTGGATCTGCGCGGCGGTCATTTCCAGGCCCACGCGATCGGTCTCGGCCTGTACCACCTGGCTGAACTCGATCTGCATGCGGCGTGGCAAGCTGATGCCGTATTCCTGCTCCAGCAAGTAGGCGATGCCGCCCTTGCCCGACTGGCTGTTGACGCGGATCACCGCCTCGTAGCTGCGGCCAATGTCGGCCGGGTCGATTGGCAAGTACGGTACTTCCCACAAGGTGTCCGGTTTCTGCTGGGCGAAGCCCTTGCGGATCGCGTCCTGGTGCGAGCCGGAGAACGCGGTGTGGACCAGGTCGCCAACATACGGGTGACGCGGGTGGACCGGGATCTGGTTGCATTCCTCGACCACTTTGCGCACGCCGTCGATGTCGGAGAAGTCCAGCTCAGGGTTCACGCCCTGGGTGTAGAGGTTCAACGCCACGGTGACGAGGTCGACGTTACCGGTACGCTCGCCGTTGCCGAACAGGCAGCCTTCGACACGATCGGCGCCGGCCATCAGGCCCAGTTCGGTTGCTGCAACGCCAGTGCCACGGTCGTTGTGGGTGTGCAGGCTGATGATCACGCTGTCACGACGGTTGATATGGCGACCGAACCACTCGATCTGGTCGGCATAGATATTCGGCGTGGCGCATTCCACGGTGGCCGGCAGGTTGAGGATCATCTTGTGCTCGGGCGTCGGGTTCCACACCTCGATCACCGCGTCACACACTTCCTTGGCGAATTCCAGTTCAGTAGCGCTGAAGGTCTCCGGGGAGTACTCGAAGGTCCACTGGGTTTCCGGCTGCTGGGCAGCGTACTTGACGAACAGCTTGGCTGCGTCGACTGCGATGGCCTTGATCCCATCCTTGTCCTGGTTGAACACGATACGGCGGAACGACGGCGAAGTGGCGTTGTACAAGTGCACGATGGCTTTCTTGGCGCCGCGCAGGGATTCGAAGGTACGGGCGATCAAGTCTTCACGGCCCTGGGTCAGCACCTGGATGGTGGTGTCCTCGGGGATGTGGTTGTCTTCGATCAGGGTGCGCACGAAGTCGAAGTCGGTTTGCGACGCGGCCGGGAACGAGGCTTCGATCTCTTTCACGCCCACCGCGACCAGGGTTTTCCAGAAACGCAGTTTTTTCACCGCATCCATGGGCTCGATCAGCGACTGGTTACCGTCGCGCAAGTCGGAGCTGCACCAGATCGGCGCGGTGGTGATGGTCTTGGATGGCCAGGTGCGGTCCGGGATATCAATGGTCGGGAACGCGCGGTATTTCGAAGACGGGTCTTTGAGCATGCTCATCAGAAGAATCCTTGTTGTAGGGCCGAGAAGAGGCGGCCTGCCAGAAAGCGTTTATTAGGGATGCAAATCGGGGACGAGGCAGATCGATTCAGCCTGGCAGTCGTGCGCTTACGAGGCACAGGCTGCGGTGCTGGCGGAGCTGAATGAGGGTGTGAGAGGTTTTCATAAGCTCAACCCTAACCGCCGGGGTGAAAGATGGCAAGCAGTCGGAAAAAATTGAGAGAAGTTCTGCTATTGCTGTAGGAAACGAGATTTTATTGTGGGAAAAGTCGGGAGGCTTTGTTCTATTTGCGTTGGGGTTTCCAGATGCGCAATCAGTGGCGACTGATCGGGCGCCATCGCATGCAAGCCCGCGACGGCGCCAGTAAGCTCAACGATCACATCAAGGTTGGAACGCGCCAATAAAGATCGCCGGATCCACCCGCGCATCATTCAAGCTGATATTCCAGTGCATATGCGGCCCGGTCGCCCGGCCCGTCGCCCCGACCTTGCCGACCACCGCCCCTCGCACCAATTGCTGGCCCACCTTCACGTCAATCTTCGACATATGGCAGAACATGCTGATAAAGCCCTGGCCGTGGTCGACGAACACCGTGTTGCCGTTGAAGAAGTAATTACCCACCAGGATCACCTTGCCATTGGCCGGCGTCTTGATCGGCGTGCCGGCAGGCACCGCGAAGTCCAGGCCCGAGTGCGGGTTGCGCTCTTCACCGTTGAAGAAGCGGCGCACGCCGAACCTGCTCGACAGCGGACCATTCACCGGCTTGTCCAGTACCAGGTTGCTCGGCAGGTTCGGGCTGAAGCTGCGGTAAGCCTTGAGCTGCACCGCCAACTCGCCCTCGATGCGCTTGAGTTGCGCCGGCTCAGGGTTGACCTGGCTTTTGTTCTTCAGGGTGATGCGCTGTTCCGGATACTTCTTGAAACCAACGATAAACGGCAGGGTGCGCCCGCCACTGCTGATCCGCTCGTTACCGGGCTTGACCGTCAACGGGATGCCGACAATCGCCAGCCAGTTGTTCTGTTCCTTGACCACCAGCACCGGTTTGCCTTGGTAAGTGGCTTTCGGCGCGGCGGCTCCAGGGCCCAGGTCGACCACGGCCACACCGCCAGGCACCGGCTTGTTCAGAGTGCGGGTGATGTAGCTGTCGGCGTGGGCATTGAAGGTCAGGCACAGCAACATCAACAGGCTAAATAGACGAGGCATCAATCAATCCAGTAATGAAAGGGTGACGGGTGTCAGGTGGTTGTCTTCCACCCGCACTTGCAATTGGCCTTCACCGAGGCGCGCGGTCAGGCGCTGGCCGGTGTGGGTTTGTGCGGCATTGCGAATGGCCTGGCCGCGCTCGTCCAGCAGGATGCTGTAGCCACGGCCCAAGGTCGCCAGCGGGCTGACCACCTGCAACGTCTGCACCTGGCTTTGCAGTTGCAGGCGGCGCGCCTTGAGGCCTTCGCGCATGGCCCGGGGCAGGCGTTCGGCGAGGCTGTCCAGCCTTTGGCGCAGTAGCGCCAATTGCCGCCCCGGATGCTGGCCGGCCAGGCGGGTTTCCAGGCGGATCAGGCGTTCGCGGCGGGTATTGAGGCTGCGCTCGAACGCGCGGCGCAGGCGCATATCCAGGTCATCCAGGCGCTGGGCCTGCTGGCGCAGGCGCTCACCGGGGTGGCGCAGGCGCCGGGCCATGCCTTCCAGGCGCAGGCGGTCGTGGGTCAGGCGATTGCGCATCAGCATCACCAGCCGGCGATGCAGGCTTTCGACCTGACGCACCAGGTTGCTCGCATCCGGCGCCAGCAGCTCAGCAGCCGCCGACGGCGTGGGCGCGCGTACGTCGGCCACGAAGTCGCTGATGGACACATCGGTCTCATGGCCCACGGCACTGACGATAGGCGTGACACAGGCATCGATGGCCCGCGCCACGGCTTCTTCGTTGAAGCACCAGAGGTCTTCCAGCGAGCCACCACCACGGGCCAGGATCAGTGCATCAAAACCACGGGCATCGGCCAACTTGAGGGCGCGGACAATCTGCGCCACGGCCTCGCGGCCCTGCACGGCGGTGGGGATCAGGGTCAGTTGCACATTCGGCGCGCGGCGGCCGAACACACTGATGATGTCGCGAATCACCGCGCCCGTAGGTGAGCTGATAATGCCGATGCGCCGCGGGTGGGCCGGCAGTGGCACTTTGCGCTCGGCGCTGAACAAGCCTTCGGCGCTGAGTTTTTCCTTCAGTGCATCGAAGGCCAGGCGCAGCGCACCATCACCGGCCGGTTCAACGGTGTCGAGAATCAACTGATAGTCGCCACGCCCCTCGAACAGCGAGACCTTGCCGCGCACCTTGACCGCCAGGCCATCCTTCAACGCCTGGCGCACCCGCGCAGCGTTATTGCGAAACAGTGCACAACGCACCTGCGCGCCACTGTCCTTGAGGGTGAAATACACATGGCCGGAGGCCGGGCGAGCGAGGTTGGAGATCTCGCCCTCGACCCAGATATTGGTGAACACGTCCTCCAGCAACACCCGCGCGCGGCCGTTGAGCTGGCTGACAGTCAGGACTTCGCGGTCCAGGCCCAGGCGGGCAAACGGGTCTTTAATCATGAGAGGCGATCTTTAGTCATGGGCGGCAGTTTATAGGCATTCGCCCAGTGTTTGACAGAACTGCGCAACCAGCGCGCTCGGCGCCTGCGCACAGGCCAGGGCCACAGTGCTGTGGCAATCGGGGTCGGCCAGGGGCAGGAAGTGAATGTTGGCCGGGGCGATATCGCGCATCGACTCGGGCAGCAGGGCAATGCCAAACCCCGCCTGGATCAGTTGCAATTGGGTGGTCTTGCGCGACATCACCCGCGCCGCCTTGGGGAAAAATCCGGCGCGCATGCACAACTCGGCTGACAGGTAACTCAGGCCGCCGCGTTGCGGATGGGGGATCGAGATAAAGGCTTGGTCCTGTAACTGCGCCAGCTCAATGGCCGAGGAATGCCGGGCCAACGAATGGCCTGGCGGGACTGCCAGCAGCAGCGGCTCCTTATATAAAGGCAGGATGCGTACCCCCTCGCGCTGGCGCAGCACCGGCAGGCGCAGCAGGCCGACTTCCAGGCGACCCTCGGCAATGTCTTCCAACTGCGCTTCAGAGGACAGTTTGACGATATCCAGCGACACCCCGGGGCACTGTTCCAGCCAGGCGCTGATCCCGCGCAGTACACGTCCACTCATCGGCACTGTGCTGGAGTGGCTCAGGCGCAGGGTGCCGAGCTGGCCGTGGCCGACCTGGGTCGCCAGTTCACTGGCCTTGTGCAACTCGCCCAGCAGGTTGCGCGCCCGTGGATAAAACGCCTCGCCGGCGGCGGTCAGCCTGGGTTGGCGGGCAGTGCGTTCGAACAGCGGGGTGTGCAGGAGATTTTCCAGCTCCTTGATCTGCCGGCTGAGGGCCGATTGCGCGACAAACAGGCGCTCGGCGGCGGCGCTGAAGCTGCCGCTCTCGGCGATTTCAACGAAGTAACGCAGTTGCCGGGTGGAAATCACGAGTCATGCCTTTTCGAGATAGGTGGAGGGCCTGGAAGATATTAGTCGCAACTCACCGGCTTGGCTAAAGTGAGTGCCATCGCTGACAAGGAATATTGCATGAGCCTGGTTGAATTGATGGGACAGTGGTCGTTCGGGACGTTGGACTGGCTGGTAATCGGCCTGGGGATTGCCCTGGCTTATATCGTGTTTGGCATCGCCGGCTTTGGCACGGCGCTGGTGGCCGGGCCGATCCTGATTATGTTTATGCCGCTGTCGAAGATCATCCCGCTGCTGGTGCTGCTGGATTTCGTCGCGGCCTTTGGCAACCTGCTGCAATCGCGGCGGGATGTGGTCAAGCCGGAGCTGTTGCGGTTACTGCCGTGCATGGCGATTGGCTGCACGCTTGGCGTGATCTTCTTGCTCAACCTGCATTCGGATCTGCTCCTGCTGTTGATGGGCCTGTTTATCAGCGCCTATGCCATCTACAGCCTGACGGTAAGGGCCAAGCCCACAGCCCTGGCTGCCGGCTGGTCGGTGCCGATGGGCGTGGTGGGCGGACTGTTTGGTGCCTTGTTTGGCAGTGGCGGCTTTTTATATGCGATCTATCTGAACAGCCGCCTGCCCAAGGACGGGGCGCGAGCGACCCAAAGTGCGCTGATCAGCGCGAGCACGGTGGTACGCCTGAGCCTGTTTTTGATCGCCGGGGTGTATGCCGAGTTGCCGCTGTTGATGTTGGCCGTGTGCCTGCTGCCGGCGATGGCGCTGGGGCTGTGGGCGGGGCGGCGATTGACCCTGCGCATGTCCCGCGAGGCGTTTGTGCGGTTGGTGACGTGGCTGGTACTGGCCAGTGGCATTGCCTTGATTGGACGGTATTTGAGTACTTGACCTGTGTGGGGCAGAGATTAAGCTGCCAGCCTTCAGGGCCTCTTCGCGAGCAAGCCCGCTCCCACATTCGACTGCATTTCTCCTGTAGGAATGCAGTCGAATGTGGGAGCGGGCTTGCTCGCGAAGGCGTCAGACGCCACACCGCAGGACTCTCATGAATTCCCAAAGCATCCTTGTCCCGAAAATCTCCACCTTGCCCGTCCACGAACCCCGCGCCCGGGCCATCGTGCGCTGGCTGGTGCGCAAGAACATCATCAAGGAAGAACTGACCACCTGCGGGCGCACCGGCAACCGCATGGGCTATGCCCTGGCCGATGGTGCCCGCGCGGTGGTGCTGCACCCCGAGGCGCTGCCGTTCAACGAACCGGTCAACGGCCTGGAAATCATCTACAAACGCTGCATCTATACCCCCGCCAAGGGTTTTCTCGAAGAAGCCGGCTGCCCGCAATGCCTTAAAGAAGTTGGCGAGGCGCTGTTCGACAGCCTGGAAGACTGGATGCCCGGCCACACCGACAACTTCACCTGCCCGCTGTGTGGGCATGAAGATGACATCAACGGTTTCCTGTTCCTGCAGGAATGCGGCTTTTCCAACCTGGGCTTTATCTTCAACAACTGGGCGGAAGCGGGCTTCAAGCAGAGCTTTATCGACGAGTTTGCCGATTGGCTCGATCAGAAAATCAGTTGGGTCAAAGTCGAACTCTAAAACCACTGCCGCCCCCTACCTGTAGGAGCCGGCTTGCCGGCGATGGAGCCTGGGCCGTGCGCCAAACCAGAGACTGGTTTTACCCATCTATCAGTATTACCAAGTTTGTCAGAGTTTTACGTTGAGGCCCGAGGGGTGTCTGAGTATAATGACGCGCTTCCATTTTCCCGCTCGGGAGCCCCCGCGATGCTGCGTATCAGCCAAGAAGCTCTGACATTCGACGACATTCTCCTAGTGCCCGGTTATTCCGAGGTGCTTCCTAACGAAGTCAGTCTCAAGACCCGCCTAACCCGTGGCATCGAGCTGAATATTCCTCTGGTTTCCGCTGCCATGGACACCGTCACTGAAGCCCGTTTGGCAATCGCCATGGCTCAGGAAGGCGGCATCGGCATCATCCACAAGAACATGACCATCGAGCAGCAAGCTGCCGAAGTGCGCAAGGTCAAGCGTTACGAAGCCGGCGTGGTGAAAGATCCGATCACCATCGAAGCCGACGCCACCGTGCGCGACCTGTTCGACCTGACCCGCCTGCATAACATCTCCGGTGTTCCAGTGCTGCACGATGGCGACCTGGTCGGCATCGTCACTTCCCGTGACGTGCGCTTTGAAAACCGTCTTGAAGTCACCGTCCGTGAAGTGATGACGCCTAAAGAGCGCCTCGTTACTGTCAAGGAAGGCGCCGACAAGAACGATGTGCGTGAACTGCTGCACAAGCACCGCATCGAGCGCGTGCTGATCGTCGACGACAAATTCGCCCTCAAAGGCATGATGACCGTCAACGACATCGAAAAAGCCAAGGCTTACCCGCTGGCCAGCAAGGATGACCAAGGTCGTCTGCGCGTTGGCGCCGCCGTTGGTACCGGTAAAGACACCGGCGACCGCGTTTCGGCCCTGGTCGCTGCCGGGGTTGACGTGGTGGTGGTCGACACCGCCCACGGTCACTCCAAGGGCGTGATCGACCGCGTGCGCTGGGTCAAGCAGAACTTCCCTGACGTACAGGTGATCGGCGGCAACATCGCCACCGGCGCTGCCGCCAAGGCCCTGGCCGAAGCCGGCGCTGACGCCGTCAAGGTCGGTATCGGCCCTGGCTCGATCTGCACCACGCGGATCGTCGCCGGTGTGGGCGTGCCGCAAATCAGCGCCATCGCCAATGTTGCCGCTGCCCTCGAAGGCACTGGCGTACCGTTGATCGCCGACGGCGGCATCCGTTTCTCCGGTGACCTGTCCAAGGCCATCGTGGCCGGTGCTTCCTGCGTGATGATGGGCTCGATGTTTGCCGGCACTGAAGAAGCGCCAGGCGAAATCGAACTGTTCCAGGGCCGTTCCTACAAGGCTTACCGTGGCATGGGTTCGCTGGGCGCCATGTCCCAGGCGCAAGGCTCTTCCGACCGCTACTTCCAGGACTCCTCGGCAGGCGCCGAGAAGCTCGTACCGGAAGGCATCGAAGGCCGTGTGCCGTACAAAGGCACCCTGAGCGCCATCATCCATCAACTGATGGGCGGCCTGCGTTCCTCGATGGGCTACACCGGCAGCGCCGACATCGAAGAAATGCGCACCAAGCCAGAGTTCGTACGGATCACCGGCGCCGGCATGGCTGAATCCCATGTCCACGACGTGCAGATCACCAAGGAAGCGCCAAACTACCGCGTAGGTTGAGGCTTCCAGCAAAACGTTAAGTAACCGGGGCTGTTCTTTCAGCCCCGAGTTGTTTCTGATTCATTAGACGAGACTGACTTCATGGCCCTCGACATTCACGCCCACCGCATCCTGATCCTCGACTTCGGTTCCCAGTACACCCAGCTGATCGCCCGCCGCGTGCGTGAAATCGGCGTGTACTGCGAACTGCATCCGTTCGACATGGATGACGAAGCGATCCGCGAATTCGCCCCTAAAGGCGTCATCCTCGCCGGTGGCCCCGAGTCCGTGCACGAAGCCAACAGCCCGCGCTGCCCACAAGCGGTATTCGACCTGGGCGTGCCGGTATTTGGTATCTGCTACGGCATGCAGACCATGGCCGAGCAACTGGGCGGCAAGGTTGAAGGTTCCGAGCTGCGTGAATTCGGTTATGCCCGTGTCGACGTGGTCGGCAAGAGCCGCCTGCTGGACGGCATCGAAGATCACGTCGACGCCGACGGCCTGTTCGGCCTCGATGTCTGGATGAGCCACGGTGACAAGGTCACCCGGATGCCGGAAGACTTCCACATCCTGGCCAGCACCCCGAGCTGCCCGATCGCCGGCATGTTCAGCGACGAGCGTCGTTACTACGGCGTGCAGTTCCACCCCGAAGTGACTCACACCAAGCAAGGCGGGCGCATCCTGTCGCGCTTCATCCTCGACATCTGCGAGTGTGAGGCCCTGTGGACCCCGTCGAAAATCGCTGAAGACGCCATCGCCAACGTGCGCGCCCAGGTTGGTACCGACAACGTCCTGCTCGGCCTGTCCGGCGGCGTTGACTCCTCCGTGGTTGCTGCGCTGCTGCACAAGGCCATCGGCGACCAACTGACCTGCGTGTTCGTCGACAACGGCCTGCTGCGCCTGCACGAAGGCGAGCAAGTGATGGCCATGTTCGCCGAGAACATGGGCGTCAAGGTGATCCGCGCCAACGCCGAAGATCAGTTCTTGAACAACCTGGCCGGCGAGTCCGACCCGGAGAAGAAGCGCAAGATCATCGGCCGCACCTTCATCGACGTCTTCGATGCCCAGTCCAACAAACTGGACAACATCAAGTACCTCGCCCAGGGCACCATCTACCCCGACGTGATCGAGTCGGCCGGCGCCAAGAGCGGCAAGGCCCACGTGATCAAGTCCCACCACAACGTGGGTGGCCTGCCTGAGGAAATGAACCTCAAGCTGGTTGAGCCGCTGCGCGAACTGTTCAAGGACGAAGTCCGTCGCCTGGGCCTGGAACTGGGCCTGCCGTACGACATGGTCTACCGCCACCCATTCCCGGGCCCGGGCCTGGGCGTGCGCATCCTCGGTGAAGTGAAGAAGGAATACGCCGACCTGCTGCGTCGCGCCGACCACATCTTCATCGAAGAACTGCGCAAGGCCGACTGGTACCACAAAGTCAGCCAGGCCTTCGTCGTGTTCCAGCCGGTGAAATCGGTTGGCGTGGTTGGCGATGGCCGTCGCTACGCCTGGGTCGTGGCCCTGCGTGCCGTAGAAACCATCGACTTCATGACCGCCCGCTGGGCACACCTGCCGTACGAACTGCTGGAGACTGTCAGCGGCCGTATCATCAATGAAATCGAAGGCATCTCGCGCGTGACGTATGACGTGTCGAGCAAGCCGCCGGCGACGATTGAGTGGGAATGATTGGGCGTCCGGCATTGTCCGGCACCCTCTAGCAAAAAGTACCCTGAAGCCCGCTTAATTGCGGGCTTTTGGCTTTTTGGGGCTCGCCATAATGCCCGTCAGTTAAGCCTTTTTGTAGGAGCGAGCTTGCTCGCGAAGAACTTGAGAGCGCCGCGTTTACCTAGCAAACACGCGTTATCGTTGACGTCCTTCGCGAGCAAGCTCGCTCCTACAGAAAGCAGAATCCGCTTAACTGACTGGCATCAGGGCTCGCCAGGTTCGCCGGTGATGGCGGTCGAGAAGGCGCAACTGTCCAGCGCTACTACCACCAACCCCCCCAATGGATTACCGGCGGCCTTCGCACACCGGTGATTCGCCGATGCGGCCTTCCTTGCACAGGTCAATGTTATCTGTGCGCTTGAAACCGGCGTCTTTCATGCAATAAAACCGCGTGAGTACCTGGTCAATCGGCGTCCTGTCCCCCGTCCCTATCAGGTTGGTATAGCCGCAGGCGGTCATAGCACTCTTGACGCCTTCTTCAGACACCCCGATTTTCTTCCAATTGGTAAATTCCGGCGGCGGAGGTTGAAAGCCCCTGCCCGTGCAGCCAACCAATAACACAGCGCAAAAACTCAGCAACAGGCTCTTGATGAGCATGGCGTTCTTCCTCATGGTTTGACTCATATATCGGATGCGTCGTATCAGCGAGCTTGTCGAGGTAGTGTCGAGGGCTGCTCAGGAGCAATTAGAAAAACTCATCCAACAGGCAGTAAAAAGCCATTCGCTGCTCATCAGGCTCCACACCATACAGCTCAAAGAACGGCCTTACCCATTCCCGCCCCAGGTTGCGTTCGACACTGCGTGCCGCCAGGGCCAGGTCTTGATAGCGGTCACTGACCCCCAGGCGGCCGCAGTCGATGAAGCCGCTGAAGTGCGCGTCCGCCGCCATGAAGTTTGGCAAGCACGCATCGCCATGGGTCACTACCAGGTCATGGGTGGCAGGCCGTGTCGCGAGGAGTTCGGCAAACACATCGCGGACGCTGCGTCCCAGTCGCTCATCGTCGAAGTCCGTCCCATCAATCAACCCGGCGTCGACGTGTTCCCGGGCGACGGTGATGCGCTGTTCCAGGTTGTGATCGAAGGGGCATTGCGCCACGGGGACCTGGTGCAATGTGCGCAAGGCGGTGGCCAGGACGTCGATGACCTGCGCGGCAGAAAGCGCGCTGCTGCTGGCCAGGTCCTGTCCCGGCATGGCGCTCATCAGCAGCCAGTGGTGATGGTTTTCCTGCATTTGGTCCAGTACCACTGGCGCTGGCAGGCCCTGTTGCTGCAGCCAGTGCAGGCGTTCGATTTCGTCGGCAAGCTCGGCGTGTTCGACCAGGGGCTCGGCTTTCAGGAACAGGTCTGGGCCGTTGTCCCTGCGCAGTCGAAACACGTCAGCCCGGGACTCGCCGATGGCCTGTTGTTCGATGAGCGCGAGGGGGAACTGTTCACGCCACTTTTCTGGAATGTTCACGGTGCTGTCCCGGTCCTCGCCTGAGCGTTGTCAAACGCCGATTAAACAACGTTTGGCCTCGGCTTGTCATGGGCGCCCCGCGCCGCAGGCGTTTTACTGCCTGGCGCGCGCGGGGGGCGTCAAGCGGGCAGCCGGCATTGCAGGTTCAAGCCCATATTGGTGAGGGCGCTGGACAGCTTTTCCAGGGTCGCGAAGTGCACGTTATGTACCCCGGGCCAGGCCGGCCGGTCGATGGAGAAGCTACCATCGGCCAATCGGTTGATGGGGGTGCGGACGACGCTCATGGCGCGGCTGTGATGCAGCAGGGTATAGCGGCCCTGGCTTGCATCGATCAGGTACGTGCCCTTGCGAAACAGCAGCCGCTGGTTTTGCTCCAGGGTCCTGTGCACCAGCGGGGCCTCCACTTGCACCCGCAGGTCGGCATGCAAGGTGTCGAAGCTGTCACCGACGTGTTCGTGGGCAGGTGCACTGTCGCGGTCGATGTCGATGCCGGGGTCAATGCGTATGTCGCTGCCTTGCCCGGGAAGCACCTCCTCGACCCGCAGTCCGATGCCGCCGTGCAGTTCACTGATACCGGCAAAGCCATTGAAGGTATTGATGTTTCGCGCGCCAGTGAGCACCAGCCACTTGCCGCCGCCATTGAGGGCCTGGTCGGCCTGGATAATGGTATGGGCGAGGTAGTTACTCATCGCTTGCTCTGAAAGGTTGGCGGTGGGATTGGGGTACTTGTAGTGGGCGACGCAGTCCAGAGCCTGCACGCGGATGCCATTGGCCCTGGCAGTCTTGACCAACTCCAGCTCGTTGTACTGGCCTGCTGGGTCGGTGCCCAGCCGGTTCAGGTAGCTTTCCAGGTCTTCGGACATCACCCCGGTGCGCGAATAGAGGTTCAAGTCATCCTGGACAAAATCGTTGAGCAGGCGGCGCAGATATAGGGTCTTCACACCTTTGCGCGCGAAGAGGGGCAGGTTGTCGATCACCAGGCGGGTGCTGGCGATGCGGTCCAGGGTTTCACCGATGACGTATCCGGGTATGTCTTCGGGCAGGCGCTCGATGATTTCGGCAAAGGGCGTAGTGGGCTCGAACGCGGGGATGTCCGGGCGCGCTGGAAGTCGGTTCCAGGGCAGTTCGGTAAAGAAGTCTTTCGCCGTTTGCAGCAGTTTGTCGTGAGTGACGCCGAAGTAATACGTGAAGCGGTCGATGCGCCCGAAGCGGCTTTGAACATGGGTTTCAGGCAGGCCCAGTACCCACTTTCTTATGTGCGTGCGGGTCGAGGGCGGGGTGTCGAAGGGGGTAGTGACCCGGCGCAGCGGGTTGACGGGGGCAGTCACCGGTTCCTCGCTAGGGGAGGGCGCTGGCGTGTGTGCGGCCTTGCTGGAGTTGCCGCCACCGCCTTTCAACCCTTTGCTGGCGCTGACGGGTTCCCATTCGTTGAGTTCGTTCAGGCGCACTGGCAGCGAGCCGGAAAAGCCATGGGGGTTACTTGGGTCGACGATCGCCCAGAAACCGTGGCCGTTGGGGTCGGCTTCGTAGCGTACGTAATAGGCTTCATCGTTGAGCATAATGGCGTGCTGCGGCATGCCGCTGGAGGTTTTGAGGGTATAGACCTGGCGAAACTTGCCGGGTGCGGTGTTGAGGGTTTCACCTTCCAGGATCAGGTTGCTTTGGTAGCTGGCAGGTACGGTCGGTTCTGGCGACATGGGTATAACGGCGGGCGTAGTGTGTTCAATCGCCACGGTATCGACTGTTTCGGCGATCTGCGGCATGACGCCGTCGGCCTTCAGCAGCGTCAGGTTGAACACCGCATCGATAGCACTGAGGACCGCGCCCAGCGCTCCCGCGCGGCGTTCGGCCGGGGTTTTGCCATTGATCGCCTGGTCGATATTCAGGCCCAGACTGGCCACGCTGGCGCCCATCACCACCAGGGCCACCGGCCAGCCTGCCACGGCCATTGGTCCGAAGGTCTTGCCAAAGGCGGCCAGGTAGCCGATCCACAGCTTCTTGCGCAAGTCGCCGTTGCTCTGCAGGGAGAACTGCGCATCGTTGTCCATGCGCGCACGGCTCGACTGTGCGAGCCAGGTAAAGGCGTCGCTGTCGAGGGGCTGGTCGGCTTGATTGATCAGGTGGTGGTCCCACGTGCCCCAGTCGGTAAACAGCTGGTCGAGTTGGTGGTTCAGGCCTTTGTCCACCCAGTCTGGCGGCAGCGTGCCGGCCACGGCCTGGGCGGTGCGGTAGATCAGCACGGGCGTCAGCAGCATTTGCTTCCAGGTCACGGCGTCGGTGTCGTCCTGCTGGACCTGGGCCGACAAGGGGAAATGGGCCATGAAACGCGCGCGGTTATCGGCGCGGTTGGTCTGGTTCAACAGCCAGAAATGCAGGTCGGCAGGCGTCTCAAGGCAGTGGAAGGCTTGGGCCTCGCCGGGCACGTAGAGGATTTGCCGACCATCGCCATCGACAATACGCAGGATGTCCGTGGCGATATGCCCGCCAATATCCAGTGCCGCCACGCGTAGCCCGCTTGCCGGGGTTGCCTCGGCTTGCAGGTCGGGCAGGGTCGGCGGCCAGCCCAGGTTGCCGGCAAGGGCCTTGATCACCTTCTGCAACTGCTCCTCGTCGAGGTGCCCGGCCTGTCGCGCTTGCAGGGCCTGGGCCAGGCAATTGACCTTGGCCAGGGTGCGGAAATGGTGGTGGTGGGTACTCCAGAATTGCTCCACGCGCGTGGTGTAGCGATCGCTGAAATTGATCGCCCAGAAATCATGGAGCACGGCGCTGGCGGACAGCTGCACTTCGTTGTGCTGATCGAACACTCGCGCCTGGGCACCCTCGCTGTAGAAGCCGCCATCGCCGTCGAGCAGGTCGGCATTATCCTGGTCATGCACCTCGAAGCGGTGCATGACCAACTGCGTCAGGGTCATCGACGCCTGGGGTTTTTCGTTATGGCTCCAGCCGGTAAAGGTCGCCGGATCACCGGTGCCGCGGTTGAAGCGGTGCCAGTACACCTGATCGGGATCCAGGTGCGCCAGGCCATGTTTCGTGAGGATTTCACCGGCGGCCTCGATGGCCATCGCCTGCATGTTCGGGCAGGCATCCAGTACCACGGGGGCCAGGGCGCGAAGTTGTTGCTGGGCGGCGGGGGATGTGTCGGCAAGTGGCATGCTGCTCTCCTTGAGGGGGGGAGGCGAGCATGCCAAGCGCTTCAGAGTGGGTGTGGGTAGATAATTAACGCCGGGCGATATCGGAGAAGTAGAACTTATCCAGGGTATGCCGCGACTCGGTGTACTCGAACTGGCGCCCATCCTGCAAAAACGTCTGGTTGCTCACCACGATCACATGGCTCTGGCCGTCGAGGTCCAGGTGCGCCTGGTCGTCCTTGCTGCGGGGCAGGGCTTCGATGGTGCGCTGGGCGTAGCTGATCTGCAGGTGCAGGGTTTGTTCGATGAAGGCGTAGATCGACTGTTCGGCAATCGTCTGGTCCAAGCCCGGGATCAGCTCGGCAACGAAGTGGTTGATATCGAGGATCACCCGTTTGCCGCCAATGCGCCGCACGCGCTTGATGCGGGTGATCAGGGTGCCGGGGTCGGCCTCGATGTGTTGCAGCAGCGAACCTTCCAGCGGGAGTTGGGTGAACTCAACCACTTCGGTGCGTACGTCATCGCCCAGGTCGGCGTGGGTTTCGTGGAAGCTGACGATGCCGCCCAGTTGAAACTCAATCGGGTTGGGCGACAGCACGAAGGTGCCCTTGCCGTGGATTTTTTGCGCAAACCCGCGCTCCTGCAACTGCTCGATGGCCCGGCGCACGGTGCCGCGGCTGGCCTGGTAGGTCTGCATCAATTCGGTTTCGGAAGGCAGGCGCGTGCCGCGTTGCAGGCGTTCGGTGGTGATGCTGGCAAGCAGATCGGTGTAGATCTGGTTGTATTTACTCATGGAGAGGGCTCTGTGCCGCGTTTGCGTTCAAGGCAGGAACCTTAGTGGCACAGGTGGGCTTTGTCCATTGGACCCTTGGAAAGCGCTGGGCGAATATTTTTACAACTCGTACAGACGAGTTGTTGCTTTAACTCGTACAGACGAGTACTTTTGCCCTCGGCGTGCTGCCAATAACAAGAATCTAAAGTGGAAGACCAAGCATGAGCCACGACTATTCCAACATTGCCCGCGAGATTCTCCTGAACCTCGGCGGCAGCGATAACCTTGAGCAAGCGGCCCACTGCGTGACGCGCCTGCGCCTGGCGCTCAAGGACCCGAGCCTGGTCAACGCCAGTGCGTTGAACCAGGTCGACCTGGTCAAGGGCTCGTTCTTCACCGGCGGGCTGTTCCAGATCGTCATCGGCCCCGGCGAAGTAGAAAAGGTCTACGCCGCCCTGCGCGAACAGACCGGCCTGGCCGCCGCCACCATCGCCGACGTGAAGAAAAAGGGCGCCGACAAGACCAACGCCATGCAGCGCCTGGTGCGGGTGTTCTCCGATGTGTTCATGCCCATCCTGCCGGCGCTGATCATTGCCGGCCTGCTAATGGGCATCAACAACCTGATGGGCGCCAAGGGCATGTTCATCGAGGGCCAGACGTTGCTGGAGGCCTATCCGAACCTGGATGGCCTGTGGAGCCTGATCAACCTGATGGCCAACACCTCGTTTGTGTTCCTGCCGGCGCTGGTGGGCTGGTCGGCGGCCAAGCGTTTTGGTGGCAGTGAAATCCTCGGCATCGTGCTCGGCCTGATGCTAGTCCACCCGGACCTGCTCAATGCCTGGAACTACGGCAAGGCGGTGGCCGGGCTCGACGGCCAGAGCCTGCCGTACTTCGACATTCTGGGCTGGTTCCAGATCGAGAAGGTCGGCTATCAAGGCCAGATCCTGCCGATCCTGATGGCCGCCTACGTCATGAGCGTGATTGAAAAATGGCTGCGGGCGCGGGTGCCGAATGCCATTCAATTGCTTGTCGTGCCGATCACCACCATCGTCGTCACCGGCGTGCTGGCCCTGGCGATCATCGGCCCGGTCACCCGGCACCTCGGCATCCTGATCACCGAAGGCGTGGTCACCCTGTTTGACCTGGCGCCAATGGTGGGCGGGGCGATTTTCGGCCTGCTGTATGCACCGCTGGTGATTACCGGCATGCACCACATGTTCCTTGCCGTGGACCTGCAACTGATCTCGACCCAGGGTGGCACGTTTATCTGGCCGATGATCGTCATGTCCAACCTGGCCCAGGGCAGTGCGGCCCTCGGCGTGTTCTACATGAGCCGCAACGCGCGAGACAAAAGCATGGCCTCGACCTCGGCGATTTCCGCCTACTTCGGCATCACGGAGCCGGCGATGTTCGGGGTCAACCTGCGCTTCAAGTTTCCGTTCTATGCCGCGTTGCTGGGTTCGGCCCTGGGCAGCATTTTCCTCTCGCTGAACAAGGTCCAGGCCTCGGCCATCGGGGTTGGCGGCTTGCCCGGATTCATCTCGATCATCCCGCAATACATCCCAAGCTTTGTCATCGGCATGGCCGTCGCGATTGTGGTGCCGTTTGTTCTGACCTGTGGGTTGAGCATGAAAATTGTGCGGCCGGGTTATCGCGTCGCCTGATAGATCGCTATCGCAGGCAAGCCAGCTCCCAAAGAGGAATGCATTTCAACTGTGGGAGCCGGGCTTGCCCGCGATGAGGCCCGCAAGGCCGCTACAACACTCAATTGAAGGAACCCACCATGCAAGACTGGCAACACTCGGTGATCTACCAGATCTACCCCAAAAGCTTCCACAGCCACGCGGGTAACGCCACCGGTGACCTGCTGGGCATCATGGACAAGCTCGACTACCTCCAGTGGCTGGGCGTCGATTACCTGTGGATCACCCCGTTCCTGCGCTCGCCCCAGCGCGACAACGGCTACGACATCAGCGACTACTACGCCATCGACCCCAGCTACGGGACCATGGCCGACTGCGACCTGCTGATCAGCGAAGCAGCCAAGCGCGGCATCAAGCTGATGCTCGATATTGTGGTCAACCACACCTCCATCGAGCACGAGTGGTTCCAGCAGGCACGCAGCAGCCTCGACAACCCGTACCGCGACTTCTACATCTGGCGCGACCAGCCGAACAACTGGCAATCCAAGTTCGGCGGTTCGGCCTGGGAATACGAGGCGCAGACCGGCCAGTATTTCCTGCACCTGTTCGACCACACCCAGGCCGACCTCAATTGGGACAACCCCAAGGTGCGCGCCGAGGTCTACAAACTCATGCGCTTTTGGCGTGACAAGGGCGTGGGCGGCTTCCGTCTGGACGTGATCAACCTGATCTCCAAGCCGGCGGATTTCCCCGAAGACAACAGCGACGGCCGGCGCTTCTACACCGACGGCCCGAACGTGCATGCCTACCTGCAGGAAATGCACCGCGAAGTGTTCGAGGGCCACGCGCTGATCAACGTCGGCGAGATGTCCTCCACCAGTCTCGAACATTGCATTCGCTACTCTCGCCCTGAGTCGAAAGAACTGTCGATGACCTTCAACTTTCATCACTTGAAAGTCGATTACCCCAACCTGCAAAAGTGGGTGCGCGCCGACTTCGATTTCCTGCAGCTCAAGCAGATTCTTTCCGACTGGCAAATGGGCATGCAGGCCGGTGGCGGCTGGAACGCGCTGTTCTGGTGTAACCACGACCAGCCGCGGGTGGTCTCGCGGTTTGGCGATGACGGCGAGCACCGCGTGGTCTCGGCCAAGATGCTCGCCACCGCTTTGCACTTCCTGCAGGGCACGCCGTTTGTGTACCAGGGCGAAGAGCTGGGCATGACCAATCCGGGCTTTGACAGCATCGAGCAGTACCGTGATGTCGAGACCCTGAACATCTACCGCCTCAAGCGCGATGCCGGTGAGTCCGAGGCCTCGAGCATGGCCGCGATCATGCAGAAGTCCCGTGACAACGGGCGCACGCCGATGCAGTGGAACAGCCAGGCCAATGCCGGTTTCAGCCGCGCTGAACCGTGGATCGGCATCCCGGCCAATGCGGCGCAGATCAATGTCCAGAGCCAGCTGGATGACCCGGATTCGGTGCTGCATCACTACCGGGCCTTGATCGTTTTGCGGCGCCTTGAGCCGCTGATCCAGGAGGGTGTTTACCGCCAACTGCTACAGGACCACGACAAGGTCTGGGCGTACCTGCGCGAAGGCCATGGCGAACGCCTGCTGGTGCTGAACAACTTCTACGGCCAGCCCTGCGAAATCCAACTGCCTCACAGCGTGATTGGCTCGGCGAGCGCGCAACGCCTGCTGATCAGCAACTACCCCGACTGCCCGGTGCGCACCGACACGCTCATCTTGCGTCCTTACGAGTCTTTTGTGCTGCACCTGACCGACTGAAACATCCCCTTTTCAGGAGCCGGTTTGCCGGCTCCGACAGGGAAAAAATAAAAAAAATAATGGAGCGCTTCATGAAAACAACAATAAAGCTGGGCCTCGTCGCATCCTGCCTGACCCTGCCCCTGGCGGCCCACGCCCTGGAATTTGCCGGCTACCTGCGTAGCGGCGCCGGCACCTCGACCGGCAGCGGCCCGCAGCAATGTTTCCAACTGCCGGGCGCTCAATCCAAGTACCGCCTGGGTAACGAATGCGAGCAATATGCCGAGCTGGAATTGCGCCAGGACCTGTTCACCCTGGACGACGGTTCGGTGCTGAGCGTGGATGCCATGGCCTCGCTGTATAACAAATACGACCGCGAACTGAAGTTCCAGGGCGAAAACAACGGCTCGGCGCGCATGCCACAGATGTATGCGCAATGGTCGAACATGCCCAGCCTCAACGGCGGCTCACTGTGGGCCGGTCGGCGCTACTACAAACGTAACGACATCCATATTTCCGACTTCTACTACTGGAACCAGAGCGCCACCGGCGGCGGCATCGAGGACGTGCTGATCGGCGATCTGAAGTACAGCTACGCCCTGTCGCGCAAGGACAACCTGTACCAGAAGCAATACGCCACCCGTCACGACTTCAACGTCGCAGGCTTCAAGACCAACCCCGGCGGCGAACTGGAACTGGGCCTGAGCTATATCGAACAGGCGGGCGGGCGCGACACCCACAGTGGCTGGGCCCTCACTGCGCAGCATGTGCAGGCCGCGTTCCTCGGTGGCAAGAACAAGTTCGCCCTGCAGTACGGCGAAGGGCCGGGCACCGGCCTGGGCTACACCGGGAATACAGCTCTGGAGCGCAGCAGCAAAAGCTACCGCGCGGTGGAGTTTTTTGACTGGCAAGTGACCTCGCGTTTTGGCGGCCAGGTGGAGGCGGTGTACCAGAAAGACGTGCGCCCCGGCAGCCAGGACCAGACCTGGATGTCTGTCGGTGTGCGCCCGGCGTATGCCATCAGCGAGCAGTTCAAGCTGGTCACCGAACTGGGCCACGATCAGGTCGATGCCAGCGGCGGCACGCGCAAACTCAGCAAGTTCACCTTCGCCCCGACCTGGTCGCCCAAGGGCCCGGATTTCTGGGCGCGGCCGGAGGTGCGCTTGTATTACACCTATGCCACCTGGAACCAAGCAGCCAAGCGCGCGGCCAATGAACTGGCGGCGGGTTCGGCGTTGTCCGACACCGGCTCCTATGGCACCGCGCGCCACGGTTCCAACTTCGGTGTGCAGGTCGAATACTGGTGGAAATAAACACCGGCTTTATGTGGGAGCCGGGCTTGCCCGCGATACAGGCGGCTCGGTATTCCAATGAGACCGCGTTGATGCAATCGCAGGCAAGCCAGCTCCCACAGGGGCCCATTTCACCCCGGGATGTGTACTCGGCCCATGTTTTTTACAGAACCAAACAGCAGGTGATGTCATGACCACAACTCAACCCCTGGAACTGCTGGCGCCCCTGGCGGGGGTGCTGTTACCCCTGGACCAGGTGCCCGATCCGGTGTTCTCCAGCCGCCTGATTGGCGACGGCGTGTGTATCGATCCCACCTCGCAGACCCTCTGCGCGCCGCTGGCCGGGGTGATCAGCAACATTCAGGACAGTGGGCATGCGGTCAGCGTCACCGACGACCAGGGCGTGCAAGTGCTGATGCATATCGGCCTGGACACCGTGAACCTGGCGGGCAAGGGCTTCACCCGGCTGGTCGAGGAAGGCCAGCGGGTCGAGGCGGGCCAGCCTTTGATCGAATTCGATGGCGACTTTATCGCGCTTAATGCCCGTAGCTTGCTGACCCTGATGCTGGTGGTCAGCGGCGAGCCATTTGTGCTGCTGGCGGCGGGCGCGGGATTGGTGGAAACCGGGCAACCGTTGTTGCGTGTGACGCCGGTAATACGCGCCGCCAACGATGACGAGGAGGAGGAGGGTGACGCACTGTTCTCCAAGCCCCTGAAGCTGCCCAACGCCAACGGTTTGCATGCCCGCCCGGCGGCGGTGCTGGCCCAGGCGGCCAAGGCTTTTAAGGCGAGCATCTGCCTGCACAAGCAAACCCAGAGCGCCAACGCCAAGTCCCTGGTGGCGATCATGGGCTTGCAAACGGTACGGGGCGATACCCTGCAAGTGAGCGCGGCGGGGGAGGATGCCGCGGCGGCGATCCAGGCGTTGGTTACGCTGTTGACAGAAGGCTGTGGCGAAACCGTTGCGCTGGTGGCCGAGGTGGTTGAGCCAGTTGCGCCGCTGTCATCGGCAAGCGTGCTGCGTGGCGTATGTGCATCGCCGGGTTCGGCGTTTGGGCAGGTGGTGCAGGTGGCTGAGCCCGAGCTGAATGTGCCTGAGCAGGGGGCTGGCGAGACGCTGGAGCATGCCGCCCTGGCACGTGGCTTGCGCGCTGCAACCCAAGCGCTGCAAGTGTTGCAGGACAAGGCCGGCGGCAGTGCCCAGGCAGAGATTTTCCGCGCCCATCAGCAATTGCTCGAAGACCCGACCCTGCTTGAACAAGCCCACGGCCTGCTCGCCCAAGGCAAGAGCGCCGCCTTTGCCTGGAACAGCGCCACACTCGCCACCGCCGGGCTGTTCGAGCAATCCGGCAGCTCCCTGCTGGCCGAACGCGCCGCCGATATGGCGGATGTTGGCCAGCGTGTGCTCAAGCTGATCCTCGGGGTGCAGGACGGCGCCTGGGAGTTGCCGGAGCAGGCAATCCTGATTGCCGAGCAACTGACACCCTCGCAAACCGCCAGCCTCGACCCGCGCAAGGTGTTGGGATTTATCACCGTTGCCGGCGGCGCCACCAGCCATGTCGCCATCCTTGCGCGTGCTTTGGGCTTGCCAGCGATGTGCGGGGTGCCAGCCCAGGTCCTGGACTTGCCCGAGGGCAAGCAAGTGTTGCTGGACGCCGATAAAGGCGAACTGCACCTGGACCCGGACCCGACGGTAATCGAGCGGCTACGGGCCGTGCGCGCGCAACAGGTGTTGCGTCACCAGCGCGATGTGCAACAGGCCGCCTTGGCGGCTACCACGCGCGATGGTCATCATGTCGAGGTGACAGCCAACGTCGCTTCGCTGCAAGAAGTGCAGCAAGCCCTGGTCTTGGGGGCTGAGGGTGTGGGGCTGTTGCGCTCGGAGTTTCTCTACCTGGACCGCAACCGTGCGCCGAGCCCGCAGGAACAGGCCCAGACCTACAGCGCCATTGCCGGTGCCCTGGGCACCGAGCGCAACCTGGTGGTGCGCACCCTCGATGTGGGCGGTGACAAGCCTTTGGCCTATGTGCCGATGGACAGCGAGAGCAACCCCTTTCTTGGCCTGCGTGGCATTCGCCTGTGCCTGGAGCGTCCGGAACTGTTGCGCGAGCAGTTGCGGGCAATCCTCGCCAGCGCGGGCTTGGCCCGGTTGCACATCATGTTGCCGATGGTCAGCCTGCTGTCGGAGCTGCGCCAGGCCCGCCAGATCCTCGAAGAGGAAGCGGCGGCCCTGGGGCTCACTGAACTGCCGAAACTGGGGATCATGATCGAGGTGCCGTCAGCCGCGTTGATGGCGGATGTGTTCGCGCCCCACGTGGACTTTTTCTCGATCGGCACCAATGACCTGACCCAATACACCCTGGCCATGGACCGCGACCACCCGCGCCTGGCCAGCCAGGCCGACAGCTTTCACCCGGCGGTGCTGCGCCTGATCGCCACCACGGTCAAGGCCGCCCATGCCCACGGCAAGTGGGTGGGGGTGTGTGGCGCGCTGGCGTCCGAAACGCTGGCGGTGCCGATGCTGATCGGGCTGGGGGTGGACGAGTTGTCCGTCAGCGTACCGCTGATCCCGAGCATCAAGGCCACGGTGCGTGAGCTGGACCTGGCGGACTGCCAACTGATCGCCCACCAGGTGTTAAACCTGGAAGAAGCCGCCCAGGTGCGCGAGGCCTTGAGCCAGTACCACGCGGCGACTGTGGAAACCTCACTGGTTGTGGAGAACTGAATATGTTCGAGAAATTGCAGCAGGCGTTCTGGAAAGCCCTGACCCCGGACCTGGTGGCAGAAACGGTGGTTGCCGAGCCGGCGGCTGATGCGATGCTGGCGCCTGAGGTGCTGAGTGCGTTGGGTGGGGCGAGTAATCTCAAGTCACAGCAGCGCGTGGCATTGACCCGGATCCGCGTGCAGCTACAGGACCCGGCGCGGGTGGACGAGGCGGCGCTGAAGGCGGCGGGTATCACGGCGGTGATGGTGCTGGCGGGCGGGGTAGTACATCTGATCACCGGCCTGTAGAACACCACAAAACAAATGTGGGAGCGGGCTTGCCCGCGATAGCGGTGGGTCAGTCAAATACTCATCAACTGGCCCACCGCGATCGCGGGCAAGCCCGCTCCCACATTGGGTTTTGTGGTGTCTGGTCGTTCCCAGGGGTCAGAGTTGGGGGGTATCTTGCGGCGGCTTGGTCTTGTCCACGCCCGGCACATGCAGATTGCCTTCCACCACCTGGTTGCCCTCCAGCTGCGGCTGGGTCACCCAGGTCAGGATGTCGTAGTAACGGCGGATGTTGGCCACGAAGTGCACCGGCTCACCGCCCCGGGCGTAGCCGTAGCGGGTCTTGCTGTACCACTGCTTCTGCGACAGGCGCGGCAGCATTTTCTTCACGTCCAGCCATTTGTTCGGGTTCAGGCCTTCCTTTTGCGCCAGCTTGCGCGCGTCATCCAGGTGACCGCCGCCGACGTTGTAGGCCGCCAGGGCAAACCAGGTGCGATCAGGTTCGAGAATCTTGTCGTCCAGTTCGCTCTTGATCATCGCCAGGTACTTGGCGCCACCCTTGATGCTCTGCCGGGCGTCGAGGCGGTTGGATACGCCCATGGCCTGGGCGGTGTTCTGGGTCAGCATCATCAGGCCACGCACGCCGGTCTTGGAGGTGACCGCCGGCTGCCACAATGACTCCTGATAACCAATGGCCGCCAACAGCCGCCAATCGACCTTTTCTTCCTTGGCCGAGGTCTTGAAAAACTTCTCGTACTTGGGCAGGCGCTGCTGCAAGTGCTGGGCAAAGGTGTAGGCGCCCACGTAGCCCAGCACATCGACATGCCCGTAATAACGATCCTTGAGGCGCTGCAGGGTGCCGTTCTTCTCGACCTTGTCGAGGTAGCTGTTGACCTCGTTGAGCAGGCTGTTGTCTTCCCCGGCTGCCACGGCCCAGCTCTGGTTGCTGGCGTCGCCCAGGTCAAAGGCCACCCGCACGTTGGGGAAGTACACCTGGTTCATCGCCACTTCATTGGAGTCGACCAGGGTCAGGTCGATCTGCCCTTCATCGACCATGCGCAGCAGGTCGACTACTTCAACGGCGTCGGACTCTTCGTACTCAATCGCAGGATTCTGCTTTTTCAGCTCGGCCAGTTGCTCGGCGTGGGTGCTGCCCTTGAGCACCATGATCTTCTTGCCCACCAGGTCCGCTGCGTTGGTGGGGCGGGACTGGCCGTTGCGGTAAATGATCTGCGGGGTCACTTCCAGGTACGCATGGGAGAAGCGCACCTGCTGTTTACGCTGTTCGCTGCTGACCAGGCCGGCAGCGGCCAATACCGGGCCGTTGGGTTTGCCCAACTGGCCGAACAGGTCGTCGAGGTTGTCGGCAGTCTCGATTTCAAGCTTGACCCCCAGGTCGTCGGCAAAGCGCTTGACCAGTTCGTATTCGAAACCGGTTTCGCCGTTGCGGTCCTGGAAGTAGGTGGCCGGACTGTTTCGGGTAATCACCCGCAGTACGCCATCCTCCTTGATTCGCTCGAGCGTGCTGGGCTTATCAACACAGGCGCTGAGCATCAGGAAGAGTCCGGTGGCGAGGAGCCATTTGGCACATCGCGGGCGCAAAGCAGTTGGGGAGAACATCTGCGCAGTATACGCAAACGGCCCATGGCGCCATATCTCGACAGCATCGGCGTTGTCTGCTAGCGCCCGCGAAACTGTGCTGCAGCCCGCAGAAACGTGGCCTGGGGCGCGATTGTGACGGTTAAAATAACTGCGCCGCCGGCCCTGGAAAACGCCCCGATACCGTGCAATCGGTGCCAACTGACGTTCGGCAGCGGCCAGCGGTGCCGTTTCGGGTGCCGTTGGCGCAGGTTTACGCTAGAATGCACGGCCTCAAAGCACACCCCCTTCCCGAGGCTGTCCCGAAGATGTTGATCCTGCGCGGCGCTCCTGCCCTTTCTGCCTTTCGCCACAGCAAACTCCTTGAGCAACTGAGCCAGAAGGTTCCAGCTGTCACAGGCTTGTATGCTGAATTTGCTCACTTCGCCGACGTTAACGGCGTTTTGACCGCCGACGAACAGCAAGTGCTGGCACGCCTTCTGAAGTACGGCCCCAGCGTTCCCGTTCAAGAGCCGACCGGCCGCTTGTTCCTGGTTCTGCCGCGGTTCGGCACCATCTCGCCCTGGTCGAGCAAGGCCAGCGATATCGCCCGCAACTGTGGCCTGGAAAAAATCCAGCGTCTGGAACGCGGGATCGCCTTCTACGTGGCTGGCCAGTTCAGCGACGCCGAGGCCGAGCTGATCGCCAGCAGCCTGCACGACCGCATGACCCAGATCATCGTCAGCCAGCTGGAACAGGCTGGCGGCCTGTTCAGCCACGCCGAGCCCAAGCCGCTGACCGCAATTGACGTGCTCGGCGGTGGCCGCGCCGCCCTCGAGAAGGCCAACACCGAGCTGGGCCTGGCCCTGGCCGAAGACGAGATTGACTACCTGGTCAACGCCTTCAACGGCTTGCAGCGCAACCCCCACGACATCGAACTGATGATGTTCGCCCAGGCCAACTCCGAGCACTGCCGCCACAAGATCTTCAACGCCAGTTGGGATATTGACGGCCAGAGCCAGGAAAAAAGCCTGTTCGGCATGATCAAGAACACCTACGTGATGCACAGCGAAGGCGTTCTGTCGGCTTATAAGGACAACGCCTCGGTGATCGTCGGCTCTGTCGCCGGCCGTTTCTTCCCGGACCCGCAGACCCGCCAGTACGGCGCGGTGCAGGAGCCGGTGCACATCCTGATGAAGGTCGAGACCCACAACCACCCGACCGCGATTGCCCCGTTCCCGGGCGCAGCCACCGGCTCGGGCGGCGAGATCCGCGACGAAGGTGCCACCGGTCGTGGCGCCAAGCCCAAGGCCGGCCTGACCGGTTTTACCGTGTCCAACCTGCAGATCCCAGGTTTCGAACAACCGTGGGAAGTGCCATACGGCAAGCCTGAGCGCATCGTCACCGCGCTGGACATCATGATCGAAGGCCCTCTGGGCGGCGCCGCGTTCAACAACGAATTCGGGCGTCCGGCCCTGACCGGTTACTTCCGTACCTTCGAGCAGTCCATCACCACCCCCCGTGGCGATGAAGTGCGCGGTTACCACAAGCCGATCATGTTGGCCGGCGGCATGGGCAACATCCGTGAAGACCACGTGCAGAAGGGCGAGATTCTCGTCGGCTCCAAGCTGATCGTCCTCGGCGGCCCGGCCATGCTGATCGGCCTGGGCGGCGGCGCGGCTTCCTCCATGGCCACCGGTACCAGCTCGGCGGACCTGGACTTCGCTTCGGTACAACGGGAAAACCCTGAGATGGAACGCCGTTGCCAGGAAGTCATCGACCGTTGCTGGCAGTTGGGTGACAAGAACCCCATCAGCTTCATCCACGACGTCGGCGCCGGCGGTCTGTCCAACGCCTTCCCGGAACTGGTCAACGATGGCGACCGTGGCGGCCGTTTCGAACTGCGCAATATTCCAAACGACGAGCCGGGCATGGCCCCGCACGAGATCTGGAGCAACGAATCCCAGGAACGCTACGTGTTGGCGGTGGGGCCTGCGGACTTCGAACGCTTCCAGGCGATCTGCGAGCGCGAGCGTTGCCCGTTTGCGGTCGTCGGCGAAGCAACCGCCGAGCCGCAACTGACCGTCACCGACAGCCACTTCGGCAACAGCCCGGTGGACATGCCGCTGGAAGTGCTGCTGGGCAAGGCTCCGCGCATGCACCGCTCGGCGGTACGTGAAGCCGAGTTGGGCGATGATTTCGACCCAAGCAGCCTCGACCTGGCCGACAGCATCGAGCGCGTGCTGCACCACCCGGCCGTGGCGAGCAAAAGCTTCCTGATCACCATCGGCGACCGCACCATCACCGGCCTGGTGGCCCGTGACCAAATGGTCGGCCCATGGCAGGTGCCGGTAGCTGACGTTGCCGTGACCGCCACCAGCTTTGACGTGTACACCGGTGAAGCCATGGCCATGGGCGAGCGCACGCCGCTGGCCTTGCTGGACGCCCCGGCGTCGGGCCGCATGGCCATTGGCGAAACCATCACCAACATCGCCGCGTCGCGCATTGGCAAGCTGTCCGATATCAAGCTCTCGGCCAACTGGATGTCTGCTGCCGGCCACCCCGGTGAAGATGCGCGCCTGTACGACACCGTCAAGGCGGTCGGCATGGAGCTGTGCCCGGAACTGGGAATCACCATTCCGGTGGGCAAGGACTCCATGTCCATGGCCACTCGTTGGAACGATGAGGGCACCGACAAGAGCGTCACTTCGCCGCTGTCGCTGATCGTCACCGGCTTTGCGCCGGTCACCGACATCCGCCAGACCCTGACCCCGCAACTGCGCATGGACAAGGGCACCACCGACCTGATCCTGGTTGACCTGGGCCGTGGCCAGAACCGTATGGGCGCCTCGATCCTCGCCCAGACCCACGGCAAGCTTGGCAAACAGGCGCCGGACGTCGATGACGCCGAAGACCTGAAAGCCTTCTTCGCCGTGATCCAGGGCCTGAACGCCGACGGCCACCTGCTGGCCTACCACGACCGTTCCGACGGTGGTTTGCTGACCAGCGTCGTGGAAATGGCCTTTGCCGGTCATTGCGGCCTGAGCCTGAACCTCGACGGCCTGGCGGAAACTTCCGCTGACATCGCTGCCATCCTGTTCAACGAAGAACTGGGCGCGGTGATCCAGGTGCGCCAGGACGCCACCCCGGACGTGCTTGCACAGTTCAGCGCTGCTGGCCTGGGCGACTGCGTGGCGGTGGTCGGCCAGCCGATCAACAACGGCGTGATCAACATCGTCTTCAACGGCGACACCGTGTTTGAAGGCCAGCGCCGCCTGCTGCAACGCCAGTGGGCCGAGACCAGCTACCAGATCCAGCGCCTGCGCGATAACGTCGACTGTGCCGAGCAGGAATTCGACGTGATCCTGGAAGAAGACAACCCGGGCCTGAGCACCAAGCTCAGCTTCGACGTCAACCAGGACATCGCCGCGCCGTACATCAAGAAAGGCATCCGGCCACAGGTTGCCGTACTGCGTGAGCAGGGCGTCAACGGCCAGGTGGAAATGGCGGCCGCGTTCGACCGTGCAGGCTTCAATGCGATCGACGTGCACATGAGCGATATCCTCGCCGGTCGCGTCGACCTCAATGAGTTCAAGGGCCTGGTGGCCTGCGGTGGTTTCTCCTACGGCGACGTATTGGGTGCCGGTGAAGGCTGGGCCAAATCGGCCCTGTTCAACAGCCGCGCGCGCGATGCGTTCCAGGGCTTCTTCGAACGCAACGACAGCTTCACCCTGGGTGTGTGCAACGGTTGCCAGATGATGTCCAACCTCAGCGAACTGATCCCGGGCAGCGAGTTCTGGCCGCACTTTGTGCGTAACCGTTCCGAGCAGTTCGAGGCCCGTGTGGCCATGGTGCAGGTGCAGGAATCGAACTCGATCTTCCTGCAAGGCATGGCCGGTTCGCGCATGCCGATTGCCATCGCCCACGGTGAAGGCCATGCCGAGTTCGAAAGCGAGGAAGCGTTGCTGGAAGCCGATCTGTCCGGCACCGTGGCCCTGCGTTTTGTCGACAACCACGGCAAGGTCACCGAAAGCTACCCGGCCAACCCGAACGGCTCGCCGCGCGGGATCACCGGGCTGACCAGCCGCGACGGTCGCGTGACCATCATGATGCCGCACCCGGAGCGGGTGTTCCGCGCCGTGCAGAACTCGTGGCGCCCGGAAGAGTGGAACGAAGACGGCGCGTGGATGCGCATGTTCCGTAACGCTCGTGTGTGGGTGAACTAAGGCGGTGTACAAGCTCAGCTTCTTTGTGCCCGACAGCCATGTGGAGACGGTGAAAAGCGCCGTCTTCGCGGCCGGTGGCGGGCGCATCGGCAACTACGACAACTGTGCCTGGCAAGTGCTGGGCCGCGGCCAGTTCCGCGCGATGGATGGCAGCCAGCCGTTTATCGGGCAGGTGGGCCAGGTCGAGGTGGTTGCAGAATGGAAGGTTGAGCTGGTGGTGGCCGATGCGTTGATCGTGGCGGTAGTTGCTGCGTTGAAGCTGAGTCATCCCTACGAGACACCGGCTTATGAGGTCTGGCAATTGGCGGATTTCTGATCCGCTGGCCGCTAGAACAAGAAACCCGCTGGGCCAGATTGGCCAGCGGGTTTTTTTTGCCTGTCAGATCGCCGAAATCAAAGCCTCGTGATGTCTGGCGCAGGTTTTAGTCCCACCTCCACCTCCAGGGCGCTGATCAACGTGTTTTCGTAGCTGAAACGCTTGCCCTGCATCGGCGCCCAGCGTTCGACATAGAACAGGCCGTCGTGGTCGACCTTGATCGGCGTCGACACGATTTCGCCGCTGCGCGAGCGGTGCAGCAGGTTGGTCTGCGAAGGCGACGGGCGTTCGATCAAGTACAGGCCCGCGAGATTCAATCGACGACGGTCTACCGGGACAAAGGGCGCTGGCGCACGAATCCCCTCCACACCGGCTTCTAAAACAAGGTCGCCGCGTAACGCCCGCCTGAACGGCTTTATGCCCGAGGTCGAAACCTCCCAGGTTCCCGGGCGAATATTCTGCGCCAGCGCCGGGGCGGTATCCCGCACATGCAGGCTGACTGCACCTTGCAGTTCCGCAAGCCCGGCCACGCCCAGGTTGTTATTGGTGTGGGCGCTGCCAATAAAGGCCACCCATTTGTGCGGGCCCTGTGCTGCCTGGTCGGCCTGGATTACTTTTGACGCGAAGTAACTGAACATCTGGTTGCGCCCCAGATCGCCATCCTCCAGGCCCTTGACGTTATAGCTGGCGGTGCAGTCCAGGGCACGGATGCGCAGGCCATGCCTGGCAGCGACCTGGATCACTTCAGTGTAGGAATTTTTACCCTTGTAGTGCGGCATCTGGCCGCGATCAAGCATGGCCAGGTAGCGCTTGAGGTTGTCCGGCAGGTGTTGGGTGCGCAGGAACAGATCCAGATCTTGCTGATGCATATCGGTCAACAGGTGTTCTACGTACAGCGTCTTGAATGCCTGTTCCTTGAGCTTTTTCATATGTTCACGCAGCCAGCGCTTGCTCGACTGCGCCTGGTGCGCTTCACCGACCACCAGCCCGGAAAACTCGCTGCTCCCAACACGTTCGAGCAGCGCCTGCGGGGTGGCCGGTGTGCCCAGGGTGGAGGGATCGGGCCTGGCTGGCGGTACACGCTGCTCCAGGTAAGCCGCCGCATCGCGACTCAGGCGCTCTCGGGCGTCCAGAAAGACGCTGAAAGCCCTTTGCTCGGTGGCGATCGGTGAGGCGTAGTTGCTGTCCAGCCCACGGCCGGCGGTGCTTTGCCGGCTGATGCTGTCCCGGAAAGCGTGGGGGATATCGTAGTCGCTGAAGTGCGTCACGTCCGTCGTAGACGCGACGCTGGCAGAAGCGGCTTGCCCGGGCTCCTTGTACGCCGTGTGCAGGGCCAAGCGATAATCGCCCTTGGCCAACGGGTCACCGGCTATGGCGCCGGGCGTGTCGACCCAGAGGCCCACCGGCTGGCCCGCCGCCACATCCTCCACGCGCAGGGCCACTGCTTCTTGCAAGTCGGCCAGGCCCGGCGTGCCCTCGAACGTGCGCAGGCGGCTGTGATCCACCAGGGCCACCCAACGTTCGTCCTGTTCGACAAGGGCATCGGCCCCGATGGCTTTATGGGAGTAGAAATTCCTGATGCTGTTGCTGCGCGGGATGGTCGGCGGGGTGTCGCGCATTTGCAGGAAATCGTCCAGCAAGTAGGAGGTGGAAGCGTCCAGGGCCAGGATCTTCACGCCCTTGTCCTTGGCCTTGCGTACCAGGGCAAGGTAGGAGTATTCAGCGTCCGGGGCAAGACCAAAGCCCTTGTCGACCGCTTCGAGATGCTGGCGAATGTTTTCCCAGGTTTTACCCTGATGCAGGCGCTGCAGGCGTGTGCGGAATGCATCGGCGGGCAGGTACTCAATGTACAAGTGTTTGAAGCCGTTGCTGATCAAGGCATCCATCTGCGTGATCAGCAGCTGCTTACTGGCGATGGAGCCCGGTATTGCGCCAATGATCAGGTTTTTGTTGCCGCTGAACGCGTCGCTGGCGATCAGTTGCGAGAATGAGGTGCTGGCGTCCACGGCCGGGGGAGCGGGGCGCGCCGGTAAAGGCGCGAGCTGGGTGAAAAAGTCCTGGGCGTCAGTGCTCAGGCGTTCGACCTGTTGCAGGTAAACCGTACGCAGCGGGTTAAGGTCGAGGGCGAGCACGCCCCTGGCCACCCCCTCTGAGCCCACTAACTCACTCGTGTTCAGCAGCATCTGTGCGCGTGTATCCGGGTTGATGGCCTTACCCAGATCGCGGGCATAGCTCGGTGGCATCTCATAGGCTTTCAGCGGTTCGGGGGGCTCGGGTAGTTTTTCGTACTTGGGTGCGCCACCAGTGACCCCGGTGCGGCGCCACACACCTTGGCTATCTGGCGCGGCCACCCGAGTGGTGGAGACCAGCCTGCCGGTGACAGGATCCAGTCGATACAGCAGGTAACGGCCGATCGGGTCCGGAACGGTTTTGGCCCATAGCGCCTGGCCTTCGAACAGCACCGCTTGCATATTTTCCAGCGCCAGGGGCTTGGGTTGCAGGGGCTGCACCAGCCTCACCGCTTCGCTCGGTGCAGCGTGGCTCCTGGTGACCTGGCGCAGGCCCGGCCGGGCGAGCTGTTTGACCGAGGCCAGGGCCGGGCGCAGATCGGTGACGGCGGCCCCGGCACTGTTAAGCACGTAGCCGAGCAAGTGTTCCAGTGCCGCCCCGGTATCGCCCTGCTGGTACGCGTGCAGGGCCAGCATGCCGTCCTTGAATGCCAGCAGCATGCCCAGGCTCAGGCTGAGGCTGGGAAACGGCGCGGTGGCAATCGCGGTGACCCATTCCACGCAGTTCCACAAAATGGCGCTGATCATTTGGTTGCGATTGACCGTGGTGCCTTGCACGTCATCGATCTTGCGCTGCAACGGCATGTTGTACAGGGCCTCGCGTAGATCCTGCAGCGGGGGTTGCCCGTGGGTCGAGTCATAGCGTGCCGGGCTGGTGTCGGTCTGGCTCAGGTCTTCGGGTAATTGGGCCTTGGCGTTTTCCAGGAAGGCCCGGACCCGCACCTGGGACTGGGCGCCGACCCGCAGGGTGAAATAGCCCACCATGCCGGGAATCTTTTTCAACCGGTAATTGAACAGCCGCGCTTCGCGAAAGCTGATGCCGTCCGGTGCGTTTGGGGTGTAGAGCAACGTCGGAAAATCGCCATGGCTGAAGAGCAGGTTGCCCATCACCCATTCGCCGTCCACCAGCAGACGATGGATAGCGTAGGTGCCACGGGTCTGGGCGGCGGTGTCGTGCATGCTCGCAATACTGCGTTGCAACCACGTCCAGTCTACCCCGGCGATATACCCCTCCAGCCGGCACTCCAGGGCGGCGTTCTGCAGTTGGTGCTGGGTGATGCTCAAGGTGGCATTGCGCCGCAGTGCATAGTCGGTGCTGCCGGTGTTGAGCAAGCGGGTCTTGACCTGGTTGATGTAGCGCTCGCCGACCCAGGTGTCGGTGACCGAGCGTGCAATTTTTTCTGCGCTTAATTGGCTCAAGTCAACGCCGGGCGGGCCTTTGAAACGAGCCGAACGCGAGAATTTCTCGTCGAGAAAACCCACGCCGTCGGCGTAGCCATCGCGGTACAGCTGGGTGTAAGTCAGGGGCGGCGGGGTCAGCGCGCCGAGCAACGACGGCGGTGAAAAGGCCCACACGGTGTCCGGGTCGACATCGTTCTGGGGGCGGCCCAGTAAGTCGTTGAGGCTTTTTCTCGCCTGTTCATGCAGGTAATGGGTAAAGCTGGGAAATCGGGCGTCAGACAACGGATGTTCATTGTAGGTAAGCAGCGCGCCCTCGCTGTCTTCGGCCAGTTTCAACAGCTGCTGGCGGTTGTCGACGCTGGCGGATCGGTACCAACTCGGGGTGCCGAATTCATAGTCGTCGATGCGGGTCGCCAGCACATGGGCCGACATCGCCTTGAGGCACATGGCGTGGCTGCCGATATTGCCAAAGCCGATCTCTTGGTATTCCTGGTCGTGGAACTTGAAGCTCAGGCCGCTCAAGACCTGCTTCATGGCCCCGCGAAAGCGCAGGGCGACGCGCTTGATCAGATAGTCGGTGAGGGTACCCGGGGGGTGTTTGCTGCCATTGTCCAGGCTCCAGCCGAGGATGTGGTTCTGGCAGGCGAGTTCACTGTCAAACGCCATGAACTGCTGCGCGCGGGGCGCTTCGGGCGTGCACAGCAACAGGCGGATGATTGCGCCGCTGGCATCGCTTTGGCGCAGTACCCACAGGTCCTGCAATTGAGCGGCATGTAGCGACAGAGTGGCGGCGCTCAGGTGCGGGTTGGTGCCCTGGCGCAGGTCCTGCACCAATTGAAAGTCCTCGTCACTGAGGTGGCCTTGCAGCAGGGCGGTGTAGGCCAGTGCGGTGAGCCTTTGGTCGAGCATCCGTTCGATGCTACGGCTGACTTCTGGTTTGGCATGCATTTGCCGTTGCGCGTCGGCAAAGTCGATACGCGGCTGTAAGGTGGCCAGCGTCTGTGCGAGCCAGGTGGGTGTCAGGTCCTGGTAGGCGGTGGGCAGTGTCGCGCCCTGATAGGTGAGCGTGGTTTTGTTCAGGAAGTCCGAGCCCGGCAGGGCATCCCCGTCTTGCAACCCGCGCAGGGCCAGGTCGACCAGGCTGCGATCATGTTCATACTCGCCGATGGGGTAGACATAGCGCCGGGTGTTGATCAACAGGTGCTCTGGCGCCAGGTCCTGAATGTCCAGCTCGTCGCTCAGGCGTTCAAGCAACTGGTAGCGGGCCAGGGACTGCGGGGTGGTGACCGGGCCCAGCAGGTCGAGCAGGTCCTGGCGGGCTTCGTTGTAGTGCCAAAGGTGGGTGGCGAGGGTGGCGCGCCGCGCTTCGCTGGCGCTGCGATACCAGTCCGGCGCGCTGTGGCGCAGGTGGCGCTCCAGCAAGCGGCGCGCGCGCCACGCCAGGCGCGCGCGCAGGTCCGGCAAGGCGCCGGCAATGGCGCGGTCCAGGGCACTGATCAGTTGCGCGGGGCTCTGTGTGGGGTTGTCCACCAGGCTCAAGGCGCGCTCGATGTCCTGGGTGCGCTTGTCGATCAGGGCGTTGTAGGTGTGTTCAAACAGCGGCCTGTCGCTGATCGGTGCCAGTTGCAGCGGCCAGATGGCCTCGGGGCTGACATCGTGATAACGCACGGGCAGCAGTTGCATGAAGTCGCGACGTTGCTCGGCATCGTCCATTCCTTGCAGTAGATGCCGGTTGAGTTGGGCGAGGGAACTGAAGGATGCGATCCCGCGGGAGGGGGTGAACAGCATCACTTCACCCACCGCTGGCCCGGCGTCCAGGTCGGCGACCAGCGGGCTGGATTGCTGTGTCAGGACAAAGGCGCCGGCCAATTCGACGGTGCGCTCCTGGTATTGGAACGACAGGGCGTATAGGCCCGGGCGTTGCGTGCTGCCCAGGGGCACCCGCTCAAGCATGGCCTGTTGTTGCGGATGCAGAAGGCGGTCCTGGGCGCTGAGTTTGGTTTCATGGGCCAGGGCGCTGAACCCGGCTTCGAAGGTCATATAGGACTTGCGTGGTTTGCCGTCGATCTGCTCGTCGCGATCAAGTTGTTGCAGGTACGTGTTCAGGGTGGTCTTGAGTGTCGCCACACGGGCGGGCAGGACGTCGGCTTTGATACCGATATAGAGGACCTGGCTCTTGTTCATGTATTGCTGGCGGTAGCGCGTCAGCTGGCCATTGATTTTTTCCAGGTAGGCCAGTTCGGCAACAGGTTTTTGTTCGGGCAACAGCGGCGCTTCGACCTGGAGCAGGTGATGGCTGATCTGGTTGAGGTGGCCTTTGATGCCTTCAAAGGTCTGGGGTGTTGTGCTCACGGGCACGCTCTCCATGCTTGAGGTAAGAACCCTCAGCATGGGGAGTTGTGCGTTTGGCTGGGCGGTAGATAAGTAGCGGTACGCCGCCCTGGACGCTCTGCGTCCGTTCGGATCAGGCGTTGACCGGGCGGCTAACCAACCGTTCCAAGGCCTCACCCAACCCCGCTGCCTTGTCACCGATCAACAGGTGCCAGACCCCACTTTCAAGCCGGCTCACGCCCTGGCAACCCAGTGCGGTCAACTGAGCTTCGGACAACACCGAATCATCCCCCAGTTCCACCCGCAACCGCGTCATCGCCACCGCTTCCAGCTGGCGTACATTCGCCCGGCCGCCCAAGGCGCCCAGCCATTGTTCGGCCTCCTGCACATTCACCATGACTGGCTTATCCACAGGCACAACCGCCACGGGCGCCGATGCAACAAACGACGGCATGGCCAGGCGAATCTCATCGGCAATGCTGTCGGCCATCGGCCCCACCACCACCTGTAAGCTGCCGCCATTGCCCGGGCGCACCACGGCCATCGCTCCCAGGGCCTTGAGTTCGGCGTCCATGGCCTTGTTGCGGTCCACCATGTCCAGGCGCAGGCGGGTGGTGCAGGCGCCGACGCTGAGCAGGTTGTCGGCACCGCCCAGGGCGCGGATATAGGCACTGGCCCGCTGGTGATCACTCATCGCTTCGGCCTGTGCCACCTGGCTATCTTCACGGCCCGGGGTCTTCAGGTTGAAGCGACGGATGCAGTAGTTGAACACGCTGTAGTAGATCACCGCGTAAGCCAGGCCCACCGGCAACACCAGCCAGCCATTGGTGGACTTGCCCCAGCCCAGGACCATGTCGATGAACCCTCCGGAGAAGGTAAAGCCCAGGTGAATATCCAGTAGGTTGGTGACCGCCATCGACAGGCCGGTGAGCAGCGCATGCAGCAGGTACAGGAACGGCGCGAGGAACATGAAGGCGAATTCGATCGGCTCGGTGACCCCGGTCAGGAACGACGTCAGGGCCATCGACAGGAAGATCCCGCCCATGATTTTGCGCCGCTGCGGCAGGGCGTTGCGGTACATCGCCAGGCACGCTGCGGGCAGACCGAACAGCATCACCGGGAACATCCCGGTCATGAACTGGCCGCCTTTGGGGTCGCCGGCAAAATAGCGGGTCAGGTCGCCGGTGACCACCGCGCCGGTGGCCGGGTCGGTGAAGCTGCCGAACACAAACCAGGCCATGTTGTTGAGGATATGGTGCAGCCCGGTGACGATCAGCAAGCGGTTGAACACGCCGAACACAAAGGCGCCCAGGCTGCCGCTTTCCATCAGCAGCACGCCGAAGCTATTGATGCCGTGCTGCACCGGCGGCCAGATCAGCCCGAAGATCACCCCCAGGCCCACCGCCGAAAACCCGGTGACAATCGGCACAAAGCGTCGCCCGCCAAAGAACGCCAGGTACTCCGGCAGCTTGATGTCCTTGAAGCGGTTATACAGCGCCCCGGCCATCAGCCCGCTGACGATCCCGGCGAGCATGCCCATGTTGATGGTGCTGTCCATCACCTTGAGGGTGGAGACCATCACCAGGTAGCCAATGGCCCCGGCCAGCCCGGCCGTGCCGTTGTTGTCGCGGGCAAAGCCCACGGCGATGCCGATGGCGAAGATCAGCGCGAGGTTGGCGAAGATCGCTTGCCCGGCGTCGTGCATCACCGCGATGTTCAGCAGGTCGGTGTCACCCAGGCGCAGCAGCAGGCCGGCAATCGGCAGGATGGCGATGGGCAGCATCAGCGCACGGCCCAGGCGTTGCAGGCCTTCAATAAACAGTTGGTACATGGCGAGTCTCCTTTTTCTTGTTGTTGTCAGCTCAACGGCCAGTGGTGTTGACAGGCTTGGCGTACGGCCCTGGCGCTGCTCAGGTCGAGCAGGCCCTGGCTCAGTTGCCGGCATTGCGCGGCGTCCAGGTGGCGCACGCGGTCTTTGATTTCGGCAATTTGCGGCGGGCTGACAGACAGCTCGCGCACCCCCAGGCCCACCAGCACCGGGGTGGCCAGCGGGTCAGAGGCGAGGGCGCCGCACACCCCGACCCAGCGCCCGTGTTTCGCCGCGCCAATGCAGGTCTGGGCGATCAGGCGCAGCAGCGCCGGGTGCAGGGCGTCGACCCGCGCGGCCAGGCCGGCGTGGTCGCGGTCCATGGCCAGGGTGTACTGGGACAGGTCATTGGTGCCGATCGACAAAAAGTCCGCATGTTCGGCCAGTTGCTCGGCCATCAACGCGGCGGCCGGCACTTCGATCATCACCCCCAGTTCCGGGCGCTGGGTCAGTTCTAGCTCGGCGCACAGCTGATCGAGGCGCTGGCGGATGTGCAGCAATTCGTCGACTTCACTGACCATCGGCAACAGGATCCGGCAGCGCTGCAGCGGGCAGACCTGCAGCAGGGCGCGCAGTTGCTGGTCGAGCAACTCCGGGCGTACCTGGGCCATGCGAATACCGCGCAGGCCCAGCACCGGGTTGGCCTCGGCGGGCAAGGGCAGGTAGTCGAGCTGCTTGTCGCCGCCCACGTCGATGGTGCGGATGATCACGGATTTGTCGCCCATGGCATCCAGCACCGCCTGATAGGCCTGGCGTTGTTCTTGCTCGTCGGGTGCGGTGCGACGGTCGACAAACAGAAACTCGGTACGCAACAGCCCCACGCCATCGGCGCCGTTTGCCAAGGCAATCTGCGCCTCGCTGCTGGAGGCGACATTGGCGGCCACTTCAATGCCCACGCCATCCAGGGTGCTGGCCGCTGCCTGGGCCTGGGCCTGTTGCTGCTGGCGCCGCTGCTGTTGCGCCTCGCGAATCTGGTGGACCTGGGCGTGGCGGGCATCGTCCGGGGTGAGTTCCAGGCGCCCATTGCCGGCGTCCAGCACGACCCGTTGGCCTTGCGGCACCTCCAGCACTGCACTGCCCAGGGCGACCACGCATGGCATGCCTTTGCCCCGGGCCAGGATCGCCACGTGGGAGGTGGCGCCGCCTTCGGCCATGCAGATGCCGGCAGCATTTTGCGCGCTCAGTTGCAGCAGGTCCGAGGGCGTCAATTCATGGGCGACGACAATCGCCCCGGCAGGCATTTGGAACTGCCAGGCCTCACCCAGCAGGGCGCGTAGCACCCGTTGCTGCAAGTCCCGCAGGTCATTGGCGCGTTCGGCAAACAACGGCTTGCCCAAGCCCAGCAACACCGCGCATTGGGCCTGGATCGCATCGCGCCAGGCATGGGTGGCGGCGCTGCCGTGCTCGATGGCGGCGGTGGCGGCCTCCAACAGGGTTGGGTCTTCCAGCAGGGCCAGGTGGGCGGCGAAGATCTCTTCTTCCTCGACGGCCTTGCGCTGGCGGGCGTGCTCCAGGGTGTTGCGGATTTCCCCGCGTACCTGCTCCAGGGCGCTGTCCAGGTGCTGCAATTGTTCTTCGCGCATGTGGTTGCCCGGGTCTTGCGGCAACTCGATGGTGTGCAGCCGCAACAGCGGCCCGCAGACCAGGCCGGGTGCGGCACACACACCCTGCAATACGCCCGCTTCGGTGTTGAGCGGGCGCGCAGTCACGATCACTGGGGCCTGCTCGTGTTCGTGGGTGGTGACCGATAGGGCTGCGACCAATGCCTGTAACGCCGCGTCGCAATCCTTGCCCAGGCAGGTGACCTGTACCTCGTCCTGTTCACCAATGCCCAGCCCCATCAGGCCGATCAGGCTGGCGCACGACGCCGACTTGCCGGCGAAATGCAGCTGCGACTGGCTGCTGAAACCCTGGGCGGTCTTGCGAACCAGGGCTGCGGGACGCGCATGCAGGCCGCCGCGATGGGTAATGCGCACGCTGGCGCT
>NZ_JAAQWQ010000006.1:0-672415 GCF_012985565.1 Pseudomonas sp. WS 5010 | reverse complement strand
TGTAGACGATCTGGCCGCCTTCACCCACGGTTTTGGTTGCGGTCAGAACCACATCGACCTTGTCGATGGTGTCGTTGATGGTGGTAGTCGCGCCATCGCCTGCAACCACGAGTTTCTCGAAGTTGCCACCGTTAGTGCCGGTGATCTGGACGGTCTGGGTGCTCTTGTCGATGAACACGTCATCGCCTGGAGCGTCCACCGTCACGGTGCCGACGGTTTCGCCAGCCTTGATGGTGATGGTTTGTTTGTTGTCGAGGGTCAGGGTGACGTCGGTATCCGCTTTATTAGAAAGCGTGGCGGTGTAGGTGATTTTTCCACCTTCACTCACTTCCGAAGGAGCAGTCAGGGTCACAGTTGTAGTGTTATCGGTGCCCGGTGTATCCGTCACGACGGTGGTGACTTTATCAGTGCCCGGAACCAGGTTCTCGAAGTGCGCGCCACCGGCGACTTCTTTAATGCCGGTAGTAACGGTTTGATCACCTTTGTACACGTCATCTGGAGCCACAACCGAAACGGTACCGCTCGACTGGTTCACGCCAATGGTGATGATCTGGTTGTTATCCAGAGTCACAGTCACAGGGCTGGTGATGTTAGTCACCGGCGCGCCGTTCTTATCCACCAAGGTAGCGGTGTAGACGATCTCGCCGCCTTCGCCCACAGTTTTGGTTGCGGTCAGCACCACATCGACCTTGTCGATAGTGTCGTTGATGGTGGTAGTCGCGCCATCGCCTGCAACCACGAGTTTCTCGAAGTTGCCGCCGTCAGTGCCGGTGATCTGGACGGTCTGGGTGCTCTTGTCGATGAACACGTCATCGCCTGGAGCGTCCACTGTCACAGTACCGACGGTTTCACCGGCCTTGATGGTGATGGTTTGCTTGTTGTCGAGGGTCAAGGTGACGTCAGTGTCAGCCTTGTTGCTCAAGGTGGCGGTGTAGGTGATTTTTCCACCTTCACTCACTTCCGACGGAGCCGTCAGGGTCACTGTCGTGGTGTTATCAGTGCCCGGTGTGTCGGTCACGACGGTGGTGACTTTATCAGTGCCCGGAACCAGATTTTCAAAGTGATCGCCACCGGCGACTTCTTTAATGCCGGTAGTGACAGTCTGGTCGCCTTTGTACACGTCATCTGGAGCCACAACCGAGACAGTCCCGCTCGACTGGTTCACACCGATGGTGATGACCTGGTTGTTATCCAGAGTCACAGTCACAGGGCTGGTGATGTTAGTCACCGGCGCGCCGTTCTTATCTACCAAGGTCGCGGTGTAGACGATCTCGCCGCCTTCACCCACGGTTTTGGTCGCGGTCAGCACCACATCGACCTTGTCGATGGTGTCGTTGATCTGCGTTGTCGCCCCACCCGGTGCGATATCAAGCTTCTCGAAACCGCCACCCACGACGTCCGGATTGATCGTGACGTTGATCGGGCCTGCATCTTTGAATACGTCGTCGCTCGGTGCCTTGGACGTCACCTGGCCGGTCGTCTCGCCCTTGGCGATAGTGATGACGTCACCATTGCTCAAGGTCAGGGTCAGGTCGCTGCCGGCCTTGTTGCTCAAGGTCGCGGTGTAGGTGATGTTGCCACCTTCGTCGGCCTCGCCTGGCGCAGTCAGGGTGACGGTGGTGGTGTCGGTGGTGCCGGGTGTGTCGGTCACGGTGGTGTTGACCGGCGTGGTGCCAGGCACCAGGTTCTCGAAATGCGCGCCGCCGGTCACATTGGTGATAGCGGTGGTGACGGTCTGGTTGCCCTCATACACATCGTTTGGCGCAACAGTGCTGGCAGTGCCCGCGGATTGGCCGACGCCAATGGTGATGGTCTGGCCATTGTCCAGCGTCACGGTCAACGGATTGGTGGTGTTGGTGACCGGGTTACCGGCCTTGTCCACCAGCGATGCGGTGTAGACGATCTGACCGCCTTCGCCCACGGTGGTTGTGGCGGTCAGGACCACATCGACCTTGTCGATGGTGTCGTTGACGGTGGTGGTCGCGCCATCGCCTGCCACTTCCAGTTTTTCGAAGTTACCGCCATTAGTCTCGACGATCTTTACCGTTTGCGTGCTTTTGTCGACAAACACATCATCGCCCGGAGCATCGACGGTGACGGAGCCAACGGTTTCACCTGCCTTGATGACGATGGTCGAACCGTTGTCCAGCTTCAGGGTAACGTCGGTGTCCGCTTTATTGGAAAGCGTGGCGATGTAGGTGATCTGACCGCCTTCGCTGACATCGCCAGGCGCAGTCAGCGTCACCGTGGTGGTGTCGACCGAATCGGTGATGGTGGTGACGGCTGGCGTGGTGTTGGGCACCAGGTTTTCAAAGTTGCCACCGGTCGTGCCGGTGATGGTCGTCGTGACGGTGCTGCCGTTGACGTAGACGTCGTTCGCCGGGGTGTCGACCACTACGGTACCGACGGACTCGCCGGCCTTGATGGTGATCACCGAACCGTTGGACAAGGTCACGGTCACCGGGGTTTGCGCCGGGTTGGTCAGCGTCGCGGTGTAGGTGATCTGGCCGCCTTCGGTGACTGTGTTGGTCGCGGTCAGGGTTACGCCGGTGTCGTCGACCGAGTCGGTAATCGTCGTGACGGCTGGTGTGGTGTTGGGCACCAGGTTTTCGAAGTTGCCACCGGTTGCCCCGGTAATGGTGGTGCTGACCGTACTGCCATTGGTGTAGACGTCGTTGGCCGGCGTGTCGACCACCACCGTACCGGTGGACTTACCCGCCTCGATGGTGATGACCGAGCCGTTGCTCAAGGTAATGGTGACAGGCGTCTGCGCCGGGTTGGTCAGCGTCGCGGTGTAGGTGATCTGACCGCCTTCGGTCACCGTTTCGCCTGCTGTCAGGGTCACGGTGGTGGTGTCGATGGTGTCGGTGATCTGGGTGACGGCCGGCGTCGGGTCGACGGTCACGATCAGGTTGTTACCGCCAGTGGTGCCAGTGACGGTGACGCTGATCTGGCCTGGATCGATGTACGGGCTGTCGTTGGGCGCCAGGGGCACATTCACGGAGCCAGTCACCTGGCCGGCCGGGATGGTGATCACCGCGCCGTTGGACAGGGTGACGGTCAGGTTGCTGGTAGACGGCTGGGTCACCGTGGCGGTGTAGGTCAGCACGCCGCCGGCTTCGGTGATGGTCGGGGTGGCGCTCAGCGACAGGGTCGACGGCAAAGGTGCTGCCGTGAGCGGGTCGGTCGGCTGCCCGCCGAGTTCGTTGGTCAACGCATTAGTACCGAACCCCAGGCCTGCCGTCGGGAAACCAATGGACGGATCAACCGAGCCAGCCGTCTCATTGAGCATCACAAAGCTGTGGCCGCCACCGGCAGCGCCCGTGCCAGAAGCTGTCGCGCCTGCGGCAGTGGCTTCCAGGTCGGTGGTCGGGTCAGCGCCGGCGGCAATGGCCTGCTGCAGTTCGGCAACCGAAGGCGCGGCCTGTGCGGTGGCTTGGCTCAGGTCGGTGCTGGAGTCGGGCGCGTTGGCGCTCCACTGGGTATCACGGCCCAGGTCCAGGGTGCGGCCATCGGCCAGCTCCAGGCTGACGGCGCCCGACATGCCGGTGTCTATCTGGTCGCCGGCGAACAGGCGATCACCCTCAACAAGCACCCGACGGGCGCCTTCCGGAGAAATGACGAAAACTTGGCCAACAATGCTTTTGACGATTGCAACAACACTGCTCATTGAAGATTTCTCCGGCGATCCATTCTGTGGGTGTTCCTGTGGCTGAGACCCTATGGGATTCATCAACCTGGGAAGTGCGTAGTTTATAAAACGGGTGACGTCAAATAATTGGCTATATTTTTTGGCGATTTACTTTATGCCAAACTATTGACCTTATTGGCGCCATCCTAAACAATCGCCTCGCTAATGTCACATTGATATTCACGCGGCGAACCGTCCTACATGTGTGAACCAGTTCCGCTTTTGAACTTTCCGACGTACGGTCATTACGGTAGCCATTTTCTAACGCAGCACGCCAAGTTGCTGTGACTTGAGACAAGAAGTCCTGGGGAATTTTTAAATGCGTTTGCACCTGCTTAAGGCAATACCGTTCGTTCTCGCCGCCAGTTTTGTACAAGCCCAAACCCTGCCCCAGGCCATGCAGCAAGCGCTGGATGTGCACCCGGAGATTCAGGCAGGTGTCAACGCTCGTATTGCTGCCGACTATCAGTTACGTGCGGCCAAGGGCGGTTACCTGCCCCGTGTCGACCTGAACGCCGGTTACGGCCGTGAAGGCACCGACAGTTCTTCCACCCGGGCCCGTGGCGGCCACTGGGACACCCTCAATCGCGGTGAATCGAGCCTGCGCCTGCAGCAAATGGTTTTTGACGGTTTTGCCACCTCCAGTGAAGTTGGGCGTCAACAAGCCACCGTTAACTCCCGCGCTTTCTCGTTGCTTGGCACTTCCGAGCGCACAGCATTGACGGTAGCCCAGGTTTACCTGGACGTCCTGACCCGTCGTGAGTTCGTGCGCCTGGCTGAAGACAACCTGCGCAATCACGAGCGCATCTACGACCAGATCAAGTTGCGCACCCAGCGCGGCGTCGGCAGCGGGGCTGACCTGGACCAGGCCGAAGCCCGTCTGGCCCAGGCCCGCAACAACGTGATCACCGAGCAGACCAACCTGGCCGATGCCCAGACCAACTACCTGAGCGCTGTTGGCCAGGAAGCCGATCAGTTGGAGCGTCCGCCAAGCTTCATGGCGCTGCTGCCAGCAGACCTGAACGAAGCGCGCCGCCAGATGCTGGATAACAGCCCGATCCTGCGTTCGGCCGAATCCGACATCGCCGCCGCCGAAAAACAATACGAAGCCGCCAAGTCTTCCTTCTACCCACGCTTCGACGCCGAGTTGGGCCGCAACGCCGACAACAACATCGACGGCGACGCCAGCCACAACAATGGCTGGGAAGCCATGCTGCGCATGCGCTTTAACCTGTATGCCGGTGGCAGCAACAAGGCTGAGCTGGAGTCCAAGTCCTACCAGTCCAACCAGGCTCTGGATATTCGCAACAACGCCCTGCGTCAATTGAACGAAGAACTGGGCCTGGCCTGGAACGCCATGAACAACGCCAATGCCCAGGTGCCGATTGCCCAGCAATACGTCGACCACAGCAGCAAGGTGCGCGGCGCGTACCAAAAGCAATTCAGCCTGGGCGAGCGGACCCTGCTCGACTTGCTCGACAGCGAGAACGAACTGTTCACCGCTTCGCGTCGTCTGGAAGAGATAAAAAACGTTCAGTTATTTACTCAGTACCGAATCAAGGCGACCATGGGCGAGTTGCTCAAGAGCCAGGGAGTGGTCGCACCGATGGCCTCCGTCGTACAGAACGATGTGAAGCCGAAAGTTCAACTGCCTGGGATGAATTGAGCTATTCCTTATAGTCCCATCTGTTAGTTGAGAGAGCCCGCGTGGAATCAGAAGTCAGTCGAGTCCATCTCAGTCATGATCCACGCACATTGCACGACGACCCGTTACTCGACGGGTTGTTGGCTCTCTGCGCCCTGCACCAGAAGCCCGCCAGTGCGGCGATGCTGACCACCGGTCTGCCATTGCCGGCACAGCAGCTGACTGCCGATTTGCTGGCCCGGGCCGCGGCCCGCGCCGGTTTGCAAGGGCGCCTGCTGCAACGCAAGCTCGATTCGATCCCCGCGATTGCCATGCCGGCGTTGTTGTTGCTCAAGGACGGTCGCAGCGCCGTGCTGCTCGGTTGGCAGGGTGAAGACGAAGCCCAGGTGCTGCTCAGCGAAAGCGATGGCGGTGAAACCATCGTCAAGCGTCAAGCCTTGGCCGATGACTACATCGGTAAAGTGTTCTTTGCCCAGCCCCAGCACAAATTCGATGTCAGCCACGGCACCCTGATTCCCCGGGCCCGCTCGTGGTTTCGCGATACCCTCAAGCGTTCGCGCTGGCTCTACGCCGATGCCATCGCCGCCAGTTTCCTGATCAACCTGATTGCCATGGCCGCGCCGCTGTTCGTGATGAACGTCTACGACCGCGTGGTGCCGAACCAGGCCACCGCCACCCTGTGGGTGCTGGCCACCGGTATTTTCATCGCCTACGTCTTCGACCTGGTCCTCAAGAGCCTGCGTAGCCTGTGCCTGGACCTGGCCGGCAAAAAAACCGACCTGATCATCTCGGCCACGCTGTTCGAGCGGATCGTCGGCATGTCGATGAAGTACCGCCCGGCGCGGGTCGGCAGTTTCGCCCAGAACATCCACGAGTTTCAGAGCCTGCGCGATTTTCTCGCGTCCCTGACCCTCACCAGCCTGATCGACCTGCCGTTCACCCTGCTGATCTTCATGGTGATCGCCATCCTCGGCGGGCATCTGGTGTGGATCCCCATGCTGGCCTTCCCGATTGCCCTGGGCATCGGCTACCTGCTGCAAAAGCCGTTGGTCGCCACCATGGAGCGCACCATGGCCCTGGCCTCCGAGCGCCAGTCGAGCCTGATCGAAACCCTGGCCGGGCTGGACGCGGTCAAGGTCAACAACGCCGAAAGCGAGCGCCAGTACCAGTGGGAACAGACCATTGGCACCCTCAGCCGCCTTGAGCTGCGGGTCAAAATGCTCTCCGGGCTGTCGATGAACATCACCCTGCTGATCCAGCAACTGGCGGGTGTGATCATGATTGTCTTCGGGGTCTACCAGATCATCGCCGGCAACCTCAGCATGGGCGGCCTGATTGCCTGCTACATGCTCAGTGGCCGCGCCCTCAGCCCCCTGGCGTCGCTGTCGGGCTTGATGACCCGCTACCAGCAGGCCAAAGTCACCATGGTCTCCACCGACCAGATGATGGAGCTGCCCCAGGAGCGCAACTTCGAAGAGCGCCCCCTGAGCCGCCGCACCCTGCAAGGCGCCATCGAGTGCCGGGGCCTGAACTTTACCTACCCCAACCAGCAGAACATGGCGCTCAAGAACATCAACCTGGTGATCAAGCCCGGCGAGAAAATCGGCATCATCGGGCGTAGCGGTTCGGGCAAGAGTTCCCTGGCCAAGCTGATCGTGGGGCTCTATCAGCCCGACTCTGGCGCCTTGCTGGTAGACGGCGTGGACATTCGCCAGATCGACGTCAGCGAACTGCGCCACAACGTCGGCTATGTGCCCCAGGACATCCAACTGCTGGCCGGTACCCTGCGCGACAACCTGGTCTCCGGCGCCCGCTACGTTGAAGACGAAGTGGTGCTGCAAGCCGCCGAACTGGCGGGCGTCCACGAATTTGCCCGCCTGCATCCGCAAGGCTACGAACTGCAAGTAGGCGAGCGGGGCCAGAACCTTTCTGGCGGCCAGCGACAAAACGTCGCCCTGGCGCGTGCCCTGTTGCTCAACCCGCCTATCCTGCTGCTGGACGAACCGACCAGCGCCATGGACAACACCGGTGAGGAACGCCTCAAACAGCGCCTGCAAGCCGTTGTGGCAAACAAGACCGTGGTGCTGGTGACACACCGGGCGTCGTTGCTGTCTTTGGTGGACCGTTTGCTGGTCATCGACCGTGGGCAGATCCTCGCGGATGGCCCGAAAGCCGTAGTGATGGAAGCGTTGAAGAAGGGGCAGATCAGTGTTGCGTAAATTCAAGGACGCGGTCCGTCGTTACTTCATTGGTTCCGATTCGCTGGACGGCCAGCCACTGCCAGAGGTCAAGAAGGCCCTGATCGAAGATGCCCCGCGCGTCGTGCGGCTGACCATCTGGGGGATCATCGGGTTTTTCCTGTGCATGCTGCTGTGGGCCGGCTTTGCCAAGGTCGACGAAGTCACGCGTGGCGATGGCAAGGCCATCCCATCCTCCAAGCTGCAGAAGATCCAGAACCTGGAAGGCGGCATCGTCGCCGAGCTGTACGTCAAGGAAGGGCAGATCGTCGAAGCCGGCGCGCCGCTGATTCGCCTGGACGACACACGTTTTGTCTCCAACGCCGGGGAAACCGAGGCCCAGCGCCTGTCCCTGCTGTTGCGCATCGAACGCTTGAACGCCCAGGTCGAAGACCGGCCGTTGAATATCCCTGAAGATGTGCGGGCTGCTGCGCCCACCCAGGCGATCAACGAGCAGTCGCTGTACGAAAGCCGGCGCCAGCAGTTCAAGGACGAAATCGGCGGCTTGCAGGAGCAACTGACCCAGCGCCAGCAGGAGATGCGCGAATACACCTCCAAGCAGGGCCAGTACCGTAACCAACTGTCGTTGCAGCGCCAGGAAATCAACATGTCCGAACCCCTGGTCGCCCAGGGGGCGGTGTCGCCGGTGGAAGTGCTGCGCCTCAAGCGCGCAGAAATGGAAACCCGTGGCCAGCTGGACGCCACCACCCTGGCCATCCCCCGCGCCGATTCGGCGATCAAGGAAGTGCAGCGCAAGATCGACGAGACCCGCGGTAAATACCGCAGCGAAGCCCTGACCGAACTCAACGAAGCACGCACCGACTTGAACAAGGCCCAGGCCACCGGCAAAGCCCTCGAAGACCGGGTGAGCCGGACCCTGGTCACCTCGCCGGTGCGCGGGATCGTCAAGCAACTGCTGGTCAACACCATCGGCGGGGTGATCCAGCCGGGCAGCGACATGGTGGAAATCGTGCCGTTGGACGACACCCTGCTGGTGGAAGCCAAGATCCGCCCGCAAGACATTGCTTTCCTGCACCCGGGGCAAGAGGCCGTGGTCAAGTTCACCGCCTATGACTACACCATCTACGGCGGCCTCAAGGCCAAGCTGGAGCGCATCGGTGCCGATACCATCACCGACGAAGACAAGAAAACCACCTACTACATGATCACCTTGCGCACCGATCGCAGCCACCTGGGCACCGATGAGAAGCCGTTGATCATCATCCCCGGCATGGTCGCCTCGGTCGATATCATCACCGGCAAGAAAACCATCCTCAGCTACCTGCTCAAGCCCATCATCAAGGCCCGGGCGGAGTCGTTGCAGGAGCGTTGATCTCGATTGCCTGGCCTGGCCTCATCGCAGGCAAGCCAGCTCCCACATTGGATCGGTTTACACGGTCAAAATGTGGGAGCTGGCTTGCCTGCGATAGGGCCCTCAACTCCACCACACTTTCCGGCCTCAACCCCTTAAAAGGCCATATAGTTATTCTCTAACGGTATTTAAATTCCAGTTCTTATATCTATAAAGTCACTCTCCTGACTGCCAGGGAGTGATCTCATGTCCACCGCCACAGCCGCCTTGCCCACCGCCCAAACCTTCGACATCCGCCCATTCCCCGGCAGCGTAGGCGCCGAGATCATCGGCCTGGATCTGTCGCGTCCGGTCAACGACCAGGATTTCGCCCGCATCCACCGCGCGCACCTGGACCACCATGTGGTGGTGTTCCGCGACCAGCGCATCACCCCTGAGCAACAGATCGCCTTCAGCCGCCGTTTCGGCGTGTTGCAGATCCATGTGCTCAAACAGTTCCTGCTGGCCAACCACCCGGAAATCCTCATCGTCTCCAACATCATCGAAAACGGTCAATCCGTCGGCCTGGGCGACGCTGGCAAGTTCTGGCACTCGGACCTGTCGTACAAGGAACTGCCGAGCCTGGGTTCGATGCTCCACGCCCAGGAGTTGCCGTCCGAAGGCGGCGACACGCTGTTTGCCGACATGCACAAAGCCTGGGACCAACTGCCCGAGCATCTGCGCCAAGCCGTGCAGGGCCGCAGCGCCGCGCACTCCTACACCGCGCGCTACAGCGAAACCAAATTCGAAGGCAACTGGCGCCCAACCCTGACCCCCGAACAACTGGCCCAGGTCGCCGAGGTGGTGCACCCGGTGGTGCGCACCCACCCGGAAAACGGGCGCAAGGCACTGTTCGTCAGTGAAGGATTCACCACCCGTATCGTCGGCCTGCCCGAAGACGAAAGCCGCGACCTGCTGGCCCAGCTCTACGCCCACAGCGTCCACCCGCACAACATCTACCGCCATAGCTGGCAGCCCCACGACCTGGTGTTCTGGGATAACCGCTCGCTGATCCACCTGGCCGCCGGTTGCCCCAGCCACCTGCGCCGCAAGCTGTTTCGCACCACCATCCAGGGCGACGCCCCCTTCTGATTCGGAGCATGACCATGTCCAGCAAAACCCCCTTTGCACGATTGGCCGCGACCGTGGGCCTTGGCATCAGCCTGTTGGCCGGCAGTCTGGTTGCCCCGACTGTCGCCCAGGCCGAAGGCCAGATTCGCATTGCCGAGCAGTTCGGCATCGTTTACCTGCTGCTCAACGTGGTGCGCGACCAGAACCTGATCGAGAAATACGGCAAGCAGGAAGGTATCGACATCAAGGTCGACTGGACCCAGTTGTCCGGCGGCGCGGCGGTCAATGACGCGCTGCTTTCCGGCTCCATCGACATTGCCGGCGCCGGTGTCGGCCCGCTGCTGACCATCTGGGACCGCACCCACGGCAAGCAGAACGTCAAGGCCGTGGCCTCCCTGGGCAACTTCCCGTACTACCTGGTCAGCAACAATCCCAAGGTCAAGACCATTGCAGACTTCACCGAGAAAGACCGCATCGCCGTGCCGGCCGTGGGGGTTTCCGTGCAGTCGCGGTTCTTGCAATACGCTGCGGCCAAGCAATGGGGCGACAAGGAATTCAATCGCCTGGATAAATACACCATCGCCGTGCCGCACCCCGACGCCACGGCCGCGCTGATCGCCGGCGGCACCGAGCTGACCGGGCACTTCTCCAACCCGCCGTTCCAGGATCAGGCCCTGGCCAACCCGAACGTGCATGTGGTGCTCAACACCTATGACCTGCTGGGGCCGAACTCGCCGACCGTGTTGTTCGCCACCGAGAAGTTTCGCAACGACAACCCGAAAACCTACAAGGCCTTCATCGATGCCCTGACCGAGGCCGCGCAGTTCGCCCAGAACGACAAGGGCGCCGCCGCCGACACCTATATCCGGGTGACCAAGGCCAAGATCGACCGGGCCGAGTTGCTGAAAATCATCGACAACCCGCAATTTGAGTTCAGCGTCACGCCGAAAAACACCTACCCACTGGCTGAATTCCTCTACCGCGTGGGCGCGATCAAGAACAAACCCGAGTCGTGGAAGGATTACTTCTTCCAGGATGCCAAGCCGCTGCAAGGGAGCTGAGATGAACGCGCCTTTGCAAGGCCACACGGCCAGCAACCTGAGTCCCGCCCAAGCCTTGCTCGCGGTGGATCAAGTCAGCCTGGAATACCGCACCCCCGAACGGGTGGTGCGGGCCACTCACCAGGTCAGCTTCGAGATCGATCCGGCTGATCGCTTTGTACTGCTGGGGCCTTCGGGCTGCGGCAAATCCACGCTGCTCAAGGCGGTGGCCGGCTTTATCAAGCCCTGCGAAGGCGAGATCCGCCTGCTGGGGCAAAAGGTCGAGCAACCGGGCCCGGATCGCATCGTGGTGTTCCAGGAGTTCGACCAACTGCCGCCCTGGAAAACCGTCAAGCAGAACGTGATGTTCCCGTTGCTGGCGTCCCGGACCCTCAAGCGCCGCGAAGCTGAGGAGCGGGCGTTGTACTACCTCGACAAGGTCGGTTTGAGCGCCTTTGCCGACGCCTATCCGCACACCCTGTCCGGTGGCATGAAGGCGCGGGTGGCGATTGCCCGGGCGTTGGCCATGCAGCCGAAAATCCTGCTGATGGACGAGCCCTTCGCCGCCCTCGATGCCCTGACCCGGCGCAAGATGCAGGAGGAGTTGCTGCTGCTGTGGGAAGAGGTGCGCTTCACCCTGCTGTTTGTCACCCACTCCATCGAAGAAGCCCTGGTGGTGGGCAATCGCATCCTGTTGCTGTCGCCCCATCCAGGGCGGGTGCGCGCCGAAATCCACAGCCATCAATACGACCTGCACAGCCTCGGCGGTGTGGCGTTCCAGGCGTCAGCACGGCGTATTCATCGCCTGTTGTTCGATGAGTCGCCCGAGGCAGAAACCGAACTGGATTTCGCCGACATCCGCATCGCTTATTGAAGGACTGTGCCCATGCGCCAGGAATATGAAATCACCCTGCAACCGCTGCCCGGCGTGCCCGTGGAACGCGCCTTACCCCTGCGCCAACGCCTGTGGCAACAAGGCTGGCTGCGCAAGGGCCTGATCCTGATCGTGCTGGCGATCCTCTGGGAAGCGGCGGCGCGCTATCAGAACAACGACCTGCTGCTGCCCAGCTTCTTGCAGACCTTCCACGCCTTCTACGACGGCATTGCCAGCGGCGAGTTGCTGGGCAAGGTCAGCATCTCGCTGGTGGTGCTGCTCAAGGGCTACCTGATCGGCATCGTCCTGGCATTTGCCCTGACCACCCTGGCGGTCTCGACCCAGATGGGCCGCGACCTGCTGAGCACCCTGACCTCGATGTTCAACCCGCTGCCGGCGATTGCCCTGCTGCCCCTGGCGCTGTTGTGGTTTGGCCTGGGGCAGAACAGCCTGATTTTTGTGCTGGTGCACTCGGTGCTGTGGGCCTTGGCGCTCAACACCTACTCGGGGTTTATGGGGGTGTCGGAAACCCTGCGCATGGCCGGGCGCAACTACGGCCTCAAGGGCATGCGCTTTGTGCTGTTTATCCTGATCCCGGCGGCGCTGCCATCGATCCTCGCTGGCCTGAAGATCGGCTGGGCCTTTGCCTGGCGCACGCTGATCGCCGCCGAACTGGTGTTCGGCGCCACCAGCGGCAAGGGCGGCCTGGGCTGGTACATCTTCCAGAACCGCAACGAGTTGTACACCGACAAGGTATTCGCCGGGCTGGCGGTAGTGATCCTGATCGGCCTGCTCGTGGAAAACCTGGTGTTCGACACCCTCGAGCGCGTCACCGTGAAGCGCTGGGGCATGCAGCGCTAAATAGGAATTATTGCTCTTTGGCCGCTATGAGTCCGATAATGCCGCCCGAACCTGACGCCGCCCTGGCGTCAGGCCTGGCCGGTAAAAGGATTTACGAACATGCGGTTTCTTGTCTTGGCTGCAGCCTTACTCGCGTCGACAGCGGTTTTTGCCGGGTTTGAGCCTGAAGTGGTGTTCACGGTCAAGCCGGTGTACCCCAAGACCCTGACAACCACCCAGGGGCATGCGCGGATCAGCCTCAAGATCCACAACGACGGATCGGTCAGCGATGTAAAAGCGCTCAATGCCACCAAGCCCGCCTTTGGCGAAGCGGCTGTCGGTGCGGCCAAGCAATGGCGCTTCAAGCCGTGGACAGTGAGCGCCGAGCGGCCTGCGGTGGTCGAGGCGCGCAACGATATGCTGTTTTCGCCCGAGCCCATCAGCCGTGAAGGGGTGCAACTGAACTTTACCGAGGTGAAGTTTCAATCCTGCCGTGACTTGAGCGAGGAGGTCAGCCAGTTCCGCCGCGAGCATCCCACCCGCCCTTTGAGTGCCATGAAGAGCTTCGCCATCACCCGCGTTGCGGTGATGCTGCCGGCGTTCAGTGGCAAAACTACCTATGCCGACGGCCTGGTCCTGGCCGATCAGCTGGAAAACTTATTGCCGGAAATCGTCCGCCAGTGTCAGGCCAATCCCACCGCCACCTACGCCGATTACCTGCCGCATAGCCTGAAACAGTACCGATAAAGCCTGCTACGATTGCATGCGCTGTACTCCACATTCATCACGAGTGCTTGGCATGCAATTACCGGACATGAACCTGCTGGTGGCCCTCGACGCCTTGCTCGACGAGGGCAGTGTGGTGGGCGCCGCACGGCGGATGAACCTCAGCCCGGCGGCGATGAGCCGCACCCTGACGCGCATCCGCGAGGCTGTCGGCGATCCGATCCTGGTGCGCGCCGGGCGCGGCCTGGTGCCCACGCCCAAGGCCCTGGAGTTGCAGGGCCAGGTGCGCAACGTGGTGGAGCAGGCGGCGTTGCTGTTCCGCTCGGCGGACGAGGTCGACCTGAGCACTTTGCGCCGGCGGTTCAGCGTGCGTGCCAATGACTTTTTTGTCGGCGTGTATGGCGGTCGTTTGTTCGATGCCATGGAACGGGTGGCGCCCCACTGCGAGCTGCGTTTTGTGCCGGAAGGCGACAGTGACGATGAAGCCTTGCGCGAAGGGCGCCTGGACCTGCGCGTCGGCAACACCATGCCGATCACCCCGGAAGTGAAGGTGCAGAACCTGTTCTCCACCACCTTCGTCGGCCTGGCCCGTGAAGGCCACCCGCTGTTCGACGAAGAAATCACTGCGGCGCGCTTTGCCAGCTACTCCCATATCAGCATCTCCCGGCGTGGTATCGCCCGTGGGCCGATCGACACTGCCCTCAGTGCCCAGGGCCTGGAGCGCCGGGTGGCGATGATCGCGCCGGGGTTTCACGGTGCGATGTTCATGCTGCCCGACTCCGACCTGATCCTGCCGGTGCCCAAGGAAGCGCTGTACAGCGCCAATCGCCTGAAACTGCCACTGCGCGCATTCACCCTGCCGATTTCCCTGCCGACCCTGGTCCTGACCCAGGCCTGGCACCCGCGCTTCGACAAAGACCCGGCGCACCGATGGCTGCGCGAAACCATGCGCGAAAGCTGCGCGGCGACCTGGCGCGAAGCCCAGCCGGTCTGATGACCCCGATCAAATGTAGGAGCTGGCTTGCCTGCGATAGCGGTGTGTCAGCTAACGCATCTGTAACTGATACACCGCTATCGCAGGCAAGCCAGCTCCTACATTCAATCATTGCGTCTGATGCAGTTATAACCTTCCCACAAGTCAGTTTTCGTCATGTCTAAGCCTTATTAAACTGCTCGGGTATTCTATTGCCGAGTTGTACCTTCATGACTTCCCTCGCTGCCCCCGCGCCCTTGGCCGCCGCCAAACCCGCCGCCGTCAGCCCCCCTGTGTTCGGCCCACGGATCATCATCGGCCTGGTCGGCGTGCTGCTGGCGGTACTGGTCTCGGGCCTGAACGAAATGGTGACCAAGGTCGCCCTCGCCGATATCCGCGGTGCGCTGTACATCGGGTTTGACGAAGGTACCTGGCTGGTTGCTGCCTACACCGCCACTTCCGTCTCGGCCATGGCCTTTGCGCCGTGGTGTTCGGTGACGTTTTCGCTGCGCCGCTTCACCCTGTGGGCCATCGGCCTGTTTACCCTGCTGGGGGTGCTTTGCCCGCTGGCGCCGAATTATGAAAGCCTGCTGTTACTGCGCACCCTGCAAGGCCTGGCCGGTGGAGCCTTGCCGCCGATGCTGATGACCGTGGCCCTGCGTTTCTTGCCGGCCCACGTCAAGCTCTACGGCCTGGCCGGCTACGCCCTGACCGCCACTTTCGGCCCCAGCCTCGGCACACCGTTGGCGGCACTCTGGACCGAATACGTCGGCTGGCAGTGGGCGTTCTGGCAGATCGTCGCACCGTGCCTGCTGGCCATGGCCGCCGTGGCCTACGGCTTGCCCCAGGACCCGCTGCGCCTGGAGCGCCTCAAGCAGTTCAACTGGCGCGGCCTGCTGCTGGGTTTTCCGGCGATCTGCATGCTGGTGATCGGCATTTTGCAGGGCAACCGCCTGGACTGGTTCGAGTCGCCGCTGATCACCACGCTGCTGATTGGCGGGGTGCTGTTGCTGGTGCTGTTCATGCTCAATGAATGGTCACACCCGATGCCGTTCTTCAAGTTGCAGATGCTCGGCCTGCGCAACCTGGCCTTCGCCCTGATCGTGTTGGCCGGGGTGCTGGTGGTGTTGCAGGCGGTGATCATCCTGCCGTCCAGCTACCTGGCGCAGGTGCAGGGTTACCGGCCGCTGCAAACCGCGCCGGTGATGCTGATCATGGCGCTGCCGCAGTTGCTCGCGCTGCCCCTGGTGGCCGCCCTGTGCAACCTGCGCTGGGTGGATTGCCGCTGGGTGCTGGGGATTGGCCTGGGCATGCTGACCTTGTCCTGCCTTGGCGGCGCGCAACTGACCTCGGCGTGGATCCGGGATGAGTTCTACGTGCTGCAACTGCTGCAAATCTTCGGGCAGCCGATGGCGGTGTTGCCGCTGTTGATGCTGTCCACCGGCAGCATCGTGCCCACCGACGGGCCGTTTGCCTCGGCCTGGTTCAACACGGTCAAGGGCCTGGCGGCGGTGGTCGCCACCGGGGTGATCGAGGTGCTGACCACCCACCGCCTGCATTTCCACTCGACCATGCTGGTGGACGCCCTGGGTAACTCACCCCTGGCTGACAGCGATGCCACGGGCCTTGCCCACCGCCTGCACCAGCAGGCCGTGGTGCTGACTTCTGCGGATCTTTATTACGTCATGGCCGGTGTCGCGGTGGCGTTGATCCTCCTGATTTTCTGGATGCCGACGCGGATTTTCCCGCCGCGCGCACCCGCTTGATTGTTGACTGAAACAAAGGATTTTTATGAAACGCAAAGACCAGATTGCCGTGACTGTTATCAGCGTATTCGCCGTGGGCGCGCTGGTGTACCTGCTGGCGCCGGGTGTGTTTGGCAGCAAGCGCCAGACCACCAACGACGCCTTCGTCGCCGCCGACTACACCTTGGTGGCACCACGGGTCGCCGGGTTTATCAAAGAGGTGTTGGTGGAGGACAACCAGCAGGTCAAGGCCGGGCAGTTGCTGGCGCTGATCGATGACCGCGACTTGCGCGCCGCCGCCCAGGCCGCCGATGCCGAAACCCTGATGGCCCAGGCCCAGCTGAAAAACGCAGTGGCCACCCTTGAGCGGCAAAGCTCGGTGATCGCCCAGGCCCAGGCCACGGTGGCCGCCGACCGCGCCGAAGTGGCCTTTGCCGAGCACGAATTGAACCGCTACAACCACCTTGCCGGAGTTGGCGCAGGTACCGTGCAGAACGCCCAGCAAGCCAGGACCCGCATCGACCAGGCCACCGCGCGCCTGGCCAACGCCACGGCGGTATTGGCCGCCGAGCGCAAGCAGGTGGAAATCCTCAGCGCCCAGCGCGATGCCGCCGAAGGTGGCTTGAAGCGTGCCCAGGCCGCGCTGGAAATGGCCAGCTATCAACTGTCGTACACGCGCATTGTCGCGCCGGTGGATGGCATGGTCGGCGAGCGGGCGGTGCGGGTCGGTGCCTTTGTCACCCCGGGTAGCAAGATCCTCGCCGTGGTGCCGTTGGCCGACGCGTATGTGGTGGCCAATTTCCAGGAAAACCAACTGTCCCACATGCACGCCGGCCAGGCGGTTGAAGTGCGGGTCGACAGCCTTGACGGTGAAGTCCTCAACGGCCACCTGGAAAGCCTGGCACCGGCCACGGGCGTGACCTTCGCTTCGGTCAAGCCCGACAACGCCACCGGCAATTTCACCAAGGTGGTGCAGCGCATCCCGGTGAAAATCATCCTGGAGCCGGGCCAGGCGCAGGTTCATCGCCTGCGGGTCGGGATGTCGGTGGAGGCCAGCGTCAACACACAGCCCAGCGCGCAGCAACGTGAGGTGGCGCAGCAATGAGAAAACTCGCGCTGCTTACTCTCAGCCTGATCAGCCTGGGCGCTTGCACCGTCGGCCCGGATTTTAAGCGCCCCGACGCCCAGCCAGCGGCGCACTGGGCCGAGCCCCAGGGGCGCCAGGCCGCCAGCCGTGCGGTCAGCGACCCATTGGAAGAGCAGTGGTGGGACGTGTTCCACGACCCGCAACTGTCGGCCCTGGTGCGCCGGGCACTGAGTGACAACCTCGACCTGAAACTGGCCAGCAGCCGCCTGCAACAGAGCCGCGCGGTGCGCCAGGTGACGACTGCCGAGCGCTACCCGCAGGTCAGCGCCGACGGCAACTATGGCCGCAAACGCAATAGCGCCAACGGCCTGAGCGATCCCTCCGGCAATAACGGCCGTTCGGCCTTCAACCTGTGGGACGCAGGCTTTGCGGCCTCCTGGGAACTGGACTTCTGGGGCCGGGTACGGCGCGAAACCGAAGCCGCCGACGCCACCCTGCAAGTGGCCGAAAACGACCGCCGCAGTGTGCTGCTGTCGGTCTTGGCCGAGACTGCCCAGGACTACATCCAGCTACGCGGCGTGCAAAGTACCCGTGCGGTCACCGAGCAAAACCTCGACGTCGCACGGCGCAGCCTGAAGCTCTCGCAACTGCGCTTGGCCGATGGCGTGGCCACCCACCTGGATGTCGCTGAAGCTGCGGCGCAAGTGGCCGCCATCGAAGCGCGCCTGCCGGATTTGCAGCAGCGCCAGGACCAGTTGATCAACGCCCTGAGCCTGCTGATGGGCCAGGCCCCGCAAGCCTTGCATGCACAACTGTCGCCGGACGCGGCGGTGCCCCAGACCCAGCGCCAGGTTGCGATTGGCCTGCCGTCGCAACTGGCACAGCGCCGCCCGGATATCCGCCAGGCCGAGGCGCGCCTGCATGCGGCGACCGCGAGCATCGGCGTGGCCAAGGGCGACTTCTACCCACGGATCACCCTGTCAGGCAGCCTCGGTTCCCAGGCCATGCAATTGTCGGATCTGGGCTCCTGGGGCTCACGCACCTTTGCTTTCGGCCCATCGCTGAGCCTGCCGCTGTTCAACGGCGGCCGCCTGCAAGGCATGCTCGATCTGCGCGAAGCCCAGCAGCAGGAAGCGGCCCTGGCGTACCAGCAGACCGTGTTGCGCGCCTGGCATGAAATCGACGACCAGTTGACCCGCTACAACGCCAGCCAATTGCGCCGCGACAGCCTCGCCGAAGCCGTGCGCCAGAACCAGATTGCCCTGGACACCGCCCAGCACCAGTACGTCGAAGGGGTGGTGGATTTCGTCAACGTGCTCACGGTGCAGAGCGCCTTGCTGGCGACCCAGGAGCAATGGGTGGAAAGCTCCACCGGCGTGTCCCTGGCCATGGTCGGCTTGTACAAGGCATTGGGCGGGGGCTGGGAGTCGGTGTATCCGTTGCAGACCGCCGGGCGGTAACTGATAAAGTTTTTTGCCAGTCGCGATACAAGCTGTAATGATAATTGCTCTCAATAGTGTATCCGGGCGATTCATGGACACCGCGACTGACGGCCAGCAACAGCTTCATCTCCTGTACCGCGACCATCATGGTTGGCTGCAAGGCTGGCTGCGCAAGCGCCTGGGCGACCGTGAGCACGCCGCCGACGTGGCGCAGGACACCTTCCTGCGCCTGCTGGTGTCGGGGCGTATTCCCGGGGCCAAGGAGAGCCGCAGCTACCTGACGCAGATCGCGCGCAACCTGGTGATCGATCAATGGCGGCGCCTGCGCATCGAGCGCGCCTATCTGCAAAGCATTGCCCACCTGCCGGAGCCCGAGTCGCCGTCCCTGGAAACCCGCGCATTGATCCTCGAAACCCTGATGCAGATCGATGCCATGCTCGACCGCATGCCCGAGAACGTGCGCCGGGCGTTCCTGTTGTCGCAGTTCGAAGGCCTGACCTACGCGCAGATCGCCGAGCGCCTGGGGGTAACGATCAGCTCGGTGCAGAAGTACATGACCCGCGCGATCATCGCCTGCTACCAGGTGGCTTACGAAGAATGAGAGCCCGCCATGACGCGCCGATTGCCCAGGCCGTGGTCGAACAGGCCAGCGAGTGGTTGATGCTGCAATGGGGTGGCGAATTCGACGGGGCCCAGCGCCAGGCCTTTGCCCATTGGCAGGCCGCTGACCCGGAGCATCGTCGCGCCTGGCAGCGGTTGCAGCAGTTGCAGCAGACCTTGGGCGGCGTACCCGCAGACAGCGCCCGCGCGGTGTTGCGCGACGCGCCGGACCCACAGCGTCGGGCTGCGTTGAAACTGCTCGGACTGTTGCTGGTAGCCGGTGGCAGCGGCTACCTGGTGCAGGGCAGCCAGCCGTGGCAGGCGGCGTTTGCCGAGCACCGCACCGCCACGGGCGAAATTCGCCACCTGACCTTGAGCGACGGCACCCACCTGGACCTCAACAGCGACAGTGCCATCGACCTGCGCTTTAGTGCCACTGAGCGGCGCATCCGCCTGATTCGTGGCGAGATCCTGCTGACCAGCGGCCACGACCCGTCCCGCCCGCTGATCGTCGAAACCGCTGCGGGCGATATCCAGGCCCTGGGCACCCGCTTTGCCGTGCGCGAACTGGACGACGGCAGCCGCGTCGACCTGTATGAAGGGCGCCTGCAGGTGCGCCCGGTACAGGGTGTGCCGGTGCTGATGAACGCGGGTGACAGCCTGTGGTTCAGTGCAACGCAGACCTCGGCAGTGACTGCGCTGGATGCCAACGCCAGCAGCTGGGCCCAGCACCGTCTGATTGCCGAGCGCCAGCCGCTGGGGCGTTTTGTGGCTGAACTGAGCCGTTATCGGCCGGGGGTGTTGCGCTGTGACGAGGCCGTGTCCGGGCTGTTGCTGACCGGTGTGTTTCCGCTCAATGACACCGATGCGATCCTCACCGCCCTTGAGCGCTCATTGCCGGTACGGGTGCATGCGGTGACGCGCTATTGGGTCACCCTAAAAGCCAGGGTTTGAGTCGATCAACGGTGGGAGCGGGCTTGCCTGCGATAGCGGTGTATCAGTGACAGATGGGCTAACCGACCCACCTCTATTGCAGGCAAGCCAGCTCCCACATTGATGGTGTTTTGGTGTGGAAAGTCAGTGGCCGCATTTTTTTTGATTTTCTTTTGTCGGTTTTTCAATCCCGTCCGGGATACCTCTTGAAAGCCAATCAAGAAGCGTTCTCACGGGGAGTCCTGCAATGCCGCACCACCCAATCCAACCCCTGGCCCGCGCCCTGCGCCGTGGCCTGTTTGTCAGTGTGCTGGCGACTGTGCCGCTCGTCCCGACCCTGGTCCAGGCCCAGGAGAGCGCTGGCGAAGCCTTGCGCCAATACAACATCCCTGCTGGCAGCCTGGACCAGGCGTTGAACCGTTTCGCCAGCGCTTCGGGGATTTTGCTCTCGGTGGATGCATCACTGACTGCCGGCAAACGCAGCCCTGGCTTGCAGGGCCGCTATGCCACCGGGCCGGGCTTGGAGCGCTTGTTGGCCGGCAGCGGCCTGGTGGCGCTGCAGTCGGGCGGCGGCTGGTCGGTGCAGGCGCTGTCGGGGGACGGTTCGGTGCAGTTGGGCGCAACCCAGATCAGCGCCCAGCAGGCCCAGGAAAACGCCTGGGGCCCGGTCGACGGCATCGTCGCCACCCGCAGTGCCACGGGCAGCAAGACCGATGCGGCGCTGGTGGAAATCCCCCAGACCATCAACGTGATCACCGCTGCCGAAATCAAGGCGCGCGGCGCGCAAAGCGTGACCCAGGCGCTGCTGTACACCCCCGGCATGAGCGCCGGGGGGTTCTCCGACCGGGTCAAGCTGTTCGACGAGCCGACATCCCGTGGCTTCTCGCCCACCCCCTTGTACCTCGACGGCCTGCACCTGCCTTACGGCGGCGGCAGTACCGGCGGTGCGTTGCAGATCGAGCCCTATTCCCTGGAGCGCATCGAAGTGCTCAAGGGCCCGGCATCGGTGCTGTACGGGCACAACCAGCCGGGCGGCATCGTCAATATGGTCAGCAAGCGCCCCAGCGAGACCCCGGTGCGCCAGGTGGTGCTCGAAGCCGGCACCTACGAACACAAAAGCGCGGCCATTGACCTTAGCGGCCCGCTGGATGATCAAGGGCAATTCTTCTATCGCCTCACCGGGCGCCTCAAGGACGAGCAGGGCGAGATCGACTACTTCGAAAACCGCCGCCAATTCATTGCGCCGAGCCTGACCTGGCGGCCCAACGACGACACCAGCCTGACCCTGTTCGCCCAGTACCAGAAAGACAAGGGCGTGCCCGAGGCCCAGGGCCTGCCGGCGTCCGGCACGATCTGGCGCAACCCCAACGGCAAGATCGACCGTGATGTGTTTATCGGCGAGCCGGGCGTCAACAAGTACAACCGCGAACAATTCGCCTTCGGCTACGAGTTGTCCCATCGGCTGAACGACACCTGGACCCTCAAGCAAAACGCGCGCTATGCCGAAGTGGACGACCGCTACAGGGCGCCGTTGCACGGCTACCGTTTTGTCGCCAACCCGGCCACTGGCGCGATGGATCAACGCTACCTGCAACGTTTCGGCGTGGACTGGAGGCAGAACAACAAAGTGATTGGCGTGGATAACATCGCCCAGGCCGAATTCATCACTGGCGAGTTCTCCCACACCCTGATCGTGGGCCTGGATTACTACCACTCCAACTCCAGGTTCCTCGGCCTTTATGACCGCAACCCGCCGATCATCGATCTGTTCAACCCGGTGTATGGCCAGCCGCTGAACTTCGGCCAGCCCTATCGCTGGGACAACACCATCACCCAGACCGGCCTGTATGTGCAGGACCAGATCAAGTGGGACAAATGGGCACTGGTGCTGGGTGGGCGCTATGACTGGGCCAATGTGGTCAACAAGGCGCCGCTGAGCGACGACCGCACCAGCAGCAAGGACCAGGCCTTCACCGGCCGCGCGGGCCTGGTGTACCTGTTCGATAACGGCCTGGCGCCGTTTATCAGCTACTCGGAGTCCTTCCTGCCGCTGTCCGGCACCGATGCCAACCAGAAACCCTTCGACCCGTCCACCGGCAACCAGTACGAAGTCGGCGTGAAGTACCAGCCCCCGGGCCAGGAAAGTTTTGTGCAGGTCTCGGTCTATCAACTGGACCAGGAAAACATCCTGACGGCCAATCCGCCGAGCAACTTCAGTAGCCAGAGCGGCGCCATGCGCTCGCGCGGCGTCGAGTTCGAAGCCAAGGCCGTGTTGAACGATTCCTGGGATGTGGTCGCTTCGGCGGCGCGCAACGACATCAAGTACACCAAGGACAACGAAGGTCGCGAAGGCCGCCACCCGGCCGGTATCTCACCCCTGACGGCGGCGCTGTGGGTCAACTACACCGTGATCGGCGACACCCCCCTGGCCGGCCTCGGCGCAGGCCTGGGCGCCCGCTACTCGCGCAGCAGCATGGGTGACTACTTTGCCGGCGCGTTCACCGTGCCGTCCTACACCGTCTACGATGCCAGCCTGAGCTACGACCTGAGCGCCTCGCCCCTGAAACTCAAAGGCGTGAAGCTGGCGATGAACGTGCAGAACCTTGCCAACAAGACCTACGTATCGCAGTGCACCAGCGACCTGGATTGCTACTACGGCGAAGGGCGTACGGTGGTGTCGAGCCTGACTTACGACTGGTAAGACGCTATCCCCTGTAGGAGCCGGCAAGCCGGTTCCTACAGGGATCAACCTGGATTCTGCAAAAACACCACATACCCCCGAAACCACTCGCTCCCCTGCAAATACCCCGGCTCCTGCCATTCCCCGCCCTGGATCAAGCCGATCTTGAACGGCATTCCCAGTCGGTTCATCCGGGGCAGGTACGCCGCGTAATCGGGGATGCTGTGGCGGCCCTGATAGGTCTGCACCACCACTTCATCCACTACGCCCTTAAGCTGGGCGATGGCGGCCGGGTCGGCGTTGCTGCTCCAGTCCATCAGGCCGGTGATGCTCAGGCGCAACTCCTTCGGCAAGCGCTGGCGCAGGTCTTTGAGGAAGGTGGCGTATTCGTGCAGGTATTGGGTGCGGGCGTCGAAGTCGATCTGGATCCCGACCACCGGGTTGCCCGCTGCGCGCCAGCGTTGCACCTGCCCGAGCATTTTTGTGTAGACCGGTTCTGGCCAGCGCAAGGTATGGGTGCGGTACACGATCCACACTTCGCCCTGGCGGATGCGCGGCACGCTCATGCCCTGGGCGATGAACTGCACGCCGCGTTCGGGCTGGCGGCGGGTCGAGTTGATCTGGCCCTGGAGGATGTACAGGGTCTTGGCCTGCTTGAGCACCGGCTGTGGCGCGACGCCGCTCCACAGCCAGAAGGCTTCATGGTCGCGGGCGTCGACTGCGCCGAAGGCCGGGCTCGCCAGTACCAGCAGCGCCAGCCACAAGCCTTTCACCGGCTTACCAGTAGTACTGCAGCGATTTGCCCCACTGGGTGTCGGCAAACCCGGTTTTCAACTGGCGGAACCAGCCCTTGCGCACGGCCTTGTCCACATCTTCGCCACCGCAGCTGTTATAGCCCGAAGGCGCATAGCAGTTGATCGCCCGGAACAGTGCATAGGCCTTGTCGTCACGGGGCGCCTTGGGGTTGGCGATCACTTGTTGGTAGCCCTCGAGCCGCGAGAAGGTTTCCCCGGTGAAGCCCGATGCAGTGCTGCCCAGGCTGCCGGCCGAGCGGGCCTGTTCCAGGGGCATATCGTCCAGGCCGTTGCGCAGGATGAACTCACCCAGGCAGTTGAGGCCGTGTGGGTTTTTCGGGTCGTCCTGCAAGGTGCTGGCGGTTTGCGCGATGGTCGGGCAGGTGTAGCCGGAGGCGGCCTTGTCGCCGCTCCAGCGGAACAGGGTCAGTGCCTGGCCACCGTCGTACACATAGCCCAGGCTGGTGCCGAGCTTGTCTGCGGCAGGGGCGGCCGGCAGTTGCTGCAAGTCTTGGGCAAAGGTCGCGAACTGGCCCCGCAGCAGGTCTTTGTAGAGCAACACAAATTGCGCGGTACTGCGCTCCAGCGGGTCGCTGGCCTGGCTGATCTGCTGGCGCAGCAACTCGGGCCCGGCCACGCTGCGCAACAGGATATAGCGCACTTGCTGGGTCTGGATCGGCGAGTCGGCAGCGAACACCTTGGCCAATTGGCCGCTGCGTTCGTAGTTCATCGCCAGGGCCAGCTCCACTTGATCGCGCTGCAAGGGCTGCTTGGCCAGTGGCAGCAGTTGCAGCCACAGTGCCTCGGCGCCTTTCCAGTCCTGCTTGGCTTGCAGGGCCAGGCCGCGCAGGGTTTGCTGGCTGAATGCCAGGTAATCCAGGCTCGCTGGCAGCTCCTGTGGCAGATGCTTCAACGCCTGGTCTGGCTGGTGCTCGACATACAGGGCGAACGCCGCCTGCAAGTAGTCGTACAGCGCAGGCTCGTTGGCAAACGCGGCCTTTTGTCCGTCGAGGGTGGCGCGGGTCAGCTTGGGCGGGTTGTTGGCGCGCATCCACATCAGGTCGTTGATCGCCAGTAACAAGGGGTTGCGGATGGTCTCGGCGTAGCTGGTCAGCAGCTTGTTGTCGGTTTCTTCCACCAGCTCATCGATGGAGCCATTGCGCTCGGCATCGCTGGCCTCGGTCAGTTGCCAGGCGTAGTCGTCGGCCAGTTTGGTCGCATCGCCAGCCAGCCAATGCACCCGGCGCAGCAGGCCACGAGCGGAAGGGGCGTATTCACCCTGTGGATAAGTGTTCAGGTAGCTGAGGAAACTGTGCTCGGCTTCGTCCAGCGCAGACTTATCCACAGCCTGGCGCTGGGGCAAGCCGTACTCGTCAAACGCATTTTCCTGGGCATGGTTGAGGGACGCGCGGGCGATCATGTACACCGCCGTTTCCTTCAGCCACGGCAACGTGGTCAGGGTGACTGCGGCAAATCCACGCTCGGCATACACAAAGCGCCCGCTGTAAAAGTCGGAGGCGGCGAGCAGGTAGGTGGTCAGTTCGCGACCCTGGGTGGAAGTGATCAACTGCGGCTCCAGCAGCACCTCGCCCTGCCAGTCGCAGGTGCCGAGCAGTTTCAAGCGGGCATTGGCCAGCAGTACACGCTCATTCGCCGGCACATCGGCGTTGGTCACTTGGCGCACAAAGTCGGTGGCGCTCTGCACATTGTTACTGCGGCAACGGCTGCCTTCGCCCCACAAAAACTGGTCGCCCGCCGCCGCCGTGACCTCGTGCTGGATGCCCAGCGCGGCCAACAACTGCGCAAGCTGCGCGCCTTGTTCTGCGGGCGTCTGCCCCTCGGGCGGGCGGGGCACCAGGCGATACACCGGGAACGGCACCGGGCCGAAGCCCTGGGCCAGGTCATCTTCACCCAGCGGATTGGGGGTCAGGGGCGCGTTCTTTTTTGCCGCGAGCAACAGGCGCAGGTTGGTCCGGCTGTCGTTGCCGGGGCTCAGGAACGGCATGTTGCTGCAAGCGGTCAGCGAATCCTGGGACACGCGCCAGTCGGGGTAGCACGAGTCGTCGCCACTGGCCTGGGCCTGCAGGGATACGCCGGCACACAGTGCCAGGGTCAGGGATGACAGAAGACCGATGCGCATGAATTGTCCTTATTCCGGGAGTCCGTGGATGCCGCTGGGCGGAAGGTGAAGATGATAACGTGAACATTGCAAAATGTTGCACGTATGGCCGCCAATCTGTGGGTTTTATCGGTCTAGACTGTGGGCAATTACCTCGTCTTGGAGTTGTCATGGAATCGCCTGTTCACAGCCTGCCGTCGTTGTTCAAACAGCTCGGACTGGCCGATGATGCCATCAGCATTGAGCGTTTTGTCGCCGTGCATTCACCGCTCAAGGCAGAGTTGAAACTCGAAGATGCGTTTTTCTGGACGCCGAGCCAGAAGGCGTTTTTGCGCGAAGAAATCCTGGAGGATGCGGATTGGGCGGAAGTGGTGGATGAGTTGAATGTGCTGCTGCGCAGCGGTCGTGCTTAAGCGAACGCACTGTGCAAGACAACGGCAATCGAATGTGGGAGCTGTCGAGCCCCAGCGAGGCTGCGATAGCGGTGGGTGAGCCACCATCCATGCACGCAGTGCCACTGCCATCGCAGCCTCGCCAAGGCTCGACAGCTCCCACAGGGTGACGCGGTATGTGGGTGTCCCACCGCCTATCTGTGAATTTGTATCAAAACTTGACGAGATTCCATTCCTTGATCATATTGATAGTTAGCAAACTAACTGTATGCGAATGATCTCGTGCCCCAAACCCTCGAAACCCTACATATGAGCCTCAGCAGCAGCATGGTCGCAGGCGCCCGTCACTGGCGCAAAATCTGCCAGACCACGCTGGTGAGCTACGGTATTTCCGAAGCCTGTGCGGTGCCTTTACTGATGATCGGCCGTCTTGGCGACGGCGTGCATCAAGTCAAGGTGGCCCAGGCCTCGGGGATGGAAAGCCCATCCCTGGTGCGCCTGCTGGACCAACTGTGCAGCGCAGGTTATGTGTGCCGCGCCGAAGACCTGCACGACCGCCGCGCCAAGGCCTTGAGCCTGACCGAACGGGGCCGGGAGTTGGTACAGGCCGTTGAAGCACAATTGGTGCGCCTGCGCCGTGAAGTGCTGGCAGATATTGCCCCTGCCGACCTGGAGGCAGCGTTGCGGGTACTGCGCGCTTTCGAAGACGCCAGCCAGCCGCCCGTGGTCGTGGCTTCTTGAACGGATTTTTTACCGGCATGCCGCCGGCCCGGGATTGGTTCTACGGCGTGCGCACTTTCGCCGCCTCCATGATTGCCCTGTACATCGCCATGCTCATGCAAATGCCGCGTCCGTATTGGGCGATGGCCACGGTGTATATCGTTTCCAGCCCGTTTGTCGGGCCCACCAGCTCCAAGGCCTTGTACCGTGCGATCGGCACCTTTCTGGGGGCGATGGCGGCGGTGTTTTTCGTGCCGATGTTTGTGCAGACGCCGTTCCTGCTGGTGGTGGTGATTGCACTGTGGACTGGCATTCTGCTGTTTCTGTCCCTGCATTTGCGCACCGCCAACAGCTACGCGTTGATGCTGGCGGGTTACACCTTGCCGTTGATCGCCCTGCCGGTGGTGGATAACCCCCTGGCGGTGTGGGATGTGGCCGAGGCGCGCACCGAAGAGATCTTCCTTGGCATCGCCGTGGCGGCGGTGGTCGGCGCGATGTTCTGGCCACGGCGCCTGGCGCCGGTGTTCGATGATTCGGTGCGCAAATGGTTTGCCGACGCGACGGTCTACAGCCAGCGCTTCCTCACGCGTAATGTGCAGCCCGAAGAAGTCAGCAGCCTGCGCGGCGGCATGGTCGCGACCTTCAACACCCTGGAATTGATGATCGGCCAACTGCCCCACGAAGGCGCGCGGCCACAAACGGTGCGCAACACCAAGGAACTGCGCGGGCGCATGATCCATCTGTTGCCGGTGGTGGATGCCCTGGATGACGCGCTGTATGCCCTGGAGCGCCGCACCCCGGAGTTGGTCAGCAAGTTTGCGCCGCTGCTGGCGGCCACCACCGAGTGGCTGCAAAGCACCGCCAGTGAGGCGTCGGTGGAACGCTGGCGCGCCCTGCGTGACCAGCTCGAAGCCCTGCAACCCGACGCCGAGGCCCTGGACGATCGCTATCAGTTGCTGTTTTCCAACGCGCTGTATCGCCTTGGCGAGTGGATCGACCTGTGGCAAGACTGCCGCAGCCTGCAAGCTGCCATCCACAGCGAAAGCCAGGCCCCGTGGCGCGCGGTCTACCGCCATTGGCGCCTGGGCCGGCTGACGCCGTTTCTTGACCGTGGCCTGATGTTCTACTCGGCGTTTTCCACGGTCAGCGCGATCATCGTCGCCTCGGTGCTGTGGATTCTGCTGGGCTGGACCGACGGCGGCAGCGCGGTGATCCTCGCGGCGGTAGCGTGCAGTTTCTTCGCCTCGATGGACGACCCGGCGCCGCAGATCTACCGGTTCTTTTTCTGGACCGCGATGTCGGTGCTGTTCGCCAGCCTCTACCTGTTTCTGATCCTGCCCAACCTGCATGATTTCCCGATGCTGGTGCTGGCGTTCGCGGTGCCCTTTATCTGGGTCGGCACCCTGACGGTGCAACCGCGCTTCTACCTGGGCATGCTGCTGACCATCGTCAACACCTCGTCCTTTATCAGCATCCAGGGCGCCTATGACGCGGATTTTCTGAGCTTCGCCAACTCCAACCTCGCCGGCCCCGTGGGCTTGCTGTTTGCCTTTGTCTGGACCCTGATTGCACGGCCCTTTGGCGCCGAACTGGCGGCCAAGCGCCTGACCCGTTTCAGCTGGCGCGATATCGTCGGGCTCACGCAGCCGGCGACCCTCGCCGAGCACCGGCGCCTGGGCGTGCAAATGCTCGACCGCCTGATGCAGCACCTGCCGCGCCTGGCCATGACCGGCCAGGACACCGGCGTCGCCCTGCGCGAGCTGCGCGTGGCGCTGAACCTGCTCGACCTGCTGGCCTACGCACCCCGCATCCTGGGCGTGCCACGGGTGTTGCTCGACCAGGTGGTGGCGGAGGTCGGCGAGTACTTCAAGGCGTGCCTGAAAGCCGGTGAACGCCTGCCGGCTCCCAGCGGTCTGCTGATGACCCTGGACCGCACCCGCCGCGCCCTCAATGGCCAGGGCCTGCAAGGCGAGGGCGAAACCCGCCTGCACCTGCTGCACGCCCTCAGCGGTTTGCGCCTGGCGTTGTTGCCCGGCGTGGAGTTTGTCAGCACAGGCGAGATGGACGCGCCGTTACCCGATGGAGCGCCTCTATGATCGGTGACCTGGATATCAGCGGGGTATTCCTGCCCACCCTGCTGGTGCTGATGGGCATTACGTATGGCTTTTACCTGGTGGTGCACGGGCTGTTGAACCGCGTCCACTTCTATCGCCTGGTCTGGCACCGGGCATTATTCAATGTGGCTCTCTACGCGCTGTTGCTGGGCGCTGTGGACTCACTCAGTCGATACCTGATGACATGAAAAAACCTTTTTTGACGATTGGCCGTGTGGTCCTGACATTACTGGTAGTGACCTTCGCCTGCGTCGTGGTCTGGCGCATGGTGATGTACTACATGTTCGCGCCCTGGACCCGCGACGGGCATATCCGCGCCGACATCGTGCAGATCGCCCCGGACGTGTCCGGGCTGATCCAGCAAGTGGACGTGCGCGACAACCAGTTGGTAACCCGTGGCCAGGTGCTGTTTTCGGTGGACCAGGACCGCTTCAAGCTCGCCCTGCGCCAGGCCCAGGCGGCCGTGGCCGACCGCCAGGAAACCCTGGCCCAGGCCCAGCGCGAAGCCAAGCGCAACCGTGGCCTGGGCAACCTGGTGGCCAGCGAGCAACTGGAAGAAAGCCAGTCCCGCGTGGCCCGCGCCCAGTCGGCCCTGGCCGAAGCGCAGGTAACGGTGGACAGCGCCCAGCTCAACCTCGACCGCTCGGTGATCCGCAGCCCGGTGGACGGCTACGTCAACGACCGTGCGCCTCGGGCCCAGGAGTTCGTGACCGCCGGGCGCCCGGTGTTGTCGGTGGTGGACAGCAACTCCTTCCACATCGACGGCTACTTTGAAGAGACCAAGCTGGACGGCATCCATGTCGGCCAACGCGTGGATATCCGCGTGATTGGCGACAACGCGCGCTTGCGCGGGCATGTGCAGAGCATCGTCGCCGGCATCGAAGACCGCGACCGCACCAGCGGCTCCAACCTGCTGCCCAACGTCAACCCGGCGTTCAGTTGGGTGCGCCTGGCCCAGCGGATTCCGGTGCGTATTGCCTTTGATGATGTGCCGGCGGATTTCCGCATGATCGCCGGGCGCACGGCCACCGTCTCGATCATCGATGACCAGCCCAAGGCCGGAGACCAGCCATGAAGCAACTGCTGGCGACCGCAGGGCTGGGGCTGCTGCTGTCGGCCTGCCAGGTGGTAGGCCCGGATTACCAGTTGCCGGACCAAGCGGCGATCAACCGTGGCGACCTGCAAGGCCAATTGGCCGGGCAGGGCAGTCATGTGGTCTCGGCCCCGGTGCCCGCCGACTGGTGGAAGCTGTATCAGGACCCGCGCCTGGATGAACTGGTGCGCCAGGCCATGGCCTCCAACACCGACCTGCGCGTGGCGGCAGCCAACCTGCAACGGGCGCGTTTCCAGGTGCAGGAAGCGCAATCGGCGGGCGGCTGGAGCGGCGGGGTCAAGCTTGGCGCCCAGCGTTTGCAGGAGTCCGGCGAGGCCTTTTTGCAGGCCAATAAAGTGCCGGTGGCGAATGTCGGTGATATCGGCATCACCACCTCCTATCAGTTCGACCTGTTCGGCACCCTGCAGCGCGGCATCGAAGGCGCCCAGGCCAATGCCGACGCGACCCAGGCTGCCGTCGATACCGCGCGCATCACCCTGGTGGCGGACGTGGTGCGCTCCTACACCCAGGTGTGCGCGGCCAACGAAGAGCTGCACATCGCCCAACAGTCCCTCGACCTGCAAGCCCAGAGCACGCGCCTGACCCAGCGCCTGCGCGATGCCGGGCGGGGCGATGAAACCCAGGTCACCCGCTCGCAAACCCAATTCAAGTCTCTGCGCGCCGAACTGCCGCGCTTTGAGGCGGCGCGCCAGGCGGGGTTGTTCCGCCTGTCGATGCTCCTGGCCAAGCCCCTGGACCAATTGCCGACCGGCACCCGCGATTGCGCCCAGTTGCCGCAGATTGCCCAACTGCTACCGGTGGGCGACGGCGCAACCCTGCTCAAGCGCCGCCCCGACGTGCGCCAGGCCGAACGCCGGTTGGCGGCGGCGACGGCGGGCATTGGCGTGGCCACCGGCGAGCTGTACCCGGATATCAGCATCGGCGCCTCCATTGGCACCGTGGGCATTATCGACAACCTCGGCAAACCGGCCACCAACCGCTGGGGTTTCGGCCCCTTGTTGAGCTGGACGGTGCCATCCAACGGCTCGCGTGCGCGCATCCACGAAGCCGAAGCCGCGACCCAGGGCGCCCTGGCGCACTTTGACGGGGTGGTGCTCAATGCCATCCGCGAGACCCAGACCGGGCTTGCGCAATACACCGCCCAATTGCAGCGCCGCGATGCCCTGGCCGAGGCCGAGCAGTCGGCGCAACAGGCCGCCGACCAGACGCACCGCTTCTTCCAGGCCGGCCGCGAGTCGTTTCTCGCCGACCTGCAGGCCACGCGCACCTACACCGATATGCGCGCGCAACTGGCCCAGGCCAATAGCCAGGTGGCAATGAGCCAGATCGACCTGTTCCTGGCCCTGGGCGGCGGTTGGGAAAGCGGACGAACGCAAGGTACGGAACCCGGCAAACCCTGAGGCGGTTGCTATGCTTTGATCAGACGGGCTTGCGTGATGGCCCGCTGATCACTGCCTGCGTTGCTCATGGGGATTCCAATAATGAAAAACCCTTATGCTCCCGCTTTCTGGTGCGTGCTCTTCGCACTGGTGTTGTTATCGGCGACTTACTTCTACGGTGTCATGCTGGCCCATCAACTGGATAAGGCCATGGTGTTCCTCGACAGCGCCTGCGCGTTGATCGCCGCATTGTCCGTGGGCGTGGTGGCCTGGGCGTCGTACCAGGGCCAGCGGACCCAGAAGAAAATCCTCGAGCAAGGCAAGACGCGGGTGGCGATCTGGGACACCAAGGTTGCCCTGCGCCGGGTCGAAACCGTGTTCGACCGCTATTTTTGGGGTAGCTACTGGCAGCCGGGGCGTACGTTCCAGGAAGTCATGGGCGAACTGACCGGCACCCCCCTGGAAAAAAGCCTCGAAGCCTTGAAGAAACAATGCGTGGTACTCGACCGGCAAGTGGCTGAAGGACGGCATTGGCTGAACAACGCCCGGGAGCTGTCAGACGTTGCCACCGCCATGGCCCGCGAGCGTTACCAGCTGGACTTCTACGACCCCAAGGCCGACACACCGGGCAATGCGGTGATTCATCGCGAGTTTGAAGTGCTGGTGTACACCTGGACCGCACGGCTGAAGAGCTTCGATCACCAGCTCGACGAGATCGAGATGGAATACTCCTGACCCCCACCGCCCCCTGTAGGCGCCGGCTTGCCGGCGAGACGACCTTGAGCCCTGCGCCGCCCATTCGGCCGCCATCGCCGGCAAGCCGGGGGCGTGTGTATGGCGGGCCTTGCGACAAGCCCCCTTGCCAGTGCTAACCTTGCCCCGATTTTCGGCGGGCTTGAGCCGACGCCCCACTTCGGGGTTCAGGGAAGACAGCCCACTTCGCACAGGATTGGATCAGGACACTTCATGAATAAATCAGCCGTTGTACTCTTGGGTTTTGTTGCCGCCGTCGGCGTGGTCAGTGCTGGCGGTGCCTGGTACACCGGCAGCCAGTTGGAAGGGGTGCTGAAAACCACGATCGAAGACGCCAACAAGGAGATGGAACGCTCCCTGGCCGGTGTCGATGGCCGCATGATCCTGGAGATGGTCTCCCTGGACCGCGGCTGGTTCAGCAGCACCGGCCACTTCCGTCTCAAGGCTGAAGGTGCGGCATTCGGTGAACAGTTCAAAGACAGCGAACTGCTGTTTGTCGACCGTATCGAACACGGCCCGCTGCCCTTCTCGCGCCTGGTAACCCTGAAGTGGTGGCCGGTGCTGGCTACCAGCCATTTGGCGCTTGAGAAGAACCCGACCACCGAAAAATGGTTCGCCGCCACCAAGGACGTTTCGCCGGTCAAGGGCGTGGCCAACATCGGCTTCAACCGTTCGGTCAACGGCAACCTGGAGCTGCTGCCCCTGGAGTACAAGGACGGCACCACCAGTGTCACCTTCTCCGGCCTGAACATGGACTACTTCAACACCGAAAAGGCGACAGAGATCAAGGTCGACGGTTACATGGACGCCCTCAAGGTCTCCCTGGTCGACCCCAAGGGGGCACCGTTCCAGGCAGAGCTCAATGGCTTGACCCTCGCCAGTAACTTGACCAAGAGCAACTTCGGCTTTTATGTCGGCCAGAATACCGTCGTGTTGAGCAACAGCACGTTCACCTTTGGCCCGGAACAAGCCGTGCTGACTGTCAAAGGTTTTGAGCAGAAAGACAGCAGCGATACCAAGGACAACAACCTCAGCGGTCGCGTCGACTACAAAATCACCGAGATCGGATACCAGGGCAAACCCGTGGGTTCGGCGGCCATGGCCGTGAGCGTCAAGAACATCGACGTGCCATCGACCATGGTGCTGACCAAGCTCTATCAGGACAAGATGCAACCGGTGCAGGCTGCCCAGGCTGCCGGCCAACCGATCCCAGAACTGCAACTGAGCGAAGCCGAGCAAGTGCTGGCCCAGGCCAACGTTGACCTGCTGCTGGCCGCCAAGCCGCAAGTGGCCCTGGAAAACCTGTCCCTGAAGACCGCCAATGGCGAAAGCCGCTTCAACCTGGTGGTGGACCTGACCAAGCCGTCCACCATGGAGCTGCCGCCGGTTGAACTGGCCAAGCAGATGATTACCCTGCTGGATGCCAACCTGACCCTGTCCAAGCCGATGATCTCTGATGTGGCTGCCCTGCAAGCGCAGATCGGTGGCGTGACCGACCCGAAAGCCATCGAGCAGCAATCGCAGATGGCCAGCGAGATGGTCAGCGGCATGGCTGTTGGCACGCAGTTGGCGACCCTGGAAGGCAACGACATCCTGGCCAAGCTGCACTACGCCAACAATGAAGTGACCTTCAATGGCCAGAAAATGACCGTCGAGCAGTTTATCGGCGGCGTACTGGGCAAACTGGGTGCGGTCAGCGGCGCGCAGTAAGGCCGCCCGCCCCCTGTAGAAATACGGTCTGTGTAGGAGCTGGCTTGCCGGCGATGGCATCACCTCGGTGTATCAGTGACACTGAGGTGATGCCATCGCAGGCAAGCCAGCTCCCACACAAGCCCCACATTTGATCTCCACCGGTTTGTAGGACGATTCTGAACAATTGTCCTGATTTGCCCTATTCCATATCCTTCTCAGGGATATTGCGCCCCAGGAAAGCTTGGCCGGGTCATCAGACACCGGCGGCCTGATGCGTGTTGTACAGGCGAACCTATCGCTACAGCTTTCCAAGTAAGGAAGCTGACGACATGTTGCGTAATTTCTCTCCCACTGGCCCTGGCCGCCTGCGTCTATTGATCGGCGCTGCCTTGTTGCTGCCGACTCTGGCCGTGGCCGATCCTGCCTATGATTCCGTGATTCGCCAGGCCCGTACCGGCAACTACACGCCGGCGCTCAACCTGCTGCGCCAATTGCCTGCCGAGCGCCAGACCTCTGGCCAGGTCAGCGATCACCTGCTGATTGCCAGTTGGGCGCGCCAGGATGACGAAGTGCTCAAGGTCTATGAGACCCAGGGGCGCCAGCGCCAACTGACCACCCAAGCGCTGACCACCGTGGCCCGCACCTACCGCAATCAACAGCGTTGGGCGCCCGCCGAGGCGGTGTATCGCCAGGCCTTGCTGCGTGAACCGAGCAACCCGGACCTGCAACTGGGCCTGGCCATGACCCTGGCCGATGGCGGCAAAACCGCCGAGGCCGTACAGCGTGCGCGCACCCTGGTGGCGGCCAAGCCTGAGGATGTCCAGCGCCGCATGGCCCTGGGCTACGCGTTGTCCCGTGCCGGGCAGCCCTATGATTCGCTGTTCGAATTCGACCAGGCGTTTATCCGCGCCGGCAACCAGCCCGAGGTGGTGCGCGAATACCTGATCGCCCTGCAACGTGCACGTATGCCGGAACCGGCCCTGCGCCTGAGCGCCCGCCACCCCGGCCTGCTGGACCCGGTGACCCAGCGCCGCCTGGAAGGTGACCTGGCTGCCGAACGCGTGCGCCTGGCTGAATTCCCGACGCGCAGTGAAAGCGAACGCTTTGTGATCGCCGACCGCGCCCTCAAGGATTACGACCAACTGCTCGCCACCTGGACCCCGGACGCCAGTGCCCATGATGATGTGGTGCGCTGGCGCATCGACCGCCTGGGCGCGCTCAAGGCTCGCGCACGTACCGCCGAGGTGCTCCACGACTACGAAGCCTTGCAAGCTCAAGGCGTGCAACTGCCCAACTACGCCCTGCGCTGGGTGGCCGCCGCCTACCTCGATCAACGCCTGCCGGAAAAGGCTGCGCCGCTGTATCGCCAGGCGGTGATTGCGCCGGACGCCGACCCCAGCAACCAAGTGGTCGACAGCACCGCGCTGTACTACTCCTTGCTGGAAAACGACCAGACCCGCGAAGCCCGCGCCGTCGCAAACGACCTGGCGAGCACGCAAAAACCTCGGGTTGAACTCAAGGGCCTGCCCCTCGGTAACCCCAACGATGCATGGTTGGCCGCCCAGCAACTGGCGGCCCAGGCCGCGACCTACGGCGCCGATCTGCCGACCAGTGAAAAAAGCCTTGAAACCCTGGTGCGCACCTCGCCTGGCAATGTCGGCATGCGTGTGGCCCAGGCGGACATGTTCCGCGCCCGCGCCTGGCCGCGGCGTGCCGAAGTTGCCCTCAAGAACGCCGAAAACCAGAACCCGCGCCATATCGACCTGGAAGTCTCCCAAGGCTACAACGCGCTGGATCTGCAGGAGTGGCGCCAGCTCAATGTGCTCGCCGATGACGTAGTCGCCCGCGCCCCGGACAATCGCCAGGTCCAACGCCTGCAGCGCCTGCGCAAGGTGCATGAGATGGCCGAGTTGCGCATCGAAGCCGAGACCGGCAAAAGCCATGGCGGCGGGGCGGTCTCCGGTAGTCGCGACTGGGGGATCGAAACCCTGCTCTACAGCCCGCCCATCGATGAAGACTGGCGGATATTCGGCGGTATCGGCTACGCCACCGCCGACTTTGAAGAAGGTACCGGCCACCACCGCTGGCAGCGCCTGGGTGTGGAGCGGCGTACCCGTGATATGACCCTGGAGGCCGAAGTCTCCAATCACTCCTACGGCAAAGGCACCAAGCAAGGTGCACGCCTGGCGATTGCCCGGGACATCAACGACCACTGGCAGTACGGGGGCAGCCTTGACTACCTGGCCGCCAGCACGCCGTTGCGCGCGCTCAATGCCAACGTCACCGCCAACGGCGGTAGCGGGTTTATCCGCTGGAGCGCCAACGAGAGCCGTGAGTGGAAACTGGCGCTGAGCCCGTCCCACTTCAGTGACGGTAACGACCGTGTCGAAGCGTCGCTCATCGGCCGTGAGGGCGTCTACCGCTCGCCGGGCGTGCAAGTGGACCTTGGCCTGGAAGTCGCCACCAGCCGCAACAGCAAGGAAGAAGCGGCGTATTTCAACCCGCGTTCAGACTTCAGCGTGCTGCCCACGGTGAGCGTCAACCATGTGCTTTATCACCGCTACGAAACCCAGTGGAGTCAGCAGTTCCAGGCCGGTGCGGGCACCTACAGCCAGCGTGATTACTCCACCGGCGCCATTGGTTTGCTCAGTTACGGCCAGCGTTATCGCTGGAACGACGTACTGGAGACCGGCGCCAACCTGAGCTGGATCAACCGACCTTATGACGGTGAGCGCGAAAGCGATGTGCGCCTGATCGTCGACCTCACTTACCGTTTCTAGAAGAGTCCGATCATGACCCTTGTTTCCCGTTGCCTGCTGGCCCTGGGCTTTCTGCTGAGCAGTGCCTGTGCCCAGTCGCCCGCGCCTTTTACGCCACCTGCTGAACGACTCAAACCGGTCAACGAAGCGCCGTGGCCGAAAAACCATTTCCTGGGCATTGCCTACCACGATGTCAACGACCGTGACCCCGACCAGAGAGTGGTGGCGGTGCGCACCGAACGCCTGATCGAACAGTTGTCCTGGCTGCGCGAGAACGGCTACCAGGCGGTCAGCGTCGACCAGGTCCTCGCCGCCCGCGCCGGTGGGCCAGAGCTGCCGGCCAAAGCCGTCATGCTCAGCTTCGACGACGGCTATTCGAGCTTCTACACCCGTGTCATGCCGATCCTGCGTGCCTACCAGTGGCCGGCCGTGCTGGCGCCGGTGGGCAGTTGGGTCGACACGCCGTTGAACCAACCGGTGGATTTTGCCGGCGTGCCGCGTGACCGCGCGGAGTTTCTGACCTGGCAACAAGTGCGCGAAGTGGCGCAATCGGGCCTGGTGGAAATCGCTGCCCACACCGACGCCAACCACAAGGGCGTGCTGGCCAACCCCCAGGGCAACCTGCAACCGGCCGCCGCCACCCGGCGCTATGACCCGGTCACCGGCAGTTATGAATCCGAAGCGCAGTTCCAGGCGCGGATGCGCGCCGACGTCGCGGCGATTTCCAACAAGATCCGCGCCGTTACCGGCAAGGCCCCGCGTGTATGGGTATGGCCGTATGGGGCGGCGGATGGCACCTCCCTGGCGGTGGTGGGTGAGCAGGGCTACCAGATGGCCCTGACCCTGGAGGACGGCCTCGATAACCTCGGCAACTTGATGAGCAGCCCGCGCTTTCTGGTGGACAACGACCCGTACGGCGAGGACTTCGCCAACAGCATGGTCTCGGCGCAGGTCAAAGCGCCGATGCGCGTGCTGCATGTGGACCTCGATCATGTCTACGACCCGGACAAGGCGCAGGAAGCGCGCAACCTCGATGCGCTGGTCCAGCGTGTGCTGGACATGGGCGTCGACACCGTGTTCCTCCAGGCCTTCGCCGACCCCAAGGGTGATGGCCTGGCGCGTTCGCTGTACTTCCCCAACCGCCATCTGCCGATGCGTGCCGACCTGTTTAACCGTGTCAGTTGGCAGCTGCACACCCGTGGCGGCCTGGTCAAGGTCTACGCCTGGATGCCCGTGCTCAGCTTTGCCCTGGACCCCAAGCTGCCCCGCGTCAGCCGTTGGGACCCGGCCACCGGCAAAGTGGCCGTCGACCCGAAACAGTACCAGCGCCTGTCGCCATTCGATCCCCAGGTGCGCAAAGTCATCGGTGAGATCTACGAAGACCTGGCCCGTACCAGCGCCATCCACGGCGTGTTGTTCCACGACGACGCCGTGCTCTCGGACTTTGAAGACGCCAGCCCCCAAGCCCTGAAAACCTACGCCGCCAACGGCCTGCCGGGCAGCATCCAGGCGCTGCGCGCCGACCCTGAGGTGATGCAGCGCTGGACCCGTTTCAAGAGTCGCTACCTGATCGACTTCACCCATGAACTGACCGCCAAGGTCCGCACCCTGCGCGGCCCGGAAGTGCTCACCGCGCGCAATATCTTCGCCGAGCCGATGCTCAACCCGGCCAGCGAAGCCTGGTTTGCGCAGAACCTCGACGACTTCCTCAAGCACTACGACTGGACCGCGCCGATGGCGATGCCCTTGATGGAAGGCCAGTCGCTGAAAAACTCCAACGCCTGGCTGGAAAAGCTCGTGGCCACGGTCAAGGCCCGGCCCGGTGCGATGCAACGCACGGTCTTCGAGCTACAGGCCAAGGATTGGCGCACTCCAGCTGCCCCGGACATTTCCGGCGTGCAAATGGCGGAGTGGATGGGTGTGCTCAAGCGCCAGGGTGCCAGCAGTTTTGGCTACTACCCCGACAACTTCCTGGAGAATTCGCCGGATCTGAACACCGTGCGTCCGGCCCTTTCCAACAAATGGAATCCTTGACTCATGTTCGACAGAATCCTTGCTCTTCTCGTGTTGGCATTGGTGTTGGGGGTGCCCCTGGGCCTGATGTTCCTGGTCACCGGGCAGTTCCTGATGGAGTTCGTGTTTTTCTACCCGTTGTTCATGTCCGGGCTGTGGATCGCCGGTGGCGTGTATTTCTGGCTGCACTGGGAGCGCCACTGGCCGTGGTCTGATGACACCCCGGCGCCGGCGCTCAAGGGCGAGCCGCTGATCTCGATCCTGATCCCTTGCTACAACGAAGGCGACAACGCCGCCGAGACCATCGGCGCGGCGTTGGCCCAGCGTTATCGCAACCTGGAAGTGATTGCGATCAATGACGGCTCCAGCGACAACACCGCCGAAGTACTCGATGCCCTGGCGCTGCAAGAGCCGCGCCTGCGGGTGTTGCACCTGGCGCAAAACCAGGGCAAGGCCGTGGCCTTGCGCATGGGTGCCGTGGCGGCCCGCAGCGAATACCTGGTGTGCATCGACGGCGACGCCTTGCTCGACCGCAATGCCGCCGCCTATCTGGTGGCGCCGATGCTCGACAACCCACGGCTTGGCGCGGTCACCGGCAACCCGCGCATCCGCACGCGCTCGACCTTGATTGGTCGGGTACAGGTGGGCGAGTTCTCTTCGATCATTGGTCTGATCAAGCGCACCCAGCGGGTCTTCGGGCGGATTTTCACTGTGTCCGGCGTAGTGGTGGCGTTTCGGCGGGCGGCCCTGGACCGGGTCGACTACTGGAGCACCGACATGATCACCGAAGACATCGACGTGAGCTGGAAGCTGCAACTGGATCACTGGAGCATCTTCTACGAGCCGCGCGCGCTGTGCTGGATCCTCATGCCGGAAACCCTCGGCGGCCTGTGGAAGCAGCGCCTGCGCTGGGCCCAGGGTGGTGCCGAGGTGCTGTTCAAGAACATTCGCGGGATCTGGCAATGGCGCCACCGCTACCTGTGGCCGTTGTTGTTCGAATACTGCCTGTCCACCGGCTGGGCCTTCACCTTCCTGCTGTCGGTGATTTTCTGGGGCGTGGGCAAAGTGGTGCCGTTGCCTGAGGCGATTGCCGTCAGCTCGCTGATGCCACCGGCCTTCACCGGCTTGCTGCTGGCGGTGGTGTGCCTGGTGCAGTTCGCCGTGAGCATCATGATTGACCGGCGCTACGAGCGCGGCCTGTGGAAAACCCTGTTCTGGACCGTCTGGTACCCGCTGGTGTTCTGGCTGGTGAGCCTGTTCACCACCCTGGTCAGCTTTCCCAAAGTCCTGTTCCGCCAACATCAAAAACGCGCGCGCTGGGTCAGCCCGGATCGCGGCATCAAGGCACCTGCCAAGGAAGTGAAGCCATGAACCTGATCCGTACCCCACAGCGGCCTGTGATGCAGGCCATCGATATTTTCCTGACCCTGCTGGCCTGGGCCGGGCTGGTGATCCTGCTGGTGCGCGGGCTGGTGCCGATGCTCGACAGCCACGGCGGCCCACGCATCGACGCCCCGATCTTTGCTGCGCTGAACACCTTGCAGATCTACCTGTGGATTGCCCTGTTCAACGCGGTACTGCTGATCAGTTGGGCGCGCTACCAGCAGCGGCGCGGCAAGCGCTTCGCCCAGCGCCGGGCGGCGGGCAAGGCCTTGAGTGATCACGGCCTGAGCGAGAGCTTCCGGTTGGCGGCGGGGGAGCTTGAACAACTGCGCCGGCCGGGGGTGTTGGTGATTCATAACGACCAGGAGGGCGGGGTGCAGGCGGTGACGGCACAACGGCGGGAGCTGAAGCTGGTGGCGGAACGCGTTGGGTAGGAGCCGGCTTGCCGGCGATGGTCGTCAACGATGACGTTGGGTATCTGACACTCTGCGGCGGTCTCGCGGCCGTCATCGCTGGCAAGCCAGCTCCTACCAGGGAGGGATCTGCGGTACCTATCGTCAGAAATGGGATCCAATTCACAAAATAACCGCGAACTTTTCCGCTTATTTGGCTACTAAACCATCTCGGCACAACATTGATGGCTAACTAGTGGCAACTTTCAAGTTGCGCCGAAAGCTGTATCAAAACTGATACCGCTTGTCGGAATAAAAATTCCGAATACAAGCATTTAATTGTTGCTGATAGTTTTTATCGTTATTAATCAGCAACTTATTGGTGATTTAATTTTTAGCTTCAACTAGCCGGGAATTTAGGCTGTGTGGAAGTTCGATGTTAGTTTGCCGCCCCTTGTTATTCGATGGATCGAACATGCCTTCGTTATTGCCACGGATTCGGTATTCCCTGTGTATTGCCCTGTTCGCCCTCTGTGGGTCAAACAGCGCAGTGGCCGCGACTTCGCCTGGCGATCAGGACCTGATCCGCGAGCGGCAAAACCGCTTGCTTGAAGAGCAGCGCCGGCGCCTCGAAGAGCTCAAGGAATTGCCCGGCAAGGAAGTCAAACCCGCAACGCCCACCGCCCCGGTAGATACCCGTTGCTTCGCGATCAAGACCATTGAACTCAAAGGCGCCGACAGCCTGTCCGCCCCCGAGCGTGAGCGCTTGATCAAGCCTTACATCGACCAGTGCTTGGGCGTGGCCCAGCTCAATCAACTGCTCAAGGCCGTCACCGATCACTACATCGACAAGGGCATGGTCACCAGCCGTGCCTACTTGCCGCAGCAGGATTTGTCCAAAGGGCATCTGCAAGTGTTGGTGGTCGAAGGCAAGCTCGAAGGCTTGAATAGCGCCGCCGACAGCAAGATCTCGGCGCGCGAGTTGGCCATGGCCTTCCCCGGCAAAAACGGCGACCTGCTCAACCTGCGGGAAATCGAGCAGGCCATCGATCAGCTCAACCGCTTGCCATCCAACCAGGCACAAATGGAGCTGGCCCCCGGCGAAGCCGTTGGTGGCAGTTCGGTGCTGGTGAAAAACACTCCGCAAAAGCCCTGGCGCGCCAGCCTGTCGCGCAATAACGACGGGCAGAAAAGCACCGGCGAGCAGCAGTGGGGCGCCGGCCTTGAGTGGGACAGCCCCCTGGGCCTGGCGGACCAGTTGGTGTTGCGCGGCGGCCATGATGCGATCAGCGATCACCAGAAAACTTCGAAGAACGGCATGTTCTATTACAACGTGCCGTGGGGCTGGTGGAACTTCAGCTACACCTACAGCGAGAGCGATTACCGCGCGCTGGGCCAGGCCGACACGTTCAGCTTCAAGCAATCGGGTGACAGCCAGAACCACCAACTGCGCGCCGAGCGCGTGGTGCATCGTGATGACGTGAGCAAGACCTCGGTCAACGTCGGCCTGGCCCACTTGCGCACCAATAACTACGTGCTCGATACCCGCCTGGACAGCAGCACTCGCCTGAGCGAGATGCAAGTGGGCATCAACCACGGCCGGCGGGTCGGCAGTGCCTACGTCAACATGGACCTGGGCATGCAGAACGGTATCGGTCTGCTCGATGCCCAGTCCCAGGATGATCGCGACAGGTTCGGCAATCGCCAGCCCGATTCGCGCTACCGCAAATACACCGCCACCGTCAGCTACCTGCAGCCGTTCACGTTGTGGGGCGAGTCGTTCAGTTTCACCAGCCTTGCCACCGGCCAACGCAGTGAAGACATACTCTTCAGCCCGCAGCGCATGAGCCTCGGTGGCTCGTCCTCGGTGCGCGGCTTCAAGGACCAGCAACTCAACGGTGACAGTGGAGGCTACTGGCGCAACGACCTGCGCTGGGCGCGGCCGGTGCTGGTGGATTGGTTGCGCCCGGCCTTCGGCGAATACGGCGTGAGCCTGGGTTACGACCAGGGCGTGATCCGCAATGACCGCTACAACGACATCGTCCACGGCCGGGTTTCCAGCAACTCCGTGGAGCTGTTCGCCCGTGGCAAAAACGTCAGCACCAGCGTGACCTTTGCCCACTCTTTGGAACGTCCGGCAGTGATGAGCGAGCGCGAAGCGCCGATCTACTTCCGGATGGATTTCTACCTGTAATTCAACGCCTAGCCGCATCGAGAATTTGACATGGATGTCCGCCAGTTTGCCTTCCTTGCCCGCCTGCCTTCTTCAGCCATGAAGCGCCGTGATGCGTTCTGCGGCCTGCCCAAGCGCGGCCTGGTGCTGATCCTGGCCAACGCGCTGTTCTGGCAGCCGCTGCTGGCCCAGGCCGACGGCATTGTGGTCAGCGGTCCCGGCACGACGGTGGGCGCGGCGGGCAATGGCGTACCGGTGGTGAACATCGCCACGCCCAACGGCAGCGGCCTGTCCCACAACCAGTTCAAGGACTACAACGTCGGCCCCAATGGCGTGATCCTCAACAACGCCGGCGGCCCGTTGCAGTCCACCCAACTGGGCGGGATTATCGTCGGCAACCCCAACCTCAAGGGTGGCTCGGCGAATGTCATCCTCAACGAAGTCAACGGCGGCAGCGCCAGCCAGTTGCGCGGCTACACCGAAGTGGCGGGGCAGTCGGCCAAGGTCATCGTCGCCAACCCCTATGGCGTGACCTGCAACGGCTGCGGCTTTATCAACACCCCCAACGTCACCTTGACCACCGGCAAACCGATCCTCGATAACGGCCGCCTGGACCGCTACCAGGTCGATGGCGGCGCGGTGACCATCGACGGCCAGGGCTTGAACGCGAGCAATGTCGACCGCTTCGAAATCATCACTCGCACGGCCAAGATCAACGCGCAGATCAATGCGCGCAACCTGACCGTGATTGCCGGGCGCAACGACGTCAATGCACAGACCTTGAATGCCACCGCACGCGCCGACGATGGCAGCGCCAAGCCGGAGCTTGCGATTGACTCCTCGGCCCTGGGCGGCATGTACGCCGGCGCGATCAAGCTGGTGGGCACCGAGGCCGGTGTCGGGGTAAAACTGGACGGCACGTTGGCGGCCAGCGCCGGCGATATCCAGCTCGATGCCAATGGGCACCTGAGCATGGCGCAGGCGGCGGCCAGTGGCGCGATCGACGTCAAGGCGGCGAGCCTTGATGCCCAGGGCCCGGCCTACGCCGGCACCGCCCTGACGGTGAAAACCAGCGGCGACCTGAGCACCCAGAAAAGCCTCGCCGCCCGCGACACGGTGCGCCTGAGCAGCGGCGGCAAGTTGACCAACAACGGCGTTATCGAAGCCGGCGTGAATGCCGATAACACCCGCACCACCACCGGCGATGTCAGCCTCGATGCCCGCGATATTCGCAATAACGCCAGTGTGGTTGCCAGCCGCAGCGCTACCGTCAAGGCCAGCCAGACCCTGGATAACCAGGGCGGCGTCATCAGTGCCAGAAAGGCCCTGGACGTCACCGCCAGCACTGTGGATAACCGCAACAAAGGCCGCCTGCTGACCAGCGGCAGCACCCAGTTGACCGCTGCTGCGCTGCACAACAGCCAGGGCGAAATCATCAGCGATGGCGCGTTGCAGGCCAATGCCGCGCAGGTCAATAACCAGGGCGGCGTGGTGGTCAGCCACGACACCCTCAGCGTGACCGGCGACAGCCTGGATAACAGCAACAAAGGCGTGATCTCCAGCGCCGCAGCGCAAACCCTGACCCTCAGCGGCGCGCTCAACAACAGCCAGGGCGGCACCATCGACAGCGCCGGCGCCTTCACCTTGCGCGGCAACAGCCTGGACAACAGCGCCGGTAGCCTGACCGGCAACGGCGCGCTGACCCTCGACCTGCTGGCCGACCTGATCAACCGCAACGGCAAGCTCGCCAGCGCCGGCCCGCTGTCGATCGAGCGGGTGGCCGCCCTCGACAACCAGGGCGGCAAACTCACCAGCCAAACCCTGCTGACGGTATTGGCGGCCAGCGTGGACAACCGCAACAGCGGCACCCTGGCGGCAAACGCCGGGCTGACCCTGAACACCAGCGGCCTGCTGCAAAACGACAACGATGGCCTGATCCACAGTGAAAACGCCGGCCTCAACCTCACCGTTGGCAGCCTGAACAATGCCGGGGGCAAACTCTCGGCCAAGGCGGGCGATGCACTGATCAACGCCGATGTTTTCAACAACGGCAACGGCGGTGTGTTTGCCGGCCAGCGCGTGCGCCTCAGCGGCGGCAGCGTCGATAACGCCGGGCAGATCGCCGGCCAGCAAGTCGACCTCAGCCTGCTGGGCGCCCTCAACAACCGTGGCCTGATCGAAAGCGCCAGCACCCTGGACATCACCGCCGCCAGCCTGAGCAACCAGGGCGGGCAATTGCGTGCCCTGGGTACCAGCGGCAAAAGCCGCGTGGCGATTGGCGGTGTGCTGGATAACAGCGGCGGCAAGCTGGAAGCGGCCAATGCCGACTTGAGCCTGGCCGCCGGCACGTTCCAGAACCAGGGCGGCAGCGTGTTGCATGTGGGTACCGGGGTGTTTGATATCGCCGGGATCAACCTCGATAACGTCGGCGGCAGCCTGGTGACCCAGGGCGACCTGAGCCTGGACAAAACCCACTGGACCAACAGCAGCCTGATCCAGGCCGGCAATCTCACGGTCAATGTCGATAATCTTGAGCAAACCAGCAGCGGCCAACTGCTCGCGGCCAACCGCATCAAGGGCACGGGCCAGAACTGGTCCACCCAGGGCGTGATCGCCAGTAACGGCAGCCTTGAGCTGAACCTGGGCGGGACCCTCAACAACACCGGCCGCCTGACCGGCGCCACGGATTTCAGCCTGGCCAGTGCCGCGGTGAACAACCTCGGTACCCTGGGCAGCGGCCGCGCCATGACCCTGACCACTGGCAGCCTGCTCAACCAGAACGGCCTGCTGTTCAGCGGCGGTGATATGAGCCTGCGGGTCGAGCGCTTGAAAAACCTCGGCGCCGATATCTATGCCATGGGCAACCTGAGCATCGACCGCGACGGCAAGGGCGCGTTCGCCACCAGCATCATCAACAGCTCGTCGAGCATCCAGAGTGACGGCAACCTGAGCCTGGCCGCCGGCACCATCCAGAATATCCGCACGGTGCTGACCAGCGAATCGGGGATCTACAGCGCCTCGATCAGCCCGGTGCAGTGCATTGAAAACGTCAACGGCGGTGACTGCGAAGGCGGCAAGGAAAACCGTCCGTTCCTGATTGCCCAGCGGGAGCGCCTGAGGGTTACCGACGCCAGTGCGGCTTCCAGCATTACCTCCGGCGCCAACCTGCTGCTGGTCGGCGGTGATGTGCTCAACAGCAGCAGTAGCATCGCTGCAGCCGGCAGCTTGACGGCGCGGGTCAACCAGTTGACCAACCTCGGCCTGGAAACCCACGACACCCTGACCGAGCGCGTGTTTTCTTCCGAGCGCACCCGTGATCCGTCGGGCTACAACCAGACCGCCGCGCAATTTACCCAGCGCTATTCCATCGGTGGCGCGGCCTACAACCCCAACAACCTGGGCGGCCTGGAAGCGGCCATGGCGTTCTTTATCGGCGCTATGGAGCGCCAGTGGGGCGAGACCAAAACCACTCAATTGGCGGCTGCGGACCAGCGCTACGCAGCGGTGATCCAGGCTGGCGGCGCGGTGAACATCCAGGCCCAGGCCGGTATCGATAACAGCGTGGTGCGCGGCGGCTACACCTACGTGGGCAGCGGCGCGAAGACCGACACCAACGCTCCCGGCTTCTCCACCCAAGTGAAGCTCAACGGGCAATTGCCACCGGATGTCGCCCAGCAACAAGTCAACCCGCTGGGCCTGCCGGGCTTCAGCTTGCCCACTGGGCAGAACGGCCTGTTCCACTTCAGCGATGGCAGTGGCGTGCAGGGCCTGCCCAACAGCCAGTTTGCCGATAAGCCGCAAAAGTACCTGATCGAGACCAACGCGCAGCTGACCAATATGGCTGAGTTCATGAGCTCGGATTACATGCTGGCCAAGCTGGGCTACGACCCCGACGCCAGCCAGAAGCGCCTGGGCGACGGTTTCTACGAGCAGCGCCTGATCCAGCAAGCCGTGGTCGCCCGTACCGGCCAGCGCTTCATCGACGGCCAGACCAGCGACGCCGGGGTGTTCAAGTACCTGATGGACAATGCGGTCGGCGCCCGCCAGCAACTGAACCTGGCCGTAGGCGTGAGCCTCACCGCCGAACAGGTCGCGGCCCTGACCCACGATATCGTGTGGCTGGAAAACGCCACCGTCGCCGGCCAGCAAGTGCTGGTGCCCGTGTTGTACCTGGCCCAGGCCAGCAATCGCCTGGCCCCCAATGGCGCGCTGATTTCCGGCAGCGACCTGAACCTGATGACCGGCGCCAACCTCAATAACGTCGGCACGCTGCGCGCCACCAGCAACCTGGGCGCCAATGTGGGCGGCGACCTGAACAATAGCGGGCTGATGGAGACCGGCAACCGCCTCGACCTGCTGACCGGCAAGAACCTCAACAACCGTGCCGGCGGCATCATTGCCGGGCAGCAGGTCAACCTGGTGGCCGGTGCCGACCTGCTCAACGAGCGCAGCGTCACCACCCACCAGAGCGCCAGCGACTACCGCATCGAGCGCAGCGACTTTATCGACAACGCTGCGCGCATCGAGTCGGCCAGCACCCTGGCGATGCAGGCCGGGCGCGATATCAACAGTGTCGGCGGCGCGCTCAAGAGTGGCGGCGACACCACCGCCCAGGCGGTGCGCGACGTGAATATCGTCGCGGCGCAAACCCTGGACAACGGCGCCATTGGCAGCCGTTCGCGCCACGAGATCATCACCCAGCAAGGCTCGGTGGTTGAAGCCGGGCGGGACTTCCATGTGGTCGCCGGGCGGGATGTGAGCGCGGTGGGCAGCCAGATCGAAGCCAAGCGCGACCTGAGCGTGGGCGGCGTGCGCAATGTGAACCTGGCGGCGGCGGCCAACGAGCAGCATTCGGCGTACAACTCGAAAAAGGTCAAGAGCATCGAGGACCATGTGAGCCAGGTCTCCACCGTGCTCAAGGCCGGTGGCAACGTGACCTTGAATGCGGGCGAAGATTTGCTGTTGCTCGCCAGTAACGTCAGCGCCGGCAACGAAGCGTACCTGGTGGCCGGCAAGAACCTGGCCCTCAAGGCTGCCGAAGATCAGGACTACAGCTTCTACAGCAAGACCAAGAAAAGCTCCTCGGGGAAAAAATTCCGCCTCGATGAGACCGACACCGTCAACAACGTGGGCAGCAGCGTCAATTCCGGCGGCAACAGCACCCTGGTAGCCGGTGAGAACCTGCTGCTGGCGGGCAGCAGCGTTGCCGCCGACAAAGGCGCGGCAAAACTGGTGGCGGGCAAGGATGTGCAAATCGTCGCGGTCACCGACGCCGAAAGGGCCCGGCATGAGCGCAAGGAAAGCAAAAGCAGTTGGGGCGGGCTGAAGTCGAGCAAGGTCCAGGACAAGGTTGACGAGAAACGCACCATGGCCGTGGGCAGCATGGTTTCGGGCGAGACGGTCAGCGTGGTAGCGGGGCAGGATGCGACAGTGACCGGCTCGGCACTGGTCAGCACTGGTGACCTGGCCGTGCAGGCGGGGCGCGACCTGACGATTGATGCGGCGCAGAACACCTTCTCGCGCACCGATATGCACAAGGAAAAAAATCGCGACCTGACCGGCGTGTTGACCGGCAATAAGCTGGGCCTGGACGACATCACCGGCAATCAGCACCTGTCGATCAGCAGCAGCAAACACAACGGCACCGCCCAGGAAACCACCCTGACCGGCAGCACCATTGGCTCCAGCGAAGGCAACGTTGCGTTGATTGCCGGGCGTGAGTTGAATGTGGTCGCCAGTGACCTGGTGAGCACCAAGAATATGGACCTCAGTGGCGCCAACGTGACCATCACCGCCGGCGCTGAAACCGCGCGGCAAACCACGCAAGACAGCTCCAAGAGCCTGGCCGTGGGCCGGGTAATTGGCGGTGCGGTGATCGACACCGCGCGCAGTATCCACGATGCCACCGAAGCGGCGAAGAACGCCGATGACCCGCGCCTCAAGGCGGTGAAAATCGCCCAGGCCGCCCTGGCCGCCTACAACCTGGGTGGCCAGGCCTCGGACGCCAACGGCCAGAGCGCCGGCTTCAAGAACAAGCAGGGCGGCTCACCCAGCAACGGTTCGTTGATCAAGATCGGCACCGAACTGGCCAATACCCGCAGCAAGGCCAGCAGTGAGTACAACAGCCTGACGGCGCGCCAGAGCACCCTCAATGCCGGGCAGGATCTGTCGATTGTCGCCACCGGCGAAGCGCCCGGCACCCAGGGCAATATCGAGATCACCGGCAGCAGCCTGAAAGCCGCCAACACCTTGTTGCTGGCCAAGAACAACGTGTTGCTGCAAAGCGCCCAGGACACCGTCGATCGCAAGAACGATGGCTCGACCAACAAGACTGCAATTGGCGCCAGCTTCAACATCGGCGAGCAGAACGGCTTCACCCTCGACCTCGGCGCACAAGGCGCGAAGAACAAGGGCAATGGCAACTCGGTAACCCAGGTCAACACCACCCTGGACACCGGCTCGCTGCTGCTCAAAAGCGGGGGCGACACCACCCTCGCCGGCGCCCAGGTGCGCGCTGACCGCATCCAGGCCGACATCGGCGGCAACCTCAACATCCTCTCGCGCCAGGACAGCGAATCGTCGCGCAGCAAGCAGAGCAGCGCAGGCTTTGGCGCGAGTATCTGCATCCCACCGTTCTGCTACGGCTCCACTGTGGCCGGTTCGGCCAGTATTGCGGCGGCCAAGATGAACAGCGACTATCAGGCGGTGACCGACCAGACCGGCCTGTTTGCGGGCACCGGTGGCTACGACATCAATGTCGGCAAGACCACCACCCTGCAGGGCGGGGTGATTGCCAGCGAAGCGGCGGCAGTGAAGAACCGCTTGAGCACCGATCGCCTGATCGTCAGCGATATCAAGAACACCAGCGAGATCCAGAGCCAGTCGGCGGGGCTCTCCGCTTCGTTCAGCAGCAGCGGCGGCACCTCGCCGGGTGGCAGCATTCCGGTGGCGCTCAAGGAAGACGAGCGCAGCCACACCCGCAGTGCGGTCAGCGACGGCACGATTGAGGTCCGCAACCCTGAGGGCGCCAATGACCTGGTGGGGCTCAATCGCGACACTGCCAACGCCAACCAGAGGCTCGACCGTCCAGACGAAAAGGCCATGCGGGAGCGCATCGACCTGATCCAAAGCTCGGCGCAATTGGCCAGTGGGGTGATCAGTACGGTGGCCAAAGCCAAGGCCGATGAAGCGAAGAAGCTTGGGCAAGAGGCAAAAGACCAGGCCAGCGCGGGCTCGCCAACGGCGGGTGCCGCGGCCCAGGCGTACGAGGCGGCGAATGCCGAGGCGCTGCGCTGGCAGGTGGGTGGCGACAAGAAACTGATGGCCGATATTGCATCCGGGCTGATTGCGGCCGGGCTGGGCGGCGCTACCGGCGGCACGGCGGTAGGGATCGTGGCTAATACATCGGCCAGCGATATCTTCAATAAAATCGGCAGTTTTGCCGACGAGCAGAAAAACCGCAAAGACATCGACAGCGCGACCAAGGCTGCCTGGGCCGAAGGCGGCGCCGCGCGCGTTATGTTGCACGCATTGGCGGGAGCCGCGTTGGGGCTTTCCAGCGGCAATGTGCAGAGCGGCGCATTGGGTGCAGGGGCCTCGGCGGCGCTGATGCCCTCGATTCTGCAAGCGCTGGAAGACAGTGGCATGAAAGAGGCCGACCGTAAGGCCGTGGCTACGCTGATTGCCTCCGGCGTGGGTACGGCGGTCGGTTCCGGGCATGGCACCGGCGGCGCCATTGTTGCCGGTGGCACTGCGGCCAGCGTGGACCGGTACAACCGCCAGTTGCACCCGGACGAGATCAAGTTCGCCTCCGACAAGGAGCGCGTCGATCGCTATGCACAAGCGCAGGGCATCACCGAAGAGCAAGCACGCATAGAGCTGCTGCGAACGGCGGCGGCGATGGTCGATCGCGGCTGGAACACCGTGCTGGGTGTCGAGGATGGCAACACCACGACGGCGGCCAGTTTCCTGCGCAGCGAGCTTTCGCAGTCCAAAAGCGCCGACCTGTTCCAGGTCAGCCTGGCCGATTACAACAATGAGCGTTTGGGCCTGTCGCGCCTGATGAAAGACCGGAACTCGGTTGAGAACCTGGTCAAGTACATCGAACTGGTCGACCCCTACAAGTACCTGCACGATCCGAAAAACATGGCCGAAATTCTCAATGCCAAAGGCCAGGGCAGTGCCGAGGGTATTGCCAATGCCGTAGAGGATCTGGCCAGTTTCGGTTCCAAGACGGCGCTTTGGGCGATGAGTACCGTCAATTGCCCAAGCTGTGGCGGTCGGCAGTTTATCGCGGCGGTAGAGGCGGTGCAGAGCTTGCCCGAAGAGCTGAGGCTCAAGGGCTACCTGGACACCCTGCATATCATGCAGGGCTATGGCGCCGACGTGCTGCGCCAGAACGAGATGATCGCCACCTCTACCGGCGTGGGCCTCGGCCTGGGTGGTGCGGGTGTCGGTAGTGCTGGCGCGATGACCACCCGCCTGACCGGCGAGCTGGCCGGGGCTGTGGGCAAGCGCTTCACCGGTATCATCAACGAAGCGGCCGAGCAGGCATTGCTCAAGAGTGGCGGTAGATTCGGACCTGATGGCAAGCCGCTGATGGATCTGTCGGTGCTGACCCGTGAGCAGAAAAGTGTCATGGGCGATTTACTTGGAGGTCGCTCGGTGCAGCAAATTGTTCCTGACGGGCAGAAGCTGGCGCGAGTACCGGGGACCGGTGAAACGGGTATTGACGATCTGTACAAGGTCGATCGTCCGGATGTCGACTTCCTTGTCATTGAATACAAGTTTTTGAGTGATAACAGGAAGTCCGGTTCCTCGGCGCTGGGCAAGCCTACAGATGGCAAGCAAGGTTCCGCCTCGTGGATACTCGGAGGCGATCGCCTGGAGCGTTCGGTTGGCGCAGATCAGAGCCGGGATGTGCGGCTCGCGGTGGACGCGAACCGTACTGAAACGTGGGTGGTGAGAACCCGGCCAGATGGCGACACGGAAATTGAAGTGCTTGATGCGCGTGGCAAAGCCAAAAATGTTGATACGTCGAAAATTCTCCCGCCCAAGAAAAACTTCGATGAGGGTTATCCATGATTCGTGCACCCCTGGGGGATAAGCCGTATTGGGACGATCGCGAAGCCAAGGATCGGCAATGGGTTGAGCGCGTCAGTGAAATTCTCTCGCAACCTTCGGCCAACCCCCTGTACAGAGCGCAATTTACGTTCGACTTTGCCAAAGATAATGTGCGTGCGGCCATTCGGGTCTATTCGAGTGGTGGCAATGTTGCAGAGATGGCTACCTACCTCCCCGCCGCGATAGACGCATGGGAGCTTTCAAATCGAGAGTCCGACAGCCTGTGTGCTGAGAATAATCTCCAGACCTGCCGTGACTGGACTTTCGAGTTGGCGGACCTGAACCACTACATCTGGTGTTTCTGGTTGGTAAGCCTGGCGCTGGCGCTGGAAATTCCCGACGACCAGTGGCGTCGCCTCGTCGCCTTGATCGGCGAAGGTGGGCAGGACGTTCTGCTGGATCGAATCATTGCATCCCGCCAGCCAGGGCGTGTGATCGGTGAACAGCTACTGCACGCCAAACCTTATGCAAGGCTGCTCAAGGCCATCGATGCGCCCCAGGAACAGCAGGCCTCGCTGTTGCGGGCGTTCGTGGAACATTGGTACCCGGAGCTGAACCGACGCGGTAAACAGCAACCCTGGTGGTATGTCTATGGCGACCCGGTAAAACATCCCCTTGAAATGGGTAGCTACTTTGGCCGCTGGTGCTTTGAGGCGGTTGCCGCAGTCAAGGCATTCGGGCTGGATGACAGCGCTTGTCTGGGGCATGAGCATTACCCCGGCGACTTGCTCCATCCCAGTGAAGACGTTGTTCCCGCCCCAGCCCCTGCCCGCGTAGAAAAAACCGGCTGGCTGGCGCGGTTGTTTGGGCGCTCAGATGAATGAGCCGTCACTTGTACAAGTACCGGCATGGCATTGGCGTGGCTTTACTGCTGGCAGCGTTATTGAACGGTTTCTTGCGATTTGACGGCAGCTGGCAGCGTTTTTTCATCATGGTGTTGGTGCAGCTGTGGTTTGGCCAGGCGGTCTACAACTATGCGCGTGGCGCCCGGGTAGCCATCGCGCCGGGTGGCATGAGCAAGGATGCCGACCCAAAGTGGCGCGCGGCCTTGGCTGGCTTCGCCCTGTTTTTATATGGGGGCGTGTTCTTTTTGAGTTTTTGACTCTTGCAGGGCAACCCCAGCCCTTTATTGCCACGGAAGACCCTTTATGAAAAAAGTTGCCTTTATCCTCGCGGCCCTGGCCCTTGCGGGCTGCCACTCCACTGCCCGCGACTCGTCGCCCAGCCTGTTGAAAGATGGTGTGCAGTTGCAGCAGAGCAAGGTCGTGGCGGACGCCGAGCACGCCAAGGTGATCATGCGCGCCACCGGTTTTACCTACCCGGTGCAGTTCTCCGTGCGCCGTGGCGGCGATGCCGATCAGCGCCCGGAGATCCTCGGCACGGTGGTGGATTCGGGCCGGGGCAAGGTGTTCGGCTGGGTCGCCAAGATGAGCGAGGTGGCCAACAGCGCCGCGGTCAAGCGCTTCCCACAGTTGGAAGTGCTGGCCGATCCGGGGCAGACGATCGAGGTATTGGGCGAGTCGCGAGTGTATGACTCGAACTACTACCGCTACGCCGAAAAAATTGTCTACGCCTGCGGGCCGATGACCTCGGCGTTCAAGCCGCAAAAGCAAAAGGTTTACCTGGTGGAATTCGTGATTGTCGGCGCCGGCTGTGAGCAGCATGCCTATGACATCACCGACCCCGCACAACGCGTTGCCGTCCCCGCGTCCTGAATCATGCACCCTACAACCGCCGGGCACATTGGCGGTGTTGTCGTAGTAAATGGAGTTTCAAATGAAGCGCAAGCAGTTCCAGAAAACCCTGTTGGCCATGATGGTCAGCGCCGTTGCCGCACAAGCCAGTGCGGTGGAGTTTGACGTCAGCACAGGGCAGAACGTCTGGGCCTCCCAGACGTTCAACGAGCCCGTGACCCTGGTGGGCGCGCGCAATGTCGTATCGACCCAGCCCAGTGCCGATGGTGTGAATGTGTCCCTGACCAATATCCAGGGCACGCTGCGTAACAACGCCAACCTCACCCTGGATGCCGGCGGCCAGGCCGTGCGTGGCCTGATCGTCGATGGGGCGCTGGATCAAATGCTCACCACCACCGGCAGCCAAATCAGCGGCGATATCGTCCAGGCTGGCAATATCCACCTGAGCAACACCATCTGGGCCGAAGGCTTTGAAGTGGGCGCCAGCAACGTGGGCGGCAGCATCATCAACTCGGGCAACATCACCCTGGTCGAGGTCCCAGGTTCGGGCGATGAATCCGACGCCGAGGGTATCTACCTCAATGGCACCACCGTGGCGGGCGACGTGGTCAATAGCGGTGTGGTGGATATCACGTCCTACTACGGCTACGGCCTGATTCTCGATACCCACAACAACATGCCAGTGACCATCGGCGGCAAGCTGCTCAATTCCGGGACCATTCGCGTGACCGGTGAAGAGGCCCTGGGGATCGAGATCGAAACCGATACCAACCCCCTGCGTATCGAAAACAGCGGCCTGGTTTCCGTCAACGGCGGGCAGGCGATTGCCGTGCAGCTCGATGCGGGCACCTACGATTACCTGCTCAACACCGGCACCATCGAAGCCAGCGGCAGCAACGCCATGGCCTTCAACGTGCAAGGCGCGACCTTCAACACCACCTCGCCGAGCGGTGAGCGCGGCTTGATCAACCGTGGCGTGATCAGCGCCGACGCGACCGCGATCAAGGTCAACCCGCGATTCCAATTGACGCCCTTGGAGATCAACCAGCAAGCCGGGGAAATCCGCAGCAACTCCGGCACGGCCATCGACGGGGGCAACCTGGCGAGCCTGAACTGGAGCGGCGGCAAAATCGTCGGTGATGTGCTGGGTGTCACGGCAGTGAACATCAACGGCCAGGCCGATTTTACCGGTGCGCGCATTGGCAGCCCGGTATCGGTCAACGCGGGTTCGTTGAACCTGTCTGGCGCCGGCACCACGATCACTGGCGACCTGAATGTGGCCAGCGGCGCCGGGGTTGATATGCGCCTGTCCAACAGCGTGGTGCCGACCACCCCGTACCTGACGGTCAGCGGCGCCGCGAATTTTGCCCAGGGTTCCAACGTGACCTTGAGCGCCAAGCCCGGTGATTTCACCGCAGCGCCCAGCGGCACCGAATACACCCTGCTGCAAGCCGGCAGCGTGCAGAACAACGGCCTGACGGTCGCCAGCAGCTCGTCGCTGCTCGATGTGCTCAGCTACTCGGCCGATGCGCAGACGGTCAAGGCCGTGGTGGGTCTGAAGCCAGACGAGCAGGTACAAACCGACCTCGGCGGCGTGGGGGCAACGACCTCGGCGGTCACTGCCGTGAACCTGTTGAAAAACGAAGTGCTGGGCCAACTGAGCCAGAACGACGCGGTGTTCCAGGCCGTGGCCAACGCTGGCAGCGCCCAGCAACTGGCGCAGCTTGGCGAACAGCTCAAGCCAGACGTGAACCGTGGCGCGCTGGACGTGGCCTTGTCCGGGCAGACCGTGATCAACGGCGCGATCCTCAACCGCCTGGCCGGCCAGCGCGATGGCAGCGAACGCGGCGGTGTGTGGGTGCAGGGCCTGAGCAGCAACATGGACCAGGACGGTCGCGGTGGCGACAACGGTTACTCGGCCAACAGCAGTGGCGTGGCAGTCGGCGTGGACGGGCGCTTGAACGACAGCACCCGCGTGGGTGTGGCGTACAGCTACCTCAACTCCAACATCCACTCGGACCTGGGCAACAAGACTGAAGTGCAGGGCAACGCGCTGTCGCTGTATGGCAACTGGTCGCTGCAGAACTGGTTTGTCGATGGCAGCCTGAGCTACGGCGTCAACGACAACGACAGCAAGCGCCACATCGCCGGCACCACGGCCAAGGGCAGCTACGACAGCCAGGCGTTGTCGGCCAGTGTGCTCGGCGGCTACAGCTTCAAAGCGTCGGACAGCGTGCTGATCGAACCGCGTGTCGCGGCGCGTTACTCCAGCGTGCACATGGACAGCCTGCATGAGAAGGGTTCTTCGGCGGCGCTGAACACCGGTTCCCAGCGTTACGAAGTCGGTGAAGTGGGCGCCGGCCTGCGCGTGGCGGGCAACCTGGCGCTGGGCGCCGGCACCCTGCAACCGGAAGCGACCTTGATGGCTTATCACGACCTGATGGGTGATCGCGTGGCGCAGACTTCCAGCTTTGTGAACGGTGGTTCGACGTTCAGCGTGACCGGTGCATCGGTCGCGCGTGACAGCTATGAAGCCAGCGTGGGCGTGAACTACCAGGTTTCGGCGTTCAGCGTCGGTGCCAGCTACACCCGCCAGGCTCGCAGTGGGTTTGATGCCGATGGCGTCATGCTCAAGGCCCGCTACGCCTTCTAAACCGTCTTGGTAGGAGCGAGCTGGTGTGGGAGCTGGCTTGCCTGCGATAGCATCCCTGCGGTGTGATTGAAACACCGCAGTGTCTGCATCGCAGGCAAGCCAGCTCCTACACAAGCCAGGCCCCACAAGTGCGAAACAACTTGAGAACCGCTCTCAACCCCGTAAAATGCCGCAGCACTTAATCAGGGACGAATTCGAAGATGCGCATTTTTGCTTTACTGCTGGCTCTGTCCTTCCTGGCCGGCTGTGCTTCCAAACCCCCGTACTACATCTCTCCAGCCCCTGTGACCATTCCCAAGACCGCCACCTTCTGGGTCGATACCTTCGACGTCAAAGTGGTGGGGCAGGGCCGGATTTTCATGTCGGACGCCAAAGTCCGCGAGCAGCTGGGCGTCGACCTGGTGGACCGCCTGCTCAAGGCCAAGCGCTACGCCAGCAGCAAGCAGACCGCTGACTACCTGCTGGACGTGGATATCGTCTACGTGCGCCATATCCTCGACTCCAAGGGCGGCATCACCAGCCTGGTGGTCGACGACAACACGATCCTGCAAAGCATCGATTTTGGCTACAAGGTCAAGGTCAGGAAAGCCGAGGCCGAGGTGCTGCATTTTGCCCAGGACCGGGATGGCCTGGTGCCCAACAACTGGGGCGGCCAGGTGCAGCAGTGGAAGACCATTGGCGGGATCCTGACCAATGAAGGCAACGCCAACATCGAGCGCCATTTTACCGGTGGTTTGAGCAACTACATCGTGCGTGACCTGCGTGCCATACCTGCACGCTAACCCCCGGATTTCTTCACTTAGGAGCACCCTGTGAAAGCACTCTCAAACATCCTGCTGTCAGGCTTTGCCGGCGCAGCGCTGCTGGCGCTAGCCGGTTGTGCGGCGACCGAAACCTCCCGCGCACTGCCGATCGAAAAAGTCGCCAGCGCCAACGTTGCCTACTCCGGCGTACGCGTGCCGATTGCCGTGGGCAAGTTCGATAACCGCTCCAGCTACATGCGCGGGATCTTCTCCGATGGCGTGGACCGCCTCGGTGGCCAGGCCAAGACCATCCTGATCACCCACTTGCAGCAGACCAACCGCTTCAGCGTGCTGGACCGCGACAACATGGGCGAGATCTCCCAGGAAGCGAAGATCAAGGGCACCGCCCAGAACCTCAAGGGTGCTGACTACGTGGTGACCGGCGATGTGACCGAGTTCGGCCGCAAAGAGACCGGCGATCGCCAATTGTTCGGCATCCTCGGCCGTGGCAAGACCCAGGTGGCCTACGCCAAGATCAACCTGAATATCGTCAACATCAGCACCTCCGAAGTGGTGTATTCCACCCAGGGCGCCGGTGAGTACGCGCTGTCGAACCGCGAAGTCGTGGGCTTTGGCGGTACCGCCAGCTATGACTCCACCCTCAATGGCAAGGTCCTGGACTTGGCCATGCGCGAAGCGATCAATCGCCTGGTCGACGGCATCAACGCCGGCGCCTGGAACCCGCGTAACTGATTCAAGTGTTTTCAAGGAGCAGTACACGGATGAGCAAGGCAGTTAAGTTGGCGCTGATGCTGACAGCAACCGCGCTGGTTGCAGGGTGCCAGACGGCACCCAAGCCCCTGTATCAATGGGAAAGCTACCAGCCACAGGTTTACGAGTACTTCAAGGGTGAGCCCAAGGAAGCCCAGGTCGAAGCGCTGGAACGCGACCTGCAAAAGATCAACGCCAGTGGCCGCCAGGCCCCGCCGGGCTACCACGCCCACCTGGGCTTGCTGTACCTGAGCATGGGCAAGGATGACCAGATGGTGCAGCAGTTGCGCACCGAGAAGGCGCTGTTCCCCGAGTCTGCGGCCTACATGGACTTTTTGCTCAAGAACGCCAAGGCCCCAGAGGTGAAGCAATGAGCTTTTTGAAACTCACCGGCGCCTTGCTCGCCCTGGCCTTGCTGGGCGGTTGCGCGGCCCCCAAGACCGTCGACTATTCGGCCTACAAGCAGGCGCGGCCGAAGTCGATCCTGGTGCTGCCACCGATCAATGAATCCCCTGAAGTGCAGGCCTCCTACAGCCTGGTATCGCAGGTAACCTACCCGTTGGCGGAAGCCGGCTACTACGTGATGCCGATTGCCCTGGTGGACGAAACCTTCCGCCAGAACGGCCTGACCACCGCCAACGATATCCAGGGCGTGGCGCCGGGCAAGCTGCATGAGATCTTCGGCGCAGACGCGGCGCTGTACATCACCGTCAGCGAGTACGGCACCAAGTACATGCTGGTCACCAGCGACACTTCCGTGACGGCCTCGGCCAAACTGGTCGACCTGCGTACCGGCACCACCCTGTGGACCGGCTCGGCACGGGCCTCCAGCGAGGAAGGCAACAACAACGGCGGCGGCCTGGTGGGCATGCTGATCACCGCAGCGGTCAAGCAGGTGATCAACAGCTCTACCGACGCGGCGCACCCGATCGCCGGTATCACCAGCGCGCGCCTGTTGTCGGCCGGGCAACGCACCGGGATCCTCTACGGCCCGCGTTCGCCCAAGTACGGCTCGGACTGATCTGGACCAGTCACTGCCGATCCAATGTAGGAGCGGGCTTGCCCGCGATAGCGGTAGGTCAGTCACCGTATGTATTGACTCGCCCACCGCTATCGCAGGCAAGCCCGCTCCCACATGGATTGAGTGACCAGACGCTAACCCGAATCCCGACGCCCCTACGTCTGACCTTGTGAACGCATCATTCACACACGAGGTTCAGCCCATGTCCCATCCTCTTCTCTTCCTGCGCCCCGCTGCCCAGGGTTTTGCCGTGACCTTGCTGGTGGCGCTCGCCGGGTGTGGGCTGTCATCCCGTGACGAGGCCAAGGCGCCCGAAGCGGTTGCTATCCCCGAACTGCAAAACGCTCCGGTCCAGGCTCAGGCCGCCATGCTCAAAAGAATGGCGATGCCGGCACCGATGGCCATGCATGACGGCGTGGCGATGGAGTACCGCGCCGAGCCGCGTGAGCAGTATCAAAACCTGCCGGACAACCCGGTGCACAGCGTGGCCCAAACCCCGGTCTCGACCTTCAGCGTCGATGTCGACACGGGCAGTTACGCCAATGTCAGGCGTTTCCTCAACCAAGGCCAACTGCCGCCCGAAGGCGCCGTGCGACTTGAGGAAATGGTCAATTACTTCCCCTACGACTATGCGCTGCCCACCGATGGCTCGCCTTTTGGCGTGACCACCGAAGTCGCCGCCACCCCCTGGAACCCCAGCACGCGTCTGCTGCGCATCGGCATCAAGGCGTCCGAGCGTGCCGTGGCCGAACTGGCGCCGGCCAACCTGGTGTTCCTGGTGGATGTTTCCGGCTCCATGGACCGTCGCGAAGGCCTGCCGCTGGTGAAAAGCACCCTCAAGCTGCTGGTGGACCAACTGCGCGATCAGGACCGTGTGTCCCTGGTGGTGTATGCCGGCGAGTCGCGGGTGGTGCTCAAACCCACGTCCGGGCGTGACAAGGCAAAAATCCGCAACGCCATCGAGCAACTGACCGCCGGCGGCTCCACAGCGGGTGCATCGGGCATCGAGCTGGCCTATCAGATGGCCCGCGAAGGGTTTATCGATAAGGGTATCAACCGCATCCTGTTGGCCACTGACGGCGACTTCAACGTCGGCATCAGCGACTTCGACAGCCTCAAGCAGATGGCCGTGGACCAGCGCAAAAGCGGCGTGTCCCTGACCACCCTGGGGTTTGGCGTGGGCAACTACAACGAACACCTGATGGAACAACTGGCCGACGCGGGCGATGGCAACTACGCCTATATCGACAACCTGCGTGAAGCCCGCAAGGTGCTGGTGGAGCAACTCAGCTCGACCCTGGCCGTGGTGGCGCGGGATGTGAAACTGCAGGTGGAATTCAACCCGGCCCAAGTCAGCGAATATCGCCTGCTGGGCTATGAAAACCGGGCCTTGAAGCGTGAGGATTTCAGTAACGACAAGGTGGACGCCGGCGAGATCGGTGCCGGGCATACCGTGACGGCGCTGTATGAAATCGTACCCAAGGGTGCCAAAGGCTGGCTGGAACCGCTGCGCTATGCCCAGGCTACGCCTGTCGAGGGCAACGCCGCAGAACTGGCCATGCTGCGCGTACGCTACAAGCCGGCGGCGGGTGGCAGCAGCCGCCTGATCGAGCACCCGATCAATAGCACTCAACACGCCGCCAGCGACGACCTGCGCTTTGCCGCCGCCGTGGCCGCCTTCGCCCAACAGCTCAAGGGTGATGGCCGCTACACTGGCAACATGAGCCTGAAGGACACCGCCACCCTGGCCCGTTCGGCGCGCGGCGATGATCCCTACGGCCTGCGTAATGAATTCGTACAGTTGCTGGAACTGGCCCAGAGCCTCAAACACTGATCTTGCCCACGATATAGCTCTAATGTGGGAGCTGGCTTGCCTGCGATAGCGGTGGGTCAGTGCCGCCCATAGTGCCTGACCCGCCGCCATCGCGGGCAAGCCCGGCTCCCACAGGTAATCTGCAGTGATCCATCGAAAGGAGTTCGCCACCCAACATGGCCGTATCAGATGACCCACCCAGCGACGAATCGCTGCTGGCCCGCTACCGCAGCGGTGACGCCGCTGCGTTCGAGACCCTGTATGCCCGGCACCGCCAGGGCCTCTACCGGTTTCTGGTAGGCCTTTGCAACAAGGCCGAACTGGCCGAAGAAATCTACCAGGACACCTGGCTCAGCCTGATCCGCAGCACCACTCAGCCACAAGGCCGGGCGAGTTTTCGGACCTGGTTGTTCCAGATTGCCCGCAACCGCCTGATCGACCATTGGCGCAAGCACGGTATCCACAACCCCCTGCACGACAGCTACGACGAACAGCAGCACGCCCAACCCGACGACAGCGCGGGCCCGGAGCAGCAACTGAGCCTGAGTCGCGACCAGGGCCGTCTCGATGCCGCGTTGCAGAACTTGCCCGAGGACCAGCGCGAAGTGTTCATGCTGCGCCTGCACGGCGACCTGGAACTGCCGCAAATCGCCGCCCTGACCGGCAGCCCACTGGAAACGGTAAAAAGCCGCTTGCGTTACGCCCAGCAGAAACTGCGTCGACTGCTGGCCGAGGAGGTACCCGTATGACTGACTCCCGACACCCCCAGGACCCGACTGACGAAGGGCTGATCCAGCACTTTCGCCAACACAGCGCCAGCGAGCCGCCCGCGTCCCTCGACGCCTTCATCCTCGCCGCCGCCCGCCGCGAAGCCCCCACGCCACCGCCGAGCCTGTGGCAACGCTGGCTGCAAGCCTGCCAACGGCCACGCTGGCAGATGGCCTTTGCTAGCGTAGCCGGGGTCGCGCTATTGATTGGCGTGGTGACGCGCTCGCCAGTGCCCGACCTCAGCCTGCCCGAAGCCAGCCAATACGCCGCCGCGCCACCGCCGCAGGCACTCTCTGCGCCCGCCGCCCCAGCGCCCATGGCGCGTATGGCAATGGCGCCCCAGGCCGACAGCACGCCGGTCCAGGCCGAGATGGCAAGCGCCATGGCCGATGAGCCCGTGGCAAAAATGAGCAAACAGATGGCCGCCAAGCCCCAGTCCCTGGAGCAAGGGCTTGAGGAAATCGTGCGTCTGCGCCGGGCGGGTGAGAGCAGGGCGGCGGATGAGAAGCTGCTGGCCTTGCACAGGCGCTTTCCCGAGGAAAACCTGCCGGCGCGGTTGGAGGCGTTGCAAAAGCGGTGAACCTCGCCCACAAAAAAGCCCCAGGTCTTGCGACCTGGGGCTTTTTTTGTATCTGGTGCCCCGGCGTCGTTTGAACTGGTAGCTATGAGGCCCGGTTTATATGGCTTTAAGTGACGGAGATCCAGTTAGGCATACACGTGGGCATACACGAAGCACGACGCTGTCCTGATTGTTAAGGTGCTTCCTACCTCAGCACCTCCTTCCAAGATCGTTAATTATCTGAAGTTAATGCGGCATTGAGCGCCTGCCCAATATTTACGACCAGTACTGCCTGCCGGTTGTACTCCGACTCAAGTGTTGGTCTTACCCAGCGCTCAGGGTAGCGTTCACCATCATATTCAAAGCCCGAAAATCTCAATCCATGGGACGAGGCAGCCTCACCGGTAAGATCCAGGGAGTAGTTTGCTTTGACCATGCTGCGATGCTTCGAGTGGTTTGTTAGCGCCGACAGATAGACAAAGTCGTTGTGTGCGACTAGGACGTTCACCTGCTCCTTGACCTCTCCATCAGGCAGCCGTTGGTATACCGTCCGGATTCCAATTCTGTGTGGTGCCAGAATTTTTTCTTCGACCAGGTTCATCCCAAAGGCGTAATACAGGGAATGGGCGAGCATATCTGCGACCGTATGCATGCTCTGGACGCAAGCTGTGATATGCGCAGCAGCTTGAAATCCGGCCTGCTGGAATTTCCGGCTCGCTTCTTCATCGAATCCAAAGAAGAGCAGCGCTATCTGCAAGTCATTGTCCTGTGTACATGTTGCGTCGGTGATGATGCGGACAGCCTCTTGATAGTGGTAACTGGCGAAGCCTTGCCTTTGTTCGATTGAATCTAGTGATGGGGTTATTGCTAGCCGCTGGTCTCGTCCGTAAAGGTGCTCAACGGAATCTCTCAGCTGCTTCAGGTTCCATTTAGCCATTCTTGCTGATCCCTGCGCGGTAGGTTTGGTGTCAATTTAGTCCTGGGCTGGATGATGAATCAAATAGCCGCGGGGACCCTGGGCGATTTTACTCAGCACGGGGTCAGAAACCCGCGGGACTGAGTTAGTGGAAGGTGCTGGAAGTTACTGAAATTTCAATCGTTGAAATTGAAAGGATTTTGAAGAAAAAAGGGGATCCTTACCGGAACGGTAACGGTCCTCGGTTTTGTTCAGGATTGCGAACGGATAGCTCGGTCAACTCAGTCAACCAGTCAACTAACTTTGGAGCCCAGCCACTAACGAGATCCGGCGGGTTCTTTGCCCCGTGTCTATCCGAAATGCCCAGGGTCCCCAGTGGCTTTCCGATTCATAGGGCAAATGCACTGGTGAACAACAGTTCACCCTGTTCACCTGTTCACTAAGCTGGGCACCTTTCCGCTAACACGATCACGCGGGTTTCCTACCCCGTACCGTCAAGAATGCTCCAGGGTCCCCACTATCGAAAGCAAAGCCAAGAGCATCACTCACCTCGACTCGCTGGAGGAGCAATACTAATGGGGCTAGGGGGTGCCCTAACAAAACCGTGTTACGGGTGTTACGCGTGTTACATGCTTGGATAAGTATATGATTTTAAATGATTTATCTGGCGTTACACAGTTGTGACTGGTTTGCCGATATGCGTGTTACATGGCAAGTAGGTGTTACATCAATGAATGCTCTGGGAGGAGCGGTTTATGATGATTAAGGCGACTGTCATCGGATTAGGGTCTTTCGCTTAGAAGGGCCGCACCGGCCGACTGCTGCCTATAATGACAGGCAGCAGTCGGTCAGCTGCATCTGATCATTTGTATGTGTCACATTAGGTACGATTGGGCATGGACATGGAACAGGTGTAGTGGGCAATGGCAGGAACAAGACGGTTTATCAAAGTATTTCTTGCTTCTCCAAGTGATCTGGTTGAGGAGCGCAAGGTCGCCAAGGTCATCGTTGACGATTTCAACGGTCAGTTAGCAGACGCGCTCGGTTATCAAGTCGAACTAGTCGGCTGGGAGGACACGCTACCTGGCGTCGGCCGACCGCAAGCGATCATTAATCGCGACCTTGATGGATGTGATCTCTTCATCGGCATGCTTTGGAAGCGTTGGGGTACGCCACCAGGAACGGAGCCTTATACTTCGGGCTTCGAGGAAGAGTTCAACCGTTCAATGGCGCGAAACGCGGAGGAGGGGCGACCTGAAATTAATCTGCTGCTGAAGGACCTTGACGATGCTTCGCTCACCGACCCCGGGGATCACCTCAAGAGGGTCATCGCGTTTAAAGACCAAGTTTTTGCAGAAAAGAAACTACTGGCTGGCACATTCGCGGACGTGCGGGACTTCGAGGGTAAATTCCGCAAGTGCATACAGGGGCACGTCATCGCACTTGCTAATCAAGACAAAACATCAGAGGCCGAAAAGGACCAAGTACCTCTTGCCGATACGCAAAAAATATCTGCGATTGAGCCCCGGCCGACAACGCCATTGTCCGTCGAAGGCGTTAGATTTTTGCGAAATTTCTTGGTTACGGCCGAGGAGGCGACCGATGAGCATCCCCTGGCCGCTTCCGACGTGGCTCGGGTGAGATTGCTTTCCATAATCGCGGCTGTACATGGCAACGATCAGCAATCGCTGGGATCGCACGACGCAAACCTTCTCTTCAGGGAGCGGACTAAGTCTGAGTTTGGCCGACGCGAACTTATTGGGCTGCTTGACGACGGGCTCCGGAACCTCAAACACGAGAACGTGCCGCTCTGGCACTGGGTTGCAGCGGTCGACGGATTCAAGGACAGCATGCTGCCCATTTGCTCTATCGTCGGCACGACTGACCAGCGTGTCGGCGCACTGAAGGCTATGCGCCTGATCGCAGAACCTATCACTGAAAAAGAGCACTTCGGGCCTAGAGAGATCGTTCCGCTATGGTTCGCCGAGTCTGCTGAAACAACTGTGCGCCTCGCCGCCTTAGAGTATTTAAGCGAATGTGGCCAACCGTCAGATTTGCCGACCATCAACGAAGAGTTTGCCCGGAATGAGACACAAACAGCTAGCGCGGCAGCCAACGCAATCATCCGCATCACGTTGCGCGACGATCGCCGCGCGGCATTGGAGGTTCTCTACAACTTGCAGCCCAGTGTGGTGAAACAGGATCTGCTGGACGCTCTGTTCAGCCACGATGGTGAGTTTGACGATGAAATCTTGCTACGTGGACTCAGTCATCGCAACGTTCTAGTCCGGTCCACGGTGGTCAAGTTGTTACAGAAGCGGCGGGTACTCGACGCGAGCATTGCTGAACCACTGCTAAACGACAGCGGTGCGGAGGTGCGCTATGAAGCGCTACGAGCGCTCATCGCAAGCGGCCGGAGCTATTCGGTAGAGCAGGCGAAAGCTGTCCTCGTGCGCAAGAGTCAACTTCCCTCAGGGCTCGGGTTGGGAATGAGTCAGTCTGATACGGAAGGTGAGGTCGTCTTGGAGCGATACACTGAGCGGTACTTTGACGGTTTAACTGTCGCGCAACTCGAAGAAGATCAATTGACAATTTTCGACCAGAACGCCTACTTCGCGCTAGTCCGTCGTGACTTTAAGTCACGTGCCGACGACTTGCGCAAGGCCGTGGTTAATCAATTCGTGGATCGTTTCGAGATAGCACTGGAGCGAGTGGCCAAGCGGCACGGTGCGTCGACTAACCTCTATGAACAGACACGTTCACTTGATAAATACTTGCGCAGCAAGTTCACGCGTGAGGGGTTGGACATCATCTGCGGCAAGCTCGATGTAGCCGACCTACCTATTGTTCGATTGATGCTGGAGAGTGGGAGTGTCGACTACTCAGCCTTAGACTTGCGGTACCTCGCGAAATTCGGCCAATGGTGTGACATTCCCTTGGTAATTGCTTCGCTCGAGCGGCCAGAATCCGGCCGTAGTTACACATCGATCCTTTCGATTGCGAGCAGCGCCAAGTACGAGGATGCTGCGCAAACTTTGTATGCGCTAGGCAAGCATAGGCTCAATGACCTGTTAGCCATAACGATGTCTGGATACCTTTTGGCACGTATTATTCCATTGATACCCGACAAGTCCTTCCAAGAGCTTGCTGATGTCGTAATCGCTTCTCTCATGCGGTCGGAAATTGAGGAGGTACGGAAGCTAGCGTCTCTAAAGTATATCCGAGCCTTTCCGCGCCGCCGGGTAAAACAGTTTCTTGACGAGTACATGTCTGCTGACCAGTTTTACTACAATGTCATTCATTGGCTGGACTTTGGTATATCCGTCCCAAGAGATAGAATGCTGCGCGCAGCCGGGAAGGCATTGACGAGTAGATAGCACGCGCAATGCGCAGTGAATTGAGCCCAGCTGGAACTGATCTTGGATCATCTGCAAGACGAATTGGGATAATAAAGCGGGGATGTTCTAAGTGAAGCATATGCTAATGTGCCACTGTGTGTTGATTTTCTTCGGGAAAATGAGCATGGGGGATCTCGAGTGATGTGGGGCGCGAAAGTAGGGCGTGCGCTCGCATGGAAACGCTTTAATAAGTAGCATGCGAAGTAGGCGTATATATATGCGCTTTTATATGAGTCGGTCTTTTTTAGTTTGTTGTCGGTGTTGTTGGCTTAGTTGTGTTTTTACTTTGGTGGTGATTCAATAAGATTCCGTGCCAAATTAATAAAAATTAATCAATGTTAATATGAGGGGTGTTGTGAGTGATTGTTGCTTTTGCAGGACTGCCTAGCTCTGGAAAATCGTCTACGGCCAAAGCCTTAGGGCGATTAATTGGCGCAGAAGTTCATCTCGAACCGGAGGAATCAGCCTGGCCAGAATTAGTTAAAGAGCGATCTGTGGTCGGTGCCTTTACTGCTTTGACTTGGTTTCGAACAATACGTGTTCCTCAGTTATTTAAAGCTGCCGATACTAGAAATAGGGGAAAGGTGTCCATTATAGATAGCTATTACGATGTCTTGGTAAGCTGCTACTTGGGAGACGATTCGTTCGAATGGCTGATATCCAGGAATGATCCTTACTTTCCGGTGGCGAAGAAAATGGCTCAAATGGACTGGATAGTACTTCCAAAATCAGACGTGCTAGTTTTTCTTCGGCTTGATGAGAGGGTTTGGCATGAATTTATGACGCGGCGTGATCGTGATTTTGATCGTACCGCGGAGTTGTCGAAACATTTCGCTATGCAAATCAATATGGAGGAGGCGTGCAGGAAAGCGGCAGAGGATCATGGAACTCGTCTAATTATTATTGACCAGATATCTGCAACGCCAGAAATCACTGCTCGTCGGGTAGCTGAAGCAATCGGAGTAGCTTTATGAGCCAGTCTGTAGCTCTAACTCTCGCACAAGCTACTTTAGCTATTCGCCAAGGTAGGGACACAACTGTATCTCTCTCGTTGCCGCTCACTGCTGCTCAATCAGGCTGTGCTTTAAGACTTAGCGAAGTTAGCGGTCTAACCGTTGACGGTGCAGGAGAGGGTGCATTATTAAATGCGAAGACCGTAATTGGAAGGATGTTCTACAAGGGGAGTGAGGCAGCATCTATACTCGGCAAGGCAGTGCCATTACATACTTTCGAAAAAGTTGCAGGGAACTGGTTCTCTACAGGACAAAGTGAGGAATGTCACGATATAGCTGCTGGATATTGGCTTGCAGATGCATTTATAAGAGGGGTGTCGCCACTAGAAGCCGCAGGCCTTACACAATTTCTAGCGGGCAAACTTCCAGTCATCAAATCACGCAGTCCAGCATCTGTTAGGCGATATCCCACTGGTGGAGTATCAGAAAAGCAAGCACTGATCCTGCCTCCAATAATGCGCGCACTCGCTCGAGAATTTCATTGGTGCTCGCCATTTCTAGTCGCCGGTAAGTTAGCTCATACAGGAGGAACTCGAGATAAGCTCGCAGTAATTCCAGGGTTCAAGCTTTCCAGTGTGGCTGAATTATCCAACTGGAATGGTGTTGACTACCCTGTCCGCTATTTTTCAGCAGACGCTGATTTATGCCCACGTGATGCTAGGATGTACCGTCTTCGCGGTGAAACGGGAACCGTAGCAGACATGGGTTTGATGGCATCCAGTATCATGTCCAAACAAATTGCCCTGCCAGCCGATGTCATCATTCTAGATATATTACACGGCCCCACGGCATTTTTGAAAAAACGCTCAGATGCTGAAGATTTTGCAAGCGTTTGCGAGGCTTTAGGAGAGTTAAGTAAATTAAAAATTGTTTCCAAAGTTAGGGAGTCTAAAAATATTCTTGGGCGTTCAGTGGGCTCAAGTACAGAAGTTGTAGAGGCTGCTGAAATTTTACGAGGAGATATATATGGTGGCTCCGCGCGCGCAGAAATTGCTACTTCTATAGGGTTTCTCAGATGTTTTGCAGAAGAGCTTGGATTGAATTCGGAAGTGGTTTGTAAAAGGGCTGAGGCAGTAATTGCTAATGGCGAGGCCTTCAATGCAATGCTCGGTTTGCTTTCGGACCACGGAGTAAATAGTGATTACATTAAGTCTTTTTCGAGCAGCCCAAGAAATGCGGTTCTTGGGGGGCTTGAGAAAACAACAGTGTTTTCCTCGGGCTCTGGAACTTTGATGTGGGATGCTATGTCCGTTGCAGACATAGCAAACTATCAAATAAACTCATTCGCAGATAGAAAACTACCAATTGGCACGATTAGTCACGGGGGCATAGAGCTTCTTGCTGAAGACGGAGTTCTAGTTAATAAAGGTGATCCGCTGGCCATAGTCTACGGTGAAAAAACGAAGGTTGCGGCTAGATCGCTTTCAGCTGCCGCATCAATCATTGCTTAGCCGCTGAGGCGCTATTGCACTCCCGAGTTTCCAAAGCGCTTCAAAGTCCTCCATCTGTCTATTAAATAACCACCCTTGCCCAAGTTTGAGAGTAAATGCTTTAGCGCTCTTAGCTGAGGCGGGGTACGGTCCAGTGAAAAGAGTGTCATCGATTCTGTAAATCATCATTGAAAGATGTCGCGGAGATAGTCGCACCTCAACGCCCGGTATATTTCCAAGCGCCTTGAGCAATGAGTCGCGCGAACCGGAATATTGGCCTGGGGATTGATTTTCAGCCTGTTGCATGATTTTAGATGATTCGGAGTCAGGATCAACAAGCAAAATTCGCACGGTAATGGGGTTCTTTTGTTCTGCCCGCTTTCTAAGAATTTCCTCGTTTTGTTCACTAAAAGACTTAAGGGTGTAGCCAGTGATATCAATGACCTTGGCATTCGCAACAAGAGCATCGTACTCTTCTGTCAGGTTCCTGCGAGTATAAGCTGCAACCAGCCCTGTTTCGACAAGGTCTTTCATCCTGATAGATTCCCCATTTCTTATCTGGTCGATCCACAGCGTTGCGAGCGACATCAGAGCTCCAGCGATCAGGGATGTGCCGATAGACAGCTGCACTGGTCCGTCGATTACGACTAAAATTATCCCTAGCCCCATAAATACCAGAAATACCGCCACAAGCGTTGTGCGTGATCTGAAAAACAAATGATGCGCATCGGCGTGTGCATATTTATCCGGAGTAGTTTTCAATGGCGTTCCCTTCAGAAATTCAATCAGGCTTTCTAGTGATAATCGAGGGTGGTGATGGGCTTGGCAAGTCTACGCAGCTCAAAATTTTGAAGAGTCAGTTGGAGTCGCAAGGACGAAAGACTGTGACTTACGACTTTCCGAACAAATCAGGCACGCCTATGGGTCAACTGATTGGAAATTTTTTGAAAGGTGAGTTTGGACAGGTTACGCCTGAGTTCCTAGGTCTAGCATTTGCTGCTGATCGTCTTGTCTCGAGGAAAAGCATTTTAGAGGCTCTCGATGCCGGTGCAGTCGTGCTCTGTGACAGATATGTAGCATCCAACATCGCATTCCAGGGTGCCAAGATACCTGACGAACAGCGCCGTGGAGAATTAGACCGACTCCTGCGTTGGCTTGAGTATGATGTCTATGAGCTACCACGTCCGGATCTTGAAATTGTCCTCACATCTTCTGATAGGCACTACGTGGATGGTACGCATCTTATGCGAGCCAACGACCCAACCCGGGCCTACACCGAAGGCCAAGCTGACATCCACGAAGCTTCATCAGACCTTCAGCGGGCGGTAAATCTGTACTTTGGGCAATTGCCAGAAACGCCAACGCTTAAAAAGGTTGAAATCGAGGATCTAAGGGGAGCTAGGCGGACTGTTGAAGAAATGTCAGCACTTATTTTGAGCGTAGTAAAGGAGGCAATGGAGTCTAGCCAGCAGAGCTGATTCTCCGCACAATACATCGCTTACGACATCCACGACTATTCGGGAAAAGCAATGAATCAGAAAATCGAGGATCTTATCCGCGACATCTGGCAGTCGGGGGATCCAATCCGCAAAGCTGAGGAGCTTGGTCTAGGATTAACTGAGGATTCCCAAGCGATCGTCCGAGACGTTCTCAGTAAAATTCGCATGCGTGCGGAGGCTCGGGCGAGCCTTGCCTCGGGTAGTGGGGGAGATAGCATCGAAGGTGACGCTGTCTCACCTAACAGACCATCAAATGACTACTCCCTGCTTTTACTGTACTTCGCAATGTATGACTCAGATAGCCTTGCTGACTACCCTGTAGACATGAGAGAACGCTGCCTGATGAGTTGGTCGAAGCAGACAGGATTCCCGATTGGAGATGTTCGAGAGGCCGTTATTCTCGGCCAAAATGGGATTCAATCATTGATACGGGCTTGCACGCCGCCTCATGGATGAGATATTCCGGCTACGTTGCGCCGAGCTGCAATCCTTGCGGCTATCTAAAACGTCAAGCTGTAGTAACCATACGGCTTCAACTAAGTGAATATTGCCAGGACACGACCTGCTTAATTGGGCTCGCTGCGGATAAAGGCGCATAGCTCAGATGGGGCGGGGACCTTTTACAGAGCCTATCCGAAAGCTAATTGCTAAGCCGATTCACTACTGGATTTTCTTTTTTTTGTAGCAAATAAACTAGGTGAGTCTACCTCGTTACGTTATCAATCGAGTGGCAGTTTTTGGTCGATTCTGTTGAAAAAGTCAGCTTCGGTTCCGACGGCAGAAAAGTGCGCATCTGAGATTGAAATCCTTACTTTTGGCTGAGGCTTCCGGGCTCAGATTTCACGTAGCAGCGTGCAAAAATTGCGTTTTCCCCGGTCATTTTTCGGACAGGTTGAGCGGAGCGACTTTTTCAACACTATCGGTCGGAAGCGGTTATAGGATCCAGTTCCGTCACAGATCAGAAGCCGAAAAATCTGAAACCTTGCTTGTCATGGGAGGATCTAGCGAAGCGGAAGCTGCTTAAGCTTCCGCTTCTTTATCAACCGGTCTTTCTTTTGAGCTGGAGGTCAATGAAATCAAGCTCCGCCTTGATGGCGTCAATCGTGAGCGTCTCGACTTTAGTGTCTTTTTTTGCTCTTGCATTGAGCTTTTTCATACCGGCCAGGACGACAATTATCCCGTTCAAATGAAGCTTTCGGGCCTTAAGGTAATCAGGCATCTGTGCGCTGTTCTGTGGTGGTTTGTTCATCGGGGCACCCTTGGTATGCCCGAAACAACCTGTTTCTCGCAGGCTGCTTCGGGAATGGTTTAATTTAAGCGGCCAAGAGATCAATCAGGCTGTGTTGGCTAGAGCGATCTGAGAGTTCTCGCCAGGTCCAGCTACCAAAACGCTCGCCCAGTTCAGGGATATCCAGCTTCAATAGGGCAACCGGGTCCCGACTAATCAATCTTCGTGCGGCCCACAACTGGCCACCGGTTTCCAGCAGCGCTTTCGCGGCCTCGTTCCACTTTTCTTCTAACACTGTGTTCGCCAGATGAGCCGCTTCATTCTCGATCTTGGCGTGTTCTTTTTGTGCCTCCGTGATATGTAGATCAATGGTCACCAGCTCCTGTTCCAGCGCGGTGATGAGTAGTTGTTGGCGGCGGTGATGCTCAACCGCAGTTGCGAGGGCTTTTGCTGCTTTTTGAGCTTCTGCGTTAGCCGCTTTCTCGCCCTCCACATCACCCCAGGCGACAGCCTGCGCATAAGCGGTGGCTGCGTCCGTTTCAGCTTGTCGAGCCTTTGCCATGTCTTCCTGATCGCTCTGGCGGACCTGCTGCAACCGTGTCTCAATGCTGTTGCGCTTTTCGTTGAGCTCCATCTCGTCGGCTTTCCAAGTTGCCATCGCGCTGATGTAGCCCGCAGCCAAGCTCTCACGGTTCGCCAGTGCTTCACGGCGATCAATTTTTTGATTCAGGATGTGGATCTCAAGATTTCGTGAGTCGATACGTCTTTTGTGATCGTTGATTTCATCCTGGACGGCCCTTTGACGGCCCTCCTGGATAACCTCGGGACTTTCCAATGCCGTCTCAAAGGGCGCGAGGTCGTGCTGAATGCTCTCTATTTCTAGGGTCAGTTCGTCGCGACGGTCTTTCAGTTCTTGGATAGTGTTCATCTGTATTGTCTCTGTGCATTACGATTGATAAGGATGGTTGAACGGCTGGCGAGGCCGGGAATTAGCCGGCGCTACCTCCATCAGCAGGCATGCCATCAGGCGGCCTTGGCCTCGCTTTCATCCGTTCCTGGAACCGTCTTCACCACGTAGCAGCGTTGAGGTCCTAACCCTGGCAGGCGAATCAAGCTGTACGCCTTTCCATCGCTTCCTGGCTCGAGTACGCCCCGTTGCAGCAGCTCCTTGTTCACCGCGCTGATGTTCATGCCCTTGAAGATCTCGGCTCTCCAGGCTTCAGGCAGCACGTAGTAGGTGTTGGTGGTGTGCAGGGCGTCGCCCATGCCGTGTTCCAGTGTCTTGCGAAAGCCCAGCCGATCAATCGTGCGTGGGCCGTGTTCATCGATCTTGGCGGCGGCTGACTCCCAACGGGTAAAGCGGCTTTCGCCAAAGCGTTCGATGACCTGCCTCAGCCGCGCCAAAATCGCATCGCCCTCGAAGTTTCCGGCGCCGCCGCGTTCGGCCAGCCACGCATGCAGACACACGCGCGCAGCCGTCGTGGCCGTGCCATCGGGCCAGCCAGTGACGCCGAAGGCGGTGGCCAACTCACCGGCCGCTGCCGCGAGGCCGAAGCGAAGGGCAGCACGCTGGGCCTGACCACTGGCCGAGGCGGGCAGGTTTTGGCTGATGAACTGCTCCACCGTGCGGCGAACGATCACCGACCACCTGAGCATTTCTCCAGGCGCACACAGTGCGTGCAGGAAGGCGGTGAGGGGTGTGCCGTAGTATTTGGCGACACGGGCCTTGAGCGCATCAGAAAGGGCGGCAGCGTCCTCAAAACCGTTCAGCACATCGAACATGCCCAGCCCTTTGCTGGCATCCGCAGGCACAGCGAGCATGCGGACTTCCATACCTGCTTTTAGCTCCTTATTGGCATCCGCCATGTGCTGCGCCAAGGTTTTCTCGCCCGTCGAGAGAAACAACAGGCGCCACTCCTGCACCTGTCGGCCCGCTTGTCCTCGATCATTCGCCCGCGCCTTACCGGTGCCGTTGCCGAGCATGTAGACCGTCTCGCCAATAATGCGTGGGTCACACATACCGATTTCATCCAGCACCAGGAGACCGTCTGAGTGCGCGGCGGCGATGGATTCCAGGGCGTTGTCTGTTGAACGCCATGAACGCACCACACGCGGCCCGCCATAAACCGAGGCCGCTACCTGCAAGTGGGTGGTCTTGCCCCCGGAACTGTCACCGTATAGGTGGAAACCACCCGACTCATGCCCGAGTAGATTCAGCAGAGGCCCTGCAAAGGCCACAGAGACCACAAACGCCAATCGATGGTTACCAATGCACAGCGCGCCGATTTGTTGCTGCCATTGCTCCAGAGAGCCCGCTTCATTGATCGGTGGCAACTGCGCCCCGGCTTCATAAAAATGCAGATGTTCGGCGTGCGATCCGATTTGCTGCTCGGGCAGAAGGAAGGCGTTACCGTGCCAGCCGAGACGCGTTACCAAGCGGGCACGCTGGGCGCTATCGAACCCGCCGAGGTAGCTCTGCAAGTCATTACGTGCGTTACGCCCCGACCGGCTTCCGGCAAGGCGTAGGCCCATGTCTACCAGCGGCCCGAGGACGTCCTTGCCGAAGTCGCCAGTCATGGTCCGGGCCGGGATATTCCAGCGCTTTTTGGCGCCGTCCGGGTCGTCGAACTCGACCAATAAACCCCAGTTGTGGCCCTTGTCGTCGCGAGTGCGAGCGATGATTTCGAGAGGCGAGCACACAGGACGCGCCTCGCCATCATCGCCGGAATAAAACACCCCTTCAGGCGTCAGGCGAAAGCCGCCCGGCAACAGGTCATTTTTCGATTTCGCGGGGCGTTTTGCAGGTGCCTTAGCCTTCGGTTCTTGGGGCTCAGTGGGCTCAGCAACAGTGTCGAAAAACACGCCGTTAAGCACCCGCTCGGTCACGTGCTCAGCGGTCCAACCTTTGGCTATTGCGTCCGCTGCATCATCGCCATCCGCCCATTTTCCACCCTTGATCAGTGTCGGCTTGCCACCTTTGCTGCTGGGCTTGAGCTTGAACACGTCGAGCGAGATTCGTTGCACTGAAGCGGCGCCCAGCTCAATCAGCTTGAGCTCGATGGCTTTCATGCAGGTCTGGCCGCTGGCATCGTTATCCGGCCACAGCACCACAGCGCGCCCTTTGAGTGGCGTCAGGTCGGCCTTGTGCCAGGAGTTGGAGCCGTTCGGCCAGCAGGTGGCTACGTGGTCGGGCATCAGTTCGGCGGCGGCGTCAGCAGCCTTTTCACCTTCACACAGCACCACAGGCGCATCTACACGCTGTGCCAGCTCATCCAGGCGCAGCAATGGCCGTGGTTCCGGCAATCCTTGCCAGCGCCATTGTGTGGTTTGCCCATCGGAGCGCTTGCACCAGGTCAGCGGTGCGAAGACCTTTCGCGGCTTGCCGTCTTCATCTGGGCCCAGGTCGAAGCGATACAGCGCCATGATCGGCAGGCCCTGAGCATCGCGATAGATCCACACCTTGGACGGAACACCGTGTTGCCGGTGTTTAGCTGGGCACTTGTTCATGGCCTCGGCCGGGATCGGCTGGATCGCGATCCACTCCGGCGTTGCGCTCTTGGCCGGTGCGCTTTTGGTTGTCGCGGAACCAGCGGAAACGCTGAGCAGATCCGCCAGCTTTTTGCAGGCATCAACGTCCGTGCCGCCGTCGATGTAGCGCACCAGGTCAATCAGATCCCCGCCTTTATCGCCGGTGGCAAAATCCGCCCAGGTGCCTTTGTTTAAATTGACCTTGAGTGAACCTGCACGTTTATCGGTGCGCGTCGGATTCGGTGCGGTGTATTCCTTGCCGCCGTCGACGCGTTTACCGTTTGGCAGCCAGTGAGTAAGGACGCGTTCGATGTTCTTCAAGGCAGCGCTTTTTACGTCGGCAAAGCTGGGACGTTTTGAGGTGTTGCCGGTACGCTGAGTCATAGTGCGGTCCTCGACTCAAGCAACGCCTCGTTCACGTCGTCGATCAGCGCCTTAGCCATCTCGCCGAGGTAGAACGCAGGCCAACTAAAACGCTCGCTCGCATCGCTGATGGCGGCGTCGAGGATCAGTTGATTGGTGTGGTGCAGAATCTGGGAGACGGCTTCAAGTGCGTCCTCCAGCGGAATACCGGCATTTACCCGAAAAAGGTTTTGGCCGTTACCGTTGGCAGGGGAAAACTCGGAGCGTCCACGCGTGCTGGAGTGGGTCACAGCGCACCGCCTTTCTGGCCCATCGGCACAGAGGAGGCATCACCGTACATGGCGAGTGTTTTGATTAAGCCCAAGGTGCCGCGCACGTCCCAAATAACAGACGACAGCACGCGGTTGGAAAGCAGGGGTTTATCCCCGTCTAAGTGGTCTTCCAGCAGCATGAGAACTGAGTCGGCACGGTCGAGGGCGCAGGTGATGGCGTCGATGGGAATACCGGCTTCAGCATCCTGGCTGACGCAGAGTAGATCCTCGGGCAGTGCAAAGCCTGGGAGCATGCTCATTGGGCACCCCCTGCGGCTTCCAGGGCGCGAGCCTTCGACATATGGGCGTTGTAACGGGAGAGGCGTGTAGCGAGGCTGGAGTTGGCGTGTAAAGCGGCGAGAGCCATTGCTCGATGAGCGGCGGCGCGAATTTTGGACGGATTGAGGGCGCGCATGTGGTGTAGCTCCTTTTCTGTGTAGGAGCTGCCACTGATCGTCGCCAAACGAATTAGGGTGGCAGCTGTGCGCAGGTTGGCGAACCGGGGAAAAGGAACCCGGCAGACCCGAAGGTCTCCCACGCACAGCCACCATAAAATAGGAATGCGGGCACAAAAAAAGCGCCTGCAATCGTAATGGGGGCGCCTGTGCGCCTTTTCTATCCGGGTCGCCAAACCCGGTCGCTGAATTTGCAGCGACGATCAGAGAGTACCGTCCGTTTTTTGAAAGTGCAACTGTGTGGATCCCTTGCGGATTTTTTCTATGCGGCATAAATTGATCATGCATGTAGATTTACCTCAACGCCTCCGGTTGCCGCCGGGGGCGTTTTCGTTTCAGGCATTGATTTCCCAGCGCAGGGAAAGCAGTGGGAGGAAGTCGGCGTCGAGGCAAGATCGTGCATCTTCGTAAGCGTCGATTTGTTGGCCTTCATCTAAGATCGCAGCGCGCGGTGCTTCGCTGGGTATCGAGAGCGCGCACCAGGTGCCGTCCGCCCAATGCATGACGACAATTACTCGATTTAGGCGTTTTTGTTGCGCTCTGTGGCGCTCAAAACGTTGCATCCAGCGCGACGAAAAACCGACTTTTCTGAGTGCAGAGAAGGGCCGCAAGATGGCCTTGTTCGCTATATGGCTCGTCATGCCGCCACCTTGTCGCGAGCGGCGATACGTGCGCGTGTCCAATCCAATATTTCGGCCAATACCCAGGCAACCGGAGCTCCACGTGCATTGCTGTCGGTGAGTTTCACGGCTTGCGGAAAACCGCTCTCGGGCTGGCTCATGAGCTTGTAGACGGTTGCTCGGCCAATACCTGTCAGGGCCATGACTTGATTGATGCGTATCAGCGTGGCAGCGGGGTCGAACCGTCCCACTTCTGTATCGGATCCGGTGAGGGGCAAGCATGCGAATCCTGCATGGTTTTTCTTGTAAGGGGCGCTTGGTGTCGATGGAGCAATGTCCACGATTTTTGCGGGCTGCTTGGGGCTGCTCATTGGGCACCTTCCCCCGCAGTCTTAGCGTTGGAGCACACTCGGCTTTCAAGCCATGCGGCAACATCTTGAGAGCGGTAACGAACCCGAGATCCGGTTTTGACGTAGGGAAGTGAATTGCTACGCGAACTTCGCCACGCGGCAAGCGTTCGACTGGACAGACCTAGTGCAGTAGCGACTTGATCGGTGGTGAGCAGACAAGCAGAGACGAGAGAGGTCGTCGAGGGGGCTAAAGGGTCGTGAAGGTTCATAGCGTGTTTCCTGTCGTAGTTCGTACAGGCCCCAGCTATGTAAACGATTTTCTATTTTTTAAAAGTTTTATTTTCGATGATTTTCGATGCGAGTTTGTTGGATAAGGCAATTTAAGTCAGCAAGATCGCAGCAAGTTTTCTCTTTCTACTGGGGCTGTCCTACCTTGTCCTACTGGTTTTCTATACAGTTAAAAAACTGATAATAAAAAATGAAGATCGGCGCGTTTCAGACGAACGGTAGTGCCCCAGGCCCCTTTCGGTGGTGGCGATGACAGCGGCGCCTCATGAGCGTGGGACGGCTAATAAGAGATGGCCGCCAGAAGTTTTGGGCCACCTAGGCGTAACACGAGTTTGATGCGTAACACGCGGTTTAGGGATGTCTTTCTGCGCGTGTTACGCCAATTATATCCAATAAAATCAATGTCTTGAGTGTGTGCGTAACGAGCGTAACACCAGTAACACCGATTTCTGATGGGATGGGGTTGGTATGTTCATACGGCCTTTCCGAAATGACCTTGAACAATGTTGCCTTGCGCTAACTCATCAAGATGATCGGCATACCACTGCATCATCACTCTGCGCTGAGGCAGGTACACCGCTTTGTTGTACACCCCTGCAATTCCCTCCTTTGCATGAGAGAGCTGGGCCTCAATGTGATTCTCATCGAAACCCTGCTCATTGAGTATGGTGCTGGCGATATGACGAAAGCCGTGGCCTGTCTGCCGACCTGCATATCCCAATCTGCGTAGCGCCATTAGAAAGACGGTGTTGCTACGTGAGATTGTCCTGTCCTTCCTGCCTGGAAATAGGAGGGGGTAGGCACCTGTCAGTGTTCGTAATTCAGTGAGCGCTTCGATTGCCTGTCGAGAGAGAGGTACCACATGTTCACGACGACGCTTCATCCGTTCGGCAGGGATCGTCCATAACTTTTTGGAGAGATCGATTTCTGACCAGCGCGCTTCCCGAATCTCGCTTGGGCGCGATGCTAATAAGGAAAGCAAGCGAAGCCCTATACGAACGTCCTTTGCGTGAGGGTAGGAGTTGATTGCTCGAAGTAGCGCGGGCAGTTCTTCAATCGAAACGTGTGCATAGTTTTCAGCGCTTCGCGACTGTAGGAATTTGCTGAGACCTTCAAGGGGGTTATGGACGGCTCGTCCTGTTACGCGGGCAAGGTCATAGATCTCTTTGCAAAAGGCGCGAACCCGGCCCATTTGTTCAATGATCCCCTTCTGTTCCATGCCGCGTAGAAACTCCATCCATTCCAGGGGCAGTATTTCTGTGTACACGCGTTTGCCGAAGACAGGGAATACGTGAAGCTCCAGTGCGCCCAGTACTCGTCGAGACGTACCTGATTCCCAGCTTGTACGTCTGGCCTCAAACCACTCGCGGCCTAATGCTTCAAAGGTGTTGTTGGCAGCAACCTGGTCTGCAACCTTCCGAGCTTGCTTGCTCACCAATGGATTTTTGCCGGTCGATGCGTCTTCCCGCAGTTGAGCTGCTTTCTGTCTCGCCAATGAGCCACTGATTTCCGGGTAGCCGCCGAGACCCAGCCAAGACCATTTCCCGTCTGGCTTTTTGTAGCGCAGCTCCCATGATTTCTGCCCGTTAGGTTTCACCCGGAAGTACAGGCCATTCCCGTCCTGCTCCCGATACGTCGTGTGCTCAGGCTCCAGGCCTGCGAGAGTGGTGTCTGCTAAGGGGCGGCGTTTGATTTCAGTGCGCTTCACTTCCTGTATGCCTCCAGTTATAGGAATCTCAAAGCATACACGTGGGCATACACGGCGGGAAGTTATAGGGGTAGACAGGGGTGGATAGCCAGAAACAAGAAAGCCCGCACGGGGCGGGCTTCTTGGAGTGTTTCGTAGACTGTCTGAGACAGCCCGAGACTACTATATGGTGCACCCGGCGGGATTCGAACCCACGACCCCTGCCTTCGGAGGGCAGTACTCTATCCAGCTGAGCTACGGATGCTTGTGCGGGCGCCATCATACCCATGTCGACCTTGGGCGTCCATGCTGGTTTTTGGCCGTCTGCCGGTAGGATTCTGGTGCAGCGAGGCTCTGTACCGGGCGGTGTGTGCCGGTGATGCGCAATTCGGCTCCGTTACGCCTGTCAGAATAGTCTGGCTAATGCGCCGTTTTCGTTCTTTTTTTCGAACAGACTATTGCCCTGCCCCCCCATTGATCCTAGGATTCGTTTGAGATTTCAAACGCTCTGTCTCCCGTGCGCGATGTTTCAGCTTGCGCCCAGTGACTGATTTCCCTGACGGCAGCCTTCGAGGCGCCTTTCAACAACTCTAATTTGCCCCGCGCGCGCGCGGTGCTGTTAAGGAAAGCCGACATGCAGCTTAAAGACACCCAGTTGTTCCGCCAGCAAGCCTTTATTGATGGCGCTTGGGTCGATGCGGACAACGGTCAAACGATCAAGGTCAACAACCCCGCGACTGGCGAGATCCTGGGCACCGTGCCGAAGATGGGCGCCGCCGAAACCCGTCGTGCCATCGAAGCTGCCGACAAGGCCTTGCCGGCCTGGCGCGCACTGACCGCCAAGGACCGTGCGAACAAGCTGCGTCGCTGGTTCGAGCTGATTATCGAGAACCAGGATGACCTGGCGCGCCTGATGACCCTGGAGCAGGGCAAGCCGCTGGCCGAAGCCAAGGGCGAAATTGTCTACGCCGCTTCGTTCATCGAGTGGTTCGCCGAAGAGGCCAAGCGTATCTACGGTGACGTGATCCCTGGCCACCAGCCGGACAAGCGCCTGATCGTGATCAAGCAGCCGATCGGCGTCACCGCCGCTATCACGCCGTGGAACTTCCCGGCCGCGATGATCACCCGTAAAGCCGGCCCGGCCTTGGCCGCCGGTTGCACCATGGTTCTCAAGCCTGCGTCGCAAACCCCGTTCTCGGCGTTCGCCCTGGCTGAGCTGGCCCAGCGTGCCGGGATTCCAAACGGCGTGTTCAGTGTGGTCTCCGGCAGCGCTGGCGATATCGGCAGCGAGCTGACCAGCAACCCGACCGTGCGTAAATTGTCCTTCACCGGCTCGACCGAAATCGGCCGCCAGTTGATGGCCGAATGCGCCAAGGACATCAAGAAAGTTTCCCTGGAGCTGGGCGGCAACGCGCCGTTCATCGTGTTTGACGACGCCGACCTGGATAAGGCCGTCGAAGGCGCGATCATCTCCAAGTACCGCAACAACGGCCAGACCTGCGTCTGCGCCAACCGCCTGTACATCCAGGATTCGGTGTATGACGCGTTCGCTGAAAAACTCAAGGTGGCCGTGGCCAAGTTGAAGATCGGCAATGGTCTGGAAGAAGGCACCACCACCGGTCCCCTGATCGATGAAAAAGCCGTGGCCAAGGTCCAGGAACACATCGCCGATGCCTTGAGCAAAGGCGCGACGCTGTTGGCTGGCGGCAAGGTCATGCAAGGCAACTTCTTCGAGCCGACCATCCTCACCAACGTGCCGAAAAACGCTGCCGTGGCCAAGGAAGAAACCTTCGGCCCGCTGGCGCCGCTGTTCCGCTTCAAAGACGAAGCCGAAGTGATCGCGATGTCCAACGACACCGAGTTCGGCCTGGCCTCCTACTTCTATGCCCGCGACCTGGGTCGTGTGTTCCGTGTGGCCGAGGCTCTGGAATACGGTATGGTCGGCGTCAACACCGGGCTGATCTCCAACGAAGTGGCGCCGTTCGGCGGTATCAAGGCGTCGGGCCTGGGCCGTGAAGGCTCCAAGTACGGGATCGAGGACTACCTGGAAATCAAATACCTCTGCCTGGGCATCTAACCGGCAAGGTATCGCTGCAAACGCAAAGGGCACGAGAGCGCTGTCCCTTTGCGTGCTTCACACCGTTATTCGAAGTGGCCGGGAAAGCTGTGGCAGTCGATCATCGCATGCTGCCGTAGTTGCCTCCCCGCCACGTAATCCTTGGACCACGCCACCCGATGAGTGGCGAATGAGGACTTTATGAGCAACAAGACCAACGCTTCCTTGATGAAACGCCGCGAAGCCGCTGTACCGCGCGGTGTTGGCCAGATTCACCCGATCTTCGCCGAATCCGCGAAGAACGCCACCGTGACTGACGTTGAAGGTCGCGAGTTCATCGACTTCGCCGGCGGCATCGCCGTGCTGAACACCGGTCACCTGCACCCGAAAATCATCGCGGCCGTGACCGAACAGCTGAACAAGCTGACCCACACCTGCTTCCAGGTCCTGGCCTACGAGCCGTACGTGGAGCTGTGCGAAAAAGTTAACGCCAAGGTCCCAGGTGATTTCGCCAAGAAAACCCTGCTGGTCACCACCGGTTCCGAAGCCGTTGAAAACGCCGTGAAAATCGCGCGTGCCGCGACTGGCCGTGCCGGTGTGATCGCCTTCACTGGTGCCTACCACGGCCGCACCATGATGACCCTGGGCCTGACCGGCAAGGTCGTGCCGTACTCCGCTGGCATGGGCCTGATGCCCGGTGGCATCTTCCGTGCGCTGTACCCGAACGAGTTGCACGGCGTGAGCATCGACGACTCCATCGCCAGCATCGAACGCATCTTCAAAAACGATGCCGAGCCGCGTGACATCGCTGCCATCATCATCGAGCCGGTGCAGGGCGAAGGCGGTTTCTACGTCGCGCCTAAAGCCTTCATGAAGCGCCTGCGCGAACTGTGCGACAAGCACGGCATCCTGCTGATCGCCGACGAAGTGCAAACCGGTGCCGGCCGTACCGGGACCTTCTTTGCCATGGAACAGATGGGCGTCGCCGCCGACCTGACCACCTTCGCCAAATCCATCGCGGGCGGCTTCCCGCTGGCCGGTGTGTGCGGCAAGGCCGAATACATGGACGCCATCGCCCCGGGTGGCCTGGGCGGCACCTATGCCGGTAGCCCGATCGCTTGCGCCGCGGCCCTGGCCGTGATGGAAGTGTTCGAAGAAGAGCACCTGCTGGACCGCTGCAAGGCGGTTGGCGAGCGTCTGGTCACCGGCCTCAAGGCTATCCAGGCCAAGTACCCGGTGATTGGTGAAGTACGTGCCCTGGGCGCGATGATCGCGGTCGAGCTGTTCGAGGATGGCGACAGCCACAAGCCGAACGCTGCGGCGGTTGCCTCGGTAGTGGCCAAGGCGCGTGACAAGGGCCTGATCCTGCTGTCGTGCGGCACCTACGGCAACGTGTTGCGCGTGCTGGTCCCGCTGACCTCGCCGGATGAGCAGTTGGACAAAGGCTTGGCGATCATCGAAGAGTGCTTCTCTGAGCTGTAGGCGCAGGCTGACCTGATCGACAGAAAAAACCCGCTTCGGCGGGTTTTTTTGTGGGCTGTGCAGCTATTCAGGCCTTGTTCATTGTACGCAGGCGCTTCCTTTGTCTAATGTGCAAGGATTGCCGATGGAGCGTGCTGCATGACTGCTGTTGATTTACCTGCTGTACCCCGAGTGCTGATTGCCGAGACCGACCCCTGGTCGCGGGATCTGCTCAAGCAGGTGTTGTTGAATGTGCGCTGCGACGCGCGGCTGGATGTGTGCGCCGACGGGCAGCAAGCCGCCGAGTTGTTGCGAGATAAACCTTACGATTTGATCATTGCCGATTGGGAACTGCCCGGCGTTGATGGCCTGAGCCTGTTGCGCAGTGTGCGTCAGCGTCGACGGGTGCCGGCGTTGCCGTTTATCCTGCTGAGTGCGCGCAATGACGGCGCCAGCGTGCGCGAAGCGTTGCCGCTGGCGCCCACCGCCTACCTGACCAAACCTTTGAACATGGAAGGCCTTACGCAACGCCTGCAGGACTTGCTGCTCAACGAAGGCCAGACGGTGTATTGCGAAATCCCGGCCCTGGCGGCGGGCATGTCCTTGCCGGTGTTCCTGGAGCAGCGTCGCGAGCTGTCGGACGGCGCGCCGCTGCGGGTTGACGTAAAAGCCGCCGTGCAACGCAGCCTTGCGCCGCAGGGGCTTGACCTCAAGCAGCTGGAAGAACAGGTCAAGGTTGATCCACAGATCACCGCCGTGCTGATCGCCGCCGCGAACAGCGCCGGCCAGCACGGCACGCCGGTGCAGACGCTGTCTATGGCGCTGCATAAGCTGGCGGCCGGGCAGAGCATGAACCTGATCCTTGGCCTGGCCCTCAAGCACAACGTGATCCTCAGCGATGCAGTCTTGATGGAGTATGCCGAACGCCATTGGCAACTGTCCCAGCAGACTGCGCAATACGCCCGCGCCTTGGCGCGCATGCTCGACCTGGATCACGAGCGCTGCTACAGCGCCGGTATTCTCCATCGCCTGGGCGACCTGGCCCTGCTGCGCAGTTTGCAGGAGTGGCGCCAGGGCGGTGGCGAACTGGACGATGAGTTGATTGGCGAGTCGTTGTCCACCTTTGGCGCCAGTTATGGCTCGGCGCTGCGTACGCGCTGGCGCTTGCCCCTGGAGCTGCGCCAACTGGTCGCGGCGATCTACTCCCTGGAAGGCGGGGTGTATTCCCGCGAAGCGCTGGTGATGAATATGGCGGCGCAACTGGCGGGGCTGACCGAGCATGAAGGGGTCGAGGTGCTGGCCAAGGGCAAGACGGCGCGGTTGCTCAAGGTGGGGTTTTCAGAGCTCACGCGCATCCGCAAGCCTGGGTAGGCGTTGTGTCAGGCAGCCACAATGCTGAATGTGCCGCCGCCATCGTAGCCTCGCTGAAGCTCGACAACTCCCACATTGGTTTTGTGGTGCGTCCAAAATTTCCGGCCTGGTCGAGATCCCACATTGGTTTGGCGGGGTATCCAGAATTTCTCGCCTGGTCGAGATCCCCTGTGGGAGCGGGCTTGCCCGCGATGGCGGTGTTCCAGGCGCTATTTTTAGTGCCTTGAAAGGGCAGGCACTCAGCCGGCAATCACCCGGTTCTTGCCCTGGCGCTTGGCTTCATACATGGCTGCATCGGCCCGGGCGAACAGGCTGTCCAGGGTTGCATCTTCGGCGCTGAGGCTGGCCAGGCCCTGGCTGACGGTCACGCTATAGGGTTGGCCTTCATGGCTGAAGCCCAGTTGCCGCACTTCCTGGCCCAGGCGTTCGGCGACTTGCATGGCCCTTTCCGGGGCGCATCCGGGCAGTACCGCGGCAAATTCTTCGCCGCCAATGCGCCCGAACAGGTCGCCACGGCGCAACACCCCGCGACCGCTCTCGGCGATACGCAGCAACACCTGATCGCCCTCCAGGTGGCCGTAGGTGTCGTTGATGGCCTTGAAATCATCGATGTCGAGCAGCAGGAAGGCCAGCGGCAGGCCTTGGGCACAAGCGCGTTCGAATTCGTGATGGGCGCACTCGAAGAAGTGGCGACGGTTGCTGCTGCGGGTCAGCACGTCGGTGGTGGCCAGGCGTTGCAGTTCGAGCTCCAGGTGCTTTTTTTCGGTGATGTCTTCAGCGATGCCCACCACAATCAGCGGCTTTCCCGGCGTGGCCTGCTGGTTGGTAAAACACTTGTCGCTGAGCCAGCGGATCTGCCCGTCTGCAGTGATGATGCGGTACTGGCGATCCTCCACTGCACCCAGCTCCAGCACCTGGGCCAGGCTGTGCTCGGCGTACTGCTGGTCTTCGGGGTGGATGCTGTCGCGCCAGCCGCGGTGCTCGGCCAACAGCAGGCTGGCCGAGCGCCCGAAGATGCGCTCATAGGCGGGGCTTACGTACAGCACGCGCCGGGTTTCCCACTCGATGGCCCAGAGCACGGCGTTGACACTCACCAGCAGTGAGCTCAACAACTGTTCGCGCTCGCTCAGGCGCTCCACTTCGCCCTGGGCGTGCATCAACGCCAGTAGGGTCGCGGCAGCTGCCGGTCGCGACGTATCCGTCGAATCAGGTGTGGTGGAGGTAGGGGAGTCCGTTTCGTGGACCATCGGCACAATTCTCTCTGGACATGCCGCAGCATTGAACAGCAGTCAAAACAAGGCCCGCCAGGATGGCGAAGTGTTGTTTGAGAGAGGGGAATTGCAGCTAAGTTCCGTTATCAGTCGCGATTGAGACGGAATGTTCGGTGACTGTGAAATGGCGCCAAAAAACTGTGGGGCTGGCTTGAAATGTACCTGGGCCTTGTAGGAACTGGCTTGCCAGCGATGGCGGCCTTGAAACTAGGCCTCATCGCCGGCAAGCCGGCTCCTACCGTGTCAGGCGCTGGGGCGTAGGGAGTAGGTTTTCAACTGGTGGGCAAAGTCGCGCAGGGACTGGATCCCGCTGGCCTCGGCCTCGTGCACCCATTCCTTGATGGCGGCGAGCATGTCATGCCCGTTGCTGCTGGTCTTGAGCCAGATCTGTTGCAGCGCCAGGCGCTTTTCGTAGATCACTTTCAAGGCCTGGCTGTGTTCCAGCATGCCCTGGATGCGCAGATGGTGGCGCTCATCCAGCAGGCTGGTTTCCCGTGACAGCAGGCGCTTGGCCCGGTGGAACTGGTGGCGTACCGAATGATCGACCTTTTCCAACTCCTGCTTGACCAGCGGCGCGATCACCAGCTTGCGGTACTGGGCCATGATCTGGAAACGGTTGTTGAGGATCGCCATGGCGGTGTCCATGTCCAGATGGCCTTTGCCTTCGACCCTGTGGGCAATCGGTGCGACGCGTTGCACCTTGGCCAGGCGCAGGAAGCTGAACACCTTGATCCAGGCCCAGCCCAGGTCGAATTCCCACTTCTTCACCGACAGCTTGGCGGAGTTGGGGTAGGTGTGATGGTTGTTATGCAGCTCTTCGCCACCGACGATGATGCCCCACGGCACCAGGTTGGTCGCCGCGTCGCGGCATTCGAAGTTGCGATAGCCGATGGCATGGCCCAGGCCGTTGATCACGCCGGCGGCCCAGAACGGGATCCACATCATCTGGATCGCCCAGATGGTAATGCCGATGGTGCCGAACAGCAGCACGTCGATGACGCCCATGAGGGCCACGCCCAGCAGAGGATAACGGGTGTAGAGCTTGCGTTCGATCCAGTCGTCCGGGCAGTTCTTGCCGTAGATGCGCAGGGTCTCGGGGTTTTCCGCCTCGGCGCGGTACAGTTCGGCACCTTTGCGCAGGACCGTGGACAGGCCCTTGATCACCGGGCTATGGGGGTCGTCGACGGTTTCGCACTTGGCGTGGTGCTTGCGGTGGATAGCGGTCCACTCGCGGGTGTTCTGCGCCGTGGTCAGCCACAGCCAGAAGCGGAAGAAGTGTTTCAGGCCGGCATTGAGCTCCAGGGAGCGGTGGGCTGAATAGCGGTGTAGATAGACCGTGACGCCGATAATGGTCACGTGGGTCATCAACAGAGTGACTGCCACCAGTTGCCAGGCTGACAAGTCAAGAAAACCGTTGTACCACATAGGCTGTATGGCCCTCAGATAAAGAAAAGAACAGCTGACGCATTATCACTAAGCCTACAGATAAAACCAGTCGCCCTTTTGAATAGGAGTGACGAGATGTTACTTATTCTATAATCCGCAGCCTTTGTAGGGCGATTCTGTTTTTTAGTAAGGATTACTAGTTATATGCTGCTTTCATACCGAGGTGCCCTACGTGCAGGGCTGGTGTACTTGCTGCTTTCCGTCCTGTGGATCCAGCTCAGCCAGCAGGTATTTATCAATTTCATCGATGAACCGACGGAAATGGTCCACTGGCAGATGCTGCGCGGCTACCTGTGGGTGACCCTCAGCGCCCTGTTTATTTTCCTGTTGTGCGCCCGCAGCGCCCGCGTTCATCGCATCCAGCAACCCTTGAAGGAAAACCGCGAACGCCTGCGCCAGGCGGCGGCGGTGTTCGATTGCACCCGCGAAGGGGTGTTGGTCACCGACGCACGCGGGCGGATTGTCCACGTCAACCGCGCCTTTATCGAAATCACCGGTTACCAGGTGGATGACGTAATGGGGCGTCAGCCGAGCCTGTTCAAGTCCGGCCGCCATTCGCCGGCTTTTTATGAGCAGATGTTTCGTACCCTCAATCAAGACGGGGAATGGAGCGGCGAGATCTGGAACCGACGTAAAAGCGGGGAAATTTATCCACAGTGGCAAACCATCCGCGTCATCCATGACGACCAGGGCCAGGTCAGCCATTACGTGGCGGTGTTTTCCGACATCAGTGCCATCAAGCATTCCGAGCACGAACTGGCCCACCTGGCCCACCACGACCCGTTGACCGACCTGCCCAACCGCCTGCTGTTCACCGACCGCGCCGAACAGGCGCTGGCCTCGGCGCAGATCCACAAGCGTGGCTGCGCGCTGCTGATGCTGGACCTGGACCACTTCAAGATCATCAACGACAGCCTTGGCCACAATGTCGGCGACCAGTTGCTCAAGGCCGTGGGCGAGCGCCTGCAGGGCCTGTTCGGCCCGGGCGTGACCCTGGCGCGCCTGGGCGGCGATGAATTCGCGGTGCTGGCGGAAAGTTGTCCACAGGTGGTCCAGGCGGCCGCCTTGGCCCAGCGCATCATCGACGGCATGAAGCAGCCGTTTGTGTTCGATGGTCACCAGTTGTTTGTCAGCGTCAGTATTGGCATCAGCCTGTTCCCCAGCGACGCCTTGAGTGCCGAACAATTGCTGCGCAACGCAGACTCCGCGTTGTTCAAGGCCAAGAGCTCCGGGCGCGAAGGCTACGCCTTGTACACCGAGGAGCTGACCGCCCACGCTCAGCACAGGATCGAGATCGGCAATGAGCTGCGCCGCGCCCTCGATCAGCAAGAGCTGCGGGTCTACTACCAGCCGGTCCACGACCTGCAAACCAGCCAGATGATTGGCGTGGAAGCCCTGGTGCGCTGGCAGCACCCATTGCGCGGCCTGGTGCCGCCAGCAGAATTTATCCCGATTGCCGAGCGCACCGGGCTGATCGCCGAGATCGATGCCTGGGTCATGGACCAGGCCTGCCGGCAGATGTGCCGGTGGCTGGCTGAGGGCCGGGGCCTGTCCTTCCTGGCGGTGAATATCTCCAGCCGCCTGTTTGCCCGCCACGAACTGTACGAGCAGGTGGCCAAGGTGCTGCATGAAACCGGCCTGGATCCGGCGAAACTGGAGCTGGAAGTCACCGAAAGCGCGGTGATGGACGACCCGGAAATGGCCCTGGAGCAACTTCACCGCCTGCGCGAGCTGGGCCTGAGCCTGGCGATCGATGACTTCGGCACGGGCTATTCGTCACTGCTGCGCCTCAAGCGGTTGCCGGTGCAGAAGCTGAAAATCGACCAGGGCTTCGTCGCCGGCCTGCCGTGGGATGAAGACGATGCGGCGATTGTACGGGTGGTCATCGCCCTGGCGCAGAGCATGGGCATGCAAGTACACGCCGAAGGCATCGAGCAGATGGAACAGGCGCGGTTCCTGTTGAATCACCAGTGCGATCTTGGCCAGGGCTACTGGTTTGGCCGGCCGATGCTGGCGGCTGACATCGATTGGGCCAGGGCACCCGCCATCCACTAACCCCCACCGGGGGTTGGAATGCAACAAATGTGGGAGCGGGCTTGCCCGCGATGACGGAGTGTCAGCCAGTAAATCTGGCACTGATACACCGCTATCGCGAGCAAGCCCGCTCCCACATTTGCATCTGCGTACGCCTTAACGTCGTGTCCTGCCTGAAAATTCTTTCTGGTTATATAAACATTCTTAAATAGTATTTTTAAGAATATCCGCGCTTATCTACTATCGCTCTCACGCCGCAAGCAGTGCCGCCACTGCCAGGCACTTCTCATTTCAGGAGCACGACCATGAGCGCATCTCTACGCAGCGTTGACGGCCAGGACGAAGCAGCCATTTTGCGCGAGATCCAAAGCGCATTGCGTGACCTGCGTTTTGGCGCAGTGGAAATCACCGTACACAACGCCCAAGTGGTGCAGATCGAACGCAAAGAGAAATTCCGCTTGCAGAGCCCGGGCAACAAACCGAGCTGAGGCAACACGGCGCTTCGATTGCGGGACCCGTACTAATAAGAAAAGCCAACACCCAAGAATTTCAGGAGCTTGTCTATGTCGTCGATTCGCCGTTATGCCCTGGCCGCCCTGGCCAGCGCCGTGTTTGCCGGTTCCGCAGTGGCCAAGGATTACGAGCTGCTCAACGTTTCCTACGATCCGACCCGTGAGCTGTACCAGGACTACAACGCTGAATTCACGGCTTTCTGGAAGAAGGCACACCCTGGCGACAACGTGAAGATCCAGCAGTCCCACGGTGGTTCGGGCAAGCAAGGCCGGGCGGTGATCGACGGCCTGCGCGCCGACGTGGTGACCCTGGCCCTGGCCGGCGACATCGACGAAATCGCCAAGCTGGGCAAGACCCTGCCAGAGAACTGGCAGACCCGCCTGCCTGAAGCCAGCACGCCATACACCTCGACCATCGTGTTCCTGGTGCGCAAGGGCAACCCCAAGGGCATCAAGGACTGGGGCGACCTGATCAAGAATGACGTATCGGTGATCACGCCAAACCCGAAAACCTCCGGCGGCGCCCGCTGGAACTTCCTCGCCGCCTGGGCCTATGGCCTCAAGGCCGGTGGCAGCGAAGCCAAGGCCCAGGAATACGTGAAAGAGCTGTTCAAGCACGTGCCGATCCTCGACACCGGTGCTCGCGGTTCGACCATCACCTTCGTCAACAACGGTCAGGGTGACGTGTTGCTGGCCTGGGAAAACGAAGCGTTCCTGGCCCTCAAGGAAGATGGCGGCGCTGACAAGTTCGACATCATCGTGCCGTCCCTGTCGATCCTCGCCGAGCCACCCGTGGCCGTGGTCGACAAGAATGCCGAGAAAAAGGGCAACACCGAAATTGCCACGGCGTACCTCAACCACCTGTACAGCCCGGCTGGCCAGGAGATCGCGGCGAAGAACTTCTACCGCCCGCGTGACAAGGATGTGGCCGCCAAATACGCCCAGCAGTTCCCGAAACTGGACCTGGTGACTATCGACAAAGACTTCGGCGGCTGGAAAACTGCCCAACCGAAATTCTTCAACGACGGTGGCGTGTTCGACCAGATCTACACGGCGCAGTAAGCCACACTACTGCTAGGTACGAGCTTTGTGTGGGAGCCGGGCTTGCCCGCGATAGCATCACCGCGGTGTAACTGATACACCGAGGTGCCTGCATCGCGGGCAAGCCCGGCTCCCACAAAGGCTTGCTCCGGCAGGGGTATCTACCCGCTAACCAAGGACTTTTATGTCGCGTCGTATCTCCCCCGTCATACCCGGCTTCGGGCTGACGCTGGGCTACACCTTGGTGTACCTCAGCCTGATTGTGCTCATACCGCTGGCGGCCATGTTCGTCCATGCCGCCCAACTCACCTGGGATCAGTTCTGGGCCATCATCTCGGCGCCGCGAGTCTGGGCAGCCTTGAAGTTGAGCTTCAGTACCGCCCTGTACGCCGCGCTGATCAACGGCGTGATCGGTACGTTGCTGGCGTGGGTGCTGGTGCGCTACACCTTCCCCGGGCGCAAGATTATCGACGCGATGATCGACCTGCCGTTCGCCCTGCCCACCGCCGTGGCCGGTATTGCGCTGACTGCGCTGTACGCGCCGTCCGGCCTGGTCGGCCAGTTCGCCACCGACATGGGCTTCAAGATCGCCTACACCCCTTTGGGCATCACCCTGGCCCTGACCTTCGTCACCCTGCCCTTTGTGGTGCGCACCGTGCAGCCGGTATTGGCCGATATCCCCCGGGAAATCGAAGAAGCCGCCGCCTGCCTGGGCGCCAAGCCCTTGCAGGTGTTCCGCTACATCCTCGTGCCGGCGCTGCTGCCAGCCTGGTTGACCGGGTTTGCCCTGGCATTTGCCCGTGGCGTGGGTGAGTACGGCTCGGTGATTTTCATTGCCGGCAACATGCCGATGAAAACCGAGATCCTGCCGCTGCTGATCATGGTCAAGCTCGACCAATACGACTACACCGGCGCTACCTCCATCGGCGTGCTGATGCTGGTGGTTTCCTTTGTCCTGCTGCTGCTGATCAACTTGTTGCAGCGGCGCATCGAACACCCATAAGGAGGCGCGGAACATGTCCCAATCGTCTATTTCCGCCGCGTCTTCGGCCAACGCTGCCCGCCGTGGCAGTGCGGTTTCGCGCCGTATCCTGATCGGCCTTGGCTGGCTGATCTTCGCCCTGTTTTTGCTGTTGCCGCTGTTTATCGTGGTGTCCCAGGGCCTCAAGCTCGGCCTGGGCGCGTTCTTTGCCGCGATCTTTGAGCCCGACGCGCTGTCAGCCTTGAAGCTGACGGTGATTGCCGTGCTGATCTCGGTGCCGCTCAACCTGGTGTTCGGTGTCAGTGCGGCCTGGTGCGTGAGCAAGTACTCGTTCCGTGGCAAGAGCATGCTGGTGACCCTGATCGACCTGCCGTTCTCGGTCTCGCCAGTGATCGCCGGCCTGGTCTACGTGCTGATGTTCGGTGCCCAGGGCTTCTTTGGGCCGTGGTTGCAGGATCACGATATCCAGATCGTCTTCGCCTTGCCGGGCATCGTGCTGGCGACGATCTTCGTCACCGTGCCGTTCGTGGCCCGTGAGTTGATCCCGCTGATGCAGGAGCAGGGCACCCAGGAAGAAGAAGCCGCGCGCCTTCTGGGCGCCAATGGCTGGCAGATGTTCTGGCATGTCACCGTGCCCAACATCAAGTGGGGCCTGATCTACGGCGTGGTGCTGTGTACTGCGCGGGCAATGGGTGAGTTCGGCGCGGTGTCGGTGGTGTCCGGCCACATTCGCGGCGTGACCAACACCTTGCCGCTGCACGTCGAGATTCTCTACAACGAATACAACCACGTCGCCGCGTTTGCGGTGGCGAGTCTGTTGCTGATCCTGGCGCTCTTCATCCTGCTGCTCAAGCAGTGGAGCGAGAACCGTATTAACCGCCTGCGCGCCGGTGCGGCTGAGGAATAAGTCATGTCGATCGAAGTCCGTAACGTCAGCAAGAACTTCAACGCCTTCAAGGCCCTGGACAGCATCAATCTGGATATCCAGAGTGGCGAGCTGGTGGCATTGCTTGGCCCCTCCGGCTGCGGCAAGACCACCTTGCTGCGCATCATTGCCGGCCTGGAAACCCCGGATGCCGGGAGCATCGTGTTCCACGGCGAAGACGTGTCCGGCCACGATGTGCGTGATCGCAACGTCGGTTTTGTGTTCCAGCACTACGCGCTGTTCCGCCACATGACCGTGTTCGACAACGTCGCGTTCGGCCTGCGCATGAAACCTAAGAGCCAGCGCCCGAACGAAACCCAGATCGCCGCCAAGGTCCACGAACTGCTGAATATGGTGCAACTGGACTGGTTGTCGGATCGCTACCCGGAACAACTCTCCGGCGGCCAGCGCCAGCGGATCGCCCTGGCCCGCGCCCTGGCGGTTGAGCCCAAGGTGCTGCTGCTCGACGAACCCTTCGGCGCCCTGGATGCCAAGGTCCGTAAAGAGCTGCGCCGCTGGCTGGCCCGCTTGCACGAGGACATCAACCTGACCTCGGTGTTCGTGACCCACGATCAGGAAGAAGCCATGGAAGTCGCCGACCGCATCGTGGTGATGAATAAAGGCGTGATCGAGCAGATCGGCTCGCCGGGCGACGTCTACGAAAACCCGGCCAGCGATTTCGTCTACCACTTCCTCGGCGACTCCAACCGCCTGCACCTGGGCGAAGACCAGCACCTGCTGTTCCGCCCGCACGAAGTGTCGTTGTCACGCCATGAACTGGAAGACCACCACGCTGCGCAAGTGCGCGACATCCGCCCGCTGGGCGCTACCACGCGGGTCACGCTGAAGGTCGAAGGCCAGAGCGAACTGATCGAAGCGGAAGTGGTGAAGGATCACGACAGCCTGACCGGGCTGGAGCGGGGCGAGACGTTGTTCTTCAAACCCAAGGTCTGGCAAAAAGCCTGAGTCTCTGGCCTGCACCAATCACATGTAGGAGCTGGCTTGCCTGCGATGCAGACACCTCGGTGTATCAGTCACACCGCAGTGATGCTATCGCAGGCAAGCCAGCGCCTACACAGGTGTGTGTCGAGCGAGCGCGCGCACCGGCCCCGACCGCTCTTCAATCTGCCGCTTGAGCTCATGGCGCAACCCCAGCAAAAACGCCAACTCCGCCACCACAAACAGCGGCCCCACGATCAGCCCGGACACGTCATCGACAAAGGCCGGCTTGCGCCCCTCGTAGTAATGGCCGACAAACTGGATCACCCAGCCCAGCACAAACAGGCCGATGCCGCTGCTGAGCCACACCAGCGTGCTTTGCGCCGCCAGCACATGTCCAGCCCAGACCGACAGGCCCATCAGCACACTCATCAACACCCCCAGCGCCAGTTCCAGGCGCAGGTAGAACCCTGCAGAAAACAGCGCCAGCAGCACCGCCGGTGATAGCCACAGGCCGGCCACCTGCCATTCGGGGCGTGACAGCAGCACGGCGACGGCCACCACTATCATGGGGATGCCGATAAAGTGGCTGGCGATGTTGCGCGGGTCGCGGTGGTAGGCGGCGTATTGGCTGAGGTGGTCGACGAGGCTTTTCATTGTTATTCCTCCTGTAGGATGCTTGATCATGCCCTGTAGGACTGCGACAAACTGTCAACTGGGCGACAATCTTTGGAGTTCTCATGGACGCAGAGTCTTGGCATGGGCGCCTGTCCAGCGGCCACTGGTACCGCCATCTGCCTGCTCCCTTGCAGCATAGCCTGCTGGCCCACGCCCGCGTGCGGCAGCTGGCGGCGGGGCAGGTGCTGTTCAAGCGCGGTGATCCGCCATGTGGCTTGTATGCGGTGCTCGATGGCAGCCTGCGGATCAGCGCAGTGAGCGCCCAGGGCAAGGAGGCGTTGTTGAGCCTGGCGCAAGCGCCCTTCTGGTTTGGCGAAATCGCCGTGTTCGACGGCCTGCCACGCACCCATGACGCTTGTGCGGTCGGGCCTTGCACGCTGTTGCAGGTGCCGCAGTCGGCGATCCTGCACTTGCTTGCGCAAAGCCCGGCCTATTGGCGGGACATGGCGTTGTTGATGAGCCAGAAGTTGCGGCTGACCTTTATCAATATCGAGCAGTTGAGCCTTGCGCCGGCGTCGGTGCGGGTGGCCCATCGGCTGTGGATGATTGCCGAGGGTTATGGCGAGATCGACGGCTCGCGGCGCGTGGTGCAACTGGCGCAGGAAGATTTGGCGGCGATGCTGGGGGTGTCGCGCCAGACGATCAATGCGCTGCTCAAGGCGTTGCAAGAGCAGGGCGTTGTGCGGTTGGGGTATGGGGAGATTGAGATACTTGATGCCCAGCGGTTGCGGGAGATGGCGCAGGGTTGATGCGGCGCCTTCACTGGCCCCATCGCGGGCAAGCCCGCTCCCACATTCGAATGTATTCACAAATCAAAAAATGTGGGAGCGGGCTTGCCCGCGATGGGGCCAGCCCAGACACTGAAAAACCTCAGTCCGGCTGAAACGGCGAAGCACTCAGCACCACCCCGGTCTCCTCCACATATTGCTGCCAATGGCCAATCAAGGTCGCCAGCTTTTCCGGCTGGCTCGACGCCAGGTCATGGATCTCTCCAGGATCCCTGCCCAAGTCATACAGCTGCCAGGTCGCCGGCCCCACGGGCCCTGGAATGTACACCGCCTTCCACTGCCCCTGGCGAATCGCCCGGCGGCCGAACAGCTCCCAGCCGGTGACGGTATGTTCGTCGTGCACCTGCGCGGTTTCCCCAGATAAAAAGCCCAGCCACGACTTGCCTCGCAGCGGTGCAATCGGCTTGCCGCGCCACTGTTTGCCGGGGTGGCGCACGCCGGCCAGGTCGAGAATGGTCGGGGTGATATCCATCACCGTGCCAAAGCCATGGCTGATCCGACCCTTGAGTGCCAACTGCGGGTAATGCACCAGCGCCGGCACGCGGATCCCGCCTTCGGTGGTGAAGGCCTTGAACAGGCGCGACGGCGCGGTGGCCACCTGGGCCCAGGACGGTCCATACCAGACATAGGAGTTGGCGCGGCCAATGTTGCCCAGGCTGTTGTCGTAATGCTGGTTGAGGTAAGTCAGCAGCTCAGGCCCGAATTTGGGGAAGGCTTCCAGCAGCGCGCCCTCGGCGCCGTTGTCGGACATAAACAGGATGAAGGTATTGTCCAGTTGCCCCTGCTGGCGCAGGTACTCCACCACCCGGCCGATGTTCCAGTCCATGCGCTCGACCATCGCCGCATACACTTCCATGGCCCGCGCCGAGACCTGGCGTTGTTCATCGCTCAGGGCCGCCCACTGGGTGTTCAGTTCGATCAGCGGATGGGGCTCGACCTCGGCATCGATCAGCCCCAGGGCCTTGAGTTTTTCCAGGCGCTCCAGGCGCAGCACCTCGGGGCCGGCGTCGTAGCGGCCACGGTATTTGTCGACGATCTCTACCGGCGCCTGCAACGGCCAGTGCGGGGCGGAAAACGGCAGGTAGGCGAAGAACGGCCGGGCCTGGTCGCGTTCCTTGAGGTACTGCAAAAGCTTGTCGCCAAAGGCATCCGAGGAATAGAAACCTTCGGGCAATTGCTCGACGAAGCGGTCGTCCTCGATATACAGCGCCGGGGTGGATTTGAGCAGGCCAGGGGTGGTGTCGTCGTAGGGCGGCTCGAAACCATAGTGGTTGGCCGCCCCCGGCAGCAGCGAAAACGAGCGCTCGAAACCCCGGGCATGGGGCGCCAGTTCAGCGGTCAGCCCCAGGTGCCATTTGCCGCTCATCAGGGTCTGGTAACCGGCGTCGCGCAGCAGTTCGGGCAGGGCCACCACCTTGTCGTTGAGGTAGCCCTCATAGCCCGGCTTGCCGATCAGCTCCGGGGTCAGCGCCTCGGCCATGGTGCCGATGCCGGCGATATGGTGGTCGGTGCCGGTGAGCAGCATCGAGCGGGTCGGCGAGCAGGTGGGCGCGGTGTGAAAATCGGTCAGGCGCAGGCCGTTGAGCGCCAGGGCGTCCAGGTGCGGCGTAGAGATCTCCCCGCCAAAGGCCCCAAGGTCGGAGAAGCCCATGTCATCGGCCAGGATCACTAGAAAGTTGGGACGTTGCGACATCAAGACACTCCTCATTCAGCAGGCAATAAACGCCAGGGGCAGGTCACGGATCTGTTCACGCAGCGGCGGCTGGTAATGGTCGTCGCTGATCAGCTCGTGCAGCAGTTCTTCGCGCAATTGGTGGAAGTCGAAACTGCTGCGCTGGCGCGGATGGGGCAGGGCGATGTCCACCACCTGCTTGATCCGCCCGGGCCGGGGCTCCATCACCACCACGCGGTCGGCAAGAAAAATCGCTTCTTCCACATCGTGGGTCACCAGCACCGTGGTGATTCTGGCGCGGGCGCGGATCGCCAGCAGTTCATCCTGCATCTGCTGGCGGGTCAGGGCGTCGAGGGCGCCGAAGGGCTCGTCCAGCAACAGGATGCGCGGGCTGGCCACCAGGCCGCGGGCGATTGCCACCCGTTGCGCCATGCCGCCGGACAATTGGTGTGGGTAGGCGCGGGTGAAATCGGTGAGGCCCACCAGTTCGATAAAATCGCTGATGCGCTGTTGGCGCTGGGCCTCGCTCAAAGGCTCGTTGACCAGGCCCAGGCCGATGTTTTCTGCCACCGTCAGCCACGGGAACAAACGGTGTTCCTGGAACACGATGCCGCGCTCGCCGCCGATGCCTTGCACTGCCTTGCCATCGACGCGGATTTCGCCGCGAAACTGCGTATCCAGGCCGATCAGCAGGCGCAGCAAGGTGGATTTGCCGCAGCCGCTGGAACCGACGATCGCGACGAACTCGCCCTCGGCAATGTCCAGGTTGAATTCGCGGATGGCCTCCAGCTCGAAGCCATCGACGTCGAAGGTCTTGCCCACATGGTTGAAGCTGACGATAGGTGCAGTCATGCGTGTCTCCAGCGCGTGGCGCGGGTTTCGATGCGTTGGCCGATAAGGTTGAGTGCCGCGCCCGTGAGGCCGACCAGGAGCATGCCGCTCATGATCAGGTCCATGCGCAGCAGCTGTTGGGCGCCGATCATCAGGCTGCCGATGCCGCCATTGGACGGCATGAAATATTCCGCGCCGATGGTGCCCAGCCAGGCGTAGATCAGGCTCAGGCGCAGCCCGGCAAAAATGCCCGCCGCCGCCCCCGGCAGCACCAGGCGGCGCAGGCGCAGGGCCAGGCTCAGGCGCAGCACCTGGGCGGCTTCATTGAGCTGCGGCGAGAGGTTGAGCACGCTGCGTTGGGTGGCGATAAACAGCGGGAAAAACGCGGCAAGGGCGATAAACACCGACTTGGCCAACTCCCCCAGGCCGAACCAGGCGGTAAGCAGCGGTACCCAGGCAAAAATCGCGATCTGGCGCAGCGCCGCCAGGGTCGGGCCCAATACCCGCTCACTGCGGCGCGACAGGCCCAACAGCAGGCCAAGGGCAAAACCCAGCCCGCCGCCAAGGAGCAAGCCACTCAAGGTGCGTCCCAGGCTTTTGCCCAGGGCGCTGAGCAGGCTGCCATCGAATATGCCGCTGGCGGTGGTGTACAACACGGTCCACGGGCTGACCAGGATATTGGGATCGACCCAGTCCAGGGCTGTCGCCGACTGCCACAGCGCCAACAGGCTCAAGGGCAGCAACCACGGTTGCAGGCGTTGCCAGCCCTGGTAGCGCGGGCCACGGCGGATCTGCGCGGTCGCCGGATGGGGCCAGTGCACCCACTTGCGATCCAGCCAGCCAATGCCGCGATCCATCGCCACGCCCAGCACGCCAATGACCACGATGCATAAAAATACGATATCGAGCATGAACAGCTGCCGTGCCCACACCATCAGGTAGCCGATGCCTTCGCTGGAGGCCAGCAATTCCACGGCCAGCAACGAGGTCCAGCCGGCGGCCAGGGCCAGGCGTACACCTGCCATGAAGGCGGGCAGTGCGGCGGGCAGGATCAGCCGGCGGATCAGCAGGTGCGTGGGCAAGCGCAGCACCCGCGCGGCCTCGCGTAAACCGGGCTGGGCGTCGCGCACGCCGACCAGGGTGTGCAGGGTCACGGGCACCACAATCGCCTTGACCAGCACCACCAGCTTGAGGGTTTCGCCGATCCCGAAAAACACCATGAACAGCGGGATCCAGGCCAGGGTCGGGACTTGCGACAGGGCGCTGAAGGTGGGGAACACCAGGCGCTCGGCGCGGGCACTCAAGCCCAGCAGCGCACCCAGCAACGCCCCGGCGCCGACCCCTGCGAGCAAACCCCAGAACAGCCGTTGCAGGCTGATCGCCAAATGGCTCCACAACTCGCCGCCGGCCAGTTCCACGGCGCTGCTCCAGACCAGCGCGGGGGCGGGCAATATCTGCTCGCTCATCCAGTGCTGACGGCTGGCCAGCCACCACAGCGCAAACAGCGTGAGTGGCAGCAGCCATGGCAGCAGGCGTTCACTCAGGTTCGGCCAATGTGCCCGCCCGGGCTTGGCAGGGGCGGCGAGCGGCAGGCTCAACAGTGAGATTCGGGCCATGGAAGACCTCCGTGGTCGGCGAGTGCGTTATGTGATTTTGATCTTATAAACAAACAATCAAGATTATTTAGGGATAAGAAAAACCATTTAAAGCCTCTGCCCGACACGCATCCAATGCATTTGGAGAATATTTTCCATGCTGTTGATGCATAACCCTCTGGAACCGGCGTCTGCGGCTGCATAGTCCAAAAAGCTATTAAATTGTGAATTTATAGTATTTAAAGTTTTGAACGTGTTGTGCGTACTTACTGCTCCAAAGGCCACCGCCGCCCACAGGAGCACCGCTATGAAACTGCCCTTTAAACGCTTGATCACCCTGGTCGCCGGCACCGCGCTCGCCGGGCTGGTGCATGCCGCCGACCTCAAGGAAATCCGCATCGCCGTGCCCGACCTGAGCGCCGGTACCCAGAACAGCGGTGGTGGCTTGACGGATGTGCTGAGGAGCCAGCAGATCTTTGAAAAAGCCTTCGCCGACCAGGGCATCAAGATCCAGTGGAATTACTTCAAGGGCGCCGGCCCCGTGATCAATGAAGCCTTTGCCAACGGCCAGGTGGACCTGGCTTACCTGGGCGACCTGGCAGCGATCATCGGCCGTTCCAATGGCCTCGACACCCGCCTGTTGAGCGCCACCGCTCGCGGGGTGAAGCAATACCTGGGCGTGGTGCCGGGCTCGGGGATCAAGACCTTGCAGGACCTTAAGGGCAAGCGTGTGGCGGTGTTTCGCGGCACGGCCACCCAGTTGTCCCTCAACGGCGCCCTGGCCAGCCAGGGCTTGAGTGAAAAGGACCTGAAGATCATCAACCTGGATTTCAACGCCGCCGTGGCCGCCCTGGCCGCCAAGCAGATCGATGCGACCTGGGGCGGGTCGAACCTCAGTTCATTGCAGGCCAAGGGCCTGGCCGAAATCCCCCTGACCACCAAGGACCTTGGCGACGCAGGCAGCATCCAGGCGGTGCTGGTGGGCAGCGGCACATTTGTCGACGCCCATCCCGAGGTGGTGGCCAAGCTGCTCAAGGCGCAGCAGCAGGCGGTGCAGTGGTTGACCGATGACAACAACAAGCAGGCGTATATCGATTTGGTGTCGGGGCTGGCGAGTTATCCGCCGGTGATTCTGACCAATGATCTGAAGGATCAGAAACTCAGTGAGATTTTCCCGTCGACGTTGGATCCGGTGTTCCTGGGCAAGCTGCAGGACGCGGTGGATCTGGCTTCGAAGGAGCGGCTGATTCGCAAGTCGTTCCAGGTCAGTGATTGGGTGGTGCCGGGGTTGGTGGCGGCGCAACTGTAGGAGCCTTCAACGATAACGCGGGGTGCCTGGTGCCCCGCAGTGTGCTCAGGTTTTTCGCCGGCAAGCCGGCTCCTACAGGGGCCCGCTAGACCGCGAAGTGAAATCTACAGTGCATGAACGGGCCTCATCGCAGGCAAGCCAGCCCCCACATGGGAGTGCGGTCAAATGTGGGAGCTGGCTTGCCTGCGATGGCGCCCTTCAGACCGCCACATCCACCTCCTGCCGATCCACCGCCACCAACGTCTCGATCATCGCTTTTGCCGCCGGCGACAAGCGCGAGCCGGTGCGGCTGACGATCCCGCACCGCGCGCTCATGGTCTCCATGTTCTGTGGCAGGTTGCGCCAGTGCAGCAGCACCAGGGCGCCGCGGGCGATGTCCTCGGCAAAGGCTTCCTCGGTGCCCACGCCAATGGCGTTGGACTGCAACACGATCTTCACCAGCGCCGGGAAGTGTTCGGTCTGGATGCTCGGTGAAAAGTCCATGCGCCCGCTGAGGTTCGCCAGCAGTTTGCGAATGCCCTGGGAGATCAGCGGCGACGCCAGCGGGTAGTCGAACATGTCGTTGGTCGAAAGGCTGTCCTTGGCCAGCAGTGGGTGGCCAGGCCTGCAAAAAAATACCCCGCGTTTGGGCGAAAGCGCCTGGGTCTGAAAATTCGGATCGGCTTCGAACTGGCGGATGTCGGCGATAAAGAATTCGATCTCTTCCCGGCTCAGGCTGCGGCTCAGGGTTTCCCAGTTATCCACCTGGAACCGCGTGCGGATTTTCGGGTGCGCGTTGACGAAGCGCGCCACCGCGTCCGGCACCAGCTTCACCGCTGGCGCCGGGCCGCAACCGAAGCGCAGTTCGCCCGCATCGAGCTTGGTCATGCGCGTCACTTCACTGCTCAGCAGCGCGGCGCCGTGCACCAGGCTCAGGGCATGTTGCAGCACCACCTGGCCTTCCGGGGTGGGGCGCAGATCCTTGTGGCCACGGTCCACCAGCACGCAGCCAAATTCCTGTTCCAGGCCCTGGATGCTGCGGCTGAACGCCGGTTGCGTGATGCCCATGGCGTCGGCCGCGCGCACAAAACTGCGGTGTTCGTTGAGGGCGATGAAGTAGCGCAGTTGGCGAAGATCCATATGCTTTCCCGGCATTTTAAAAATAGGTCGAAGGCATTTGCGACCAGGGGAGCTGAGGTTTTAAATGCAAGCTCTTATTCCGTCAACGAAGCATGTGTTCATTTGCTAGACCTAAATTGCATATGAATAGAGCGTTGGCACAGCGTCACCCAACCGTAAGCAGACACATGAGGGTCATCCAATGAGCAATGCCGCACTCGCTGTTCAACCCGTCGCCCTGGCGCTGGATATCCACCCGGTCGCCGGGCGTATCGGCGCCGAGATCCGGGGCATCAAACTGTCCGGCGACCTCGACGCCGCCACCGTCGACGCCATCCAGCAAGCGCTGGTGCAGTACAAGGTGATCTTCTTTCGGCAGCAGACTCACCTCGATGACCAGAGCCAGGAAGCGTTTGCCCACTTGCTCGGCGAGCCGATTGCCCACCCCACGGTGCCGGTGCGCGATGGCACGCGGTTTTTGCTGGAACTCGATGGCGCCCGTGGTCATCGTGCCAACTCCTGGCACACCGATGTGACCTTCGTCGATGCGTACCCCAAGGCCTCGATCCTGCGTTCGGTGCTGGCGCCGCCATCGGGTGGCGACACGGTCTGGGCCAACACTTCCAGCGCCTACAACGACTTGACGCCCGAAGTGCGCGCGCTGGCCGACACCCTGTGGGCGGTACACAGCAACGAATACGACTACGCCGCGCGCAAGCCGGATGTGGCGCCTGAAAAGCTCGAGGAATACCGCAAGATCTTCACCTCGACGGTGTACGAGACCGAGCACCCGGTGGTGCGCGTACACCCGGTCAGCGGCGAGAAGACCTTGCTGCTGGGGCATTTCGTCAAGCGCCTGAAGGGCTACTCGCAGGCCGACTCCGCGCACTTGTTCAACTTGCTGCAAAGCCACGTCACCCGCCTGGAAAACACCGTGCGCTGGCGCTGGAACACCGGCGACGTAGCGATCTGGGACAACCGCGCCACCCAGCATTACGCAGTGGATGACTACGGCACCCAGGAACGCATCGTGCGCCGCGTGACCCTCAAGGGTGATGTGCCGGTCGGGGTACAGGGGCAGCGGAGCCAGACCATCAAGGGCGTGTAGCCCAGCGCAGATCAACTGTGGGAGCGGGCTTGCCCGCTCCCACAGGGGGGGGGTTACCAAACCCCGATCTGCACCACCTTTTCCGCTTCTGGCTCCCCATAACGAAACCGCTGGCCCCGCAGGTCAATCTCCGCGTGGCTGATGGTGGTGCGCCGCTTCAAACCCCGCAGCCATTCGAACAGATAGCCCTGATGCTCTTCGCGCACCGGGGCATACGCCGGGTCAGCGCCCAAATCGTGCAGTTCCTGGGGATCGTTTTCGAGGTCGAACAGCTGCGCGCGAAAGCCGTCATAGGCCAGGTATTTCCAGCGTTCGCTGCGCACCATGGTCATGCGGCAACGGTCGATCGGCTGCGCCAGGCGTTCGCGGGCCGGTGCCTGGAAGGCGTAGTCGTACTCGGCAATGGCGTAGCGGCGCCAGTCGGTTTCCAGGCCATGCAGCAGCGCGATCAACGAGCGGCCTTCCAGGCGATGCTCGGCGTTGGGCAGGCCCAGGGCCTCAAGGAACGTGGGCAGGGCATCGATGGTTTCCACCAGGCGCGCGTCCACCGTACCTCGACTGATATCGGCAGCGGCACGCGGGTCGCGGACAATCAGCGGAACCCCCACCGCCGGCTCCAGCAAAAACTCTTTTTCGCCCAGGTGGTGGTCGCCGAGGAAGTCGCCATGGTCGCTGGTGAACACAATCAGCGTGTCATCCCAGCGGCCAGTGCTGTGCAGCACATCGAACAGTCGGCCGAGCTGGTCATCCACCTGCTTGATCAGGCCCATGTAGGTGGGAATCACCCGTAGCCGTACCTCGTCGCGGGAAAAATTCAAGCTCTCCTGGTGTTGGCGGAAGGCCTGGTACACCGGGTGATCGCTGGCCTGCCCGGGCTCGGCGCGGATGGGCGCCTGCACCTGATCGACGCCATACAACGCGTGATACGGCGCAGGCGCGATATAGGGCCAGTGCGGCTTGATGTACGACAGGTGCAGGCACCAGGGCTGCTCGCCTTGTTCGTGGATAAAGTCGATGGCGCGGTCGGTGGTGTAGACCGTCTCCGAATGCGCCTCGTCCACCCGCGCCGGCAAGTGGGCGTTGCGCATGTGCCAGCCACTCAGCACTTCCCCGTCTTCGCCGGCGGCGGCGTTGGCCCATTCATGCCAGGGGTTGGCGCCGGCATAACCCTGTTCGCGCAGGTAGTGGGTGTAGGGCGCTGACTCGCGCTTGCTTTCGAACAGCGGGCTGTCGGGGAAGATCCCGTCATGGCGAAAGTACGCCTCGAATCCGACCTCGTTGAGTGGCTGCGCTTGCGCGCTGTCGGGGTCGATCTCCAGGCGTTGCAAGGCGTCGAGATTGGGCGTGGCGTGGGTCTTGCCCACCAGCGCGGTGCGGATGCCGTGGGGGCGCAGGTAGTCGCCGATGGTCAGCTCTTCCAGGGGCAGCGGCACGGCGTTCCATGCCACTTGATGGCTGCTGACGTAGCGCCCGGTATAGGCCGACATGCGCGACGGCCCGCAGATCGTGCCCTGGGTGTAGGCGCGACTGAAACGCACGCCGGCGGCGGCCAGGCGATCGATATTCGGCGTGTGCAGGTGGGCGTGGCCGTAGCAGGAAAGGTAATCGCGACGCAGTTGGTCGCACATGATGTAGAGCACGTTGCGCACAGGGGACATGAGGGTTTACCGAACGGGGAACAGGCGGTGTTTTTCGCCGGTGAAGCGGGGGTGAGGCAAGTGCATTTGGGGAATGAGGTTTATGCAGTCGGTGCATGGTCAGCCCACATTGGAGTGCGATCAACCTGTGGGAGCGGGCTTGCCCGCGATAGCGGTCGTTCAGACCGCAAGATTCTCCAGCTCACACACCTGTTCATCCTGCTCATCCACCTCCTTGATCTGCTCGATCATCGCCTCCGCCAGCGGCGACAACCGATACCCCGCCCGACTGACGATGCCATAGCGGGTGTAACGCTCCTCCAGGTCTTCGGCCAGGCCGTCGATCTTCAAGCACACCAAGTCGCCCCGGGCCATGTGCAGCACGTCGCTGTTGGCGCTGACGATACCGATGGCGTCGGAACGCAGCACCACCCCCAGCAGGCTGTAGCCGTTCTCGCATTCGACATTGGGCGTGTAGTCCGGCCGGCCGCTGAGGTCGACGATGACCTTGCGCAGGTTCGGCGGGCGGATGGTCACGGCCAGGGGATAACTCATCAGCTCGGCGGCGCTGACACTTTCGCGCTGGGCCAACGGGTGCCCGCTGCGGCAGCAAAAGTGCCATTTGCGCGGGCGCAGGCGGTGGGTCTGGTAGTCGGGGTTGGCTTCGAAGTGGCGGGTGTCGGCGACGAAGAATTCGAACTCTTCGCTGAGCAGGCGCTTGCCCAGGCTTTGCCAGTCATCCACCTGGAACTGCACGCGAGCCTTGGGGTAGCGCCCGATAAAGCTGCCGATCGCGCGCGGGATCAACCCGGCCGCCGGGGCCGGGCCGCAGCCAAAGCGCAGCTCGCCGGCTTCCAGGCCGTTGAACTGGCTGATCTCGTTGGCCAACTGCTGCGCGCCGCTGACCAGGCGCCGTGCATGTTCCAGCAGCACCTGGCCTTGCTTGGTCGGGGCCAGGTCCTTGCGCCCGCGATCCACCAGTTGGCAGCCGGCACTGTGTTCCAGGGCCTGGATGCTACGGCTGAAGGCCGATTGCGACAGGTTCACGGTGGTCGCGGCCGCGACAAAGCTGCGCTGTTCGGCGAGGGCGATGAAGTGACGGAGCTGGCGCAAGTCGATATGCATTTTTCACATTAAAAATATCGGGGAAATGCATTGGCTATGCATTAGGTCGACTCCTTATAAAGGCTATCTCTTATGCAGTAAATGTTTGTAAAAACATAAATAAATAACTTTATAGAATATGTAACTGTGCATATTCCGCGATTCCGGAGCCGCTTATGAGTGTGTCGAAGCCCGCTGTACCGTCTTCCCCCTGGCGGCTCAAGCGCCTGCCCCTGGCGCTGTTGCTGGCGGGCAGTGCCAGTTGGTTGCCGAGCCAGGCCGCCGAAACACCCGCCCCCGCGCGCAAGGGCGAGAGCGCCAGCGGGCAACTGGAAACGGTCACCGTGACGGCTCGCCGCCGCACCGAAAGCGCCCAGGAAGTGCCCACGCCCATGAGTGTGATCGGTGGCCAGGCGCTGGAAAGCCAGCGGGTCTACCGGATCCAGGATTTGCAGCAACTGGTGCCCAGCGTCAACGTCGCCTACATGCATGCGCGCCAGTCCAGCGTGTCGATTCGCGGCCTGGGCAACAACCCGGCCAGCGATGGCCTGGAAGGCAGTGTCGGGCTGTATATCGATAACGTGTACCTCGGGCGCCCGGGCATGGCGGTATTCGACCTGATGGACATCGAGCAGCTTGAGGTCTTGCGCGGCCCGCAAGGCACGCTGTTTGGCAAGAACACCACGGCCGGGGTGATCAATATCAGCACCCGCGCGCCGAGCTTCACCCCGGAGCGCAGCATCGAGACCTCGGTGGGCGAAGACGGTTATTTCCAGACCAAGGGCACGATTTCCGGGCCCCTCAACGATGCGCTGGCCGGGCGCTTTTCGGCCTATCGCACCCGCAGCGACGGCGATATCCAGAACCAATACAACGGCCACGACCTCAACGGCGGTTCACGCCAGGGCTTTCGCGGGCAACTGCTGTACAAACCCAACGAGGCGTTCAACCTGCGCTGGATCGGCGACTACAACGAAGAGGACTCCAGCGCCGGCACCCGCGTGCTGTACAGCACCGGCCCGACCATCAACGGCACCAACCTCTACCAATCGCGGGCCGATGCGGCCGGGGCGACCCTGGTCAATGGCTCCCACCGCAAGGTCAACCTGGACAACGACCAGCGCGTCACAGTGTTCCAGGGTGGCACGTCCCTTGAGGCCAACTGGACCCTGCCCAGCGACTTCACCCTGACCTCGGTCAGCGCCTACCGCTGGTGGAATTTCACCCCGCGCAACGACGACGGCCTTAACGTGCCGGCCTCGTATAACGCTGGTGTGTCGGTGGAAGATAAACAGTGGTCCCAGGAGTTTCGCCTGGCCTCGCCTACCGGTGGGTTCTTCGATTACGTGGTGGGCGCTTACTACTTTGGCTCCGACCTGGACAACAAATCCTTCGCTTACTACGGGCCCCAGGCCGATATCTGGAACGGCACGCCAGCAGGGGCCTTGAGCAATGTCAGCAGCGTCGGCAACGGGCATATCCGCACCGACAGTTTTGCCCTGTTCGCCCAGGGCACCTGGCACCTTACCGAACGCCTGGATTTCACTGCCGGCCTGCGCGGCACCTATGAAGAAAAAAGCGCCTCGGTCAGCCGCAACGCGCCGCAAGGTGGCGCAACCGTGGCGGGCGCGGCGGCGACCGCACGCCGTGGCCGTGCCGGAGCCTACGATTCGGGCGATCTCAACCAGTACAGCACCAGCCCTTCTGGCCTGCTCAACCTCAGCTACCGTTTCAGCGATGACTTGCTCGGCTATGCGACCTTGTCCCACGGTGAGAAATCCGGCGGGGTCAACCTGGCAGTGGGCTCTGCCCCAACCGCTGGTGCAGACTCGCTGTTGATCGGCACCGAGCGCGCCAACAACGCCGAGTTGGGCGTTAAGAGCACGCTGTGGGACCGTCGCCTGCAACTCAACGCCAACCTGTTCTGGACCCAGGTCAACGGCTACCAGACCAACGCCTACGACTATGGCAACCGCGTGCAGTACCTGACCAACGCCGGCTCCGTGCGCTCGCGTGGGGTGGAGCTGGAAAGCACCCTGGTGCCGATCCGTGGCCTGACGCTGAACATCAATGGCTCGTTCAACGATGTGCGCTACCTGTCGTACAAAGATGCGCCGTGCCCACCGGAAGTCAGCCTGCGCCCGGGTGCTCCGGCCTCGTGCGATCTCAGCGGGCACCCGGTGGTGGGCGCCTCGAAGTGGATTGCCAACGCCAACGGCGAATACAAGTGGAACCTGGATAACGGTTTGGAGCCCTACGTCACCGCAAGCTATGCCTACCGCTCCAAGGCGGTGGGTACGGTGGAGGATTCGGATTACGGGCAGATCCCGGGTTATGCGGTGGTCAACCTGTCCACCGGCCTGCGCGGCGATTTCCAGCAGGGTCAGTGGGACGTGTCGCTATGGCTGAAAAACGCCTTCGACAAGACCTACTACACCACCCTGTGGACAGGCGGCAACGGTGGCTATGAAGGGCTGCTGGGCACCCCGCGCACGCTGGGGGTGACCGGGCGCTACGACTTCTAGCCCCCCATCCGTAGGAGCCGGCTTGCCGGCGATAGCGGTCTATCGGTCACCGGATCGATATCTGACCCACCGCCATCGCCGGCAAGCCGGCTCCTACAGCAGGGCGGCTTCGCGCGCAGGCTCTGTGCGGTAGGTGGCCGGGCTGAAGACCCGGGTCACCACCAGCATCGCGATCACCGTCACGGTCAGCACCACCCAGGCGCTGACAAAACTGCCGGTGAGTTCGCGCAGCCAGCCGGTCATCCACGGCGACACGGCATTGATCAGAAAACCCACGCCCTGCACGAATGCCGCCAGTTGCCCGGCTTCCCGTGGGTCGCGGCGATGGTCCAGGGTCAACAGCAGGCTCAGGGCAAAACATGCCCCCAGGCCGAAGCCGATCAGCGCCACCCACAGGTGCGGGTATTGCAGCGGCGCCAGCAGCAGGCCGAGGTAGCCCACGGTCTGGGCCAGCAGGCTGATGGTCAGCAAGGGCCGGCGGTCGATACCGCGTTGCGCCAGCGCCGGCATCAACAGCGCGGCAATCACCTGGAAAATCGTCATGAACGCCAGCAGCGAGCCGCTGGGCAGCACGCCCCAACCCAGTTGCTGGTAGTACGCCGGCAGCCACGCCACCATGCTCATGTACCCGCAGTTCACCAGGCCGAAATACAGCGCCAGTAACCAGGCGCGACGATTGCGCAGGCCCCGGAGCGGCGCGCTCACCTGCAGGTTTTTCGCCGCGCCCAACGGCAGCCACGCCCACAGCAGCAACGCGCCGAGCGCCGGCAGCAGCCAGATGCCGAGGCCAGCCTGCCAGTGCTGGAAATGGCTGGCCACCAGCGGGCTGAGCAGCGCCGCCAAGCCACCGCCACCCATCAACGAGGCCGAATACACCCCCATCGCCAGTGGCACCCGGTGGTGGAACTGGCGCTTGATCATCGCCGGCACCAGCGCCTGGATCAGCGCTACCCCGGCGCCGCCCAGCAACGCCGTGGCCAGCAGTGCCGGTGCCTGGCCCAGCAGCCAGCGCGCCAGGCACGCCAGCAGGATCATCATCAAGCCCAGGGCAATCCCGCGTCGTTCGCCCAGCTGCGCCTCGACACGGATGCCCACCAGCGCCACCAGACCCATGCACACCACCGGCAGGCTGGTGAGCAAGGCACTGCTCTGGAAACTCAGGCCGGTGGCCAGGCGGATTTCCCCGAGCAACGGGCTGATAGAGCTGAGGATCGGCCGCAGGTTGAGGCCCAGCACGACCAGCAGGCCCCAGCCGGCGAGGGATTTATTCAGGGTCATGCAGGGTCTTCCATTGGCGGTAAAGGGTTTGCATGGCCGGCACAGGCAGGTGCTCGACGGGCAAGGGTTGTGCACTCAGCGCCAGGCCCATCTGCTGGTAAATCGCTGCGGTCGACAGGCCAAAAGGCGCGGCCATTTCATTGCTCGCGGCAAACACCACGCGGGATACGCCGCACATATACATCGCGCCCAGGCACATCGGGCACGGCTGGCCGCTGGCGTAGATCACACAGCCTTCAAGGCGTGGGCCCAGTTGCTCGCTGGCGCGGCGAATGGCGAGCATCTCGGCGTGGGCAGTGGGGTCCTGGTCGAGGTGGATCTGGTTGACCGCTTCCACCAAGACCTCGCCGTGCTTGACCAGGACGGCGCCAAACGGCCGTCCGCCACGGGCCACGTTGTCCTGCGCCAGGGCAACGGCGCGTTGCAGATGACGTTGATCGTCACTCATGGAAAATCTCCCCTCTCGGTGAACGCGAAGTATGGCCACCGCCTGGGGTATTCTGAAATTAAATATAACCATGCCAACCAGTGGCAAACCCGATGGTGGTGTTCATGTTCGATCCCGTGCTGTTGCGCAGTTTTGTCGCCGTTGTCGATTGTGCGAATTTCACCCGCGCCGCCGAACGCCTGCACCTCACCCAATCCACGGTCAGCCAGCAATTGCGCCGCCTGGAAGACAGTGTCGGCTGCCGCTTGCTCGACCGTGATCAGCGCCGGGTGGTGGCAACGGTCGAGGGTGAACGCCTGCTGGCCTATGCGCGGCGCATCCTGGCACTCAACGAAGAAGCCGCCGATGTGCTGATCAACCAGCAGAGCGACGGTGTGCTGCGCCTGGGCGTGCCCGAGGATTTTGCCGCCGAGCGCCTGATGCCGTTGCTGTCGGCGTTTGTCGTGGCCTACCCACGGGTGCGCCTGGAGGTCACCAGCGGCCTGGGGCCGGCGCTGTTGCGCCAGTATCGCGGCGGTGAGTTCGATGTGTTGCTGGTCAAGCAGATGGGCGACAGCGACGACTGCCTGGCCTCCTGGCCGGAGCCGTTGTGCTGGGTCGACAGCCGCCACATGCCGGCCCTGGGCCGCGACCCATTGCCCTTGGTGGCGTTCCCGGTGGGCGGCCTGTACCGCAATGAAATGCTCCAGCACCTGGAAGTCGGTGGCTGGCGCTGGCGCATTGGCTATTCCAGCGCGAGCCTGGCCAGTGTGTGTTCGGCGGTGGCGGCGGGGTTGGGCATCAGCCTGCTGCCTGAGCGGGTGGTGCAGGCCGGGCATGTGGTGCTCGGCGCCGACAGTGGTTTGCCCGCGGTGCAGGGCGTGCGGCTGGCGCTGTATGGGCGCAATGGGATGGGGGCGGCGGGGCAGAGCCTGCAGGGGCAATTGTGGGATTTATGCGAGGCCAACCCGCGCTGAGCCATGCCTTTGAGGAATATTTTGCATGCCCGCAAAGCATCATGATTTTGCCTCTCGCCGCCAGGCCCCGTGGGGCGTGGCTTTGGGCCAACCGCTGATTTTTCATATTCCTGTTTGGTCTATGTATAACTTTAAAGATTACTTTAAGAGATAAGCGTCTGCCCCCGATGATTCAGCTCTCGACGGTCGCCCCGCAGGCCCGTCGGTTTTTTCGCTGAAGACAGCAGGGAGTGAATCAATGGGCAATGTCCAGACCGCCGCCAGTGCACATGAGGCGCAGTGGCGCCAGGCACCGAGTGGTGAGTTGGTCGACCTTGGCCGGCCGCATCGCGCGCCCTTGGGGCAGTTGCGTTTGCAGAAAACCCCCAAGGGGATCTTGAGCCGCCGTGAAGGCATTTTATTGGGCCTGTTGGCGCTGGCGCTGCATGGCGCGGTGATCTACTGGGTCAGCCAGAAACCGGTGCCGGTGCTGCCGATTGTGCCGCCGGAAATTCCACCGATGACCATCGAGTTTTCCCAGCCGGCGCCGCCGGTGGTGGAACCGCCACCGCCTGTACCGCCACCGCCGCCAGTTGTAGAACCACCGCCACCGGTCGTGGATGAGTTGGCGGCCAAGCCGGCGCCACCCAAGCCGGTTCCCAAGCCCAAGCCAAAACCTGTGCCCAAGCCCGAACCCAAGCCGGTGCCCAAAGCCGTCGAACAGCCGCCTGCGCCACCCCAGCCGGCACCCCCCGCGCCCACGCCAGCTGCGCCTGCGCCGGCACCGGTGACGCCTGCTTCGGCCAACGCTGCGTACCTGAAGAACCCGGCGCCCGAGTACCCATCACTGGCCCAGCGCCGTGGCTGGGAAGGCACGGTGTTGTTGCGGGTGCATGTATTGGCCAGCGGCAAGCCCGGTGAAATCCAGGTGCAAAAGAGCAGCGGTCGCCAGCAACTCGACGACGCCGCACTCAGCGCCGTGAAGCGCTGGAGCTTCGTGCCCGCCAAGCAGGGCGACGTGGCCCAGGATGGCTGGGTCAGCGTACCTATCGATTTCAAGATTCATTGAGCCTTTGCTCGACACTCTATCGCTTACACCGAGGACCGCATCATGACGTTACTGGCATCTCCACTTGAATCCATCGAAAGCGCGGTGATCTGGCTGCTGGTGGTTTTTTCCGTCGCCACCTGGGGCCTGGCCCTGCTCAAGGGCGTGCAGTTCGGCCGCCTCAAGGCCCAGGATCGCAAGTTCCACAAACAGTTCTGGGCGGCGTCGAGTCTCGATTCGGCCGCCGAACTGAGCGAAACCCACCCCGGCGCCGCCGCCCGTGTGGCCCAGGCCGGGTATGCCGCGATCCAGGTCGGTGATGCGCCGCACGCCGCTGACTTGAGCCAGGCGATCAACCACCAGGACCGCCTCGAACGTGCCCTGCGCCAGCAGATTGTGCGTGAGCGGCGCTCCCTGGAAACCGGCCTGGCCGTGGTCGCGAGTATTGGCAGCACCTCGCCCTTTATCGGGCTGTTCGGCACCGTGTGGGGGATCATGGAAGCGTTGAAAGGGATCAGCGCCGCGGGCTCCGCCAGCCTCGAAACCGTGGCCGGGCCCATCGGTGCGGCGCTGGTCGCGACCGGCGTGGGGATCGCCGTCGCCGTACCGGCGGTACTGGTCTACAACTATTTCCTGCGTCGCCTGAAGCTGACGGCTGCCGACCTGGATGACTTCGCCCATGACTTCTACAGCCTGGCGCAGAAAAATTCGTTCCGTGTGCTGGTCCACCCGGCGCTGCACAAAAACGCCGCCCAGGGCAGCGCGCAAAAAGTGAAGGAGGCGTCCTGATATGGCCTTCTCCACCCAAGACAGCGACGAGGTACTGAGTGAGATCAACGTCACGCCCCTGGTGGACGTGATGCTGGTACTGCTGGTGGTGTTTATCGTCACCGCCCCGCTGTTGACCAATGCGATCCCGATCAACCTGCCCAAGACCGAGGCCGTGGCCCCGGTGGAGCAGAAAGACCCGTTGGTGGTGAGCATCGACGGCGCCGGCAAAGTGTTTATCAACAAGGATGAAATCCAGCCGGACCTGCTGGAATTCAACCTGCAGGCCGCCAAGGCGAAGGACCCAGAGGTGCGGGTACAACTGCAGGCTGACGATGGTGTGAACTATGGCGAAGTGGCTCGGGCCATGGCGTCGATTGAGCGAGCGGGAATTACCAAGCTGTCGGTGATTACTGCGCGTTAGTGTCAACAGCCTCGACAATTTTTTGGCCGTCTCCTTGGCAGGGTGCGGCCTTTTTTTTTGCCTGTGATTTAAGCCGTCTGCCCAACCCCTGTAGGAGCTGGCTTGCCAGCGATAGCGGTGAGTCAGTCGATGAATGTATCGGCGGACACGGCGCAATCGCCGGCAAGCCAGCTCCTACATTTTGAGCAAAATGGTTTTGTGTTTTTGGTTATTAATAAATAGCTTCTTATTCCTTAACGAATATATGCCCCGTCCCTATACTGGTCAGCAACGTTAAACGCTGCAGGAGGGCACACCCATGCACAGCGAGTTGATCCGTTACCTGATCGTGCCGGGCTGGCAAGGATCGCCAGAAGATCATTGGCAAACCCATTGGCAGAACAGCCTGCCCAACAGCGCCCGCGTGGAGCAGGCCGACTGGTTGACCCCGCGCCGCGAAGATTGGGTGGCGGCCCTGGCTGAAGCCATTGCGGCCGACAGTACTCCGGTGATTCTCATCGCCCACAGCCTGGGTTGCATCACCGTGGCGCACTGGGCGGCCAGCGCGCCATTGCAGTTCCTGCGCCAGGTGCGCGGGGCCTTGCTGGTGGCCCCGGCGGATGTCGAGCGCCCCGCGTGTGCGCCGGCGTTGCGCAACTTTGCACCGATTCCGCGCGACCTGTTGCCGTTTCCCAGCCAGGTCGTCAGCTCCGACAACGACAGTGCGGTCAGCGCCCCTCGGGCCCTGGAGCTGGCGCGGAACTGGGGGGCTGAAGCCGGAATTCTCGCAGGCGCCGGGCATATCAACGTGAAGTCCGGCCACCAGCGCTGGGAGCAGGGTTTCGCCTACCTCTATCGCCTGCAAAACCGTCTGGAGCATCACTCCCGGCGCCGCGCCTAATACTTTTCAACGCCCCGTCCCTTAAGTGGAATTGGGGCGGGAGCCTGCCATGAGCCTGCATGAAACCTTTGGCCAGCCACTGCTGACCTTCCCCGATGCCGAAAAAAGCCCCTTGAGCATCCGCGCCAAGGCGCTGGTGTTTGTCGACCCCCGTTCCCGGCAACTGCGCGAAGACCTTCAAAGCCTGGCCCCGCGTGCCTTGCCCGTACTGATTCGCGGCGAAACCGGCAGCGGCAAAGAGCTGCTGGCGCGCCATATCCATCGCGGCAGTGACCGCAGCGGCCTGTTTGTGTCGGTCAACTGCGGTGCGATCAGCCCCACTTACGCTGATGCCGAACTGTTCGGCTATGCCGCCGGCAGCCACAGCGGCGCGGCCAGCAGCCGCGCCGGTTGGTTCGGCTCGGCCAACGGCGGCACCTTGTACCTTGATGAGATCGGTGACTTGCCGCTGCCGATCCAGATCAAGCTGCTCGCCGCCCTGGAAAACCACGAAGTCACTCGCGTCGGCGCCCATCAGCCGAGCCCGGTGGACGTGCGCCTGGTCGCTGCCACCAGCATCGACCTGGCCCAGGCGGTGGCCGTGGGTAAATTCCATGAGCGCCTGTTCCATTACCTCAGCGAAGGCCAGTTGGAACTGCCGGCGCTGCGCGAGCGCGTAGGCGACATCCTGTCCCTGGCCGAGTACTTCCTGGGGATCTACAGCCAGCGCCTGGACCTGCCGGTGCCGTTGATCAGCGAGGACGCGCAGCGGGTGCTGGAGCAGCACAGTTGGCCGGGCAATACGCGGGAGCTGGAGAACGTGATCCACTTTGCGCTGCTGGTCAGCAGCGGCGATGAGATCTTGCCGGAGCATCTGAACCTGCCGGTGGCGTCGGTGGCGCAGATTGAGCATCAGGTGCGACAGATCCTGAGCAGCGGCAGCGAAGTCGAGCGCGCAGCGTTGACGCGTCTGTTTCAGGGCTTGGGCTCTGTATGAGCAAAATGGAATATCAAAGTGAATAAAAGGTATTGTTCGGGAATAAAAAATATCGGTATTGTCCATTCCACGCCGCGATAGCACATCGCTGGCACCCCCATAAGAAGCGGCCGTCACCGACGTCCCGGATTTTCGATTAAGGACACTGCATGAAAAAGGTTCTGTTGTTCACCGCCCTGGCGGCGGCCCTGACTGCCGGTATCGCTCAAGCCAACGAAAAACTGGTGGTCGCGGCCACGCCGGTGCCGCACGCCGAGATCCTTGAGCTGATCAAGCCGACCCTGGCCAAAGAAGGCGTGGACCTGGAAATCAAGGTCTTCACCGACTACGTGCAACCGAACGTGCAAGTGGCCGAGAAGCGCCTGGATGCCAACTACTTCCAGACCCTGCCGTACCTGGAAAACTTCAACAAAGGTAAAGGCACCAACCTGGTCACCGTGATTGGCGTGCACGTTGAACCGTTTGGCGGCTACTCGAAGAAAGTCACCAAGCTTGAAGACCTGAAAGACGGCGCCACCGTGGCCATTCCCAACGAAGGCTCCAACAGTGGTCGCGCCCTGTTGCTGCTGCAGAAGGCCGGCCTGATTACCCTCAAGGACCCGAAAAACGCCCTGTCCACGCCAAAGGACATCGCCAGCAACCCGAAGAACCTGAAGTTCAAGGAACTGGAATCGGCCCTGCTGCCGCGCGTCCTGGACCAGGTTGACCTGGACATGATCAACACCAACTACGCCCTGGAAGCCGGCCTGAACCCGGCCAAGGATGCGTTGATCATTGAAGGCGCCGACTCGCCGTACGTGAACTATCTGGTAGCCCGTCCAGACAACAAGGACAGCGACGCCATCCAGAAACTCTCCAAGGCCCTGACCAGCCCTGAAGTCAAAGCCTTCATCGATAAGAAATACAGCGGCGCGGTGTTGCCGGCATTCTGATTTGCCAAACCCCCTTCAAGGTTTGAACGCCGACGGCTGATACAGCGTCGGCGTTTTTTGTTGGGCAACGAGGATCAAAAATGTGGGAGCTGGCTCCCACACTGCGCTACAAATCCCGGCGGTTGATCGCCCGCCGCAGCGCCACCAGCCATTTCACCAAGTCCTGCGGGTCAATCGGTTTTGTCTCGCTCATCTGGCATTCCCTCGCTGTTAAATGGCCCTCAGTCTGGGCACGCGCTGTCCTTCCCTGTGGTTCAGCGCTGAAAAAAAGACCCTTCCTACACCCCCCAGAACAATAGCTGTCACCCGGCAACCCGGCGAATCCGCCGGTTAGCTTTTTGGGTGATATCAATATGCTATTTCGGTATTTAAATTTTGGTTTTTATACCTTTAAAGTCAGCGCTTCCCGGCGTTACCCACGCTGGACCGGACTGCGTTTACGCCGCATTACCCCTGCGGCGCCCAGGACTTGAAATGACCTTCGACTACGCGTTTATCCTCAGCACCCTGCCGGCGTTTCTCAAGGCCGTGGGGGTGACCCTGCAAGTAGGCTTGATCGCCATCGGCACCTCGCTGCTGGTGGCGCTGATCAACTCGGCCCTGCTGGTGTTCCGCACGCCCTACCTGTCGCGCCTGGTAGCGCTGTATGTGGAGCTGGCGCGCAACACGCCGCTGCTGATCCAGCTGTTCTTCGTGTACTTCGCCTTGCCGGCCCTGGGTTTGAATATCTCCGGGTTCTGGGCGGCGATCATCACCATGACCTTTTTGGGCGGCGCCTACCTCACCGAAGTGCTGCGCGCTGGTGTGGAAGCGGTGCCGCTGGCGCAGATCGAGTCCGGTAAGTCCATCGGCCTGTCCGACTGGCAGTTGCTGCGCCATGTGATCCTGCCCCAGGCCGGGATCCTCAGCCTGCCGGCGCTGTTCGCCAATTTCATTTTCCTGCTCAAGGAAACCACCGTGGTGTCGGCGGTGGCGGTGCCAGAGATTCTCTACACCACCAAAAGCTACATCGCCCTCTACTACAAGACTTACGAGATGCTCGCCGTGCTCACGCTGATTTGCGTGCTGTTGTTCTTGCCGCTGTCGCTGCTGCTCAGCCGCCTGGAAAGGAGGCTCCAGCATGGCCAGTTCGGGTCTTGAATTGTTGTGGGTGTCGTTGCCGCAACTGGGCAAGGGCGCTGCACAAACCCTGTCGATTTCGTTTTTGAGCATCGCCTTCAGCACCATTGGCGGGGTGGTGTATGGGGTGCTGCGCACTTTGAATGTGCGGGCGATCAACCTGCTGCTGCGCATTTACCTGGAATTGTTCCGCGCGATTCCGGTGCTGGTGTGGCTGTATCTGCTGTTTTTTGGCCTGCCGATTTTCACCGGCCTGAGCATCCCCAGTTTCTGGTGCGCGGTGCTGGTGCTGTCGCTGTGGGGCGCCAGTGAAGTGGGCGAAGTGGTGCGCGGGGCCTTGCATTCGCTGCCGCGCGGGCAGCGGGAGGCGGGGCTGTCGATTGGCTTGTCGGCGCCGCAGCTCTACGGCTACGTGCTGTTGCCCCAGGCGCTCAAGCGTATGACGCCGCCGACCATCAACGTCTACACGCGGATCATCAAGACCAGCTCCCTGGCGGTGCTGATCGGCGTGGTGGACGTGATCAAGGTCGGCCAGCAAATCATCGAGCGCACTTACGAGTCGGTATTGATCTACGGCGCGCTGTTCCTGTTTTTCTTCTTTATCTGCTACCCGTTGTCGGCCGCCTCCAAGGTGCTGGAACGGCGCTGGGCCCAAGCATGAGCGCACTGATCGAGTTCCAGGGTTTCAATAAATTCTTCGGCGAACAGCAGGTGCTCAATGGCATCGACCTGAGGGTGCAAAGCGGCGAAGTGGTGGTGATCCTCGGCCCCAGCGGCTGCGGTAAAAGCACCTTGCTGCGCTGCCTCAATGGCCTGGAAGTGGCCCACAGCGGCAGCCTGCGGCTGGCCGGCAAAGAGCTGCTGGATAAACACACCGACTGGCGCCAGGTGCGCCAGGACGTAGGCATGGTGTTTCAGAGTTACCACCTGTTCCCCCATATGAGCGTGCTCGACAACATCCTGCTGGGCCCACTCAAAGTGCAAAAGCGCGAGCCCCGCGAAGCCCGTGAACAGGCGCAAAAACTGCTGGAGCGGGTAGGGCTCGCCGACAAGCGCGATGCGTTCCCGCGCCAGCTCTCGGGCGGCCAGCAGCAACGTATCGCCATCGTCCGTTCGCTGTGCATGAACCCCCAGGTCATGCTGTTTGACGAAGTCACCGCCGCCCTCGACCCGGAAATGGTCAAGGAGGTGCTGGAAGTGATCCAGGACCTGGCCCGCGATGGCATGACCCTGCTGATCGTTACCCACGAAATGGCCTTTGCCCGCGCCGTCGCCGACCGCGTGGTGTTTATGGAGGCTGGCCGCATCCTCGAACACAACACCCCCGAGGCCTTCTTTACGAACCCGCAGACCGCACGCGCGCAGCAGTTCCTCGAGAAATTCTCGTTTGTTTCAACACTGCCCAAGAAAATCAAGGAACTGGAGCTGTCATGAAAACTGCCAAGTTGTTACTGCCGCTGCTCGGCCTCGCCTTACTGGCCGGCTGCAACAAAACTGAAGAACCGGCCAAACCCGCCGCTGCCGCGCCGGCGGCGGTGAGTTACATCGACAAGATCAAGGCCCGCGACAAGCTGATCGTCGGCGTGTTTACCGACAAGCCGCCGTTTGGCTTTGTCGATGAAGCCGGGCGCTACGTCGGCTTTGATACCGACATCGGCCGCCGGTTTGCCAAGGACCTGCTGGGTGACGAAAACAAGGTCGAGTTCGTGGCCGTGGAGCCGGCCAGCCGCATTCCGTTTTTGCAGAGCGACAAGGTCGACCTGATCCTCGCCAACATGACCGTGACCCCGGAGCGCAAGGAAGCGGTGGAGTTCACCAACCCCAACCTGAAAGTCGCGGTCCAGGCCCTGGTGCCTAACGACAGCGTGGTCAAAAGCCTCGACGACCTGGCGACCCGTACCACCATCGTCACCACCGGCACCACTGCCGACATCTGGCTGACCAAGAACCATCCAGACTGGAAACTGCTCAAGTTCGAGAAAAACTCCGAGTCACTGCAAGCCTTGTCGGCTGGGCGTGGTGATGCCTATGCCCAGGACAACCTGGTGCTGTTCAGCTGGGCCAAACAGAACCCGGGCTACCGCGTGCTGGAACAGAAACTGGGTGACGAAGCGCCGATTGCACCGGCGGTGAAGAAGGGCAATATCGAACTGCGCGACTGGGTGAATGCCGAGTTGGCCAAGTTGGGTGAAGAGAAGTTCTTGCTCAAGCTGTATGACCAGTACGTGCGTAAAGAACTGAGCGATGACACCAAGCCTGAGAGTGTGATTGTTGAAGGGGGTAAGTGGCAGGGTTGAAGTCGCTATTGCAGGCAAGTTGAAGGCTTCACCCGGCACTTTCTGCAATGAGGGCCGGGTGAGGCGCTGTCAGAATTACCAATACTTAATCAGGAAGTATGTAATTATCATCCAGGTAAAAGAAAAGATTATCGTCGTTAAGTTGATGACCAAATACCGTTTCAAGTGAGCAGGGAAATTTTTGAGATCGACCGGGTCTAGTTCACCAGTAATGATGGCCGACCTAGGCCACACAATCATTCCGGTGATTTTTGATATTTCCAAAAGAGACCAAATCAAACCGCGCCTCCCAAGGCTAGGCCCCCAAATATAAATGTATCGACTGTTCTTCAGGGCCTCCTTTATAGCTTCGAGGTGACGGTGGCTTAGATACAGACTGTGGGCGATACCGGCAACGCCTATCAGCATTGGCGCCCCTAGAAAAAAAATCGCAAACCAGAGAGGCCAACTATCGATAATGGTCATGGTTATGTAGTCTTGGCGATTGTTTTGTCCGTGTGTTTTCCTCCCGGATCATTGATGAATTATATTCATCCATATCCAAGTCCCTATTAAGGCATGCTGTGCATACATAATATCTCAATTGAGGTAACATCCGAATTACCTGTATTTCAATAAAAAGGCTACAGCTATCAACCAGACGAGTGGAATGCTCATCATCGTTAAGTTGACGATCAAATACCATTTCAAGTGAGGAGGGAAATTTTTGAGATCGAGTGGGTCTAGTTCTCCAGTCCTGATAGAGGGTTTGGGCCAAACGATCATTCCGGTGATTTTCGATATTTCCAGGATCGACCAAATAAAACCGCGCCTCCCCAAGCTCGGCCCCCAAATATAAATGTAGTGGCTGTTTTTCAATGCCTCCTTTATAGCGCCCAGATGACGGCGGCTCAGGTACAGGCTGTGGGCGATAGCGGCAACTCCGATCAGGCCCGGCGCACCACTTAGCATCCAAAAAGCCAGCCAGGACGTCCAGAAACCCTCTGTTATCATGGCAACGTTCTCTCATACATAATTTCTCCGCCTATTTCGCCACCCATAGCACCGAGAGTCGTACCTGCCCATGTGCCAACTCCCACTATCGCGGCGACACACACAACACCCCCGACACCTCCTGTAGATACGCCAATCGCCATGCAGATCGGACCGCTCGCCGAACGAGCTACCGCACCACCCACAGTACCAACCATCGTAGACCCTGCAAATTCCCCCCCCTCAACAAACTTAACCCTCTCACAAGCTTCCACAGAACCCCCATTACACACCTGCTGAATAGCCAGAACTTACTAAATATGCAGCGTATATACGGCAGTTAAATTTTGGAGTTGGCCAGAATTATTAATATTTCACTAGCGCGACTGAAACTATTCCCCAGGTTAAAGAAATGCTCATAATCGTCAGGTTGGCGATCAAATGTCGTTTCAAGTGAGGTGGGAAGTTTTTAAGATCGACTGGATCTAGTTCACCAATCATGATGGCGGATCTGGGCCATACAATCATTCCGCTGATTTTTGATATTTCAAAAAGCGACCAAATCAAACCGCGATTCCCCAGGCTCGGCCCCCAAATGTAAATATATCGACTGTTCTTCAAGGCCTCCTTTATTGCTCCCAGATGACAATGGCTCAAGTACAGACTGTATTCCGCCCCTACATATGCAAGCAGGAATGGGGCCGCTAGAACAAAAATCGCAACCCAGGGAGACCAGGTATCGATATTGGTCATGGTTATGTAGTCTTGGTAATTGTTTTGCTCATGTATTTCCCTCTCGGCTCATCGATAACTATATTCATCCATATGCCAGTCCCTATTAAGGCATGCTGTGCATACATAACAACTCAATTGAGGCTACATTCGAATTACCTGAATTTTAATAAAAAGGCTATAGCTATCATCCAGGCGAGTGGAATGTTTATCATCGTTAAGTTGGCGATCAAACACCATTTCAAGTGAGGAGGGAAATTTTTGAAATCGAGTGGGTCTAGTTCCCCAATCCTGATAAAGGGCTTGGGCCAAACGATCATTCCGGTGATTTTTGATATTTCCAGGATCGACCAAATAAAACCGCGCCTCCCCAAGCTCGGACCCCAAATATAAATGTAGTGGCTGTTCTTCAGGGCCTCTTTTATTGCGTCCAGGTGACGGTGGCTTAGATGCAGACTGTGGGCGATGCCGGCAACGCCTATCAGCAGTGGCGCCCCTAGAAAAAAAATCGCAAACCAGAGAGGCCAACTATCGATAATGGTCATGGTTGAGTCGCCTGGTAAATTTGCTCTCCCAGTGCTTCACCTGCCATACCACCGACAGTAGTGGCCGCCCATGTGCCAACTCCCACTATCGCGGCGACACACACAACACCCCCGATACCTCCTGTAGATACGCCAATCGCTATGCAGATTGGACCGCTCACCGAACTAGCTGACACACCACCCAAAGCACCAACCATCGTAGACCCTGCAAATTTCCCCCCCTCAACAAACTTAACCCTCTCACAAGCTTCCACAGTCCCCCCATTACACACCTCCTGAATAGCCAATAACGAAGACACGCCGCCAATACCAATGGCGATGTACCCGCCGGTCTTCATGTAGTTGGCTGCACGGCTGGTTGCTTCCACATGGGTGGCATACCCCGGAATTTGTCCGGGTGCTCCGGCCTTGCCCCAGTGATGCACCAGGCTGCGACTGGATATGCCGAGGGCGGTTTTCAGTTTGGGGTGATCGCCCAGGGTTGTCTGGCCACGCAGGCGAGTGGACTTCAACAGATGGGCATCCAACTGAGCCAGCAGGCGCTTGCGATCAGCGAGAAATTGCGGGGACTTGAGGTGTCCTTCCCGGCGATAGCTCTCTTGATGGAGACGCTCGATGGCTTGGAGGGTGTCGCGCAGGTTGCTCAGGTGCTGCTCTATCACCACCGCGCTGACGCCCAGCCAGGTTGAGGTGTGGCCGATAAACCCGGCGATTTCTGCGCCGTGCCGGTACAGAAAGTCGGCCTCCTCGGGTGTCAGGGGCTCCAGCGCTGCGTCTACTTGCTGGGCGGCCTGCATCAACAGGGCTTCCTGGTAAGTGCAGGCGGTGTTGTTCGGATCACTCAACACGATGATCGAGCCGGCTTTAACCTCGCCCTTATAGGGGTTAAGCCCCTGAAACTTGCTCATGACGGCGGGGTTGTGCTCGGGGAAAAGGACCGCCTCCAACGCTTCGCGGGTCATGCTTTTGGGGACCACGTAGAACCCAGGTTCCTGGGGCTCAACGCTGTTGAATACGGCTGGAGCGCGATTGGCTGAAAGCGCCAGGCTGGATGAGGTCGCAGCTGCCGGTCGTTGGGTAACGGGTGGCGCGGTGGGTTCGGCGGCTCGCCTGGCCACTCGCGGTGCAGTGCCTTGGTTGCTGTAGGTCGCCGTGTACACCGAGGGAATCAGCCGCGCTCGGCAGGGGCAACTGCTGAAACTGTCCAACGTGCCCGCTACAAGTTTGCCATGACTCTCTATGTGCGATATGCCACCGATAATCTGATAGATCTTCCTGTCTATGCCGCATGTGACTTCGCCCCCTTCGCGGGCATGAAGTAGACCGAATATAGTTACCCTCACATCTCCATCCAGGACGATCCCGCCGCAGGTGGTCTTGTCACCGCGACCAATGAAATGACCTTCACTCATTGTTATTCCTTATTGTTTGCGGTCGAGTAATGTCGCGTTGCGACCGTCAATTATCTTTTATTTGGACGTGGTTAAGTGTTATCTAACTAGCGGGTAGTCAACTGGTGTAACGGTTTGCGGTTAAGCACTCAAATAGATTGCAAAAAATCTTCAGCTTTCGACACTCCCGCACGTAATATGATCAACGAAGAGCTTTGCGGTGTATTGATGATTTCGTCACCGTTACTGAGCACGCTGCCCACTAATGCAATATGGCTGTAGTCTGCTCCTGCGGCGGTTACAATTTGTGCTTTAGTGCCGTCGTTGTATACAGCGTAATCACCTTTCTGCGCGGCGTGTACGTGCTGCCCATTAGGCAGTTTGAATTCCATCGGAGAAGTGGCTTGTTCAATAACGCCACCGTTGCGGGTTTGGCTGCCTTGCGCTGCGATTCGGTAAATAGCGATAGGAGGATGGGCTTTTCTGTATTCTTGCTGTTGCCTGACGAGGGTCAACACCTCTTCGTTGCAGGTGTCTTGTATGTTCTCCGTGATTTTCGACTTGTCTAGGTCGCGGAGAAAGTCAGCGCAAGCTTCGTTGGTGTGACGTGCAGGCTGGGCTGTATTCATTTTATATTCTCGTTCATGACGTATGTGTTGCACTAAGCTTGGTGTATGAAGTGATTAAAACTAGGCGTAAGTGCCAGGTCGTCACCCTGAAGAGATATAGGGTTTAAGTAAAGTCGGATGCCTCCGAAGTTAAGCTCATAAAGTTCTGAAGGAAAAATTCCATCTATTTAAATAATGGGAGTGATTCTGCGCATAGACAGCGATTACTTTGGTACTGCACCGTGAGTGTTCAGATGCCCGGTGTGCGGCACCGGGCGAAGGGCTTCCAACACACTGCCTAACTCGGCCAATGCCACGCCGGCTCATCCAACACCCGCTGCCCCACAATCTGCGTCTGGCCCATCACCTTCTCCAGCACAATCGAATTGCATCCCTCGTCCTGCTGCAACGCCGCGATCAAGCGGCTGGCATGGGACACCACCCACACCTGGCATTGCCTTGAAGCCTGGATGATCAGGCGCGCCAAGGCCGGCAACAGGTCCGGGTGCAGGCTGGTTTCCGGTTCGTTGAGCACCATCATCGTAGGCGGGCGTGGCGTCAGCAGGGCGGCGATCAGCAGCAGGTAGCGCAGGGTGCCGTCCGACAACTCCGCCGCCGACAGTGGCCTCAGCAACCCTTCCTGATAAAACTCAATGGCAAAACGTCCGCCCTGCAACGGCTGGATATTCAGGCGTGCGCCGGGAAACGCATCGCTGACTGCGCGATGCAAGGCCTCGGGGTCGCCGATTTCGCGGATGGTCTGCAACGCGGCTGCGAGGTCGCGGCCATCGTGGTGCAACACCGGTGTGCGCGTACCCAATTGGGGCAGGCGCACCGGCGCATCGGCGTCGCTGCGAAAGTGGTCGTAGAAGCGCCAGCCGCGAATGCTTTCGCGCAGCATCAGCACTTCGGGCGAGCCGCGCAGGCTGCCGACCTGGTCGAATAGGCTGTGGTAGTCGGGCGTGTGTTGGGCCAGCACATCCCAGGCCCGCCCGTCTCGGGCGCGGATCATCGCCCCCGAGCGTTGCACCAGCAGGCTGGCCGGGCGATAGACGTGGCCGGCCCAGATGCATTCCTTTTTGATCTCGGGGTCCAGGGAAAAGTACGACGAACTGGGTACTGGCAAGCCCAGGGAAATCGCGTAGCTGAAGTCTTCGCCGGCGAAGCCCAGGCGCAAACGCTTGACGCCCTGGGGCACGCTGGCCTGCACCGCGACTTCGCCCTTGAGCATGCGCCGGCTGATGTTTTCGGGGCCGGCCCAGAACGTCGAGTCCAGGCCTCCTTCGCGGGCCAGGGCATTGATCACGCCGCCCTGGGCGGTTTCCGCCAGCAGGCGCAAGGCGCGGTACAGGTTGGATTTGCCGCTGCCATTGGGGCCGGTGATCAGGTTCAGCCGATCCAGCGGTACCACCAAATTATTGATCGAGCGGTAATTGGCCACCGCTAAGGTTTTCAGCATCAGGGGCGTTCCCGGCCGGTATGGACCGCCATCTTACCCTGTAGGAGTCGGCTTGCCGGCGATCAACCGAGGCCACGTAATTCCCCTAGTCGAAGGCGGAACCCTGAACTAAGCTCACAGTCGCATACACACTGGCACGTCGGTATCACGCAAAAGGAGCCTGCATGGGCGGTCCCACCTCAACAGTTATTTGTGGCCTTGCTCTGCTGGCATTGCTGAGCGGCTGTGGCCAGCAAAAGCCTGAACCCAAGGCCCATTCCAGGGTGTTTGTGCAAACCGTGCAGCCGTCCGATTTCGCGGCGGCGGTGACCCTTACCGGGGATATCCAGGCGCGGGTGCAGACCGATTTGTCGTTTCGCGTGGGCGGCAAGATTATCCAGCGCATGGTGGATGTGGGCGACCGCGTGACGGCCCGGCAAGTGCTGGCCAGGCTCGATCCCAAGGATTTGCAGACCAACGTCGATTCCGCCCAGGCCCAGGTGGTGGCGGAACAGGCGCGGGTCAAACAGACGGCGGCGGCCTTTGTGCGCCAGGAGAAACTCCTGCCCAAGGGCTACACCAGCCGCAGCGAGTACGACGCGGCCCAGGCCGCCTTGCGCAGCAGCCAAAGTGCCCTGGCGGCGGCGCAGGCGCAGTTGGCCAACGCCCGCGAGCAGTTGGGCTACACCGCCCTCATCGCCGAAGCGCCGGGGGTGATTACCGCGCGCCAGGCCGAAGTCGGCCAGGTGGTGCAGGCCACCGTGCCGATTTTCAGCCTGGCCCGTGACGGCGAGCGCGACGCGGTATTCAACGTCTACGAATCGCTGCTGGCGGAGCCACCGCCGGATGCGCCAATCACCGTCAGCCTGCTGGATAACCCGAGCATCAAGGCCGTGGGCCGGGTGCGTGAAGTGACCCCGGCCGTTGCGGCCAGCAGCGGCACGGTGCAGGTGAAGATTGCCCTGGAGGCCTTGCCCAAGGGCATGCAACTGGGTTCGGTGGTCAGCGCCACCGCCAACGGGCAAGCCAAGGCCAGCATCGAACTGCCTTGGGCTGCACTGACCAAGGATCTCAGCGAGCCCGCCGTGTGGCTGGTGGATGGCGACGGCAAGGCGCAATTGCACAAGGTCACTGTCGCGCGCTACCTGACCGGCAAGGTGATCATCAGCGATGGCCTCAAGGGCGGCGAAAAAGTCGTAGTGGCCGGTGGGCAATTGCTGCATCCAGGCATGGTAGTGGAGATCGCCCAGGCGCCGGACCAGGCCCAGGCCAAGGGCGTGCAGCCATGAAGCACCTGACGCTGATCCTCGCCAGCAGCCTGTTGTTGATCGCCTGTTCCAAGGAAGAACCGGCGCCGGAGCCTATAAGGCCGGTGCTCTGGGTCGAGGTGAAGGCCGAAGACCAGGCTCACCTCGGGCGCTTTGCCGGCAGCATCCAGGCGCGTTATGAAAGTAACCTGGGTTTCCGGGTGCCAGGGCGCATCGCCCGGCGTGCGGTGGATGTGGGCGCCGAAGTCGAAAAAGGCGCCTTGCTGGCGGTGCTCGACCCCACCGACCAGCAGAACCAGCTGCGCGCCGCCCAGGGCGACCTGGCGCGGATCCAGGCGCAATTTATCAACGCCCAGGCCAATGCGCGGCGCCAGCAGGAGTTGTTCAACCGTGGCGTCGGCGCCCAGGCGCAACTGGACATTGCCCAGACCGACCTGAAAACTACCCAGGCCTCCCTCGACCAGGCCAAGGCCTCGGTGGACCAGGCCAAGGACCAGCTCAACTACGCCGAGTTGCGCACTGACCACGGTGGCATCGTCACCGCCTGGAATGCCGAGGCCGGCCAGGTGGTCAGCGCCGGCCAGCAAGTAGTGACCCTGGCCCGTCCGGATATCAAGGAAGCGGTGATCGACCTGCCCGCCGGCCTCGCCGAGCGTCTGCCGCCGGATGTGGTGTTCCTGGTGGCCAGCCAGTTGGACCCCAGCATCAACACCACCGCCACCGTACGCGAGATCGAGCCCCAGGCACAAAGCGCAACCCGCACCCGTCGCGCGCGCCTGACCCTGGCCCAGACGCCCCCGGCGTTCCGGTTGGGCACGGCGATCAGTGTGACCTTGAGTTCGGCCATCGCGCCACGCATCGAGTTGCCCGCCAGCGCGGTGCAGGATGTCGAGGGCAAGGCCCGCATCTGGGTCATCGATATGCAGCAGCAGACCGTGCAACCCCGCGACGTGACCCTGGTCAGCCGTGATGCCAGCAGTGTCGTGCTCAACGGCGGCGTGCAGCCTGGCGAGCGGGTCGTCAGCGCCGGCGTCAATAGCCTCAAACCCGGACAAAAAGTCAAAACCGACGAGGACAGCCCGCGATGAAAGGGAGCTTCAACTTATCCGACTGGGCACTCAAGCATCAGTCCTTCGTCTGGTACCTGATGTTCGTTGCGCTGCTGATGGGCGTGTTTTCCTACATGAACCTGGGGCGCGAGGAAGATCCGTCCTTCACCATCAAGACCATGGTGATCCAGACCCGCTGGCCGGGCGCGACCCAGGAAGAAACCCTCAAACAGGTCACCGACCGCATCGAGAAAAAGCTCGAAGAGCTGGACTCCCTGGACTATGTGAAAAGCTACACCCGGCCCGGTGAATCCACGGTCTTCGTGTTCCTCAAGGACACCACCAGCGCCAAGGCGATCCCCGAGATCTGGTACCAGGTGCGCAAGAAGATCGACGACATTCGCGGCACTTTCCCCCAGGGCTTGCAGGGACCGTCGTTCAACGACGAGTTCGGTGATGTGTTTGGCTCGGTGTATGCCTTTACCGCCGATGGCATGTCGATGCGCCAGTTGCGCGACTACGTCGAGCAGGTGCGCGCCGAAATCCGGGCGGTGCCGGGGCTGGGCAAGGTCGAGATGATCGGCCAGCAGGACGAAGTGATTTACCTGAATTTTTCCACGCGCAAACTGGCCGCCCTGGGGATTGACCAGCGCCAAGTGGTGCAGAGCCTGCAAGCCCAGAACGCGGTGACCCCGGCCGGGGTGATCGAGGCCGGGCCGGAGCGGATTTCGGTGCGTACCTCCGGGCAATTCGCCTCGGAAAAGGATCTGGCTGACGTCAACCTGCGGCTCAATGACCGCTTCTACCGCCTGGCGGATATCGCGGATATCAGCCGTGGCTATGTGGATCCGGCGCGGCCGATGTTTCGTTTCAACGGCCAGCAAGCCATTGGCCTGGCCATCGCCATGCAGAAGGGCGGCAATATCCAGGAGTTCGGCAAGGCCCTGCACCAGCGCATGGACGAGCTGACTGCCGACCTGCCGGTGGGCATCGGCGTGCACAAGGTGTCGGACCAGGCAGAGGTGGTGGAAGAGGCCGTCGGCGGTTTCACCAGTGCGCTGTTCGAAGCGGTGATCATCGTGCTGGTGGTGAGCTTTATCAGCCTGGGCCTGCGTGCCGGGCTGGTGGTGGCGTGCTCGATCCCGCTGGTGCTGGCACTGGTGTTTGTCTTTATGGAGTACAGCGGCATCACCATGCAGCGGGTGTCGCTGGGTGCGTTGATCATCGCCCTCGGTTTGCTGGTGGATGACGCGATGATCACCGTGGAAATGATGATCACGCGCCTGGAAAAAGGCGAGACCCTGGAGCAGGCCGCGACCTACGCCTACACCTCCACCGCGTTCCCCATGCTCACCGGCACCCTGGTGACCGTGGCCGGCTTCGTGCCGATTGGCCTCAATGCCAGCTCGGCCGGCGAATACACCTTCACCCTGTTTGCGGTGATTGCGGTGGCGATGCTGGTGTCGTGGGTGGTGGCCGTGTTGTTTGCGCCGGTGATTGGCGTGCATATCCTCAGCAGCAAGGTCAAACCCCACAGTGAAGAGCCGGGGCGGATCGGGCGGGTGTTCAACGCCGGTATGCTGTGGGCCATGCGCAACCGCTGGTGGGCGATTGGCCTGACGGTGCTGCTGTTCGTGGCGTCGGTGTTTTCCATGCAGTTTGTGCAGAACCAGTTTTTCCCGTCGTCGGATCGCCCGGAAATCCTCGTCGACCTCAACCTGCCGCAAAACGCCTCGATCAACGAAACCCGCAAGGCCGTGGATCGGCTTGAGGCAATCATCAAGGACGACCCCGACATCGCACGCTGGAGCACCTATATCGGCCAAGGGGCGATCCGTTTCTACCTGCCCCTGGACCAGCAACTGGAGAACCCGTACTACGCGCAGTTAGTGATTGTCAGCAAGGGCCTGGAGGAGCGCGGCGCGTTGATCGAGCGCCTACAAAAACGTTTGCGCGATGACTTCGTGGGCGTCGGCAGTTTTGTCCAACCCCTGGAAATGGGCCCGCCGGTCGGGCGGCCGATCCAGTACCGGGTGTCTGGCAAGGACATCGACCAGGTGCGCAAACACGCCATCGAACTGGCGACGTTGCTGGATAAAAATACGCACCTGGGCGAGATCATCTATGACTGGAACGAGCCGGGCAAAGTGCTGCGGGTCGATATCGCCCAGGACAAGGCGCGCCAGCTTGGGCTGTCGTCCGAAGACGTGGCGCAGTTGATGAACAGCGTGGTCAGCGGCTCGGCCGTGACCCAGGTACACGACGATATCTACCTGATCAACGTGGTCGGCCGCGCCGAAGACGCCGAGCGCGGCACCCCGGAAACCTTGCAGAACCTGCAGATCGTCACCCCCAGCGGCACCTCGATCCCATTGCTGGCCTTTGCCACCGTGCGCTACGAGTTGGAGCAGCCGCTGGTGTGGCGCCGTGATCGCAAGCCGACCATCACCATCAAGGCCGCCGTGCGCGACGAGATGCAGCCGACCGACCTGGTCAAGCAGCTCAAGCCTGAAATCGAGAAATTCAGCGCCGGCTTGCCGGTGGGCTACACGGTCGCTACCGGTGGCACCGTGGAGGAAAGCGGCAAGGCCCAGGGCCCGATTGCCAGTGTGGTGCCGTTGATGCTGTTCTTGATGGCGACCTTCCTGATGATCCAGTTGCACAGCGTGCAGAAAATGTTCTTGGTGGCCAGCGTGGCCCCACTGGGCCTGATCGGCGTGGTGTTGGCGCTGATTCCCACGGGCACGCCCATGGGCTTTGTGGCGATCCTGGGGATTCTGGCGTTGATCGGTATCATCATCCGCAACTCGGTGATCCTGGTGACCCAGATCGACGCCTACGAGCGTGATGGCTACACACCGTGGGACGCGGTGGTGCAGGCCACCGAACACCGGCGCCGGCCGATCCTGCTGACGGCGGCGGCGGCCAGCCTGGGCATGATCCCCATCGCCCGGGAAGTGTTCTGGGGGCCGATGGCCTACGCGATGATCGGCGGCATCATCATCGCCACCCTGCTGACGCTGCTGTTTTTGCCGGCGTTGTATGTGGCCTGGTACAAAATCCGCGAGCCCGCGTAGGAGTCGGCAAGCCGGCTCCTACAGCGCGGTAGGGGCCGTGGGAAACGTCTCAAAGTCCTAATGGGGCGTTTCTCAGGTAACCAATTGTTTTACCCTCCAGGCTTTCACTTGTGTGAAGGTCTTTGCCATGCCTCGTTGTCTGCGCCTTACCTTAATGGTTTGCATGCTACTGCTCTCACCCCTGGCGGTTGCCGGCACCGTGCTGGAAAACGCCCAATGGCGTATCGAACTCGACGCGGCGACCCTGGCTGTGCGCGTTACCCCCGCTGGCGGCGAACCGGTACTGGCCTCAAGCGGCGTGGCGGCCCATGAGGTCAGCCAGTTGCAACAGGCCGATCAACAGGCCAACTGGCAATGGGACAAGGGGGCCTATCACCTGAGCGCCACCCTGGACCAGCGCGACCTGATCCTTAGCGTCACCGCACGCGAGGCTGCTGAACTGGACATCCTCCGGCAACCGGCCAGCGCCATGGGCAAGGGTTTGATCTGGCCGCTCGCCGAGGGGCATTACATCCCCGCCGGCAATCGCCTGTGGCAAGACTTCCTGCTCGATTACGGCGATGTGAACAGCACCCAAGACCTCAGCCTGCCGTTATGGGGCGTCGACCACGCCAGCTTTACCCTCAACTGGCTGCTGACCAACCCCTACAACAATCGCTTGCAGTGGCATGCCGAGGGCCAGCGCCTGGGCTTGACGTTGCGCCATGAGTTCACCGCCCTGGACCCTGGCGCACCGATGACACTGCGCCTGAACCTGGGCGAAGCCGACTTGCTGGCCGGTGCCAAGCGCTATCGCCAGTGGCTGGTGGAGCAGGGCCTTTACGAGCCGTTGGCGCAAAAGCTGCAACGCCTGCCTGACGGCGAAAAACTGCTGGGTGCCAGCCATGTGTACCTGTGGGGCAACGACCTGCTGGGCCTTGGTGATGTACGCGATTGGCAGCAGCTACGCACATTGCTGCGCGCGGCTGATGGGTTGGGCGCGCAACTCAGGGGCCTGCTTGACCCGCAGGCGACGCAGGTGGTGCACGTCACCCAGCCGTTTCTGGATCGTTACCAGCAAGCCGTGTTGTTAAGAGGGCTCAACGCGGCCCTCGACAAAAAGGCGCGCCAGGGCTGGCAAGCCAAGACCGAGCCCGACATGCAGGCCCTCGCCGAAGGCTATGGGGTGGTCCGTCAGGCATTGGCGCAGGAGTTTGCCAGCGCCTTGACCGCGCCCCCCGAAACCTGGGGTAGCACCTTATCCGCCAAAACTATAAAGACCCTGCAAGACAGTGGCCTACCACGCTTGCTATTGACCCTGGGCGAAGGCTGGGAGGGCGGGCTCTGGCACCCTGAGGCGGTACGCAAGGGTGTCGAGGCCGGGTACTTGATGGCGCCTTATGATTCCTATGAAACCGCGCTGGCGGACACGGAGAACCTCGACTGGACCACCGCGCACCTGGGCAGCCGGGCGTACCGCGACTGCGCGATCATGTTGAAAAATGGCCAGCTCAAGACCGGCTTCCAGAAGTCCGGGCACTACACCGACCCGCGTTGCGTGCGCCCGCTGCTGCAGGCACGGGTGACAGCGGTGCAGGCCAAGGCCGGGTTCAATGCCTGGTTTCTCGATGCCTACGCCACCGGCATGCTGTTTGACAGCTATCGCTCGGTACTGGGCATGACCCAGGCGCAGAACGCCGAGGGCAATATCGACGCGGCGCGCTGGATTGGTAGCCACCTCCAGTTGCCGGTGGGCTCCGAAGACGGCAATGCCACCACCGCCCGCGGCGTGTTGTTCGCCCATGGCATGCAAACCCCGGTCATGGGCTGGGGCGACCGCGAGATGACCCAGGACAAGCAATCGCCTTACTACGTGGGCGCCTGGTATCCACCGGAGGAACCGGCGGTGTTCTTCAAGCGCGTGCCGCTCAAAGAGCCGCTGCGCAGCGTGTACTTTGCCCCGGCGATGCGCCTGCCGCTGTATCAGGCGGTGTTCCATGGCTCGGTCATTACCAGCCATCACTGGCTGTTCGACAGCCTGAAGCTGAGCAATGTGCAGGCGGAAAACGAGTTGACCCAGCTGCTTTACAACGTGCCGCCGTTGTATCACCTGAGCGCCGCTACCTTGAAGCAACGCTTGCCGATGATCCAGCGTCAGGATGGGTTTTTCCGCCCGTTGCATGAGCGTCTGGCGACCCAGGCAATGACGGATTTTCGCTGGCTGAGCAACGACCGGCTGGTGCAGCAGACCACGTTTGCCGATGGCACGCGGTTGGTGGCCAATTTTGCGCAGGAGCAGAGGGACGGGTATCCGGGGCGGAGTGTGACGGCGTGGGTGGTGGGTGAAAGTCCGGTGGTGTATCAGGTGGATCAGCAGCGCCCTTGAGTCCATCGCGGGCAAGCCCGCTCCCACAGGGGGGGCTCGACCAGGCAGGGAGCTCTGGACACACCACAAAACCAATGTGGGAGCTGGCTTGCCTGCGATGGCGGTATGTCAGCCACCAAAGATAGTGCCTGTACTACTGCCATCGCGGGCAAGCCCGCTCCCACAGGGGGGGCTCGATCAGGCAGGGAATTCTGGACGCACCACAAAACCAATGTGGGAGCTGGCTTGTCGGGTCGCCGCATCGCTGCGATAGCGTCCGCTCAGACAACCTCTACCTTACGCCACACACTGGCCAACCAGGGCTGCTGCTCGCGCGGTAGTCCTGCCGGGCGATAGTAGTGCTCCAACTCCACAAACCCCGCCGCCGCCAGCAGCGCCTGCCAGGCCGCAAGGTCGTGATACGAGCCATAACGCGGCCCGTTCCAGCCCTCCTGGTTTTGCCCCCTGGGATTGGAGCTGAACAACACCCCGCCCGGTTTCAGCGCAGCATGCAGTTGCTGGAGAATGCGCGGCAACTCCTGCTTGGGGATATGGAACAGCACCGCATTGGCAAAAATCCCGTCGAAGCGCGCGGCCGGCAGATCCAGTTTGAGGAAGTCCTGGTGCAGTACCTCGCAGCCGCTGTCCTGGCGCGCCATCTGCGCGAAACGCTCGGCGCCATCCAGGCCCACGGCGATATGTCCAAGCCGGGTGAAGGTCTGCAAATCCCGCCCCGGCCCGCAGCCGAAGTCCAGCACGGTAAACGGTGCGGGCGCCTGGATATGCCGCAGCAGTGCGTCGATGTTCTGGCTTACATCATGGTCGCGGGTGCCTTCGCGAAAGTCCTCGGCCACCTGGTTGTAGTGGCCCAGGGTGGTGGAGGTGATCTGGTCGAGGTCGTCGGGGGCGAGTTTCATGGCAGTCGGCACCAGGGCAAAGAAAGGTGCCGACTATACCTCAGCGCTTGTTCAGCCCGCGCGCCAGGCGATCGCCGCCCAGTTGGATCGCGGCCACCAGCAGAACCAGCAATACAATCACCGTGAGCATGATCTGGCTGTCAAAACGCTGGTAACCGTAGCGGTAGGCAATATCCCCCAGGCCTCCGGCGCCGATCGCCCCGGCCATGGCCGACGAGTTGATCATGGTCACCAAAGTAATGGTGAACCCGCCGACAATCCCCGGCAGTGCTTCCGGCAACAGCACATGCCAGACGATATGCCAGCGCCGGCAGCCCATGGCCTGGGCGGCTTCGATCAGGCCATGGTCGACTTCGCGCAGGCTGACCTCGGCGATTCGCGCAAAGAATGGCGTGGCGGCGATGGTCAGCGGCACCACGGCGGCCCATACGCCGTAGGTGGTGCCGACGATCAGGCGGGTGAACGGGATCAGCGCCACCATCAGAATCAGGAAGGGGATGGAGCGGAACAGATTGACGAACGCCCCCAGTACCCGGTTCAACGCGGGGGCCTGGTAGATACCGCCCTTGTCGCTGGTGACCAGGAACACCGCCAGCGGGATGCCCACCAACAGCGCGATCAACGACGACACCCCGACCATCAACAAGGTGTCGATGGCGCCCTGCAATAAACGATCAAACCACATAGCCCAGCACCTCGACCTGTTGTGCCCAGCGCGCGGCGCGGGTGCGTAATGTATCGGCATCCAGGGTGGAGTCGCTCACCGCCAGCAGCAACTGCCCCAGGGCGTGGCCCTGGATGCGCTCGACCCCGCCTTGCAGCAGGCGCACGCGTCCACCCAGGGCGCCGAACAGTGCGGCGAGGTCCGGTTCATCCGCGCTGGCGCCGGTAAATTGCAGGCGCAGCACCACGGCCGCCTGCGCCGACGGCGGCGTGGCCTGCAAACGCTTTTGCAGCTCATCGGGCAAGCCATGTTGCAGGGGCGCCAGCAGGGTTTTGCTGACCTCATGCCTGGGGTTGCCAAACACTTCCCACACCGGCCCTTGCTCGACGATCCGCCCGTGTTCCAGCACCACCACGCGGTCGCAGATTTCGCGGATCACCGCCATCTCGTGGGTGATCAGCACGATGGTCAGGCCCAGGCGCCGGTTGATCTCGCGCAACAGGCCGAGGATCGACTGGGTGGTTTCCGGGTCCAGGGCCGAGGTGGCTTCGTCGCACAGCAGGATCTGCGGGTCGTGTACCAGCGAGCGGGCGATGCCTACCCGTTGCTTCTGCCCGCCGGACAACTGCGCCGGGTAGGCCTTGTGCTTGTCTTGCAAGCCCACCAGCTCCAGCAGTTCGCGGACTTTTTGTGCGCGCTGTGGCTTGGGCACACCGGCGACTTTCAGCGGCAGCTCGACGTTCTGCCACACGGTCTTGGCCGACATCAGGTTGAAGTGCTGGAAAATCATGCCGATGCGCCTGCGCAGGGCTACCAGGCGGTCTTCGTCGAACTCGCCGATATCCACCTGGTCGATCAGCACCCGGCCGCTGCTGGGTTGCTCCAGGCGGTTGATTGTGCGGATCAGCGACGACTTGCCGGCGCCACTGCGGCCGATGATGCCGAACACTTCGCCGTGCTGGATCGCCAGGTCAATGCCTTGCAGCGCATGCACCGTGCCGTCATAGGTTTTGCCCAGGTTGATAAAACGCACATGGGCGCGGTTGAGGTCTGGGTGCAGTTCGGTCTGCCGGGCGTCCCTGGGCGGTGTGCCCAGGTCGCGCAGTTGGCTGTTGGCGGCGCTCATGTTCAGCCTTCCCAACCGACTTGGTACAGCGTGCCGAGGGATTTATCCAGGGCAGCACGCACCACCGGCGAATGCTGGTAGATCTCGACGAACTTGATCACCCGCGGGTCGGTTGTGCCTTTGGGTTGGGTCACGAACTGGATCACGTATTCCGGGTGGTCGAGGCCGTCGAACAGCAGCGCCGACTCGGCATTGAAGGTCTTGGACAGGCGGATGTAGGCCGGGTAGCCCTGCACCAGGTCGGCATCGTCATAGGCGCGTACCAGCTGCACTGCTTCGACTTGCAGGATCTTGAGCTTTTTCGGGTTGGCGACGATGTCTTCTTCGGTGGCCTTGTAGCCCACGCCCGGCTTGAGGGTGATCAAGCCCGCCTTGGCCAGCAGTTGCAGGCCGCGCCCGCTGTTGATCGGGTCGTTGGCGATGGCCACGCTGGCGCCCTGGGGCAGCTCATCGAAGCTTTTGTATTTTTTCGAGTACAGGCCGACGTTGTTGATGATCCCCGGTTTGAACGGCACCAGGTCAAAACCGGCGGCGGCCTTGGCGTTTTCCAGGAACGGAATGTGCTGGAAGTAATTCACGTCGATATCGCCGGCGGCGAGGCTGACGTTGGGCGCGATCCAGTCGGTGAACTCCACCAGCTCGACTTTCAGGCCCTGTTTGCCGGCCTCTTCGACGGCGGCTTCCAGGGGGATGGCGAAGGCCGCCGTGGTGCCGACTTTCAGCGGCGCATCGGCGGCAAACACCGCCGAGCTGAACAGGCCGAGGGCCAGGGCCAGTGCTTTGACTGGGTGGGACAGCAGTGTTTTTTTCATGGTCGATTTCCAGTCATAAGGTGTGGGGAAAAACAACGAAGATCTAATGTGGGAGCTGGCTTGCCTGCGATAACGGTGTGTCAGTGCCAACTGCATCAACTGGCACACCGCTATCGCAGGCAAGCCAGCTCCCACATTTTTGGTTTAGTGGCGGTAGTGAGAGCCGGTGTGTTGTTCGGGTAAGCGAGCATCGCGGTGGAACACTTTCTCGCGCAGCGTCCCGCTCTCATAAGCGGTCTTGTACGACCCCCGTTTTTGCAACTCCGGAATCACCAACTCGATGAAATGCACATAGCTCTCCGGCGTAACAATGCGCGTCAGGTTGAAGCCATCCAGGCCGGTCTCGCTGATCCAGGATTCCAGCTCATCAGCCACCTGCGCGGGTGAGCCCACCAGGGTGATATAGCGCCCGCCCAACGCGTGTTGCTCCAACAACTTGCGACGGGTCCAGTCGTTGTTCTGCAAGGCTTTGGTGGCCGATTGGATCGCGTTGCTCTTCACGTACTGGATCGGTTCATCCAGCTCGTATTGCGAGAAGTCGATGGCGGTGGAGGCGCTGAAATGCGCCACCCCGGCCTCGGCGCTGGCGTAGCTCAGGTACTCGGCATGCTTGGCCCAGGCCAGTGCCTCGGTGGCGCCGACAATCACGTTGAGGCCCATGAACACCTTGATATCGTCCGGGTTGCGCCCGGCCTCGACCGCGCTGGCGCGCACCTTGTCCACTTGCACCTTGGTCGCGGCCTTGTTCTGCCCGCTGATGAACACGCACTCGGCATGGCGCCCGGCGAACAGCAGTCCGCGCTCCGAACTGCCGGCCTGGAACAACACTGGCGTGCGCTGCGGCGACGGCTCGCACAGGTGATAACCCTCCACCTGATAGAACTCGCCGTGGTGCTCGACCTTGTGCACCTTGCCCGGTTGGGCATAGATCCGTTGTTGCGGGTCGTTGAGTACCGCGTCGTCTTCCCAACTGCCTTCCCACAGCTTGTACAGCACCTCCAGGTACTCGTCGGCCTGGTCGTAGCGCCGGTCATGTTCGACCTGCTCGGTGAGGCCCATGGCCTTGGCGGCGCTGTCCAGATAGCCGGTGACGATGTTCCAGCCCACCCGGCCACGGCTCAGGTGATCGAGGGTGGACATGCGCCGGGCGAACAGATAGGGCGGCTCGTAAGTCAGGTTGGCGGTCAGGCCGAAGCCGAGGTTTTTCGTCACCGCAGCCATGGCCGAGACCAGCAGCAGCGGGTCGTTGACCGGCAGCTGGATCGACTCCTTGAGCGGCACATCGACCGAGCCTTGATAGACGTCGTACACGCCAACGATGTCGGCGATAAACAAGCCGTCGAATAGCCCGCGCTCCAGCAGTTGCGCCAGTTCGGTCCAGTATTCGACGCTCTTGTACTGGGTCGAGGTATCCCGTGGGTGCGTCCACAGGCCATGGTTGATATGCCCGATGCAGTTCATGTTGAAGGCATTGAGCAGGATCTTTTTCTTCGCCATCAGATGGTCCCCCGCAGCGGCGGGTTTTCATCGTTGAGGTAATAATTGCCGACTGCGTGGTACTTCCAGCGCACCGGGTCGTGCAGGGTGTGCACCCGGGCGTTGCGCCAGTGGCGGTCCAGGCCATGTTCGGCGAGGGTTGCCTGGCTGCCGGCGAGTTCGAACAGAGTGCTGCCGGCGGCCAGGGAAATCTCCGTGCTCAGGGCGCGCGCTTCGGCCACGGCGATCGATGCCGCAGCGACGGTGTGTGCGGTGCTGTCGGCCTGGGCGCGGTCGAGGAATTCGCCGGAGCGCTCCAGCAGGGCTTCGGTGGCGTGCAGGCGGACGCTCAGGTGGCCGAAGCTTTTCAGGGTCAGCGGGTCTTCGCTGGCCTTGTCATTGCCCGAGTCGATCCATGGGCGGGTCTTGGTGCGCACAAAATGCAGGGCGTCTTCAAAGGCCGCGCGGGCGATGCCGGTGTCGATGGCCGCGTGAAGGATCTGCGCCAGCGGGCCTACTGTGGTCGGGCGCTCGAAGGCGCTCTGGAACGGGATCACGTCTTCGGCGGCGACCCACACATTGTCGAACACCACCGAGCCGCTGCCGGTGGTGCGCTGGCCAAAGCCGCTCCAGTCGTCGATCACCGTCAGGCCCTGGCTGTCATGCGGCACGAAGGCCAGTTGCTGCACGCCGAGTTCATCCACCACCGAGGTGGGAATGCGCTGGGCGTAGATCGCGCCGGTGGCGTAGAACTTGCGGCCGCTGATGCGAAATCCGTCGCCCTCGCGCACAAGTTTCGTCACCCGGTCATGGGCGGTCTTGGTGCCCAGTTCCGCCAGGGCATTGCCAAAGCGCTGGCCGGCCAGCACCTCGGCGTACAGGCGTTGTTGCTGCGCCGGGCTGCCATTTACGCGCAGCACTTCCAGGGCATAGAAATGGTTTTGCGGGATCTGCCCCAACGAGGCATCGGCCTGGGCGATCAGGGCAATGACCTTGGCCAGGGTGACGTTGGATACGCCAGCGCCGCCGTATGCCTTGGGTACGCTGATGCCCCACAGGCCGGAGCGGGAAAAGGCTTCCAGCTCGGCGTGTGGCAGGCGGCGTTCGCGGTCGCGCAGGGCGCTGTCGCGGCGAAAGTCTTCGGCCAGGTCGCTGGCGACAATCAGGGCTTGCTCGTCGCTGGTGATGACCGCGACGGGATGGGAAAGCGTCATGTTTTTCTCCAGATGTCTGGTCGTCAGATCCAGGAATGCCGGGCCGGCAATGTTCCGTTGAGGTGCCAGGCGCCCACCGCGTGATATTTCCAGCGCACTGGGTCGTGCAAGGTGTGCACCCGTGCATTGCGCCAGTGACGGTCGAGGTTGAATTCGGCGAGGGTGGCGCGGCTGCCGGCCAGTTCGAAGAGCTTCTCGCTGACCAGCAGCGAGACTTCGGTGGTCAGCACCTTCGCTTGCGCCACGGCAATCGAGGCCCGGGCGGCGGAGTGTTCGGTGATGGGCGCGGCGCTGACCTGGTCCAGCACCTGGCCGGCCTTGCGCAGCAGGGCTTCGGCGGCATGCAGTTCGATTTTCAGCTTGCCGATGTCAGCGATCACATAGAGGTCGTCGCTGGCCCGTTCGACCTTGGCGTCGATCCAAGGCCGCGAGCGTTCGCGGACAAAATTGATGGTGTCGTCGAGGGCGCCACGGGCGATGCCGGCGTCGATGGCGGCCTGGATCAATTGCGAGACTGCGCCCTGGATGCCTGGGGTCTGCCCCAGGCGCCAGGTCGGCACCACCAGGTCGGCATCTACCGGCACGTTGTTTAGCAGCACGGTGCCGCTGGCGGTGGTGCGTTGGCCAAAGCCCGACCAGTCATCGACGATGCGCAATCCCGGGGTGCCACGCCGTACAAAAGCCATGACCTGGCGGCCTTCGTCGTCCAGGGCCTTGACCGCGACCCAATGGGCAAACAGTGCGCCGGTGGAGTAGAACTTCTGGCCGTTGATGACAAAGCCGTCACCCTCGGCGCTGATCCGGGCCTTCACATCCAGGGTATTTTTAGTGCCGCGTTCCGGCCCGCCGTTGCCGATGCGCCAGCCGTCGAGGACGCTTTGGAACAGCTGCTTTTTCTGTTCCTGGCTGGCGGCGCCTTGCAGCACGTGGAGGATGCCGAAGTGGTTCTGCGGGATCTGCCCCAGGGCCGGGTCGACGGCGCTGATAATCGCGAACACTTCGGCCAGGGTCACAAACGACACTTGTGGGCCACCGTATTCGCGGGGGATGGAAATGCTGCCCAGGCCGCTGCGGGTGAACTGTTCGATTTCGGCCCAAGGCAGTTTGCGCTGGCGGTCACGCAGGCCGGCTTGCAAGCGGGCGGCCTGGGCAAGCTCGTGAGCGGCGGCGAGGGCTTCACTGTCGTTGCGCAGCACCTTGGCGGGCAGTAGCAGCGGGGCGATATCCAGATCGCTCTGGAGGGGCGATTGCGCCAAGTTAGACATCGGTGCGCCCCTGCGTGGCTACACGTAATGCCCTGGCGTTGTGCACCGGGGTAATTTTGACCATACCTACCTCACATCCGTGGAAAAGCTAAAAAATCAGGAATGTCCGGTGGTCCGGTGCATATACCCTAAGCGTGTTTATTTTTTAAATAAACTAACTTTTAGGAATATGCATAGAAGGTCTGTCACCCCGGCTCGCACGGTGAGCCAGGACGCCGTGGCTGGTACACCGACAAGGCCTCGGCCGGGCCTGGGGCTTTGGCCTGGGCGATGCTCACGATGCGCCCGGGCGCCCAGCGCGAGTTGTTGCCCACGCGGTCGATCACGCAGTAGGTGACCTCCTGGCGCGCGTCGTCCCCCGCTTCGAGGATCAGCGTCGAAGGCACCCAAACCTGCACGGGCCGCCCCACCCCGGTGGGGTGGATGGGGGGCAGGTCCAGGCGCGCATCGCCCCAGCGCAGGGTGATTGCATCTCCGGCGGCCATGTTCAGGTAGGGCTCGATGGTCAATGGCACGCCCCGGCGGATCTGGCTGGGGTTGACGCCATGGCGGCGGATGGTTTCAGGCAGGCCCACAGGGGCCAGGTTCTGGTTTTCTGCGCCACACAGCACCGATGGCGGGCCGCCCGGGCAGGCGGTCTTGACCTGCACCCGGGTAATCATCGAGCGCGCCGGGCCGCGCCCCACTTGCATGACCCGGTAGTGAATCCGTGCGGCACCATTTTGCACAAAGCTTTCCGGTACCCGCAGGCTGCTGGGCTGGCCGATATCGGCGGCGCTCACGCGCTTGGAGGCGGCAAAGCAGTTGTTCCAGAACAGCTCGATCAAGTCGCCCTTGCCCATGTCCGGGTAGGGGGCGATATCGACCTGCAAATAGGTGGCGGCCTGCGCGTTGATACCTTGTTTGAGAGCCTGGGGCACTGTCGGCGCGGCGAGCATGGCCAGGGGGGGAATGTGCTTCATAAATAATCTCCTTGATGCAGCCAGCAGCGATCGTTCCGAACCTCAGGCATGGGGTTCGAAAGGAACGTTTTTTTGAAAAGCCAGGATAGGATCCAATCCAGTGGGCCCTAGATAAGAGGGTTGGCCAGGGGGCGTCAATGGAGGCAAAAGGCTAAACGGCGGGTTGGGGATTATTCAGAAGGGTCTTACTGATGGCTGCTATTAAAGGCGGCTTTGATAGGCGCTTTGCCCAATGATTACGGGGACTTTTCCGAAAGGGAGGATACATGTGGGAGCCGGCAAGCCGGCTCCTACAAGGGCAGGGTCAGTGGGTGAGGAATTTGCTGAGGAACTGTCGGGTGCGTTCTTCTTTGGGGTTGGCAAACAACGCCTTGGCGTCGCCTTGCTCGACGATGACGCCCTTGTCGAAAAAGACCACGCGGTTGGCCACGTCCCGGGCAAAACTCATTTCGTGGGTGACGATGACCATGGTGCGGTTCTCTTCGGCAAGGCTGCGGATGGTCGCCAGTACTTCGCCCACCAGCTCCGGGTCGAGGGCCGAGGTCGGCTCATCGAACAGGATCACTTCCGGCTCCATCGCCAAGGCCCGGGCAATGGCCACCCGTTGCTGCTGGCCACCGGACAGGCGCCGTGGATAGGCGTCTTCCTTGCCTGCCAGGCCGACCTTGGCCAGCAGGGCCCGCCCGAGACGGTCGGCGGCGTCGCGCGGCATCTTCTTGACCACCAGGGGGCCTTCGATGACGTTTTCCAGGGCGGTGCGATGGGGGAACAGGTTGAAGTTCTGGAACACAAAGCCCACATGCTGGCGCAGGCGCCGCACCAGGGCCTGTTGCTGGTTGAGCGGACGGCTGCCGTCGATCTCGATGTCGCCGACCTTGATCCGGCCGCTGGTGGGTTCTTCGAGGAAGTTCAGGCAGCGCAGGAAGGTGGTCTTGCCGGAGCCGCTGGGGCCAATGATGGCGACAACTTCGCCTTCCTTGACCTCCAGGTCGATCCCATTGAGCACCACCTGACCCTTGAATTGTTTGGTCAGTTTTTCAACCACGATCATGCTTCAAGACTCCAGGTCATGCCGGTTGACCCGGTCTTCCAGGCGGTTCTGAAAATGCGCCAGGATGCTTGCCAGGACCCAGTAGACCAGGGCCGCAGACAGGTACATGGTGAAAATTTCGAAGGTGCGCGCCGATACCAATTGGGCCTGGCGGAACAGCTCGGGCACCTGGATGGTGGCGGCCAGCGCCGTGTCCTTGACCAGCGAAATAAAACTATTGCCCAAGGGCGGCAGGGCCGTGCGCATCGCCTGCGGCAAGATGGCCCGGCGCAGGGTCTGCGCGCGGGTCATGCCGATACTGGCGGCAGCTTCCCACTGGCCACGCTCGATGGAGCCGATGGCCGCGCGCAGGATTTCACAGGCGTAGGCGGCCATGTTCAGCGAGAAGCCGATCATCGCCGCCGGGATCGGGTCCAGCTCGATACCCACTTGCGGCAAGCCGTAGTAGATCAAAAACAGCTGCACCAGCAACGGCGTGCCGCGAAAGAACGAGACATAGACCCTGGCCGTCCAGCTCAAAAGCTTGAAGCGCGACAGGCGCATCAAGGCCAGGCCGAAGCCTAGCAGCAAGCCGAAAAACATCCCGCCGAGGCTGAGGATCACCGTGTAATACGCGCCCTTGAGCAAAAAGGGCGCGGAGTCGAGCGCGAGTTGGAAACCTGCTTCCATTATTGAGTGACGTCAGCGTTGAAGTATTTCTCGGACAGCTTCTTCAAAGTGCCGTCGGCGCGCAGTTTATCGAGGGCCTGGTTGACCGCCTCAAGCAGCTCCGGCTCGCCTTTGCGCAGGGCAATCCCTGATTCCTGGCGGGAGAAGGCGTCACCGGCAGCGGCAGTGTCCTTGGCTTTTTTCGCATATTCCAGGGCCGCCAGGCGGTCGATCAGAATCGCGTCGATACGGCCGATGCGCAGGTCCTGGAACTTGGTCGGGTCGTCGTTATAGGTCTTGATGATGGCTTTGGGTTGGTTGTCCTTGAGCCATTGTTCGTAGTTGGTGCCAAGGCCCACCCCGACTTTCTTGCCGGCCAGATCGTCGGCGGTCTTGATGGTGTCGACGTTTTTCGCCAGGGTCAGCGCCTGGATCCCGGAGACGGTGTAGGGCTTGGAGAAATCGTATTTTTTCTTGCGCTCTTCGGAGATCGTCACCTGGTTGACCACCGCGTCGAGGCGCTTGGATTCCAGGGCCGCGAGGATGCCGTCCCACGGGGTGGCCTGCAGCTTGACCTTGACGCCCAGCTCCTTGGCCAGGGCTTCGGACAGCTCGACTTCAAAGCCGCTGAGCTTGCCGTCTTCATCGACGAAGCTGAACGGCGGGTAGGTGCCTTCCAGGCCGATCTTGATCTCGCCGGCCTTCTTGATATTGCCCAGCTGTTCGCCGGCAACCGCCTGGCCCAACAACCCGGCGCCAAGGGCCAGGCCCAAAGTGCCAACCAGCAACGTACGACGCAATACAGAAATAGTCATGACAAGCCCCTGTGCTTTTTATGGTGTGCGAAGCAGGTGACGCAGTGGTCGTATCCTGCCCTAAAAACGCGGTGTGTGGGAGCGCGACTATAGGGCGAGTTTTAAAGCGTTAAAAATAATATAAATTAAGTTTTATATTCCATTTTTGCATATCAGGTGCAGATTCAATGTGTCCAGTCAGAACACTGAATCATAGGCAAACAACGCCGGCGCCCCCCCGGTGTGCAGGAAGATGATCGGGCCTTCCCCGAACGCGCCGCGACCGATGCCATCGAGCAACCCGGCCATGGCCTTGCCGGTGTAGACCGGGTCCAGCAACAGGCCTTCCTGACTCGCCAGCAGCTTGATTGCCGCCAGGGTGCCGGCGTTGGGTTCGCCATAGCGCGGGGCGAAGTATTCATCCCACAAAATCACTTTGAACGCGTCGGGTACCGCCACCCCCAGCAATTGCGCCGTGCGTTCGGCCAGGCCTTGGACCTTGGGCCGTTGCGCCTCGTCGGTGCGCGACACGGTGACGCCAATCACCGGCAAGTCCGGCAGCACTTCGCTCAACGCCAGGGCCAGGCCGCTGTGGGTGCCGGCGCTGCCCGAGGCCAGGACCACCGCCGCAAACTGCAGGCCGCTGTCCTGGATCTGCCCGGCCAATTCCAGCCCGGCCCGCACATAGCCCAGGGCACCCAGGGCGTTGGAGCCGCCGATTGGCACCAGATAGGGGGTCTTGCCGTTGCTGCGCAGGCGCTCGGCCAGGGCGTGGAGTTGCTCGTCGGCGTTGTCCAGGTTTTCGACCAGTTCGACCTTGGCGTCGAACAACTCGACCAACAAGCGGTTGCCGTTGCCCAGGTAGTTGGGGTCGTCGGTGCCCGTGGGGTTTTCCAGCAGGGCGACACAGCCCAGGCCCAGCTTGGCGGCGAGGGCTGCGGTCTGGCGCACATGGTTGGACTGGATCGCGCCGGCGGTGATCAGCGTATCGGCGCCCTGGGCCAAGGCATCGGCGGCGAGGTATTCGAGCTTGCGCAGTTTGTTGCCGCCCATGGCCAGCGGCGTGGTGTCGTCGCGCTTGACGTAGATATCACGGCCCAGCCAGGTCGACAGTCGTTCGAGTTTTTCCAGGGCGGTGGCGCCAACCAGTAGTTCCAGACGGTTAAAACGCTCGAGCTGTTGTTTGATCATGGTTACGCACGGGTAATAGAAGATGGGAGGGACTATAGGCAGGGCTTTTTGCGCGGGCAACCGCCAGTTGCTTATGTCAGAACGTTATGAGCATCGCACCATTGGTTATTAAGAGCGGCCCGGTTGCATACCGTAAAGTGATGGCCATTACCTCAGGAGGGATTACCGTGAGCGAGCGTTCCAGTCATTGGCAATTACAGACCATCGTCAGCCAGTTGCGCGGCGCCCGGGATCAGTGGCGTAGGCGCAACGGCCGGGTCAGCGGCGAGCAGGGCGGTCGCGAGTTACCTTCCCGTGATGCGATGGCGCAGATTCTTGAAGCGCTGTGCGGCGCACTGTTCCCCATGCGCCTGGGGCCGGTGGATTTGCGCGAGGAGAGTGAGGATTTCTACGTCGGCCATACCCTCGATGTGGCGCTCAATGCCCTGCTCGCCCAGGCACGCCTGGAGTTGCGCTATGCCGCACGCCAAGGCGGCCGGGCCGATAATGAAGTCGATGCATTGGCCATTCGCCTGATCCAGGATTTTGCCCTGGCCTTGCCGGCGCTGCGCAGTCTGTTGGACACCGATGTGCTGGCGGCCTATCACGGCGACCCGGCCGCGCGCAGTGTGGATGAGGTGTTGCTGTGCTATCCGGGGATCCTCGCGGTGATCCACCATCGCCTGGCCCACCATTTGTATCGCGCCGGGCTGCCTTTGCTCGCGCGGATCAGCGCGGAAATCGCCCATTCGGCGACCGGCATCGATATTCACCCCGGTGCGCAGATCGGCCCGAGTTTCTTTATCGACCACGGCACGGGTGTGGTGATTGGCGAGACGGCGATCATTGGTGAGAGGGTGCGCATTTATCAAGCGGTGACCCTGGGCGCCAAGCGTTTCCCGGCGGATGAGGACGGGCAGTTGCAGAAGGGCCATCCACGGCACCCGATTGTCGAGGACGATGTGGTGATTTACGCCGGGGCGACGATCCTGGGGCGCATCACCATCGGCCAGGGCTCGACCATTGGCGGCAACGTGTGGCTGACGCGCAGCGTGCCGGCGGGGGCGAACATCACGCAGGCGAATTTGCAGCATGATGATGGTACGCAGAAGTAGTGACGACCTAATGTGGGAGCGGGCTTGTGTGGGAGCGGGCTTGCCCGCGATGGCGGTAGGCCAGTCAAATACCGCTAACCTGACACTCCGCTATCGCGGGCAAGCCCGCTCCCACAGGGGATAGCATTTCAATTTAGGTAAGCAATCGCTGAACGTTTTGCCTCTCCCATCCGTCATACCCTTCCTTGAGCTAGTGTAGGCATTACCTACCACTCAGCCCTGCGATTAGTCCCAGACCGCCTATCCATGTTTAACTTGAACGTTCGTTCAAGTTAAACCGGTGGTTCGCTGCCCGCTCACAACAGGAGGCTTACCTTTGCTGAGTCCGTTTTATACAGCCACATCCCACACCCTCGAGGTGCACGGTTCATGAGTGCATCGTCTGTCCCTCCAAGCGGCCTGGTGCGCATGAATGCGCCGGTGTTTTACTTCGCCGCCAGCTTCATCCTGCTGTTTGGTGTCACCGTAATCGCGATCCCCGAACAGGCCGGCGCCTGGTTGCTGGCCGCGCAAAACTGGGCGGCCAATACGGTCGGCTGGTACTACATGCTGGCGATGACCCTGTATCTGATCTTCGTGGTGGTCACCGCGTTGTCTGGCTACGGCAAGATCAAACTCGGTGCCGACCACGACGAGCCCGAATTCAGTTACCTGTCCTGGGCCGGCATGCTGTTTGCCGCCGGAATCAGCATCACGCTGTTTTTCTTTTGCGTCTCGGAACCCTTGACCCACCTGGTGCAACCGCCCCAGGGCGAGGCCTTGAACGCCGACGCGGCGCGCCAGGCCATGCAGGTGCTGTTCCTGCATTGGGGCCTGCATGGCTGGGGTGTATTTGCGTTTGTCGGCATGGCCCTGGCGTACTTCGCCTACCGGCATAACCTGCCGCTGGCCTTGCGTTCGGCGCTGTATCCGCTGATCGGCAAGCGCATCAATGGCCCCATCGGCTACGCGGTGGATGGCTTCGGCATTATCGCCACGGTGTTCGGCCTGGGGGCTGACATGGGCTTTGGGGTGCTGCACCTCAACTCGGGCCTGGACTACCTGTTTGGCATCGCCCACACCCAATGGATCCAGGTCGGCCTGATCACCCTGATGATGGGCGCGGCGATCCTGGTTGCGGTGGCCGGTGTCGACAAGGGCGTGAGGGTCATGTCCGACATCAACATGCTGCTGGCCTGTGCGCTGCTGCTGTTTGTGTTGTTCGCCGGGCCCACCCAGCATTTGCTCAACACCCTGATCCAGAACATCGGTGACTACCTCGGCGCGTTGCCGAGCAAGAGTTTTGATGTGTACGCCTACGACAAGCCCAGCGACTGGCTCGGCGGTTGGACGGTGTTCTACTGGGCCTGGTGGATCGCCTGGTCGCCGTTCGTGGGCCTGTTCATCGCACGGATCTCCCGTGGTCGCACCATCCGCGAGTTCGTCTTTGGCGTACTGCTGATCCCGCTGGGCTTCACCCTGGCGTGGATGTCGATCTTCGGCAACAGCGCGATTGACCAGGTGCTCAACCACGGCATGGTTGCCCTGGGTCAGTCGGCCATCGACGACCCGTCGATGAGCCTGTACCTGCTGCTGGAAACCTACCCGTGGAGCAAGACCGTGATCGCCGTCACGGTGTTTATCAGCTTTGTGTTCTTTGTCACTTCGGCCGACTCCGGCACCGTGGTGCTGTCGACCCTGTCGTCCAAGGGCGGCAACGCCGATGAAGACGGGCCCAAGTGGCTGCGGGTGTTCTGGGGCGCGATGACGGCGCTGGTGACCAGCGCCTTGCTGTTTGCCGGTAGCATCGACTCGCTCAAGTCCGCGGTGGTGCTGACTTCGCTGCCGTTCTCGATGATCCTGCTGTTGATGATGTGGGGGCTGCACAAGGCGTTCTACCTCGAATCCCAGAAGCAGATCGCCCAACTGCACTCCCTGGCCCCGGTGTCGGCATCACGCAAGGGCCGTGGCGGCTGGCGCCAGCGCTTGAGCCAGGCGGTGCATTTCCCTTCACGGGACGAGGTCTACCGCTTCCTCGAAACCACGGTCCGCCCGGCGATTGAAGAAGTGACCGCCGTGTTTGTCGAGAAGGGCCTGAACGTGGTCACCCAGCCCGACCCGTCCAACGACAGCGTCAGCCTGGAAATCGGCCACGGCGAAGAGCATCCGTTTGTCTACCAGGTGCAGATGCGCGGCTACTTCACGCCGTCCTTTGCCCGTGGCGGCATGGGTTCCAAAGAGATGAACAACCGTCGCTACTACCGCGCCGAAGTGCACTTGAGCGAGGGCAGCCAGGACTACGACCTGGTGGGCTACACCAAGGAGCAGATCATCAACGACATCCTCGACCAGTACGAGCGGCACTTGCAGTTCCTGCATTTGGTCCGCTGAAACCTGTAGGAGCCGGCCTACCGGCTCCTACAGCGGGAGTCAGAAGGGGACGTCACCCAGAATCGTCGCCCGGTGCATCACTCGCCGCTGTGGGCGGTAGTCGTCCACGGCGTAGTGCTGGGTCACGCGGTTGTCCCAGAAGGCCACGTCGTTGGCTTGCCAGCGCCAGCGGATGGTGAATTCCGGCCGGGTGGCGTGGGCGAACAGCAGCTTGAGGATGACTTCGCTTTCGGCCGGCTCCAGTTCGTTGATCCGGGTGGTGAAGCCCTCACTGACAAACAGCGATTTGCGCCCACTGACCGGGTGGGTGCGGATCACCGGGTGGGACAGTGGCGGGTTCTTTCTGCGGGCCTCCTCCCAGCGGGCCAAGTCTTCGGCGGTGTTGCCGTAACGCTCCAGAGGGAACGAGCGGGTGAAGTCATGGGTTGCCGTCAGGCCGGTCAAAAAAGCCTTCATCGGTTCTGACAACGCATCAAAGGCCGCGATACCGCTGGCCCACAGTGTGTCACCGCCAAAGGCTGGCAGCAGCTTGGCGCTGAGTACTGCGCCCAGGGCCGGGGTGGGCAGGAAGGTTACGTCGGTGTGCCAGATGGCGTTGTCGCGCACGTCAGTGACGGCAGTGTCGAGCACCAGCACTTCTGGCTGCTCGGGCACGTTGGGGTAGATCGGGTGAATGTGCAGGTCACCGAAATTCGCCGCGAAGCGCGCTTGCTCCTGCGGGGTGATCGGCTGGTCGCGAAAGAACAGCACCGAATGCTGGAGCAACGCCTGCTCGATGGCGTCGCGCTGTTCGAGGTTCAGCGGCTGGCTGATATCGACGCCACTGATCTGGGCGCCCAGGGCGGTGCTTAAAGGGGTAACGGTCAGGCGGCTCATGTTGTTCTCTTCTTAGTGTGCCTGGCCATGCCACGGCACCAATTTACGCTGCAGGGCGCGCAGGCCCATTTCCATGGCAAAGGCGATCAGCGCGATCACCAGGATGCCCAGCACCACCACATCGGTCACCAGAAACTGCGCCGCCGACTGCACCATGAACCCCAGGCCGCTGGTAGCTGCGATCAACTCGGCGGCCACCAGGGTCGACCAACCCACACCCAGGCCGATGCGCACACCGGTGAGAATGTCGGGCAGGGCGCTGGGCAGAATCACATGGCGAATCAACTGCGCCCGGGTGGCGCCCAAAGACTGTGCTGCGCGCAATTTGGCCGGGTCGACCGTGCGTACGCCGGTGGCGGTGGCGATGGCAATCGGGGCGAAGATCGCCAGGTAGATCAGCAACACCTTGGACAGTTCGCCGATGCCGCACCAGATCACGATCAACGGCAGATAGGCCAGCGGCGGGATCGGCCGGTAGAACTCGATCAGTGGGTCGAGAATGCCGCGGGCGATGCGGTTGGCGCCGATGGCAATGCCGATCGGCACGGCAGTTAGCACCGCAAAGCCCAGGCCCAGGCCGATACGCCCAAGGCTGGCGCCCAGGTGCTGCCAGAGGGTGGAATCCATGTAGCCGCTGGTCGCCAGCAGCCAGCCTTTTTGCAGCACGGCAGACGGTGGTGGCAGGAACAGCGGCTCGATCAGCCCGCTGGCGGTCACGGCCCACCATAGCGCCAGCAGCGCAACCAGGGTCAGCAGGCTGATCCAGCGCGTGCTCAGGCTGCGGCGCAACGGCGGGGTGATTGGGTTGGCGGCGGTGGCCGGGATTTCATAGCTGCTCATGCGTACACCTGCCGTTGCGAGAACACTTTGCCCAGCACATGTTCGCGGGTTTCGATAAACCGTGGGTCGGACTTGATCGCGCGGGCCGGCTCGCCGGCCGCGTAACGCTGGCCGAAATCCAGGCTCAGGCGCTCGACGATTTGCCCGGGGTTGGGTGCCAGCAAAATCAGGTCAGTGGCGAGGAAGACCGCTTCTTCGATGTCGTGGGTGATCAGGAACACCGGCTTGGCCGTGCGCCGCCAGACTTGCAGCAGCAGCTCCTGCATCTGTTCGCGGGTGAATGCATCGAGGGCGCCGAAGGGTTCGTCCATCAGCAGCACCCGTGGGTCGGCCGCCAGGCCGCGGGCCAGGCCGACGCGTTGTTTCTGCCCGCCAGACAGCTGCCAGATGCGCCGGCTGTCAAAGCCGGCCAGGTCCACCAAGGCGAGCATTTCCCGGGCGCGGACTTGCCGCTGGGCCTTGGGCACGCCGGCCAGCTCCAGGCCGAAGCCGACATTGGCCAGCACATCCTGCCAGGGCAGCAAGGCATCGTCCTGGAACACCACGCCGCGTTCGGCACTCGGGCCTTGGACGGGCACGCCGTCTAGGGTGATGCGCCCGGCGCTGGGTTCGACGAAGCCGGCAATCAGGTTCAACAGCGAAGTCTTGCCACTGCCGGAAGGGCCGAGGGCCACCAGCAATTGCTGGGGGCCAAGGGTCAGGGAAATGTCCGCCAGCACGGGCGTGGTCGCGCCTGGGTACTGTGCGCTGATGCGCTCCAGCTGTAGCAAGGCCATCGCGGTGAACTCCTGATCAGTTAGGGATGAACTTGGCGCTGACGTAAGGGGCGTAGTCCGCCAGCACGGCCTCGACCTTGCCTTGTTCCTTGAGGAACGCGGCGGTGTCGGCCACGGCCTTGGTGGTCGGGGCGCCGAGCAGGGTTACTTGATCAGCGGCCAGCGGGTAGACGTTGCCTTGCAGCAGCAGCGGAATGTCGCTGGCCTTGGCGCCGGAGAGCTTCACCAGTTTGTCGACATTGCCCTTGTCGGCCAGCCAGGCTTGTGGGTCTTTACGGTATTGGGCGTAGGCATCGAGGGTGACTTTGGCGAAGGCGCTGACAATTTCCGGGTGCTTCTCGGCAAAGTCCTTACGCACGATCCAGGCATCGAAGGTCGGCGCGCCGAACTTGGCCAGTTCGCCGGAGGTGATCAGCACTTTGCCGTTTTCCTTGGCCACGCCCAGGGCCGGGTCCCAGACATAAGTGGCATCGATATCGCCACGCTTCCAGGCGGCAATGATGGCGGGCGGGGCGAGGTTGAGTACGGTGACTTTCGATGGGTCGATGTTCCAATGCTTGAGCGCGGCCAGCAGGCTGTAGTGGCCGGTTGAGACAAACGGTACGGCGATTTTCTTGCCGATCAGGTCCTGCGGGCTGTTGATCCCGGAACCGTTGCGCGCCACCAGGGCTTCGGCGCCGCCGATCTGAGTGGCGACGAGGAAGGTCTGCACCGGCACTTTGCGGGTGATGGCCGCGGTCAGCGGGCTGGAACCGAGGTAGCCGATCTGCACATCGCCGGAAGCGATGGCGGCAATGATATCGGCGCCATTGTCGAATTTGCGCCAGTCGATAGTGGCGTTCGTGGCTTTTTCATAAGCACCGTCGGCCTGGGCGACTTTGGCCGGGTCAACGGTGGTCTGATAGGCGATGGTCACGTCGGCCGCCTGGGCAAGCAGGCTGGCGCCGGCCAGGGATACAGCCGCCAGGAGGCGCAAAGGGGAAGGCAGTTTCATGGTGTAGCTCCTCATCAGGCGGCCTAGGGTCGGCGTGGGAGGAGACTAAATGATCTAAGAATCCGAAAATAAATAACATTTTCGAATTAGCTTATGTAGGAGCGAGCTTGCTCGCGAAAAACCTTAACGATGACGCGTTCGGCTTGGATAAACGCGGCGTGCTTGAGTTTTTCGCGAGCAAGCTCGCTCCTACAAAGGGCGTGTCAGTTACTGATCGCCAGGATGCTGGCCTGGTAAGACCCGACAAACACATCGAAATCGCCCACTTCGTTCTGCTCAAGCTCGGCCTGTTGTGCCAGGGAACTGCGGGCCAGCTCTTCAAAGCGTGCTTGTTCGTCCGCCGGCAACGGCTCGCTGCGGAAGTACTCGGCATGCACTTCGCTCTGACGCAGGGAGAACTGCGCGAAGCTTTCCTTGCGCTCCTGCATGGTCGCCAACACCTGGGCCGACGGGGTCAGGGAGGAGTCCTTGATCTTCGCCAACTGGGCATCCAGTGCCTGGCTGTGTTCGTTGATGCCCTGGCTCTGGTCGAGCAGCGCAGCCAGCGGTGCGATTTTTTCCAGTAGCTCGGCGGCCCATTCCTTCATTTCCACCGATTCGCCGCGACGCTGCAATTGCAGGCCCGGGCGCCGGCCTTCCTTGACCACGCTGAGGAAGTTCGACGTGGCATTGGCGCACTCGTTGTTTTCGAACAGCGGGCTGTCGTTCAGCGCGCAATACAGCAGGAACGCGTCGAGGAAGCGCGACTCCGGCAAGTCGATGCCCATCGGCAGGAACGGGTTGATGTCCAGGCAGCGCACTTCGATGTACTGGATGCCACGGGCCATCAGCGCCTGGATCGGCCGCTCGCCGGTGTAGGTCACGCGTTTGGGGCGGATGTTGGAGTAGTACTCGTTTTCGATCTGCAGGATGTTGGTGTTGAGCTGGACCCACTCACCATCCTTATGGGTGCCGACTTCGACGTAGGGCGCGTAGGGCGTTGCCACCGCTTCGCGCAGGCTGTCGGTGTAGCTGGCCAGATCGTTGTAGCAAGGGGTCAGGCCCGCCTGGGCGTTGCTCTGGTAACCCAGGTCGCTCATGCGCAGGCTGGTGGCATATGGCAGGTACAGGGTGTCGGCATCGAACTGTTCAAGCTGATGGGAACGTCCGCGCAGGAAACCCGCATCCAGGGCCGGCGAGGCACCGAACAGGTACATCAGCAGCCAGCTGTAGCGGCGGAAGTTACGGATCAGGGCGATGTAGGCCGTGGACTGGTAGTCACGGTCGGTGCCCACGAAACCCTCGGTTTCCTTGAGCAGCGGCCACAGCTCTTCCGGCAGGGAAAAGTTGTAGTGGATCCCGGCGATGCACTGCATGGTCTTGCCGTAGCGCAGGGCCAGGCCCTTGCGATACACGTACTTGAGCTGTCCGATGTTGGAGGTGCCGTAGTAGGCAATCGGAATATCTTCCTCGGCCGGCAACGGGCACGGCATCGATGGACTCCACAGGTACTCGTTGCCGAGCTTGCTGTAGGCAAAACGATGAATCTTGTCGAGGCTGCGCAGGGTATCTGCCGGGTTGGGCAGCGCCGGCGTGATGAACTCCAGCAGCGACTCGGAATAGTCGGTGGTGATCGATTCATGGGTCAATGCCGCGCCCAGGGCCTCTGGATGCGGCGTTTGAGCCAGGCGGCCTTCGCCGGTGACACGCAGGCATTCACGCTCGATGCCGTGCAGGCAATGCTCAAGCAAAGAGAAGTGTTCGCGCTTGCCGAGCAGAGCCAGGCGGCGGTTGAGAAGTTCGCTCAAGTTGGATTCCTTCACGCGTCAGTCGCCCCAATATGGGGGTGGGCAAGACGGTCTACAAGGGTGAAGTTAAAACTGGCGTTATCGCCTGGTTTTCGAGCCGGAATAACCTGCTCTGAAAGTGCCGACTTCATTCCCTGAATTAGGCTATAGCGCAGGAAGAAAATTCCGACGCTGTTTTTGCAGCGCCGAAATTAACCCAAATTGATGACTGGGAGCTATAGGACAGCGAAGGTGCCTTGTGCTTTTGCGACGAGTCTTTCGTCCTGATACACCTCGGCCTCGACCACCAGCGTGCGCCGGCCGGGGTGGATGACCCGGGCGGTACACAGCACGTCACCGTCGGACACGGCACGGATGTAATTGATTTTGCACTCGATGGTCGCACTCTGCTGGTCGAAACCATGGGCGCTGGAACAGGCCAGCCCCATGGCAATGTCCACCAGGCTGAAAATCGCTCCGCCATGGAGCTTGCCCGCGCGGTTGCGCAGTTGCGGCTCAAGGCTCAGGGCAACCTCGGCAACGCCCTGGTCCAGGCGTTGCAGGCGGCAGCCGAGCAGTTCGCTGAAAGCGCTGTGGGTCAGGCCGGCTGGCAGCTCCATCAGCGTTTTTTCAGTTGCTTGGCGTTGGCGAACAACGAAGCCATGGCATTGTTGGCCGGGGCTGCGGTGGCGGTTTCCTTGCGCGGTGCAGTGTTTTCAGAGCGGTTTTGCGACTGGCGCGGCGCTGAACCTGGGCGTGCGCCACGGGCGCCGTCGATTTTCTCGCCGGGGGTATCGCTCATACGCATCGACAGACCCACGCGTTTGCGCGGGATATCGACTTCCATGACCTTGACCTTGACCACATCCCCGGCTTTCACCGCCTCACGCGGATCCTTGATGAACTTCTCCGAAAGCGCAGAAATATGCACCAAACCGTCCTGATGCACGCCGATGTCAACAAACGCACCGAAGTTGGTCACGTTGGTCACCACGCCTTCGAGGATCATCCCCAACTGCAGGTCCTTGAGGTCTTCGACGCCTTCCTGAAACTCGGCGGTCTTGAACTCGGGACGCGGGTCGCGACCGGGTTTTTCCAGCTCTTGCAGGATGTCGGTGATGGTCGGCACGCCGAAGGTTTCGTCGGTGTACTTCTTTGGATCCAGGCGCTTGAGGAACCCGGCGTCACCGATCAGCGAACGGATATCGCGGTCGGTTTCAGCGGCAATGCGTTGCACCAGCGGGTAGGCTTCCGGGTGGACCGCCGAGGCGTCCAGCGGGTTGTCACCGTTCATCACGCGCAGGAAGCCGGCGGCCTGTTCGAAGGTTTTTTCGCCAAGGCGTGCAACTTTTTTCAGTGCCGCTCGGGTCTTGAACGCGCCGTTTTCATCACGATGGGTGACGATATTCTGCGCCAGGGTGGAGTTGAGGCCGGAAATCCGCGCGAGCAAGGCGACCGAGGCGGTGTTCACGTCGACGCCGACCTTGTTCACACAGTCTTCCACTACTGCATCCAGGCCGCGCGCCAGTTTCAGCTGCGACACATCGTGCTGGTACTGGCCGACGCCGATGGATTTAGGGTCGATCTTCACCAGTTCGGCCAGTGGATCCTGCAGGCGGCGCGCGATGGACACTGCGCCACGGATCGACACATCGAGGTCCGGGAATTCCTTGGAGGCCAACTCCGACGCCGAGTACACCGAAGCGCCCGCTTCGGAGACCATGACCTTGGTCATTTTCATGCCTGGGTATTTTTTGATCAGCTCCAGGGCCAGCTTGTCGGTTTCTCGGCTGGCGGTGCCGTTGCCGATGGCGATCAGGTCTACCGCGTGCTTGGCGCACAGGGCGGCCAGGATGGCGATGGTCTGGTCCCACTTGTTGTGGGGTACATGCGGGTACACGGTGGCGTGGTCCAGCAGCTTGCCGGTGGCGTCGACCACGGCGACCTTGCAACCGGTGCGCAGGCCCGGGTCCAGGCCCAGGGTCGCGCGCGGGCCGGCCGGCGCGGCGAGTAGCAGGTCGTGCAGGTTGTGGGCGAATACGTTGATCGCCTCGGTCTCGGCGCCGTCGCGCAGTTCGCCCAGCAGGTCGGTTTCCAGGTGGGTGTAGAGCTTGACCTTCCAGGTCCAGCGCACGACTTCACCGAGCCATTTGTCCGCAGGACGATTCTGATTCTGGATGCCGAATTGTTGGCCGATCATGCCTTCGCACGGGTGCATGGTGCCCGGCAGTTCGTCGCCGACCTTCAGCGCGGAGCTGAGAATGCCCTCGTTGCGCCCGCGGAAAATGGCGAGGGCGCGGTGGGACGGCATGCTCTTGAGCGGTTCGTCGTGCTCGAAGTAATCGCGGAACTTGGCGCCTTCTTCCTCTTTGCCGGCGATCACGCGGGCGCTGAGGGTGGCTTCCTGTTTCAGGTAGTTACGCAGTTTTTCCAGCAGGTTGGCGTCTTCGGCGAAGCGCTCCATGAGGATGTACTTGGCGCCTTCGAGGGCCGCCTTGACGTCGGCCACGCCTTTTTCGCCATCGACAAAGCGCGCAGCTTCGGTTTCCGGGGCCAGGGACGGGTCGTTGAACAGGCCGTCTGCCAGTTCGCCGAGGCCGGCTTCCAGGGCGATCTGGCCCTTGGTGCGGCGCTTCTGCTTGTACGGCAGGTACAGGTCTTCGAGGCGGGTCTTGGTGTCGGCGAGCTTGATGTCGCGTTCGAGTTGCGGGGTCAGCTTGCCCTGCTCCTGGATGCTGGCGAGGATGCTGACACGCCGTTCGTCGAGTTCTCGCAGGTAGCGCAGGCGTTCTTCCAGATGTCGCAGCTGGATATCATCGAGGCTGCCGGTCACTTCTTTACGGTAACGGGCGATGAAGGGCACCGTGGAGCCTTCATCCAGTAGAGCGACGGCCGCTTCGACCTGTTGTGGGCGTACACCGAGTTCCTCGGCGATGCGGCTGTTGATGCTGTCCATAAAACCACCTGAAATTCTTGAAAGCAGTGTGCAGGCCCGCAAAACAAGGCCCTGCGCGGCTGGTTGAGCGGCCCGACTGGCGCCGCTGCCTGGGTCAAGAGGCAGCCTATTGACCCTCGAAATCGAAAAAGTCACGACTAGCAGATGAAAAAAACACCAGGCCGGCCTTGGTATTGCCCGGCACTGAGGCGCGGCATTATAACCAGCGATCCGTCCTTGGGGGGATTGCGCCAGGAGCAGGCGTACTGGTGGTTGGAGAAAAATCTGCTAACAATGCGTACCGTGCGTATAACGGCAGCTAAGCCATAATGCGCGCCAGATAAGAGGAGCATCCAATGAGCAGCACTGCACAAACTGCTGAAGGCGAAAAAATTCTCATCGTTGATGACGATCCGGGGCTGAGCAGCCTGCTGGAGCGGTTCTTCACCTCCAAGGGCTACCGTGCCCGCGCGGTGCCGAACACCGAGCAGATGGACCGCCTGCTGGGGCGCGAGGTCTTCAACCTGGTCGTACTCGACCTGATGTTGCCCGGTGAAGACGGCCTGACCGCCTGCAAGCGCCTGCGCAGCACCAACAACCAGATTCCGATCATCATGCTGACCGCCAAGGGCGATGAACTGAGCCGGATCAAGGGCCTGGAACTGGGCGCCGACGATTACCTGGCCAAGCCGTTCAACCCCGACGAGCTGATGGCGCGGGTCAAGGCTGTATTGCGTCGCCAGGCGGCTCCGGTTCCGGGCGCTCCAGGCAGCGAAGACGAAAGCGTGACCTTTGGTGACTACGAGCTGTCGCTGGCCACCCGTGAGCTCAAGCGTGGCGAAGAAGTCCACATGCTCACCACGGGCGAATTCGCGGTACTCAAGGCGCTGGTGATGAACGCTCGCCAACCGCTGACCCGTGACAAGCTGATGAACCTGGCCCGTGGTCGTGAATGGGACGCCCTGGAGCGTTCCATCGATGTGCAGATTTCCCGTCTGCGCCGGATGATCGAGCCGGACCCGTCCAAGCCGCGTTATATCCAGACAGTGTGGGGCGTGGGTTACGTGTTTGTGCCGGATGGCACGGCAACCAAGTAACCGATGATTTGCACATGCGGGTATTCCGGAGTTCGATCCCAGCGGGTCGGCCGGATGCCCGGCGTCTGCAATTCTGCGAGCGTGGCTCGCTCTTGCCAGGTGTCTAGCTGTCTTCTATGAAAACCCCGCTGTGGTTCCCGCAAAGTTTCTTCTCCCGCACCCTTTGGCTGGTGCTGATCGTCGTGCTGTTTTCCAAGGCGCTGACCCTCGTTTACCTGCTGATGAACGAAGACGTGTTGGTAGACCGCCAGTACAGTCACGGTGTTGCGTTGACGTTGCGTGCCTACTGGGCTGCCGACCCGGAGAATCGTGAAAAAATCGCCAAGGCGGCAACCTTGACTCGCGTGGTGGGTGCGGGCGTGCCGGAGGGCGAACAGCATTGGCCCTACAGCGAGATCTACCAGCGCCAGATGCAGGCCGAATTGGGTGAAGATACTGAGGTGCGGCTGCGCATGCATGTTTCGCCAGCCTTGTGGGTGCGAGCCCCGAGCCTGGGGGATGGATGGCTGAAAGTGCCGTTGTATCCCCACCCGCTGCGGGGTCAGAAGATCTGGAACGTGCTCGGTTGGTTCCTGGCCATTGGCTTGCTTTCCACTGCGTCGGCCTGGATCTTCGTGCGTCAGCTCAACCAGCCACTCAAGCGCCTGGTATTTGCGGCCAGGCAATTGGGGCAGGGTCGCAGCGTGCGCCTGCCGATCAGCGACACTCCCAGCGAAATGACCGAGGTCTACAGCGCGTTCAACCAGATGGCCGAGGATGTCGAACAGGCCGGTCGTGAGCGTGAGCTGATGCTGGCCGGGGTTTCACACGACCTGCGCACGCCGCTGACACGTTTGCGCCTGTCCCTGGAGTTGATGGGCAACCATACCGACCTGACCGATGACATGGTCCGTGATATCGAAGACATGGATGCGATTCTCGACCAGTTCCTCGCGTTTATCCGCGATGGTCGTGACGAGGTGGTGGAAGAGGTGGACCTGACCGACCTGGTCCGCGAGGTCGTGGCGCCCTACAACCAGAATGGCGAGCAGGTGCACATGCGCCTGGAGCCGATCCAGCCCTTTGCGTTGCGCCGGGTCTCGATGAAGCGCCTGCTGAACAACCTGATCGGCAACGCCTTGCATCACGCGGGCACCGAGGTGGAAGTCGCCGCCTATGTGTCGGGTGACACCAATGCGCCTTATGTGGTGCTGAGTGTCATGGACCGTGGCGCCGGGATCGATCCGGCGGAGCTGGAGGGCATTTTCAACCCCTTTACCCGCGGTGATCGTGCCCGTGGTGGCAAAGGCACCGGCCTGGGCCTGGCGATTGTGCGGCGGATTGCTTCGATGCATGGTGGCAATGTCGAACTGCGTAACCGTGCCGATGGCGGGTTGGAAGCGCGAGTGCGCTTGCCATTGGGGCTGATGCTGCCAAGAGATGCGGTCTAAGCCACGACGAAAATCAAATGTGGGAGCTGGTTTGCCTGCGAAAAAACTAACAGTGATGTTGAATGTTAGTCAGTCATCGCAGGCAAGCCGGCTCCCACACTGGTTTGTGTTGCCTTAAAGGGAGTATTTCAGCCCTTGCCTTTGGTACGGGTCATGTTCGGCCCGCTGTTCTTCTCCAGATGCTGAATGATGATCCCCGCCACATCCTTGTTGGTGGTGGTTTCAATCCCTTCCAGGCCCGGTGAAGAGTTCACTTCCATCACCAGTGGCCCGTGGTTCGAGCGCAGGATATCCACGCCCGCCACACTCAAGCCCATGACCTTGGCTGCACGCAGGGCGGTCATGCGTTCTTCCGGAGTAATCTTGATCAGGCTGGCGCTGCCGCCTCGGTGCAGGTTGGAGCGAAATTCTCCCGGCTTGGCCTGGCGTTTCATCGCCGCAATCACCTTGTCCCCCACCACGAAGCAGCGGATATCGGCACCGCCGGCCTCCTTGATGTACTCCTGGACCATGATGTTCTGCTTCAGGCCCATGAACGCCTCGATCACCGACTCTGCCGCCGTGGCGGTTTCACACAGCACCACGCCAATGCCCTGGGTGCCTTCCAGTACCTTGATCACCAATGGGGCACCGTTGACCATCTCGATCAGGTCGGGAATGTCATCGGGGGAATGGGCAAAGCCAGTCACTGGCAAGCCGATGCCCCGGCGCGACAGCAATTGCAGGGAGCGCAGCTTGTCCCGGGAACGGGCAATGGCCACCGATTCGTTGAGTGGAAACACCCCCATCATTTCAAACTGGCGCAGTACCGCGCAGCCGTAGAAGGTCACCGAGGCACCGATACGCGGGATCACCGCGTCGAAGCCTTCCAGTGGTTTGCCCCGGTAGTGGATCTGCGGCTTATGACTGGCAATGTTCATATAGGCGCGCAACGTATCGATCACCACCATCTCATGGCCCCGTTCGGTGCCGGCCTCGACCAGACGACGGGTGGAATACAGACGCGGGTTACGCGACAGCACAGCGATCTTCATGCAACACCTGTGGCAGCAATAGTAGAGACCGGGAACACCGGCTTGTCTTGAACGTACTTGAGCCCCGGGTTGACCACCAACTGGCCGTCGATCAGGGCTTTGGAACCTAGCAACAGGCGGTAACGCATGGTCTTGCGGCAAGCCAGGGTGAACTCCACCCGCCATACCCGATCACCCAGGGCCAGGGTGGTGCTGATGACGTAGCGCACCTGCGCCTGGCCGTTGGAGCTTTTAATGGTTTTCATCGCCACCAGCGGCGCTTCACAGCGCCGGTGACGCAGTTGCACCACGCTGCCCAGATGGGCGGTGAAACGCACCCACTTTTCACCGTCACGCTCAAAAGGCTCGATCTCGGTGGCATGCAGGCTGGAGGTACTGGCCCCGGTGTCGATCTTCGCGCGCAGGCCCGCCACTCCCAGATCGGGCAGTGCCACCCATTCACGCAGACCGACAACGGTCAAATGGTCAAATGTCTTCAATATGAACAACCGGCAATCAGAAATGTTTCGACGTCACACGACACTAGCGTCCAACTGCTCACAGATTGTGACAACCCAGGAACGTTGACGAGCGCTTGGCGCCGAATTCGCGGTATTCACGCAGAATATTCACCAAATGGCGACAGATATCTTCACGCCACAAAAAACCACGGCTGAGGGGAAACTGCCTGACACCTGGCGTATCTTAGGTGAGCCTTGGCGTTTGTGCGTCGAAGGGCTTCGACTGTTAAGTTGCGACATTTTTCAGAGCGAGGAATTCAAGTGGCTCAAAAGCAGGAAGAGGACGAAAAAGTTCGTTTGGACAAGTGGCTGTGGGCCGCACGTTTCTACAAGACCCGGGCCTTGGCCAAGGCCGCCATCGAGAGCGGCAAGGTGCATTGCCGTGGCGAACGCTGCAAGCCAGGCAAGGAGCCGCGTGTGGGTGATGAGTTGCAGATCCGCGTCGGGTTTGATGAAAAAACGGTGTTGGTCGAGGCGCTTTCCGTCGTTCGCCGTGGCGCACCCGAAGCCCAGGCACTGTACACCGAGACACCTGCCAGTATTGCCAAGCGCGAGAATGCGGCAGCCATGCGCAAGGCCGGAGCGTTGGGCATGAGCACCGACGGCAAGCCAAGCAAGAAACAGCGCCGCGACCTGTTCAAGTTTCGCGGCAGCGGCAATGACGACTGAATATCGGTTATCTGCTGTAGGAACTGGCTTGCCAGCAATGGCGGTTGCAACAGTTGCAGTGCCGTCGAGGGCCTCTTCGCCGGCAAGCCGGCTCCTACAGGTCAGGCGTTGCGGATCACGCTCAAGCGATTGATCACAGGTACTCGTTGCAACAACCCGAATAACGGTGCGGTCACGCGCAGCAGCCAACCCGACACCTTCGCCGCAAACGGCGTGTAATAACCCCAGCCCAGTGCCAACAACGCCAGCAGCACACCGCCGATATAGTCGTCCTGCCCCCAGTGCGCACCCGCCACCAGGCGCGGCATCATGAACAGCAGCGCCAGGGCCCAGATCAGCACAACCTGGCCAACGCGCTTGGCAAACACGCTCATGAACATCCCCCAGATCAGCAGCACCGAAGCATGATCACCGGGGAAGCTCTGGCTGGAGCGATCCTTCAATTCCCAGGTTTTTTCCAGGTCAGGGAAGTAATCGCTCATGTGGACCGCCCCGCTGATCACCATTGACGGGCTGTTATGCTGCCAGCCCATCTGCGCCGCGAGCTTGGAAAACAGCATGCGGATAAACAGCAGCAACAGCAGAATCGCGAGGAAGCCGAAAAACGCCTGGCGCACTTCAATCGCCTTGAATACCCATTCGCCGCGAATCAGCAGCATCAGCAGAATCACCCCGACCACCGCATCAAAGGGGCGCAGGCTGGCGATCGCCCATACATGCAGCCAGGCCGGGTTGCTGGCCAGCGGGTCGTTGAGCAGATGAAACAGCCATTCGTCGAATATCACGCAAAGCATCTGGCCCGCGGGCCATAGCCAAAAACACAGCAGCCCCAGAGCGAGTAAATTGCACAGGGCCAATCGCCCGAGGTTCCACTTGGCTTGGAACAAACCCGGATTGTTCATAAACTGTTTCCTCTTCGCTCTAAACTCTCTTCACCTATCAGAAGAAAATCGCACCAAATTGGTGCTAAAGCGCATAATTTTAGAAACATTGTCATCACTTTGTCATCAATTCAGATACCCAGACCTATGACTGATCTACCGGATACCGACTTCACCCAACGTTTCCTCTTTGACGACAACGACGCGCGTGGCGAACTGGTTGCCCTGGAGCGCAGCTATGCCGAAGTCCTTGCCAAGCACCCCTATCCGGAGCCGGTCGCGCAGTTGCTCGGCGAACTGATGGCCGCCGCGTCGCTGCTGGTGGGCACCATGAAGTTCGATGGCTTGCTGATTCTCCAGGCCCGTTCCGAAGGCCCGGTGCCCATGCTGATGATCGAGTGCTCCAGCAACCGCGAAATCCGTGGCCTGGCCCGGTATGACGCAGACCGGATCCCGGCGGACGCGACCCTGGCCGACCTGATGCCCGACGGCGTGCTGGCGTTGACCATCGACCCGACCGTTGGCCAGCGTTACCAGGGCATTGTCGACCTGGACGGTGAAACCCTGTCCGACTGCTTCACCAACTATTTCGTCATGTCCCAGCAAGTGGGCACCCGCTTCTGGCTCAACGCGGACGGCAAGCGTGCCCGTGGCCTGCTGTTGCAACAGCTGCCGGCGGACCGTATCAAGGATGAGGATGAGCGCGAAGAGAGCTGGCGCGGTCTGACCGCCCTGGCCGGTACCCTGACCGCTGAAGAGCTGCTGGGCCTGGACAACGAAACCATCCTGCACCGCCTTTACCACGAAGAAGAAGTGCGCCTGTTCGATGCGCAATCGTTGCGTTTCCACTGCAGCTGTTCCCGCGAGCGTTCGGGCAATGCCCTGGTGAGCCTGGGCCTGGAAGATGCGCAAAACCTGGCGGTGGAGCACGGCGGCAGAATCGAGATCGATTGCCAGTTCTGCAACCAGCGCTACCTGTTCGACGCTGCCGATATCGGCCAATTGTTCGCTGGCGCTGGCGTTGACACCCCTTCGGGCACCCACCACTAAAACGTTTAAGCACAGGTAAATCACCTGACAAACGCCGGATTAGAGGTGTTCTGACGGGAGGGCCCTACTCTTTTTGGGCTTTTCTGGCATAATCCGGCCCACTTTTTTCGCGGTAGTAGTGCGCAACTTTCTACTACAAAACGTTTGGAGCACTCGGCCATAGGCCGACGGGGAACCTCATGACGCAAGCCAATAACGCCGTATACACCGATCTGAGTGTTGACGATCTGGTCAAAGAAGCCCTGCAGCGCGGTGAAGGCGTGCTTGCCGATACTGGCGCGCTGGTCGTAGAAACCGGTCACCGTACCGGTCGTTCGCCGGTCGATCGTTTCATCGTTGAAGAGCCGTCCACCCAGGCTGCCATTGCCTGGGGCCCGATCAACCGCAAGTTCCCGGCCGACAAGTTCGATGCCCTGTGGGCTCGCGTCGAGGCTTTCAACAACGCGCAAGAGCATTTCGTTTCCCACGTGCATGTAGGTTCTGCCGAAGAGCATTACCTGGCCGTGAAAATGACCACCCAGACTGCCTGGCAGAACCTGTTCGGTCGTTGCCTGTTCATCAACCCGGCCCAGTACAACCCGGCCGGGCGTGAAGAGTGGCAAGTGCTCAACGTTGCCAACTTTGAATGCGTCCCTGAGCGTGACGGCACCAACTCCGATGGTTGCGTGATCCTCAACTTCGCCCAGAAAAAAGTCCTGATTGCTGGCATGCGTTACGCCGGCGAGATGAAAAAAGCCATGTTCTCGGTGCAGAACTTCCTGCTGCCGGCCGCTGACGTGCTGCCAATGCACTGCGCTGCCAACATCGGCGAAGAAGGCGATGTGACCTTGTTCTTCGGTCTGTCGGGCACTGGCAAGACCACCCTGTCCGCCGACGAAAGCCGTTACCTGATCGGTGACGACGAACACGGCTGGGGCGAGGGCGTGGTGTTCAATATCGAAGGCGGTTGCTATGCCAAGTGCATCGACCTGTCCGAGAAAAACGAGCCGGTCATCTGGAAAGCCATCAAGCACGGCGCCGTCCTGGAAAACGTGGTGATCGACGATGCCAAGCACGCCGATTACACCAATGTCAGCCTGACCCAGAACAGCCGTGCGGCCTACCCGCTGGAGCACGTTGCCAAGCGTTCCGAGAAGAACCTGGGCGGCGAGCCAAACGCAGTGATCTTCCTGACCTGCGACCTGACTGGCGTGCTGCCACCGGTGTCGATCCTCAACGAAGAACAGGCGGCCTACCACTTCCTGTCCGGCTACACCGCACTGGTGGGCTCGACTGAAATGGGTTCGGGCAGCGGCATCAAGTCGACCTTCTCCACCTGCTTCGGCGCGCCGTTCTTCCCGCGCCCGGCTGGCGAATACGCAGAGCTGCTGATCAAGCGCATCCGTGGCTTCGGCTCCAAGGTCTACCTGGTCAACACCGGCTGGACCGGCGGCGGCTACGGTGTTGGCAAACGCTTCAACATCCCGACCACCCGTGCGGTGATCGCAGCGATCCAGAGCGGCGCGTTGATCGGTGCGCAAACCGAGCACCTGGACACCATCAACCTCGACGTGCCACTGGCCGTACCGGGCGTTGAGACCGGCCTGTTGAACCCACGTAACACCTGGGCTGACAAGGCTGCCTACGACGAAGCAGCCAAGGCCCTGGCCGGCCTGTTCGTCGAGAACTTCAAGAAGTTTGAAGTCAGCGACGCGATCAAGGCAGCGGGTCCGAAGTTGTAAGATTCGGTAGCTGTTAAAAAGCCGCCCCTAGTGGGCGGCTTTTTTGTGCGCGAAACAGTTTTGTAGGAACCCGGCTTGCGGGCGAAGAGCCTGAGAACAAAGCGGTGCACCAGGCATCCCACATTAGTTCCCCAGAGCTCTTCAGCTCAGGTTTTCCAGCGTCTGCGTATCCCAGCTATGGGTCTTGATAGCCAGGTAGAGCATGCCGATGGTGAGCGGCGTCTTCTCGCCACGGCCCTTGGCGCGGTGTTTCAGGAATACATCGAACACCGGCGGATTGAAGTAACGATAAGCATCATAGTCACCCAGGTCGAGATCAAATGCCTGCTCCAGAGTCTCCATAAACTGCCTGGCTTCTGCGCCGTCGCAACCGAGGTCAAAGTTGAGCGAGGTTTTAAGGCGGATGGTCTTGTGCTTGGGCAGGCCGATTTCTTCGTGCAGTAATTGCAGGAGCTGCTGCATGACAGGGTCTTGGGGGAAGTTGGGGGCCAGGTTCATGGTGGGGGCACGCGGGAGTGGGTCAGAGGGATGGTCGCCTTGCTGGCGCAGTTTGTTTCGGCTGATGAAGAGCGCTAAGCCTATCAAGATCAGGGCAAAGAAGATCGCCGACTGTAAGAAGAGCGTCGGACTAGGACTCATGTGTGTACACATGCATTGAGAGGCTTGATGGCTGAGCATCGCTCACGGACTTTTACCGAGCAGATGGCGAAGGCGCTAGTTTCGGTCAGGGTTGGCTGATTCTGTAGAGGGTCAAGTGTAGGTTGGAGGAAGTTTGGGAAGCGTATGGGCCCCGGCTTGGCGATTTCCTACGGAGGCTTCCGAAGTTTGCGATTTGGCTGCGGGGCACCCTGGCGCAGGTGGGATAAAAACCACGTCACATTCTGTATAAAATCCCGGCAAAACCCCTGAATTCAGCGTATGTTTCACCGCAAAATCTTGTAGGGCGATTCCGCCCACTACTTAAAGGGAGTTAAGCATGGGTTTGCTTCGTGTCGCCTCGGCGATGTCATTGTGTGCGGTGGCGTTTTCGGTCCAGGCCGAGCAGTTGCCGATCGAGGTGCTCAGTGCGGTGGTCAAGGACCAGAAAATCGCCGACGCCGAAGTCTTGCTGCAACGCAACGGCGCACAGAATGTGGTGGGGCGCACCAATGCCCAGGGCCAAGTCACCCTCACCAGCGAAGTTGCCGATGGTGCCGACAACCTGCTGATCATCAAGAAGCCCGGCTACTCCAACCTGGTGGTCAAGTGCCCGTGCAAAGGCATGACCTATGCCATCAGCCCGGTGATGGAAAACCTCGACGGCCTGCGTGTGGTACTGACCTGGGGGCAATCGCCTTCGGACCTCGACTCCCACATGATCTTCCCCGGCAACAACATCTACTTCAACAGCAAGACCGGCACCGATGCCGAGCTGGATGTGGATGACACCGACAGCTACGGCCCGGAAACCATCACCCTGCAGAAAAAACACTACGGCGAAAGCTACGTGTACGCCGTGCATGACTTCTCCAACCGCACCGATACCGGTTCCACGGCGCTGTCCGAAAGCCAGGCCAAGGTGTTTGTGTACATGGGCCAGTCCCTGGTCCGCACTTACTACGTGCCGACCAATCGCACCGGTAACTTGTGGACCGTGTTCCGCATGACCGGCAGCGGTGACTTCCAGGACATCAATACCTTCACCGGCGTGCTGGTCGAGGCCAAGGATGTGCTCAACGAAGTCAAACCCCTGCTCAACGACAGCGTTGCCGTGGATGCCGTGGTGGTCAGTTCAGCGGTACAGGGTGATGCGAAAAAGCTGAACCTCAAAGGCGAAGCGGCCTACCAGGCCGGTAACCTGGACCAGGCGATCGACTACTTCCGCCAGGCAATCGAGCTGGATAATTCCTTCGGTAAAGCCTACGGCAATCTCGGCCTGGCCTATCAGAAAGCCGGAAACACCGCCGAGTCGATCTGGGCCAACCGCAAGGCGATTGCCCTGGCCAGCGGCCCGACAGCCGCCACCGTGCGTGCCGGGTCCTACTACAACATCGCGCGGATCTACGAAGCGGCCGGGCAGTTTGCCGATGCGTTGCGTCACTACCAATTGGCCAAGGAACAGAAGGCCAACCCGGTGTATGACAAAGCCATTGAGCGTGTGCAAAACCGCTGATCGAGCGGTAGCAACGGTCTGAAAATGTGGGAGCGGGCTTGTCCGCGATAGCGGTGTAACAGTCAACAGAGGTATCGACTGGGGCACCGCCATCGCGGGCAAGCCCGCTCCCACATGTGTTTTGCGGTGTTCTATAGATTGTCGGTTCACCCTCGCAGCCTGTGTATCATCCTGTCTCTCTTTTCCTCGCGACCTTTTTCGATCCGCTGAAAATACCGGGCTATGTTTTAGGCCTGTTCAGCGGTCAATGGAGTGACAGCTCATGCACGACACCCTCCAACAGGTCTTTGGTTATCCACAGTTTCGCCCTGGCCAGGAGGCGGCTGTCAGCGCCGTGCTGGCCGGTCGTTCGGCGGCGGCGATCTTTCCCACAGGTTCCGGCAAATCCCTCTGTTACCAGCTCTCAGCCGTGGTGCTGCCGCACCTGACACTGGTGGTGTCGCCACTGTTGGCGTTGATGCAGGACCAACTGGGCTTTTTGCAGCGTCATGGTATTTCGGCCGGCAGCATCGATTCGACGCAAAGCCGTGATCAGGCCAATGACGTAATGGCCCGCGCTCGCTCCGGCGAGCTGAAGATCCTGATGATTTCCGTAGAGCGCCTGAAGAACGAGCGCTTTCGCAACTTTTTGCAAAGCGTTTCGATTTCATTATTGGTGGTGGACGAGGCGCACTGTATTTCCGAATGGGGCCATAATTTCCGCCCGGACTACCTCAAGCTCCCCGACTACCAGCGCCAGTTCAAGATTCCCCAGGCGCTACTGTTGACCGCCACCGCCACACCCAAGGTGATTGCGGACATGCAGGCCAAGTTCGCCATCGCCCCCGCAGACGTGATCACCACCGGTTTCTATCGACCCAACCTCAACCTGCTGGTGGAACCGGTCAGCGGCGCAGACAAACGCCGGCGCCTGGTGGAGTGGATGGGCGAGCGGGCCAACCAGCCGAGCATCGTCTACGTCACCTTGCAGAAAACCGCCGAGCAGATCGCCGAGCATCTGAATCGCCATGGCATCCAGGCCGAGGCCTATCACGCAGGTTTGCCCCACGATAAGCGCGAGGGCATCCAGCGCCGGTTCATGGGCGGCCAGTCCAATTGCATCGTCGCCACCATTGCCTTTGGCATGGGTATCGACAAGAGTGACATCCGCAACGTTGTGCATTTCGACCTGCCCAAATCCATCGAGAACTACAGCCAGGAAATCGGCCGGGCCGGGCGCGATGGCCAGCCTTCCGAGTGCCTGGTGCTGGCCAACCGCGACAGCCTTAATGTGCTGGAGAACTTTGTGTACGGCGATACGCCGGAGCAGGAAGGCATTCGGTTGGTGCTGGAAGAACTGCTGGCGGCCGCTGATGACGGGCAATGGGAGTTTCTGCTGAGGTCATTGGCAGAGCTGAGCAACATCCGCGAGCTACCGCTCAAGACCTTGCTGGTGCAATTGGAACTCAAGGGGGTCATTGCACCGCGCTATGCGTTTTATGCCGAGTATCGCTTCAAGTACCTGGTGGAGCCGGAGGTGTTGCTGGCGCGTTTTTCCGGGGAGCGGCAGCAGTTTGTCGCCGCGATCATCCAGGTGTGCAAACGGGCCAGGAGCTGGGCTACCGTGGATTTCGACGCGCTTTATCAACAGCACCAGGCCGAGCGTGGCCGGGTGGTCAAGGCGCTGGACTATTTCCAGGAACAGGGCCTGATCGAGCTGGAAAGCAAGCAGATGACCGAAGTCTACAGCCTGCTCGATAGCGGGTTTGACCCCCAGGCCTTGAGCGAAGAGTTATACACAGGCTTCAAGCAGCACGAAGCCACGGAAGTGGCGCGCATCCATGGGATGCTGGCGTTGTTTGCCAGCGAACGCTGCCTGGGCTATCGGTTGGCGGAGTACTTTGGCGATGCCGAGGCGCCGCGCCAGTGCGGGCATTGTTCGGTGTGTCATGGCCAGGTCGCCCATCTGCCGGCACCACCGGGGCAGGCACCGCTTGTGGATAAAAATTTCCAGGGGCTGTGCGGGGATTTTATCCACAGGCATCATCAGCACACCGGCAGCCTGCCAGGGGCGGAACGCCTGACGCGGTTTCTATGTGGGATCAGCGTGCCGCTGTTTACCAAGCTCAAGGCCCGGGGGATTCCAGGATCTGGCGTGCTGGAAGAATATCCGTATGCCCAGGTGCGGGATTGGGCCGAGACCCATCTGAGCGACCTGTAAATTCACTTCAACGAGACTTGTCCATGCCTGACTCAATGCCGCAGCGTGCCGATTACCGTCACTTCCAGCCGATCATTACGCGCTGGCACGACAATGACGTGTATGGGCATGTGAATAACGTCACCTACTACAGCTTTTTCGACACGGCGGTGAACACCTACCTGATCGAACAGGGCGGGCTGGATATCCATGACGGCGAAGTGGTGGGGTTTGTGGTGAGTTCGGCGTGCGACTACTTTGCCTCGGTTGCCTTTCCCGACCGTATCGATATCGGCCTGCGGGTGGGCAAGTTGGGCAACAGTTCTGTGCAGTACGAGTTGGCGGTGTTCAAGGCCGGCGAGGATGAGGCCTGTGCGGCGGGGCGGTTTGTGCATGTGTTTGTGGACCGGGCGACGAACCAGCCGGTGACGATTCCACAGGTACTGCGCGAAGCACTGCAACACCTGGCGGTCTGACTGCGGCCTGCGAAACAATGAAGAGCTAATGTGGGAGCCGGGCTTGCCCGCGATAGCTCAGTGTCAGGCCACCTATTGGTTGCTGGCATTGCGCTATCGCAGGCAAGCCAGCTCCCACATTGAGTTTGCTGTGTTTACCGGTGACGGTAGTGATGCTTGTTCTTGCGATGGCCATAAGCATGCCCACGGCCACGATGATCATCACGGTCATAGCGACGGTTATCACGCCCGCGATCGCGGCGGTCGTCGTCATCGCTCTTGTTGCCCATATAGTTACCCAGTGCGCCGCCGGCGCCACCGCCTGCTGCTGCGCCGATCAAGCTGCCGGTGCTACCGCCGACACTGCGCCCGACCACGTTGCCGCCCGCTGCGCCCAGTGCACCGCCAATGGCTGCTTCGCCACGGCTGCGTTTGTCTGCGCCTACTGCGCTACCGCCAGCGCCGCCCAGGGCTGCACCAATGGCCGAACCGGTATTGCCGCCGATCTGCTGGCCGACGACAGAACCTAAAACCCCGCCCAATGCGCCGCCTACACCGGCTTCGGTGGTGCCACCGGCCATGGCTGCGCCACTGACCAGGCCAAGGGACAACAAGAGAATCGAGGAGAACTTCATAGGTGAACCTCAAGGGGATGACGGCGCGATCCTGAGGTTGTCGGATTATTCTTACAATCGAATTCCGACCAGTGGTGCAGGTTGTATACAATTAGCTAAGTTACTGTTTTATCTAGGGAACTTAAGTCGTTTTTGCCGGTCTTTATTTACTTCGCAACGGCCGCTTTTATACAAAAGCGGCCTTTTTTGTGCCCGTGAAGATCGTTCCCAACCATGGAGACGATCAGGCAGTTCGGGCCATGATCAAACCCTTGTCGCTGGCCGCTTCCAGGCGAATCGCCACGAACTTGGAGGTAGGCGTATGGCTACCATCCCCGGTGCTTTCCAACGGCACCAGCGGGTTGACCTCCGGGTAATAGGCCGCTGCCTGCCCCGCCGGAATATCGAACGCCAGCAAGGTAAAACCCTTGACCCGGCGTTCACGGCCATCATCCCAGATCGACACGATATCGGCCTTCTGCCCCGGCTTGAAGCCCAGGCGGATGATGTCGGCTTCGTTGACGAACAGCACGTCGCGCTGGCCCTTGACCCCACGATAACGGTCATCCAGGCCGTAGATGGTGGTGTTGTACTGATCGTGGGAACGCATGGATTGCATGATCAGGTCGGGCAACTGGCCAGTGGCACGAGTGCGTTCATGCACCAAGTCCTTGGGCAGGATGTTGGCGCGGAAATTCGCCCGGCCTGACGGGGTATTCCAGCGGCGGGCGCCGGCGCTGTTGCCCAGGTAGAAACCGCCTGGGTGCTGCACACGCTCGTTGAAGTCCTTGAAGCCGGGGATGGTGTCGGCGATCAAGTCGCGGATGCGGCGGTAATCGGCCACCAGCCAGTTCCAGTCCACCGGCTTGCTACCCAGGGTGGCGGCGGCGATGCCGGCGAGAATGGCCGGTTCCGACTTCATCAGTTTCGACAGCGGCTGCAACTGGCCATTGGAGGCGTGCACCATGCTGAACGAATCTTCCACCGTCACCGCTTGCGGGCCATCGGCCTGGATATCGATGTCGGTGCGGCCCAGGCACGGCAGGATCAAGGCCTGCTTGCCGTGGGCCAGGTGGCTGCGATTGAGCTTGGTGCTGATCTGCACCGTCAGGTCGCAGTTGCTCAAGGCCTGGAAGGTGCGAGGGCTGTCGGGCGTCGCTTGGGCGAAGTTGCCACCCAGGCCGATAAACACTTTGGCGCGGCCTTCGAGCATGGCGTGGATCGCTTCGACCACGTTATGCCCGTTGTCCCGGGGTACCTTGAACTGGAAGCGACGCTCCAGGGCATCCAGGAAGGCCACGGGTGGCCGTTCGTTGATCCCCATGGTGCGGTCGCCCTGCACGTTACTGTGGCCACGCACCGGACACAGGCCGGCACCGGGGCGGCCAATGTTGCCGCGCAGCAGCATCAGGTTGGCGATTTCCTGGATGGTCGGCACCGAGTGCCGATGCTGGGTGATGCCCATCGCCCAGCACATGATCACGTTCTTGCCTTTGGCGTACATGCGCGCCGCTTGCTCGATTTCCACCAGGCTCAGGCCGGATTGCTCGACGATTTCATCCCAGGAGGTGTCGTCGATCTTGGCCAGGTAATCCAGCACATTGATCGTGTGTTCATTGAGGAAGTCGTGGTCGAACACTGCCTCCTTGCCTTCGGCCTGGGCCTGGCGCTCCCACAGCAGCAGGAACTTGGCCATGCCGCGCAGGATGGCCATGTCGCCACCCAGCGCCGGGCGGAAATACGCGGTGTTGGTCGGCTTGTCGCCGTTGGTGAGCATTTCCAGCGGGTGCTGCGGGTGCTGGAAACGTTCCAGGCCACGCTCCTTGAGCGGGTTGATACACACCACCTGGGCGCCGCGCTTCACCGCTTCGCGCAGCGGTTCGAGCATGCGCGGGTGGTTGGTGCCGGGGTTCTGGCCCCAGACGAAAATCGCGTCGGCGTGCTCGAAATCATCAAACGTCACAGTGCCTTTGCCGACACCCACGCTTTGCGCCAGGGCCACGCCGCTGGCTTCGTGGCACATGTTCGAGCAGTCCGGGAAGTTGTTGGTGCCGTAGGCGCGCACGAACAACTGATACAGGTACGCCGCTTCATTGCTGGCCCGGCCCGAGGTGTAGAACTCGGCCATGTCCGGGCTTGGCAGGGCTCGCAGGTGCTGGCCGATCAGGTCGAAGGCCGACTCCCAACTGATGGGTTTGTAGCGGTCGGTCTGGGCGTCATAGCTCATCGGCTCGGTCAGGCGGCCCTGGTATTCCAGCCAATAGTCGCTCTGCTCCAGCAGTGCGCTGACACTGTGTTTGGCGAAGAACGCCGCATCTACCCGGCGCTTGGTGGCTTCCCAGTTGACCGCCTTGGCGCCGTTCTCGCAGAACTTGACCATGCCGCTTTCCGGCGAGTCACCCCAGGCGCAACCTGGGCAGTCGAAGCCGCCGTTCTGGTTAGTCTTGAGCATCATGCGGATATTTTTCAGCGCGTTATCGCTGGTCAGCCACGCCTGCGCCACGCTGATCAGCGCGCCCCAGCCGCCAGCCGGGCCTTTATAGGGCTTGTAGCGCGGGGTCGGGGTTTGGTCGGCTTGGTGATGATTGCTCATGGCTGGTACTCCATCGCAGGGCTGTAGACCCGCGGCGCGCTTTTTTGCGGCAGGTGGATGAGATTGAGGTTGTGCCGGCGCGCCCATTGCAGGGCCAGGCCGGTGGGCGATGACAGGCTGACCAGGGTCTGGATGCCTGCGCGCAGGACTTTCTGGATCAATTCGAGACTGCAACGGCTGGTGACAATTGCCACGCCGCCTGCGGTCGGGATGCGCTGGCGGACCAGGGCGCCGATCAGTTTGTCGAGGGCGTTATGGCGGCCGATATCTTCGCGGCCCAGCAGCAGTTCGCCCTGGTTATCCATGAACACCGCCGCATGCACCGCGCCGCTGTACTGGCCCAGCGGCTGAAAGGCACTGATGCGCTGGCGCAAGCCCTCCAGCCAGGCAGCAGGCGGCAGCGGTGCGCCCGACAGCACCTGAAGGTCCGGCAGCGCCTGCTCCAGGGCTTGCACGCCACACAGGCCGCAGCCGCTGGTGCCGGCCAGTTGCCGGCGCTGTTGCTTGAGGTTCCAGAAGGCGCGGCTGCAGATCTGCACCTGGGCGTACTGGGCCGAGCCTGCACCGCTCAGTTGCAGGTCATAGATATCGCTGATGTCGCTGATGATGCCGCTGCCCAGGCTGAAGCCGACGATAAAGTCTTCAAGATCGGTGGGCGTCACCAGCATTACCGCCTGGTTGATGTCGTTATAGGCAATCGCCAACGCGACTTCCTCGGCCAGCGCGGTGCTGGCCGATTCCGTATGGTCGAGGTTGCAGTATTGATAACTCTGGCTGGCGGCAGGCGCGGGCGTTGTCAGGGCGGGCGCCGCGCATGCTGGGCGCTGGGCGTTCATCAAGTCTAGTCACCGGCGAAGTGTTCAGAGTGAAGACTAGGCGCGACAAAGGGTCGCGTCTAATCGTCAGTACTGATCTACCGATAGATGACGTCGATCAAGGCTTTGCCAGCGATTACTGATAAAGCGCGAAACACGCCTCGGCCAACGCCGAGCGCGGCGCGCTGCGGCGCATGATCAGCCCCAGCTTGGCCAGGGTTTGCGCGTTTTCGATGGGTTGCAGGCGCAGGTGTTCGGTCAGCGCGTCGAGGCCGCCATCCAGCGGCATCACCGCACAACACAGGCCGCCGTGCACGGCCTGCAGCAACTGATGGACGGCATCGGTTTGCAGCAGAGGTTGCGGCGTCAGGCCCCGGCTGTGGAAGTTATGGTCGATGGACTGGCGAAAGTGCATGCCACTGGTGAGCATGCCCAGGGGCAGTTCGATCAGCGCCTCCCAGCTCAGGGGCTTTTCGCCGAAGCTGAAGAACCGTTGGTCGTACAGCAGGCCCATGCGGGTTTCTTCCAGGGCCAGGGAGTCAAAGCGCTCGGCGTCCAGGCGCTCGAGGTAGGACACGCCCAGGTCCAGGCGATTGCTCGCCAGTTGTTCGAGGATCTGTTCGGAACTCAACGCTGATAACTCAAATCGCAGGCTGGGGTGTTGCTTGTGCAGTTGTTGCATCAAGGCCAGCGGATCAAAGCTCGACAGCGGCACCACGCCCAGGCGCAGTGTCCCCACCAGGTTGCCCCGGCAGGCGGCGGCTTCGGCCTGCAGGCCGTCGTAGGCTGCCAGCACCGTCCGCGCCCAGGCCAGCACCCGCTCGCCGGGGGCGGTAAAGCCCTCGAAACGCTGGCCGCGGTTGACCAGCGGCAGCTCCAGCTCTTCTTCCAGGCTGCGCAGGCGCATCGACAGGGTCGGCTGGGTAATGTGGCAGCGCGCGGCTGCCTGGCCGAAGTGACGGGTTTCGTCGAGGGCGATGAGGAATTTCAGCTGTTTGATGTCCATCTTCGCTCCGGGGCTCTTATTCCAATAGCGGGGGGATTCTAGCGCGTTTGCGTCATTGGTCGGGCTGGAACCAAGGTCTGTAAGACTGGTCTAGTCTTTGGCATCTGGAAACCTAATCCCAAGGAGAGCGCACTATGAGTCTTTTTAGCTTTATCAAAGAAGCCGGCGAGAAAATCGTTGATCTGTTGACGCCGGGTAATGCGAACGCGAGTGAACAGTTGAAGGATCACGTTGCCAAGGTCGGCCTGGGTAACCCGAATGTGCAGACCACGGTGGATGGCGACAAGGTGACGGTGACCGGTGAAGTCGCCACCCAGGAGGAGAAAGAGAAGATTCTGCTGGCGCTGGGCAATATTGCTGGCGTGGCTACCGTGGAAGATAAAATCACTGTGTCGGGCCCTGTTGTTGCGGCTGCCCGCTTTGTCGTGGTGAAAAAGGGCGACACCCTCAGCGCGATCTCTTTGGCGGTCTATGGCAACGCCAATCAGTACAACAAAATCTTCGAGGCCAACAAGCCGCTGTTGTCGCACCCGGACAAAATCTACCCAGGGCAGACGCTGCGTATTCCTGAGTAATACCCAAGGCAACTAAATAATGTGGGAGCGGGCTTGCCCGCGATTGCGGTGTGTCAGTCAGCAGATCTAGCTCTGACCCACCGCTATCGCGGGCAAGCCCGCTCCCACAGGGGTGTTACACATAGTTTTAGAGCCCGACAATCAATTCCCGGTAATCCCCGACCGCATCGAACTCCGCCGTATCCTTGGGCCCTTTGCGGCTGTCCGGCTGTTTGACCGCCAGCAAATGCCCCACCCCGAAATCCCGCGCACTGCGCAGAATCGGCAAGGTGTCGTCGATAAACAGGCTGCGCGCCGGGTCAAAATCGATATCCGCTTGCAGGGCGTCCCAGAACTGCGGGTTTTCCTTGGCAAAACCATAGTCGTGGGAGCTGATCAGCCGCTCGAAATACGGCGCCAGCTCAATGCGTTCCAGCTTCAGCGACAGCGAGTCGCGGTGGGCGTTGGTGATCAGGATCACGCGCTTGCCAGCCTGTTTGATCGCCGCCAGAAAGGTATCGGCGTCCGGTCGCAGGGCGATCAGGTGGGCGGTTTCCAGCTTGAGTTCGCGCACCGGGATCTGCAGTTCGGCGCTCCAGAAATCCAGGCAATACCATTGCAACTGGCCAGCGTTACGCTCGAACAGCGGCTGCAACTCCATCTCGGCCATGGCCTGGCTCACCCCGTGCAGTTCGGCATAGCGCCGGGGCAGGTGTTCCATCCAGAAGTGGTTGTCGAAATGCAGGTCGAGCAAGGTGCCGTCCATGTCCAGCAAGACGGTATCGATATCAGACCAGGGCAGTGGCGGCATGGTGGGCTCTCAAGCAGGTAAGTAAATACATCCGACACAGACAATCGGAAAAGCCACGGTATAGTAACCCGATCACGCCAAGGAGCCCTTTATGCGCCAGAAACCCACCGTCCTCGCCCGCGAAATTGTCGCCAGTAGTCGTTTGTTCCGCGTGGAGCAAGTGCAGTTGCGCTTTTCCAATGGCGTTGAACGGACCTACGAGCGCCTGGTGGGCCGGGGTGCAGGGTATGGCGCGGTGATGATCGTGGCGATGATCGACGCTGACCACGCGCTGCTGGTGGAGGAATACTGCGGTGGCACGGATGAGTATGAACTGTCCTTGCCCAAGGGCCTGATCGAACCGGGCGAAGATGTGCTGGCGGCGGCAGACCGTGAACTCAAGGAAGAAGCAGGCTACGGCGCACGGCAGTTGGAGCACTTGACCGAGCTGTCCCTGTCCCCCGGCTATATGAGCCAGAAAATCCAGGTGGTGCTGGCCACCGAGCTGTACGAAGAACGCCTGGAGGGCGACGAGCCCGAGCCGATGCGCGTGGACCGGGTCAACCTGCGCGAACTGGCGCAACTGGCGCAGAACCCGCAGTTCAGCGAAGGCCGTGCCCTCGCCGCGCTGTACCTGGTGCGGGACCTGCTGACCCAGCGCGGGGCCTACCAGCCATGAGCGAATTGTTCCTCGGCCACGCCTACATCGCCCCCGTGATTGAACTGGCTCGCCAGGCCGGCGAGGTCATCCTGCCGTATTGGCGCGCCGATGTGGCCGTGACAGCCAAGGCCGATGATTCGCCAGTCACCGCCGCCGACCTGGCCGCCCACCACCTGATTCTCGCCGGCCTCACCGCGCTGGACCCCAGCATCCCGGTGCTGTCGGAAGAAGATGCCGACATTGACCAGAGCGTGCGTGCCCGTTGGCAGCGCTGGTGGCTGGTGGACCCGCTGGATGGCACCAAGGAATTTATCAGCGGCAGTGAAGAATTCACCGTCAACATCGCCTTGATCGAACAGGGACGGGTGGTGTTCGGCGTGGTGTCGATGCCCACCAGTGGCCGCTGCTACTTCGGCGGCGCCGGCCTTGGGGCGTGGCGCTCCGACGTGAATGCCGCGCCCCGGCCGATCCAGGTGCGCCAGAAGCCAGTCGCAGGCGAAGCGTTCACCGTGGTCGCCAGCCGTCGCCATACCAGCCCCGAACAGGAGCGCTTGCTCGATGGGTTGAGCCAAGGGCTGGGGCAGTTGAAGCTGGCCAATATCGGCAGCTCGTTGAAATTTTGCCTGTTGGCCGAAGGCAGCGCCGATTGTTATCCGCGCCTGGCGCCGACGTCGCAGTGGGACACCGCTGCGGCCCAGGGCGTGCTGGAAGGTGCGGGTGGCGAAGTGCTGGAGTTGAATGGCCAGCCGTTCAGCTACCCGGCGCGCGAGTCGCTGCTGAACCCGTTCTTCCTGGCCTTGCCGGCCAAGGCCGCCTGGCGCGAGCGTTTGCTGGCGCTGGCAAGGTCATAAACCGCCGCGATCAAAAATGTGGGAGCGGGCTTGCTCGCGAAAGCGGTGTATCAGCCAATACAAGTGCTGACTGATACACCGCTTTCGCGAGCAAGCCCGCTCCCACATAAGCCCTGTGCCCACATTGTTTATGTGTTGCAGGTTTAGCGGTGCAACACGTACTGCCCGGTAAACGCCACCGCCTGCTCTTCACTGCCCTCATTCACAATCCACGTCTGCAGGGCCAGCCGTGCCCGGCCATGGCGCCGGTAGGTCGCCAAAAACCGCTTCCACACCTTGTCCTCCGGCGCCTGGCAAATCGCGGTGGCGTCCTGGGTGACAGGCAGCGGATAGCTGATCTGCCCTTCCTGAATCACGATGTGCCCGTCTTCAATCCCTTCCTCGCGCAGCTGTAGGTGCAGCCAGCCCCAGCCGGCCAAGACCGCGCCGCAATACAGGCTGCCGCCAAACATAGTGCTCTTGTGGTTGATATTGGCCTGCAACGGTAAGTGCAGGCGCAATTGCCGGTCCTGCCAGTCGAGCACCTTGAGGCCCATCTCCCGGGTCAGGGGGATGTCATGGTGCAGAATGGATTCCAGGTAACGGCTATCGCGGCTCATGGTGGTCTCTTGGCTGGTGGAAAGGGTCACTCGTCATCGGTGTGAGCGTTGCCGCTGTCGGCAAAGTTCAGCCCATGCTTGCGCAACTTGTCATGCAGGGTCTTGCGCGGCACCCCGAGGGCTTCGGCCAGGCTACGCACGGAGCTGTGGGGGCGACCAAGCTCGGCGGCGATCAGGGCTTTTTCAAAGTGCTCGACTTGCTCGCTCAAGCCCCCGGTAGACATCGGCACACCCGGCGCCGGGCCGTCCGGTGTGCTGTCCAGGGCCAGTTCCAGGCCGAGGGCGAAGCGTTCGGCGACGTTTTGCAACTCCCGCACGTTGCCCGGCCAGTTATGGCGCAACAGCATTGCCCGTTGGCCAGGCTGCAACTCGTGCAGCGGCAGGCCGTGGCGGCTGCTGGCCTCGTCGGCGAAGTGCTGGAACAGCATCAAGGCATCTTCGCCACGCTCGCGCAGGGGCGGAATGCGCAGCGGCGCAACGTTCAGGCGGTAGTACAAGTCTGCGCGAAAGCGGCCCTGGTCGGCGGACTGGCGCAGGTCTTCCTTGGTCGCGGCGATGATGCGGATATCCAGGGGGATCTGCTGATTGCCACCCAGGCGCTCGACCACGCGCTCCTGCAACAGGCGCAGCAACTTGACCTGTACATCCAGGCTCATGCTTTCGATTTCATCGAGGAACAACGTGCCGCCGTTGGCAAATTCGAACTTGCCGATCCGCCGCTTCTGCGCACCGGTAAAGGCCCCCGGTTCATGGCCGAACAGCTCGCTTTCGACCACGGACTCGGCCAGGGCGCCCGCGTTGATTGCAACAAACGGCCCGGTGCGACGGTTCGACAGGTCGTGCAGGGCGCGTGCCACCACTTCCTTGCCGGCGCCGGTTTCACCAAGGATCAGCACATCGGCACGGGTCGCCGCCAGCGCGCCAATCTGCTCGCGCAGGCGCAGCATTGGCGCCGATTGCCCCACCAGGCGCGTGCTCAGTTGCTGGCGATCACTCAGGGCCAGGCGCAGGCTGCGGTTGTCCAGCACCAGCCGGCGCAGGGCCAGGGCGCGGCGCACGCTGTCGAGCAGGGCGTCGCTGGCGAAGGGCTTTTCGAGGAAGTCATAGGCGCCGGCGCGCATGGCCTGCACCGCCAGTGGCACATCGCCGTGGCCTGTGATCAGCAGCACCGGCAGCTCCGGGTCCTGGCTGTGAAGCTCAGTGAGCAGCTCCAGGCCGTCCATGCCGGGCATGCGGATGTCGCTGACCACCACCCCCGGCCAGTCCCGCGACAGGCGCGCCGTAAGGCCGGTGGCTTCGCCAAGGGGCAGGACTTTCAGCCCGGCCAGGTCCAGGGTCTGGCACAGGGCCTGACGCAGGTGTGGATCATCGTCGATCAACACCACCTGAATCTGGTTATCGATACTCATACACTGCGGTCCTCGGACGGTTGCAGACTGACGCCGGGGGCGCCGGCGCGCAGTTTCAAGGTTATCAGTGCGCCGCCTTCCTTGTGGTTGGCAAACAACAGTTCACCGCCAAAGGCGCGCATCAGGGTGTCACAGATGGCCAGGCCCAACCCTAGGCCCTGGGTGCGGGTCTTGGTGGTGTAGAAAGGCTCGCCGGCGCGACCCAGGGCTTCCATGCAGAACCCAGGCCCGTTGTCGCGGATGTACAGGTTGACGCCCTGCTCGGTGGATTCGGCACTCAGCCACAGTTTGCGCGGCGGGCCTTTTTCGGTCAGGGCGTCCAGGGCATTGGCCAACAGGTTGCCCAGCACCTGGCGCAGGCGGGTTTCGCCGGCCTCTACCCACAGGGATGCCTCTGGCAAGTCGCGGATCAGTTCCACTTCCATGGCCCGCCGGCGCTTGGCCAGCAATGCCAGCGCGTCGTCCAGGGCCGGTTGCAGGGCCACGCTTTCCGGGGCATGCCGGTCGCGGCGGGCAAAGGCGCGCAAGTGGGCGATGATCGAGGCCATGCGCCCGGTCAATTCGCTGATCAGCTTGAGGTTGCCGCGGGCGTCGTCGGTACGCTGGTGGTCGAGGAGAATCTCGGCGTTTTCTGCGTAACTGCGGATGGCGGCCAGGGGCTGGTTGAGCTCATGGCTGATGCTGGCCGACATGGTGCCCAGCGCCGACAGCTTGCCCGCCTGCACCAGGTCATCCTGGGCGCGCACCAGTTCCTGCTGGGCATTTTCGCGTTCCAGCACTTCCTGGCGCAGGCGGCGGTTGAGGCCTTCGAGGTCGCTGGTCCGTTCGGCCACGCGCATTTCCAGCTCGCGCCGGGCCTTGGCTTCAAATGCGATGCGTTCCAGGTAATGACGACGGCGCTGCATCATCAGACCGAGCAGCAGCATCAGCACCAGCAAGGTCGCGCCGCCGACGGCGACCACTGTGCGCACCGGGCGGTCGATCAAGGTGCGCGGGGCAAGGATCTCCACATTCCAGCCGGTTTCGGCAATTTCGGTGGATTGGCGCAGCCAGGCGCTGGAGCTGAAAACCAGCGGCTGCGGATCGCGGGTCGGATAGGGCTGGATCGCGATGATCGCCTGGCGCTCGGCCTCGGTCAGGGGCCGGGTCGCACGAAAACGCCATTGTGGGCGCGAGGTCAGGATCACCACGCCGTTGTGGTCGGTGACCAGCAATTGCTCGGGAGTCTGGCCCCAGAGGCTTTCGGTGTGGTCCAGGTCGACCTTGACCACCAGCACGCCGATCACATGTTCATCTTCACGCACCGCAGCGGCGAAGAAATACCCGCGCTTGGCCGAGGTGGTGCCCAGGCCGAAGAAGCGCCCCAGGCGCCCGGCCATGGCTTCGCTGAAATAAGGTCGAAAGGAAAAGTTGCGGCCGACGAAGCTGTCCTGTTTGTCCCAGTTCGAAGCGGCCAGGGTCTTGCCACGGGTGTCCATCAGGTACATCACTTCCACGCCCGCCTGGGCTGCCACCTCCTTGAGCAACTGGTTGGCCGCGACCAGGTTGGTGCTGACGTGGGGCGCTGCCAGGGCGGTACGCAGGGCCGGCAAGTCGCCAAGGATCTGCGGCAGTACTTCGTAGCGATGCAGTGTGCCCAGCAGGTTGGCGACGTACAGGTCGAGGGTCTGGCGGTTCTGCCCGGCCAGTTCGCTGCGATAGTAGCGCTCGGCCAGATGCTCCAGCGGCCACAGCAACGGCGCCAGGCACAGTGCCAGCAAGGCCAGGCTGCGCCAGCGGGGTCTTCGTGGAAGAGGTGGAGTCATGTAGGTCTGCGCCTGAGGGTACAGGCGCATTATGCCTAGTGCTGCTGTGCAAGACACTCGCGCAATGCTTCGCGCCACTGCGGTTGGCCGACTTGCCATTGTTGTTGCAGGCGGCTGCAATCCAGGCGCGAGTTCAACGGGCGCTTGGCGGGCGTTGGGTAGTCACTGGCGGGAATCCCTTCCAGCTCGGCGCACGCCTTGCCTTCGGCCAGCAGGTGCTCGCCAATGGCCTGGGCAAAGCCGAACCATGAGGTCTCGCCCTGGGCCGTCAGGTGATAGACACCCCAGTCTGCGGCCTGGCCGGCCTGCCAGCGCTCGATCAGGGCACGGGTGCTGTTGGCGATGGTCCCGGCCCAGGTCGGCGCGCCGATCTGGTCGGCGACGATGCGCATCTGCGGCTTTTCCTGGAGTAGGCGCTGCATGGTCAGCAGGAAGTTCTTGCCGTGGCTCGAATACACCCAGCTGGTACGCAGGATCAGGTACTGACCGCCCACCGCCGCAATGGCCTGCTCGCCCGCCAGCTTGCTCTGGCCGTAGACACCCAAGGGGTTGGGCACATCGTCTTCGGTGTAGGGCGCGGGCTTGCTGCCGTCGAACACATAGTCGGTGGAGTAGTGGATCAACGGAATGCCCAGGGCCTTGGCTTCTTCGGCGAGGATGCCGGGCGCCGTGGCATTGATCGCGAAGGCTACATCGGGCTCGTTCTCGGCCTGGTCGACAGCGGTATGCGCCGCCGCGTTGATGATCAGCCCCGGGCGATGGCTGCGTACCTGTTGGCGGATCTGCTCGGGGTTGGCCAGGTCGAGCTGGTCGCGACCGAGCACGACCAGTTCACCCAGGCCCTGGAGCCGCTGTTGCAGTTCACGGGAAACCTGGCCGTGCTGGCCGGTGATGAGGATTTTCAACGGTGTCCCGCTCCCAGTCATTTGGTTTCCCCGGCGAGGGTGAACAGGTACTGGCCATAGCCTGTCTTGCCAAAGTATTTGGCCCGCTCAAGCAAATGGTCGCGATCGATCCAACCGTTCTCGTAGGCGATTTCTTCGAGGCAAGCCACTTTCAGGCCCTGCCGATGCTCAATGGTCTGAACATAGATCGAGGCTTCCAGCAGGCTGTCATGGGTGCCGGTATCGAGCCAGGCAAAACCACGGCCGAAACGCTCGACATGCAGGTCGCCACGCTTGAGGTAGGCATTGTTGACGTCGGTGATTTCAAGTTCGCCGCGTGGTGATGGCTGGACGGCCTTGGCGATCTTGACCACATCGTTGTCATAGAAGTACAGGCCGGTCACGGCATAGCTGGACTTGGGCTTGGCGGGTTTTTCCTCGATGGAAAGGGCGCGGCCTTCACCATCGAAATCAATCACCCCGAAGCGCTCCGGATCCTTGACCCAGTAGCCGAACACTGTGGCGCCGGTTGGGCGTTTGGCAGCGGTGCGCAGTTGCTCGCTGAAGTGTTGGCCGTGGAAAATGTTGTCACCCAGGATCAGGCATACCGGGTCATTGCCGATGAACGCTTCGCCGATCAGGAAGGCTTGCGCCAAGCCGTCTGGCGAAGGCTGCTCTGCGTAGCTGATCTGCACGCCGAACTGGCTGCCGTCGCCCAGCAGGTTGCGGTATTGCGGCAAGTCCACGGGCGTGGAGATCACGAGGATCTCCTTGATTCCGGCGAGCATCAGCACGGAAATCGGGTAGTAGATCATCGGTTTGTCGTACACCGGCAGCAACTGCTTGGAAACCCCCAGGGTAATGGGGTGCAGGCGCGTCCCGGAGCCACCGGCCAGTACGATTCCCTTCATCATGCAATCAGGTCCTTCGCATCGGTGTTGCCGAGGCGCTCGCCCTGATAACTGCCGTCCTGGACCCGGCGGCACCATTGCAGGTTATCGAGGTACCACTGCACGGTCTTGCGCAGGCCGGTCTCGAAGGTTTCTTCCGGGACCCAACCCAGCTCGCGCTCGATCTTGCTGGCATCGATGGCGTAGCGCTGGTCGTGGCCTGGGCGATCCTTGACGAAGGTGATCAGGTCGCTGAACTGGGCAACGCCGGCCGGACGCTGTGGCGCCAGCTCTTCGAGCAGCGCACAGATGCCACGCACCACGTCGATGTTCTTCTGCTCGTTGTGCCCGCCGATGTTGTAGGTCTCGCCTACCACACCTTCGGTGACCACTTTGAGCAGCGCACGGGCGTGGTCTTCGACATACAGCCAGTCGCGCACTTGCAGGCCATCGCCATATACCGGCAGCGGCTTGCCTGCCAAGGCATTGAGGATCACCAGCGGGATCAACTTCTCGGGGAAGTGGAACGGCCCGTAGTTGTTCGAGCAGTTGGTCAGCAGTACCGGCAAACCATAGGTACGCTGCCAGGCACGGACCAGGTGGTCGGACGCCGCCTTGCTCGCGGAATAAGGCGAACTTGGCGCGTAAGGCGTGGTTTCGGTGAACAGGTCATCCACGCCATGCAGGTCGCCATACACTTCGTCGGTGGAGATGTGATGGAAGCGGAAGGCGCTCTTGGCCGGCTCTGCCAGCTGTTGCCAGTAGGCACGAGTGGCCTCAAGCAGGCTGTAGGTGCCGACGATGTTGGTCTGGATAAAGTCCGACGGGCCGTCGATGGAGCGGTCGACATGGGACTCGGCCGCCAGGTGCATGATGGCCTGGGGCTGGAAACGCGCCAGCACTGCGCTGACGGTGGCCTGGTCGATGATATCGGCCTGGACGAACTCATAGCGGGTGTTGGTCGCGATGCTGGTCAGCGACTCAAGATTGCCGGCGTAGGTCAGTTTGTCGAGGTTGAGAACTTCATGTTCAGTGTTTTGAATCAAATGGCGGATCAGTGCGGAACCGATAAAACCGGCGCCACCGGTAACAAGAATACGCATGTCGAGAGGCCTTTTCCTTAGACGGACATTGAGCGAATGGGGCATAGCTTGCGGGCTTGCGATGGGGCGTGCAAGGGGCGGTGGTCAGATTGGCCCAGCTTGCGTGCTTTAAAGAAGACAATCTCAATGGGGTCGGGGTTGCATCTGACCTATTAACAATGGCGATATAAGCGCCCAACAAAAAACCAGGGACCGTCACATGCTGCTCGATACATTGATCCATCGCACCCGTTTGCCGTGCCCGCAGGTCAGCGCGGAGCAAGCCTTGCAGTTGCTTGAGCAGCATTACGGCCTCAGCGGCACCCTGCAGTCCCTGGGCAGCCAGCAAGACCTCAATTACCGCGTCGACAGCGATCGTGGCCGCTTCGTCCTGAAAATCTGCCGGGGTGAGTACGCCGCCGTTGAGCTGCACGCCCAGCACGCCGCTCTTGAGCACTTGCAGGCACACGCCGGCGTCCGGGTGCCCAAGGTCATCAGCACCCTCGGCGGCGAGCAACTACTGAGCGTGACGCTGGCCGGGCAGGCCTTGCACCTGCGGTTGCTGGACTATATCGAAGGCCAGCCGCTGACCCACCTGCCGCATCTGGGCCGCGCGTTGATCACAGGTTTTGGCCGGCTGTGCGGGCAGATGAGCCAGGCATTGGCCGATTTTGCGCACGCGGGCCTGGAGCGCACCCTGCAATGGGACCCGCGACATGCCCGGGAGCTGATCAGCCATTTATTGTCGACGCTCGACAACCTGCCGCAGCGCGCGGTCCTGGAGCGGGTCGCGGTAGAGGTCGAGCAGCGCCTGCGGCCCTTGGTCGATCAGTTGCCCTGGCAGGCCGTGCATATGGATATCACCGACGACAATGTGGTGTGGCAGCGCGATGCCGAGCGGCATTGGCAAGTGCAGGGTGTCATTGATTTCGGCGACCTGGTGCACACCTGGCGGATTGCGGACTTGTCGGTGACCTGTGCCGCTTTGCTGCACCACGCCGAGGGCGACCCGTTTGCGATCCTGCCGGCGATCCGGGCCTGTCACGCGTTGACCCCTTTGCAACCCCAGGAGTTGCAGGCGCTGTGGCCGCTGATCGTGGCCCGTGCGGCGGTCCTGGTGCTGAGCAGTGAACAGCAGCAGCGCCTGGACCCGGATAACACCTACCTGTTGAAGAATGCCGAGCACGAGTGGGAAATCTTCCAGGTTGCCACCTCGGTGCCGTTTGAGTTGATGGAGGCGGCGATCCAGGCGTGCGTCGGTGCAACCCCCAAACCAGTGGCCAGCGAAGGCTTCGCCCCGCTGCTGCCGGGCCTGGTGGGGCGCGAGTTCGCGCTGATTGACCTGGGTGTGCTCAGTGAACATTTCGAAGCCGGAAACTGGGAAACCCCTGGCATCGACCAACATTTATTGCAGCAGGCCGCAACGGTCCATGGCTTGGCGGCCAGTCGTTATGGTCAGTATCGCTTGTCCCGCACGCGTCCGGACTGCGCGAGCGAACCGCAAACGTTCGCCCTGCACGTTGAACTGTATGTGCCCCAGGGCAGCGTCGTAGAGGCGCCGTTCGCCGGCATCCTGCGCAGCACTGCCGATGGCGTATTAAGTCTGCATAGCGCGCAACTGAATGTACGGCTGCTGGGCCTGAAAAATGCGTTGCAACCCGGCGCCGCGGTGCTCAAGGGCCAGGTCCTGGGGGAGGCGGGCGGGGCATTGACCGTGCAACTGTGCCGGGTTGACCTTGATCCGCCACTGTTTTGCACACCGTCCCGCGCTGCGGCCTGGCAGGTGTTGTGCCCCTCGCCGGCGACACTGCTGGGCCTTGCCTGTGACGCCGAGCCGGAGCTGGATCCAGAAGCCTTGCTGGCCCGACGCGACGCCAGCTTTGCGCGCTCGCAAAAGCACTATTACGTCGACCCGCCGCGCATCGAACGCGGCTGGCGCAACCATCTGATCGACATGCAGGGCCGCTCGTATCTGGACATGCTCAACAATGTCGCGGTGCTGGGCCACGGCCATCCACGCATGGCCCAGGTGGCGGCGCGGCAGTGGTCGCTGCTCAATACCAACTCGCGCTTTCATTACGCCGCGATTGCCGAGTTCTCCGAGCGGCTGCTGGCGCTGGCGCCCGAGTCCATGGACCGGGTGTTCCTGGTCAACAGTGGCACCGAAGCCAACGACCTGGCGATCCGCCTGGCCTGGGCCTACAGCGGCGGGTGCGACATGCTCAGTGTGCTGGAGGCCTATCACGGCTGGTCGGTGGCGGCCGATGCGGTGTCCACCTCAATCGCCGACAACCCTCAGGCCTTGAGCAGCCGGCCGGATTGGGTGCACCCCGTGACCGCGCCCAATACCTATCGCGGCCAATTCCGTGGCCCGCACAGTGCGCCGGATTACGTGCGCAGCGTGGAGCACAACCTGGCGAAGATCGCCGCCAGGCAGCGCCAGTTGGCGGGTTTTATCTGCGAGCCGGTGTATGGCAATGCCGGTGGCATCTCCCTGCCGCCGGGCTATTTGCAGCAGGTGTATGCCCTGGTGCGTGCCCAGGGTGGGGTGTGCATCGCCGATGAAGTGCAGGTCGGCTACGGCCGCATGGGCCACTTCTTCTGGGGTTTTGAAGAACAGGGCGTGGTGCCGGACATCATCACCATGGCCAAAGGCATGGGTAACGGCCAGCCCCTTGGCGCCGTGATTACCCGCCGGGAAATCGCCGAAGCGCTGGAGGCCGAAGGGTATTTCTTCTCGTCCTCGGGGGGCAGCCCGGTGAGTTGCCGGATTGGTATGGCGGTGCTGGATGTGATGGAGCAAGAAAAGCTTTGGGAAAACGCCCAGGTGGTCGGCGGGCACTTCAAGGCGCGGCTGGAGGCGTTGATCGAGCGCCATCCCCTGGTGGGGGCGGTGCATGGCTCGGGCTTCTATCTGGGGCTGGAGTTGGTACGGGATCGGCAGACCCTGGAGCCGGCGACGCAAGAAACCGCCAAGCTGTGTGATCGCTTGCGTGAGTTGGGGATTTTCATGCAGCCGACCGGGGACTATCTGAACATCCTCAAGATCAAGCCGCCGATGGTCACGTCTAAACGCAGTGTGGATTTCTTTGTCGACATGTTGTCGAAGGTGTTGGATGAAGGGTTGTAAACACCTTTCTATGAGTTGAAATGAGATCACCCCTGTGGGAGCGGGCTTGCTCGCGAAAGCGGTGTATCAGTGACAGATTTGTAGACAGACACACCGATTTCGCGAGCAAGCCCGCTCCCACAAGGGTGATGGGGTTTCAGACGTTAACCCGATTGTTATCGGGAATATTTTGAATTTTTTAGACGGTTGGATGTTTGCAAGCTTTAAAAGCCGATTTTTATCCGCTATAAAGTCGCCCAGCATTCCCCTTTCTGTCATCGGCCCCGGTTATCCTGGCCGCTGACCACCGCCCAGGAGATGATTCATGAGCCGTATCGTTACCGTCGCCGCTACCCAGATGGCTTGTTCCTGGGACCTCGAAGCCAATATCGAGACCGCTGAAAAGCTGGTCCGTGAGGCCGCAGCCAAAGGCGCGCAGATCATCCTGATCCAGGAACTGTTCGAAAGCCCGTACTTCTGCCAGAAGCCAAACCCGGACTATCTGCAACTGGCAACCCCGGTTGCAGAAAACGTGGCCATCAAGCACTTCCAGAAAATCGCCAAGGAACTGCAAGTGGTGCTGCCGATCAGCTTCTTCGAGCTGGCCGGCCGTGCGCGGTTCAACAGCATCGCGATCATCGACGCCGACGGCTCCAACCTCGGGATTTATCGTAAAAGCCACATCCCGGACGGCCCTGGCTACCACGAAAAGTACTACTTCAACCCGGGCGATACCGGCTTCAAAGTGTGGAACACCCGCTACGCGAAAATCGGCGTGGGCATCTGCTGGGACCAGTGGTTCCCGGAATGCGCCCGCAGCATGGCGTTGCAAGGCGCGGAGATCCTGTTCTACCCGACCGCCATCGGCAGCGAGCCACACGACAAGACCATCTCGTCCCGTGACCACTGGCAGCGCGTGCAACAAGGCCATGCCGGCGCCAACCTGATGCCGCTGATCGCCAGCAACCGCATCGGCAACGAAGAGCAGGACGGCTACGACATCGACTTCTACGGCTCGTCGTTCATTGCCAACCAGTTCGGCGAAAAAGTCCAAGAGCTCAACGAAACCGAAGAAGGCATCCTGGTGCACAGCTTCGACCTCGATGAACTGGAGCACATCCGCAGCGCGTGGGGCTCGTTCCGTGACCGCCGGCCGAACCTGTACGGCGCGCTCAAGACCCTCGACGGTTCCCTGGAGTCCTGATCGCCATGACCACTTTGCACAGCACGCCTCGCGCTGACGGCTTCTATATGCCAGCCGAGTGGGCACCCCAGACCCAGGCCTGGATGATCTGGCCCGAGCGCCCGGACAACTGGCGCCTGGGCGGCAAACCGGCGCAGGCGGCCCACGTGGCAGTGGCCAAGGCCATTGCGCGTTTTGAGCCGGTGACGGTTGCGGTTTCCGCCGGTCAGTACGAAAACGCCCGGGCGCGCCTGGATGTGCCGAATATCCGGGTGGTGGAGATGTCCAGCGACGATGCGTGGGTACGCGACAGCGGGCCGACCTTCGTGATCAATGACCACGGCGAAGTCCGTGGCGTGAATTGGGACTTCAATGCCTGGGGCGGGTTTGACGGTGGCCTGTATGCGCCGTGGAACCGCGACTCCCAGGTGGGCGGCAAGATCCTCGAGATCGAGCGCAGCCCGCGTTATCGCACCGAGGGTTTTGTGCTCGAAGGCGGTTCGATTCACGTCGACGGTGAAGGCACCCTGATCACTACCGAGGAATGCCTGCTCAATCGCAATCGCAACCCCCATCTGGGCCGCGAAGAGATCGAAGCGGTCCTGAGCGCCAACCTGGCTGTGGATAAGATCATCTGGCTGCCCGACGGTCTGTTCAACGACGAAACCGACGGCCATGTGGATAACTTCTGCTGCTACGTGCGCCCGGGTGAAGTGTTGCTGGCCTGGACGGACGATCCGCAAGACCCGAACTATGCACGCTGCCATGCTGCCATGGACGTGCTGCAAAACAGCACCGACGCCAAGGGCCGCGCGTTTATCGTGCATAAAATGCCGATCCCGGGGCCGTTGTACGCCACTGAGGAAGAATGCGCCGGTGTCGACCCGGTGGACGGCTCCCAGGAGCGTAATCCGACCGTGCGTCTGGCCGGTTCCTACGTCAACTTTCTGATCGTCAACGGCGGCATTATCGCGCCGAGTTTTGATGACCCGCTGGACAGGCGCGCCCAGGAAATCCTCCAGGGCCTGTTCCCGCAGCATGAAGTGGTGATGGTGCCGGGCCGTGAACTGTTACTGGGTGGCGGCAATATCCATTGCCTGACTCAACAACAGCCCGCGCCGCACAAAAACTGAGTGCAGTTGTAACAGGCAATTTCGCTGCACCTCGGCTGATTGCCGGCAAGTGCGCCGGGTAATAACAGCAAGCCCATGGCCCGTCGGGGTCGTGGGCTTTTTTGTGTCCGCAGGCCTATAAACCGGACGCTTTGGCACAGCTCTTGTATCGGCGTTGTGACAGTGCTCGGGGTTTGTGACTGCGCAGTTCTGTCATAAACCTTGAGTAAGTTAGCCGCTCAAGCAGTAGGAGAGAGCGCTGAAATGAACGCCGATATCAACCTGGTCTATACACGCGCGCCCCATCCTTCGGTCGTGCGAGGTGACGCGATTCACACGCTGGCACTTTGGTTGAAGGCAAACGGCTCACGCCGGATCCGGCAGGCGGATCCACGCAGGGTGATGAGTGAGCGCTACCCGCTGGGGTTGTTCAGTGAGGATGAAGTGCAGGTGCTGTGCGAATTGATCCAGGACTGACGGACGCTGATATCCAAATGTGGGAGAGGGCTTGCCCGCGATAGCAGTGTGTCAGTTGATGCATATGTGACTGATACACCGCTATCGCGGGCAAGCCCGCTCCCACAGGAACTGCATGTGGGTTAGAAGTTGTACGTCCCCGTCACCACCAGGCTGCGCGGGTCGCCAAACTGGATCTGGTTGGCGCTGGTCGCCGACGCGTAGTACGTCTTGTCGCTGATGTTGTTCAGCGCCGCCCTCACATCCCAGTCCTTGTGCCGGAACCCGGCCAGGGCGTCCCAGCGGCCATAGCCCGGCAACACCACGGTGTTGGCGTTATCGGCATAACGATCACCCACCAGGGTCAGGCCGGTTTCGGCGTACCAGCCCATCTCCGGTTTCCAGGTGACGAACAGGCTGGCGTTGCGCTTGGCCACGTCGCTGATGCGCTTGCCTTCAAAGCCATTGTTGTCTTTCACCACCTTGGCATCCTGCACGCCGACGCCACCGCGCACATACCAGTTGCCGACGATTTTGCCGGTGGTGGTCAGCTCGATACCACGGGAGCGCTGGATTCCGCTGAGCAGGGTGATCAGCGGGTTCTCCGGGTCGCGGGTGCGGCGGTTGTACAGTTCCAGTTCATACACGGCGAGGGTGGTGCTCAGGCGGTCGTCGAGCCAGTCGCTCTTGACCCCGATTTCCTTTTGCTTGGTCAGCTCGGGGCTCAGGTCATTGGTATTGCCCGTGGCATTCGGGGTGATGCCGATCAGGCCGCCGCCGGTGGGGGAAAACGTCTTGCTCCACGACGCGTAGAACGAATGGTTCTCCAGCGGCGTCCACACCACGCCCAGCCGTGGGCTGGTGTTGTGGCTGTCGACGGGTTGCCGGATATTGGTGATCTTATTGGTGGTTTCTACTTCAAAACGGTCGTAGCGCAAACCGGCGAGTACTTGCCACTGATCGTTCAGGCGCAGTTGGTCCTGCACATACAGCCCCTGGCTTTCGACTTCGGTGTGGTTGTTGCTGGAGATCCTCATCGGCCCGGTATGGCTCAGGTGCCGGTTGGGGTGGTTCAGATCGAGGCCGGGCACTGTTGCCGTTACCGCGCTGTACAACTTCGGATCACGGCGCTGGCTGCCCAGCTCCACGCCGGTCAGCAGGCGGTGTTCCAGGCCAAAGGTATTGAAGCCCCCTTCGAGCTCGACGTTATTGAATACGTTGCGCGTCGTCAGGTCCTGCTGCCAGCGCTGGCGCCCGACGGTGTTGGTCTTGGGGTCGTAGCCGGTCAGGTAGGTGTTGTCGAAATCACTGTCGAGCTTGAACACACCCAGGGTGTGACGCAGTTGCCAGCTGTCGTTGAGTTCATAGGCGAGTTTGGAGCGCAGGGACTGGGTGGTGTCGTCGATATAGTCCCGTGGGTCGCCGTAGGTAGTGTCGCGGCTCACATCGGCCGGGCGCCCGCGCACGCCAGGGATGCCCCGGTCCGGGGTGCGGTCGTAGCGGCTGTATTCGTATTGCACCAGCCAGTTCAGTTGCGGGGTCAGTTGCCAGCTCATTGACGGGGCGAATAATTTACGGTTGCCGCTGATGCCATCGCGAAAGCTATCGGTGTCTTCGTTACCCATGTTCAGGCGCAGGCTGATGTTTTCGGTCGGGTCGGCGCTCAAGTCGGTGTACAGGCTGCGCAGCCCGTTCGTGCCGCCCTGGGCCTCGATGCTGGAGGCGCGCCCGGCCTGGGGCAGCTTGCTGACGCGGTTGACGATCCCGCCTTGGCCACCACGGCCGTACAACACCGCGGCGGGGCCCTTGAGCACATCGATGCGCTCGATGTTGTGCAGGTCGCGCACGTATTGGCTGTCGTCGCGGATGCCATCGAGGTAGAAGTCGCTGCTGGCCTCGAAGCCGCGGATGCGCAAGCTGTCGAAGCGTGTGTCGGCGCCGCTGCTGACGTTGGGGATGCCACTCAACGCCTGGCCCAGGTCGTTGGTGCCGTAGGCGCGCAGGTTCTCGGTCTTTACCGAGTCGATCGCCTGGGGCACGTAGCGCACCGGCGTACTTGTGCGCGTGGCGGTGTTGGTGTCTTTGACGCGTGGGTCGTCTTCGTCAGCTTCGGCGCTGATGGCGGTGGCGGGCAGGGTGGTCGCGGCGCAGGCAAATCCGGCGCACAGCAGTGCAGAAAGCCCAAGGGTCATGGGCGTCAGGCGAGAGGCAGGCATCTAGGGGCGCATCCGTAAGAGGGAGGGTAAATAACGCGCGAATGATAATGCTTGCTATTTGCGCGCGTGATTTATTCTTACGCTGCCTGCTCGGGCATTTGTTACAAAATGTGTTTTCGAGGGAATTTTACGCATCAATGGAAAATGCGTTACCCACCAGCGGCTTATTCACACGATGAATTGGCCGAGCGTATATATCGCGTAAATAATGGCTAAATAATATCGCTTAGACTTTTTTTGCCTAAATACAGACGATTCACTAAATTGACACGCGGTTCAGGGCGCGGATAGGATTCGCCTCAACGCCTGTGGCTAACCGCCATGACTTCTCTATAAAAAAGGCCCGCGGCATATTCGGTCGTCCGCGGGCCTTTTTTTATCCGGGGAAAGTCGATACCAAAAAAGCCAAATGGAGCCAGGTGTCACAGCGCGTACTCAACCAGTAATAAGGAATAAAAAAATGTTGAATAAACGGATGGGTCTGATTGCTCTGGGGATTTTGAGCGCTACTCAGGCAATGGCAAACGACCAGGAGCAATCCAAAGGCTTCGTGGAAGACAGCCACTTGAACATCGCGGCGCGTAATGCGTATATCAGCCGCGACTACAAAGACGGTGGTAAAGATAAAGCCGAGTGGGGCCAAGGCTTCATCGGTAAGTTCGAGTCCGGCTTCACCCAAGGTACCGTGGGTGTGGGTGTGGACGTGATCGGCCAATACGCCATCCGTCTGGACGGTGGTAAAGGTCGCAGCGGCGCTGGCGGCATCAACTTCTTCAAGCAAGGCGACAGCGGCGCAGCACCACACGACCTGGCCAAGGGCGGCGCAGCCGTCAAGGCACGCATCTCCAACACTGTGCTGAAGTACGGTGACCAGATGCCAGCCGTGCCGGTCCTGCAGTACGACAACTCCCGTCTGTTGTCGGAAACCTACACCGGTACCTCGATCGTCTCCAAAGAGATCAAGGGTCTGGAGCTGCAAGGTGGTTACTTCACCAAGGAAGCCCAAAAAGGCGCCGAAGGCACCGACAGCGGCAACCTGAAAAACATCGCCTACCTGGGCGGTAGCTACAAATTCACCGAAAGCCTGTCGGCCGCGCTGTACGCATCCGACATGGAAGACGTGCTGAAGAAGCAATACGTCAACGTCAACTACGTGCTGGCCCTGCCACAAGAGCAGTCGCTGACTTTTGACTTCAACGGCTACAAGACCAAGCTGGACAAGAGCTTCGCCCAGCTGACCCAAGGTGATGCTGACGCCCGCGACAACAAGATCTGGAGCCTGGGCGCCACTTGGGCCTTCGGTCCGCACAGCCTGACCCTGGCTCACCAGCGCAGCACCGGTGACACCGGCTACATGTACGGCGGCTACCGTAACAACACCAAGGGTAGTGGTATCGGCGACGGTGGTAACACCATCCTGCTGGCCAACTCCTACTGGTCTGACTTCAACGGTAAAGACGAGCGCTCCTGGCAGGTCGGCTACGGCATTGACTTCAGCACCTTCGGCGTACCGGGCCTGACCTACAACATCGCTTACGTGCGTGGCACCAACATCGACGACGGTAGCAACCGTGGCGATGGCACCGAGCGTGAAATCTTCAACCAGTTCAAGTACGTAGTACAGAGCGGCCCGGCTAAAGACCTGAGCCTGCGTGCCCGTGCCTCCTGGTTGCGTGTTTCGACCAACGCCAACAACTACAACGTTGGTGGTAACGAAATCCGCCTGTTCGCCGACTACCCGATCAACGTGTTCTAAGATCGTGCGTCGTGCCTGATACCAGGCAATAAAAAACCCCGACTTGTCGGGGTTTTTTTATGGCTGCCTAAACCCTACGCCTTGACCTGCGCCAACTTCTGGCAGTTGGCCTTGCGCGCCGGGTACTGCCCGCATTTGCGCAACACGCTTTGCACCTGCTGGGTGTTCTGCAGTTGCTGGTTGGCCAATAGCTTCTCGGTGATAAACAGCTCCTCCGAACCCAGGTGACGCTCGGCCGTGTCGATCATTGCCAGGGCGGCCTTGCCGTCGCCGCGCTTGAGGTAGTAGCTGATCATCAAGTCATAGGTCGAAGGCCCGGCCAGGGACCAGTCCTTGATCGCCTGCAATTCTTTGAGGGCATCGGCATTTCTACCCTGGGCCAGGCGCACGGCGTAGGCGGTGCGGCGGATGTTCGGCTGGTCCTTGACCGGCGAGCTCAAGGCGCGCCGGATAAACGCATCGGCCTCGGGCACCTTGTTTTTGGCCAGGGCGGCGGTGGCGGCGTAGGCGTCCTTGTAACCCTGCATGGCCTTGGCCACAGGCGCGGCGTCACGCACCTTCGGCCAGCTCGTGGTGTTGACCCGGGCGCGGCGCTCCTTGCGGTACTCGCGTTGCAGGTATTGGCGCAGCTCGGTGTCCCGGTCGATGGCGGACATGTGGGAGCGGTTGAAGTAATCGGTGGTGGCGGTGATGGTATTGGTCAGGCCGTCCTTGACCAGCACGTCCAGCTCCTTGGTAAAGCGGTCGAGGTTGAACTGCTGCAATGAATCTTGCATCGCGTCCTTGCGGGCGGTGAGAAAGCCCGTCAGCAGCGGCTTTTGCTTGCCTTGGAAATCATTCAGGCGCTCCAGGCTGTGGGTGGCCGCACGGGGCGCGTAGCCGGCCCGGATCATCAGGTCGGTGCCGAGCAAATCTGCCTGGTCTTCCTGGCTGCGGCCCCAGGCAGTACTCCAGACGTTGTCGGAAAAACTGTTGGCCAGCGAGGTATACAACACGGTATTGCCGATGGTTTTTTGCGTGCCGGCCGGGTCCTTGCTGAACAGTTTCATGGTGCCCGAACTGCGGTCCACCCCGGTGTTGGCCGCCACGGTTGCCAGGGCCACGGTGGAGGCCACGGTGGTGAACATGTCCTTCTGCTGTTGGAAGGCAGCGGCACGATCATGGTGGTGCAGCAGCACGTGGCTCATTTCGTGGCCGAGCATGGCGGCGATTTCGTCTTCGCTGCCGACGTTCTCCAGCATGCCCAGGGGCACGAAGATATTGCCGTACGGGTCCGCCGACGGTCCGAAGCTGTAGCTGTCGGTGATCTTCACCTGCAACAGCGGCAACTGCCCCGGCCAGCCCTTGGACAGGCGCGTGACGATGCCCTGCAAGTACACCTGCAACATCGGGATATCCACCAGGTTCTGCTGGCGCGCCTCGGCCGCAGGCACGGTGCGCCCGTCGTAACTCAAGCGCTGCTGGCCCGCGCGTTGCGGGTCGAGCTTGTAGTACTGGCGCACGTCGGCGTTGTCCACGTAGTGGCCTTCGACGCGCGACTGGGTCGACGGCCCCACCAGGTTCAGAAACGCCTGGTCTGCACCCTTCAAGGTGGCGCAGCCGCTGAGCAATGCACTGGCCAGCAATAGATATCCCTTCACCGCGGTACTCCCTTATTGATTGCAGCCGGCACCGTAGCCGAGGGTGGACTTGTTGTTACTGTCCTTGGCCAGGCTTTGGGGCATGAGCTGGCACGGCAGCTTTGTGACATTCAGGGGCGGGTCGATTCGCAGGTCCCTGGTGTCCAGCCAGACTTTCTGCCCAGCCAGCTCCACCAGGACCAACTCCAGCTCCTTGTTGAGTTGCAACACCTGAACGGGTTGCTTGGGTGTGTCTTTGCGGGCGATTTCCCGCAGCAGCTTGCCCTGCTCGTCCACCACCTCCACCGGGTCGGCCAGGAATTCCTTGATGACGTGGGTTTCGGCCAGCACACCCTGGCTGTAGAGCGCGGCGAGTAACACGATGAGGATTCTGTTCATCCTTGGTTTCCTTGAGTGAGACGACATGGCGGCACCCTCAGCGGCCACGGTCGAAGAAAGCTTCGATCCGCTCGCTGAACAGCGCCAATGACAACAAAACAATCCCCAGTACGTTGACCAGGGTGATGTGGTTCAGATACAGCACCCCGCACACCACCAGCAGCATCAGCATCACCAAACCCCACGACGGATAGGGCGAGGTGAAGAAGCGGATCTCCTGCCTGCGCCAGCGAGTCCAGGTATGCAGGCCGGCCAGACGCCGGGCATGCAGGGCCTTGAGCACGATAATCAGCGCCAGCAGCCCAAGCTCCAGCACGTCCACCCAGTGCAGGTTCCAACCGGGGAAATTGGCCGGCTCGCGCTCGTAATCCATGCCCTTGTTGATCAGGTTGTCCAAGGCCATGGCATGCAGGTAAACCCCAGGAATCAGGCCATGCACGGGTGATTGCACCACGTCGCCGGTTGAGGTGATGCTGGCCCCGACCATCACCAGCCGATCGCGCAGCAACCCGGCCACCAGCGCCTGATCCTCCGGCGAACTGACCTCCAGGTCGCTGGCCGACAAGGTCAGGCTATAAGGGCAGCGGGCCTGGGCTGAGTCGTCCAGTTTCCAGAACACCGCCTGGAGCAACTGCGCCACCCAATCCAGTACAAAGTTGCGCGGCGCTGCGCAGTGGCGAATATCGGCGATCTGTGCCTGCTCGGGCGCCAGCTTCAAGCCCCACTGCACGGCGATTGGCTGCAAGCGTGAGGCCGCCTCGGCATCTTCGGGCAGACCCGTGCAGTGAGCGTCCTTGCAGAATTGGCGGTACATCGCCAGGGCTGGGGTTTCCATCACCCCCAGGGCGGTCGGCATCGCCAGCGGGTACTTGTCGTCCACACCGTCCCAGACCACCAGCCCCGGCTGGCTGAACGCGGCAAACTGCTCGAGGGTATTGGCCTGCCCATTCTCGCCCCGCGTCACCCCGGTATTGGCCAGCAGCAGGGGAATGCCCCGGCGCTGATAGCGCTCGAACACATTCGCCAACAACTGGCTGCCGCGCGTCGGATCGCCCAGGGAGTGATCGTGGCTGTACAGCAAATCCACAAACACCGCCTTGGGTTTGTAGGCCAGCAAGCGCTTGAACAACTTGCTCTGCTCGCTATACGGCATCGGCCACGAGGTGTTGTTGCGCATCAGGTAGGCGTCGTCGATCAACACCACGGTGATATGTTGCTGGCCGGTGCCGGGGTAATTGCTGGAGAACATCCGGTTGAGCCACTGGGCGGATGCCTTGTCACTGGAACTGGCCAGGCCGAAGGGGTCGAGCACCGCTAGCAACACGATAAAAAACGCGAGCAAATAGCGACGACGATTAAAAAGCGGGGGGTTCTTCGACATCCATGTCTCGATAAAAAACGGCGGGTGCTGTTGGGGGCAGGTTTCCCGCAGCGAATGCATGGGGTTTTAAAGGACGGGGAGGGGGGTGTCAATTAGAAATATGGCTAAGTGCCATCTGGCGCCCGCCGCCCTCGGCATCAAGCGGCAGATGACGTCCCCGCCGGGCGCGATTTCACCAGCCCCACGGCCAATGCAGACAAAATCAGCGCAATCGAGATCCCCTCGTTGAGATCGACCCGATGCCCCAGCAACAGCATGGAACCGGTGACGCCAAACACCGGGATCAGCAGCGACAACGGCGCCACCTTGGAGACCGGGTACTCGCGCAGCAGCAGGTTCCAGCCCCAGTAACAAAAGTGCGTGGCCGCATACACCTGGAATAACAGCGAGAACACCGTCAGCCACTCCATATGGGTGACCAGCGCAGTGAACGGCGCCGATCCATGGGCCAGCCACGTCAGCAGCAGCAACGGAAGCGGCGGGAACAGGCTGGCCCACACCACAAAGGCAAACATCTCGCGCACTTTTGATTGCTTGATGATGACGTTGCCCACACTCCAACTGAACGCACTTACCAGCAGCAGGCCGTAACCCAGGGTTGTCGCCTTGCCCGGACTGCTGGCGATAATGCCGATCAGTCCTACAGCCGCCAGCCCCACTCCGAGGATCTGGCCTACGCTCAGTTGCTCGCGAAACAACAACACTCCCCAACCCAGGGTAAAAAAGGCACTGAACTGGATCAACAAGGCTGCCGTACCTGGCGGCACACCCCATTCAATCCCCAGGTTGATCAAGGCCCACATCGCCACCCCGAAGATCAAGCCATAGGCCACCAGCCACTTCATCGCCACCGCCGGACGCCGCACAAAAAACACCCACGGCAACGCCGCCAGCGTAAAGCGCAGGGCGGTCAGCAACAGCGGATCGACCCCCGCCAGCCCGAGCTTGGTAATCGGAAAATTCAGCCCCCAGACAGCCGTCACCAACACGGCCAGGACCAAGTGTTTCTTTTGCATAGTGTTCTGATTCCTGTGTGCGTCAGCCAAGGCGCAACTATGCGCAATAGGTGAGGTGGCTCGCTTGCACTATCAGGTCATAAATCATTAAATTCGGGCCATGCGCGAAACTGACATCGACCCTTACGAAAACACCCCCCGTGACGCCGTGGTCACGGCCAACGACTATGCCGACGGCCAGCACTTTGCGTTGCATACCCATCGGCGCGGGCAATTCGCCTACGCCGCCTGCGGCGTGATCACCGTCTTCACCCAACAGGGCAACTGGGTGGTGCCACCCCACCGTGCCATCTGGGTCCCGGCGGGCGTACCCCACGAGATGAGCATGAGCGGCCCGGTGACCATGCTCAACACCTATATCCGCACCCATGCCGTAACCCGCCTCAACCTGCCCGCGCAGTGCCAGGTGTTCGGCGTATCGACGTTGCTGCGCGAACTGCTGAGCCGCGCCATCGATGTACCGGCGCTGTACGAAAAGGACCATCTGCACGGCCGCCTGATGACCCTGCTGCTCGACGAAATAGCCGACATGCGCCCCCTGTCACTCAACGCCCCACTCCCCAACGACCCCCGGCTGGCCGACATCTGCCGCCACCTGCTGGAACAGCCATCACTGGAAACCAGCATCGACGACATGACCCAACGCCTCGGCATGAGCCGCCGCACCTTCACCCGCTTGTTTCGCCAGCAGACGGGCATCAGCTTTGTGGAATGGCGCCAGCAAGCGTGCCTGTTGGCGGCGGTGGTCAGGTTGGGGAATGGGGAGTCGGTGACAAGGGTGGCGATTGATTTGGGGTATAGCAGCTCGAGTGCGTTTACGAGTGTTTTCAGGCGGGTGCTGGGGGAGGTGCCGAGTCGGTATTTTGCGAAGAACGTGCCTTGAGGTATCACACCTGTCAAGCGCGACAATACCGTGTACAAGCAGGGTATTGTCGTTTTCAACGGCTGCGCCTTACATGCTCCACCTCATGGTCACCGCCACGTTACGTGGGTCGCCAAAGAGGTTCGCGCCGGCAGGGTTACTGATGCTTTGGTAGTAGCGCTTGTCGAACACGTTGTTGAGGTTGGCTTGTACCTTGAGGTTTTTGTTCACGTTGTAGCCAGTCATCAGGTCGAAGATGCTGTAGCCGCCCTGAGTAACGCCGAACGAGGTATAGGTGCTGCTCTGGCTGCGCAATGAACCGCCAATGGACCATTTTTCCAGGTCGCCCGGCAGTTGGTAAGTGGTGGACAGTTTGAGCAAGTTGTACGGCGTGTCGCTGTCGAAGCGGCCGCTGCCGCCCTTGACGTTCTTGGCGGCGGCATAGGTGTAGCCTGCCGAGGCCTGCCAGCCACGAGCGAGCATGCCCTGCAGCTCCATGTCGACACCTTTGGTCTGCACTTCACCGGACGCTACCGAGCAAGACGCGACCCCCGGCAAGCACGTGTCCAGGCTTTGGGCGCGGTTCTCCTGAGTCAGCTGGAAATAGGCCACGCTGGCGTTCAAGGCACCCTCGAAGTATTCGCCTTTGATCCCGACCTCACGGTTGGTGCCCGTGACTGGCGGCAGCAGGCTGCCGTAGTAATTCACGTTGGCCTGGGGCTGGAAGATTTTTGTCCAACTGGTGTACACCGAGTAGGTGTCGTTGATGTCGTAGATCAGGCCGGCATAGGGGGTGTATTCGCGCGTAGCCTTGTAGTCGGCGCCGAACGTGTATTCACCGGAAATGGTGTTCTGTTCGTACTCGTACCAATCCAGGCGTGAGCCGAGGATCAGTTTCAAGTCATCGCGCAGGTGCAAGCGCGTGGTGGCGTAGGTGCTGTACTGATCGACCTGGCCTTTGCGCGACCAGTTGTAGTTGATGGCGGGTTTATCTACGCCGTGATAGTCGAAATTGGACGGGTCGAGCACGACGTTCGGGTCGTTGAGGAAGCCGCCGCCGGGACCATCGTCGGTGTTATCGGTGCGATAGCTGGCGCCAAGCACCAGTTCGTGGGTGGCGCCGAAGAGGATGAAGGGCCCGGAAACGTAGCCGTCGACGCTTTTTTGCGTGTGTTGGTAGGTGTATCGGCCCACGTTCAGGTTCAGTTGGTCGGCTGCGGGGTCCAGTCGGTAGAAACTGGTGCCGAGCATGTCCAGGTCGCCTCGCAACCAGGTGGTGTTCAGGCGCAGTTTCCAGTCGTTGTCAAAACGGTGTTCGAGTTCGGCAAAGGCACTGGTGTTTTTCTTGTTCCAGTAGGTCCACTTCGGGCTCATGCGCGTCGAGCGGGAGATGGGCAGGAACGTGCCATTGGCTTTGGTTGGTATGCCCGACCAGTCGGCCCCTGGGTTGTCTTCGCGGTTGTAGTACGCGCCCAGGGTCAGGGTAGTGGCTTCGCTCAGGTCAAATTCAGTGATGCCGTACAGCAACTGGCGCTTGCTGCTGTAGCCATCGGTAAAGCTGTCTTTGTCCTGAAAGGCGCCGACCACACGCCCCCTGATCGAGCCGCTGGAATTGAGTGCGCTGCTGGCATCGAGTTCGGTGCGGTAGTTGTCCCACGAACCGGCACCTACGGTCACCGATACTTGTGGCTCGACGGTCGGGCGTTTGCGGATCAGGTTGAGCGTGCCGGACGGGTTGCCGGCACCGATCATCAGGCCCGACGCACCGCGCACCACCTCGACCCGGTCGAACATCGCCATTGTCGAGGTGCCGAGAGTGTCGGTGTCATATGCCACGGGTAGGCCATCGATCATGATGTTGTCGATGGCCGAGCCACGCGAGTAGAACTGCGGGCGTTCGCCGCCGGTCTTGCGCATGGTCAGGCCCGGGGTGTAGGTCGAAATGTCCTCCAGGGACTGCATGTTCTGATCATCCATGCGCTGGCGGGTGATGACCGTTACTGATTGCGGCGTCTCGCGCATCGAGGTGGCCAGTTTGGTCGCGGTGCTCATGGAACCTGTGGTGTAGGAACCGGTACCTTCGGTCGTTGCGTCCAGGCTCTGCCCTGAGATGCTGGTTGTGCCGAGTAGCACCGCTGATTCGTTATGGCCAGCAATTAACACAAAGCCCCCGTTGCCTTGGCGTTGCGCCAGTAATCCGCTGTTTGCCAACAGGCGCGATAACCCCTCCTCGATGCTGTAGGTGCCAGTAAGGCCCGCGGTAGAAAGGCGGCGTGTTTGCTCGGTGTCGAATGAAATAGTGACCCCTGCTTGCACCCCAAACCGGGTCAGGGCGCTACCCAGCGGGCCTGCAGGAATCTGGTAAGTCTTTAGGCTCTGGGCCAGCACCGGCAGCGGCATCAGTGCCAAACCCGGCAACCCGGCGAGGGACATGCCAAATACTGCAAAGCGTATGGCGCGCGTTATCTTGGGAGTGACATTGAGGGGGAGCGGGAGCATTCGTTGATCCTTGCGTTGTCATGGCAGAAACCCGCTGTTATCGCGGCTTATGTCATTGACGGATGAGAATCAAAATCAGCAAGGTCGTTGGGCAAGAATCAACACCAGGGGATTATGCCGGCTCGATGCTGACCCAATACCGGGTCAGATAGCTCACCTTAACGGGTAGGGTTTTGCTCAAGTTTTCCAACACCGTATCGGTGTCATCGATACGGAACGCGCCCGAGATACTCATGCCCCGTACAGACGCGGCACAGCGCAATACGCCTGGACGATAGCGACCCAGCTCTTCGATAAAGTCTCCCAGGCGCCAGTCATCCACACTCAACATCCCCTGGACCCACGCAGTTGAGCCCGCGGGTAATGGGCGCACCTTGTGGACTTCATCGCGACTGAAAGCCACTTGCTGCCCGGCTTCCAGGCGCAGCGTCCGCTCGACATGCTGACTTGGGCATACCTGCACAGCCGATTGCAGTACGCCGACGAGTGTTTGCTCAGGCAATTGACGGACGCTGAACCGGGTACCCAGCGCGCGTACGCTGCCCTCGCCGGTTTGAACGATAAACGGACGCAGGGCGGGGTCTTTGGCGGTCTGAACCTCAATCTCACCACTGTATAGCTGGATCACGCGCTGTTTTGAGTCAAAGCGGACATCCAGGGCGGTGCCGGCATTCAGTTCCAACTGCGAGCCATCGTCAAGCTGCAGCGTGCGACGCTCACGGGTCCCGGTGCGTTGTTGAGCGAGCATCGAGCGGTACGGTATCTGGTCCGCCGCCATCCAAGTACAGCCGCCAGCGGCCACCAGCATGCCAAGCAGTTTCAGAACATCACGGCGCTGTGTCTTCGCTGCGTCCAGGCTGGAGAGGGCGGCTCGCCTGGGCATCAACGCCCATTGCCGTTGAAGCGTTTCGACCCTTTCCCAGGCTTGCGAGTGCAGTGGGTCGGACGTTATCCAAGCCTGCCAGGCCTGGGTTCTGGCTTCATTGACCGTACCGTCATTGAGTTGCACGTACCAGGTAGCCGCAGCCTCGAGCGTCTTGAGATCCAGAGAGGAGGTCATCAACTGTCGACCAGCAACAGGCAACGGGTCATGGCACGAATCAAGTGATTTTTGACCGTCGTCACTGACACCTCGAATCGCTCAGCTGCTGCAACATAACTCAGCCCTTCCAGTTGCACGGCGAGAAAAATCTCCCGAGTCCTGGTGCCCAACTCATCGAGCAGGCTATCGACGGCAACCAGCATTTCGATGATCGACAACCGTATCTCTGGTGAGACATCCACAGGTTCTGGCCTTTGAGCCAGCGCGTGCAGATAAGCCTGCTCAATAGTGCGGCGGCGGGCCTTATCGATCAGAAGAGAACGCGCAATGGCACTGAGATAACCTCGAGGCTCGCGGATCGGCGCGTCATTGCGGGCCGTCATGACCCGCACAAACGTGTCCTGAGCCAGATCCGAAGCATCGGCGGCATTGCCCAGGCGGACTCGCAACCAGCCTTTCAGCCAGCTGTTGTGTTCGCTATACAGCTGATGAAGAGCTGATTGATCAAGCGCTGACATGAGCGTGCCACCGATGCGTAAATGGTAATCGCTCTCATTGTCGTGATGGCATGATTTTTATGCAAGAGACTTTTCTGCGCCAGGGAGGGAAGGGTGTGGACATTTTGTGGGGGGGGGCACAAACCCGAACCCCAGAAACAACAAAGCCCCCACATTTCTGTGGGGGCTTTGTTTTGTATGGTGCGGCACCAGACGAACGGTAGGTTTCATCTAGGCCAGGTTTTCTACGGGTCTGGAATTCGGTAGAAAATTCAGCGTACCCCAACTGGTAACTATAAATAAATCAGCTAGTTATGGCGGTCAGTGGAATCGAATCCGGACCCTATGGGTATAAATGCAAGCCTCTCTGGGCATAGTTATCTAAGGCTATACGTATGATTTAAAGTGATAGAGCATTCAGCTCGTCTTTGTAAGGCATTTTTGACGAGTAAAGATTATGAAATGCTTTCCCAATAGCTCCTGAAAAAAGAATTAGTTCTGGATTGTTGGTTCCACCCATGAGGATGTGAGTCATTGCAATACCTGGGTAAGGATCTATGTAATAAATTTCTTTTACGCCCAACTGATATGCTTTTTTTGAGCAAAGTTCGCAAGGGCTTGCGGTTGTGAACAGCTTCCCGTTTTCTATGCCCCTACCACCATATTTAGATATTTGTAAAAATGCATTTTCTTCTGCATGTAGTGAACGAGTGTGTACTTGGTTTTTTTCTCCTATCAAGTCGTTATATTCGCTTTTAAAGCAGTAAGAAACATTTCTTCCTGTTTTTTCAATTTTCAGGTATTTTTCGCTTTCTTGGGTAAATCTAGCGATGTATTGAATATTCGATTTTTCGTATTCGGAGTATGCTTCTTGATCGTTTCCACTCACTAGATCAAACCTGTTTCTTAAACTGCAAGGTACCTGCCCAAAAGGAGTGTCATTCCATCCTACGGACTGGACTGAGAAATTTTTATCCGTTACTACTGCTCCGACCTGCCTGGAAATGCAACCTGAGTTCAGTTTTGCGGTGTAAGCAATTTGCATGCATCTTTCTAAAGGCGTGGGTGTTATTAGCCCTGGGCGAACCATAAGGCAAACGAACGTTATGATTTGATTTGCTAGTAAGCTGAAGTGTGAAACTGTATTGGTTGAGTTTGGATTGCTAATATATAGGTCGGAACGTTGCAAGCAGGCTTGGATATCCTGCTTTATGTAAGTTGATTTGTCGGTTAGCTTTCTATCGCCGTATTCTTCATCGTCCATCGCTTTTATTTGGGTGTCCGTATATCCCAATGCTCTGAGTCGGGATTTACGCTGGTCATCTTCACAGGAAACGGCCATTAAATAAAATGATGAGTATCTATCTTGGAAGTATATTGCTTCAAATGGATTGCGGATCGCGTCTATTACGATGAATGTCCGCTCACCTCTATTTCTGGCCTTACGTATCTCTTTAATTATTTTGTTGATTCGTTCGGCTAGAGAAAAAAATTTCCCCCTATTACTTCGTTCGAGGTTGGATTGCCAGAATTTCGGACATTGTTACCGACTGTTTGGAATAGTGCGACATATCCTGCTCCGCCAATTTGGTTTTTTAGTTCATTGTTCTGGTTCGGTAGGAATTCAGTGTAAAAAACTCTGAGCGAATTAATATCTTGATGGTTTAGGTTGGTGTGCGTGTCTTTTATAACCTTTATATTTTCTATGATTTTTGTCTGCAGATCGTCAGTAAGTCCGGCGACGCCTCCTATAAATCTTGCAGTATCTTCGATGCTTTTTTCGCTGAGCAACAATGTTAGGATTGAGCTAGCTTGAATTGAAATAAAAGGAGTCCAGGTTTTTTCAAAGCATTTATAAATAATTTTTTGTTTTCTTTGAGTGTTGTCATTTGGTGAGCCTCCTTTGTATAAGGAGTGCTTTATCTGATCTTGCTTTTTTGAAAGTATGCTTGCTACGGTTGAGCATCCACTTCCTGTCTGACCAGTCAGTCCTATTATTATAAAATCGTCTTTATCGCCATAAATTTTCGAAATAGTATTTTCAAAGTATGTTGTCATTTTTATCGTCCATGTGCTGGCTCGGGTAGGCGTTCCCTAGATGCGTCTGTAGGCAATATGCCATTATTTTTTCGGCGATATCAAGGGATTGGTGCAGCCACGCAGCTGAGTGCATTGGGCCGATTGAGTGGGGTACTGCAAATAGCTTTGTGTCGATCCCGCCCTCCGCCTATAAGCGACAGACAGCGATGAACGAAAAAAACCGCCAAAGGGCGGGTTTTTCGGGGGGCGTGAAAAAGTGGACACCCATTAGCCGGTCTCAAGTCAAGGTTAATGGGTGTCCCCTTTTCCGATTCGCCACTATGACGGCCGAGCAGCGCTTCCACGGAAAAGAGGACGGATCTATTTTCCTGGCTAAAAACGGGGTGTCTGCGCGCAGTGGTGCTAGCGTTGAACACAACATCTATCCGCTGATGCTTCGGTATCGAACCAGTACCCACCTCAAAGGAAAACCCGTAATGGATCTACATAACGAGTTCGAGAGCAGCAAATTTTTCCATCGCGCCCATATCGATCGACGTGCCGCCGATGCCTTGGTCGGGTTGGCCGCTGGGATTACGGCCGACGGTGTTGTGAACATCACGGAAGCGGTTTTTCTAAAGCAATGGTTGGAAAACAATCTCGTGTATCTGAATGATCCGGTGATTAATCTGTTGTATTCGCGTTTAGCGTGCATGCTTCAGGACGATGCTCTAGACAAGGATGAGTCCCTGGAGCTGCTTAACATCCTGCGTGGTTTTTCTGGAGTGGGCATTGAGAGACCGAAGGTTGGCGGTGCTGTTGCCGTTGCTCCTACGGACCTTCCCTTCAATTTACCGGCCCCTGATTTGGTGTGGGATGGCCGGATGTTTGTATTTACGGGTGTCATGGCCTTTGGGCCGCGTAAGGATTGTCAGGCGCTGGTCGAAGAACGAGGTGGTTTGATTGGGGGCGGTGTGAGTAAGAAGGTGCATTACCTGGTGGTCGGTAGCGTGGGTAATGAGCAGTGGCGCCACAGTACTTATGGAACGAAGATCATGAAGGCAGTGGAATTGCGGGAGGCAGGAGCTTCGATTGCCATTGTGGGTGAGGATCATTGGCAAAGGATGCTGTTTGGTTGAGGTTGCTTCGTTTTTGGTGCCTTGGAAAGGCAGCCCTTTGTCCTAGTCAGTAGATCGTCGTTGGGTTTGACGGCCTCATCGCGAGCAGGCTCGCTCCCACGGGTTTCAGTGTGTGCGGACACAAAGTGGACGTTCCAGAAACAACAAAGCCCTAGTATTTCTACGAGGGCTTTGTTTTGTATGGTGCCGGCACCAGGAGTCGAACCCGGGACCTACTGATTACAAGTCAGACCTCTTAGTCAGTATTGATCTAGCGTACAGAGGTTCTTTTGTACGTCACATATAGGGGTTTCCCCTATATTTTGCTGACATCACCTTCGTTGATGTACGCGAAAAAGACTGGGGTTTCGTCCAGCATTCTCTACCGTCTGACTGTGGATAAAGCTGTGGGCAGCTTTCTGTTTAATCAGTTGCTCAATCAGCAGAAGGGTTAACGGTCGGTACGCTCAGGTCATACACATCCATCATTGATTCGTCTTTGTGCCCAGACGCCTGTTGCTTGTCCGCTCGGGTGCCCACGGTATCGGTGATGCCCTTGCGCTTGAAGTCGTGCATCCCGAAACGCTGTTCCTCAATGAGCACTTTCTTTTCAATGGCCTGAACGATCAGTCGCTGGAAGGCTGTATCAAGCCCCGACTTCGACAACTGCCTGCCGGTGGCGGCGATGATCAAGAAGCGCTGGTCTGCACGGATCGGTACCGGCACACGCTTTCGCTCCCAGGTTTCCGACCTGACGGCTTTGGCCGCATCCCAGGCGGCACGCAGCCTGGGCGTCCAACGGACAATATTGTCCCGGCTCCCCTTGCGGCGGTTGGTCAGCACGCCTTCGGCGAGTTCGTTCTCGTCGGTGAGTGTGATCGTCTCGATACCGCGTAGGCGGCAGAGGTAGCCGATTTCCATCACATACCAAAGGTAAGGCGAGCAGGCCCCAGGCTGGCCGCTCTTGAGCTGGCCTTGTTGTTTCGCGAACCTGATCAGGTTAACCATAACCGTGTCGTCTGGCAGTCGGCGCTGTTTGCGCTCTTTGGGCGACTCGATGCCCTTTGCCGGGTTGTCCTTCACGAACCCACGGTTGCGGCCCCACTGCATCACACGGCGCAGGTAGCGCAGGGCGTGAGCGGCCTTCGATGGCTTGCCCTCCTGGGCGATCTTGTCGATGATCCGCTGAATCAGCGCCGGCGTGAACTTGAGCACCGCCAGCTCGCCCAGCGGCTTGCCGAGCTTTGTCGGGAACGCCAGCAGCACATCGCGGGAGTAGACGTAGTCGTCGTGGGTTTTCGGGCTGAGGACTTTGTACTGGTCGCTCTTGTGGAATTCGTCACAGAGGTACTGGAGGCTGTCGCGGTCTACGCCATTGCGTTCCTCGATCAGTCGATGGAGCTCTGAAAGCGTCACATTGCCCGCACACAGGTTCTGCCGCTGGCGCCGGCCGGCCTCATTGAAATACAGGATGTACCAGCACCCCGCCCCCCGGTGATCGAAATACACCGAGCGTGGCAGGGCCGCCTGGTCAATATGCCCAGGGATGTTCGGGTTGTGCTGGCGCTTCCTTCCTCGCTTCATACGATATCCGCGTCATACTTTTCTTGATCGATCGGCTTTAGCCCGCCCGCCTGGTTGACCAGGTCAACGGTTGTCCAAGGCCCCTTCCTCCCGAGGAATATCCGTATTCCTTCCCCGCGCAACGCCTTCTCTACGTCAGCACGCCGCGTATAACCGGTGATCCGCTGCAACTCCTCGAACTCTATAACTCTAGCTGCGCTCATGTCTGCCCGCCTTCGTGTCGCGACACGTTTTCGTTGTCCGCGAACAGTGTCGCGACCTTGCTCGGCGTGACCGACTTCCCGGCGCGCCGTGGCTTGCTTGCCACCACCTTACTGCCCGCCGCGCTGTGTACGGTCACCGCTGGCGTGTTCATCACCATCGCGCCGTCTGGCTGCTGGGTGTACAGAGGCAGACCGTAGAATGGACCGCCTGGCGCGAAGGGGTCTGGCAGCTTGTCCACGTTTTTTAGCATCCATTCCTGCATCGCGGCACCTACCGCGCGCGTGATCGGCCCGCCGCCGGTTACATCGCTCCCGTAATGCGTCGAGCTGTCCTCGAACTGCCAACCGATCCAGGTGATTCCAAATAAGCCTTTGTCATGCTCACCGGCCTCTTTCCGGTGCACCGCATTCACGCACAGCACGTCACAAAGACCTTCCCAGCCAAGATCGCCCTCGAAGGCGTGGTGACCATCGCGCAGCATCTGCCCATAGCTGATCAGAAGCTCGCGGTTTGCCTTTCGGCAATCGCTCAATAGCTGCTCGACCTCGATGAGCTTGGACTTGGTGAATGGCAGCTTGCTTTTCAGTTGGCGGATAGCCATGCGCAGGATTGTCTTCTCGCGCTCATCCTGAGCGAGGACCTCTCGAAGAATCCGGCGCGTCACAATGAGTCGAGTGCGAAACGAAAGGACCTGGACGGACTTATCTGCCAGCCTGTCGAAGTGTTCAGGCTTCATGATCATTGAGGGGTCACCTTTCCAGGCGGCAACGCCGGTTTCGACTCGATGAAGCTGCTGGCGCTGTTCTCGCCGCCGATGTGGCGGTAGTAATCGATCTCTACCTTGGCGCTTTCGATCAGCACCCGGCTGATGTCGGAGACGGAGGTGGCACGCGATACTTCCTTGGCCAAGTCCTCATCTGCGGCTTCGCGCACGGCTTCAAGCTGTGCAAACAGGTGGTCTCGCAGGTCGCTCAGTTTGTTTTTCATGACTTTCTCCTCTTGATCTCTTTTTTGATTTCGTTCTGCAGGTGCAGGATGTCGATGAGTTCTTCCGGCAAATCCTTGTGTTTTGCGTGGCGACGGACCTGGTTCTCTGAAAGTGTGCGCAAGCACAGATTGTCCAACTCAATATTCCGGACGTTTCCGTCTTTGGCTGCCACAATCATTCCTTCTGGAACAGGGCCGTTCGCTTGCTCCCAGGTATGCATATGCAACGGTTTCCAAACATCTGGCTGTGCAACTTTCACCAAGATGTATCGCCCCTTCCTATGCATCGCGCCGACTGGCCTTGGTGCTTGTCCAGGGGGCTTTCCGCGTCTTTCCCAAGCATCGAAGAATGCTTTCCTGGAAGACTCCGCGCGGTGAGCTGCGCTCTTCCTGATACCCATCCCCTTGGCTCTCTGGCATATCGCGGTAAGGGTGCGACCAGGCAGCTGGCTCAACATGAAGTCGTTGCCACCAGTTTCGTAAAAACACCGAATAATGGCGTCCTCGGCCTCGCTCCAGCGTTTGGTTTGGCGTCCGCCGAGATCCTTACGCACGGCAGCGGCCCCGCTGAAAGTGGTCAGCCAGCACCCGGCGCGCGTCGATACCGCACGATGCTGACATTGCGTAGATCTGGCCGAACGTGGTCTCCCGGCGCTGCAGGGCGTTGAACAGTTCGATCAGGCGCTGGCCCACCGGCCCGTTGCGGCTGCTCATAATTGGAACCTCTCAACCTGTGGGAGTGGGGTGGCGGGCAATTGCCCGCTTTGGCACATGGAAGTTGCCAGAGAAGCCCGTGCCGCCTGGCTTTCGTCGGCAGCGGTACTGGCGGGTGTCTGTGGGAGCGAACTGTCCGGCAGGCAACTGATGCCGGTGTTGTTCAAAATCCAGCAGGTGACGCCGCGCAAGCTGTCGTGCTGGACGTCGATCAGTTGCTCGTTGGCGCTGGCCTCGCCAACGATCAGCAGCAGGATCATGGTGGTGATGGTTTTCATGGGCGAGCCTCCCCGGCGATCATCGCCAGTTGCGCCAGCAGGTCGTCGGTGCGCCCGTAAAACCGGCCTGTATCCTCGTTGATGAAATGACCCAGCACCTCGGCTACGGCTGGGCTCGCGGTCAAGCCGCCCAGATCGCAAACTGCTACGGTCGTAGCAATATCGGTCGAAGGCTCATGCACAAAGGCGTCAGCCTTGATCTGCAACACCTTCACCGGGCGTATCCCGTTGCAGCCGCTGACCCAGTTGGTATCCGGCACCGCCCACGGATACATGCCCATCAGCCAGGCTGTAGCGGCGTTTTCTTTCTGGGTGCTTGACCAATACTGGTGAGCGCAACGGAACGCCTGTAGCGCGTCCTCACATAGACGGTGATTCCAATCTGGTAGCTGGAGCAGGTTGCCGCGCATCACGTTCAGTTCTTCGATACTCGGTATGTGCCAGCCCCATGTGCCCCGGATGTTCATGCCCAGCACGTGGGTGGCGATGGCGCTGCCTTCCGCGCTCATGGCCAAAGTGTTGGCCATGCCGTCGAAACGGTGCGTGGCGCCGCGGATGCGTGGGCGCGGGCCGTCGTGCCCCCACCAGTGTGCGGAGGTTTCAAACTCTCGGCCTGCATCGATCAGCGCGCACTCAGCACCATCGAAGTAGATCCGGCCAGCGTAGAAGCCGCCGGCGAACGGCTGGCCGATGGCGGGAAGGGCGGCGGGGGATATCTGGCGGCGCTTCATGGGTGCAACTCCTCCAGGCGGGCCAGGCGCACCACAAACTTGTCAGCGGTGCGCGAATCGTAATTGGTGGTGCTCATGCGGATCTCCTAACTGATGGCGCAGATCTGCACCATCAGCCTCTGGTGGTCGGTTACTTGCCGATGCCGATGAATGGGGTGGCGGTGCCGCTGGTCATGTACACGGGAAGCTTCCCGTCCCACTTCTCGATAGCGTTGAGCTCAACCACGCCCGGGTTCTTGCGCAGGGCCTCGCCTCGGATGTTCAGCGACTCGGCCTCACCCTGGGCCTTGAGGATGGCGGCGTCTTTGTCACCCTGGGCAGCGGCGCGCACCTTGGCCGCTTCGGCTTCGGTCTGGCGCAACTCGTTTTCACGCTGCTGGGCCTTTTGGGTGGCGGTGATGCTGGCGTTCAGTGCCTCGACTACCTGGGGCGGCAGCACGATCTCTCCGTTCAAGTAGAGCGACTCCACGACGATCCCCTTGCTGTCAAAGTGCTGCTGGACCTGCACCTCGATGGCTTTCAGGAAGGCTTCTTTGCCTGGCCCGTATACCTCAGACGCCTTGACCTTCGAGCCTGCGTTGTTGAAGGCATTGCGCACCACCTGTGGCACGTTGACCTGGATGATCTCGTCCATCGACTTGCGATAGGTCTGGAACAGCAGGGGAGCAGCGCCTTGCTTGGCGCGCAGCGTGATACCGATCGGGGCGCTGATCGTCATGCCATCGCGGTCTTGGAACTTGACCTGCTGCAGGTTGAAGTTTTGGGCAAAGGTCGGGAACAGGAACAGCTCCTCGTTGGGCGTCAGCCACTTGTAACCCACAGTGGCCTCGGTTGGCGCCACGCCCTTGTCACTGCCCATCAAGTTGACAATCACGCCCGTATAGCCGGCGGGCACCTTCGAGCAGCCCGCCGTGATGGCGAGCAGGCACAGCATTGCAATGGCGGCAATCCGCTTCATTGGTCTTTCTCCGTAGTGTTGGCCGATTGGCCGGGTTTTGGTGTGGTGATGAACAGGAATAGGCAGGCAGTCGCGATCAGCCAGACAGCGGTACCGAAGAAGCCACCGACGACATCGAGGTCAGAGCTGCTGCTGATCAGGTCGCGGGCCGCGAAAAGCAGCCAGGCCCCAGATACGGTGATGTAGAGCAAGATCGAGATCAGCACCTTGAACAGGCGCCACGGGGACAGCGTTTTCTGGGTCATTCACTTTCTCCAGGGCGAGCAAAGTCCCGCCGCGTTGTTGGCTTTCGCAAAAATCAGGTTTGGTTAAACGGTGAGTGCGGTCTCGATGCGGCGCACGGCCACGCGAGTCTCGACGCGGCGTTCGCCTGGGCGGCGGATGCGACCGAACTGTTCGGTGTTGGCTTGCTGGACGGTCAGCACCATGCACAGCAACAGGATCAATGGGCTGATGATCTGGCGCTTGAACGCCTCCATTACCAGGCCGCGCATTGTCTTGGCGCCCAGCTTGAAGCGAGCAGAGTCGAGCCGCTTCTCGGCGGTGTTCGGGCTGATACCCATGACACGACCAATCTCTTTCACCGTCAGATCGGCAGCAGCCCACAGGGTTGCTTCAAGCTCGCGAGGAGCCAGGCCCATCTTGAGGTTGCCCTGCCAGTTGCCGACGGTGAGGGTGTTGGTGGTCATGTCTGAAGCTCCATGCTGGTATGCGATGGGGTAAATATAGGCTAACACATAATAATTTGTCTATGGGTTTGCACATATTTTTCAGATGAGCACAAAAAAACCGTCGCGGGACGGCCTTGGTGATGATCCTGGTGGTGCGTGGAGGGAGCTACAAGAAGACGGTCTTCGGCATTTTGCCGTCCACTACTGTACCAACCACTTCCCACGTATCGTCCATCATCTTGGTCGGATAGGAGGGGTTTAGTGGCTTCAGGAAAGGTTCTCCTGCGTCGCGAACAAACTGCTTGAACGTTGCTTCGTTCGTATCGAGCATGCGAGCAACCACAAACTGGCCGGAATGCGGCTCAATGTCTGGCGCAACAAGAATTAAGAAGCCTTCCGGAAAGGACGTCCCGGCGGGACTGGTCATTGAGTCACCCACAACCTTTAGCCAGAAGCCATCCTCTCCGGCCCACACATCAGACGTGTGGGTTGGACAGCGTGCAACATTTGACAAATCCATCGCCTCGGCAGCGGCTCCAGCCTGGACCCAGCTGATTTCCGGGTATTTGAAGTATCGAGTGGGGGACAACGCCGGAGCAATATTTGAGCCGAGTTCTGGGGCGTCAAACCCAGGCACCATGTCGTCCTGAAGCATGGTGCCGACCCCCGCCTCTAGCCAGATTGCAGATACTCCGCACTCTCTGGCGATGCTAGCGTTGTATGAGGATCGCTGAGATCGCCCGCGCTCTAGATCCGATATTGATGCCTGATCAATACCCACCAACTTGCCGAGCTCGCCTTGCGTGAGCTTTGCGTGCTGTCGTGCCGCTTTAATTCGATCTTTGTATTCCATCAGAGAATTATCACTGGCTTGCCCATATTCTTGCAAAGTGGTTTACCTATGGCATAGAGTATGTGAATACACATATGGAGCTGGATCATGTCCGACATCTATCAGCGCTTGGTTTTGTATTTTCAAACCCAAGAGCGAACCGCCGAACAGCTTCTTGTCAATCAAAGCACGGTAAGTGGCTGGGTCAGGGGCAAGCACGCCATGTCGGCTGAGACTGCGTTTTTGGCGCAAAAGAAGACTGGCGGTTTGTTTCTTGCCAAAGATCTTCGCCCATCGCTTGCGGAAGCGCCGCCAACCTTGAACCAAATTATGCCTCAGATCTCGACCGCCGATCAGTCTGGCAAACCCTCTGTTCATCCATCCAGTACCACGCAGGCCTCTGCATGAACGCCTGCTCCCCATCCCAGTTTTTGCTGAGCGGCTGACTTTTCGACCGCTCACAAAAAAGCCCAGCCTGAGCTGAGCTTCTTAGTTGCTACCAGGTACGAACTGGTGGCTTTGGCACTACTTTGTCTTTCGAAGGGACAAAACATGCAAACGAAAAATAGCAACAAACACCCAGTAGCGCAAGAGGCGCTACTTACTGATGGCACTCAGTTCCACGAACTCTCTCACGGCGACTATGAATCGTCGCTACTCGAAGTCCTTAGCGGGAAGCCGGCAAAAGAAGCGCTCAATCTTTCCTCGATGCTCATGGGGTCGGCACTGGAGATCATGACCAGCCTGACCGACGAAGGCATGACCACGAACCATATCTTCGGTGTGCGCTTCCTGATTGAAGCCTCGGCCGCGCTGGTGGATGCCAGCGTTGGTCCTGTTGAGTTTGGCAATCGCCAAGGCGGTGCCCAATGATCGCTAAGGCGCAACTGCAAGCCGTAGCGCTCAAGAGCATCGATTTTGGCGGCATCGACAACGACGTGTTCCAAGTCCGTGCGGGTGGAGATATTGAGCAGTCACTCGCTCTTGCCAGTGACTTGAACCTCGCTTTGACCACCCTCTGCGACCGCCTGGACTTCAGCACCAACAACAACGGTGACCCCGTGACCTGCGCAGAACTTCGGGCGCTGGCTCACATTTCCAGCACCGCGAACGCACTGATTCAGCAGGTTCGTTACGGCCTGCGCGCCGAAGTTGTAGTGGGAGAGCAGGCATGAATACCAATGCAGAACAAATCAAAGACCTGATCGAAGAGGCCGAATTCCAGTTACTCGCTCACGTCGATATTTGCAAATGGGTTGCCGCCATCGCTCGCGCCATCGCTCGCGACGTTGATAGTGGCGGCGGTGATGTGCTCGTACTTACCGACCTCGTTAAGTATTTCGACGACTCCGGCGGAGCCACTCTTGAAACTGCGTTTGAACAGATCAGAAAGATCGCGGCCCTTGTTCCCGCGCCACAAAAATCGCAATCCGAAAACGTGGCGCGGGAATCGGAGGTGCAACCATGACCAATCCAGCGAACTACAAAGCTGTTGCGAAGAGCATTGAAGAGACTCTGTTCACAATCGGCCTGTTGTCCGATGTGCTGCTCAATAACGGCGGTTACAAGGGTGAGCCTGGCGATGTGGATAACCCGGCCCAGATCAACGACTTGAATGAGTCCGGCATCCAGAAGGCAATCAAGCTTCTTGCAGAGGCGGCGCATAGCGACTTCTGCCGCATGGCTACCGACCTGGAGATTCCAGAATGACCATCGCCAAATTCCAAGGCGGCGATGCCGTCACCATGTCCTCCCGCGAGATCGCCGAATTGGTCGAGTCTCGCCACGATAGCGTGAAGCGCACCATCGAAAGGCTGGCCGAGCGAAAAGCAATTGGTTCTCCACCAATGGTGGAATACCTCGACGGTCTCGGCCGGCCGGCCACTGAGTATCTTTTCTCTGGTGAGAAGGGTAAGCGCGACAGCCTCGTTGTGGTCGCCCAACTCAGCCCCGAGTTCACTGGCGCGTTGGTAGACCGCTGGCAAAAGCTCGAAGAGCAGCTAGCAGACGTTTCGCTCGACACCGACGAAGGCAAGCTGCTGGTGATACAGGGGCTGGCCACCAAGCAGCTTGCCCTGATCGCCGAGAACAAGCTCGTCACCCAGCAGCGTGACCGCGCTATCGAAACCAAAGCAGAGATCGGTTCGCGCCGGGAAGCCACGGCGATGGCCACAGCATCAGCTGCTGTGCGACAGGTGCAAAAACTCAAGGATGACCTGGGCCTTGGAAGCCGGCAGGCGGCGGTGCTCGCCGTAGAGAAGGCCGTCGGCCGCAAGTTCGGCGTGTCCGGCTATGTGCCCCTGCGCCGCTGGTGCAAGGCCCGAGGTCTCACCGCCCCCAAAGTATTCCATCCCACTTTCGGCTTTGTCCGCTGTTGGCCCGCTGGCGCCTGGATGGACGCTTACCAAATTGACCTGGCTGACCTGTTTGGCGCCGACGGAGAACAAGCATGAACACAATCAACCTCGAAGTTGCGCAGAAAATCGCCAGCATTGCGCGTAAATCACTTTCTCAGCGCGACATGTTCATTTTGATGCGCCGGGTCATCCGTAACAGCCTGAGGCATCGTGCGCAGATCCGTGACGAACGCCGCATCTTTCGGCGTGAGGCTGCGAAGCTCAAGCCGTATCTCCCATTTGTTCAGCGCCAGATGGACATGCTGATTGAGAAGTCCAAGCGCCACCGTGACGATGAGCTCAAGGACATTAAACAGGGTCTTGTTGGGTTCGGTTACAACCTGATCAAGGACGCTGAGGGCGCCTATGAGGCTATCGGCTTTTCAGGGCTGTGCGACCTGCTCAGCATCAACCCCGTTCATAGGGAGGAGGCAAGTCAGGATGCAAGCAGCCTGGCTGATTTGATCTACGTTGCTCGACTGGAGGACAGCGTCAGCCCGAAATCTGAGGAGTGGGGCGAGGGTGGCCCGCTGTTCGAGGCCTGCTTCTTGGCGATGATCGAGTGGATCAAGACAGCACCAGAAGAGCACCTGCCAGATTTGTTCGGGGAGGGCTCTCCGTTCGCTGGTGCGCAGGTGGTGCAGGTCAAGCAGGAGACTTTGCAATGACCATCACCAACCCTCACGCCCCCCCCCAGGAGCCCACCACAGCGCCGGTAATCGCCGGCCCCTGGCCAAGCTATGCCTCGTTCGCCGGTCTGCCGGAGCAGAAGCGCTGGCTGATGTACAGCGGCGCCAAGGCTCACCGCGAGATGCTGGAACAGGCGGGCTTCGTCATGAGTGAGAGCTATGACGACTTCGTGCGCCGGGTAACGCGGGAGCTGAACGTATGAGCATCATCCGCGCCCCTCGCCCTGAGGGAAACTTCTACTTGCTCAACAAGGCGATCAGCGAGGACCAGCGCCTGAGCTGGGGCGCTCGCGGAATGCTGGTGTTTCTCCTTGGCAAACCTGACCACTGGGAAGTGTCCACGCACCACCTGATCGGCCAGACCAAAGACTGCCTGGGCAAAGCATCAGGCCGTGATGCTGTTCGGGGGTTGATCCGCGAGTTGGAGCAGGCCGGTTACCTCCAAATCTTCCTTGAGCGCGCCGAAGGTGGCGAGTTCGGCGGACGGTCCTACACCGTATCGGAATCACCGGCGACGGATTATCCGGGCCCGGTTGAACCGTCGCCGGTAAATCCCCCCCTAGTAAGTATTGAAGGTAAGCAAGGACTGAATAAAGCAGCAAGTACTGAAAAACCTGTGGTCGACAAGGACCTTGCCGAAGCCTTCGAAGTGTTCTGGAAGCTGTACCCGAACAAGAAGTCGAAAAAGGACGCCCGCAAGGCATGGGAGAAGCTCAAGCCGTCCGCCGAGCTTCGCCTGACCTTGATGACCGCCCTGGGCAGTCACCGCCTTTCCCGCGACTGGACCAAGGATGACGGCCAGTACGTGCCGATGGCATCGACCTGGCTGAATGGCGAGCGCTGGACTGACGTGCTCAAGCCGGCCAATGGGGGCGCCTCAACTCAAAGCGCCGTCCTCAGCGTGCCAACCCACCGTCAGGAGGACTACCCCAATGACCGTTTCTAAATTCATCCAGGCGCCGGAACTGGCTGAAACCCGCGAAAGATCGTGCGGCACTCCAGGGCATAACGCTTTCAAGCAGTCGCTGGTAGAGCAGTTCGACGGATCGTGGAAGCTCAACGCCTGCCCAGCCTGCCGCTGGCAAGCGCTGTACAACACGCCCAAGGATCGTGAGGATCATTTGCAGGTCGTGGCTCAGGTCGAAGCTGAGCGCCTTAACAGCGATCTCATAGCCACTGGCATCACTCCGCGCTTTCGCAAGTGCAGCCTGAGCAGCTATGTCACTGGCGACGACAAGGCCAAGCAGCGTGCTCTGAGTATCTGCCGCAAGTATGCCGAGGGCTTCGAGGATCACCTGGCCGATGGCCGCGCCTTGATGCTGATGGGCGAGATCGGTACCGGAAAGACGCACCTGGCCTGCGCAATTCTGCAGTGCATTGTCCGAAACCAAGGCTTTTCCGGCCTGATCGTCACCGCCGAGTCGATCACCCAGGCCGTGACCGACAGCTTCCGCAACAACTCGGGGCCGTCCAAGACGGACCTGGTCAACGAATTGGCCTCTGTCGACTTGCTGGTGATCGACGAGGTAGGCGTGCACTCCGTGCGGCCGGGTAAGGACTTCACGCCCAGCCTGCTGCATGAGGTGATCGACCGCCGTTACCAATTGATCAAGCCGACGATCCTGGTGAGCAATCAGAAACCGGATGATCTGCACAGCTTCATCGGCCCGCGCGCCGCCGACCGACTGCGTGAGAACGGCGGTCTGTTGGCGCCATTCACCTGGAATTCGGCGCGGTCGGGAGGCTTGGCATGATGGATTTCCCTGAAATTGACGACTCTTCATTGTCCTACCAGCAGGTTCCCGATTCGGCGCTATACAGCCATGAGGCTGAATACGCCCTGATCGGCAGCATGATCCAGCAATCTGACTTGATCGATGAGGCCGGGGGGAAGCTGTCCATTGCGGATTTCCACCATCCCGCCTGCGCCGAGTTGTTCGAAGTGGTGCTGGGGCTGCGCTCCAGAGGTCGCGCGGTGGACGTTGTGACCATCTGCGAGGCTCGCCCCTTCCTTGCTGACGGGCAAAGCTCGGTGGCCGTTGTGGGGCTGCTGGTGCAGAACACACCGAGCGCCGCGAACTTTGACGAATACGCCCGAGTCGTCAAGCAGCGCTCAGTTGCCCGCCGGGTTATCGCTGCCGCAAGAATCATGAGTCAGCGTCTGATTGACGGTGAACCGCTTGACGAGGTGATGAGCCAGGGCCAGCAGGCGTGGGTGTCGCTTGAGGCGGAAGGGCTCGATTCGCGCCGCCGGTACCGATTCGTTAAGGACATTTTGAACGAGGCAATCGACGGTATTGACCGCCGATTCAATCGGACGGCAAGCCTTGGGTTCGATACCGGCTTGCCGTCGCTTGATGAGTTCATTCCGGGTATTTGCCCGGGCCACGTCGTGGTGGTAGCCGGGACGCCCGGTAGCGGCAAGACCACCTTGGGCCTGGGCATTGCCGAGCGTGTCGCCCTGGTCAAGAACGAGCCGGCGCTGGTGTTCTCGCTGGAAATGACTGACGTGGAACTGACGAACCGTTCGCTGGCCTCGGTGGGTAGCGTCCAGCTCAAGCACATCAGCGAAGGACACTCGATGACCGACGCTGATTGGCCGGGCCTAACCTCGGCGGTGAACAAGCTGATGGATGCCCCGCTGATCATGTGCGACGACTCGTCGCTGACACTGCGGGACATTCGGCAGATCTGCCGCACAGTGAAGCGCGAACACGGCCTGGCGTTCGTCGCCCTGGATTACATCGGCCTGGTCAACGGCGAAAACAAGTCGTCCAGTCGATACGAAACGGTCACCGAGATCAGCAAAGGATTGAAGCGCCTGGCAAAAGAGCTGGCGGTGCCCATCGTGGTGCTGGCCCAGCTCAACCGAGGCCCGAGCAATCGCCCCAACAAGCGCCCAACCAAAAGCGACCTGCGCGACTCCGGGCAGATCGAGGCCGACGCTGACGTGGTGATCCTGGTGCATCGCGATGGTGAATCCGACGCCGGAAAGGCTGGCGTCACAGAGCTGATCGTCGACAAGAACAGGCACGGGCCCACGGGCTCATGTCGCGTGCAGCACCAGGGCGCCTATCACCGGTTTGTTGAGCTTATCGGCAACCCGTATCCATCAGAGGAAGAGGTCGAGATGGGCCGCCCACTCGCCAGCAAGTACAAGGGGAGGAGGAACGATGAGAAATTTTAATCTGGTTGATCGTTTACTGGGGCGGAAGCCAGAGATCGAGAAGGCCCATGCAGCAGCGCTGCGTGGTGAGGCTTTCACGCTAGAGCCCGGCATGGAGGTCATCAAGGCGCCCCTGTACCCCGAAGCCGAGCGGATTGCCGAATCAATCCGACTCTTTCCTCTGGATTGGGCCTGGAGCCATAAGGGTTACAAGCTGATCCATACCCCCAGCGGGTTCATGTTGTGGGTGGCGAACAAGGACTACGGCCTGGCTGAGGTCTACAGCAACGGTGGGAAGGGCGACTTCTCCAAGCCCGAGCAAGAGATCATCTGGCCGGCGGTCGAGTGCTGGCTGGCGCGGCACAAGGTCGGGTTCACTGGGCGACTACCGAAGGCGCGGATCACCGGGCGCAGTGGCACCTTCTGGTGCTTTGCCAAGGAACATCCGTGGGCAGGTGTTGGTGATTCGCCGGAGGAGGCGTATCGAGCCTGGCGTCACGCCGTGTCGGCCCAGGCGCGCAACGACATGAAGCCAAACGAGTACCTGCAAGTGCGGGGTGCAACGCTATGAACGGCGGAAAATCGTTAGACAGAATCGCCCAAGGCCCAGATGCCGAGCAGACAGGCGTTAGATTCCGATATTCACGTTTTCCGCTACAAGCCACGGATTGCGGGGCCTGCGCCCTGCATCCACAAATTGTGATTGTGGAGGTTTGTAAAAGCCTCGGGAGTGCCGCAAATGAATAACGTGACGGCGGCATTGCCGCGCAAAGTCCTGACCTCTGACGAGCGGGACTTCCTGAAGCAGGGCAACCGACTGCTGCTCGACAAGCCCAATGGACGAATCGGCGCCGCCGCGCTGATGGATCTGGTCGCTGACTGGGGAAACCATCGTGGCAGCCTTGGGTTCCAGGTCTATGCCCGCCGGTGGATCACCGAAGGGCACGCCAAGAACAAAATCGCCGACAAGATGCTCCGTGAGCTGTTCGGCATTGATGAGCCAACACCGAGGAAAGCGGCATGAATACCAGAAAACCAGCACGCCTCCCTCTGGGCGATACCGAGTACATGCTTGAGCAGTGGGGCTACTGGCGCATGGATGGCATGGGCGTACCGAGCTATGTGTCACCGTCCTGGGCGATCATGAGGGACATGATTCCGTCGACGAGCAAGTCCTACGTCATCACGGACGAACTGGCCAGCGTCGTTGATGGTGCTGTTGCCAGGTTGTGCAAGCGAGCCCCCGAGATGGGCGACTTCATTTGGCTCTACTACGGAGCCAAGTGGCCAGCAAAGCGGATCGGCAACAAGTACGACATGAGTGAGGCCAAGGCCAGGGAGATCATCAAGACGGGCGTCGGCTGGATTGACTGCTCATTGGAGAAATTCATCGAAGCCGCTTAAATAACTTGCACTCGCGGAATAGCCTTGTTTTCATGGCACCGTGTTCAGCTTTTCAAGCGCGACACCACAGAGAAAACCCAGCCTAAGCCGCTGGGTTTTTTTATGTCCGAATTTTGTGCGTGAAGCCATAGCCAGGGTGGGCCTTCGGGCGGGCCTGGACGCGGTATAGCCGGTAGTCACGCGTTACGGAAGAACACCGGCAGCTTGAGCAGCTCATTCCTGTGCTATTGGGGCTGGATCAAGTGGACTGATGGAAAGACATCAAACTTATTTCTGAGGCTCGCCATATCGGCGGGCCTTTTCTATTTCTGGAGCACAGCAAATGTCCGGTTCGTTGCAATCCCATGACTATGTGCCGGGCATGTCCGGCCTGAAGATCGACCTGAAGACGGGCAAGCTCGAAATCAACACCTGCACCCTCGGTAGCGCGGCCAAAGCGCCTGAGCGCCAGATGGTTTCGGTCGAGGTGTCCAGCTGGAGCAAGTGGGACTTGCCCAAAAATGCCGCCAACCTGCTCCAGTTCATGCAGGCAGAACTGCAAAAGGTGCCGGAGCAGTATCGCCACGCCGCTGAGTTCGAAGAGTTCGACGCGAGCTACGGCAATGAGTCGTTCAATGCTCGTCTGTTCCTGAGCTACTCCCGCCTCGAAACAGAGCGGGAACTGGCTGATCGCCTGGAGAGGGCGAAGGTGGCCGGAGCGACTGATAAGTACTTCGCTGACATCATCGGCAAGACCCCTTTGTATCAGGCGTTGCGCGAAGAGATTGATCAGATCTCCAATTTAGGGTCGATCAACAAGCGCCTTGATGAACTCAAGGAAAAGCAGGGTGCTGAGAACCGGGCAGTTGCTGGGCGCCTCGACAGCCTGGCTACCAAGCTTGGCGAGCTGCACTCCCTGATTGGTCAGGCCAAAGGCCAAGCAGCTACCCAGGCTAAGCGCGAGATAGCGGAAGCGCTGCTGCGTGACATTGAGCAGGACAAGAATGGCGGAACTCTTGGCGACTGCAAGCGCCGCTTTGGTGCATGCAGCATTCCATTCGGCGGGTATTCCGGTGTACCGCTCAAGGTCGACTATCCAAAGGATGCTGCACGATCCGACGACGATGGCGACTTGGCCGAAGCGATCAAGGATTGGCAGCCAGGCGCCGCACTGAAGGCTGGCGGTGTCGCATCTGCGATCAATGCCGTGTCGTCCGCCTCTGCTGAACCCCGCCACGCAGCCCAGCTTGTGGTTGATATCGAGGGGCTTGAGGCTGACTTCGCGAAGATCGTGAAGGACGTGATCCGTTCTGAGCTTCTCCCTGGCGGCCTGCTTCACCGATCCCGCTAATCCATTCCTTCACTCCCTAACCGGGAGGATATCGAGATGAACATGCCAGACAAACCAGACACATGGGCGTTCGCGTTCGCATGGTTTAGCCAGCACTTCCCTTTGATCGGCGCCGCCTTGTTGTCTGCCGCGATGGCTGTGTTGCGGATCACTTACGGTGGCGGCACTCGACGCCAGATGCTGGTCGAGGGTGCTATCTGCGGTGGTTTGACCCTGACCATCATCAGCGGCCTGGAGTTCTTCGGCCTGCCCCAGAGCATGGCCACCTTCGTCGGCGGCTGGGTTGGCTTCCTGGGTGTGGAGAAGATCCGCGCCATTGCTGACCGGGTCACTGACTTCAAGCTGCCCAGCCGCAAGGTTGATTAACCCGCGCCACGTTTTCGAACGCGCCAAATCGTGGCGCGCAATGAGGAACAACCCATGAGCACAGTCAGTGCCGAGTACTACCAGATGAAGGGCATGGTCACCGAGATGTCGGCAGACGAGCAGGCCGAGGTCCTCAAGGCTGAAGCCGAGGTGATCGCTATCGCTACACGTTCCGACAAGGCGCTTATTGGTGCGCTCATGGCAATGATCAAGATCGCAGCAGAGGCTTAAGCCGGTGGCGAGCACATCACCCTGGCATCACCTCTACAAGACCAAGCGCTGGTATCGGTTGCGATGGCACCAGCTACAGACCGAGCCTACCTGCCGCCTGTGTCGCGCCCTTGATGTTGTGGAGGCGGCTAACATCGTCGACCACGTCAAGCCGCATAAGGGTGACGAGAATCTGTTCTTCGATGCTGGGAATCTACAGAGCCTGTGCAAGCCCTGCCATGACGGCGCCAAGCAGCGACAGGAGAGGACCGGCATCCTGCCTGGTCATGACGTGTCAGGCATACCTGTTGACCCTAACCACCACTGGAACCGCGTCTGAGCGATTGATAAACGCTATCAAAATCGATCTTGAGGCGCGCCAAACCCCCGGATGTGGCACGCCAGTGGCCCAGGGGGAGGGTAAATTATGAGGTTTTCCGCTGTATAGGACCGCCCTCGACCTGTTGTTTCATTCCTAACCCGGAAAAACCAGCCAAAACACATCGGCGGACGAATTGAGAAAATCTATGACAGCCAAGCGCACCCGCTCCGATAGCGCGACATCGGCGGTTGCCGCTATGCAGGCTGCCAGTGTCGGTCCAATTAAGCCGCCGAGGTTCGTCCATTTACGCAAAGGCGACAAGCCATTTTGGGATTCCATTGTGCGCGCGCGCACGCGTGATAGTTGGACAGACTCCGATCTGGTCCTGGCCGGCAACCTCGCGCGGTGCCTTTCTGACATCGAGCGCCTGCAAAAGGAGATCGATCTGGAGGGCGACGTGTTGAAAAACGACCGGGGCACGCAGGTCATCAACCCAAAGCACAGCCTGCTGGAAACGCTGAGTCGTCGGGCCGTGTCATTGAGTCGGACGCTACAGGTTCATGCCCAGGCTACTCAGGGTGATTCCCGCGACCAGGGCAAGAAGGCGACCAAGCAGCGCGAGGCCGAGAAGGTTCTTGCTGCGCAGGATGACGAGGATCTCATTCCGAGGGCTATGCACTGATGGCAGTCAAGCGCAGGACGCGTGGCGAAAAGGTCATCGCGTTCATTGAGAAGTACTGTCGCGTGCCTGAAGGTCAGCATGTTGGCAAACCTCTGGTGCTTGATCCGTTCCAGAAAGAATTCATCTTGGATGTCTACGACAACCCTGTTGGCACCAGCACTGCCTTTCTCAGCATTGCCCGGAAAAACGGGAAGACGGGTTTGATCGCCGGCATCCTTTTGGCCCACATCGTTGGGCCCGAGGCGGTGCAGAACTCTCAGATCGTATCGGGCGCAATGAGTCGTGAACAGGCCGGCCTTGTGTTCAAGCTGGCCGTGAAGATGATCCAGCTCAACCCAGAGCTGCAGTCTTTGATTCACATCGTGCCCAGCAGCAAGACACTGATCGGCACGCCGCTGAACGTGGAGTACCGAGCGCTATCCGCCGAAGGGAAAACCGCGCACGGGCTGTCGCCGATCTTGGCCATCCTCGATGAGATTGGTCAGGTGCGCGGCCCGCAAAGCGATTTTATTGACGCGATCACGACAGCACAGGGCGCCCACGCGGCGCCGCTGCTGATTGCGATCAGTACCCAGGCTGCGCAGGACAGTGACCTGTTCAGCATCTGGCTCGACGACGCGGAGAAGTCTCAAGACCCGCACATCGTCAGCCGCGTCTACCAGGCGCCCAAGGACTGCAAGGTCACCGACCGCGAAGGGTGGAAGGCTGCAAACCCGGCGCTTGGTTCGTTCCGTTCGCTGGCAGATCTTGAGAAGCAGGCAGAGCGTGCCGACCGGATGCCTGCTTCGGAGAACACGTTCCGCAACCTTTGCCTGAATCAGCGGGTGTCGACGGTTTCCGTCTTCGTCTCCAAAGGTGTTTGGGTCGGCTGCGGCGATGATCCGGATAGCCCAGATGGCATGGATCTGTACGGCGGCCTTGACCTCTCGTTCAGGACTGACCTTACGGCCTTCGTCGTCATCGGCAAATGCGGCGGCAATTGGAGTGTCTGGCCATTCTTCTGGACGCCTGAGCAGGGCCTTGCCGAGCGCGCCAAGCGTGACCGGGAGGCGTACGAGGTGTGGGCTCGGGAGGGACTGCTACTGACCACCCCGGGCGCAACCGTGGACTATGCCTACGTTGCCGCCGATATCGCTCGGATCCTTGCCGAGCTCGGCGGCGACATCCAGGCCATTGCGTTCGACCGATACCGGATCGACCTCTTCAAGCGGGATGCCGAGGCTCAGGGCGTCACGCTGCCTCTGGTCGAGTACGGCCAAGGCTACAAGGACATGACCCCGGCCATTGATGCGTTGGAGTCGGAACTGCTCAACGGGAGGCTAAGCCACGGTATGCACCCGGTGCTGACCATGTGCGCATCCAATGCGGTGATCCAGAAAGACCCGGCAGGCAACCGAAAGTTTGCAAAGGACAAGGCGACCGGCCGCATCGACGGAATGTCGGCACTGGCAATGGCGTTCGGCGCGACCCTTGGCGCTCCCGAAGAGGTCAAGGGCGACATCGACCACTATCTCAAAAACGGATTCTCCGGACTTCTATAGGCTCACTATGGCTTCTCGCTGGTACAACCCGATGAGCTGGAGTTTCTTCGGCTTCAACGATCCCAAAACAGGCCAGTACATCGAGGTCAATAACGAAATCGGCGGCCAGACGCGCTCGGGTGAAGTTGTTACACCCAAGAAGGCGATGGCGATTCCCATTGTCTGGTCTTGCGTAAAAATACTCAGCGAGACAGTGTCGGGTCTTCCCCTGAAGCTCTACGACGATCTCCCGGCGGGGCGAGCTCTTGCCAAAGGTAACAGCCGTGCGGCGCGCTTACTGGCTAAGCCAAACCCGTACATGACAATGCTCAACTTCATCAAAGCGATCATCGTCAACATGGCGCTGCGCGGGAATGCTTTTGCACTGATCGAGCGCAACGATGCAGGCGAGTTCATCGGTTTTATCCCGCTGGGCGCCGACTCTGTCGAGGTGAACACCGACGATGACTTGATTTACTGGGTGACCTTGAAGGGTGAACGATTTCCGGTATCTCCGGAGTTCATGTTGCACTTCAAGATATTCAGCGCGGATGGAATCAACGGGTTGTCCCCGGTTGAGTTTCAGAAGGAAGCGATGGGCCTGGCAAAAGCGGCTCAGAGTTGGTCGTCGCGGTTTATGCGCAAAGGCGGCTTCACCGGCGGGTACGTCATCTACGACAACTTCTTGACTGCGGAACAGCAGGCGCAAGTGCTCGACAAGTTCCCAAAGATTCGTGATGGGGATGTAGAGGACATCGGGAAAATGGGGCTGCTTCAGGGTGGCCCGAAGATTGTCCCTGCCGGCATGACGCAGAAAGACAGCCAATTCATTGAGTCTCAGCAGTTTCAGGAAGAAGCCCTTGCGGGAATCTGGGGCGTGCCGCTGTACCTGGCCAACCGCGCCGGCAAGACCTCGATCATGGGCTCCAACCTGGAGCAGCAAACCAGTGGTTTTATCACCTTCGGCCTCAGTCCCTACATCAAGGCGATCGAGGACGAGATCAACGACAAGCTCTTTGGCGGCACGACTCAGTTCGTCGAGTTCGTGGTGGAAGGCATTCTGCGGGCTGACAGCGCTGGTCGGGCCACCTACTACGGTAGCGCCCTGGGCGGCTCTGGCGGATCCGGCTGGATGACCATCAACGAAGTTCGGCGCAAAGAAAACCTTCCTCCGCTGGTTGGCGAAGAATACGACCGGGTCACCCGGTGGGAGATGCAAACAAATGTCAAAGATTGAAGTCCCGTTTGAGCTGAAAGGGATGGACGACGCGGGAAACTTTGAAGGATACGCCGCGGTGTTCAACAACATCGATCTGGGTGACGACGTGATCCTGCCGGGCGCCTTCACGAAGGTAAAGACCACGCGCGGGGGGCGCCTGAAGCTGGCGCTGTTCCATGATCTGACCCGGCTTGTGGGTTCTGCGGCATTCACTCAAGACGATCATGGACTTTACCTCAAAGGCAAGATCAACCTGGCTGTGAGTTATGCCCGTGACGCATACGAGCTCATGAAGGAAGAGACGCTGGACAGTATGTCCATCGGCTTCAACACCATTAAGGCCACGTTTGAAGAGCGCGACGGCCGCACTGTGCGGCTGATCAGTGCTGCTGAACTGTGGGAAGCCTCGATCGTGCCTTTCGGTATGAACCCAGAGGCAAAGGTTACCGACGTGAAGTCGGATATCAGACTTTTTGAAGCAGCCCTGCGCGAACGCATGGGGCTCTCGCAAAAGGAGGCGGCAGCAGTCGCCTCGCTCGGCTATTCCGCCGTACACCGTGATGGTGGGACGGCGGCCACGGCGATCGTGGATGAGCTGAAAGAAATATCCAGCCTGTTCAAAAATCAATTTGGAGTTCAGCCATGACCGCTGATGTTAAAGAAATTCGCGAAGCCCTGGAAAAACAACTCTCCGAGGGCTTCGGTGGGCTGCAACAAAAATATGACCATGTGTCGGCGGAGCTCGAAAAGGGCAACGCTGCAACCAAGGACATTAAGTCTCAGATCGAAAACCAAAAGGGTGAGATCGAGCGCGTCATCGAGCAGGTTCAGAAGCTCGAAGAAAAGGGTGTTCGTCTGCGTTCCCCGGGCGGCGAGCAGAAGGGCTTCATTGACTTCGTTAAAGGCAACGACGATTACAAAGCGCTGCTCGATAAGAAGCAGGACCGCGCCGAAATCGAAGTTACCAAATCGGCCATGGCGACCATGTCCGAGGCCAAGGTGACCAGCGCCGGTCTGGTTGCTCCTCAGTACGACCCAGTCATTCAGGACAAGCCACGGCAGAACCTGGTTATCCAGGACTTGATTCCGTCGACGCCAGTTACCGGCACCACCTTCACTTACTTCAAGGAACTGCTCCACACCCTGGGCGCAGGCATGGTCGGTGAGGGTGAAGCGAAGCCTTCCAGCGACGTGACCTTCGAAGAAGCCACCGACACCATCAAGAAGATCGCGGTTTGGATGCCGGTAACCGACGAAGCCCTGGACGACGTGCCGCAGCTCTACAGCTACATTCAGGAGCTGCTGCGCTATGACCTGAAGCTGAAGAAAGAAGGCCAAATCCTCAAGGGCGATGGCATCGGCAAGAACATGAACGGCATCATGACTCAGGCGACAGCGTTCAACGCTGCCTTGAGCAAGGCGAATGATACCGCTATCGACACCGTCCGCCGTGCCTTGTACCAGGTCGGCAAGCAATCGAAGCGTTCTGCCGATGCCGTGGTGATGACCGATCTGGATTGGATGAACATCGAGCTGGAAAAGGACGGCGAGAACCGCTACCTGTTTGCCAACCTGCAAGGCCTGGTTACTCCAATCCTGTGGGGCCGCCCAATTGTGGCTTCCGACAGCATGGACGAAGGCGATGGCACCACCACCGGTGGCGAGTTCCTGACGGGCTCTTTCGCCCAGGGCGCACGGATTTATGACCGCATGGCGTTCACCATCAAGGTCGGCATGATCAACGACGACTTCATCAAGAACAAGCGCGCCATCTTGGTCGAGGAGCGTTTGGGTCTGGCGGTGCGCCGCCCTTACGCGTTCGTGAAGGGCCGTTTCAAGCCTCAGGCTTGATTGTGTCGAATTGATCCCGGGGCCTGACGGCCCCTTTTTTGTGGAGAAGGTTATGAAAGTCAAAGTTCTGTGGGGCTTCGAAGGCGATCCTGACAAGGTCAAGGTGAACAACGGCCGAGTATCCGCCGGCGAGGTTCTCGACCTGGAAGATGAGGAATACGCGCATCGCTTGATCGGAAAGGGTTTGGCTGCACTCGACGAGGAAGGCTCCGCACCCAAGGCCAACAAGCAATCTAAGCCCAGCGAGACCAAGTAAATGATCGACCTGGCGCGCGTGAAGCTCCACCTGAAGGTGGACGGCGACGAGGAAGATTCGCTCATCACCGGTTACTTCGAGGCCGCCAAGTCCCATGTCGCAATGCACTGTGACCGGGAGCTGGTCGAGGGAGCGCCGACCGGTCCCGAGCAGATGGGCTTTACCCCGGATGTTGAGCAGGCAGTGCTGCTGCTGGTCGGCCACTGGTATGCCAACCGGGAGGCGGTCGTGATCGGCACCATTTCATCGGCAGTCCCTTTGGCTGTTGACCGTCTTCTCTGGCCTAGGAAGCGTTTCTGATGAGAGCAGGCCCAATGCGTCACCGCTGCACGATGTTCAAGCCGGTGCTCACCAAGAACAAATCAGGTGGCTCCGATGTCACCTGGGTCGAAGTCGGCAAGCTGTGGGCTGAGATCACTATGCCAACAGGCCGCATCGCCCCTGTTGCTGAAAGGCTTACGGCGGTAATCATCGCCGAAATCCGCATTCGCCCCAGGGCTGACGCGGTGGCCGGCAATCGCCTGGTGCATACGGCAAAAGGAATCACCACCACCTACCTGATCGGCGCTGCGCTGATCGACAACGAGAGCACGATGCTTCGGCTGCCGTGTTCAAACGTACCCAACCCATAGAGGTTAATCATGAGAGTAATTGCCCTGGGCACCCTGTCCGGCGCCACTGGCGACCGGGAGAAGGGTGAAGAGTTTACGGTCGACGCCAAACTCGGCGCCGATCTTGTCGCGCGCGGCCTGGTGGAGCCTGTACCCGAAGCAGCGCCCGCAACTGAAAAGCCGGCCAGAGCCAAGGAGTAGGCCATGGCTGTCCGCCGCTCCCGCATGTCCGGCGACTTCAAGTTGCGCCGAACGCTGCGCAACATCCACGCAACGACGGATAACGAGCTCAGGCTCGCAATGCAGGAAGCGGCCGACAAGATTCTTGCCACGATGAAGCAGCTGGTTCCAAAGGACACTGGCGCGGCAGCTGCTGCGCTAAGGGCGTTCGTTTCAAAGAGCGGCCTGGACGCGCAGATCGGGATTCGAGGAAAGAGCGACAACCGGCGGTTCTTCTATCTGCGTTTCGCCGAGTACGGGACCAAAGGCTACAGCGGCACCCTGTATCGCCGCGCCGACCGAAACTCTATTGGCGGGCACACCAACAACCGCGACAAGTCGAAGATGGGCGGTCGTCGTAACGCTTTGCGGGCCAGGGATACCAAGAACAAATCAGACGGAACCACCTTCTACGGAAATTACCCGGATATCCCGGCCCGTCCGGCTCACCCCTGGCTGCGCCCGGCGATGGATGTGAACCGGGAGTTCGTCCTGGCCAGCATTCGCGCCGCTGTCCTGAACGCCTTGCGCAAGGCCAGCATGGGAGCAAGTGATGCTTGATGTATCTGTCGCGTTGCAGGAAGCAATGTTCGCTCGGCTGGACGCCGAAGTGTCGTGCCCGATTCATGATGGCGCGCCAATGGATGCGCCGATGCCGTACGTTTCGTTCGACCGGGAGATATCCACCAACATCTCACCTATCGCCGGCAGGAAGCGCGAGCAGCGCCTGATCTACCTTTCGGTGTGGTCGGATGCCGTTGGCCAGGCGGAAGTTAAAAGAATCCTCAGCGAGGTTGTGGCGGCCCTGGACGAACGACGGCTGCCGCTAGAGGTTGGCCGGGCAGTATCGGTCCGTGTCGAGCAAGCCGACGCCCAGCGCGATGCCGACGGCGTCACGTACCAGGGATCGGTCACGGTCCGCGTTATCACCACCCACTAAATCAAAAACCCCGGCCGCCCTGCGGCTTTATCCAATGTGCCCTTGGAGGAACCCCCATGGCCGAAGACAACCTCAACACAGCCGCCGGCTGCCGGATCGGCATCGGCAGCAAGAACGGCGCGGACACCGAAGCGCTCTATAAGGCTGACACCTATGTCGATATCGGCGAGGTGGAAGACCTGGGCGAGTTCGGTGATACGTTCAGCTCTGTGACCTTCACGTCGCTGCGCGATGGCCGCGTGCGCAAATACAAGGGCACCGCCGATGCCGGCGACCTGACCCTGGCGGTCGGCCTCGACAACGGTGACCTGGGCCAGGCCAAGCTGAAGATCGCCCACAAGGATCGCAGCAAAGGTGACTACAACATCAAGATCACCCTGAACGATGGCGATCCTGATGCCACCCCGTCGCCGCTGCTGCCAACCACCTTCTACCTGCGCGGCAAGGTGATGAACAACACCGTCGCCGCCGGCGCGGCTGATAACGTGGTTCGCCGCAACGTCACCATCGGCATCAACTCCGACATCCTGGAAATCCTCCCGGCTGCCGCCCCTTAACCTGCGGGGCTTCGGCCCCAAACCCCAAGGATTCGAAACATGAGCAAGACTCTTCACGGTACCGTCGACATCAAGCTCGATGACGAGACGTACACGCTCCAGCCTACGCTTGGGGCGGTTCGGGCAATTGAGGCTCACTTCGGCGGGCTGCGCGGCGCCTCCCAGGCAATCAACGCCCTGAGCATCGACGGTTGCGCGGTGATCATCGCCGGCGGCGCAGGCTTGAAAGGCAAGGCTGCCGAGGCTATCGCCGAACAGGTTTGGCAGGCTGGTGTGCTGGAGGTGTCAGTGCAACTGAACGCTTACCTGGTGGCGCTGTACAACCCGAAAGGCCCGAGCACGGGAAAGGCCAGGCCGGCGGCGTAAGTGCCGTAGAAGACGGCAGCTATGTTGACCGGCTCTACGCAGTGGCCACGGGGTGGCTGGGCTGGCCTCCCGATCTGGCGTGGCGCACGCCAATGCCTGAACTGTTCCTGGCCATGGACGCCAAGATTGAGTGGGCACAGATGACGAACCCATTTGGCGGCGGTAAGGCCAAGCCCAAGGCAGGCAAGCCATCCGCGTCGACTGTGGCGGACAAGCTGCGCCAGGCGCTGACTGGGCGTCAGGCAAGCTAGCTTGATATAGTTCTGGCTTTCCTAGGAGGGAAACCTATGAGAGCTATTGCGGTAATCCTGCTCGCTACTTTTGTTACGGGCTGCGAGAAAGAAAAGGGGGAGGATTTACTGGCCCGATTGCCTTACTGGAAGTGGGTTCACTCAGAAAAAAAAGATGATTTCACCGATGTTGTTTCTAGATCATCCGTCCTCAAGTCGGGCCCTATTTCGGACGGCAATGAGGAGCCGGTTGAGATGCACTTTCGGTGCACTGCGGGAAAGATGGATTTCTACCTAAGCTGGAATCGTCGAATAGAGTCAGACTCCCTGGTCGATATCAGGGTAGATAGCGATCCGCACGAACCCAATAAGTGGGAGCCATCTACTGACAGAAAATCTACCTTCTATCCTTTCTTGACTCCTCCATTTCTCGATAGGTTGGCAGCAAGTAAGTCCTTCATCGCCAGAGCTTCAACATTGTCTGGTGAGATCACCGCGAAGTTTGATACGTCCAAAGTTTTGGAAGAAACGAAAGAAGTTCGCGCTGCCTGCAAATTTTAAACTACCGCCCAACATCGAAAGCCGCCTTAGGGCGGTTTTTTGCTTTCTGGAGAAAAACATGGCCGATACCGACGTACAGGGGATGCTCGTTCGCATTGAGGCCACCACGGCGCAGCTGCGCCAGGAGATGGCGCGAGCAGATTCCACTGTCGGCCAGGCCTCCAGCAAGATCGACAAAAGCCTGGGGAGAGTGGATGCCGCCTTTGATCGTGCTGGCGAGCACGCCGTAAATGCCTCCGGTTTGATAAAGAGCGCGCTTGCGGCTGCCATTGGTGCGGCGTCAATCGGAAAGATTATTGAGACTGCCGACTCCTATGGTCAGATGTCTGATCGTATTGGCATGGCGACCAGCAGCGTAGGCGAGTACGACCTGGTGCAGCAGCGCCTGTTGGACACTGCGAAGCGCACTTATCGCCCGCTGGCAGAGGCACAGGAGCTTTACATCCGTACAGCGGACAGCTTGAAGTCCATGGGTTACAACACTGGCCAGGCGCTGGATGTGATGGACAGCTTCAGCTTCTTGCTGGTGACTAACTCTGCATCAGCGGACAAGGCCAGCTCTGCCATCGATGCATATTCGAAAGCGCTTCAGACGGGCAAGGTTGAAGCGGATGGGTGGCAGTCGATCTTGGCAGCCATGCCTACTGTTGTTGACACCATCGCTAAATCCACAGGAAAGACTGCTGAAGAGATTCGCAGCCTCGGCTCTCTAGGCAAGTTGAGTCTTGATGTTTTAACTGAGGGGTTGCAGAGGTCCGCCCAGGCCAATGGCGTACTAGCGGACAGCATGAGCGTCGCAGTTCGTGATGCGTTGCAGAACCTCTCAAACGCATTCACTGTGTACATCGGGCAGCTGGACGAGACAATTGGTTTCACGGGTACGCTTGGGAGCGGCATTGCCGTACTTGGAGATAATTTTTCAGCGCTGGCTGATATCGCAATTTTTGCCGCGATCGCTGCCCTGACCCGGTATGGCGTAACCTCGGCAAACTCTGCCGCTGTGGCAACCTACGCCGCCTACAAGGATGCCGCAGCGCGAAAAGCACAGGCTACCGCCGTTCTTCTTGCTGCCCAGGCCGAGCAGCAAAAAGCGCAGACAACGGTGTTTCTCGCTCAGAAAGAGGCCGTGGCGGCGCGCGGTACTGCCGTCCAAACTCAAATGTCTCTCCAGCTTGCGGAAGCGCGAATGGTTGAGGCGAGGGCGACCACTGCTGTTTCTGCAGCTCAAGCAGGCCTTGGGCGTGCAAGTAGTGGCTTGGTCGGTCTTCTTGGCGGCCCAGTTGGAATTGCCGCTCTTGCTATTGGCGCCGCGACTGCATTCATCACTCTGCGTGACAACACCAGCGTACTTGAAAAGAAGCTGGGGGATCTCGGCGACCCGATCGATAAACTGGTTGAGCGATTCAATAAGCTCAATAGGGCTACGCAGTCCGTCACCCTCCGGGAGCTGAAGGCTTCCATTGAGGATGCTGAGGGCGATCTGACCACTGCGGCGGGCTCAATCGCCTTCGAATTTCAGAGCAGCCTGACAAACGCCGGTCTCGCTGGCGCGTCAGGTTTCATGGGGGGTATCGCTCCGTTACCGGCAGAGTTTCAGTCGGCAATGGATATCATCAAGAAAGCCTCGTCCGATCAGTCTGCAGGGATGGTTGTTGATTGGAAGGCTGTGGCCGACCAGGTGCGAGAGGTCCCTGGTGTTACGGCTGAGATGGCCAACGCCCTTGAGAAGAGTGGTGGCGCCGCGGCCGATAAGGCAGAAGTTATCGCCCAGCTCAAAACTGCACTGGCTGAACTTACCGGCGAGACGGACGCCAACACCCGTGCAGAGCGCGATAATGCTGCGGCTCGGGCGGGTGCTGCCCAGGCCGGACAAAAGTATCTCGATCAGCTATTGAAGCAGTTGGCCACCGCCCAGGACAAAACCAATCTCGAAGCGGCCAACCGATTTATCCGTGAGAACACTCTGCTAACCGAAGGGCAGATCGTTGCTATTCGTTCGGCCGCTGCCGCCAAGGATGCTCAGAAAACTGCAGACGACGCGGCAACAAAGGCAAAGCAAAAGAACTCGAGCACCATCGAGTCTGCCGCCAAGCAGCAGCTCAAGTCGTTTGATACCGCCGAGGAAGGCTACAAGCGTCAGATCGAGCTGATCAACACCACGGGCGACAAGCAGAAAGACGCCACAGAGGTGATGAAGCTGTCCTTCGAACTCCAGGAAGGAAAGCTCGGCAACCTGAGCGAAGCACGTAAGAAAGAACTCTTGGGGTTGGCTGCTGAGCTGGACAAGCTCAAAGAGATCCAGAAGGCCAATGAGGAGGCCCTCAAGCTGGCGGCGTTCAAGAACGCTCAGGCGCTGACCACCCAGACCTCCAAGGACGGGTTCGACCAGGAGTTGGCCGGCGTCGGAATGGGTGACAAGGCCCGCGACCGGATGCGTGCTGATCTGGCATTGCGCCAAAAATATGCAGCTGATGTGGCCAACCTTGAGGAGCTGCACAATACCGACCAGATCACGGACTCACTTTACGCCAAAGAAACAGCAGTTCTTAAAAGTGAGTACGACAAACGCTTGCAGCACCAGCAGGACTTCTACGCCGCAACGGACGAGCAGCAAACCAACTGGATGAACGGCGTCAACGAGGCGTGGGCAAACTATGCTGATGCCGCGCGGGACTACTCGGCTCAAGCCACTGACATCACCAATACGGCGTTGAGCGAAGCCACTGGCGGGCTTGGCACGTTCTTCTCGGACGTGGCCAGCGGTGCAGAGGATGCTGGTGACGCGCTGGGCGATATGGTCGGCAACTTCGCCAAGTCGATGTTGAAGGCGCTGGGGGATATGGCGGCGCAGTGGTTGATCTACCAAGGCATTCAGATGCTGGTGGGGAAGACCACGCAGTCGAGCGCGGCTGGGATGCTGGGCGCAAACGCTCAGGCCATGTCTTTAACGGCAGGCCTCAATGCCTTTGCGTCTACTGCGGCCATTCCGATCATTGGGCCAGCGGCGGCGCCGGCGGCGATGGCTACAGCCATGGCGGTCACCGCTCCGCTGGCCTCGGCCGTGGGCATGACCGCGCTGGCAGGTATGGCGCACGACGGTATCGACTCGGTTCCTGAAGATGGCAGCTGGTTTCTGCAAAGGGGCGAGCGGGTAACAACCGCGCAAACCAGCGCGAAGCTCGATGCCATGCTGTCCAGAATCGACAGCGGGCTGAACAACGCTCAACCACAAGCGCAGATCGGCGCGGGAGTACTGGAGGCTATGAGCGATGGCCGACCAGGGATGATCGGATCAGGCGGTGGCGGTGCCTCGCCGGGTGGGCCTACGCAGATTGTGTACAGCCCTCAGGTCACGGTTCAGGCCCAACCGGGTATGAGTGACCAGGACGCGCGCCGCCAGGGCGAGATGATCGGTGCCGGGCAGGAAACGCAGTTCAGGGGCTTTTTGCAGCGCGAGATGGGGCAGGGGGGATTGCTGTGGAAGCGATGACTGCTGAGACTTTTGATTTTGATGTTGAAGTCGGCGCTGATGGCGATGTCAGCCAGCGCACCTGGGAAAACGAGTTTGGTGATGGGATGGTCCAGGCCGGAGGAATTGGCATAAACACCAAAAGCCAAGTTTGGAATCTGGTGCACACCGGCGAAGATGTGCCAGGCGAGGAGTTACCTGAGCTGCTGAAATTCCTTGACCGGCACGAAGGCTACAAGGCGTTCCGCTACTCTCCGCCTGGCGAGCCCCAGGGCTGGTACCGGGTGAACGGGTACAAGAAGAAAGCCCTGGGCGCAAACATCTACACCGTCACCTTCACCGTTAAACAGGCCTTCAACCCTCGAACCTAATCATCACCAATCCCCGCCAAGTGCGGGGTTTCTTGTTTTTGGGGCTCTATGAATTACGACAACGATATCCAAAAGCTAGAGCCTGGCAACCAGATCAGGCTCTACGAGTTGGACGCTACGCGCCTTGGCGGTTTGCTCTGGCGCTTCCACGGCCACGCCCATGAAGGCGACATCATCTGGCAGGGCCAGCTTTACTCGCCGCTCCAGATTGACTCAAAGGGTTTCGATATCCGGGGAGATGGTCGACCTGCAACTCCAACGCTGCAGGTCGATGACGAGCTCGGCGGTGTGCGCGGCGCGATCACGGCGCTGTGTTTGCAATTCCGCGATTTGGCCGGGGCCAGAGTCAGGGTGATCGAGACGTTCCGTCACTTCCTCGATGCAGCCAACTTCCCCGAGGGAAACCCTGAAGCCAGCAACCAGGCGAAAACGAACCTTTGGTTTATCGAGCAGAAGACCGAAGCGCTCCCTGGGATTTCTGTGACGTTCTCGCTCTCCAGTCCCACGGACATGGAAGGGCAGATGCTGCCCTCCCAGCAGATCACCAAATTGTGCCGGTGGGCCTGCCGTGGCGGTTACAGGCAGGAGGCCTGCGCCTATACGGGAGCGGCGATGTTCGACAAGAAGAACCAACCCACGGACAACCCGGCCGAGGATCGGTGCCTGGGGCGCTGGAGCAGTTGCAAACTCAGGGGAAATACCAGGCGGTTCGGCGGGTCGCTGGGCGCAAGCATCATTGTCAGTTCGAGGTAACCATGCGCATCAATCAGAAATTGCAGGGCGAGATCCGGGCGCACGCCGAACGCGCCTATCCAGCAGAGGCCTGTGGGGTTTTGATCAAGTCTGCCAGCGGTCGCGAGTACGTGCCCTGCACCAACCTGGCCGCGACAGCGCGCGAGAATTTCCAGATCGACCACAAAGACCTGGCACAGGCAGAAGATCGGGGCGAGCTGCTGGCAATCATTCACAGCCATCCGGACAAGTCGCCTACCCCGAGCATGGCCGACCGGGTCAGTTGCGAGTTGCATGAATTGCCCTGGGGCATCGTGGGCTGGCCTGGCGGGGAAATTGAGTGGTTCACTCCTACGGGCTTCACGGCGCCGTTGCTGGGCCGCGACTTCTCCCATGGCCTGCTTGATTGTTGGGCCGCGTGCCGCGACTGGTACGCCCGGGAGGTGGGTCTGCAACTGCCGAACTTCGAGCGCGCCGATCTGTGGTGGGAGCAGAAGGATGGGCCGAGCCTGTACGAAGACAACTTCGCGGCCACCGGTTTCTACCAGGTCAACGAAGCGCAGCGGGGCGACATGCTGGTGCTGCAAGTCCCGACCCCCGGGCGAGAGTGCTACTTCCCCAACCATGCCGCGATCTATCTGGGCGATGAGCCGGCGCTGATCAGCGAGCCAGCGCCGAAGCTGGGCGGCTCCGGCCCGTTCATCTACCACCACATGCCTGGACGGCTGGCGGCCCGCGAGATCTACGGATGGTCGATGGCGAACCGGGTAAAACTGATCCTGCGGCACAAGGACTACCGGCCATGACCATGCAAACCATCAAGCTTGGCGGTGTGCTGGGCAAGAAGTTCGGCAAGGAATACCGCCTGGACATCAACGGCGTTCACGATGCCATGACGGCCTTGTGCATGATGAAGCCAGGTTTTGAGAAGTACATGCGCACTGCCGAAGAGCGTGGCCTGGTGTTTGCCGTATTCGTCGATGAACGCAACCTTGGCGCGGATGAGCTGGGCCTAAAGAGGCCGGTGGCGGGCGACATCCGTATTCAGCCGATTATCCAAGGTAGTAAGCAGGCCGGCCTGTTCCAGACGATTTTGGGCGTGGCGCTGATCGTCGCAAGTTTCTTCACTGGCGGCTCAACCGCCGGCGCCGGCCTGGCTCTCCTTGCCGGCGGCGCGGCGATTGCTGCCGGCGGTGTGGTGCAGATGCTTTCACCCACCACCAAGGCCGGCAGCGAAACCCGGAACGATGATGGCAACAACCCAAGCTATGGGTTTGGTGGTGCGATAACGACCACCGCCCAGGGCAACCCGTATCCCTTGCTCTATGGCGAGCGGGAGATTGGCGGCGCCGTCGAGTCAGGCGGCATATACCCCCAAGACAGGCTTTAGTCGATCCACTTCACCAAACCCGCTTCGGCGGGTTTTTGCATTCTGGAGGGCGCATGAGCGCAGCAGCAAAGAAGGCGCACCGCGCGGCACCCCGCAAGCGCCGGGTAGTTGTGGGCAGTAAGGGCGGCCAGGCCAAGCAGAAGCGCCCCAGCATCGCCTCTAATAGCGTGCCCTCCATATCCACAGCGCAAATTGTCTATATGTGGAGTTGGGGTCCCATCGTTGGCCCAGTGGACGGACTGCGCTCGATCAAGCTGGACGGTACGCCCATCCAGGCACCGGACGGAACGATCAATTACCCGGGCGTTAAATGGCAATTCCGTTCCGGTGAGTTGAATCAGGAGCGCCTGGACGGTCTGACCGAGACCAGCAACGAGATCGATGTCCAGCAAGAGCTGACCAGCGAAACCCCTTGGCTGCACACCATCAATAACAGCGTGATCGACGCCTTTCGCCTGCGTCTGGCGTGGCCCACGCTGCGCAGCCAGGATGCCGCCGGCAACGTCAACGGTGTGCGCATCGACTATGCCGTCGATATCTCCACAGACAATGGCCCATACATTGAGGCCCTAGTCTCTTTTGTAGATCGCAAAAACGTCACCGAGTACGAGCTCGCTCACCGTATTGAGTTACCGGCTGGTAGCCGCTGGACTGTTCGCGTGCGCCGCCTCACACCCAACGCCGGCTCCGAACTGATCGTTGATCAAATGTTCATCAAGGCTATTGCCGAGGTGGTTGATAGCGACCAGGAATACCCGCTCACTGCTGTCGGGTGCGTTGAATATGACGCCCAGACCTTTGGCGGTAACATCGCCAAGATCGCTGCCCTCATGCGCGGTCGGATCATCCGGGTGCCGGCCAACTACGACGCCGAAACACGCACCTATGCAACGGCGGGCACCGGGACCAGCAATGGGATTTGGGATGGCACCTTTAAAGAGGCCTACACCAACAACCCCGCATGGATCTTCTTCGACCTGGTGCTGCACCCATACTACGGCCTCGGTGACCGTATCGACGCGACTATGGTTGATCGCTGGTCTCTGTACCGTATCGCCCAGTATTGCGATCAGTTGGTACCGGACGGCAAGGGCGGCATGGAACCCCGCTTTACTTGCAACCTGTACTTCCAAAAGCAGGCTGCGGCTTACGCGGTGCTGCAGGATCTGGCCTCGATCTTTCACGGCCTGGCTTACTGGGACGGCAGCCAGATTGTGGTCAACGCTGATATGCCGGGCGATCCGGTCTACACATACAACCAGACCCAGATCCTCAACAACGGGGCAATCAGGTACGAGGGCAGCCGCGCGCGTGATCGCCACACCCTGGCAATGGTGGCCTGGGACAATCCTGACCAGGGCTTTGACACTGATAAAGAGCCAGTGGTCGATGATGAAGCCATGGCTGAGCTGGGTATCGTTCGTGACATGACGGTCGACGCGATTGGCTGCACATCTCTCGGGCAGGCGCAGCGTGGCGGGCAGTGGGCATTGCTCTCGGAAAAGTTGCAGACGCAGGGTGCGTCATTTCGGGTTGGGCTCGATGGGCATATCCCCAAGCCGGGACAGGTCATCGCCGTGGCAGATCCGATGTTGGTAGGGCGCGGCAATGGCGGGCGTATTGCTGCTGCCGACGGGCGCGTGGTGACGCTTGATCGTGATACGACTGTTCCCCTGGGCGCTCGCCTGATGGTCAACCTGCCAAGTGGGAAGTCGGAAGCACGGGTGGTCAAGGCGGTGGATGGTCGCAACGTCACTGTGATGGCCAACTACACCGAGCAGCCGCAAGCCGAGAGCGGTTGGATTCTGGATTATGAAGACCTGAAACTCATGCAGTTTTATGTCCGCAACATCACTCGCCCGGAGTGGCACCAGTTCCAACTTGAAGTTATCCAGCACGACCCGAGCAAGTTCGACTTCATCGACAATGGCGCCGTGGTCGATACTCGGCCAATCACCGGGATACCGGTTGGTACCCAGGACGCCCCGGCACGGGTGATGCTGAGTCAGCACGTAGTGATCGAGCAGGGCATCGCTGTCACCGTCATGTCGATTGCTTGGGACGCGGCGCCAAACGCCGTGAGTTATGACGTCGAATGGAAGTGGGGCGCTCGCGAGTGGGTTCCGGTACCACGTACCGGTGAACTGATGGCTGATGTGCGCGGGATCTATTCCGGGCAGTACATGGCCAGGGTGCGGGCGGTGAGTGCGCTCAACGTTTCCTCGATCCCTGTCACGTCCGCGCTGACCAACTTGGAAGGCAAAGCCGGTAAGCCGCCGGCGGTGGCGTTCCTGACCACCACCAGCCTGGTCTATGGCATCGGCATCCAGTGGGGGTTTCCACCAGGTGCAGAGGACACCCAGCGGACGGAGGTCTGGTATAGCGAGTCGCCGGACCTGACGACGGCGATCAAGTTGAGCGACTTCAGCTACCCGCAAGCGTCTCATGAGATGTACATCCCCGTGGCCGGGGCGTCGTTCTTCTTCTGGGCTCGGCTAGTTGACCGCACCGGCAATATTGGACCGTTCTACCCGGTACCCGGCGCAGTAAACGGCGCATCAAGTTCCGTCCAAAGCGAATACGAGAAACACTTCGAAGGGATGATCAGCAAAGGTTCGCTGTACCAGAGCCTGCGCGAAGAGATCGAGCTGATCTCTGGCGATGGGCCTGGGTCCGTCAATGATCGGCTGACGGAGGCCAAGGCAGAGCTGGAGGGGCTGCTGGGACAGATCACCGGGGCAGAACCGTACAACCCGGATGAGCCCTATACCGCTGGCGCATTCACGCAAAAGGATGGGCACCTGTACCAGGCGACTGGCCCGGTACCGGCCGGCGAAGCGCCGCCAAACCCGCTGTACTGGAAGGACATCGGCACGATCCTGCAAACCACCAACGCGCTGGCCCAGCAGGTTCAACTGGTCACCAGCATGATTGAGGAGATCGAGGGCCAGGTGGTGGCCACCGCGACATCGGTTGAGGCATTGCGCTCGGCCGCCCGTGGCGATGATGGTGCGGGCGACCTGGCGGACGCGGTGAAAGGCTGGCAATCGACAGCGGACTTCGGGGTTGAGAAGCGCACGCGGGCCTCGGAAAACGATGCAATGGCGCGGCAACTCACCACGATGGAGGCGCGGGTGGGGGCGAACCAGTCCGGGCTGACCGTGCTGGAGCAGGTGGTGGCCACCAACAAGCAGACGGCAGCCACCCAACTGACGCAGCTCAAAAGCGACTTGGAGTTGACCGAAGGGAAGGTCGCTGGGAATGCGCAGGCAATCACCGGCCTCGACACCAAGGTCACCAACCTCGACGGTAAGGTCTCGTCTCAAGCGTCCAGCAATGAGGCGCTGCGGGCTTCGGTGCGCGGCGATGATGGTTCTGGCGATCTTGCCGGCGCGATCAAGGCATGGGAGTCCACGGCCAGCTTTGAGGTTGAGAAGAAGGTTCAGGCCTCTGCCAATGAAGCGTTAGCCCGGACGACAGAAACCTTGCAATCGAGCATCGGGCACACCAACGCTTCGGTACAGCAGGTGAGCGAAACGCTGGTTGGTCTCGACGGCAGGGTTTCGGCGTCTGTCACTCTCAAAGCTCAAACTATTGTGGACGGCCGCAGGGTCACCACGGGCATGGCTTTTGGTTCGAACGGAGAGCAGTCGGAGTTCCTGATTTACGCGCAGCGGTTTGCCATCGTGAACGAGATAGACGGAACGGTAATCCCAATGTTCGTTGTGGAAAACAACCAAGTGGTTTTCAACACCGCAATCATCAGCAAGGCGTTTGTTCAGGAGATCATCTTGGGCATGACGCTGCGCTCGCCTACGGTTGATTCGAAGGGCCGGCCACTGCTGGAAATCAACATACCAGCCGGTACGTTTACCGTTCGCAGCCCAGGTGCTGGAGGCTCATCTCTTATCAATAACGACGGTCTTTCTGTTTTCGACCTCAATGAGGTTCTCAGGTTGATGGCGGGGAGGCTTTCCTAATGAGTTTCGGCATGAGGATATGGGGGCCGGCCGGGGCCCTCGAGTTTGACACCAGTACTTCTACTTATCGGATTGTTCTTTCTGTTTTGGTTTCTTTTGCTGGAGAAGGACAAAACACTAAAACATTTCAAGCCCCAGGATGCACGGCGAACAATGCAATATGCTTTTTGCTTCCAATTAATAATGACACTTCTCAGACGGTCGATAATAGACAGCTTGAGTGTGAAATGGGGAGCGGGGTGGTTTATGTAAGAAACTTTTTAGCCGGCGCGCAAAGTGGCTCACTTTCTCGCGCGACAATGCGGTTGATGGTAGCGAGGTGGTCTTGATGGGGTATGGGCTACAGGTTGTAAATGATAATGGCGCGATATCACTTGATTCTGAGTACGCGAGGCTATGTGTATTTCACAAGGGCGGCTACACCTCGGGGGCATTAGTTACATTTCAGAGTGTGGTTGAAACCCAAGAGCCACCCCTTGTCTTTATCAGGCCTCAAAACAATGGATCATTCATCCAGCTCGGGGTTTTGCTTTCGGGGTCGGCCGGTGCTTGGACTGGCGCCACTATCACCTCTGGCCAAGGCCACTCCGGAAGCATTTTTGTTGGCGCATTCTCGTCCAAGCCTTCGGCGACCTACGGGCTTAGAATGTGGGATGCTAGCGGTAAGCAGATATTTGACTCCGGGGTGCAAGCCGCAGTCTTTACTCGAGCCATACAAAATTGGACCTACACACATACGACGTACAGCGGGCAGGGCTTGCCGACGAACTGGTATGCCATACCTTTGAACTATGAACTTGGTGACTACCTCATGGTTAACAACGGCAGGATGCCAATGATGGCGGGGAATAATGAGTCTAGAGGTACTGGATTAATGTTCGACTTTTCTGCGTCACTTTTAAGGTTTAGCGTTACAACAGTGTCCAATCCTTTTTATTTTATGCTTCAAGCAATATTTGGAAAGATCACGGCCTGATAGTCGGCTTGGATCACTGTCTTATAAATTTATGCCGTCTTGCGCGGTTTTCAATATTCGGAGAGACCTATGGCTTCTTGGTTTTCAGAAGGGACTGTGAGAGTACAGAACGGGAGCCCGACAGTGGTCGGTACGGGCACCAAGTTCTCGAACTGTCGTGCGGGGGATATGTTCGTCGGCCCCGACCAGGGCATCTATCAGGTGATTAACCCTGCAAGCGATACGTCGCTTTCCATTTCGCCTGCGTACCGTGGGGCGGCGGCAGTAGGTGCGGGTTATGGGATCGTGCCCGTTAACGGCTATCCCAAAGCGCTGGCCGATGCGGTGAACCTGTTTGTTCAGCAGTGGGGAGCAACACTCGCGGGCTTGGGAAGCGTGGCGACGGAAAACGTTGTCCCGGTGGCCAAGGGTGGTACCGGCGGCAGGAGTGCGTCTGAGGCGCGTAATGGCCTGGGGCTGGGTACCGCTGCAACAGCGGCGCTTACTGCGAGCAACGTCGACACCACGCCGGGTAGGGCATTGAAGACGGGCGACTTTGGTATCGGCTCAGATGGCGTCCTGATCACCGATTGGAACGCGGCATACAACAATCTTGGTGGCGCGTTCATCGCCGGCAATGCGAGCTCACCTGGTGGAACCGGGGTATCAATTAACGCAACTGGTCTCAACTTCAAGCGGACAGGCCTGGTAGGTGCCCAGATGATGTTCTACAACGGCGACAATCAGTTTTGGTTTAGGACGTCATTCAACGGCTTCCTCCCCTGGGTAAAGGTGTACCACACGGGCAACACCACTCGCATGGCCGACAACACACTGAGGGCGATCTGATCATGGCAAGAGCAGCAATTAACATCACCGGCACGGGTGACAAGTTCGATTTCGTCTCGCTCGGCGGGGCGGATGTGAACTGTTCTCGCAAGGACGTGGGCGTCTACTGCGTCACCGGCACGCAGGGCATGGTCCCATTTCCGCCCATCGATCAGGGCTGGGGCTACGGGCTCCACCCAGCAGACAGCCCCGCCGAGGCGAACATCTCGTTTGAGGACGGCCTACTCACGGTCACTGTGACCAAAGAGGGCGAGCCGTACGATTTGAAGGTCATGATCACGCTGCACATTCTGGTGCCGGATCTGCCCCCGCAGGAAGAGCTGCCGCCGCCGGCGCTTGATCCTGTGGTGGCTGCACAAACCCAGATCGCGCACCTGCGAGCCGAGGCGGATTACGCAATCGCGCCACTTCAGGACGCCGTCGATATCGACGAAGGGACCGAGGCAGAGCTGGCGACCCTCAAGGCCTGGAAGAAATACCGCGTGGCGCTGAGCCGTGTGCCTGAGCAGGACGGTTACCCACTTGCCATTGATTGGCCCGCCGCGCCGTAGCGCCGTCCAGCCGTTCATCACACCCGCCATCGAGCGGGTTTATTTTTGCCTGGAGAAAAGCATGACCACTTCCGAAAAAGATCGGGACATCCTGGCGCGCACGCTGTGGGGTGAAGCCCGCGGCGAGGGGCTGGACGGCCAGATCGCCGTGGCCTGGACCATCCGCAACCGCGTGTTCGACGGCAAGGCCAAGTCCTGGTGGGGCGAGGGCTACGCCGGCGTGTGCCTGAAACCATGGCAGTTCAGCTGCTGGAACCAGAACGACCCGAATTACGCCTACCTCAGCGGTGCGAAGCCGATCCCGGCCGCGCAGTTCTCACAGGCACAGCGTGCTGCTGACCAGGTGATGGCCGGCGCGGTACCTGACCCAACCGGCGGGGCCACGCACTACTACGCAACCACGATGCCCAAGGCCCCGGCCTGGGCGTCGAAGGCCAAGCAAACGCTGCGCCTGGGGCGCCACATCTTTTTCAAGGACGTGCCGTGATGACGCCCGTACAGGAGCTGGCCGGGCTGGTGGTGCTGATCCTGGCGCTGATGGCCAGCGCCGCCGGCGTCACCTGGCAGGTTCAGGAGTGGCGCACTGGCAAGACGCTGGCCGAGCAGGCCGGCCTGCACCAGGACGAGCTGGACAGGATCAGCGCGGTGGCCATCAAGCAAGTGCGCGACGAGCAGGACAGGCGCCTGGGCCTGGAGAAGACGCTGGCCACCTCCGATCAACAACACACCCGAGAACTTTCCGATGCTCAACGCAACCAGGCCCGCCTGCTTGACCGCCTTGCTACTACTGATTTGCGGCTGTCAGTCCTTCTCGACGCCACGGATTCAGCCAGTGGCTGCAACGTGCCTGCCGCCTCCGGCGCCGTCGGCGTGGTTCATGCAGCCCGTCGAGCCCAACTTGACCCAGCGCATTCTCAACGAATTGTCGCCATCACCGATGCCGGCGACCAAGGATTGATCGCGCTGCGGGCGTGCCAGGCGTATGTGAGGAGTGTTTCAAAATAGGGATTGTGTTCGGTCGGCAGGACGCCCGGGCTAAAAAACTTTCAGCGCTTAGATTTGGTCTTGCTTGCTTTTTTGGGTTGAGTAGGGGCCGACGGGAACAACCCTCTAATAACCCACAAGAGGGCCGCGAAAATATTCAACGTCACTCCAGTGGTAACAACCGCGATGGTTTGATCGGAGAACACTGGGCGACCATGGTAGGTTGTCCAGCCTGCGAACAGCAAGAAAGTGGCCCATCCCCACAAGCATCCAACTACTATGTAGCAGGCCTTGTCGGCGTATGACTCTCTTAGCTGACGATCCGAAATTAAAGAATTAACCCTCTCCCGCCTAAGGTCGTCGCGGACCAGAGACGGGTTCTCGTTAATTGGCTGTTCGTCCTCACCCTCTGGAGCCTCGGGTACGTTCGAAAGGTCCAGATCGGAAAGTTTTTTTGGAGACGCGTCAGGCACGCATGCGAGCCGGAGGGTGAATGTTATTTGCCATTTGATCCCAAGTAATTGGGGAGCCGTCAGCCACGCCGTCTCTGAGTCCAATATGCCAAGCAGTTCCTTCCTCATGAGTCAGAAAGGACAATTGGGTGCCAGAGAGTTTTCCGTATTTCTGAACGATCTGATCAATCAGGCGGTGCGCAGACGCATCCGACTCGGGAATTGTCGGAGTGACGAGAATAAGCTCACCGCAATCATCAGTGTCTACGTTGCTCAGTAGAGAGGTAACGGGTTTTGCACCGTACGTCCTAAGCTCATGGTAGATCGAAGGAATCACCGGGCCATATTTCCAGCGGGCAAAGTTGTCGTCAAAGAGTGGCGTGTTCCCACCCTTGTCGCGCAGGTACCACGACTGAGCAAAAAATAGTAATTTTTGAAGCTTCATCGGAGTCAAGCCGGAAAGCTTGCCTTCCTTTGCGCGTTCAATGAAGGCGTTAGCGACGGCTAGAGCTGAGTAAGCCATGAGCACCTCCGTAGTTGCTGGCTATGTGACTGCAAAAGCGCAGTTATCCACAGACTTATGCACACTTGGACGGCGATTATCGTTATGTAGTCACATAAGTCAATCGAAATCCCGCGCCACGTTTTTCCGAAATTGAAAACGTGGCGCGCCTCTCTTGAGTGTATTCGATTCAGCAGGGGCAGGGCTGAGAGGTTTTCGCCATAGCAAGCGTAAGAGAATGCTTACGTGCTTCCGGCAGGTGCGCTTAATTTTGTACTGTATGCATGCACAGTATTAGAGATTCGGCAGGTTCGCAATTCTATTCGACGCGCTGAATAGAGGAGTTGAGTTTGGCTTGGTGGGCAGGGCTGCGCGGGGAAGTCTTTCAGATAGGCGGCGCTGTGGATAAATCGCGAGCCCTGAAAAACAATGTACGTCTATTTGTACGCTTGGCACAAAAACAAAGGGCCTGCATCGCTGCAAGCCCTTGTTTTAAATGGTGCCGGCACCAGGAGTCGAACCCGGGACCTACTGATTACAAGTCAGTTGCTCTACCAACTGAGCTATACCGGCGTGTTAGGGCGACGATTATAGCGATTGGAAAGGTTCTGTAAACCCCTGAATTCTGACTATTTTTCAGTGCGTGGTTTTTTCGCTGGCAGTCGCACGCTCCAGCGGTTTCACAAAGGGTGATGAGGGCCGATGGCGAGGCCTGAGGCTTGATACGCAGAAGGTATCAAACCGCCCCTTGATCAGTATTAAACAACGCCGTTGTTCATTGCTAAGTTGAGGTGGCACTCAATGAGGAAAAGCCAATGAATTTCGCAGGAAAAACCGCCGTTATCACCGGCGCAGGCCGTGGTTTGGGTTTTGTCTACGCACAAGCACTGGCCCGGCGCGGGGCCAATGTGGTGATCAGTGATATCGGCGCCGATAACCTCGGTTCGGGAAGCGATGCCTCCATCGCCCTCGACGCGGCACGCCGCCTTGAGGCCGAGGGTTTGAGCGCAGTTGCTCATCAGGGGGATTTGTCCAGCGAGCAAGGCTGTCGGCAATTGGTCGAGACGGCCATCGCGGCGTTTGGGCAGCTCGACATCCTGATTCATAACGCCGGCTGGGTGGGTTATCAATCCATTGAGGAGGCGGACGCGGCGTTTATCGGGCGTGCGCTGGATATCAATGTCTATGCGCCCATCTGGCTATGCAAACATGCCTGGAAACACCTCAAGCAATCCACCGCCGCGCGGGTGGTGCTGACGTCTTCTGATCGGGCGATGTACCAGCAATATGCCCAGCCCGCGCTGGTGGCCTATGCGGCGGGGAAGATGGGGCAGTTGGGCATCATGAATGCCTTGAGTATGGAAGGCGCAAACGCCGGGATTCTGGTGAATGCGGTGTCGCCGGTGGCCAAGACGCGCATGTGGGGCGTTGAGGGTGAGCCGGGCAATCTCAAGCCGGAGTGGGTAGCGCCGGGGGTGGTGTTCCTGGCGTCGGAGCGCTGCCAGGACACCGGCTATATTCTGCGCGCCAGCAATGGTCAATTTACCGCGACGCGGTTTGTCGAGAATCCGGGGGTGGATTATCCCGTTGACCTGGCGCGGGTCAGGGCTTCCAGTGCCGAGCAGGTTGCGCAGCAGTGGGAGCGGATAAAGGATTGTCATTAAATTGACTTTTAACCGCTCGTCGAAATTGCTGCGCTAAAAAACACCAAAATAATGACACTCACCTACTCCTGTCACACACTGCTTGAACAACAAGTGCACCCATGTCCTAAAAGAGGTGCCGTGACAAAGGAGGGTGGTCTGTGAGCCATGCCGACGAACGTTTTGCCAAGAATCTTGCCAGTCATGATCACCCGATGACGTCGACGCTGCAGTTCTTCGAAGATACCCCCATCGACGATGCGCCTTCCTCCATTGAGCAACCCCAACCAACCGCCATGCCGGCCTGTCGCGCGCAGGTTGTGGCGTTGGTGTCGGGCAATGGCGGCGTAGGGCGCAGCACTCTGGCGACGGCATTGGGCAGTGGTTTGCAACGCCTGGGGCGCGCAGTGACGGTGCTGGAACTGGACCCACAAAACGCCCTGCACCTGCACTTTGGCCTGCCCCACGACACCCCGGGAATCGGGCGTGCCAGCCTGTGCAAGCAACCCTGGGGGCCGATCGCCCAACCCGGCTTTTGTGGCTGTCGGGTAGTGGTCTTTGGCGAGACCGACCTGCAACAGCAGGAAGACCTGCAACGCTGGCTCAAGCAGGACCCGCAGTGGCTGGCGCAGCACTTGTCGCGTCTGGGCTTGAGTGAGCAGGCCACGGTCATCATCGACACCCCCGCCGGCAATAACGTCTACCTGCACCAGGCATTGCACGTCGCCGACAGGGTGGTGGTGGTTGCCCTGGCGGACGCGGCGTCGCTGGGTGCGCTGGAGCAGATGCAGCGGTTGCTGGCGCCGTATCTTGCGCGCCCGTCGGCACCGCGTTGCCATGTGTTCGTCAACCAGCTGGATGAGGGCAGTGCCTTCAGCCTGGATATGCTGGACGTATTCAAGCAACGCCTTGGGGAGGATGGCCTGGAGGTGATCCATCGCGACCCGCAGATCAGCGAGGCGCTGGCCTTTGGCGAGGACCCCCTGGATAACGAGGCGGTGAGCCTGGCCTGTGACGATATCCATGGGCTGTGCCAGTTGCTGGATAGCCCGCCAAACGTGCCCTGACCCACGCCTTATACGGTTAACCGCAGATGCTTATGCACAATCTGTTGGTCGGACAGGTGTTGAAACAGTCATTTTGTGGAGTTGTTCTCATTACGCTGCAACTGCCTGTTTTTCGTGCGTTTTATTTTATGAACAAAAAATGATCAGTCAGGATTTTGGCCTATGGCGCCCGCTTTTACGGCGTCCTACAGAATTTCATCAACAGAGTTATCCACAGGGCTTGCTGCCCTTTGATCGCGCTCGGCGAGCACCATCAGGTTGCGCGGTGTCAGGCACGATTCGCAGAAGCGACCGACTAGAGCCTTGTAGCCGTTTTCTTGCAGGAACAATGCCCGATCCAGCACCAGCCACAATTCCAGCGGGCGGCGAAATAGGCCACGTACCAGTTCCAGGTTTCGTACATGGGCCAGGCGTTGCCAGCCGTGCTGTTCCAGGGTTGCCCAATCCTGCTGCCCTGTGGATAAACCCTTGAGCGCCGCCAGGTGTTGGCAGTAATCAGCGAAGGGCCGGTGCAGCCATTCGCTGGGCAACGAAGGCGTGGGCAGGTACTCGTCACACCCGCGCAGTTGCCGCTGCAACTGATCGAAACCCAGGCGCCGGGCCATGGAGGTGTCGCGTTGCAGGCGCACCCGCAAGCCTGCGGTGACGGTTTCGCTCAGGGGCAGGCCGAGGTCTTCGCGCGACAAACGCAGCGCCGAAGCACGAGCCGGGGCCGAGAGCGCCTGGTACTGCTCGCTACTGATGCGGTTGTAGCAACAGGGCGCCACGGCCAGTTGCTGGCAGCCGGCGGCGCTGGCCAGTTGCAGCAGGCGTACGTGCAGATCGCCACAGGCATGCAGGGCCACCGGGGTGTGTTTATCGGTGAGTTGCTGCACAGCGCTTTCAGCCATCACATCTTGCTGAAGGTGGTGGGCGGGCATTTGATGATGGTCGCTGAGGATTTGGCCTGCGCCGATCAGCGTCGGATCGTACTCCAGGCAGGTCAGGCTTTGCCCCGGTTGCAGCAGCCGCCGGCCAAGGTGGCCTTTGCCGGCGCACCAATCGAGCCAATGGGTGGGGCGCTCGGCAAACTGCAAGGCGGCGCCAAACGCCTCGATCTGCTGCCATTTGCGTCCGGGCACATCCACATTCAGGCGCGACGACGGCGCATGCAGCGCGCTCGACGGTAACTTATCCACAGCACTGAGACGCGCCGCCAGCTGCGCCCATTGGGGAAACGGCGCCGGGGCTTGTAGTTCGGTGGGCAGGTTATGGCTGCTTTCGGCCTCTGCCAGCGAGCGCTGGCGCAGCCATTGGGCCAGCGCTGGATGCTGGGCTTCCCAAGGCAATTGCAGATGGGTGAAGGGCCGTGGTCGCCACAGCCCTTGATGTTCGGTGAGGAACGCATCCAGTGCGAGAAAACGGGCTAGCAGTCGCTCGCCCGTCAACCCGCTGTCAGCGTCCTTGGCAGGCATCGACCCGCAACCAGCGTTCCAGCAGCTTGAAGCCGCGCACCAGCACATAGGCCATCAGCAGGTAGAACATGCCGGCGGCAAAGAAGATCTCCACCGGCAGGTAGGTGCGGGCAATGATGGTGCGGGCCATGCCGGTCAGCTCCAGCAAGGTCACGGTACTGGCCAGGGCGCTGGCCTTGAGCATCAGGATCACTTCGTTGCTGTAGGCCGGCAGGCCGATGCGCGCGGCGCGCGGCAAGATGATGTAGAACAGCGCCTTGGGCTTGGACATGCCCAGCGCCCGCGCCGCTTCGATTTCACCGGGCGGGATGGCCTGGATCGCGCCGCGCAGGATCTCGGCGATGTAGGCGGCGGTGTGCAGGGTCATGGTGACGGTGGCGCACCAGAATGGGTCCCGCAGGTAGGGCCACAGGGCGCTTTCGCGCACGGCGTCGAACTGCGCCAGGCCGTAGTAGACCAAAAACAGCTGCACCAGCAGTGGCGTGCCACGGAAGAAGAAGATGTAGCAGTAAGGCAGGGTGCGCACGTACCACAGGCGCGAAGAACGGGCGATGCCCAGGGGGATCGCCAGCAACAGCCCGGCGATCACCGCGATGGCCACCAGTTCCAGGGTCAGGGTCGCGCCCTGGGCCAGTCGTGGCAGCCACTTGATGATCACGGCCCAGTTCAGGCCCAGGTCGAAATGCGCCAGCCAGCTATAGTCGCCGTTCATTGCGTGCTCCTCGCAAAGCCGCGAGCGGCGCGTTTTTCCAGGAAGTACATGCCGGCCATGGCCAGGACGGTAAGGCCCAGGTACATGAAGGCTGCGACCATGAAGAAGGTGAACGGCTGCTTGGTGACGGTCACGCCGATTTGCGCGTGGCGCATGATTTCTTCCAGGCCGATCACCGAGACCAGTGCGGTGTCCTTCATCAGGATCATGAACAGGTTGCCCAGGCCCGGCAGGGCGATGCGCCACATCTGCGGCATGATCAACCGGGTGAAGATACGTAGCTTCGACAGGCCCAGGGCAATGCCCGCCTCACGGTGGCCCTTGGGGATCGCCAGGATCGCGCCACGGAACACTTCGGTGGCATAGGCGCCAAAGCACAGGCCCAGGGCAATCACGCCGGCAGCGAAGGCGCTGAGCGACAGGTCGGGGTTACCGAAAAACTCCCCGAGGGCCCGCATCATATTGACCGTGCCGAAATAAATCAGCAGCACCCACAGCAGTTCGGGAATGCCCCGGACAATGGTCGAGTAAGCGCCGCCAAGCCATTGCAGGAACTTGTACGGGGAAGTCTTGGCCAGGGCGCCGGCCAGGCCGAGCACCAGCCCCAGGCATAACGCCGTGAGTGCCAGTTTGACGGTCATCAGCGCGCCGGCAGCGAGTGCGGGGCCGAATCCGTAGAGATCGAAATTCATGGTTTTTTCATATCGCGCAAGGCTTGCGAAAAACCGGCGCGCTCAACGGAGCGCGCCGGTCTGGCCAATCAGGATCATTCGATGCTGAAAGGGAAGTACTTGTCGTTGATCTTCTTGTAGGTGCCGTCGGCCTTGATTTCCGCCAGGGCTTTGTTCAGGCGCTCGCGCAGCGGGTCGCCTTTACGCACGGCGATGCCGATCTTGTCGCTTTCTACAACCGGATCGCCCTTGAACTCGTAGGCCGAACCGTCTTTGCTCTTGAGCCACTCGTATTGCACGTACTTGTCGGCGAGCATCCCGTCCAGGCGGCCGGACGTCAGGTCGAGGTAGGCGTTTTCCTGGGTGTCATAGAGCTTGGCGGTGGTGTCTGGCAGTTTGTCTTCCAGGTAGGTACCGGCCAATGTCGCACGCTGGGCACCGATGATCTTGCCCTTGAGGTAGTCGGCGTCGGTCTTGAAGTCCTTGATGGACTTGGCCGCGATGAATTGCAGCTTGTTGGAGTAGTACGGGTCGGTGAAGTCAACGGCTTGCTTGCGCTCGTCGGTGATCGACAGCGACGACACCAGGAAGTCGAACTTCTTGGCGTTCAGGGCCGGGATGATGCCGTCCCAGTCCGAGACATACACTTCGCACTTCTCGACTTTCATCTTGGCGCACAGGGCGTCGCCGATGTCTTTGTCGAAGCCGACAACGTTGCCACTGGCGTCTTTATTGTTGAAGGGCGGGTAGGCCGCCTCGATCCCCATTTTCAAAGTCTCGGCCATGGCCGTGGCGCTGAACGCCATGGAAACGGCGGCGGCCAGGAGGAATTTTTTATAGTTCTGCATGCATGTTGCTCCGTTAGCGGTTGCTGGACATGAATTGTTTGCAGCGCGCCGAAAGCGGGTTGTCAAACACCTGCTGTGGCGATCCTTGCTCTTCGACCAGACCCTGGTGGAGGAACACCACTTCGCTGGACACTTGGCGGGCAAAGCCCATTTCGTGGGTGACCAGCAGCATGGTGCGGCCTTCTTCGGCCAGCGCGCGGATCACATTAAGTACTTCCTGAACCATTTCCGGGTCAAGTGCCGAAGTGGGCTCATCGAACAGAATGACTTTAGGCTGCATCGCCAGGGTGCGGGCGATGGCGGCGCGTTGCTGCTGGCCGCCAGACAATTGCGCCGGGTAGGCGTGGCGCTTGTCGCCAATGCCGACCTTGGCCAGCAGCGCCTCGGCCACTTCGATGGCCTCGGCTTTGCTTTGGCCGAGCACGCGGCGTGGGGCCTCGATGATGTTGTCGAGGATGCTCATGTGCGGCCAGAGGTTGAAGTTCTGGAAGACAAAACCGATTTCGCTGCGCAGGCGATTGATCTGCTTGCCGTCGGCGGCCATCAGCTCGCCGTTTTTCGCGGCCTTGAGCTTGAGCTCTTCGCCGGCCACCAGGATCTGGCCCTGGTGCGGGTTTTCCAGCAGGTTGATGCAGCGCAGGAAGGTGGACTTGCCGGAACCGGACGAACCCAGGATCGAGATCACATCGCCGTCGCGAGCGGTCAGCGAGATGCCTTTAAGCACCTCCAGCTCACCATAGCGTTTATGCAAGTTGCGGATTTCAAGCGCGGGCGCGGCCAAAGCCATGTGCGGTCCTCATTGTGTTCATTGCGTTCCTGCTGTTGGGTCGCCTTCCTGGCGTGGCGCCAAGCTAGCATAGCGTCCGGATGACAGCCAACAGCGCCACGGGCGTTAAACAGACGGTGTGTGACAGGTTGTCGCATCGGCACAGTAGCGTGTCGCGCCATCAACAACCGAACAGCCGTTTTAACCGATAAACCCGTGGCAGTCGCGTAAAAAAGGGCGCGATGGTGCCAGCTTTGGCCGGGTGTTGGAAGGGTTAAACGGGTAAACGGTGCCTATCGGCCCTTTAATTGGGCGTCACTTACTTTTTGTGTGTGTTTTTGGTGCGCTCATTCGTTCTTGAAGTGAGTCGAGCGGTAACGCTGTGGCGGATTGCCAGTAATCTCAATGGCTTGCGAGCGCTGAGGGATTGTCCTACAGGCCGCGTCAACCTTGGCTTTGTAACATTTTGGCGCAAATCTTGCGTAAAAAATAAAGAACGCCCCGTTTGTTTCTTTTCACGAAGAGGCGGCAGGCCGGGTGGACCGTATACGCAATTCCTCGCAAAGGTGTGTCAATGAGTAGTACGCAAAGCTCCAATGACCTCGAACAGGGGCTCAAACCGCGGCATGTCACCATGTTGTCGATTGCCGGTGTGATCGGCGCTGGTTTGTTTGTCGGCTCCGGCCACGCGATTGCGGCAGCCGGGCCCGCCGTACTGTTGGCTTATGCCGCAGCCGGTACGTTGGTGGTGCTGGTGATGCGCATGCTGGCCGAGATGGCCGTTGCCTCGCCAGACACTGGCTCATTTTCCACTTACGCCGACCGGGCTATCGGCCATTGGGCCGGCTTTACCATCGGCTGGCTGTATTGGTGGTTCTGGGTGCTGGTGATTCCCCTGGAAGCCAACGCCGCCGCAACTATCCTGCATGCCTGGTTCCCCGACGTGGCGATCTGGGCTTTCACCCTGGTCATCACCCTGCTGCTGACCGCGACCAACCTGTTCAGCGTGAAGAACTACGGCGAGTTCGAGTTCTGGTTTGCCCTGATCAAGGTGGTGGCGATCATCGGCTTTGTGATCCTCGGCGTACTGGCGATTTTCGGCTTGCTGCCGGGCAGCCAGGTCAGCGGCGTCTCGCACCTGTTCGACACCCAAGGCTTTTTGCCCAACGGCATGGGCGCGGTGCTGGCGGCGATTTTGACCACCATGTTCTCGTTCATGGGCACCGAAATCGTGACCATCGCGGCTGCAGAATCGAAGAACCCTGGCCAGCAGATCACCAAGGCCACCAACTCGGTGATCTGGCGGATCGGCTTGTTCTACCTGGTGTCGATCTTCATCGTTGTGGCCTTGGTGCCGTGGAACGATCCGACCCTGGCTGCCGTCGGTTCCTACCAGACGGTGCTGGAACGCATGGGCATCCCGAATGCCAAGCTGATCGTCGACCTGGTGGTGTTGGTCGCCGTGACCAGTTGCTTGAACTCGGCGCTGTACACCGCGTCGCGCATGCTGTTTTCCCTGGGGCGTCGTGGAGATGCGCCGGCGGTGGCCAAGCGCACCAACAAGAGCGGCACGCCTTACTGGGCAGTGATGCTGTCTACCGGCGCGGCGTTCCTCGCGGTATTTGCCAACTACGTGGCGCCGGCGGCGGTGTTTGAATTCCTGCTGGCCAGCTCCGGCGCGATTGCGCTGCTGGTGTACCTGGTGATCGCCGTGTCGCAACTGCGCATGCGTCAGAAACGTACTGCGGCGGGCGAGAAGATTGCCTTCAAGATGTGGTTGTTCCCCGGCCTGACTTACGCGGTGATCGTGTTTATCGTCGGCGCGTTGACCATCATGTTGTTCCAGGAAGCGCATCGGGTGGAGATTATCGCGACCGGTGTGTTGAGCCTGCTGGTGGTGTTGGCGGGGTTGCTGGTGGCAAGTCGGCGCCGGGCCCAGAAGTTGGGGGCTGCGGTACTCAACTGATGAGTTGAAATGCTTGCTGTCTAGCACCACAAAGCACTGTGGGAGCGGGCTTGCTCGCGAAAGCGGTGGGTCAGTCAACATCAATGTTGGCTGGGCCGACGTCTTCGCGGCGATGCGGCGATCCGACAAGCCCGCTCCCACATTTGATCTTCACTGCTTTGAGCATTGCGCTCGCTTAACTGGTCGGCATTAGGGCAAGCCCGCTTGTGTTGTATCAATCCTGCGCGCTGGTCAGCGCCTGGGATGCCGCCACGTAGTCCGCCTGGAACTCTGGCGATTCAATCCACGCCAACGCCGCCGCTTCATCATCGCTGTCGGTGGACCACTGCCGATACTCGATCAGCGCCGCCAGGATAAAGTCCGTGGCGTTTTCTTCGCCTTCCTGCTCCAGCACCAGCGCCAGCAACGGGTGCGCCAGGAATGCCGCACACAGCGCCTGCTGGCTGGTCTCGCCGGCCGCGCGCATTTGCACGAACAGTTCGGTCAAATCCACCGACTCAAGGTCAATACGCTCGTCGTCACCTGCAAACGCATCCTGCTTGGGCGCATTGGCGCGCTGGGTGCGGTTCTGCTTGGCCTTGGCTTTTGCCCGCTGGGCACGTTTTTGCTGCTTGTCTAGCGAAGCCATGGGCTCACGTCCTTGGTTCAGGATCTGGGTGGCGTATTGAAGCGCAGGTCTGGCGAAATCCCAAGGGTTTCTACAGCCGTGACCCCGGCGTGTCGGCCGGCAACTGGCCATGCTGCAACCAGGCCAGTGCAATCGGCCACAACCGATCCTGATATTCGCTACGGAAAAACGCGAAATGCCCGACGGCCTTTTCGCCAATATCCATGGGCGCGATACGCAGGTGCGTGCGCTCGCTGGCCTGGAAGTAGTTCAGCAGGCGCTCGATGGCGGGCACCGTGCCAAACGGGTCGTCGCTGATGCTGATCGCCAGGATCTGTGCCTGCACCCGGGCAAAGGGCAACACGCCCAAGGCCCGCCCGCTGGGGCGTGTCTCGTAGGTAGGCGTGGGCGTGCTCCAGTCGCGCACCACCCCGGCGGGCGTGTCTTCCAGCCAGCCCAGGCGCTTGCCCGGGAAATACCCGCAGACGGCGGTGACCAGTGGCATCACCAGGTGCCATTTGGCAAACATCCGCCAGCGCCCGTCCGCTTGATAGTCGCGCCAGTAGGCGAACTGCGCCCCTACGGTTACCAAGCGCCTGATCGCCGCCCCCGACGCCCCGAGCCCGGCCGCGCAGCCGCCAAAGCTGTGGCCGACCACATCAATGGGCTGCCCGGCAAACTCGCGCTGCGCCCGTTGCACGATGGCCTCGAAATCCAGCCGGCCCCAGTCTGACCACGAGGCCTTGAACCCGCGCAATGAGCCACTACGCGACTCGCCGATACCGCGATAGTCGTAGGTGATGACGTCCATGCCATTGGCAAACAAGTACGCGGCAAAGCGCGAATAGTGACGGCAGCGTACCGAGGTGGCGGCGTTTATGATCACCACTGGGCGCTCGATGTCGCGGCGGATATGGCGCCAGGTGAAACCGCCGATGGGGTAGTGGTCGGCGGCGGGCTCGCGGAATGTCTCGGGGTGAGGGCGGGTGGGCAGGTTCATGAAAGGCCTTGATCCATGCGCTGTGGATAGGGGGAGTGAGCCAGAACTTTAGTGATCGTTGACGATTTTTTGCTGGCAAGCCAGCGCCTACAGTGAGTTGTTGTCTGTGCCATCGCAATGTTGCGTTTGGTTCAGGCGCGATTCAGGCGTGCTGCCGGCAATATACGCCAGCATCTCCCCCGGCCCTGGCAGGTTAAACCATGGAACACCGCAACCGTTTTCGTGTGGAGGCCCTGGGTGTTTTCCTGGTGGCCTTGTTGTTATTTACCCTGGGCATCTGGGATCAACAGCCGCAAGGGTTTGACGGGCGTTGGGCGGTGTTCATGCAGGAGATGTTCCGCCACGGCGCGAGTCTTTTCCCTACCACCTACGGTGAGCCTTACCCGGATTACCCAGGGACGGCGACTTATTTCAGCCTGCTCTTTGCCCGGTTGTTCGGTGCGCCTAACGACCTGGCTAACGTGCTGCCCACCGCCCTGGCGTCGGCCGGGGTCATGGCCCTGGTCTACCGTTTGCTGGTGCCCTCCGGGCGGGCCTGGGCGTTGCTGACGGTAGTGCTGACGGCCTTGACCGCGCAATTGCTGGAGAAGTCGCGTTCAGTCTGCCTGGACCAGATGGTCTCCCTGCTGTGCCTGGGCTGTTTCTACCTGCTGCACACCGGCGAGCGCCTGGGCTCGCGGCTGCGCCAATACGCAATCTTTCCCCTGTTTGTGGCGGCCTTTGCCATTCGTGGCCCTTTGGGGTTGATCGAGGTCTGTGGTGTTGCCTGCGTGTATTGGGCGCTGGGGCCTGCCCGTTCGCGGGAAGAGAAGATTGGCTTGCTGAAAAAGGTGATTGCCCACGGCGTGATCGGCCTGGTCCTACTCCTTGCCTGTTGGTGGGTGTTGCTGAAGCTGGCGCGGATCACCGGGGGTGATGCTTTTGCCGATGAGGTGATGAAGATGCAGGTGGCCGGCCGCCTGGATGAAAGCGGCGAACCGTTCTACTTCTACTTCAAGCTGAGCCTGTATCGCTACTTCCCGGTGATCCCGCTGGCGCTGGCGACGTTGATTGCCCTGCGCCACACCTGGTCGGCGCGCAATCAAGATGCCGATGTGCGGCTGATGCTGCGCCTGGGCGGCTGTGGCCTGATGATCCTGCTGGGGTTATCGGTGCCGAACTTCAAGCGCGCCTACTACATCCTGCCGATGGTCCCGATGTTTGCCGCCGTGGCGGCCTACGGGCTGCTACAGGCCCGGGGCTGGTTGCTTGGGGTGCGTCGGGGTTATGAGTGGCTGGTGGCGGTCCTGCCGCTGCTGGGGCTTGTCGTGGTCCTGGTCTGCCGGCAGCTGTGGAGCAAGCACGGTTACTGGCCTGATGTTTCAGTGCCGGGATTGATTGCGCTGCTGGTCGTCCTGCAACTGGCGGCGGTGGCTGCCTGGCGTCGTTTGCACGGCCGTGTGGGGCCGCGACTGGTGACGCTCAGCCTGATCGCGCTGGCCACTCAATGGCTGGTACTGGTGACGGTCGTGGAGCCGGCCAAGGATCTGCAATTCGACACCAAAAACTTTGTGGGTGCGGTGGAAAACCTGCGGGCCGAGCACCCCGGACCGTTGGTGTTTCTCAACCTCGGCAAGGACACCTGGGCCATTCGCTACATCATGAACCTGGACCATGACGAGCAGCCGCTGTTTGTCGGGCGCGACGACCTTGCGCAACTGAACGCGCTGCCGCGCTCGTCCTTGGTCATCGTCGCGCGCAAGGAAACCGAACTGCTGCAGGCCACGCCGCTGGAGCACCTGGCCCCAGCGTTCAATGGGCGACTCAATGACAACCCGTTATTGGTGTTCCGGGTGCCGTGATCAGCCGCCGCAGTGTCGTGGCCTTACAGCTCGATCAAAAGTTGTAGGCCAGTGTACCGACGAGCGTACGACGGTTACCGATGAAGCAGTCACCTCGTGCCAGGCATGTGGTGTAGTAGGTCTTGTCTTCCAGGTTGGTCGCGTTGAGGCTCAGGTTCCAGTTCTGGTAGCGATACCCGAGCATCGCGTCCACCAGGGTGGAAGACGGTGTTTTCAGCCGGTCGGCCCCATCCCAGCTGGTTCCTACATAGCGAATGCCTGCACCGACGCTGAACCCGGAAATGTCGCCGATGCTGAATCGATGCTGGCTCCATACCGACGCCATGTTCTCTGGAACGCTGGCCAGGCGTTTGCCTTGCTCGGCGGGCGAACCCTTGATGACGGTGGTGTCGGTGTAGCTGTAGGTGCCAATCAGGTCCCAGGCGGGCGTGACTGTCACCAGGGCTTCGAGCTCCAGCCCACGGGCACGGGTTTCACCACTTTGCAGGGTGTTCATCGCATCCAGGGGGTCGGGCATGCGGCGGTTCTGCTCGCGAATGTCATACACCGCTGCGGTGTAGAGACTGTTGCTGCCAACCGGCTGATATTTCACGCCCAGCTCCCATTGTTTGCCCTTGAGCGGTACGTAGGGTTCCAGCGTTCGCCGGTTGAGGCCGATTTGGGGCTGGAATGATTCGCTGTAGCTCAAGTAGGGCGCTATGCCGTTGTCGAACAGATAGGTCAGGCCCGCGCGGCCGGTCAGCTTGTCGTCCTTTTGTCGGGCGCTGCCTTGGGTCTGGCTGGCGGACCAGTCCTTGCGCAGGCCCAGGGTCAACAACCACTGCTCGTATTTGATCTGGTCCTGGGCATACAGCCCTTTTTGCATGACCCGTTGTTCCGGGTCTGCGGTGAGGCGAATGACAGAGGGATCAAAGGTGCCATACACCGGTTCGTACACGTTCAGTGGTGTTGCGTTGCCGCTGGCGCCGTCCCGGTTGGAGACGGCATGCTGGTAATCGCCTCCCAGCAACAGGGTGTGTTGGAGCGGGCCGGTGTCAAATCGAGCCTCGGCGTTTTGGTCGGCGACCCACACTTTGACCTCGGGTTTGGAAACGTAATAGACGCGGTCGAGGGTCTGGTTATCGGGCTTGAACGGTGGGTTTTTGGCAAATACCGAGTAAATCGATTGGTAGCTGACTTTGCTTTTTTGCCAGCGCAGGTTTTGGCGCAGGGTCCACGTATCGTTCAGATGCCACGAAAATTGCGACGTCAGCGCTGTCTGGTCACTGTCGTATTCGTCAAAGCCTGGCTCGCTGGCGAACCGGTTGCTGTGGATCCGGCCATATGGCGCGTTCCAGACGGTACCTTTGTGTGGGAAGAACTGCGTGGTGGAGCCGCTGTCATCGCGCTGGATGTTGGCCAGGAGGGTCCAGTCGATATCGTCGTTGGGGCGCCAGGTCAGCGATGGCATCAGGACCTGGCGGTTGTCTTTGACATGATCAACCTGAGTGTCACTGTCGCGCTGGATCGCCACCAGCCGGTACAGCAGCGTGCCTTGTGGGTTCAGGGAGCCGGTGGTGTCCACGGCGACCTGCTTGCGGTTGTAATTGCCGTACTGCAGTTGCACTTCGGTGTGCTGTTCGGCTTTGGGGCGTTTGCTGACCTGATTGATGAGGCCCCCCACGGGGCTTTGCCCATACAGCATCGACGCGGGGCCCTTGAGCACTTCAAGGCGTTCCAGGGTGAAGGGGTCGGTGCGCACGTTGGTGTAAGTACCGAAGCTCTGCTGTAAACCATCCAGGAACAGGGCCGGCGAGCTGCCTCGCACTTTCGACCAGTCTCCCCGGCTATCGAGCCCGAAGGTCTCGGCCCGCACCCCAGAAACATACCGCAATGCGTCTTGCACGGTCAGTGCGCCCTGATCGCGCATGCGGTCGGCGCTGATGACGGAGATCGACTGGGGGATCTCAGTGATTGGGGTGTCAGTCTTGACCCCCGTTGCACTGCGCTTGGCAACATAGCCTTTGACCGGGCCGTCGGCCGTTTCTTCTGAGGCAGTTGCCGTAATGCTTTGGCTGGGCAGTTCGAGCTGGCCTTTTTCCTCGGCCGCGAAGGCGGCGGGGGCAAGCATCGAAGCGAATCCTAAGGGGACAAGGCCAAGTGCCTTCAACCATGAACCTGGCTCGCGTGCAGAAGGCATCGCAGCTCCTTGATTATTTTTAGTGGTGCAGGGGGGATTTTGCGCGCCAGCTTAAATGATAATAATTGCTATTAGCAACTATGGGCTTCAGTCGAGCCTGGCTTTTTGGCGGGGGGGATGTTTGATGCGGGCGACCGGGTGGGGTCGCCCTGTGCGGGGAGGGGCAATCAAGGCTGGCCGTCAGGCAGGACTGCGAAGTGACATTCGCCGTGCACTACCTGGAATGGGGCGACGAACTATTTGCAGCGATACCCCTCGGGCATCGTCACGCTGTAGTTGCGCTGCACACGGTCCTGGAAGTTCAGGTTCTGCAAGCCCTGCTGCACCAGGAAGGCCTCGACCTTGGCCGCCTGGCAGTCCTCGTTGTAGGACGTTACCCGCAGCAGGTACACCGCGCGTTTGCTCGCTTCATCCCGAGCCGTGGCGGTGAAGGTGGTGAGGGTGGTGTAGCCGGTGCGTTCCGAACTGCCTACCGGGCCATAGGTGGTGTTCGGCGTGCTGGTGCAGATCATCTGGTCGCTTTTTTTCTTGCTGTTCTTGCACACGGTAGAGGTGCTGGTTGGCACCTGCCCATACTCGGTGGCGGTATAGCGGTAGGTCACCTGGTGGCTGTCGATATCGAGGGTGATGGTGATTTTTGGCGTGCGATTCTTGGGTAGGGTCACGTCGGTATAGACCTCGCGAAACCCCTGGTCCTTCATGGCGCTGACCATGTCGCGCAGGTAGTAGCGGGCATTGAGCGCATTCTCGCTATTGCCGCCGACCGATGTCACCAGCACGGGCGCCTGTCGGTCAAAGTGATAGTCCGGATCAGGGGTTGCATTGATCGCGACGTCCATCGTCGTGGCGCATCCGCTGAGCAGCGCTGTCAGCATTAACAGCGTGCAGAACAAATACCTGGTCATGAAGTAACTACCTTGCTGAAGAGTGGATTAAGGCTAGACGGTTGAGCAGCGCGATAAATAACACATCGGATGCCCGTGAGGCTTGGCGTTAACCTAAAAGTAACCAGAGGGGCGCTGGCGCACTAAATCGCAGGCAACAAAAAACCCGCACTAGGCGGGTTTCTTGGGTGTTCCAGATGATGTTTGCACCACCTGAAACTAATAAGTGGTGCCCAGAGACGGAATCGAACCGCCGACACGGGGATTTTCAATCCCCTGCTCTACCGACTGAGCTATCTGGGCAACGGGGCGCATTAAACGGGTTTTTCAGGGGGTCGTCAAGCAAGTTTTCAAAAAATATTTAATTATTACCGTCGCTTACGTGCCAACCCCGGTTTTTGCTCAATTATTGAGCAGGCGGCACGTAGCCGTCGGCCTTGGCGTAATCCTCGCCGGAAAAGTACTTGTCCATCTCGCCCTGCAGATATTTGCGGTCTTCGGCGTTCATCATGTTCAGGCGTTTTTCGTTGATCAGCAGGGTCTGGTGCTTCTGCCAGTCGGCCCAGGCCTTGGCGGAGACGTGGTCGAAAATGTCCTGGCCCTTGGCGCCCGGGAATGGGGCGCGCTCAAGGGCGGGCAGTTCTTCGTGATACTTGCGGCAGATGATGGTGCGGGTCATGACGAAACTCCTGCGTTCAATACGTCGGCCGCGCGCTTCAGCAGTTTTTTCACCGGGGCGGCAAGGCCCAGGCGCGGCGGGGTGGCGAGGTTATACCAGAGCCAGTCGGCCTCGGCCACGTGATGGGCCGATTCCTCGACCTGCACCAGCCAGGGTTCGATAGCCAACTGGAAGTGGCTGAAGGTATGCACCAGCCCGGGTAGTTCCTGATGTTTGCCCAGCGCCAGTGAGTGCTGGTTGGCCAGGTGTTCCAGATCGTTCAGGTTGTCCAGTTCCGGCAAGCTCCACAGCCCGCCCCACAGCCCTGTAGAGGGGCGACGGTAAAGCAGGATCGCGCCCTCCTGGTTGGCCAGCATCGGCATCAGCGTGCGCTTTTGCGGGATGGTCTTGCGTGGCTTGGGGATCGGGTAGCGGGTTTCCAGGCCCAGCATGTGCGCCTCGCAGCCCTTTTCCAGGGGGCACAGCAGGCAGCTGGGCTTGCTGCGGGTGCAGAGGGTGGCGCCCATGTCCATCATGGCCTGGGTGTAGGCGTTGACGCGGTCGTGGGGGGTAAAGCGCTCGGCAGTGGCCCACAGCTGCTTGGCCACCTTGGGCTCGCCCGGGTAGCCTTCCTGGGCGGTAAAGCGTGCCAGCACGCGCTTGACGTTACCGTCGAGGATCGGCGCGCGCAGGCCCATGCTCAGGCTGGCGATGGCGCCGGCGGTGGACAGGCCGATGCCCGGCAGCTCGGTGAGTTTCTCTACATCGCGGGGAAACTCGCCGCCGTATTCGGCGACGACAATCTTCGCGGTCTTTTGCAGGTTGCGTGCCCGGGTGTAGTAGCCCAGCCCAGTCCACAGGTGCAGCACTTCATCTTCCGGCGCGGCCGCCAGGGCTTCGACCGTTGGCAGCGAGGCCATGAAGCGATCGAAGTAATTGAGCACGGTGCTGACCTGGGTCTGTTGCAGCATGATTTCCGAGACCCACACCCGATACGGGGTGATGCCCTGTTGCCAGGGCAGGTCATGGCGGCCGTGACGGTCGTACCAGTCGAGCACGGCCGCTGAAAATTGCTCGTTTCTCATCGGTTGAACAAACCTTTGAGGGCGTCTTTGAGCTTGGGATTGACCTTGTCGAGCTTCTCTTCAATCTTCTCGCTGAGCTTGTTGCCCGCCATTTTAGCGGCCACCTGGCCCAGGCCGTCCTTGTCCAGGCGGCAGGCCTTGGCACCCAGCTCCAGCGGGCCACGGCAGCGCAGCGGTACTTCGATGCCCTGGAAGTTCGAGCCGACCTGGCAGGCCGGGTCCGGCATGTCGCGCTTGTCGCCTTCGACGATGATGCCCACGCGGTAGTCCATGCCCAGTACGCGCAGGTCCACGTCGCCATTGCCGTTGACGGTCAGGCCGGGGATGCGCACTTTCAGGTCCGGGTTGCTGGCCACGCCATTACGCAAGGTCAGGTTGCCCTTGAGTTCCTGGAACGGAGTGTCCTTGCTGCGCGGTGTGGCGGCCAGGGTCTTGCGGTTGAGCAGGGCAATGCCGGTGCACAGTTGTTGCTCAAGGTTGGCATTGAGCAGCACGCCATTGTTGATGACGAAGCTGGCGGTGCCGTTGAGGCTGTCGATCAGCGCTTTCTGGCTGTTGCCACGCCCGCTCAGGTTGCTGTCGAGGGTGATCTGGCCCTTGACCGGCGGGGTCTGCCCCTGGGCCTGCAGGATGCGCTCGACCGGCACTTGCTTGATTTTGGTCTGTAGCGCCAGCACCGGCACATCCTCCCGTGCATCGAGGCTGCCGCTGGCCTGGAACGTGCCGTTGTAGAGACCGCCGCTCAAGGTGTCGAGCTTGAGCTGGCCACCCTGGCCGGAGGCCTTGAGTGCTGCATTCTCGATGGGCAACTGGCTCAGGGTCAGTTGGCCGAAGGACAGGTCGGCAATCACGTCCAGGCTGCGCAGGCGCGCCAGTGGCAGTAGCTTGTCGGTGCTCCAGGCGCCTTTGGTCGGCGCGTCCGGCAACGGCGTGGTGCCACCGGCGGCCATGGCCCCGGCTTCGCTGCTCTGCACCTCGGCCTTGCGCGCAACGGCGGCGCTGTTGGCGGCCTCGGACTTGGCGGGCAGGTAGTGGTCGGCATTGAACGTGTCGGCCTTCAACTGCACGCGCAGGGCTTGCTTGGCAAAGTCCTCCACCGCCAGGCGCCCGGTGAAGGTGCTGCCATCGACTTTGAGGTTGAGGTCTTCCAGGGCCATGCTCGACGGCGTGCCTTGCAGGCGGCTGACCAGTTCGACCTTGCTCAGGCTCTCTGGGGCCATGGCCGGTAGCGGCTGGCCGACGCTGTCGAGGAACTTGGCCAGGTCAAACTGGGCAATCGACAGGGCGCCGCTGATCTGCGGGGTTTTATCCAGGTCGTTGACCTTCAGTTCGCCCAGTGCCCGCAGTTGGTTGAGCGAGAGCTTGAGGCCGGTCCACTCGGCAATGTTTGCCGACAGGTCCACCAGCAACTGGCCCTGGGTGGCAAACGTCACGGTCTTGCCTTGCAGCGGCTCGCCAGTGGCTTCGCCTGCGATTTTCATGTCTTCGAACTGATAGCGCTTGAGGGCACGATCAAAACGCAGCTCGCCGTTGAGCTCGCTCTTGACCCGCATTACCGGCTGGTTGCTGCCGAAGAACGCGGTGAGCTTGACCGGAATGCTTGCGCCTTCATGCACGGCACCGGTGCTCAGTTGGATGCTTTCGGCGCTGAACTGCTTGCCGGTCTGCTCGTCGTTGTACTCGATGCGGGCGTTGTTGACCGTCAGGCTGTCGATGTCCAGGCGGATCGGCTGGGCCGGTTTCTCCGGCGCTGGCGCCGTGGTTGGCGCAGTCGTCGCGGGTGCCTCGGCGGTGCCGGTAGCTGCAACGGGCGGTGCCTTGCCGATATCTTCCCAGTTGCCATGGCCTTGCTTGTCGCGGGTCAGGCGCAGGTTCAGGCCCTCGACGCGCACATCGCTCATCTGCACTTCGCGGCGCAGCAGCGGCAGCACGCGTACCGACAGGCCGAGCATCTGCAGGTCGGCAAACGGTTGGGCAGGATTGCTCAGGGTAGCCACGCTGGCTTCATGCAACTCCAGGCCCAGCCAGGGGAACAGGCTCCAGCCGATATCGCCATTGAGCGTCAGCTCGATGTGGGCCTTGTCGCGGGCAATCTGGCGAATCTCGTCTTTATAGTCGTTGGGATCGAAGAGGTGGGTCAGGGCAAAGCCCAGAGCCACAATGATCAGCAACAGCCCGAGAAGTACCAGACCCAGGATTTTGCCGAACGCTTTCATGGGCGAGTCCTTGTGTGTCGATTTTAAAATTTAGCCGCAGAGTATAACGCCGCGAGGTCCACGGCTGTTTACGCATCGTTACATAGTGTCAAACAAAACAGATGAACCGAAAAAGGTAGTGTCAGTTTGGTTTCTCTCGCTGCGCCAGATGCTAATCTTTGCGCGTTCGCCCGCCTTCTGCGACGAAACGTCGCGCTTACAAGGAGCTTCACTCGACAAAACGGCCACGCATTGCGTGCAAAGGCCGAGGAGGAGAGCGCCTGGCGAACACAGACCAATAACTGGGGGAAACACCAATGAACACTAGCACTGCGGCCGGCGTTACTGCTGCGCAGCCTGCGTTCCTGTCCAAGGAGCGCATCATCGCCAAGCCCGGTTTCAACCGCTGGCTGGTTCCGCCGGCCGCCCTGGCCATCCACTTGTGCATCGGCATGGCCTACGGCTTCTCGGTGTTCTGGCTGCCACTGTCCAAGGCGCTGGGTGTGACCGCGCCGGTGGCTTGTGCGCCGGACATGAGTTTTATCGCGCAGATCTTCTCGTCGTCCTGCGACTGGCCGATTTCCATGCTGGGCTGGATCTACACCCTGTTCTTCATCTTCCTGGGCTGCTCGGCAGCGATCTGGGGCGGCTGGCTGGAACACGCCGGGCCGCGCAAGGCCGGTGTGGTCTCGGCACTGTGCTGGTGTGGTGGCCTGCTGATCTCGGCGCTGGGGATCTATACCCACCAGATCTGGCTGATGTGGCTCGGCTCCGGGGTCATTGGCGGTATCGGCCTGGGCCTGGGCTATATCTCGCCGGTCTCGACCCTGATCAAGTGGTTCCCGGACAAGCGCGGCATGGCCACCGGCATGGCGATCATGGGCTTTGGCGGCGGGGCGATGGTCGGTGCGCCGCTGGCGGCAGCGCTGATGGGCCACTTTGCCTCGCCGACCGGCGTGGGCGTGTGGCAGAGCTTTTTGGTAATGGCCGCGATCTACTTCGTGTTCATGATCGGCGGTGCCTTGTCCTACCGCGTGCCACCGACCGGCTGGAAGCCTGAGGGCTGGACCGCGCCGGCGAAAAAAGCCAGCAACGCGATGATCACCCACCGTCACGTGCACGTGAACGTGGCCTGGAAAACCCCGCAATTTCGCCTGGTCTGGCTGGTGCTGTGCCTGAACGTATCGGCCGGTATCGGCATCCTCGGCATGGCGTCGCCGCTGTTGCAGGAAGTATTTGGCGGCAAGCTGCTGGGCGTGGACGTGCCATTTGGCCAACTGGATGCCGGGCAACTGGCCTCCATCGCCGCCATCGCGGCGGGTTTCACCGGGCTGCTGAGCCTGTTCAACATTGGTGGGCGGTTCTTCTGGGCGTCGTTTTCCGACTACCTGGGCCGTAAGAACACCTACTTCGTGTTCTTCGCCCTGGGCTTTGCCCTGTATGCGCTGATCCCGAACCTCGGCCACCTGGGCAACGTCTCGCTGTTCGTGGCGGCGTTCTGCATCATCCTGTCGATGTACGGCGGCGGCTTCGCGACCGTACCGGCCTACCTGGCGGACCTGTTCGGCACGCAAATGGTCGGCGCGATCCACGGTCGCCTGCTCACCGCCTGGGCGGCGGCCGGCGTGCTGGGCCCGGTGTTGGTGAACTACTTGCGTGAGTATCAGTTGAGCATCGGCGTCGAACGCGCCGCGGCCTATGACATCACCTTGTACATCCTCGCCGGCCTGCTGGTGCTGGGCTTTATCTGCAACCTGCTGGTACGCCCGGTGGCCGACAAGTACTTCATGACCGACGCCGAACTGGCTGCCGAACAGGCCCTGGGCCATGACAAGGGCGCCGATGCCAGCACTTCCCTGGAGTGGAAAGCAGCCTCTGGCACCGTGCCATTGGCCATTGCTGCCTGGCTGGTTGTAGGTATCCCGCTGGCGTGGGGCGTGTGGGTGACCTTGCAGAAGACTGCAGTGCTATTCCACTGATGTAAAAACCTGTAGGAGCCGGCTTGCCGGCGATGGCGTCAGTGAGGTCGATGCTGATCTTGCGAATGCTTCGCCGGCAAGCCGGCTCCTACAAGGGTTGTTGCGTGCTTGTCGGGGGTTGTATGCACATGTCTATCCCCGACAGGCCGTCAGTCTTATCCCCTTCGATGTTTCTGTTTAGCGCCCGCAGCCCCTATAATGGCCACCTTTTTCGCCCAATGATTTTGCGGAGCTGGTGATGGCCGAACGTAAGGCGTCCGTCGAGCGCGACACTCTGGAAACCCAGATCAAAGCCTCGATCAACCTGGATGGCACCGGAAAGGCCCGATTTGATATCGGTGTTCCTTTTCTTGAGCACATGCTGGATCAAATCGCCCGTCATGGGCTGATCGACCTGGATATCGTCAGCAAGGGCGACCTGCATATCGACGACCACCACACCGTGGAGGATGTCGGTATCACCCTCGGCCAGGCGTTTGCCAAGGCCATCGGCGACAAAAAAGGCATTCGCCGTTACGGCCACGCCTATGTCCCGCTGGATGAGGCGCTGTCGCGTGTGGTCATCGACTTTTCGGGCCGCCCAGGCCTGCAGATGCACGTGCCCTACACCCGCGCCACCGTGGGCGGCTTTGATGTGGACCTGTTCCAGGAGTTCTTCCAGGGCTTCGTCAACCACGCCCTGGTCAGCCTGCACATCGACAACCTGCGCGGCACCAACACCCACCACCAGATCGAAACCGTGTTCAAGGCTTTCGGCCGCGCCCTGCGCATGGCGGTGGAGCTGGATGACCGCATGGCCGGGCAAATGCCGTCGACCAAGGGCGTTCTGTAATGCAGACGGTCGCGGTTATCGACTACGGCATGGGCAACCTGCATTCGGTGGCCAAGGCCCTCGAACACGTCGGCGCCGGCAAGGTGCTGATCACCAGCGATGCGCAGGTGATCCGCGAAGCCGACCGTGTGGTGTTCCCCGGTGTGGGCGCTATTCGCGATTGCATGGCCGAAATCCGCCGCCTGGGCTTTGACAGCCTGGTGCGCGAAGTCAGCCAGGACCGGCCGTTCCTCGGGATCTGCGTGGGCATGCAAGCCTTGCTCGACCGCAGTGAAGAGAACGGCGGCGTCGACTGCATCGGCCTGTTCCCGGGGGATGTGAAGTTCTTCGGCAAGGACCTGCACGAAGACGGCGAACACCTGAAAGTCCCGCACATGGGCTGGAACGAAGTGCGCCGCACCGTCGATCACCCGTTGTGGCACGACATCCCGGACATGGCGCGTTTCTACTTCGTACACAGCTACTACATTGCCGCCGGTAACCCGCGCCAGGTGGTGGGTGGCGGGCACTACGGCGTCGATTTCGCCGCAGCCCTGGCCGAAGGCTCGCGCTTTGCCGTGCAGTTCCACCCGGAGAAAAGCCATACCCATGGCCTGCAGTTGCTGCAGAACTTCGCCAGCTGGGACGGGCGCTGGTAATGGCCAAGAAGATCAAGCCGCCGATCCTCAACCTCACTCCCCAGCAGGAGAGTGAGGCGACCGACAAGATCAAGCGTTTCATGGAAGACCGCTTCGAGCTCCGTCTCGGGTCGTTCGAGGTGGCTGAGATCCTCGAACTGTTCACCACTGAAATTGCTCCGCACTATTACAACAGGGCGATTTTCGATGCCCAGACGCACCTTAAAGAAAGGTTCGAGAGCATCGAAAGCGACTTGTGGGCGCTCGAAAAACCCTGATTTTCCGAGCAATGCTGAATATCGAATAAGGTTTGCCAGATGCTGATTATCCCCGCTATCGATCTCAAGGACGGCGCTTGCGTACGTCTGCGCCAGGGCCGCATGGAAGATTCCACGGTGTTCTCCGATGACCCGGTGAGCATGGCTGCCAAGTGGGTGGAGGGCGGCTGCCGTCGCCTGCATCTGGTGGACTTGAACGGCGCCTTCGAAGGCCAGCCGGTCAATGGCGAAGTGGTGACGGCCATCGCCAAGCGCTACCCGAACCTGCCGATCCAGATCGGTGGTGGTATCCGCTCCCTGGAAACCATCGAGCACTACGTCAAGGCGGGCGTGAGCTACGTGATCATCGGCACCAAGGCCGTGAAAGACCCGGCCTTCGTCGCCGAGGCCTGCCGCGCGTTCCCCGGCAAGGTCATCGTGGGCCTGGACGCCAAGGATGGTTTCGTCGCTACAGACGGCTGGGCGCAAATCAGCACCGTGCAGGTAATCGACCTGGCCAAGCAGTTCGAAGCCGACGGTGTGTCCGCCATCGTTTATACCGACATCGCCAAAGACGGCATGATGCAGGGCTGCAACGTACCGTTTACCGCGGCGCTGGCGGCTGCCACCAAAATCCCGGTGATCGCTTCCGGTGGTATCCACAACCTGGGCGATATCAAGTCGCTGCTGGACGCCAAGGCGCCGGGGATCATTGGCGCCATCACTGGCCGCGCGATCTACGAAGGCACCCTGGACGTCGCCGAAGCCCAGGCTTACTGCGATGCCTACAAAGGCTGAGGACTGACCATGGCGCTGGCCAAACGCATCATCCCTTGCCTGGACGTCGACAACGGTCGGGTGGTCAAGGGCGTCAAGTTCGAGAACATCCGTGACGCCGGCGACCCGGTGGAAATTGCCCGTCGCTACGACGAGCAGGGCGCCGACGAGATTACCTTTCTCGACATCACCGCCAGCGTCGACGGCCGCGACACCACGCTCCATACCGTGGAGCGCATGGCCAGCCAGGTGTTTATCCCGCTGACCGTGGGCGGTGGCGTGCGCACCGTGCAAGACATCCGCAACCTGCTTAACGCGGGTGCAGACAAGGTTTCGATCAACACTGCGGCGGTGTTCAACCCGGAGTTTGTCGGCGAGGCCGCGCAGCATTTCGGTTCACAATGCATCGTCGTCGCCATCGACGCCAAGAAAGTCTCAGGCCCCGGTGAAACCCCGCGTTGGGAGATCTTCACCCACGGCGGGCGCAAGCCTACCGGCCTGGATGCGGTGGAGTGGGCGATGAAGATGGAAGGCCTGGGCGCCGGTGAGATTTTGCTGACCAGCATGGACCAGGACGGCATGAAAAACGGCTTCGACCTGGGCGTGACCCGCGCCATCAGTGACGCACTGGGCATTCCAGTGATTGCGTCCGGTGGGGTGGGCAACCTGCAACACCTGGCCGATGGCGTCATCGAAGGCCACGCCAGTGCGGTGTTGGCGGCGAGCATTTTCCACTTTGGCGAATACACCGTTCCCGAGGCCAAGGCCTACATGGCTGCACGCGGCATCGTCGTACGCTAAACGCCACTGGACACCATGACAGGCTCGCGGCACTCTGGGGCCTGCCATGGATTCCGGTAACCCTACATGTTCAAAGACCTGCTGCTTGCCCTCGCCAGTTCTTCCATTCTGTTGGCGGGCTCGGCCAACGCCGCCGAGCCTTCCGGCACCTCCCTGGTGCTGCTGACGGAAAACTTTCCGCCTTACAACATGGCGAAAAACGGCAAGAATTTTGCCAAGGACGAGAACATCGAAGGCATTGCGGTGGACATTGTCCGCGAGACCTTCAAGCAGGCCGGCATTTCCTACAACCTCACGTTGCGCTTCCCCTGGGAGCGGATCTATAAACTCGCCCTGGAACAGCCAGGCTACGGCGTATTCGTGATGGCGCGCCTGCCGGACCGCGAAGCGTTGTTCAAGTGGGTCGGCCCCATCGGCCCGGATGACTGGGTGCTGCTGGCCAGGGCCGACAGCAGCATCCAACTGACCGACCTTGAGCACGCCCGCACCTACAAGATCGGTGCCTATAAAGGCGATGCCATTGCCCAGACCCTGGAAAAACGCGGGCTCAAGCCGATTATCGTGCTGCGCGACCAGGACAATGCGCAAAAGCTCATGGAGGGGCAGATCGACCTCTGGGCCACCGGCGACCCCGCCGGGCGGTATCTGGCGCGCCAGGTCGGTGTTTCCGGGCTCAAGACGGTGCTGCGCTTCAACAGCGCCCAGCTGTATCTGGCACTGAACAAGGACGTGCCGGATGAGGTGGTGGCCAAACTGCAGGCGGCGCTGGACCAGCTACGTAAGGAAGGCGTGGTCGATCAGATCATGGCGCGCTATCTCTAGCGGTTCATGAGGCAGGCGCTGGCAACGGCTTGCAAGTGACCGCGCATTCACGGGCCGGTGGGTATTCGCTCCAATACACACTGTCACCGTCGGTGTAGCTGATGCTAGTTGACACTTGCGTACCGTTTTCCCGCAGCAGCTTGTAATTGCTTTGCACCAGATAGACGGCTACCGCCTTGTGCGCGGGAACTGTGGCGTTGACTTCAAAAGTGGTCGAGCTGGTCCACCCTTCGGAGGACGTTTGCGTGTGCGTGAGGCTGCCGCTGAGTTTTGCCGAGACCTTGCCCGAAGCGCCCCACACGTTGAAACCCCATTCGGTGCCAATTTCGATGGCCGTGGTGTCGGTCAGTGTCTTGAGGCTACTGCCGTTCTGCCCTCGCGTAGCGGTCCATTTGAAGGTCTGGTTCAGCGAGCTGTTGTTATGACCAAACCCGACCAATATGTATTTGTCCGATCGTTCCAGTCGGTAAGTGGGGGACGTACGCAGTTGTTGGAGGGGCGACAGATTGGGGTCCGTGACGGTAAACCAGGCCAGTTTTGCGATATAGGTCACTTCGGCCTTTTCGAAAGGTGAAGGCTGTCGCTCGCTTGCAAGTGCTGGCGCCGGAGGCGGGGCCTTGGCCTGCAGGGGGATCTGCATGCGCAATGAATAAGCCGCAATGTGTACCGAGGGTTTGGTATAGCTGGCGACTCCGACAAAGGTTCCTGCCGACAGGTACACCTCGCCTGCCGCCGCCCCTGGAGGGCTGATGCCCCAGGCGCTGAAGTCCAGCCGGGCGGGGCTGCGCCTGTTGTTCCAGATCGGGTCGCTGATGTATGAGGCAATCACCAGATCCGCTCGAACGCACCGGATCGTGTTGAGTGAAGGTTTTTCGTAGCCGTCAGTGGCCACCAGTCCCATTGCTACATAGCCGGTGGGTGGAAGCGGGCGCCAGATGGCCCCGTTCGAATGGGCACTGGAGCCTTTGTCATCCCACACTTTTTCGAACTCGATGGGTGGCATGAGTGCGTTGCCTTTACTGCGCTCTTCTTCGGTTAGTGCAGGGGCCTCCGATACCACAGCGACCGTGGCTTTATGGTTGATACCGTCGTGTCCGGCAACCGCATGGTCGCCGAGCGGAAAATAGTCGGTGAGGAAGTCGGCGGACGGTACCGGGCGCCAAAAACTGACGGGTGCTGCGTTGGGTGAACCCTTGTTGTCCCAGAGTCGACTGAACTCCGTTGTGAAATTAATGAGCAGATTGCCAAATTTTATTGATTCCATTCGTGGGGCTCCGGTTGTTAGCGAGGCTTTATGAAGTCAACCCGCAGGGTTGAGGGTTGGTCGGCCTGATCACAGGCATAGGTGCAGACTTTGACAGGCTTGTTATTTACAAAAAGGATCTTGGTGAGGTGGTCCTCTGGCCCGCTGACCGCGTCATCGAGTGGGCGAAACAGAGCGATGGGTTCTGGGCGGTTTGCGGGCCAATAGGGTCGTTGATATAGGCGTTGCGGGCGTCGATAGGCGCGCTGTCAGGGCCAGAATGTCAGCGCCATCGGCGGGCGCGGCCTCAGCCAGTTTCAAGGGCGTGATCCCATCGTCAATCAGGCTTGCCAGCGAGGTGTGCAGCTCGACGATGGCCAGGTCCACCCCTTGGCTGCTGCTCCACTTGAGGGTTTTGAGTGGATAAGCCTTGATGGTTTCCAGGGTGTCGTCGAAATAGTTGAAGTTGACGCTGCCCTTGATCGGCAGATCCTCATGCACCAGACCGCCGAGACGATGCAGACAATGGCTGCTGGTCACCACATAGGCCGGACCGGATTTTCCGTGCGCATTGCGCGTATCCAGCAGGCTGGCGGTACACAGGGCCTGGCTTTGGTGCTGTTGCCGGTTATTGTGCAGAAGCCTGGGCGCAGCGATGAGGGCTGTGTAAAGGGTGCTGGGCAACAGCCCAGAGAGAAGGTGTCGAGAGGGGGTCATGATCATCCTGATAGTTGAGTGTTGTCCGCTCACTATTCAGGTGTTCACGTGCGGCGGTGCGGTAGCTATCTAGCGGTAGATGCCATTTTTGCCGTGGCCGCTCATGGCCTGGTTGCTGCGCACACTGATCATCAGCTTGATATCAATCCACTCGACGCCCTGGGCCTTGAGCTTGGGCAGCTCGCGCTCCAGCACCGCCAGGGTCTGTGGGTATGGGTGGCCGATCATCACTGCCGAACCCTGTTTGTGCGCCAGCTTGATAGCCGTCTGCAACTGCGTGGTGATGGCCGCTTCGGTGCGTTCGTCATCCAGAAATACATCCCGCGAGACGTGGGCCAGGTTGATCTTCTGTGCCTCGGCGGCGGCCACGGTCTTGGCGCTGGTGCGGCTGTCGACGAAAAACTTGTGCCGGCGCTGCAACTCGCCCATCAACCACGCCATGGCGCCAGGCTCAGCGGTCATGCGGCTGCCCATATGGTTGTTGATGCCGGCGGTGTAGGGCACGGCCTTGAACGCTGCATCCAGGCGCTTGCCCAGTTCTTCGACAGGCAGCTCGGGGTGCCAGGCGAACGGGCCGGTGGCCGGGTCCATGGGCATGTGCAGGATCACGATCTTGCCGGCGCGATGGGCTTCGCGGGCGAACTCGGCGGCGTGCGGGGTATCGGGCATGATCGCCGCCGTCACCGGGCCGGGCAGGGCCAGCACGCGACGATCCCTGGGCAGGTTTTGCCCAAGGTCGTCGATGATCAGGGTCAGGTAGGCTTTGTGGGGCTGGTCGGCAGGAGTCGCTTGGGCGACTCCTGCCAGGCTGCACAACAGAGCGAGGATGAGCGCAAAACGCATATCAACGGCTGCGCGTAATGCTCAGGCCCTTGAGCAGGCTCAACGCCTGGGCCAGTTGGTAGTCGTCGTCCTGTGGCATCGGCTTGGCTTTCGGTCCGCTGCCGCTTGGCTGGTCGGCGCCGCCGTTGCCATTGCCCAGGTGACCTTGCAGGTCGGCTTCCTTGAAGTATTCGTTGTCGCTCTCGTTGGTGATCTTGGCCCGACGCACCTCGATATCCGGCACGATGCCCTGGGCCTGGATCGAACGACCATTAGGCGTGTAGTACAGCGCCGTGGTGATCTTCAGCGCACGCTCGTTGTTCAGCGGCAGCACGGTTTGCACCGAGCCCTTGCCGAAGCTGGTGGTGCCCATCAGTACACCGCGTTTCTGGTCTTGCAGGGCACCGGCGACGATTTCCGAGGCCGAGGCGCTGCCGCCGTTGATCAGTACTGCCAGCGGGACGTTTTCGCTGAGGTCCTTGCCGGTGGCCGAGAAGCGCAGTTCGGAGTTGGCGATGCGGCCCTTGGTGTAGACGATCAAGCCCTTGGTGATGAAGTGGTCGACCACTTCCACCGCCGATTGCAGTACGCCGCCGGGGTTGTTGCGCAGGTCCAGGACAATGCCGTTGAGCTTCTTGCCGTTGTCCTTGCGCAGCTTGGCCAGGGCCTTGGCCACTTCGTCGCCGGTCTTGACCTGGAACTGGGTGATGCGGATGTAGCCGTAACCCGATTCCAGCAACTGGCTCTTCACGCTCTTGACCACGATGGTGGCGCGGGTCAGGGTCACGTCAAACGGGCTGCCGCCGTCACGCACCAGGGTCAGGGTGATTTTCTGGCCGACCTTGCCGCGCATCTTGTCGACGGCTTCGGTCATGGTCTGGCCACGGGTCGGCTGGCCATTGATCTTGACGATCAGGTCGCCGGCCTGGATGCCGGCCTTGGACGCCGGGGTGTCATCGATTGGCGACACCACCTTGATGATGCCGTCCTCGGCGCCGACCTCGATGCCCAGGCCACCGAATTCGCCGCTGGTGCTTTCCTGCAGCTCGGCGAAATCTTCCGGACCCAGGTAGGCAGAGTGCGGGTCGAGGTTGCTGAGCATGCCTTTGATGGCATTTTCCAGCAGGGTCTTGTCGTCCACAGGTTCGACATAGGCTGCCTTGATCCGGTCCATGACCTCGGCAAAGGTGCGCAATTCGTCCAGCGGCAGCGGTGCCTTGGTGGTCGCGGCCGTGGCTGACGGGGCGGTCTGGTCGGCGAATGCCATAGGCGCGCCGATCACCAGGGCGATCGTCAGGGCCAGCGAAGTGAGGCGGGACAAATGCAGCATGTCGAACGAACTCCTAATGTAGGTGCGGCCTATCCTTGGGCGCGACACCATTGTGCAGGGTCGCTCGGGCGGCCCTGCTGACGAATAGCGAAGTACAGCGCCGGGGTGTCCTGGCCGCCACTGTTACCGACAGTGGAGATGGATTCACCGGCTTTTACAACATCACCTGCGGCCTTGAGTAACGTCTGATTGTGGCCGTAAAGGCTCAAATAGCCATTGCCGTGGTCAAGAATCACCAGCAAACCGGCGCCGCGCAGCCAATCGGCGAACACCACGCGCCCGCCGTGCACGGCATGCACCTGGCTGCCCGCAGAGGCGCTGATCATCACGCCATCCCACTTGGTGCGGGTGTCATCGCCACGGGTTTCACCAAAGCGTGCCAGTAGTCGACCATCAACTGGCCATGGAAGTTTGCCTCGGGCAGTAGCAAAAGGCCCGCCAAACGATTCACCGGCGCTGGAAACCAGTGGGCCGGGGGCTGCACGCGCCGGTTTACGCGGGGCGTCGCTGGCGAGCGCCTCGGCTTCACGCTGGCGCTGTTTTTCTGCTTCCTGCTGGGCGATCAGCGCTTTCTGCCGCGCTTGTTCGGCTTCGCGGGCCTGGCGTGCCAGGGTTTCCTCGATGGTTTTCAGTACTTTGGCCAGGTCGGCCTGGTCCTGCTGGCGCGCCTGCAACTTGGCATCACGGGCTTTTACATCACTGTTGAGCTTGGCCAGGGCCTGTTGGCGTTCCTTGCGCACCTTGTCCAGCTCGTCGCGCTGGGTGTCGAGGCTGCTTTTCTGGGCCAGTAACTGGCTTTGCTGATCGGCGATTTCCCTCTCGACGTTGGCCAACTGGCGCAGGGTCTCGTTGAAGCTCTTGAGTTGCTCCAGGCGCGCGGTGCTCAGGTAGTCGTAGTAGGTCAGGGTGCGGGCGAATTTTTCCGGGTTCTGCTGGTTGAGCAGCAGCTTGAGGTACTCCTGGCGGCCGTTCTGGTAGGCGGCACGGGCCTGGATTGCGATCAGGCGTTGCTGTTCAACGCGCGCGCTCTGGAGTTTTTTTTTCTCACCGTCGAGTCGCTCCAGTTCCGACTCGCTCTTCTTTAGTTCTTTTTGCAGCTCCTGGACCTGCTTCTCCAGCTTGCCCATTTCGGTTTCCGTGCCGCGCAGGTCTTTCTGCACCCCGGATTTTTCTTCCTGGAGCTTGCCGAGCAGTTTCTTCAGCTCGGTAATGTCCTGACGCGTAGCGTCCAACTGTTGTTGGGTTTGCGCACGCTCGTCGGCCAGGGCCGGTTGGAGCACGCAGACAAGAGCAAGGGTAATCAAGGCGCGAAGCATAGAGGCGGGCGACACCAGGGAAAGGGACGGCCTAGTATGCCCGCCCCACGCTGCAAAAAAAACGCCCAATGGGTAAGTTAGCTGCCATACGGCAGGGTATGGCTAAACGCCACCCTCAAAAACACCTCTAACTCACTGTAGGAGCTGGCTTGCCAGCGATGGGGGCCTTGAACCTTGTGGTGATCAATCAGGCGCCATCGCCGGCAAGCCGGCTCCTACAGGGCGTTTTGGTTTAGACCAGAATCGAGGTGCCGGTCATCTCGGCAGGCTTCTTGAGCCCCATCAGCATGAGCATGGTCGGCGCCACGTCTGCGAGCACGCCGCCTTCGCGCACTTTGAAGTCGCGCTTGCCGACATAAATGAACGGCACCGGCTCGGTGGTGTGGGCGGTGTGGGCCTGGCCGGTGGACTCGTCGGACATCTGCTCGCAGTTGCCGTGGTCGGCGGTGATCAGTGCTTCGCCGCCGACCTTTTCCAGGGCGTCGACGATCCGGCCTACGCACAGGTCCAGGCATTCCACGGCCTTGACCGCGGCTTGCAGGTTGCCACTGTGGCCGACCATGTCGCCGTTGGCGTAGTTGACCACGATCACGTCATAACGCTGGTGTTCGATGGCGTCGACGATCTTGTCGGTAACTTCCGGTGCGCTCATTTCCGGTTGCAGGTCGTAGGTGGCGACTTTCGGCGACGGGATCAGGATGCGCTCTTCGCCGGGGAACGGTTCTTCACGCCCGCCGGAGAAGAAGAAGGTGACGTGGGCGTATTTCTCGGTTTCGGCGATACGCAGTTGGGTCTTGCCGTTTTTCGCCAGGTAATCACCCAGCACGTTTTCCAGGCTGCCCGGGGCGAAGGCCGACGGGGCCGGGATGTTGGCGGCGTATTGGGTCAGCATCACGAACTCGACTTTCGGCTGGCGCGCGCGCTCGAAGTCTTTGAAGCCCTCATCGACGAACACATGGCTCAGTTCGCGGGCACGGTCGGCGCGAAAGTTCATGAACACCACGGCGTCGCCATCTTCGACCTTCACGGGCTCGCCGATGGTGGTGGCCTTGACGAACTCATCGCTCTCGCCACGGGCGTAGGCGGCTTCCAGGCCTTGCTGGGCGGTGGCTGCGTTGAATTCGGCGTTGCCGTCGACGATCAGGTTGTAGGCCTGGGACACACGGTCCCAGCGGTTGTCGCGGTCCATGGCAAAGTAGCGGCCAACCAGGCTGGCGATGCGGCCCTTGCCGAGGGCGGCGAAGGTCGCGTCCAGCAGTTCGATAGACGATTGCGCGCTTTTGGGCGGGGTATCGCGGCCATCAAGGAAGGCGTGCAGGTAGATCTTCTCGGCGCCGCGCTTGTAGGCCAGTTCGGCCATGGCGACCAGGTGGTCCTGGTGGCTGTGCACGCCACCGTCGGACAGCAGGCCCATGAAATGCACGGCCTTGCCGGCGGCGACGGCTTTATCCACCGCGGCGCAGATGGTCGGGTTCTCGAAGAACTCGCCATCGCGGATGGCTTTGGTCACGCGGGTGAAGTCCTGATATACCACTCGTCCGGCGCCCAGGTTCATATGGCCGACTTCGGAGTTGCCCATCTGGCCGTCCGGCAGGCCGACGTCCATGCCCGATCCGGAGATCAGGCCATTGGGTACGCTGGCGCACAGGCGGTCCAGTACGGGCTTGTTCGCCGCGAATACGGCGTTGTCGTGGTGGTTTTCACTGTGACCGAAGCCATCGAGAATCATCAGGACCAAAGGTTTAGGCGTGGTAGTCATAGATCCTCTCGCGGCGGTATTAAAGGAAGGCGATTGAAAAGGGAGTGGCAGTTTAAAGCGAAGTTCCGATGCCGTCACCGCTTTACGGGGGTTGGCCCCCCATGGCGGCTGTGTATACTTACCGCCATTTTAACGCCCTGGAACCTCCTTGATGGTTGATCACCTGATTGCATTTGCTACCTCTCACTATCTGCTGGTCGGTGCCTTCGTTGTACTGCTGGCGCTGCTGATTGCTCATGAAGTGAGCCGTGGCGGCCGTAGCCTCAGCACCGCCGAGCTGACCGCGCTGGTCAACAAGGACCAGGCCGTTGTCGTCGACATCCGCCCGGCCAAGGACTTTGCCGCCGGCCATATCGTTGGCGCGCTGAATATCCCCCAGGACAAGCTGATCGCCCGCATCGCCGAGCTGGAAAAGCACAAGGCCAAGACCATTATCCTGGTCGACGCCCAGGGCCAGCACTCCGGTGGCCATGCCCGCGAAATGATGAAGAGCGGTTTCACCGCCGCCAAGCTGTCGGGTGGTATCTCCAGCTGGCGCGCCGATAACCTGCCGTTGGTGAAGTGATATGAGCCAGGTTGTCGTTTATTCCAGCGATTATTGCCCTTTTTGCCGGGATGCCAAGGCGTTGCTGCAGAAGAAGGGCGTTGCATTCGAAGAGATCAAGGTCGATGGCAAACCCTCGGTGCGTGCCGAAATGACCAAGAAGGCAGGGCGTTCATCCGTTCCGCAGATCTGGATCGGTGACAAGCACATCGGTGGATGCGACGACCTGTTCGCCCTGGAGCGCGCCGGTAAACTCGACGCGCTGCTTCACGTCTGACTCCAAAAACCTAAAAGACCCCAAGATCAAGAAGGATCTGCGAGATGACTGACCAACCGAACATCGAAGCGGCAGCAGAAGAGGCTCAAGGCCCACAATTTTCCCTGCAGCGTATCTACGTGCGTGACCTGTCGTTCGAAGCGCCGAAAAGCCCGGCGATCTTCCGCCAGGAGTGGACCCCAAGCGTCGGCCTGGATCTGAACACCCGTCAGAAGCAGCTCGAAGGCGACTTCCACGAAGTGGTACTGACCCTGTCGGTCACCGTGAAGAACGGTGAAGAAGTGGCATTCATCGCTGAAGTGCAACAGGCCGGTATCTTCCTGATCCAGGGCCTGGACGATGCGTCCATGAGCCACACCCTGGGCGCGTTCTGCCCGAACATCCTGTTCCCGTATGCCCGCGAGACCCTGGACAGCCTGGTTACCCGTGGTTCGTTCCCGGCCCTGATGCTGGCCCCGGTGAACTTCGATGCCCTGTATGCGCAAGAGCTGCAGCGCATGCAACAGGAAGGCGCACCGACGGTTCAGTAAGCTGAACCCGACGCCGCTCTAAATGTGGGAGCGGGCGTGTGTGGGAGCTGGCTTGCCAGCGATAGCATCACCTCTGTGTGACTGACACACCGAGGTGCCTGCATCGCGGGCAAGCCCGGCTCCCACACACGCCCGCTCCCACATTTGTTTAGGCGGGTTATTTGAAACCGAGCTGGCGCCAGCCTTCGTAGACGGCGACGGCCACGGTGTTGGACAGGTTCAGGCTGCGGCAGCCCTCGCGCATCGGCAGGCGCAGGCGCTGGCCGTCGGGCAGGGCGTCGAGCACGTCTGCCGGCAGGCCACGGCTTTCGGGGCCGAACAGGAAGGCATCGCCCTCGGCAAAGCTGGCATCGTGAAACGGCCGCGAGCCCTTGGTGGTGAACGCAAACAGGCGCGGGTGCCCCAGGCTCTCCAGGCAACTGGCGAGGTCGGCGTGACGCTGCAGGGTGGCGTACTCGTGATAGTCCAGGCCCGCGCGGCGCAGGCGCTTGTCGTCCATCTCGAAGCCCAGCGGCTCGATCAAATGCAGGTGGCAGCCACTGTTGGCGCACAGCCTGATAACGTTGCCGGTATTCGGCGGAATTTCTGGTTGAAAAAGGATGACGTGAAACATGCACGGCTCCGAAGATAAAGATGCAGCGCATTCTACCCCTGAAGACGACCCCAGGCCGCAGCTATTGCCCCGCGTCCTGGGTTCGCTGGCGATTGTCGGGTTGATGGTGGGCTTGATGATCGGTCGCCTGACCACCTCGGACCCAACCGCCTTGCTGCAGGTAGAGCCTGGCAGCGATGGCCTGGTGGTGTGGTTCAACAGCGAGCCGAAGCTGCACGGCGAGCATATCGACGGCACCGTGGCGCTGCTGTTCGACGCCCAGGGCCAGGCCCAGGCGGGGCAATTGAAGGTCAATGACAAGGATGTGAACTGGCGCGTGCGCAAGACCGATGGCGGCTTGCTGTTGAACCTGGTGGCGGCACGGCCGCTGCGTGGGGAATGGTCGGGCAAGGCGGTCGATGACCGCTGGCGACTGGAGATCCATCTCCTGGAGCAATAAAAGAGGGAGTTCCCGGCCTGCCTGTACCAGGGCTCCCAAAACGGTTTGAAGCTCGAATTAAAGAGGGGATTCTCGGCCTGCCTGTACCAAGGTCCCCGAAACTGGGTAGTACCAGAGGTATTGCAGGGGGCGTGCCAGAATGGCGAATTTGTCTGAGGAAATTCTTTTATAAAGCGTAAAGCCCCGGATTACGGGGCTTTGGCGTTTTCAGGGTTCAGAGTTTTTTGAAAGCGGCCTGGAGTTCGTGCGCGATAGCGGTTCATGGTGCGTTGAAGCGGTGCATGGTTTTTTGCGATTGCACAAAACAATGTAGGAGCTGGCTTGCCAGCGATAGCATCACCGCGGTCTCACTGAAAAACCGAGGTGCATGCATCGCTGGCAAGCCAGCTCCTACAAAGGAAAGCTGTGCTCAGCCCTCTTCGCCCTCATCATCATCCCCACCATCGACCTTCATCCCCAACTCCTTGATCTTGCGGGTCAAGGTGTTGCGGCCCCAGCCCAGCAGCACGGCGGCATCACGACGCCTGCCGGCGGTGTGCTTGAGGGCGGTTTCGATCATGATCCGCTCAAAGGTCGGCACGGCGCTGTCCAGCAGGCTCGACTGGCCACGGGCCAGGGCCTGGTCGGCCCACTGGCGCAGGGCCTGTTCCCAGTTGGTCACCGGCGCCGAATCCTGCGGCAGGTTCAACAACTCCGGCGGCAGGTCGCTGATATGCACCTCGCGCCCGGACGCCATCACCGTGATCCAGCGGCAGGTATTTTCCAGCTGGCGCACGTTGCCCGGCCACGGCAGGTTCTTCAGGTACTCCTCGGTTTCCGTCTTCAGCAGCTTGGGCTCTACCGCCAGCTCCTGGGCGGCGCGGCTGAGGAAGTGGCGGGCCAGGGTCGGGATATCTTCGCGACGGTCCGACATGCGCGGGATGTGGATGCGGATCACATTCAGGCGATGGAACAAATCCTCGCGAAACTTGCCAGCGTGCACCAGGGTTTCCAGGTTCTGGTGGGTCGCGGCGATGATCCGTACGTCGACCTTGACCGGCGTATGACCGCCGACACGATAGAACTCCCCATCGGCCAACACTCGCAGCAGCCGAGTCTGGGTGTCGGCGGGCATATCGCCGATTTCATCGAGAAACAGCGTGCCGCCGTCCGCCTGTTCAAAGCGCCCGCGACGCAGGTTGGCCGCGCCGGTGAACGCGCCTTTTTCATGGCCGAACAGCTCGGACTCCATCAAGTCCTTGGGGATCGCCGCCATGTTCAACGCGATGAACGGCGAGGCCGCCCGCGGGCTGTGACGGTGCAGGGCATGGGCCACCAGCTCTTTACCGGTCCCGGACTCACCGTTGATCAGCACGGTGATGTTGGAGTGGCTCAGGCGCCCGATGGCGCGAAACACTTCCTGCATCGCCGGTGCTTCACCGATGATTTCCGGGGTGCGGGTCAGGGTCGGTTCCACGGCCTGGCCTTGCTGTTCCTGGGCGTGCTGGTTGGCGCGCTTGACCAGCGCCACCGCCTCATCAACGTCGAACGGCTTGGGCAGGTACTCGAAGGCGCCGCCCTGATACGACGCGACAGCGCTGTCCAGGTCCGAGTGCGCGGTCATGATAATCACCGGCAAGCGCGGGTGCTGCTCGCGGATCCGCGCCAGCAAGTCCAGGCCGCTGGCGCCGGGCATGCGAATATCAGAGATGATCACGTCGGGCTGCTGGCGCGCCAGGCGGCTCATCACCCCGTCGGCGCTGTCGAAGCTTTGGGTGGTCATGCCTTCCTGTTGCAAGGCTTTCTCCAGGACCCAGCGGATGGAACGGTCGTCATCGACGATCCAGACAGTTTCACTACGGCTCATGTCGATGGGGCTCCTTGTTCCAGTGGCAGAAAGATCGAAAAGGTCGTGTGGCCGGGATGGCTTTCACATTCGATCAGGCCCTGGTGCTGGCTGATGATGTTCTGGGTAATGGCCAGGCCCAGCCCGGTACCGTCCGGGCGACCGCTGACCATTGGGAAGAAAATGGTTTCTTGCAGTTCGGCCGGGATGCCCGGGCCGTTGTCGATGATCTCGACCTTGGTCACCAGGCGATGGCGCACATGGCCGATGGTGAACTGGCGCAAGGCGCGGGTACGCAGGCTGATGCGGCCCAGGCGCAGCTCGTTCTGGCTGCTGATGGCCTGCATGGCGTTACGTACGATATTGAGCACCGCCTGGATCATCTGCTCGCGGTCGATCAACACGTCGGGAATGCTCGGGTCGTAGTCGCGCACCAGGGTGATGCAGCCCTGGCTTTCGGCCTCCACCAACTGGCAGACGCGCTCCAGCACTTCATGCACATTGGTCATCGCCAGCGACGGCAGCTTGTTGGAGCCGAGCATGCGGTCCACCAGGTTGCGCAGGCGGTCCGCCTCTTCGATGATGACGTTGGTGTAGTCCTTGAGGTTTTCATCCGGCAACTCGCGGGCCAGCAGCTGCGCAGCGCCGCGAATCCCGCCCAGCGGGTTCTTGATCTCATGGGCCAGGCCACGCACCAGCATCTTGCTGGTTTCCTGTTTGGACAGCTGGGCCTCTTCCTTGGTGATGCGCAGCAGGCGATCACGGGGATGCACCTCCAGCAGCAGCAAGGTGGCGCCGTGGCTCAGGATCGGTGTTACCGCGTAGTCGACGGTCAGGGTCTGGCCGGTGAGGGCCGTGAGCATCGCTTCACGCTTGGTGAACGGGTGGGCCTGCTCCACGGCCTGGCGCAAGGAACTCAAGGCCTCGGCGGACTCGGTGAACAGCTCGCTGATAAATTGCCCATGGCTGCGCTGGCCGCTGATGGCCAGGAGCATCTCCGCCGCGGGGTTCATGTACTCAAGGCGCAGTTCGTCATTGAGCAGGATGGTCGCGGTGGTCAGGTTGTCGAGTAGCAAGCGGTGCAGTGCGTCGCTGATGGTCATTAGGACCTCTTTTGGAGCAAGGCGTGGGCTTGAGGCACACGCTGATACCAGGAAAATGCAAAAACCAAACCAAGGCTCCGAAAAGAAGCGTAAAAGCCCTGAAATGGGGGCTTGAGGCGCGAAACTATGGCGCTCTGCCAGCCTGCTCGGGAGATTTCGACCCAAAATGGGTTGGCTGGTGGGCATGGGTGCAACCTATCGCACCAATATAGTGCGAATCCCCACATTCTGTTCAGCGATCAAATATTTCCTGGAAGCACCCCATCAAACTGTAGGAGCTGGCTTGCCTGCGATAGCGGTGGTTCAGTCAGTCGTGATGCGACAGATACACCGCCATCGCAGGCAAGCCAGCTCCTACAGTTTTGATGGGGGTTGCAAAGGTGGATAGTCATTGTTTCAGGCAAAAAAAAGACCTCCCGAAGGAGGCCTTTTTGTCACGCCACTAAGCGGCGCTACCGGATCAGCAGCTGTAGTACAGCTCGTATTCCAGTGGGTGTACGAAGGTGCGGACCTTGATTTCTTCTTCGCTTTTCAGGGCGATGTAGGCATCGATAAAGTCGTCGCTGAACACGCCGCCTTTGGTCAGGAACGCACGGCCCTTGTCCAGCTCTTCCAGGGCTTCTTTCAGGCTGCCGCACACTTGTGGGATCTCTTTGGCCTCTTCAGGCGGCAGGTCGTACAAGTTCTTGTCGGCGGCGTCGCCTGGGTGGATCTTGTTCTGGATGCCGTCCAGGCCAGCCATCAGCAGGGCAGCGAAGCCCAGGTACGGGTTGGCTGCTGGATCCGGGAAGCGTGCTTCGATACGGCGAGCGCGAGGGCTGGACACGTAAGGAATACGGATCGAAGCGGAACGGTTGCGCGCCGAGTAGGCCAGCATCACTGGCGCTTCGAAACCTGGGACCAGACGCTTGTAGGAGTTGGTCGACGGGTTGGTGAAGCCGTTCAGGGCCTTACCGTGCTTGATGATGCCGCCGATGAAGTACAGGGCAGTGTCGGACAGGCCGGCATAACCTTCGCCAGCGAAGGTGTTCTTGCCATCTTTGGCGATGGACAGGTGAACGTGCATACCCGAACCGTTATCGCCGTACAGAGGCTTAGGCATGAAGGTAGCGGTACGGCCGTAGGCCACAGCCACGTTGTGTACGCAGTACTTGAGGGTCTGTACTTCGTCAGCCTTGGCCACCAGGGTGTTGAACTTCACACCGATTTCGTTCTGGCCGGCAGTTGCCACTTCGTGGTGGTGAACTTCGATGACCAGGCCCATGTCTTCCATGGCGTTGCACATGGAGGTACGGATTTCGTGGTCGTGGTCGAACGGTGGAACCGGGAAGTAGCCGCCTTTGACGCCTGGACGGTGGCCATGGTTGCCGCCTTCCACGTCCTGGTCGGACATCCACGAACCTTGGTCGGAGAAGATTTTGAACATGGAGCCGGAGATGTCGGACTTGAACTTCACTTGGTCAAAGATGAAGAACTCAGGCTCCGGGCCCACGAATACGGTGTCACCGATACCGGTGGACTTGAGGTATTCCTCGGCACGCTTGGCGATCGCACGTGGGTCGCGGTCGTAGCCCTGCATGGTCGAAGGCTCGATCACGTCGCAGACGATGATCAGCGTCGGCTCTTCGGTGAACGGGTCGAGTACGGCGGTGGAGTCGTCCGGCATCAGGATCATGTCGGAGGCTTCGATGCCTTTCCAGCCAGCGATAGAGGAGCCGTCGAACATTTTGCCTTCTTCGAAGAAGGCGTCATCCAGCGCGTCGCGAGCCGGCATGGTCACGTGGTGCTGAGTGCCTTTGGTGTCCGTGAAGCGCAGATCAATCCATTTAACGTCATGATCTTTGATGAGTTGAACCGACTTCGACATAGTGTCCTCCGGGTGGCTTCGGGCTTGGGTAGTGGAGTAGCCCTTAGAATGTGGGTGATGCCGGCGCGGATAGTCCGCCATGGCAACCTGCCTCACAAGAGAGCAAATTGCATGCCAGTGCCCCGACATGGGTTTTTTGCCTCAAAATGGCTCCTATAAAGGTGCAAATCGTCAAAACGGCAAAATTCGCGCACTGCAATGTAGCGCAAACAGTCTTAAATGCACCTCTTTGGTGCGCTGCATGCCGTTTGTATATTAACTGGTTAAACCTTGAGCGATTTCCGCTATAATCCGCGCCCCCCTTTTTCGGCTGGCCCTGCGCGCGCTGTTTCCATGAAATTAATCGTTAAAGTCTTCCCCGAGATCACCATCAAGAGCCGACCGGTACGGATGCGTTTCATCCGTCAATTGGCCAAGAACATCCGCGCTGTGCTCCGTGACCTGGACCCGGCCGTGGTGGTGAACGGTGTGTGGGACAATCTCGAGCTGGAAACCCGCGTCAGCGACCCTAAAGCCTTGAAAGATATGACCGAGCGCCTGAGCTGCATGCCGGGCATCGCGCATTTCCTGCAGGTTGACGAGTACCCGCTGGGCGACTTCGACGACATCACTGAAAAATGCAAACTGCACTTTGGCAACAGCCTTGCGGGCAAGATTTTTTCGGTGCGTTGCAAGCGCGCGGGCAAGCACCCGTTCAGCTCCATGGACGTCGAGAAATACGTCGGCAGCAAGCTGCGTCGTGAGTGCGGCGCGGCTGGAATCTCGCTGAAAGAGCCGCAAATCGAAGTGCGCATCGAAATTCGCGACCAACGGTTGTTTGTGATCCACAGCCAGCACAACAGCATCGGCGGCTACCCGCTGGGCGCGCTGGAGCAGACTCTGGTGCTGATGTCCGGCGGTTTCGACTCCACCGTGGCGGCCTACCAGATCATGCGCCGCGGCCTGATGAGCCACTTCTGCTTCTTTAACCTGGGCGGGCGTGCACACGAATTGGGCGTGATGGAAGTCGCGCACTATATCTGGAAGAAGTACGGCAGCTCCCAGCGCGTGCTGTTTGTCAGCGTGCCGTTCGAGGAAGTCCTGGGAGAAATTCTCGGAAAAGTCGATAACGGTCATATGGGCGTCGTATTGAAGCGTATGATGTTGCGCGCAGCGTCGAAAATCGCCGACCGCCTGCAAATCGAAGCGCTGGTCACCGGCGAGGCGATTTCCCAGGTCTCCAGCCAGACCCTGCCGAACCTGTCTGTGATCGACTGCGTGACCGACAAGTTGGTATTGCGCCCGCTGATCGCCAGCCACAAGCAAGACATCATCGACCTGGCCAACGAAATCGGCACCGCTGATTTCGCCAAGCACATGCCAGAGTATTGCGGGGTCATTTCGGTGAACCCCAAGACCCATGCCAAGCGCTACCGCGTGGAGCATGAAGAGAAAGAATTCGACATGGCGATTCTGGAGCGAGCGCTCGAGAACGCCAAACTGGTGCCGATCGATCGGGTAATCGACGAACTGGGCCAGGATGTGCAGATCGAAGAAGTCAGCGAAGCACTGGCCGGCCAGATCGTCATCGACATCCGTCACCCGGATGCCGCTTGCGACGAGCCGCTGGAAGTCGCTGGCATCGACGTGCAAACGCTGCCGTTCTATGCACTGAACGCGCGTTTCAAGGAACTGGATAACAGCCGTCAGTACCTGCTGTATTGCGACAAAGGCGTGATGAGTCGCCTGCATGCCCACCATTTGCTCAGTGAGGGGCATGCCAATGTGCGCGTTTATCGACCGAGCTAAGAGCCCGGGGCTGTTTGCCTGTGGCCTGCGTCACCGGCCCCCCGACTCTGCCGTCAAGCTGTAACGGCAAGGCCTGACTCTACTGTTAATCGCTGCCACGACCTGTCAGCACACCGAATCCTCTGATCGAGATACACAAGTGATCGAAAATCTACGTAACATCGCCATCATTGCCCACGTTGACCATGGTAAAACCACCCTGGTAGACAAACTCCTGCGTCAATCCGGCACCCTGGAGCGCAACGAGCTCAACGACGAGCGCGTGATGGACTCCAACGACCAGGAAAAAGAGCGCGGTATTACCATCCTGGCGAAAAACACCGCCATCAACTGGAACGGCTACCACATCAACATCGTGGACACCCCGGGCCACGCCGACTTCGGCGGCGAAGTAGAACGCGTAATGTCGATGGTTGACTCCGTTCTGCTGCTGGTTGACGCTCAAGACGGCCCTATGCCGCAAACCCGTTTCGTGACCAAGAAGGCTTTCGAAGCCGGCCTGCGTCCGATCGTGTGCATCAACAAGGTTGACCGTCCAGGCGCGCGTCCGGACTGGGTTCTGGACCAGATCTTCGACCTGTTCGACAACCTGGGTGCTACCGAAGAGCAACTTGATTTCCAAGTGATCTACGCCTCTGCCCTGAACGGTATTGCCGGTCTGGAACACACCGCCATGGCGGAAGACATGACCCCGCTGTACCAGGCGATCGTTGACCACGTTCCACCGCCGAAGGTTGACCGTGAAGGCCCGTTCCAGATGCAAATCTCGGCACTGGACTACAACAGCTTCCTGGGTGTTATCGGTGTTGGCCGTATCGCTCGCGGTAGCGTCAAGCCGAACACCCCGGTTGTGGCTATCGGCGCCGACGGCAAGAAGCGCAACGGTCGTATCCTCAAGCTGATGGGTCACCACGGCCTGCACCGCATCGACGTTGAAGAAGCTTTCGCCGGCGACATCGTGTGCGTAAGCGGTATGGACTCGCTGTTCATCTCCGACACCCTGTGCCAGCCGGACACTGTCGAGGCGATGAAGCCTCTGACCGTCGACGAGCCAACCGTTTCCATGACCTTCCAGGTAAACGACTCGCCTTTCTGCGGTAAAGAAGGCAAGTTCGTGACTTCCCGTAACATCAAGGAACGTCTGGACAAAGAGCTGCTGTACAACGTTGCACTGCGCGTTGAAGAAGGCGACTCGGCTGACAAGTTCAAGGTTTCCGGCCGTGGTGAGCTGCACCTCTCGGTACTGATCGAAACCATGCGTCGCGAAGGCTTCGAAATGGGCGTTGGTCGTCCGGAAGTGATCATCCGTACCGTTGACGGCGTGAAGCAGGAACCGTTCGAAAACGTCACCATCGACACCCCTGAAGAATCCCAGGGCAAGGTCATGGAAGAGATGGGCCTGCGTAAGGGCGACCTGACCAACATGGTGCCGGATGGCAAAGGCCGTGTGCGTCTGGAATACAACATCCCTGCTCGTGGTCTGATCGGTTTCCGTAACCAGTTCCTGACCCTGACCAACGGTGCTGGCATCCTGACCTCGATCTTCGATCGCTACGACACCATGAAGTCCGGCGACATGTCCGGCCGTCAGAACGGTGTTCTGGTATCGGTAGAAACCGGCAAGGCGCTGACCTACTCCCTGGAAACTCTCCAGGCGCGTGGCAAGCTGTTCGTTGAACACGGTCAAGAGATCTACAACGGTCAGATCGTTGGCTTGAACAGCCGTGACAACGACATGGGCGTCAACCCAACCAAAGGCAAGAAGCTCGACAACATGCGTGCTTCGGGTAAAGACGAAACCATCGCCCTGGTTCCACCTGTTCGCTTCACCCTGGAACAGGCCCTGGAATTCATCCAGGACGACGAGCTGTGCGAAGTGACGCCTAAGTCCATCCGTCTTCGCAAGAAGATCCTGGACGAAGGCGAGCGTACCCGCGCTGCCAAAAAGGCTAAGAACTGATACTTAGTTCCAGCTGAATAAAAACGCCCCCGGCCTGTTGGCCGGGGGCGTTTTTTTATGCCTGCAGATTGTGTGGTGTCTGGCCTTGCCTCATCGCGGGCAAGCCCGGCTCCCACATTGACCGAGTTTATTGAGGATGAACGCGATCAACTGTGGGAGCTGGCTTGCCTGCGATGGCGATCTGTCAGGTAACCAACATTTAGAACTTGTCGAGCGTGCGCAACTTGGTCTCGCGCACCACTTCCTTGGGCTTGTACGCGCAATACCCTGGGCGCGGCCCGATCTTGGGGTGATTGCGGCAGGTATCCGGGCGTTTGTCATAAATAGTGCAGAAGCGCGTCTTACGATCCAGGTACAGGCAATCGTTGTTGCTCATGCGCTGCAGGGTAAAGATCTCGGACTTGGAGTTGAAGCGCTCGACGATGCCTTCCTTCTGCAAGCGCTTGGCGATGTTCTTCGGCGGGTCGCCACGCTCGAATTCATCGACGATGCCAATGCGGATCAAATCCTTGATCTTCACCTCAACCGGCAGGGTGCAGCAGTTGGACGTGCAGCCGCCGCACATGTGGCTGGAGTATTTCTGCCACGTTTCGAGACGGTCGAGTTCCGCGGCGGCGATCAGTTGAGGCTTCATCAGGTTTCCAAGAGGGGCTTTGTCCGGGCGCGCGATCATACCGGGATTGGTGATTTTTTGAACAATATTTTGCGGGTTTCGGCTCAAAGGCTGCTTGGTGGCGTAAACGGGCACGGCCCCTGCATCTAAAACCTGCATGCGTGAATGAGTGAAAAAACTGCCGAACCGTCAGCCATGCCATGGGTCAGACCGTCTAGGCTCTAGGATTTCCCTTCTTCTATCTCGCCCGAGGTCGCACCGATGTCTCAGGAACCGCTTGTACGAGAAGCAGAGGTAGCCGCGTTTCGCGATGCTGTCTTGACCAAACTCACTTATGCGGTGGGCAAGGATCCCGATCACGCCTTCGACCATGACTGGTTCGAAGCCATTGCCCTGGCGGCGCGCGACCACATGGTCGACCACTGGATGGATCACACCCGGCACATCTACCGGCGTGGGCAGAAGCGGGTGTATTACCTGTCCCTGGAGTTCTTGATCGGCCGTTTGCTGTTTGACAGCCTGAGCAACCTCGGCCTGCTGGAGGTGGCGCGCGAAGCCCTCGGCGAGCTGGGTGTGGACCTGGAGCGCATCCGCCTGCTGGAGCCCGATGCGGCCCTGGGCAACGGTGGCCTGGGCCGCCTGGCCGCGTGCTTTATGGAAAGCATGTCGACCCTGGGCATTGCCGGCCATGGCTATGGCATTCGTTATGAACACGGGCTGTTTCGCCAAGCGATTGTCGATGGCTGGCAGCAGGAACAGACCGAGCGCTGGCTGGATTTCGGCAACCCCTGGGAGTTCGAGCGCGCCGAAGTGATCTACCCGATCGGCTTCGGCGGCAGCGTCGAGACCGTGCTGGATGCGTCCGGCAAGTCGATACAGGTCTGGTCGCCCAATGAAACCGTGCGCGCGGTGGCCTACGACACCCCGGTAGTCGGCTGGCGCGGTGCCAGTGTGAACACCTTGCGCCTGTGGCGTGCGCGAGCTGTCGAAGACCTGCACCTGGAGCGCTTCAACGCCGGTGACCATTTGGGCGCCGTTGCCGAAGTGGCCCGTGCCGAAAGCATCTCCAGGGTGCTTTACCCGGCCGACAGCACCGAAGCAGGGCAGGAATTGCGCCTGCGCCAGGAATACTTCTTCGTCTCGGCTTCCCTGCAAGACCTGCTGCGGCGCCACAAAAACATGCACGGCTCGGTGCTGAGCCTGGGCGAACACGCGGCCATCCAGCTCAACGACACCCACCCGTCCATCGCCGTGGCCGAGTTGATGCGCCAATTGGTCGACCTGCACGACATCGCCTGGGATGCGGCCTGGCAGGTTACGGTGGAGACGCTTTCCTACACCAACCACACGCTGCTTCCCGAGGCCCTGGAAACCTGGCCCGTTGGCCTGATGGAACGCATGCTGCCCCGGCATATGCAGATCATCTACCTGATCAACGCCCAGCACATCGATTCGCTGCGGGCCAAGGGCATCCACGATTTCGACGTGCTGCGCGCAGTGTCGCTGATCGAAGAAGACAACGGTCGCCGCGTGCGCATGGGCAACCTGGCGTTCCTTGGCTCCCACAGCGTCAACGGCGTGTCCGGGCTGCACACCCAGTTGATGCGCAGCACGGTGTTTTCCGAACTGCACAAGCTCTACCCCGACCGTATCAACAACAAGACCAACGGCATCACCTTCCGCCGCTGGCTGTTCCAGGCCAACCCCAAGCTCACCGCGATGCTGGTAGAAGCCCTGGGCCCGGACATTCTCGACAACATGGAACAGCGCCTGGTGGAGCTGGAAACCTTTGCCGAGAAGCAGGCGTTCCGCAAGGCCTTCGCTGAGCAGCGCCTGCACAGCAAACGCGTACTGGCCGATATCATCCATGAGCGCCTGGGGATCTCGGTCAACCCGGCGGCGATGTTCGATGTGCAGGTCAAGCGCATCCACGAGTACAAGCGCCAGTTGCTGAACCTGCTGCACACCGTCGCCCTGTACCAGGCGATTCGTGCCGAGCCGGAGGTGGATTGGGTGCCGCGGGTGAAAATCTTCGCCGGCAAGGCGGCGGCCAGTTATCACCAGGCCAAGCTGATCATCAAACTGACCAACGACATCGCGCGTACGGTCAATAACGACCCGACCGTGCGCGGCCTGCTCAAGGTGGTGTTCCTGCCCAACTACAACGTCAGCCTGGCGGAAAACATCATTCCGGCGGCGGACCTGTCAGAGCAGATCTCCACCGCCGGGTTCGAGGCCTCGGGTACCAGCAACATGAAGTTCGGCCTCAATGGCGCGCTGACCATCGGCACCATGGATGGCGCCAATGTCGAGATGCACGAGCGCATCGGCGGCGAGCACATGTTTATCTTCGGCCTCAGCGCCGAGCAGGTCGAAGCGCGCAAACAGGCGGGTGAATTCAATGCCGGCCCGGATATCGCGGCCTCCCATCGCTTGAACGACGTGCTGCAGGCAATTCGTGGCGGGGTGTTCTCGCCGGACGATCCGGGGCGCTATGTGGGGTTGATCGACTCGTTGATCGCCTACGATCGCTTCCTGGTGTGTGCCGATTTTGACGCCTATTGGGACGCCCAGGCGCGGGTCGAAGCCCATTGGCATGACTCCAAGGAATGGTGGCGTTCAGCGGTGCTCAACACCGCGCGTACCGGGTGGTTCTCGTCGGACCGTACCATCCGCGAGTATGCGACCGAAATCTGGAAAGCCCTGGACTAAACGCCGCAGGAGCAAAATGTGGGAGCGGGCTTGCTCGCGATAGCGCTGCGTCAGTTAGCAAATAGGTGACTGATGCACCGCTATCGCGAGCAAGCCCGCTCCCACATTGGTTATGCGTCTATATACTGGGCCTCGGTTTGCTTAGGGATTTGGACCATGCAATGGATGTTCATGCTCATTGGCCTGGTGCTCGGCTGGGCGCTGGATGAATCGTTTAGTGATGCAGGCTTCGGTGCACTACTGGGTTTGGGGGTTGGCCAGGCCATTCGCCTGTCGAACCTGGGCAGTGCCGTAAAGGCGCTGGAACAACGCCTCGCGCTGCTGGAAAAGCCGCCTCAGGTTGAACCGTCCAGGGCCGAACCCGCGCCCGCCCCAGAGCTGGTCTGGGAGCTGCCCGCCGAACTGCAATCCACCCCTGCTCCCGAACCGAGCCAACCGCTGCCGGACGACCTGTGGAAACCGGCCGCCGTTGCCCGCGAAGCTGAACCCGAAATCCCCCGTAGCCCCAACCTGATCGAACGTGCCATCGGCGCCGCGCGCAACTGGCTGCTGGGTGGCAATACCGTGCTGCGGGTCGGCGTGGTGTTGCTGTTCTTGGGCCTGGCATTTTTGCTGCGTTATGCCACCGAAGGCATGGTGGTGCCGATCGAGATGCGCTACGCCGGTGTCGCCGCCTGCGCCCTGGGCTTGCTGGGCCTGGGTTGGTGGCTGCGCCTGCGCCGGGGCAATTACGCGCTGATCCTGCAAGGCACGGGCATTGCCGTGTTGTACCTGACGGTGTTCGCCGCCATGCGCCTGCACCCGCTGCTCGATCCGGGTGCGGCGCTGGGCCTGCTGGTGGCGGTGACGGTGTTTTCGGCGATCCTGGCGATTACCCAGGACGCCATCGGCCTGGCCTGCGCCGCAGCCCTCGGCGGGTTTGCCGCGCCGATCCTGGCGTCCACTGGCGAAGGCAGCCATGTGGCGCTGTTCAGTTACTTCGCCCTGCTCAACGCCGGGATCCTCGCCATCGCCTGGTTCAAGGCCTGGCGCCTGCTCAATGTGATTGGCTTTGCCGGCACCTTCGGCATTGGCTTCGCCTGGGGGATTCGTTCCTACACCCCGGAACTGCTGTGGAGTACCGAGCCGTTCCTGATCCTGTTCTTCCTGATGTACCTGGCCATCGGCCTGCTGTTTGCGCGGCGCAAACTCCTGGAACCCCCCGACGCCCCGGCCGATGACAGCCGTGGCGCGCTGCTGCGCTGGTCGGCGGCCAAGGGTGATTATGTGGATGGCGGCCTGTTGTTCGGCCCGCCGCTGGTGGCGTTTGGTTTGCAGTTCACCTTGGTGCAACACCTGGCCTTCGCTCCGGCATTCAGCGCACTGGCGTTGGGGATCATCTATATGGTCCTGGCGCGTGTGCTCAGCGGTGGGCGCACCGTGTTGCTGGCAGAAACCTGCCTGGCCCTGGGCGTGATCTTCGCCAGCCTGGCGATCCCCCTGGGCCTGGACGCGCGCTGGACCGCCGCAGCCTGGGCGGTGGAAGGCGCTGGCATCCTCTGGCTTGGCCTGCGTCAGCAGCGAGCGTTGGCGCGCGGGTTCGGCCTGCTGTTGCAACTGGGCTCGGCGCTGGCCTTTCTCAGTGAGCTGGACGTGGGCGAACACACGCTGCTGGACGGCGCGGCGCTGGGCGCCTTGTTGCTCGGCGTGGCGTTGCTGTTCAGCTTCCAGCAACTGCGCACGGCCGCGCTGGAGCAGACCTCGAAGTGGGAGCGCCAGGGCTTGCCGGTCCTGGCCGGCCTTGGCCTGGGCTTTGTGTATCTATTGGCACCGTTGCTGTTGGCCGAGCAGGGCACCGCGATCAGTTGGGCGCTGGCCGGGCTGGTGACGGTGTTCGTCGGCTGGCAGATCGCTTCGCGCACCTTCCTGTTCTGCGCGCTTGGCGTGCAAGTGCTGGCGGGGGCGTTGCTCATGCTCACGTCATGGGGCGGCGAAGAACTGCCGGCGTTTCGGCATATCGGTTTCTGGGCGCCGATGCTGGTGGGGTTGGCCGCATTTGTCGGCGCCTGGCGCTTGCAGGGCAGTGATCGACGGCTCAAGTTGCCCCATCTTTCCAACGGCCTGCTGGCCTGGGGCGCGGCGTGGTGGGTATTGGCGCTGAACCATGAAGTGCTGCGCTTCACCCCGCCAGAGTTGCAAGCCGCGTTCCTGTTGGCGGCGGCTTCGGCCAGCGCGGCGTTGTGGATGTTGCTGGCGTTGCGCCTGCGCTGGGCCGCGCTGGGTACCCTCTGCCTGTTGCTGATGCCAGCGGCGGCGCTGGTGGTGCTGGTGTCGTTGCATCGCTATTACCACCCGGCGGCCGAATTGGGCTGGTTGGCCTGGCTGGCGGTGTTCGCCGTGCATTTCATCGCGCTGCGTTATTTGGCCGACCTGGCGGCGGCAAAGGCCCTGAGCGTCGCCCATGTGCTGGGCTGCTGGATGCTGATCGGCATGCTCGCCCTGGAGCTGCGCTATGGCCTGTTGGTGCTTTCGGTGCACTACAACGCCTGGCGCTGGCTGGGCTGGGCGATTTTCCCCAGCCTGTACCTGATAGCCGTCGCTACGCCGCGCCAGTGGCCATGGCCGATATCTGCTTATGCGCGTGAATACCGCCTGCTGGCCGCGCTGCCGTTGGCCGCGCTGATGCTGGTGTGGTTCTGGCTGGCCAATATTTTCAGCGACGGCACGGCCAGGCCATTGCCGTATGTGCCGTTGCTCAACCCCTTGGACCTGGGCCTGCTGTTTGCGCTGCTGGGCGTGTACCTGTGGGCGCGCAGCGCGGCGCCGCAACTGGGCAGCCGCACCCCGTGGATTGCCCAGGGCGTTGCCGGGGTCTCGCTGTTCGCCTTTTTCACCGCATTGGTGATGCGCGCGGCGCACCATTGGGGCGGCGTGCCGTTTCATCTGGATGCGTTGCTCGACTCAATGTTGGTCCAGGCCGGCCTGTCGATTGTCTGGACCCTGATTGCCCTGGGCCTGATGATCGGCGGGCACCTGCGCAATCGCCGGGAAGTGTGGCTGGTCGGCGCGGTGCTGATCGGCGTAGTGGTCGCCAAGTTGTTCCTCGTGGAGCTGAGCAACCGTGGCGGGCTGGAGCGGATCGTGTCGTTTATCGGCGTGGGCGGGCTGTTGCTGGTGGTGGGCTATTTTGCTCCGCTGCCGCCCAAGCGCAGTGAACCCGAGGTTCAAACCCAAGGAGCGTCCTCTTGATCGGCAAACTGAGTATTGCACTGGTGGGCCTGTGCGCCGCGTTATCGGCGTCGGCCGCAGAAGGCCTCGCCGACTTCACCACCCAAGTGCCGCTGACCGTCAGCGGCGACGGCCCCTGGTATCGCCTGGAGTTGCCGCTGACGGTGCAATTGAGCGCCAGCCAGGCGGATCTCGGTGACCTGCGGGTGTTCAACGCGGCGGGCGAACCCCAGGCATATGCATTAGTGCGGCAGTCGGCCGCAAGCGCAAACAACCGGGCCCGGCTGAAGGGCTTCCCGCTCTATGCCGCCGACAATGCCAGCGACAGTGTGCCCAGCGTGCGCGTGCAATCCAGCGCCACGGGCACCCTGGTGCAGGTGCAGCCGTCCAGCGAGGTGCCGACCGGTGCGCAGGTGCGCCGTGGCTGGTTGCTCGATGCCAGTGCAGTCAAGGCGCCGTTGCAAAAGCTGATCCTCGACTGGCCCGCCGAGCACGAGGGTTTCCAGCGTTTCAGCATCGAAGCCAGTGACGATTTGCAGCAGTGGCGCTCCTGGGGCGAAGGGCAGGTGGCGCGCCTGGCATTTGCCGAGGATCGGGTGGAGCAGCGTGAAGTCGCCTTGCCAGGGCAGTCGGCGCGCTACCTGCGCCTGCTATGGCAAGGCCAGGCCGCGCCCGAGTTGACCTCCATTGAAGTGCAAAGCACCAGCAGCCTGCCGCTGTCGCTGGTGTGGTCCGAGCCTTTGGCCGGCAGCACCCTGGAGCCTGGGCAGTACAGCTGGCAGCTGCCTGGGGTGTTGAACATCGAGCGGGTGCGCGTTGAGTTGCGTCAGCCCAACAGCCTGGCGCCGGTGGGGCTGCAAGGGCGTCAGGACAGCAAGCAGGCATGGCAGCCGTTGAGCCGTGGTTTGCTCTATCGCTTGGCGCAAGGCGGGCAAGAAGTCACCCAAGATCAACTGCAACTGCCGGGCTATCCGGTGCGGCAGCTCAAGCTGGAGGTGGACGAACGGGGCGGTGGCCTGGGGGCGCAGGCGCCGGCGTTGAGTTTTGCCGTGCGGGCCACGCAAGTGGTGTTCCTGGCGCGGGGCGAACCACCGTTTACCCTGGCGCTGGGCAACCCGTCGGCCAAGGCCGCGAACCTGGCACTGACCACCTTGATTCCCGGCTACACCCCGCAGCGCCTCGCGACTCTGGGCCAGGCCCGGGTCGATGGCGCGTGGCGCGCCAGTACACCGCCTGCGCCAAATGCCGCAGGTATCCACTGGAAGACAATCGGCCTGTGGGCCGTGCTGTTACTGGGCGTGGCGGCACTTGGGGCGATGGCCTACAGTCTGCTGCGCAAGCCGCCGGCCAGGCCCTGAGCCGGGGCCTACATGAACTCTGTCAGTCTTATCTCGTCTGATAGGAGGAAATGCGCCCCGACTCGCGCTAAACTGCGCGGGTTTTTAGCCCCCCCATTCTCCGGAGCCGTCCATGTCCCGCGTTACCCTGAGTCGCTATTTGATTGAGCAGACCCGCAGCAACAACACCCCTGCCGATCTGCGCTTCCTGATCGAAGTGGTGGCGCGTGCTTGCAAGGAAATCAGCCACGCCGTGTCCAAGGGCGCGCTGGGCGGCGTCCTGGGCAGCATGGGCACTGAAAACGTGCAAGGCGAAGTGCAGAAGAAACTCGACGTGATTTCCAACGAAATCCTGCTCGAAGCCAACGAATGGGGCGGTCACCTGGCCGGCATGGCGTCCGAAGAAATGGACAATGCCTACCAGATCCCGGGCAAATACCCTAAAGGCGCGTACCTGCTGGTATTCGACCCACTGGACGGCTCGTCGAACATCGACATCAACGCGCCAGTCGGCACCATCTTCTCGGTGCTGCGTTGCCCTAACGAATACCTGAGCCAGAACGAAGCGCTGAACGAAAAGGCCTTCCTGCAGCCAGGCACCGAACAGGTTGCCGCTGGCTACGCGATCTACGGCCCGCAGACCATGCTGGTGCTGACCCTGGGTGATGGCGTCAAGGGCTTCACCCTGGACCGCGAAATGGGCAGCTTCGTGCTGACCCACGAAGACATCTCCATTCCTGCCTCGACCCAGGAATTCGCGATCAACATGTCCAACCAGCGCCACTGGGAAGAACCGGTCAAGCGCTACGTCAACGAGCTGATGGAAGGCGAAGAAGGCCCGCTGAAGAAAAACTTCAACATGCGCTGGGTGGCCGCGATGGTTGCCGACGTGCACCGCATCCTGACCCGTGGTGGCCTGTTCATGTACCCACGCGACAGCCGCGAGCCGTCCAAGCCGGGCAAACTGCGCCTGATGTACGAAGCCAACCCGATGTCGTTCCTGGTTGAGCAGGCGGGCGGTGCCTCGACTGACGGCCACCAGCGCATCCTCGACATCCAGCCTGAAGGCCTGCACCAGCGTGTGGCGGTGTTCCTGGGGTCCAAGGAAGAAGTGGCGCGTGTGACCGGTTACCACAAGGCCTAAGGTCTTGCGCTAAAGAAGCCCCGAAATGCTTTCAGTGTTTCGGGGCTTTTTATTGGGTCAGATTTTTGAACAGCAGTGCCTGCAAATTCTTGCGAGTGTCGGCAATGATGTGGATGTAGAGGACCTGGCCGCGGATTTCGTAGATGATCCGGTTCATTCCGCTGATAATCTGGCGGTACTGGGTCAGGTTCAACTGCTCGATTTCTTCCGGCATCGAGCCTGTAAACGGTTGGGTTTCCAGGCGACGTAAAGCCTGTTTAAGCGACTCGTAGGTCTGTTGCCAGGTTGATGTAGAGAACTGTCGTGTAAGGTAGGACTTGATTTCTTTCAGATCTTTTTTTGCAGATTGAAGAATAACAACTCGATAAGTCATTGAGCTTCGTCCTGATCCAGTTCAGCGAACACGTCCTCCATATCCTCAAACTGGCCCAGCTCAATCTGTCGGTTGCCCAGTGCTAAAAGCTTCAACAGCGCCATGGTTTCTGCTTGTTCTTCAAAGCTCTTCACATCCATTACGACTAGCTTGGCCTCACCGTTTTGGGTGATGACCAGCGGCTCACGGCTTTCTGTGAGGTTTTTGACGATCTCTGCGGTATGGCTTTTGAGGTAACTGATCGGCTTTATCTGAGATGAGAATTTCATGACATGACCCCTCTGCTCGAAATTGGGACTGATTTTAGTCTTTATTCAGTCATCAGGGGGCTGAAGTCTCATCCTGATCGACGAAAGGCGGCGCTTTACTCCTCTGAAAATTTGTCGAAAAAGGCCACCTCGCAGAAAAAAGAAATACCACCCCCCTCCGGGAACCAGACCCCCCTTTTCCCTTCTAAGCTTCTGGCAGACCCCCACTGCTGCGTGTCCCTCCAGGAGCTCTACCATGTCGTTACGCCGTCTCGCCCTCTTGTGCTTTTGCGTGCTGTTGGCCGCTTGCAGCAAGGTCACCCAGGAAAATTACCAGAAGCTCTCGGCTGGCATGGCCAAGGCTGAAGTGGAGTCGTTGCTGGGCAAGCCCACCGATTGTTCTGGCGCACTGGGCATGTCCAGTTGCACCTGGGGCGATAAAAACAGCTTTATCAGCGTGCAGTACGCCGGTGACAAAGTTCTGATGTTTTCCGGGCAAGGCCTGAAGTAAACCGGGGCGCAAGCCTGCGGGAGAAGAAGAATGATGCGTTTCGTTTTATACCTTTGCGCCAGCCTGTTTTTGGCAGGCTGCGCCAGCCATTCTGGCGATGATCTGCAACCCAAGACTGTCGGCAGCGTCAACCTCAAGCGTTACCAGGGCACCTGGTACGAACTGGCCCGCTTGCCCATGTACTTCCAGCGCAACTGCGCGCAATCCGAGGCCCGCTACTCCCTGTTGCCCGATGGCGACATGTCAGTGTTCAACCGTTGCCTGACCACCGAGTGGAAGTGGGAAGAAGCCAAGGGCACGGCCACGCCGCAGGTACCGGGCAAGACCGACAAGCTGTGGGTCGAATTCAATAACTGGTTCACCGCGTTGCTACCGGGCGTGGCCAAGGGCGATTACTGGGTGTTGTATGTCAGCGATGACTACAAGACCGCCATCGTCGGCAGCCCGAGCCGGCGCTATATGTGGCTGCTGTCACGCACGCCGACCGTCAGCGCCGACACCCGTGAAGACCTGCTGAGCCGGGCGCGCCAGCAGGGTTACGACACCACACGGTTGATCTGGCGTACGTCGGACAAACAGATGGCCAAGACCTCGCAGTAACCCGAAACAAGGTCGAGTAAAGAAGGGCGGGCATGCCATAAAGCCCGCTCTTTTTTTGCTGGTTTTTTGCAAAGCCAGAAGGGCATCACATTACCCAATGTGGGAGCTGGCTTGCCTGCGATGGCGGCGGGCCAGTCGATGACGATTTCGACTGACACACGGCTATCGCGGGCAAGCCCGCTCCTACAGGGGTTATGTGTTGTTCTTAAGACAGTAGGTCTCTGAGGACTTTCGTGAAGGCCCGGCTGCTCTCTTCCTCGCCCGCATGATGCCCATCGCGCACCACCCACTGGCCGTTGACCAGCACATCGCGCACCTGCCGATCCCCTCCGGCAAACAACCAGCGATTAAGAATGCCATCCTCATGGGCCGTCGCCAGGTACGGATCATTGCCATCGAGCACCAGCCAGTCCGCACGCTTGCCGACTTCCAGGCGGCCAATCGGTTGCCCCAGCGCCTGCGCGCCGCCGTCCAGGGCTGCGTCATACAGGGTGCGGCCGACCATCGGTTGATCGCTGCGATACAGCCGGTTTCGCCGCTGGTCGCGCAGGCGCTGGCCGTATTCCAGCCAGCGCAGTTCTTCGACCACGCTCAAGGACACATGGCTGTCCGACCCAATCCCCATGCGCCCACCCTGGGCCAGGAAGTCCACCGCCGGGAAGATCCCGTCGCCCAGGTTGGCCTCGGTGGTCAGGCACAGCCCGGCGATCGCCCGGCTGTTGGCCATCAATGTCACTTCGTCGGGGTTGGCGTGGGTGGCGTGCACCAGGCACCAGCGCTGGTCGACGTGCACATTGTCATACAGCCATTGCAGTGGGCGCTTGCCGCTCCAGGCCAGGCAGTCATCGACTTCCTTTTGCTGCTCGGCGATGTGGATGTGCACCGGGCAGGCCTGGTCGCTGGCGGCCAGCACTGCGCTGATCTGTTGCGGCGTTACCGCGCGCAATGAGTGGAAACACAGGCCCAGTTGCTGGGCCGGTTGTGCCGCCAGGATCGGTTGCAGGCGCGCTTGCAGCTCCAGATAGTTATCGGTGCTGTTGATAAAGCGGCGCTGGCCGTCGTTCGGCGCCTGGCCGCCAAAGCCCGAGTGGCTGTACAGCACTGGCAGCAAGGTCAGGCCGATCCCGCTGCTGGCCGCGGCCAGGCTGATCTGGCGCGACAGTTCGGTGGGGTCGCTGTAAGGCTGGCCGCTGATATCGTGGTGCACATAGTGGAACTCGGCGACCGAGGTGTAGCCGGCCTTGAGCATCTCGATATACAGCTGGCGGGCGATGACCTGCAATTGCTCGGGGCTGATCTGGCCGACCATGCGGTACATCAGGTCGCGCCAGGTCCAGAAACTGTCATTGGGGTTGCCGGCGACTTCCGCTAGCCCCGCCATGGCCCGTTGAAACGCATGGGAGTGCAGGTTCGGCATGCCCGGCAACACAGGGCCTCTCAGTCGTTCGGCGCCGTCTGCGCTGGCATTGGCCGTCACGTTGGTCAGCAGGCCATCGGCGCTGACTTCAAGGCGTACATCAGTGGCCCATCCATTAGGCAGCAGCGCGCGTTCGGCAAAGAAAGCGGACATGATCAAGGCACCCCGGTCGTGTGTTTATTTGTATATACATATACAGACGTTTGCCTGCTCGGTAAACTCCGGCAATCTATGCATCTTTTCCTCCTGCAAGGATTCCCCGTGCCGACTCCGCCCGCCAAGTCCCCGCTGGCTGCCCACATGGACGAAAGTCCGGCGCCCTTGTATGCCCGCGTCAAGCAGATGATCAGCCAGCAGATTCTCAACGGCAACTGGCCGCCGCACTATCGTGTGCCGTCGGAAAGCGAGTTGGTCAACCAGTTGGGCTTCAGCCGCATGACCATCAACCGCGCCCTGCGGGAGCTGACCGCCGAAGGTCTGCTGGTGCGCATGCAAGGCGTCGGCACCTTCGTTGCCGAGCCCAAGAGCCAGTCGGCGCTGTTCGAGGTGCATAACATCGCCGATGAGATCGCCTCCCGCGGCCATCGCCACACCTGCAAGGTGATTACCCTGGGCGAGGAGGCTGCTGGTTCCGAGCGCGCCGTGGCCCTGGAAATGCGTGAAGGCGGGCGGGTGTTCCACTCGCTGATCGTGCACTACGAAAACGATATCCCGGTGCAAATCGAAGACCGTTTCGTCAACGCCCTGGTCGCCCCCCAGTACCTGCAACAGGATTTCACCCAGCAAACCCCCTACGCCTATCTCAACCAGGTGGCGCCGCTGACCGAGGGTGAGCATGTGGTGGAAGCGATCCTGGCCGACCCGCAGGAATGCAAGCTGCTGCAGATCGAGGCCGGCGAGCCGTGCCTGCTGATTCGCCGGCGCACCTGGTCCGGGCGCCAGCCGGTGACGGCTGCGCGGCTGATCCACCCAGGTTCCCGGCATAGCCTCGAAGGACGCTTCAGCAAATGAGTGCAGTCAAGGTCTGGCGCGCCGCCGATTACGTACGCATGCCGTGGAAAAACGGCGGTGGCAGCACCGAAGAAATCACCCGTGATGCAGGCTTGGGCCTCGACGGTTTTGGCTGGCGTCTGTCGATTGCCGACATCGGCGAGTCGGGTGGTTTTTCCACGTTTGCCGGGTATCAGCGGATCATCACCGTGATCCAGGGTGCCGGCATGGTGCTGACGGTGGACGGCGAAGAGCAGCGCGGCCTGCTGCCTCTGCAACCGTTTGCCTTCAAAGGTGAAAGCCAGGTGGCGTGCCGCCTGATCACCGGGCCGATTCGCGACTTCAACCTGATCTATTCGCCCCAGCGTTACCACGCACGTTTGCAATGGGTGGACGGGGTGCAGCAGTTTTTCAGTACCGCTCACACCGTGCTGGTGTTCAGTGTGGCCGATGAGGTGAAGGTGCTGGGCGAAGTGCTGGGCCATCATGATTGTTTGCAGGTGGACGGTAACAGTGACTTGCTGGATATCAGCGTGACAGGTCGCTGCTGCCTGATCGAACTGACCGCACGCGATTAAACATGTGGGAGCTGGCTTGCCTGCGATTGCGGTGTGTCAGACAAATGGCTATCGCAGGTAAGCCAGCTCCCACATGGGTTATGTATAGGCTGCACAATCTGTTTCCAGTCCCGCACCAAGTTGTTACCGAATGCCCCAGCATGGCGCAATACCCTGCTTTTGTAACAACTCCCCAACTGTCCAAACCAATGCTTTAAGAAATTTCATCAAGCCCCCAAGCCTTGATTTCAGAGGCCTGCACGCCCACCCCAAAAAAATCTTAAGCTCTCCCTCATCAAGTTGGCCGCTCGATTGCATATGCTTGTATGTACAAGTAAAGGTGTGTGCATAAGAGTCGCTAAACATCCTCTTCGCACCATCGTGTTCGCGCATCGATTGCTGAGGAGTTTTTTGTGACTGACTTTTCCCAGAACAAGCCTACCAAGTACCGCGACGTTGAAATCCGCGCCGCCCGTGGCAACACACTCACCGCCAAAAGCTGGCTGACTGAAGCGCCGCTGCGCATGCTGATGAACAACCTCGACCCGCAAGTGGCCGAGAACCCCAAAGAGTTGGTGGTGTACGGCGGTATCGGCCGTGCGGCGCGTAACTGGGAGTGCTACGACCAGATCGTCGAAAGCCTGACCAACCTGAACGACGACGAAACCCTGCTGGTGCAATCGGGCAAGCCGGTCGGCGTGTTCAAGACCCACAGCAATGCCCCGCGTGTGCTGATCGCCAACTCCAACCTGGTGCCGCACTGGGCCAGTTGGGAGCACTTCAACGAACTGGATGCCAAGGGCCTGGCCATGTACGGCCAGATGACCGCCGGCAGCTGGATCTACATCGGCAGCCAGGGCATCGTTCAGGGCACCTACGAAACCTTCATCGAGGCCGGTCGCCAGCATTACGATTCAAACCTCAAAGGCCGTTGGGTGCTCACCGCCGGCCTCGGCGGCATGGGCGGCGCCCAGCCTCTGGCCGCGACCCTGGCCGGCGCGTGTTCGCTGAACATTGAGTGCCAGCAGGTCAGTATCGATTTCCGCTTGAACAGCCGTTATGTCGACGAACAAGCCCGCGACCTCGACGACGCCCTGGCGCGCATCGCCAAGTACACCAAGGAAGGCAAGGCCATCTCCATCGCCCTGCTGGGCAACGCTGCCGAAATCCTCCCGGAACTGGTCAAGCGCGGCGTGCGCCCAGACATGGTCACTGACCAGACCAGCGCCCACGACCCCCTCAATGGCTACCTGCCCGCCGGTTGGACCTGGGACCAATACCGCGCCCGCGCCAAGACCGAACCGGCCGCCGTGATCAAGGCCGCCAAGCAGTCGATGGCCGTACACGTCAAGGCGATGCTGGACTTCCAGAAAATGGGCGTACCGACCTTCGACTACGGCAACAACATCCGTCAGATGGCGCAGGAAGAAGGCGTGGAAAACGCATTCGACTTCCCAGGCTTTGTACCGGCCTACATCCGCCCGCTGTTCTGCCGTGGCATCGGCCCGTTCCGCTGGGCGGCACTGTCGGGCGACCCGCAAGACATCTACAAGACCGACGCCAAGGTCAAAGAACTGATCCCCGACGACGCCCACCTGCACAACTGGCTGGACATGGCCCGCGAGCGCATCAGCTTCCAGGGCCTGCCGGCGCGCATCTGCTGGGTTGGCCTGGGCCAGCGCGCCAAGCTCGGCCTGGCATTCAACGAAATGGTGCGCAGCGGCGAGTTGTCGGCACCGGTGGTGATCGGCCGTGACCACCTGGACTCCGGCTCGGTATCAAGCCCCAACCGCGAAACCGAATCCATGCAGGACGGTTCCGACGCCGTGTCCGACTGGCCACTGCTCAACGCCCTGCTCAACACCGCCAGCGGCGCGACCTGGGTTTCGCTGCACCACGGTGGTGGCGTGGGCATGGGCTTCTCCCAGCACTCCGGCATGGTCATCGTCTGCGACGGTACCGACGAAGCCGCCGAGCGCATTGCCCGCGTGCTGCACAACGACCCGGCCACCGGGGTGATGCGTCATGCCGATGCGGGCTATCAGATCGCGATCGATTGCGCCAAGGAGCAGGGCCTGAACCTGCCAATGATCAAGTAGCGCCTGGCTCGGTTCCTGTGGGAGCTGGCTTGCCTGCGATGCGGGCGACTGGGTCTGTCAGGCAGATCACAGTGATGCAATCGCAGGCAAGCCAGCTCCCACATTTGACCTGCTGTGTATTTGAAACATGTTTGAGCCGCACCACCGAAAACAATCCATTAGAGGTTGAATACCCATGGCTGCAAAAGACGCGCGTGCAAGCTCCACCCCGTTGATCGAAAGGCGTTCGATCGACTACATCCCGGAAGCGGAAAGACACGGTCGTCTATTGAGCCAGTTCACCCTGTGGATGGGTGCCAACCTGCAAATCACCGCGATTGTCACCGGGGCCCTGGCCGTGGTGCTGGGCGGGGATGTGTTCTGGTCGTTGATCGGTCTGTTGGTCGGTCAACTGCTGGGCGGCGGCGTGATGGCGTTGCATGCGGCGCAAGGGCCCAGGCTTGGCCTGCCGCAGATGATTTCCAGCCGGGTGCAGTTCGGTGTGTATGGCGCAGCCATCCCGATTGTGCTGGTGTGCTTGATGTACCTCGGTTTCACCGCCACCGGGACCGTGCTGTCCGGCCAGGCGCTGGGCCAGTTGTTTGGGGTCAGCGACAGTGTTGGCATTCTGATTTTCGCCAGTGTCATCGTGCTGGTCACGGTGCTCGGTTACCGGGTGATCCATTTCATCGGCCGTGTCGCCAGCGTCATTGGCGTGATTGCCTTTGTGTACCTGTTCAGCCGCTTGATGAGCCAGACCGACGTTGGCGCACTCCTGCAAATCCGTCACTTCAGCTGGAGCAGCTTCCTACTCGCGGTGTCGCTCGCGGCCTCCTGGCAGATCGCCTTCGGGCCCTATGTGGCGGACTATTCCCGCTACCTGCCGCGCAACACGTCCTCGGTGAAAACCTTCCTGGCCGCAGGCGCCGGCTCGGTCATTGGCGCCCAGGTGGCGATGATCCTCGGTGTGTTTGCCGCTGCGATGTCCAACGGCAAATTTGCCGGTAACGAAGTGGCCTATATCGTGGGCCTGGGCGGCACGGGGGCTACGGCGGCCCTGCTGTATTTCAGCATCGCGTTCGGCAAAGTCACCATTTCCACGCTGAACTCCTACGGCAGCTTCATGTGCATTGCGACCATCGTCAGCGGTTTTCGCGGGCGCATGGAGGTGTCGCGCATGCAGCGCCTGGTTTTCGTGCTGGCCATCGTCGGCGCGGCGACTCTGATCGCGTTGCTCGGGCAGCACTCGTTCCTCAGTGCGTTCAAGTCCTTCATCCTGTTTTTGCTGGCGTTCTTTACGCCCTGGAGCGCGATCAACCTGGTGGACTACTACTGCATCACCCGCGATCGCTATGACGTGCCGGCGCTGGCCGATCCAAATGGCCGCTACGGCCGCTGGAACCCGCTGGGTATCAGCGTCTATGTGTTCGGGGTGCTGGTGCAGTTGCCGTTCATCGCCACCAAGTTCTACACCGGTCCCCTGGTGGCCAGCCTGGGGGGGGTGGATATTTCCTGGATCATCGGCCTGGTACTGCCCGCCGCCCTGTATTACCTGTGTGCGAAAAAATGGCACGGTGCGATTCCTGAGCGGCTGATCCTGCCGGTAGAGCAGGGCGCTGCACCCCAAGTTACCCCTAAAAACAACGGGCTGAGTGCACAAGCCTGATGGGACGTGGACAAGGCAGGATGCCTTTTGACTGCCGTAATCCATTTCATGATTGGGAGCGTCACATAATGAGAATGCATAAGACCCTGCTGACCCCATTGCTCGCCGCCGGCCTGCTGGCCAGCGCTGGCGCCACCCAGGCGGCCGGCTGGTGCGAGTCGGGCAAGCCGGTGAAGTTCGCCGGCCTGAACTGGGAAAGCGGCATGTTGCTGACTGACGTCCTGCAAGTGGTCCTGGAAAAAGGCTACGACTGTAAAACCGATAGCCTGCCGGGCAATTCCATCACCATGGAAAACGCCCTGGGCAGTAACGATATCCAGATCTTCGCCGAAGAGTGGGTTGGCCGCAGTGAAGTGTGGAAAAAGGCCGAGAAGGCCGGCAAGGTCGTGGGTGTCGGTGCGCCCGTGGTCGGCGCGGTTGAAGGCTGGTACGTGCCGCGCTACGTGATCGAAGGCGACGCCAAGCGCAAGCTCGAAGCCAAGGCCCCGGACCTGAAAAGCATCGCCGACCTGGCCAAGTATTCCGCAGTGTTCAAGGACCAGGAAGAGCCCGCCAAAGGCCGTTTCTACAACTGCCCGGCCGGCTGGACCTGCGAGCTGGACAACAGCGAAATGCTCAAGAGCTACGGCCTGGAAAATTCCTACACAAACTTCCGCCCAGGCACCGGCCCGGCGCTGGATGCAGCGGTGCTGTCGAGCTACAAGCGTGGCGAACCGATCCTGTTCTACTACTGGTCGCCGACGCCACTGATGGGCCAGGTGGACCTGGTCAAGCTCGACGAAAAACCCGGCGTGGATAAAAGCGTGACCATCAAGGTCGGCCTGTCCAAGACGTTCCACGAGCAGGCCCCGGAACTGGTGGCGGTGCTGGAGAAGGTCAACCTGCCGATCGACCTGCTCAACCAGAACCTGGCGCGCATGAGCAAAGAGCGGATTGATTCGTCGAAGCTGGCGAAGATTTTCCTCAAGGAGCATCCAGAGGTCTGGCACGCCTGGGTCAGTGAAGACGCAGCCAAGAAAATCGACGCGGCCTTGTAGGCACAGTGCTCCCGGCTACCCTGAACAGGCAGCCGGACACCCGGCCACACTCCACTGGATCGAGAGCACGTTATGTTTCCTGAGAGTTTTACGTTTTCCATCGCCGACTGGGTCAACGGTTGGGTCGATGGGTTGGTGACCAACTACGGCGATGTGTTCCGGCAGATTTCCGACACCTTGCTGTGGGCCATCGTCAACCTGGAAGGCCTGCTGCGCGCGGCGCCCTGGTGGCTGATGCTGGCGATAGTCGGCGGCGTTGCCTGGCACGCCACCCGCAAGGTGCTGACCACGGCGGTGATCGTCGGCCTGTTGTTCCTGGTGGGCGCGGTCGGCCTGTGGGACAAGCTGATGCAAACCCTGGCGCTGATGATGGTGGCCACGGTGATCTCGGTGCTGATCGGCATTCCCCTGGGCATCCTCTCGGCGCGCAGCAATCGCCTGCGCTCGGTGCTGATGCCGTTGCTGGATATCATGCAGACCATGCCCAGCTTCGTGTACCTGATCCCGGTATTGATGCTGTTTGGCCTGGGCAAGGTGCCGGCGATTTTCGCCACGGTGATCTACGCCGCGCCGCCATTGATTCGCCTGACCGACCTGGGCATTCGCCAGGTGGATCGGGAAGTGATGGAAGCCATCAATGCCTTTGGCGCCAACCGCTGGCAGCAGCTGTTTGGCGTGCAACTGCCGCTGGCCCTGCCGAGCATCATGGCCGGGATCAACCAGACCACCATGATGGCCCTGTCGATGGTGGTGATCGCCTCGATGATCGGCGCCCGTGGCCTGGGTGAAGACGTGCTGGTGGGCATCCAGACCCTTAACGTCGGGCGCGGCCTGGAGGCTGGCCTGGCGATTGTGATTCTCGCAGTGGTCATCGACCGCATTACCCAGGCCTATGGTCGTCCACGGCATGAGGCGAGCAAATGACTATTGTCAGCAAGATCGAAGTTAAAAACGTATTCAAGATTTTCGGCGCCCGTGACAAGGAAGCCCTGGCGCTGATTGGCCAGGGCCAGACCAAGGACCAGGTGCTGGCGCAGACCGGTTGCGTGGTGGGGGTCAATGACCTGTCCCTGAGCATCGGCACCGGCGAGATCTTTGTGATCATGGGCCTGTCGGGTTCCGGTAAGTCCACCCTGGTGCGCCACTTCAACCGCCTGATCGACCCCACCAGCGGCGCGATCCTGGTGGACGGCGAAGACATTCTGCAACTGGATATGGACGCCTTGCGCCAGTTCCGTCGGCACAAGATCAGCATGGTGTTCCAGAGCTTCGGCCTGCTGCCGCACAAGAGCGTGCTGGACAACGTGGCCTATGGCCTGAAAGTGCGCGGCGAAACCAAGCAAGTGTGCACCGAGCGTGCCTTGCACTGGATCGCAACCGTGGGTTTGAAGGGGTATGAAAACAAATACCCGCACCAGTTGTCGGGCGGCATGCGCCAACGGGTGGGCCTGGCCCGGGCCCTGGCGGCTGACACCGACATCATCCTGATGGACGAAGCGTTCAGTGCCCTCGACCCGCTGATCCGCGCCGAGATGCAGGACCAGTTGCTGGAACTGCAAAAGACCCTGCACAAGACCATCGTATTTATCACCCACGACCTGGACGAGGCCGTGCGCATCGGCAATCGCATCGCGATCCTCAAGGACGGCAAGCTGATCCAGGTCGGCACGCCGCGGGAGATCTTGCATTCGCCGGCCGATGAGTACGTGGACCGGTTTGTTCAGCGGCGGGCGGCGGTGGTCTGAACCGAGCCTTGTGGTGAATTGGCCGGCCTCATCGCAGGCAAGCCAGCTCCCACATTTGAATGCATTCACAAATCAAAATGTGGGAGCGGGCTTGCTCGCGAAGAGGCCGGCAAGGCTGCAAAAGAATTGAAGAAGGTATGAAGATGTCCCAGGCTAAAAAAATCGTCATCGCCGACACCCCCCTGCACTGGCAGGACGTGGTCGCTGTCGCGCGCTTCGGCGCCGAGCTTGCGCTGTCGGGCCAGGCCTGGGCGCGCATCGACAATGCCCAGTCCATCGTGCAACGCATCGTCACCGGCGGCGAGCGCGCCTATGGTGTCAACACCGGCCTGGGCGCGTTGTGCAATGTGTCGCTCAAGGGCGAGCAACTGAGCCAGCTGTCGCGCAATACCTTGCTCAGCCACGCCTGCGGTGTCGGTGCGCCGCTTACCGATGAGCAGACTCGCGCCATCATCTGCGCCGCTATCCTCAACTACAGCCAGGGCAAGTCCGGCCTGCATCCGCAGGTGGTGCATTCGTTGCTGGCGCTGCTCAACCATGGCATTACCCCGCAGGTGCCGTCCCAGGGTTCGGTGGGCTACCTGACACACATGGCCCATATCGGCATTGCCTTGCTGGGTGTGGGAAATGTCAGCTATCGCGGCCAGATCGTTACCGCCCAGGCCGCCTTGGCCGCCGAAGGCCTGCAGCCGGTGGTGCTCGGCGCCAAGGACGGCCTGTGCCTGGTCAATGGCACGCCGTGCATGAGCGGCCTGAGCTGCCTGGCCCTGGCCGATGCCCACCATTTGCTGCAATGGGCCGATGTGATCGGCGCCATGAGCTTTGAAGCGCAGCGCGGGCAGATCGATGCGTTCGACGAGCAGATCATCGCCCTCAAGCCACACCCCGGCATGCAGCAGGTCGGCAGCAACCTGCGGGCTTTGCTCGCGGGCAGCGAGGTGATTGCCGCCAGCCGGGGCATTCGTACCCAGGACGCGCTGAGCATCCGTTCGATCCCCCAGGTCCATGGCGCCGCCCGCGATCAACTGGAACACGCCACCCGCCAGATTGAAACCGAACTCAACGGCGCCACCGACAACCCGTTACTGCTCGGCACGCCAGACAACTACCGCGTGGTGTCCCAGGCCAACCCCCACGGGCAGTCCGTGGCACTGGCGGCGGATATGCTGGCCATCGCCATGGCGGAAATCGGTTCCATCGCCGAGCGCCGCCTGGACCGCCTGATCAACCCTCACGTCAGCGGTTTGCCGGCGTTCCTGGTGAGCAACCCGGGGGTCAACTCGGGGATGATGATCGTGCAGTACGTCGCCGCTTCCCTCTGTGGGCAGAATCGTCAACTGGCGCAGCCGGCGGTGCTCGACAATTTCGTCACCTCGGGCCTGCAGGAAGACCACCTGAGCATGGGCACCAACGCTGCGCTCAAGCTGCATTCGGTGCTGGCAAACGTCACCCAGATCCTCGCCATCGAATACCTGCTGGCGGCCCAGGCCTTTGAGTTCCTCAAACACCAAGGCTTCGGCGCCGGCACCCACGTGGCTTGGCGCCTGCTGCGCGAGCACGTCCCGGCCTATGAGCAGGACCGCTGGTTGGCACCGGATATCGCGACCACCGCAAAGCTGCTCAACACCCCTGATTTGCTGAACCACGTTTTACCGAATTTGCACTGAACCCTATTTCAAAAGGAGCATGAATGTGACTGCGCTAAATCTGATTCCAGGCCAACTGACCCTTGCCCAACTGCGGGCCATCTACCAGCAGCCGGTAACCCTCAGCCTGGATGACAGCGCCTCGGCGCAGATCGAAGCCAGTGTGGCCTGTGTCGAGCAGATTCTCGCCGAGAACCGCACCGCCTACGGCATCAACACCGGTTTCGGCCTGCTGGCCTCGACCCGTATCGCCAGCGAAGACCTGGAAAACCTCCAGCGTTCCCTGGTGTTGTCCCACGCGGCCGGCGTTGGCGAGCCGATCAGCGATGCGCTGGTGCGTTTGGTGATGGTGCTCAAGGTCAACAGCCTGAGCCGGGGTTTTTCCGGGATTCGCCGCCAGGTAATCGATGCGCTGATCGCCCTGATCAACGCCGAGGTCTACCCGCATATCCCGCTCAAGGGCTCGGTCGGTGCTTCCGGAGACTTGGCGCCGCTGGCCCATATGTCCCTGGTGCTGCTGGGCGAAGGCAAGGCCCGTTACAAAGGCGAGTGGCTGGAGGCGACCGAAGCGCTGAAAGTCGCCGGCCTTGTGCCCCTGACCCTGGCCGCCAAGGAAGGCCTGGCGCTGCTCAACGGCACCCAGGTCTCCACCGCTTACGCCTTGCGCGGTTTGTTTGAAGGCGAAGATCTGTTCGCCGCTGCTATCGCCTGTGGCGGCCTGACCGTGGAAGCGGTGCTGGGCTCGCGCTCGCCGTTCGACGCGCGCATTCATGCGGCCCGTGGCCAGCGTGGGCAGATTGACTCGGCCGCCGCTTATCGCGACCTGCTCGGCGACAGCAGCCAGGTGTCCCAGTCCCACCAGAACTGCGACAAGGTGCAAGACCCGTACTCCCTGCGTTGCCAGCCGCAAGTCATGGGCGCCTGCCTGACCCAGTTCCGCCAGGCGGCAGAGGTGTTGGTGGTCGAAGCCAACGCCGTATCCGATAACCCGCTGGTGTTCGCCGCCGAAGGCGATGTGATCTCCGGCGGTAACTTCCACGCCGAACCGGTGGCGATGGCCGCCGACAACATGGCCCTGGCCATCGCTGAAATCGGCTCCCTGAGCGAGCGCCGCATCTCGCTGATGATGGACAAGCACATGTCGCAATTGCCGCCGTTCCTGGTGGGCAATGGCGGGGTCAACTCCGGCTTCATGATCGCCCAGGTGACGGCGGCGGCGTTGGCCAGCGAGAACAAGGCGTTGTCCCATCCCCATAGCGTCGACAGCCTGCCGACGTCGGCCAACCAGGAGGACCACGTGTCGATGGCGCCGGCTGCCGGCAAGCGCCTGTGGGAAATGGCCGAAAACACCCGTGGGGTTCTCGCAGTGGAATGGCTGGCCGCCTGCCAGGGCCTGGACCTGCGCGATGGCCTGAAAACCTCACCCAAGCTGGAAAAGGCCCGTGGGATCCTGCGCGCCAAAGTGGGCTTCTACGACAAGGACCGCTTCTTCGCCCCGGACATCAACGCTGCCAGCGAGCTGTTGGCCAGCCGCTGCCTGAACGAGTTGGTGCCGGCCAAGCTGCTGCCAAGTCTCTAAGCACCACCCCGATCCCGTGTGGGAGCTGTCTCGCCCCGCGAGGCTGCGATAGCGGTGGGCCAGGCAACATAAATGTTGCCGGTGCCGCCGCCATCGCAGCCTCGCCAAGGCTCGAGAGCTCCCACAGGTGATCGCCCATAGGTTCGGATTCTCTCTGGATAACAATAATTAGGGACGAGAAATGCACCAGCAAGCACAAGGTCTCAAACGCGGGCTGACCGCCCGCCATATTCGCTTCATGGCACTGGGGTCGGCGATCGGCACCGGGCTGTTCTACGGCTCCGCCTCGGCCATCCAGATGGCTGGCCCGGCGGTGTTGCTGGCCTACCTGATCGGTGGCGCTGCCGTTTTCATGGTGATGCGCGCCCTCGGGGAAATGGCCGTGCACAATCCGGTGTCCGGCTCGTTCGGCCAATACGCCAGCACTTACCTGGGCCCGATGGCCGGTTTTATCCTCGGCTGGACCTACGCCTTCGAGATGATCATCGTCTGCCTGGCAGACGTCACCGCCTTTGGCATCTACATGGGCTTCTGGTTTCCCGAAGTCGCACGCTGGGTCTGGGTGCTCGGCATCGTCCTGCTGATCGGCGGGCTGAACCTGTGCAACGTCAAGGTATTTGGCGAAATGGAGTTCTGGCTGTCACTGCTCAAGGTCGGCGCGATTGTCGCAATGATCCTCGGCGGGTTCGGCATCATGCTGTTCGGCGTGCATTCGGCCGGCGAAGCCCCGGCCACCGGGTTGAGCAACCTGTGGGCCCATGGTGGCTTCATGCCCAATGGCGTGGGCGGGCTGATCGCCTCGTTTGCGGTGGTGATGTTTGCATTTGGCGGCATCGAAATCATCGGCATCACCGCCGGTGAAGCCAAGGACCCGCAGCGGGTGATCCCCAAGGCGATCAACGCGGTGCCGCTGCGCATCCTGCTGTTCTACGTGCTGACCCTGTTTGTGCTGATGGCCATCTACCCTTGGCCGCAGATCGGCAGCCAGGGCAGCCCATTCGTGCAGATCTTCAGCAACCTGGGGATTGGCTCGGCGGCGACCATCCTCAATATCGTGGTGATCTCGGCGGCCGTCTCGGCCATCAACAGTGACATCTTCGGCGCAGGCCGCATGATGTACGGCCTGGCCCAGCAAGGGCAGGCGCCCAAGGGCTTTGCGCAACTGTCGCGCCACGGTGTGCCATGGATGACCGTGGTGGTGATGGGCGCGGCGCTGCTGGGCGGTGTGGTGTTGAACTACCTGATCCCGGAAAACGTGTTCCTGGTGATTGCCTCGATTGCCACCTTCGCTACCGTGTGGGTATGGCTGATGATCCTGGTCACGCAGGTGGCAATGCGCCGCTCGATGACCCGCGAGCAGATCGCCGAACTGAAATTCCCGGTACCGTTCTGGCCCTATGCGCCGGCGGCGGCCATTGTGTTCATGCTGTTTATTTTTGGCGTACTGGGCTACTTCCCGGACACCCAGGCCGCGCTGCTGGTAGGCGCCGTATGGATCGTGTTGCTGGTCCTCGCCTACCTGCTGTGGGTCAAGCCCGCAGCCGGGCAAGCGGCCAAGGTCAATTACGACCCGGCTTTGTCTCACCGATAACTTAGGGAGGCGTTGATGAAAACGCTTTGGCAACACTGCCACATCGCAACCATGGCTCGGGGCGAGTACTCGATCATCGAGGATGGCGCCATGGTCACGGCCGGTTCGCTGATCGAGTGGATCGGCCCCCGTGCCGAGCTGCCGCCTGGCGACTACGGGCAGACCCATGACTTGCAAGGGGCGTGGGTCACGCCAGGGCTGATCGACTGCCATACCCACACGGTATTTGGCGGCAACCGCAGCGGCGAATTCGAGCAGCGCCTGCAAGGCGTGAGCTACGCCGAGATCGCGGCGGCCGGCGGCGGTATCGCCAGCACCGTGCGCGCCACGCGTGCGGCGACGGAAGACGAGCTGTTCGACAGCAGCCGCAAGCGCCTGCGCAGTTTGCTGCGTGACGGCGTGACCACGGTAGAGATCAAGTCCGGCTACGGCCTGGACCTGGCCAACGAGCGCAAGATGCTGCGGGTGGCCCGGCGCCTGGGGCAGGAGTTGCCGGTCAGCGTACGCGCCACGTGCCTGGCGGCCCATGCGTTGCCGCCGGAGTACAAGGATCGCGCCGATGACTACATCGAACACATCTGCAACGAGATGCTGCCGGCCCTGGCGGCAGAAGGCTTGGTAGATGCGGTGGATGCGTTCTGTGAATACCTGGCGTTTTCCACCGAGCAGGTGGAGCGCGTGTTCAAAGTCGCGCAGCGCTTGGGCTTGCCGGTAAAACTGCATGCCGAGCAACTGTCGTCGCTGCACGGCTCCAGCCTGGCGGCGCGGTATCAGGCGCTGTCGGCGGACCACCTGGAGTTCATGACCGAAGAAGACGCCATCGCCATGGCCGCCTCCGGCACTGTCGCCGTGCTATTGCCGGGGGCGTTCTATTTCCTGCGCGAAACCCAGTTGCCGCCGATGGATGCCTTGCGCAAGCACGGGGTGAAGATCGCCATCGCCAGCGACCTCAACCCCGGCACCTCGCCGGCCTTGTCCGTGCGGCTGATGCTGAACATGGCCTGCACCCTGTTTCGTATGACCCCGGAAGAAGCCCTGGCCGGCGCCACCCGACATGCCGCCACGGCACTGGGCATGGGCGACACCCACGGCTCGCTGGAAGTGGGCAAGGTCGCGGATTTTGTCGCCTGGCAGATCGATCGCCCCGCCGACCTGGCCTACTGGCTGGGCGGCGAGCTGGATAAACGCGTCGTGCGCCATGGCGTCGACGTCGATGTGTAAGGCTGCCTTTGTGAGTAAGGAGTACTGCTGTGGATAAGGTTCTGAACTTCAAACAAGGCCGTGTGCCGCTGCTGATCAGCATGCCCCATGCCGGCCTGCGCCTGACGCCTGCGGTTGCAGCGGGCCTGATCCCCGAGGCGCAAAGCCTGCCGGATACCGACTGGCATATCCCCACGCTGTACGACTTTGCCCAGGAACTGGGGGCCAGCACCCTGGCGGCCGAGTATTCGCGGTTTGTCATCGACCTGAACCGGCCGTCTGACGATAAGCCGTTGTATGTCGGCGCGACCACCGGCCTGTTTCCCGCGACGCTGTTTGATGGCGTGCCGTTGTTTATCGAAGGCAAGGAGCCGTCGAAGGCGGAGCGGGCGACCTACCTGGAGCAGATCTGGACGCCTTATCACCAGACCCTGCAACAGGAACTGGCACGGCTCAAGGCTGAATTTGGCTACGCGTTGCTGTTCGACGCCCACTCGATCCGCTCGGTGATCCCCCACCTGTTCGACGGCAAGTTGCCGGACTTCAACCTCGGCACCTTCAATGGCGCCGCCTGCGACCCCGAGTTGGCCAGCCAGCTGCAAGCCATCTGTGCGGCGCATCCGCAGTACAGCCATGTGCTGAACGGGCGCTTCAAGGGCGGGCATATCACCCGGCACTACGGCAACCCGGCGCAGGATATTCATGCGGTGCAGCTGGAGTTGGGGCAGTGCACGTATATGGAGGAGTTTGAGCCGTTCAGGTATCGGCAGGATTTGGCCGAACCGACGCGGGTGGTGTTGAGGCAGTTGCTGCAAGGGCTATTGGCCTGGGGCCAGAAGCACTACACCTGAGGCAACGAAGATCAAACGGTGGGAGCGGGCTTGCGCGCGACGGCGGTCTGTCAGTTCACGAATATGTCGACTGATACGCCGCTATCGCGAGCAAGCCCGCTCCCACACGTGGTTGCGTGAACCTTCCTGGCTGATCGCTGACCCAGGTCCAGGCCTTCAAGGACATGCTCATTGCACAATTCGGGTTTATGATGCCAGACGGCAAAATAATAGACGTCCCCCCAGGGATGGAACCGACCCCTTACGGAGTGCGCAATGCAGACTTTGTACCCGCAGATCAAACCCTACGCCCGGCACGATCTGGCCGTCGATGAAACCCACACGCTGTATGTCGACGAAAGTGGTTCCCCGCAAGGTTTGCCCGTGGTCTTCATCCACGGTGGCCCCGGCGCCGGTTGTGATGCCAACAGCCGCTGCTATTTCGATCCCAACCTGTACCGCATCGTCACCTTTGACCAGCGTGGTTGCGGGCGCTCCACGCCACGGGCCAACCTGGAAAACAACACCACCTGGGATCTGGTCGCTGACCTTGAGCGCATTCGCGAGCACTTGGGCATCGAAAAGTGGGTGCTGTTCGGCGGCTCCTGGGGCTCGACCCTGGCCCTGGCCTATGCGCAAACCCATCCCGAGCGCGTGCATGGCCTGATCGTGCGCGGCATCTTCCTGGCCCGCCCCCAGGATATTCAGTGGTTCTACCAGGCCGGCGCGAGCCGCCTGTTCCCGGATTACTGGCAGGACTACATCGCGCCCATCCCGCTGGAAGAGCGCGACGACATGATCAGCGCCTATCACAAGCGCCTCACCGGCAACGACCAGATCGCCCAGATGCATGCCGCGAAGGCCTGGTCCACCTGGGAAGGCCGCATGCTGGGCCTGTGCCCCAGCCCGCAGTTGATCGAACGCTTCTCCGAGCCTCAACGCGCCTTGTCGATTGCGCGTATCGAGTGCCACTACTTCACCAACAACTCGTTCCTGGAGCCCAACCAGCTGATTCGCGACATGCACAAGATCGCCCATCTGCCGGGCATCATCGTCCATGGCCGCTACGATATGATCTGCCCGCTGGATAATGCCTGGGAGCTGCACCAAGCCTGGCCCAACAGCGAGCTGCAGGTGATCCGCGAGGCGGGCCACGCAGCGTCCGAGCCGGGCATCACCGATGCATTGGTGCGTGCCGCGAGCCAGATGGCACGGCGTCTGCTTGATCTGCCTCCTGAAGAAGCATGAAGGGCCTTTTGCAGCGGGTGCGTGGCGCCCGGGTCGAAGTGGCAGGGCAAGTGGTGGGCGCGATAGACCAGGGTTTGCTGGTACTGGTGGCCGTCGAGCCTTCAGATACAGCGGCCAGTGCCGACAAGCTGTTGCATAAGCTGCTTAACTATCGGGTGTTCAGTGACGACGAGGGCAAGATGAACCTGTCGTTGAAGGACGTTGGCGGCGGTTTGCTGCTGGTGTCGCAGTTCACGCTGGCGGCCGATACCAAGAGCGGCCTGCGGCCCAGCTTCTCCACAGCGGCGCCTCCGGAAGTGGGCGAGGCACTTTTCGAGCACTTGTTGCTACAAGCGCAACAATTGCATGGCACTGTGGCGTCGGGGCGTTTTGGCGCGGATATGCAGGTGCATTTGGTCAATGACGGCCCGGTCACCTTCCTTTTACAGACCTGATTGTATGAAAAACGACTTTTAATGCGCAAAAACGCAAGTTTTCGCTACAAATACTTCGCTGCCCCTGCTGCGTTATCTCACCGGCTACTAGATAATCGCGCGCTACGGGGATCAGCGTAAATTGATCCATTTTTGACTTAGGTAGAGACTTGTCCGCTCGCCCGTGGGGAATCATTTAGCCCCATCGGAGTCGGAACAATGCTCGCCAACCTGGCATATAGATAGCTGGCCGTTGGTTTTTTGATCTGTTTTCGGCGAGGGTTGCTCGTGATTGTTAGTCCCTGTAATGCACCAAAATTGTCTGCCAAACGGTTACGAAACGCACTGGTGACGGGCTCTGCCCTGTTTTGCCTGTTCGGCGCGGGTCAACTGTGGGCATTCAGTCTGGACGATGTGTCGGCCAAGGCAAAAGAGCTGGCCGGGCAGAAATACGAAGCCCCGCGCAGCAATCTGCCGAACGAATTCCGCGAAATGAAGTTCGCTGACTACCAGAAAATTCGTTTCCGCAATGAAAAAGCCGAGTGGGCCGATCAGAAAACCCCGTTCAAGTTGTCCTTCTATCACCAGGGCATGCACTTCGACACGCCGGTGAAGATCAACGAAATCACCGCGACTGACGTCCAGGAAATCAAGTACGACCCGACTCGTTTCGATTTCGGCGACGTCAAGTTTGATCCAAAAGCCACCGACCAGCTGGGTTATGCCGGCTTTCGCGTGCTGTACCCGATCAACAAGGACGACAAGCAAGACGAAATCATGACCATGCTCGGCGCCAGCTATTTCCGCGTCGTGGGCAAGGACCAGGTCTATGGCCTGTCCGCCCGTGGCATGGCGATTGATACCGCGCTGCCGTCCGGCGAAGAGTTCCCGCGGTTCACCGAATTCTGGATCGAGCGTCCAAAACCGGGTGACAAGCACCTGGTGATCTTTGCCCTGTTGGACTCGCCACGGGCCACCGGCGCCTATCGCCTGATCCTGCGCCCGGGCACCGACACCATTGTCGACGTCAAGTCGCAGATGTTCCTGCGCGACAAGGTCAGCAAGCTGGGCGTTGCCCCGTTGACCAGCATGTTCCTGTTCGGCGCCAACCAGCCGTCCAAAGTGCTCAACTACCGTCGCGAACTGCACGACTCCAGCGGCCTGTCGATCCATGCCGGCAACGGCGAGTGGATCTGGCGCCCGCTGAACAACCCAAAACACCTGTCGGTCAGCAACTTCTCGGTAGAAAACCCGCGTGGTTTCGGCCTGTTGCAGCGTGGTCGCAACTTCAGCCAGTACGAAGACCTCGACGACAACTACGACAAGCGCCCAAGCGCCTGGATCGAGCCTGAAGGCGACTGGGGCAAGGGCTCCGTCGATTTGGTAGAGATCCCGACTGCCGATGAGACCAACGACAACATCGTTGCCTTCTGGAGCCCGGCCGAACTGCCCAAGCCCGGCGAGCCGCTGGATATCGCCTACCGCCTGCACTGGACTCTCAACGATGCACCGTTCCACTCGCCGGACAGTGCCTGGGTCAAGCAGACCCTGCGTTCTACTGGTGATGTGAAACAGTCCAACCTGATCCGCCAGCCAGACGGCAGCGTGGCCTATCTGGTGGACTTCGAGGGCCCGTCCCTCAAGGCCCTGAAGCCAGATGCGGCAGTGCGCAGCCAGGTCAGCGTCGGTGAAAACGGCGAAGTCGTGGAAAACAGCGTGCGCTACAACCCGCACACCAAAGGCTGGCGCCTGACCCTGCGCTTGAAGATCAAGGACGCAGGCAAACCGACCGAAATGCGTGCGGCCCTGGTCCAGGACATCGTCAAGCCTGAGCCAGAGCAGGCTTCCACCCAAGTCCTGAAGGCTGACAAAGTCCTGGCCAAGCAACACGAGAAACACGCCAAGAAAGACGCCAAGGACAAGCAAGACAAGCAGCCAGAAGCTGCCCCAGCCACCCCGGAGCCAGTCAAGACAGAACAAGTCCTGACCGAAACCTGGAGCAATCAGTTGCCTGCCGATGAGTAACTCCCAAGTCCAGCCAGAGACTCTTGCCGAGTACCTGGCGCATCTTCCGATGACCGACGAGCAGCGCGCCGAACTGGCGGGCTGCAAGTCCTTCTCCGAACTGCACGAGCGCCTGTCGTCGTCGACCTTTGACACCCCGGTGGACGCGGCGCAGGCCTCGGTTGGCCGAAGGCTGACCCTCAACACGGCCGAGGAGCTAGAGGAAGCCGAAATGCTGGTGCTCGACGCCAGCGGTCGGGTTTGCCTCAAGGCCACGCCGCCGATCCGGCGTACCAAAGTGGTGCCCGAGCCTTGGCGCACCAATATCCTGGTGCGTGGCTGGCGCCGGCTGACCGGCCGTAGCAACCCGCCTGCGCCGCCCAAAGACGAGCGTGTGCTGCCGGCTGCGCGTTGGCGCACGGTGGGTTCGATCCGCCGCTATATCCTGCTGGTGCTGATGCTCGGCCAGACGATCGTGGCCGGCTGGTACATGAAAGGCATCATGCCGTACCAGGGCTGGTCCTTCGTCGACTTTGACGAGGTGCGCAACCAGACCCTGCTGCAAACTGCCACCCAGGTCCTGCCCTACGCCCTGCAAACCAGCATCCTGATCATGTTCGGCATCCTGTTCTGCTGGGTTTCGGCGGGTTTCTGGACTGCGCTGATGGGTTTCCTTGAGTTGCTTACCGGTCACGACAAGTACCGGATCTCCGGGAAAAGCGCCGGCGACGAGCCAATCCCGAAAGAGGCCCGTACCGCGCTGGTCATGCCGATCTGCAACGAAGACGTGCCCCGGGTGTTTGCCGGCCTGCGCGCGACCTTCGAGTCGGTCGCTGCCACTGGCGATCTGGATCGTTTCGACTTCTTTGTGCTCAGCGACAGTAACGACGCCGACATCTGCATCGCCGAACAGCAAGCCTGGCTCGACGTCTGCCGCGAGGCCGGTGGCTTTGGCAAGATTTTCTATCGCCGCCGTCGTCGTCGCGTCAAACGCAAGAGCGGCAACCTTGACGACTTCTGCCGTCGCTGGGGCGGTGACTACAAGTACATGGTGGTCCTCGACGCCGACAGCGTGATGAGCGGCGAATGCCTGACCAGCCTGGTGCGCCTGATGGAAGCCACGCCGGACGCCGGGATCATCCAGACCGCGCCACGTGCCTCGGGCATGGACACCCTGTATGCGCGCATGCAGCAGTTCGCCACCCGCGTCTACGGCCCGCTGTTCACCGCGGGCCTGCACTTCTGGCAGTTGGGCGAATCCCACTACTGGGGCCACAACGCGATCATCCGCATGAAGCCGTTTATCGAGCACTGCGCCCTGGCGCCGTTGCCCGGCAAAGGTGCGTTTGCCGGCTCGATTCTTTCCCACGACTTCGTTGAAGCTGCGCTGATGCGCCGTGCCGGCTGGGGCGTGTGGATTGCCTACGACTTGCCGGGCAGCTACGAAGAACTGCCGCCCAACCTGCTGGACGAACTCAAGCGTGACCGTCGCTGGTGCCACGGTAACCTGATGAACTTCCGCCTGTTCCTGGTCAAGGGCATGCACCCGGTACACCGTGCGGTGTTCCTCACTGGCGTGATGTCGTACCTGTCGGCGCCGTTGTGGTTCCTGTTCCTGGTGCTGTCCACGGCCCTGCTGGCGGTCAACACCCTGATGGAGCCGCAGTACTTCATGGCGCCGCGCCAGTTGTACCCGCTGTGGCCGCAATGGCATCCGGACAAGGCGGTGGCCCTGTTCTCCACCACCATCGTGCTGCTGTTCCTGCCTAAATTGCTGAGCATCATCCTGATCTGGGCCAAGGGCGCGAAAGAGTTCGGTGGCAAGTTCAAGGTGACCTTGTCGATGCTGCTGGAGATGTTGTTCTCCATGCTGCTGGCGCCGGTACGGATGATTTTCCACACCCGCTTCGTGCTCGCCGCGTTCCTCGGCTGGGCTGCGACCTGGAACTCGCCGCAACGTGACGATGACTCCACGCCATGGAGCGAGGCAGTCAAGCGCCACGGCCCGCAGACCTTGCTGGGCTTCTTCTGGGCGCTGCTGGTGGTGTGGTTGAATCCAAGCTTCCTGTGGTGGCTGGTGCCGATTGTCGGTTCGCTGATGTTGTCGATCCCGGTCTCGGTGATCTCCAGCCGGGTCAAGCTGGGCCTCAAGTCGCGCGACGAAAGCCTGTTCTTGATCCCCGAGGAATACAATCCGCCGCAGGCGCTGCTGTCGACCGACCGCTACACCCACGAAAACCGTTGGCATGCACTGAATGACGGTTTTATCCGGGCAGTGGTCGATCCGCAGCAGAACGCCCTGGCCTGTGCCCTGGCGACCTCCCGCCATGGCCATGCGGAGCCGATTGAGTGGCTGCGCGCCGATCGCGTGCGACATGCCCTGAAAGTCGGCCCCGCGGGCCTGAACAACAACGAGCGCGTGGCCTTGCTCAGCGACCCGGTGGCCCTGGGGCGCCTGCATGAGCAAGTCTGGAGCGAGGGGCATGCCGAATGGCTTGGCGCCTGGCGCGAATCGGTCAAGGCCGACCCGCATGCGCCGTTGCTGCCGCTCAAGCCGCTGTCATCCCAGGCTCAGCCAGCCTGATTCAGACGCCCCCGGGATTCGTCTCGGGGGCGCTTGAAACGCCCTTCCTACAGCGTTTTTCGCTTCTGCCTTAGCCTTCTAACTTCGATACAAAAGACCCTGGTTCAAGGCGTATTGCCGTGCCTGCCAGTGGGTTAGGATCGCCCCCCAAATCTGACTCGACCGCCTGTGGCTTGCGCTAGACCCGCAACGCACGGTACGCGGCTGCTTAATGAAAAAGGGGCTTTTCATGATCAAGGGTTACTGGTCGATACTGCTGGGTATTGTCGCGTTGCTACAGGTACAGATGGCGCACGCGGGCGCTATTGATGAGGCCGTGCGGCGCGGGGTCTTGAAAGTGGGGACCGACCCCAACTACGTGCCCTTTGAAATGACCGACAAGCAGGGGCGTGTCATCGGCTTTGAAGCTGACCTGCTCGAAGAAATGAGCAATGCCCTGGGGGTGGCGCTGGAATGGGTCCCGGTGGCCTATACCGAGCTGATCCCGGGCCTGCTGGGCGGCCGCTTCGACATGATCGGCAGCGGTATGACCGTAACCCAGGAGCGCAACCTCAAGCTCAACTTCAGCGACTCGTTCATCATCGTTGGCCAGACCGTACTGCTGCACCCGCGCCTGGCCGGCAAAGTCAGCAGCATTGAAGACCTGAACGAAGCCGGCTATCGGATTGCTGCCGCAGACGGCACCACCGGCGAAGCGGCGGCGCGGCGCTTCCTGGGGGCTGCGCAACTGCGCAGCTTTGCCACGGCGGAGGAAGGCGTGCGCCAGTTGGTCGACGGGAGGGTTGATGCCTTTATCCATGATGCACCCTATAACCTGATTGCCCTGGCCAAGCCGCAAAACCGCGAACTGCTGGCCCTGGAGCAGCCATTCACCTACGAACCCCTGGCGTTTGGATTGCCAAAGGGCGATTACGATAGCCTGAACTGGATCAATCACTTCCTTAATCAGATAGCCCAGGACGGCACCTACGATCGGCTGCATGACAAGTGGTTTCGGGACACGGACTGGTTGTCGGAGATCGAATGATGGTCACAACTGCTTACATAACTCCTAGGGGCTTACCCGTCAGGTCAAGCCGTCTAACTGCGCTTTTCTCCGGGGTTTTGTGGGGTTTTTCTGTCATATCCGCCAACAAATCCCGGCTAGACCTTTGTGCCGGTGGGCGAGTGGGTTAGCATCGCTCCCCGAAGAAATAGTGCAGCCCTGTGAAGGCCTGCATCAAAATAAAATGAGTCAGGGGACTTGGTGATGAAAAAGTATCTTTCGATGCTGATGCTCGGCGTTACGGCCCTGCTGGCAGTCAATACGGCCCAGGCCGGTGCGATTGACGAAGCGGTCAAGCGCGGCACCTTGAAAGTCGGCATGGATCCGACCTACATGCCGTTTGAGATGACCAACAAGCGTGGCGAAATCATTGGTTTTGAAGTCGACCTGCTCAAGGCGATGGCCAAGTCCATGGGGGTCAAGCTGGAACTGGTCTCCACCGGTTACGACGGCATCATCCCAGCCTTCCTCACCGGCAAGTTCGACATGATCGGCAGCGGCATGACCCTGACCCAGGAACGCAACCTGCGCCTGAACTTCAGCGAACCCTTCATCGTGGTTGGCCAGACCCTGCTGATCCGCAAGGAACTGGAAGGCACCATCAAGTCCTACAAAGACCTGAATGACGAGAAGTACCGCCTGACCTCCAAACTCGGCACTACGGGTGAGATGGTGGCCAAGAAGCTGATCTCCAAGGCCAAGTACCACGGCTACGACAACGAGCAGGAAGGTGTGCTCGACGTGGTCAACGGCAAGGCCGACGCCTTTGTCTACGACGCGCCGTACAACGTGGTTGCCGAGAAAAAAGTCGGCAATGGCAAGCTGGTGTACCTCGAAGAACCCTTCACCTACGAGCCGTTGGCATTCGGTTTGAAGAAGGGCGACTACGACAGCATCAACTTCATCAATAACTTCCTGCACCAGATCCGCAACGACGGCACCTACGATCGCATCCATGACAAGTGGTTCAAGAGCTCCGAGTGGCTCAAGGACATGGAATAAGCTAGAAACCGCGTCGCGCCCATCGCGGGCAAGCCCGCTCCCACATTTGGAATGTATTCCAGTGTGGGAGCGGGCTTGCCCGCGATGGCGGCCTGACAGCCGATACACATCCCGGAACCCGCAATGAAACAGAAAAAAGCCCAATGGTCCTGGCACCTGCTGACCGTGCTGGTGCTGGTCGGCATGGCCGGCGCGTTGTACTACGCCACCTCGCTGATGTCCTACGAATGGCGCTGGAACCGCGTGCCGCAATACTTCGCCTACCAGGCTGAAGAGTCCAAGCGGGCGGCGGATATTTCCACGGTGGTCGAGTTGGTGCGCAAGGGCGACGTGGCGCAAGTCACCCTGCGCAACGACGCCGGCGCCGAACAGCACCTGACGGTGGCCGAAAACAGCCTGCAAGTGGCCCGTGGCGACGATGTGGCCGAGGGCGATGTGATCGGCGTGACCCGGCACTGGGCGCTGGGGCCGTTGATGTGGGGGTTGTGGACCACCCTGTGGCTGTCGCTGGTCTCGGGGGTATTGGGCTTGTTCATCGGCCTGGCAACCGGCCTGTGTCGTTTGTCGAATAATCCGACCTTGCGCGATCTGTCGACGATCTATGTCGAACTGGTACGCGGTACGCCGCTCTTGGTACAGATCTTCATTTTCTACTTCTTCATCGGCACGGTGCTGAACCTGTCGCGCGAGTTCGCCGGCATCGCCGCGCTGTCGCTGTTTACCGGCGCCTACGTGGCCGAAATCGTGCGTGCCGGCGTGCAGTCGATTGCCCGTGGCCAAGGCGAAGCTGCCCGCTCCCTGGGCTTGAGCGCCAGCCAGTCGATGCGCCATGTGGTGCTGCCGCAGGCCTTCAAGCGCGTGCTGCCGCCGTTGGCCGGGCAATTTATCAGCCTGGTCAAGGACACCTCGTTGGTGTCGGTGATCGCCATTACCGAGCTGCTCAAGAGCGGTCGCGAGGTCATCACCACCTCGTTCTCGCCGTTTGAAATCCTGTTCTGTGTCGCAGGCCTGTACCTGCTGATCAACCTGCCGCTGTCGAAAATGGCCAGCCGGCTTGAGCGGAGGCTCGCCCAAAGTGATTGAAGTGCGCGATCTGGTAAAAGTCTTCGACACCCGTGGGCACGTGGTGCGCGCGGTGGATCACGTCACCACCCAGGTAGCCAAGGGCGAGGTGCTGGTGGTGATCGGCCCGTCCGGCTCCGGCAAATCGACGTTCCTGCGCTGCCTCAACGGCCTGGAAGAGTTCGATTCGGGCTCGGTGAGCATTGATGGCCTGCAACTGGCCGACCCCAAGACCGACGTGAACGCCTATCGCCGGGAAGTCGGCATGGTGTTCCAACATTTCAACCTGTTCCCGCACATGACTGTGCTGGAAAACCTGTGCCTGGCGCAGAAAGTCGTGCGCAAGCGCGGCAAGAAGGAGCGCGAGGCCAAGGCCCTGGCATTGCTGGAAAAGGTCGGCATCGCCCAAAAAGCCAACGAGTTCCCCTCGCGGCTCTCGGGTGGCCAGCAACAGCGCGTGGCGATTGCCCGGGCGCTGGCCATGGAGCCCAAGGTCATGTTGTTTGACGAGCCCACCTCGGCGCTGGACCCGGAAATGGTCGGCGAAGTGCTGGATGTCATGAAGACCCTGGCCCTGGAAGGCATGACCATGGTCTGCGTGACCCACGAAATGGGCTTTGCCCGTGAGGTGGCAGACCGGGTGCTGTTCTTCGATCACGGCAAACTGTTGGAAGACGCTGCACCCGCGCAGTTCTTCGATGCACCGATGGACCCACGGGCACGGGCGTTCCTGCGCCAGGTTCTGTAACCCACGGGGGCAGGTTCAGACCTTGAACTTGCCTACGCACTGCTGAAGATTCGTGCCCAGCCGTGCCAATTCAATACTCGCCGCCGCCGTCTGTTCGCTGGCAGCGGCGGTTTGCTCCGACACATCCCTGACCTTCAACACGCTGCGATTGATCTCCTCGGCCACCGCACTTTGCTGTTCGGCGGCGGCGGCGATCTGTGGGTTCATTTCCTGGATGACCAGCACGGTGCGCGCGATTTCCGTCAGGGCGTCGCCGGCATTGCGCGTCAGGCCGACGCTGCGGTCGGTCAGGGCGCGGCTGTTGTCCATGATGTCGGCGACCTGTTGCGTGCCGCTGTGCAACCCGCCGATCAGTTCTTCGATTTCCTCGGCGGACTGTTGGGTGCGCTGGGCAAGACTGCGTACTTCGTCGGCCACCACGGCAAATCCCTGGCCAGCTTCACCTGCGCGTGCGGCCTCGATCGCCGCATTGAGCGCCAGCAGGTTGGTCTGCTGGGACACCGACTTGATCACCTCCAGCACGCTGCCGATCTTCTGGCTTTCCCGTTGCAGGCCCAGCATCGCCTGGCTGGAGCGCGCCATCTCGTGGGCCAGGTGTTCAATGTGCGCCACTGCATCCGTCACCACCTGGTCGCCCAGTTCGGTCTGCTGGTTGGCCTGGCTGGCGGCAATCGAGGCCTGTTCGGCATGCCGCGCGACTTCCTGGGCGGTGGCGAGCATCTGGTTCATGGCGGTCGCCACCTGCTCGGTTTCGTCACGCTGATTATTCACGCCCGCCCGGGTTTGCTCGGTGACGGCCGACAACTCCTCGGCGGCGCTGGCGATCTGCCGGGCATTGTCGCTGATGCTGCCAATCAGCCCCCGCAGGTTCAGGGTCATTTGCGCCATGCTGCATTGCAACTGGCCCAGCTCATCGCGGCGCCGGGTCTGCACATCGTGGCTGAGGTCGCCGTCGGCAATGCGATTGGCCACGGCCAGGGCCCTGCGCAGTGGCTTGACGATCTGCCCGGCGATTATCCAGGCGGCCAGGGCGCCAAAGAGCACAGCCGCAGCGGTAATGGCGAGCGTCTGGGTGCGGGCCTGTTCGGCTTCCCGATTGCGGCGCTGGGTCTGGTCCTGGCTCAACAGGTCACTCTGTACCAGCAGTTGATCCAGCTGCTGCTCCAACTCGTTTTGCGCCGTTTCGGTGGTGAGCTGGGTATCGCGCAGGCGTGCCAGATGGGTGCGCAGGCTGAGCACGGCATTTTTCAATGCGCTGCTGTCCACGGGCAGTTTCTCCACCGCCGCCTGGGCGAGTTCGAGGCTGCGCTCGGCGTCGCTGACGGCCTGGGCATAGGTATCCAGGCTGCTGGCCGCCCAGGCCGGGCTTAGGGCGCGGTCTTCGGCTTGTTCAATGGCCAGGCGCAGGGCTTCGATGGCATCGAGGGCTTTTTCGTCGTCCTGGTCGGGCAGGTCGCTGGCCAGTTGCGCCAGGCTGTCGCTGGTACGGATGGAGCTCTGTTTCAGCTGTTCGCGGGCAGTTTCCCGCTGCTTGACCAGTGAGGGCACATCCTTGAGCGTGGTTTTGAACTTGCCTGAAATACTGGCCATGCTCTGCAGGTATTGCAGGGCTTTTGGCGCCTTGAGACGGTTTGACAGCTCGCTCATGTACCCGTCGACCTTGTCCATGGAGACGCTCAATTTATTGAGGCTGGTTGCGTCGTCCAGGGTGCGGTACACGATGCGGTCGGCCCGCACTTGTTCACCGGTCACTGCCAGTTGCGCCAGCACGGTCAGGGTTTGTGAGCGGTAGAGCGAGGCGGCGAGGGACTGCCAGCCAGTCAGGGCGATTACAAGGCTCAGGGCCAGCACCAAGGCAAAACCCAGGACCAGTTTGAGAGTGACGCTGGTGTTACCCAGCAGTTGAGTCATTCGACGAAGCATGGCCAACCTCCGGCAAGTGAACAAAGGCGTTCGACGTGCCGGGGCGCCGACGGGCGCGGACACATTGAATCCATTTGAACGCTAGTCGGCGTAGGCGCCAGGTGTACCGATCATGGCCTGAAAAACGTGTAGGAAATTTCACAAGCTGCGAGCGGCGACCCGGACGGATCGCCGCGAAGGGCAGGGGTCAGACCCGGAAGCGGCCGACCAGTGATTGCAGATGGGTGCCCAGGCGCGCCAGTTCGGTACTGGAGGCGGCAGTCTCTTCGCTGGCTGCTGCGGTCTGCTCGGACACATCGCGTACGTTCAGCACGCTGCGGTTGATCTCTTCGGCCACGGCGCTCTGTTGCTCGGCGGCGGTGGCGATCTGCTGGTTCATCGCCTGGATGGCCGAGACCGTGCGGGTGATGTTCCCCAGGGCATTGCCGGCGCGACGGGTCAGCTCGACGCTGCTGTCGGTGAGGCCACGGCTGTTGTCCATGATGGTCGCCACCTGCTGGGTGCCGCTTTGCAGGCCAACGATCAGCTCTTCGATCTCTTCGGTGGATTTTTGCGTGCGCTGCGCCAGGCTGCGCACCTCATCGGCCACCACCGCGAAGCCACGGCCGGCTTCCCCGGCGCGTGCCGCTTCAATGGCGGCGTTGAGTGCCAGCAGGTTGGTTTGCTGGGCCACGGACTTGATCACGTCCAGCACGCTGCCGATCTTGTCGCTTTCGCGCTTGAGATGGCCCATGGCCTCGGTGGAATTGCCGACTTCGCCGGCCAGGCGCTCGATCTGGGCGATGGCTTCGCCGACCACCCTGTCGCCTTCGCGGGCTTGTTGGTCGGCGGCGACGGCGGCTTCCGAGGCCTCCTCGGCATTGCGCGCCACTTCCTGCACGGTGGCGGCCATTTCGTTCATCGCGGTGGCGACCTGGTCGGTCTCCACCTTCTGGCTGTTGACCCCGGCGCTGGTCTGCTCGGTAACCGCCGACAACTCTTCGGCGGCGCTGGCAATTTGCGTCACGCCGTCGCTGATCCCGCCGATCAGGTCACGCAGGCCCATGGTCATGCTTTGCATGGCGCGTTGCAGTTGGCCCAATTCGTCCTGGCGTTGCGAAACCAGATCATGGGTCAGGTCACCGGCGGCGACGCGCTCGGCGACCTTGAGGGTCTGGCTCAGTGGAATCACGATCTGCCGGGTAATCGCCCAGGCCGCCACCATGCCAAAGACCAGCGCCAAGGCGGTGGCCAGCATCAACAGGAACTTGGCCTGTGCGGCGTCGGCGTCGCGGATGATGGTTTGGGAGGCGGTGAGTTTTTTGCTGCGCTCGAACAGCAGGTCACCTTGCTCGGCCATGGCCTTGAGGGCCGCGGCGCTGGCCACCTGGGAGTCGCGGAACTGACTGACGGCGGCGAGGTAGGCCTTGAGGGAGTCGCTGGCCTCCTGCAGGTTGGCGCTGTATTGATCCGGCAGTTGGCTGCGCAGGCTGTCGGCGCTCTTCAGGGCGTTGGCAATGGCATCCAGCGCCGGTTGCTCAGCTTCGACCTTGGCGCTGTAGGTATAGCCGCGCACCTGGAAGCGCGCCTGCTGGATCAACTTGCTCAGTTCGACCGCGCTGTTGAACTGGGGGACGCTGTCACCTTGCAGCAGGACTTTTTCGATTTCCGCGACGCGCCCGACGGCGTTGTCGGCGGTAGCGCCAAGCTTGCTGCGTGCATCTTCGCGGTGGGCACCGGCCTGGACCATGGCGCCAAAGGCCTGTCGATACTTGGCGACGGCGGCCAACTGCTCATCGATGATGGCGACATCGGCCGGTTGCTCGATCTGGCTGCGCGCGGTCTTCAGGCCGCTGTCGAGTTTATCCATCAGCTCGTTGACCAGCCCCGGGCCTTGTTCGCCACGGCGCATTTCATAGTCCAGCCGGGCCTGGCGCAGGTCTTTGGTGAGTTCGTTGAGGCTGGAAATAAAACCCAGTTTATCGCCACGGCTGATCACGCCACTCAGGCCCGTCCAGCCGGTGAAGGTGATCAGCAGCGTGAGGACCAAGACCAGGCCAAAGCCCACGCTCAGCTTGCGATTGACGCTCACATTCCCCAGTTTTTCAGCTAGCCAACGGTACATGCGGTGAACTCCCCTGAACAAGGCTTGGACTTATCCTGAGGGTATCGGCATGCGAGCGGGATTCTGTAGCGGCACAAAGCCCCGTGGTGTTTGGAGGGGCGGGGTTAGAAGAGGCGGGCGAGCAGGGCGGTCACGGCGGTTTCTACGCGCAGGATCCGCGCGCCCAGTTGCACCGGCTGCAAGCCGGCCTTGGCCAGCAAGTCCACTTCATAGGGAATCCAGCCACCTTCGGGGCCGATGGCCAGGGTCACCGGTTCATCCAGGCCGCGTGGGCAGGCCGGGTAATCGCCGGGATGCCCGACCAGGCCTAGGGTGTCCTGGGCCAGGGTCGGCAGGCGGTCTTCAACGAAGGGCTTGAAGCGTTTTTCGATGACGATCTCGGGCAGCACCGTATCCCGCGCCTGTTCCAGGCCGAGGATCAGTTGCTCGCGGATGGCTTCGGGCTCTAGGAACGGGGTCTGCCAGAAACTTTTCTCGACCCGATAACTGTTGACCAGCACCACCCGTGGCACACCCATGGACGCTACGGTCTGCAACACCCGACGGAGCATTTTCGGGCGTGGCAGGGCCAGCAGCAGGGTCAGTGGCAACTTGGCCGGTGGCGGCTGGTCGAGGCTGATTTGCAGCTCGGCCTCGCCCGTTTCCAGGCGCAGCAACTGTGCATTGCCCATCAAGCCGCCAATGCGCCCCACGCGCAGGCTGTCGCCGACCGCGGCGCGATGCACTTCTTGCATGTGCACCAGGCGCCGGTCACGCAGCACGACCCGGTCGGCCGCGATAAAGTCGGCCTCTTCAAGCAGCAGCAGGTTCACGGTTGGGTCGCTGGCGGCTGGTCGTCATCGGCGGGTTGGTCATCCGGGTGTTCGCCGCGCTTGCTTATCAGGCTGCCAAACAAGATGCCAATTTCAAACAGCATCCACATCGGCACGGCCAGCAAGGTTTGCGAGAAGATATCCGGCGGAGTCAGGATCATGCCGACCACGAAGCAGCCGATGATCACGTACGGGCGGATCTTGCGCAGGTACTTCACGTCGACCACGCCGATCCACACCAGCAGCACCACCGCCACCGGGATCTCGAAGGCCACGCCGAAGGCGAAGAACAGCGTCATCACGAAGTCGAGGTAACTGGTGATGTCGGTCATCATTTCCACACCGGCCGGGGTGGCGGCGGCGAAGAACTTGAAGATCAGTGGGAACACCAGGAAGTAGGCGAACGCCATGCCGGTGTAGAACAGCATGATGCTCGACACCAACAGCGGCACCGCGATGCGTTTTTCATGCTTGTACAGGCCCGGTGCGATAAAGCCCCAGATCTGGTGCAGGATCACCGGGATCGCCAAGAACAGCGACACCATCATCGTCAACTTGAGCGGCGTGAGGAACGGCGAGGATACGTCGGTGGCGATCATCGTCGCGCCCACCGGCAGGTACTCGCGCAGTGGCGTGGAGACGAAGGTGTAGATCTGCTGGGTAAAGGCAAACAGCCCGGCAAAGATCACGAAGATCGCCGCGACACACCGCAGCAGGCGGGTGCGCAACTCGGTGAGGTGCGAGACCAGCGGCATATGCTGGTCGTTTTCCGGTTTATCAGCGCTCATGGGGCTCGCGGCGGCAATGTAGGGTCGTGGGGAGCGGGCGACGCGGTAGGCGTCGGCGCAGGCTCTGCTGGGGGAGCGGGCGTGGCGATCGGGGCCGTCTCGGCCACCGGCGCAATGCTCTGCTCGGCCACCGGTTCAACCGGTGTCGGCGCCTGTTGCTGGGGCGCGAGGATTTTGCGCGCTTCCTGCTCCAGGGACAGAATGTGTTCGTTGTGCAGTTGCCGGCGAATTTCGTCGGCGCCGATTTCCCGTTCAACTTCCTGTTTGATGGCGTTGAAACTGCGTTTCAGGCGCCCGACCCACAGGCCAGCCGTGCGCGCGGCGCCGGGCAGGCGTTCAGGCCCCAGCACCAGCAGGGCAACGAGGCCGACGAGCAGCAGTTCAGAGAAGCTGATACCAAACATTAGTCAGTGCTCACGAGTCTTTGCGGGACGGCTCTTCGACTTTCTCGGCCTGTACGTCGAAGGTGCGACGCTCGGTGATCGGCTGTGCCGCCTGCGGGTGTACAGGCTGCGCCGGTGGAACCGGGTTGGCGCCCGTATCGGCCGGTTTTTCGTCGTCGTTCATGGCCTTGCGAAAGCCCTTGATGGATTCGCCGACATCAGTGCCCAGGTTCTTCAGTTTCTTGGTACCGAACACGAGGACGACCACTACGAGAATGACGATCCAGTGTTTCCAGTCAAAAATGCCCATGCTGCAATTCCTCAGTCAGAAAGTTATTCAGGCGGACGGGCGCGAGGCCTTTTCGGCGTGCCCGGACAAGCCGAAGCGACGGTCCAGTTCATCCAGCACGGCCTGTGGGTGCTGCCCCAGTTGGGCGAGCATGACCAGGCTATGGAACCACAAGTCAGCGGTCTCATAGATGACATCGCTGTAATCGCCGCTGATTTCAGCATCCTTGGCGGCGATGATGGTCTCGACGGATTCTTCGCCGAGTTTTTCCAGAATCTTGTTCAGGCCCTTGTGGTACAGGCTGGCGACATAGGAGCTGTCGGCGTCCGCACCCTTGCGGTCCTCCAGCACCTGGGCCACACGGTTCAGGGTATCGCTCATGTTCAATGTCCTGCCGAGTAAATGGCGTGCGGGTCTTTGAGCACCGGCTCGACGGTTTTCCACGCGCCGTTCTCGAACACTCGGTAGAAGCAGCTGTGGCGGCCGGTATGACAGGCGATGTCGCCGACTTGCTCGACCATCAGCACGATCACGTCGGCGTCGCAGTCCAGGCGCATTTCGTGCAGCTTTTGTACATGCCCGGACTCTTCGCCCTTGCGCCACAGTTTGCCACGGGAACGTGACCAGTAGATGGCACGCTGCTCGGCGGCAGTCAGGCTCAGGGCCTCGCGGTTCATCCAGGCCATCATCAGGATGCGCCCGGTCTTGTGGTCCTGGGCAATGGCCGGCACCAGGCCGTCACTGTCCCATTTGATCTCGTCCAGCCAGTCTTTCATCTTCGACTCCGACAGCCGTGCGCGACCCGCCCCGGCAATGTGCAACAGTGTATAACCGGTCGGCCTATCGACGCACGACCAGATAAAGACCCACGGCGACCATGATCCCGGCCGGCCAATGACCCAGCTCGTTCAACGGCCCACCGGCTGCGAGCACCGCGCCACCGCCCAGGTGCGCCGCGCCCAGCAGGCGCAGGAACCAGTCGTCCTTGCGCTGGTGCCACGGCGGCGCCGGGTCCTTGGCGTGGGGCTGGGACATGCGCTCGAGCAGGTCGCGGGTCATGTTGGCCAAGTGCGGTAGCTGCTCGACCTGGCTTTGCAGGTTGCCCAGCAGGGTTTTCGGGCTGACGCGCTCGCGCATCCAGCGTTCGAGGAACGGTTGCGCGGTGTTCCACAGGTCCAGGTCCGGGTACAGCTGGCGGCCCAGGCCTTCGATATTGAGCAGGGTCTTTTGCAGCAGCACCAGTTGCGGCTGCACTTCCATATTGAAGCGTCGCGCGGTCTGGAACAGGCGCATCAGTACCTGGCCGAATGAAATATCTTTTAACGGTTTTTCGAAGATCGGCTCGCACACGGTGCGGATTGCTGCCTCGAACTCATTGAGCTTGGTTTCGGCCGGCACCCAGCCCGAATCGATGTGCAATTGCGCCACGCGCCGGTAGTCACGCTTGAAGAAGGCAAACAGGTTGCGCGCCAGGTAGTCCTGGTCCTCGGGCGTGAGGCTGCCGACGATGCCGCAGTCGATCGCGATGTACTGCGGGCTCCATGGATTTACCGTGCTGACGAAGATATTGCCGGGGTGCATGTCGGCGTGGAAGAAGCTGTCGCGAAACACCTGGGTGAAGAAAATCTCCACACCACGCTCGGCGAGCATCTTCATGTCGGTGCGCTGGTCGGCCAGGGTCGCAAGGTCTGTGACCTGCACGCCGTAGATGCGCTCCATCACCAGCACCTTTGGCCGGCACCAGTCCCAATAGACCTGCGGCACGTACAGCAGTGGCGAGCCTTCGAAGTTGCGCTTGAGCTGGCTGGCGTTGGCTGCTTCACGCAACAGGTCGAGTTCGTCGTAGATGGTTTTTTCGTAGTCGGCGACCACATCCACCGGGTGCAGCAGGCGCGCATCGGCAGAGAAGCGCTCGGCGGCGCGGGCCAGAATGAACAGCCACGCCAGGTCCTGGCCGATGATCGGCTTGAGGCCAGGGCGGATCACCTTGACCACCACCTCTTCGCCGGTTTTAAGCTGCGCGGCGTGCACCTGGGCAACCGAGGCCGAGGCCAGGGGCTCGACGTCGAAACGGCTGAACACTTCGCTGATTTTCTTGCCCAGCTGTTCTTCGATCAGCTTCATCGACTGCTGTGAGTCGAACGGCGGCACGCGGTCCTGCAACAGCATCAGCTCGTCGGCGATATCCTCGGGCAGCAGGTCCCGACGGGTCGACAGGATCTGCCCGAACTTGATGAAGATCGGCCCCAGGTCCTGCAAGGCCAGGCGCAGGCGTGCGCCACGGCTCAGGTCCAGGGTCTTGCGCGGGAACCAGCGCCACGGCAGCACGTAGCGCACTGCCAGCAACAACCACGGCAGCGGCAGGGCGAACAGCAGGTCATCGAGGCGGTAGCGAATGACGACGCGTTGGATTCGGAACAGACGGCGGACGGCGAGCAGCTTCATGCGTTATCGCTTGGATCAAGGGAGCGGTTCAGGCGCTCGAAGCGCGCCTCAAGCCGTTCCAGGTCGAGTTTGGCCTGGTCGAGTTCACGAAAGCGCGCTTCGGCTTCCCGTTTTCCGACGAGGGTGCGCGATTCTTCGCTCAGGTATTCGGCGAGGTTCTGATTGAGACTGGCGAAACCCTGCTGGTACCAGCGCGAACGGCTGCGCAGGTGCCCGCTGATCAACTGGGTGGCCACTGGGCCGAGCCAGCGCGACAGCTCGTATTCCCAGTCCAGCTCCAGGTCTTGCAGCACGGCGGCCAGGTCCATCAGCACCGCGCTGTCGCCTTCAAGGGTCACCTCGGGGCCGTGCAGGATCGCGGTCTTGTCACGGCTCAAGGCCAGGCGCAGCAGGCTCGCCGCCGGTGCACGCAGGGTGCAGTCGGCATCGGCGGCCCAGTGCGCGGCGAGCATCAGGCCTTCATCGCTGGGCAGGATAAACAGCTGCAAGGCCGGGCTGGTGCAATCGACGGCAATGATCTTGCCGTTCAGGTGCGCCAGCCGTGCCAGGGCGGTGCTGTCCAGGCGCAGGACACGGTTGAGGCCGTGTTCGACACTGGCGAGAAGGCCCGTGAACAACATCAGGGCTTGATGCCGCGATGCAGGGCGACGATACCGGAGGTCATGTTGTGGTAGGTCACGCGGTCGAAACCGGCCTCGACCATCATCGACTTCAGGGTTTCCTGGTTGGGGTGCATGCGGATCGACTCGGCCAGGTAGCGATAGCTCTCGGCATCATTGGTGATCAGCTTGCCCATCAACGGCATGAAGGCGAACGAGTAGGTGTCGTAGACCTTGGACATCAGCGCGTTGGTCGGCTTGGAGAACTCCAGCACCAGCAGGCGACCACCGGGCTTGAGCACCCGCAGCATCGAGCGCAGGGCGTCTTCCTTGTGGGTCACGTTGCGCAGGCCGAAGGCGATGGTCACGCAGTCGAAATGGTTGTCGGGGAACGGCAGCTTTTCAGCGTCGGCCTGGACGAACTCGATATTACCCGCCACGCCCTTGTCCAGTAGGCGATCGCGGCCCACCTTGAGCATCGAGCCGTTGATGTCGGCCAATACCACCTGGCCGGTGGGGCCAACGAGCTTGGAGAACTTGGCGGCCAGGTCGCCGGTGCCACCGGCGATATCCAGCACCCGGTTGCCGGTGCGCACGCCGGACAACTCGATGGTGAAACGTTTCCACAGGCGGTGCATGCCGCCCGACAGCACGTCGTTCATCAGGTCGTACTTGGCGGCCACGGAGTGGAACACTTCAGCGACTTTTTCCGCTTTCTGGCTTTCCGGGACGTTCTTGAAGCCGAAGTGAGTGGTGGGTTCGGCATCGCTGCCTTTGCGCTGATCAGTCATATCGCTGTCACCAAAAGAGAATGGGGGCATTCTAATCCCCAAGGCATGCTTTGTCTTGGCAAGGCTGAAGGTAAGATAGGTGGCCGCCGAGACCTTTTGCCGCATGGCGGGTGAGCAGGGTGCTCAATACGTCTTTATAACGAGGAGTCATTCAAATGGCCCGCATACAGATTGAACGTGCCCACGCACTGGGTAAGGAAGCTGCCAGGGCGAAAGCCGAGAAGTTGGCGCATAAACTCAAAGAACAATATGGCCTGGAGCCATCTTGGTCTGGCGACACGTTGAACCTCAAGCGTTCCGGCGTCAAAGGCACGCTGAAAGTGGCCGAGGATTCGTTAAGGATTGAAGTGGAACTGGGCCTGTTGATGTCGGCCATGAGTGGCACCATCAAGTCTGAAATCGAGAAGGCCCTGGATAAAGCCCTGGCCTGATCTGCGACTGCGCGCCGCATTGGCTGGAGGCTCATTGTGCTGTTCTTAGGGTGCCGATTCTAATTTTTCTCCCTACTTTGTACTCAGCCCTCAACTCCTGTGGGCAGTTCCTCCACCCTTTTATGCGTGAGGTGCACCATGGCCAAAGTTATTTTGAAGAAAAAAATCGATACCCAAATCAGCGCTCTGAGCGACGTTAAAACCTATGCTCGCAAGATCTGGCTGGCGGGTTTGGGGGCTTACGCGAAGGTCGGCAGCGAAGGCAGCGAGTACTTCAAGGAACTCGTTAAGACCGGTCAACATGTTGAAAGCAAAGGCAAAAAAGTTGTGAATGAACAACTTGATGCCGCCAACAGTCAGATTGATTACGTTAAGAGCAATGTCTCCAGCGTCAAAGGTCGCGTCGAAGTGCAACTGGATAAAGTCGAGAAGGCTTTTGACGCGCGTGTTGCAAGTGCCTTGAATCGAATCGGCATTGCGTCTAAACATGACGTGGAGACACTCTCTGCTAAGCTCGATGAGCTAACGGCATTGCTCGAACGTGTCGCGCGTAAACACTAAGGAGACATCGGATGGCTGTTAAAAAGACTACTCAGAAAGAAGGCAGCTCTTGGGTCGGGAAAGTTGAAGAATACTCCCGCAAGATCTGGCTGGCTGGTTTAGGCGTGTACTCGAAGATCGACAGTGACGGCAGCAAACTCTTCGAGACTTTGGTTAAAGACGGCGAGAAGGCCGAGAAGTTGACCAAGAGCACAGTCGGTAAACAAGTAGATGCGGCCAAGGCGAGCGCGAGTTCGGCCAAGTCCCGTATCAGTGATGCGAAAAAGCAGGTACTGGGTACTTGGGGCGAACTTGAAGGTGCACTCGACAAGCGCCTGAACAGTGCTATTTCGCGCCTGGGCGTGCCGAGCCGCAATGAAGTGAAGGCGCTGCACAGCAAGGTCGATACCCTGACCAAGCAAATCGAAAAGCTGACCGGTGCTAAAGTCGCTCCCGTCAAAGCAGCGGCCAAGCCTGCTGCCAAGCCGGCCGCGAAAACGGCTGCGGCCAAACCTGCGGCGAAAACCGCGGCCAAGCCACTGGTCAAGGCCGCGGCCAAGCCAGCCGCTAAACCTGCAGCCAAGCCAGCGGCGAAAACGGCAGCAGCCAAACCTGCCGCCAAGCCTGCTGCCAAGAAGCCAGTAGCGGCTAAAGCTGCTGCAAAACCTGCGGCCAAGCCGGCAGCGAAACCTGCCGCCAAGCCTGTGGCAAAAACGGCTGCGGCCAAGCCGGCTGCCAAGCCAGTGGCAGCAAAACCCGCTGCCAAACCGGCCGCCGCGAAGCCTGCAGCCAAGCCAGCAGCGGCAAAACCTGCGGCAAAGCCAGCAGCGAAAAAGCCGGCCGTAGCCAAGAAACCTGCAACGCCCAAGCCTGCTGTAGCGGCCAAGCCTGCAACCCCGGCACCTGCGACCAACTCGGCCACCGCGCCGACGCCCGCCGCAGCGACCCCGACTGTAACGCCGGCCACCCCGACGCCATCCAGTCAGTCCTGATTTACGGGACGTATAAAAACGCCCGGCCTGCAAAGGTCGGGCGTTTTACTGGGTGCTTGCAACAACACATTCCTAATGTGTGTGGGCTTGTGTGGGAGCGGGCTTGCCCGCGATAGCGGTGTATCAGTGCCAGATTTGTTGGCTGACCCACCGCAATCGCGAGCAAGCCCGCTCCCACATTTCTAGTCCGTGTCGTCCAGGTAGCGCAGAGCAAAACGCTCGGTAGCCAACCGCGCCGGCATCAACAGATGCGGCGCCACCAGCATCATCACTTGATACACCGCCACCCGCACCTCGGCCTCACGATCGAGGATGCGTTGGTAATCCAGGGAAAACAGCAGGGTCATGGTGATCTGCTCCACCAACTGCCCCAGTGCCTGGGTATCGCTGACCAACTGCCCCTCGGCCTTGAGCCGCGCCAGCAGCGAAGCCAGGGTGCGCTTGAGCGCGGTCAACAGGTTGCGAATGCCCTTGGCTAGCTTCGGCAAGCGCCCGGCCAGGTTCGACAGGTCCTGGAACAGGAACCGATAGTGCGCCATGCGCTCGACGATCAAGTGCAGGAACAGCCAGTAATCCTCCGGTGCCAGCTGCACATCGGCCGGCGGGTCGAGCAGCGGCGCCAACTCCCCCTGAAAACGCTCGAATAGCCCCAGTACCAGGGGTTCCTTGCCATGGAAGTGGTAGTAGAGGTTGCCGGGGCTGATCCCCATTTCATTGGCCACCTCCATGGTTGAAACATTTGGCTCGCCCTTGTGGTTGAACAACTGCAGGGCACATTCCAGGATCCGGTCGCGGGTTTTCATCCAGTCTTCTTAATCTGATCGTTGAGCTCAGCGCACTCGCACATAGGTGCCCGGCGCCGCTTCCATCGGTGGGTAGTTCTGGTTGCCCAGGGCCGTCAGGGTTTCGCGCTGCACCCCGGAGCGTTGCTGGATCCACTCAAGCCACTGCGGCCACCAACTGCCCTCGATGTGGCTGGCGTCGTAGTACCAGGCGCGGGGGTCGCTGCTCAGCTTGAGGTTCTCGACAAAATTCGCCTTGGGATTGCCCGGCGGGTTGAGGATGCTCTGGATATGCCCGCTGTTGGAGAGCACGAAGCGCTTGTCGCCGCCCAGCAGCAAGGTCGAGCGGTAGACCGCGTCCCACGGCGTGATGTGATCGTTGATTCCGGCCACGCTGAAGCTGTCTACCGTGACTTTCTGCAAGTCGATGGGCGTGCCGCAGACTTCCAGGCCACCGGGGTGGCTCAGTGGGTTGTGCTTGAAAAAATCCAGCAGATCGCCGTGCAAGGCTGCCGGCAGGCGGGTGTTGTCGTTGTTCCAGTACAGGATGTCGAACGCCGGCGGCTCCTTGCCGAGCAGGTAGTTGTTGATCCAGTAATTCCAGATCAGATCATTGGGGCGCATCCAGGCGAAGACCTTGGCCATGTCGCGGCCATCCAGCACGCCCTGTTGATAGGAGCGGCGCTTGGCCGCTTCCAGGGTCTGTTCGTCGGCAAACAGCATGGCGGGGCTGTCGATCTGACTGTCCAGCAGGCTTACCAGGTAGGTGGCACTGGCGACCCGCCGTTGTTGGCGCTTGGCTTGCAGATGGCCTTGCAGCGCGGCGATGGTCAGGCCCCCGGCGCAGGCGCCCATCAGGTTCACTTCACGGGCGCCGCTGATCGCCCGGCAGATGTTCAGGGCTTCTTCCAGGGCCGCCACGTAGGTTGACAGGCCCCACTCGCGATGGCGCACGTCCGGGTTGCGCCAACTGACCATAAACACCTGCAGGCCGTTTTTCAGGGCGTACTGCACGAAGCTGTTGGCGGGGCTCAAATCGAAAATGTAGTACTTGTTGATTTGCGGCGGCACCACCAGCAGCGGCTTGGCGTACTGTTTTTCGCTCATGGGCTTGTACTGGATCAGCTCCAGCAGTTCATTGCGAAACACCACCGAGCCAGGCGTGGTGGCCACCGTCTTGCCGACCTCGAAGGCCTGCTTGGTGACCTGGCGCGGCAGGCCGTTGTTGTGCAGCAAGTCATCGAACAGGTTGCTCATGCCACGCACCACGCTGTTGCCGCCAGAGTTGAGCAACTCCTTGATCGCCAGCGGGTTGAGCAGGGTGTTGGACGGCGACACCGCATCGTTGAGCAACGAGAAGGCAAAATGCGCCCGCGCGCGGTCGTCTTCGCTAAGGCTGCTGTCGTCGATCCAATGCCGGGTCTGTTTCTGCCAGCTCAAATAAGCTTGCAGGCTGCGCCGGTACAGGGGGTTGAGGGTCCAGGTGGGGTCGGCGAAGCGGCTGTCGTGGGGGTTGGGTTCGTGCACGGTTTCACCCAGTAGTACCCGGCCCAATTGCCCACCCAGTGCCAACGCATGCCGCGCGCTGTGCAGCGGGTTGCGCAAGCCATGGGCGGCGACACTGCGCAGGGTCGACAGCAGATCCCGGCCGCGCAGCCCGGTGATCGCACTTTGTGCATTGATGAACGCGGCGGGTGTAGGCGCCGGGACGTTTACGGGTCGGTCACGCATGGGTCAACACTCCTTCGTCAATTCGCCAACAAGCACGCCAATTCAGAACCATAGTCGGTTCTGGCCAAGTTGCGCGTAGGGGTCGTCCTGACCCGATACCGCTCAGGTGTTGCTATAGGGCGCCGGCTGCGGATGGATCACCGCACGCAGGCGTTCCTCCTGGAGAAACTTCATGATGATCGGTGCCACGGCTTCGGCCCGGGTGATCAGGAACAGATGGCCATCGTCGATGATGTGCAGTTGGGCATTGGGAATGCGCCAGGCCAGCATGCGCATGTTGACCAGCGGGATCAGTGGGTCGTCGTCGCCGGCCAGTACCAGGGTCGGTTGCTTGATCTTGTGCAGCCAGTGAATGCTGGTCCAGCCCAGGCCCGCAAACAGTTGCCAGTAGTAGCCCAGCTTGCCGGCCGAGCGCACCTTGCTCGCGTGTTCGGCGGCCAGTTTCGAGTCGCGGCGGAACGAGCCGCCATAAATCATCGGTGCGATACGCACCACATGGGACGGTTGGATGTAGCGCCGCGGGCTGGCCATCAGCCATAGCACTTTCGGCTTGCCGGGCACCATAAAGGCGCCGGCGGCGGTGGCGGCGAGGATCAGCTTTTTGCAGCGTTCCGGGTAGTCGTAGGCAAACTGCTGCGCCAGGGCGCCGCCCCAGGAAACCCCCACGGCATTGACCTGGCCATAGTCCAGGTAATCGAGCATGCGCGCGGTGAGTTTGGCCAGGCCGGGAAAACGATAGGGGCGGCTGGGTGTCGACGACCCGCCGACGCCGGGTACGTCGAAGGCAATCACTTCCAGGTCCGGGTCCAGAGCCTGGACGAACGGAAACACCAGCTCAAGGTTGGCGCCGATGCCGTTGAAAATCAGCAATGGCGTCAAGTGAGACTTGCCCGGTCGTACCGCCGTGCGGATGGTCTGGCCATCCAGGTCGATGGTACGGAAGATGAACGGTTGCGGCATGCTCAAGCCCTGTGAAGTGTTACTGCTGGAATGCGGCCCATGCGGGAGCAGGTGTGTGTGGGAGCGGGCTTGCCCGCGATGGCATCAACTCGGCCTGACAGATACACCGTGTTGCCTGCATCGCGAGCAAGCCCGCTCCCACCCTGACCGAGTTCCCACATTTGATCTCATTGCAATCACACAAAAGTGTGGCCTTAGCGCTCGTGAACGTATGTGCCTGGCGCAGCCTCTGCTGCTGCGTAGGTCTTGTTACCCAAAATCGTAGGGGACTTCTTGAGCTTGCCTGAACGCTCACCCACCCATCCCTGCCAGTGCAGCCACCACGAGTCGGTATGCTTGGTGGCATTTTCCTGCCAGTCCAATGCCTTCTCGCCCATGCTCTCGCTGGTCTGGTAGCGCGCCTTGGGGTTGCCGGGCGGGTTGAGGATGCTTTGGATGTGCCCGCTGCTGGACAGCACGAACTCGACCTTGCCGCCAAACAACTGCGCCGACTTGTAGCAGGACTGCCACGGCGTGATGTGGTCGTTGGTGCCCGCCAGCGAGTAGATGTCGGCTGTGACCTGCTTGAGGTCAATCGGGGTGCCGCACACTTCCAGGGCGTTGGCCCGCACCAGCGGGTTGTTTTTGAACAGTTCGATCAAGTCGCCGTGGAAGGCTGCCGGCAGGCGCGTGGTGTCGTTGTTCCAGAACAGGATGTCGAACACCGGCGGCTCATTGCCCAGCAGGTAGTTGTTGACCCAGTAGTTCCAGATCAGGTCATTGGGGCGCATCCAGGCAAATACCTTGGCCATGTCCCGGCCTTCCAGCACGCCGGCCTGATACGAATGGCGCTTGGCCGCTTCCAGGGTCTGTTCGTCGACGAACAGGGCCACCTGGGTGTCGAGGGTGGTGTCCAGCACGCTCACCAGCAAGGTCAGGGCGTTGACCTTCTTCTCGCCCAGCGCCGCGTAGTGGCCCAGCAGCGCGGTGCAGGTGATGCCACCCGAACAGGCGCCGAGCATGTTGATGTCCTTGCTGCCGGTAATCGCCGTGACCACATCGACCGCCTCTTTCAGCGCTTCGATATAGGTCGACAGGCCCCATTCGCGCTGGGCCTTGGTGGGGTTGCGCCAACTGACGATAAAGGTTTGCTGGTTATTGCGCAGGCAGAAACGCGCCAGGCTCTTGTCCGGGCTCAGGTCGAACACATAAAACTTGTTGATCTGCGGCGGCACCACCAGCAGCGGGCGCTCGTACACCTGTTCGGTGATCGGCTTGTACTGGATCAGCTCCAGCACGTCATTGCGAAACACCACCGCGCCTTCGCTGGTGCCCAGGCTCTTGCCCACTTCAAAGGCGCCCATGTTCACCTGGCTCGGCATGCCGCCGTTGTGCACCAGGTCCTTGGCCAGGTGCGAGAGGCCATCGAGCAGGCTCTTGCCACCGGTTTCAAAGAAGCGTTTGACGGCGGCCGGGTTAGCGGCGCTGTTGGTCGGTGCCATGGCCTCGGTCATCAGGTTGATGACGAAGTGGCCGCGGCTGATGTCCTGCTCCGACAGGTTGCTGTCGCCGATCCAGTCGTGCAGCTCCTTGCGCCACGCCAGATAGGTTTGCAGGTAGCGTTTGTAGAGCGGGTTCTGGCTCCACGCCGGGTCATTGAAGCGACGGTCATCGCTCTCGGGGGCAAGCTCGGACTTGCCGAACACCACATTCTTCAATTCGACGCCAAAGTGGGCGACGTGCTTGACGCTGTGCAGCGGTTGCTTGATGGCCTGGGTCAGCACCATGCGCGCAGAAGCCAGTAAATCCTTTTTCCGTAATGCGATGATCGGGTTGAGCCCCAGGGTGTTTTCCGAGGCCTGGCGTTTCAAGTCATCGTTATTCTTGTTACTCATCTACGACGCTCCATTGTCCGAAAGACGAGTACCGGGTACCGCTGTGCTCCCAATTATCGAGGCACAACACAAGCCTGGTACTGCTGCTCGGGTGACCGTAAATACCGCATCGTCAAATGCAGGGAACTTGCCAATTCCATTGGTTACCCGAGTTTAATTTTTTTCGCAAGCGGGCCAATCTTTGGCCACACGGAGGGGCATTCAAGCAGATGAAATTAGAAAATGCCCACTAATGAGCAAGAGGCTTGAGTTAGAGCATCAGCTTGACGACGGACTGGCTCGGGTCGCGGGTTTTTCCGGCCGCCTTGAGCTCGGCAAGATAATCGGCCCACAGCTCGTCCTGACGTACGGCGAGTTGGTAGAGGTAGTCCCAAGTGAACAGTCCGCTGTCATGACCGTCGTCGAAGGTCAATTTCAGTGCGTACTGCCCGGCAGGTTCGATCTTGGTCAGGCCGACATTCAGCTTGCCAAATTGCAGGATCGGTTTGCCGTGGCCCTGGACCTCGGCGGAAGGGGAGTGGACCCGCAGCAGTTCGGCGCTCAGGTGATAGACCTCGTCGGGGCCGTAGGTCAGCGAGAGGGTCTTGGAGGCTTTGTGCAGGTTGATGGCGGTAGGCAGTTTGGTCATTTGGGGAACCGCTCAGAGATGATCCTGAAGGAACCGGCTTTAAAATGTGGGAGCGGGCTTGCTCGCGAATGCGGTGGGTCAGTCACCGTTGCATAAACTGACCCACCGCATTCGCGAGCAAGCCCGCTCCCACTTTAAAGCAGAGCGGTTCCTGCGTAAGCCTTACAGGATATAACGAGACAGGTCTTCGTTCTGCGCCAATTCGCCCAGGTGGCTGTTGACGTAGTCGGCGTCGATCCTGATTGCTACGCCATTCTGCGCGCCCGCCATGTCGCCGGCGCTGAAGGACACTTCCTCAAGCAGGCGCTCAAGCAGGGTGTGCAGACGACGGGCACCGATGTTCTCGGTCTTCTCGTTGACCTGCCAGGCAATTTCCGCCAGGCGCTTGATGCCATCCGGCAGGAACTCGATCCCCAGGCCTTCGGTTTTGAGCAGCTCGCGGTATTGCTCGGTCAGCGAAGCATGCGGTTCGCTGAGGATGCGTTCGAAGTCGCCCGGCGTCAGGGCCTTGAGCTCCACGCGAATCGGCAGGCGGCCTTGCAGCTCGGGCACCAGGTCGCTGGGCTTGCTCAGGTGGAACGCACCGGAAGCGATAAACAGGATGTGGTCAGTCTTGACCATGCCCAGCTTGGTATTGACCGTGCAGCCTTCGATCAGCGGCAGCAGGTCGCGCTGCACGCCTTCGCGGGATACATCGACGCCACCGGAATTGCCGCGCTTGGCCACCTTGTCGATCTCGTCGATAAACACGATGCCGTGCTGCTCGACCGCTTCCAGGGCCTTGGCCTTGAGCTCTTCCTCGTTGACCAGGCGCCCGGCTTCTTCGTCACGCACCAGCTTGAGCGCGTCCTTGACCTTGAGCTTGCGGTTTTTCTTCTTGCCCTTGCCCATGTTGGCGAACAGGTTTTGCAGCTGGCTGGTCATTTCTTCCATGCCGGGCGGTGCAGAGATGTCGACGCCGGCGCTTTCGGCGACTTCGATCTCGATTTCCTTGTCGTCCAACTGGCCTTCACGCAGGCGCTTGCGGAACAGCTGGCGCGTGTTGGAATCCGAGGCGGGGGCGGCGTCTTCATTGAAGCCCGTGCGTGCCGGTGGCAGCAGGGCGTCGAGGATGCGTTCTTCGGCGGCGTCTTCGGCGCGGTGGCTGACCTTGGTCATTTCCTGTTCGCGCAAAAGTTTCAGGGCGGCGTCGGCCAGATCACGGATGATCGACTCGACGTCGCGGCCCACATAGCCGACTTCGGTGAACTTGGTCGCTTCGACCTTGATGAACGGTGCGTTGGCCAGCTTGGCCAGGCGCCGGGCGATCTCGGTCTTGCCGACACCGGTCGGGCCGATCATCAGGATGTTCTTGGGGGTTACTTCAACGCGCAATTCTTCGGGCAGTTGCATCCGGCGCCAGCGGTTACGCAGGGCGATGGCAACGGCGCGCTTGGCATCGTCCTGGCCGATGATATGGCGATTGAGTTCGTGGACGATTTCGCGGGGAGTCATGGACATAGTGGTGTGTGGTCCTCAAGCAGGAACAAGCCGACGGCTTATTCCGCGAGGTCCTGCTCCTCAATGGTCAGGTTGTGGTTGGTGAACACGCAGATATCGCCGGCGATACCGAGGGCGGTCTCGACGATTTCCCGGGCCGACAGGTCGGTTTTTTTCAGCAGGGCGCTGGCTGCGGCCTGGGCATAGCCACCGCCGGAACCCATGGCGATCAGGCCGTTCTCGGGCTCCACCACGTCACCGTTGCCGGTGATGATCAAGGAGGCGTCTTTGTTGGCGACGGCGAGCATGGCTTCGAGGCGGCTGAGGGAGCGATCGGTGCGCCACTCCTTGGCCAGTTCGACGGCGGCACGCACCAGATGGCCCTGGTGTTTTTCCAGTTGGCCTTCAAAACGTTCGAATAAGGTAAAGGCGTCAGCGGTGGCACCTGCAAAACCGGCGAGGACCTGGCCGTGGTACAGGCGGCGCACTTTTTTGGCGTTGCCTTTCATCACGGTATTACCAAGGGAAACCTGGCCGTCGCCGCCCATGACGACTTTGCCGTGGCGACGAACTGAAACGATGGTGGTCAAGGGGAGAGTCTCCACGCTGCGGGGCGAAAATGCCCTGATGGAACTCATATGGGGGTGGCGGGGGAGATTTCAACCGTAGGAAGGGTGCGCGGACGAGTGGTGTCTAGCGGGCCGGCACAAGCTCAAGAGCACTATAAAACCAATGTGGGAGCTGGCTTGCCTGCGATAGCGGTGCACCCGTCACTGAAAATATTGACTGATACACCGTCATCGCAGGCAAGCCAGCTCCCACATCTGATCCATGTTGCCTGTGGCTCAACGGCTCTGGCGTTGTTGTAACAACAGGTTGCTAAAGCCCGCACCCGCCAGCTGCTTCTGGGCCACGGTCAGCTGTTCACGATTGCTGAACGGTCCCACCAGCACGCGATACCAGGTCGCTTCCTTCACCGTCCCGGATTCCACCGTCACCGTCTGCCCGAGCAGGATAATCTGCGCCCGCACCCGGTCCGCATCCGCCTGCTTGGGGAACGAGCCCGCCTGCAGGAAGAACTTGGTGACCGGCGCCGCCTTGGTAGTGGCCACCGGTGGTGCCGGCGGCGGGGTAATCCCGGCCAACGCCGCCTGGGCTCGTGCGGTGTCGATCTTGGCTGCTTCCGCCGGGGTTACCGGGGTGGTCGGCACTTGCGGCGTCGGCAGGGTTTTCTCCGGCACGGCGTCTTGCGGCACGATCACTTCCGATTCCGGCAGCAGCGTATAGAAGTCGTATTTCGGCTTCACAGGCGCGGTTGGGCTCGGCGGTGTCTTGTTCGCTTCGGCGATCTTGCTGGCCTTCTGCTGCTCCTGCTTGACCCGCTTGACGTCTTCGCCCTGGCCCGGCTCCAGTTTCATCAGGAACACGATAAACGCACCGACCGACAGGCCGATGGCCAGCCACATCCAGCCCGGGATCGGTTGTTTGGCCGGTGCCTGGTAGCGGCTGGCGCCGCGCTTGGGTGCAGGTTTTTTCTTGGCTGCCAACTTACATACGCTCCAGAGTTTCCAGGCCCAACAGTTCCAGGCCTTGCTTGAGGGTCCGTCCAGCCAGTGCGGCGAGGCGCAGGCGGCTTTGCTTTTGCGTTTCGTCGTCGGCGCTCAGGATCGGGCAGTTCTCGTAGAAGCTGGAGAACAACCCGGCGACTTCATACAGGTAGGTGCACAAAATGTGCGGCGTACCTTTCTCGCCCACGCTGTTGAGCACTTCGCCGAACTGCGCCAGCTTGGCGGCCAGGTCGTGCTCTTGCGGTGCTTGCAGGATGATCTGGCCGTCGACTTCGCTGAAATCCTTGCCCAGCTTGCGGAACACGCCCGCCACACGGGTGTAGGCATACAGCAGGTACGGCGCGGTGTTGCCTTCGAAGTTGAGCATCAGCTCGAAGTTGAAGCTGTAGTCGCTGGTGCGATGCTTGGACAGGTCGGCGTATTTCACCGCGCCGATGCCCACCACCCGGGCGATATTGCGCAGCTCGGCTTCGGCCAGTTCCGGGTTCTTTTCCTTCACCAGGTTGTAGGCACGCTCCTGGGCTTCGTTCAGCAGGTCGATCAGCTTCACGGTGCCGCCGTCGCGGGTCTTGAACGGGCGGCCATCGGCGCCGTTCATGGTGCCGAAGCCCATGTGTTCCATGTGCATCGGGTGGGTGACGAAACCGGCGCGGCGCGCCACTTCGAACACTTGCTGGAAGTGCAGGGCCTGGCGCTGGTCGACGAAATACAGCGCACGGTCGGCCTTGAGCACGCCGCTGCGGTAGCGCACGGCCGCCAGGTCGGTGGTGGCGTACAGATAGCCGCCGTCGGCCTTGACGATGATCACCGGCAGCGGCTCGCCGTCGGCGGTCTTGAATTCGTCGAGGAACACACATTGGGCGCCGTTGCTCTCGACCAGCAGGCCCTTGGCCTTGAGGTCGTTGACCACATTGATCAGGTCGTCGTTGTAGGCACTTTCGCCCATCACGTCGGCCATGGTCAGCTTGACGTTCAGCAGTTCGTAGATTTTCTGGCAGTGGGACAGGGAAATATCGCGGAAACGTGCCCACAGCTCCAGGCATTCCGGGTCGCCGGCCTGCAGCTTGACCACCAGGCCACGGGCGCGGTTGGCGAACTCTTCGGATTCGTCAAAGCGCTTCTTGGCGGCGCGGTAGAAGTTTTCCAGGTCCGACAGCTCGTTGCTGGTGATGGGGTTCTCTTGCAGGTACGCCATCAGCATGCCGAACTGGGTGCCCCAGTCGCCCACGTGGTTCTGGCGGATCACGGTGTCGCCAAGAAACTCCAGGACCCGCGCCACGCCGTCGCCAATGATGGTCGAACGCAGGTGGCCGACGTGCATTTCCTTGGCCAGGTTGGGGGCCGACAGGTCGATGGCCACGCGCTGCAGGGGGCCGGCCTTGCGCACGCCGATCTTGGCGTCGGCCAGGGCGGCGTCCAGGCGTGAAGCCAGGGCCTGGGTGTTCTGGAAAATATTGATAAAGCCTGGGCCGGCGATTTCGGCCTTGCTGACCTGTGGGTCGGCCGGCAGTGCGGCAATGATTTTTTCCGCGAGGTCGCGCGGTTTCATGCCCGCAGGCTTGGCCAGCATCATTGCGATGTTGCTGGCGAAGTCGCCGTGGGTCTTGTCTCGAGAGTTTTCCACCTGGATCGCCGGCGTCAGGCCTTCAGGCAACACACCTTCGTTGACGAGTTGGGTGAGGGCTTGTTGGATCAACTGGCGAATTGTGTCTTTCATGGTGTTCTCTTTCGACCGCAAGCGGCGGTGCGCGATGCGCAGGTGGAAAAACTGGACATTATCCGGTGCGCGGGCGGGCTTGCCAACCTTCAAGGTCCGTTACTGGACCTGCGGGCCTCATCGCGGGCAAGCCCGTTCCCACATTTTGATGTGTGAATACCGTCAAATGTGGGAGCCGGCCTGCCTGCGATAGCAATTTATATATCAGTACAAATCCACCGGATCGACATCCAACGACCATCGCACCTGTCGCCCGCTGGGCATTTGCTCCAGCGCAAGTAACCAGCTACTTAATAGCCGATGCAGCGGTGCGCGGGCGGTGGCTTGCAACAGGAGCTGGGCGCGATAACGTCCGGCGCGGCGCTCCATCGGTGCTGGCACAGGGCCCAGCAACTCGATGCCGCTCAGACCCAGCTCACCGAGCAAACGTTCAGCGGCGCTGCATGCCTCGTCCAGGAAACCTTCGGCCTGCCCCGGTTTATGGGCCTCGGCGCGCAACAGCGCAAGGTGCGCAAAGGGCGGCAAGCCGGCGGAGCGACGCTCGCTCAACGCCTGCTCGGCGAAGGCGAAATAGCCTTGTTCTGTCAGTTGAATCAGCAGGGGGTGGTCGGCCAGGTGGGTCTGGATGATCACTTTGCCAGGCTCTTCGGCGCGCCCGGCGCGGCCTGCGACCTGCACGATCAGTTGCGCCATGCGTTCACTGGCGCGAAAGTCCCCGGAGAACAGCCCGCCGTCGGCATCCAGGATCGAGACCAGGGTCACCCGTGGGAAGTGATGGCCTTTAGCAAGCATCTGCGTGCCGACCAGGATGCACGGCTGGCCTTTCTGGATGGTGGCGAACAGCTGGTTCATCGCATCCTTGCGCGACGTACTGTCGCGGTCCACGCGCAGTACCGGGAAGTCCGGAAACAGAATCCCCAGGCGTTCCTCGGCGCGCTCGGTGCCTGCGCCCACGGGCCGCAGGTCGACTTTGCCGCATTGCGGGCAGTGGCGCGGGACCCGCTCCACATGGCCGCAGTGATGGCAGCGCAGCTCGCCGGAGCGTTGATGCACGGTCATGCGCGCATCGCAGCGGTTGCACTCGGACATCCAGCCGCAGTCGTGGCACAGCAGGGTAGGCGCAAAGCCCCGGCGATTGAGGAACACCAGCACTTGCTGGCCGGCCGCCAGGGTCTGGCCGATGGCTTGTTGCATCGGCCCGGAGATGCCGCTGTCCAGTGGCCGGCTTTTCACATCCAGGCGCAGGAAGCGCGGTTGCTTGGCGCCGCCCGCGCGCTCGTTGAGGCGCAGCAGGCCGTAGCGCCCGGTGTAGGCGTTGTGCAGGCTCTCCAGGGAGGGCGTGGCCGAGCCGAGCACAATCGGGATGTTTTCCTGGCGCGCGCGCACCAGGGCCAGGTCGCGGGCGTGGTAGCGCAGGCCTTCCTGCTGTTTATAAGAGCCGTCGTGTTCTTCGTCGATGATGATCAGGCCGGGATTTTTCATCGGCGTGAACAGCGCCGAACGGGTGCCGATAATGATGTCGGCCTCGCCGTCCCGGGCGGCCAGCCAGGATTCCAGGCGTTCGCGGTCGTTGACGGCCGAGTGCACCAGGGCGATCCGCGCATTGAAACGCTGCTCGAAGCGCGCCAGGGTCTGGGGGCCGAGGTTGATCTCGGGAATCAGCACCAGGGCCTGCTTGCCGGCCTCCAGGGTTTCGCGGATCAGTTGCAAATAGACTTCGGTCTTGCCGCTGCCGGTGACGCCGGCCAGCAGGAACGCGTGGAAGCTGTCGGCGCCGGCGCTGATGGCCTCAAACGCGGCGCGTTGTTCCGGGTTCAGTGGCAGTTCCGGTTGGGCCAGCCAGTGCTCGTGGCGCTCGCCGGGGGCGTGGCGGCGGATTTCCACCTGCACCAGGTCCTTGGCCAGCAGCAGGTCGAGGCTGTCCTTGCTCAGCATCAGTTTGCTCAGCAATTGGTGCGCCACGCCATGTGGATGCTGCGCCAGGGTGGCCAGGGCCTCGCGCTGGCGCGGGGCGCGGGCGATGCGCGGGTCGTCCAGGCGCGCGCCGGGCGTTATCGACCAGAAGCGCTCCTGGCGGGTCTCGGCCAGCTCGCCCTGGCGCAACAGCACTGGCAACGCCCAGCTCAAGGTGTCGCCCAGGCTGTGCTGGTAATACTGGGAAGTCCACAGGCACAGCTTGAACAGCGACGCCGGCAGTGGCGGCGTGGCGTCCAGGATGGCCAGGGCCGGCTTGAGCTTTTCTGCCGGCACTTCGCTGTGGTCTGCCACTTCGATCAGAATCCCGATCATTTCCCGCCGGCCAAACGGTACGCGCACGCGCATCCCCGGCTGCAACTGCGACCTTACGACACCCGCAGGCGCCCGATAATCGAAGAGGCGGCGCAGGGGCGAGGGCAGGGCGAGGCGCAAAATGGCGTCGGGCACGCGGGAGGTTCTCATATGGCAGACGGTGAAGAAGGGCGCGAGCCTAGCAGACCCGCAGGGGAGTGTCCTGCCACAGTTTCTGATGAAAGGGGGCATGGCGGCGCTTGCGTGATTAAAAAGCTCTGGTAGAATCCGCGGCCTAATTACGTGCGGTATTCGACAATAGTGTCGAGTGGCGGCACGCTAGCCTGAGGAAGACACCATGAAAGCCGATATCCATCCAGCGTACGAAACCATCCAAGTTACTTGCAGCTGCGGCAACAAGTTCGAAACTCGTTCGAACCTGTGCAAGCCACTGGGTACTGACGTATGCAACGAGTGCCACCCGTTCTACACCGGTAAGCAGAAGACTCTGGATACTGGCGGCCGTGTACAGCGCTTCGCCGACCGTTTCGGTGCTTTCGGCAAGAAAGCTCCAGCTGCTGCAGAGTAAGGTTCGAAAGCCTGATGGGCTTTTACCTGCTTATGAAGAAGGCGTCCCTTGTGGGCGCCTTTTTTGTGCCCGCGATTTGGCTGTCGGCCGCCCAGGCCGAGGTGTTTTGCCCAGCGCCGGCCTCGGTCAGCGCCGTCGAGGTGCAGCGCGTGGTGGATGGCGACACCGTCCGCCTCAAGGACGGGCGCAGTGTGCGCATGATCGGCGTCAACGCCCCGGAGACCGGCAAGAAAGGCCGCCCGGACGAGCCATTCGCCGTGGCCGCGCGCCAACGCCTGCAAGGGCTGGTGGATGCCAGTGGTGGTCGGGTCGGCTTGGTGTCGGGTCGCGAGGGCAAGGACCGTTATGGGCGAACCCTGGCGCACCTTTATGGGGCCAACGGTGCGAATCTGGAGGCGCAACTGCTCGCCGAGGGCCTCGGGTTCCTGGTGGCGGTGGCGCCCAATGTCGATCTGGTCGCCTGCCAGCAAGCCGCCGAGCGCAGTGCGCGGGCGGCCAGGTTGGGCCTGTGGCGCCAGTCGCCTGTGCAGAAAGCCGGGCAAATCCAGCAGTCGGGCTTCGCCGTGGTCAGCGGGCGCGTGAGCAAGGTCGAACGCAATCGCGGCGGGATCTGGATCGAATTGCAGGACTCACTGGTATTACGGGTTGCACCCAATCTGGTCGGGCAATTTGATAACGCCCTGCTCAAGCGCCTGCAAGGCCAGGAGGTCGAGGCTCGTGGCTGGGTGCTGGACCGTTCCCGACGTGGTGGCCTGAAAAGTGGCCAGGCACGCTGGCTGCTCCCCTTGACCGATCCCGGCATGCTGCAATTGGCACAATAAGAAAAAATTGTAGACATTTTTTCAGTCGATTGTGAACAGTTGTAGGCCTTGTATCCCGTGGCTCTTGGCCGAAAGTCGTAGGGCAGGGCCCTTGACACCGGTGACTGCCCAGTCTTGTAGGGACTTTGCGACACGAGTATCCTCGGCGGTCCGTCGTCCAACAGTAAAAAGCGGAATGCCGATATGTCTGATTTGAAAACTGCCGCTCTCGAATATCATGCCCATCCTCGTCCAGGAAAGCTGAGTGTCGAGCTCACCAAAGCCACTGCTACCGCACGCGACCTGTCGCTGGCGTACAGCCCCGGTGTAGCCGAGCCCGTGCGTGAAATCGCCCGCGATCCTGAACTGGCCTACAAATACACCGGCAAGGGCAATCTGGTTGCAGTGATTTCTGATGGCACCGCGATTCTCGGCCTGGGTAACCTCGGCCCATTGGCTTCCAAGCCAGTGATGGAAGGCAAGGGCGTGCTGTTCAAGCGCTTTGCCGGCATCGACGTATTCGACATCGAAGTCGACTCCGAAAGCCCGCAAGCCTTCATCGACACCGTCAAGCGCATCTCCATCACCTTCGGTGGCATCAACCTGGAAGACATCAAGGCACCTGAGTGCTTCGAGATCGAAAAGGCCCTGATCGAACAGTGCGACATCCCGGTATTCCACGATGACCAGCACGGCACCGCGATCGTTACTGCGGCCGGCATGATCAACGCCCTGGAAATCGCTGGCAAAACCCTGTCCGACGCGAAAATCGTCTGCCTGGGCGCCGGTGCCGCGGCCATCTCGTGCATGAAGCTGATCGTGAGCATGGGTGCCCGGCTTGAAAACATCTACATGGTCGACAGCAAGGGCGTGATCCAGTCCGAGCGTACCGACCTGAACCAGTACAAGGCGATGTTTGCCCACCCGTCCTCCAAGCGCACCCTGGCTGACGCACTTGACGGTGCTGACGTGTTCGTCGGCCTGTCCGGCCCGAACCTGCTGAGCGCCGAAGGCCTGAAGTCCATGGCGGCCAACCCGATCGTGTTCGCCTGCTCGAACCCTGATCCGGAAATCGCCCCGGAACTGGCGCACGCCACCCGTAACGACGTGATCATGGCCACTGGCCGTTCGGACTACCCGAACCAGGTCAACAACGTACTGGGCTTCCCGTTCATCTTCCGTGGCGCCCTGGACGTTCGCGCCAAGCGCATCAACGAAGAGATGAAAGTAGCTGCCGCCAACGCCCTGCGTGAACTGGCCAAACTGCCGGTACCTCAGGACGTATGCGACGCCTACGGTGGCGCCAAGCTGGAATTTGGCCGTGAGTACATCATTCCCAAGCCAATGGACAAACGCCTGATCACCGTGATCTCCGATGCCGTGGCCAAGGCCGCCATCGAGACAGGTGTGGCCACCCTGCCGTATCCGAAGAACTACCCGCTGCAAAGCGTGGATGATGTGTTCAACGGCTAAGCCGTTGTAGCGCACCAACAAAAAGCCCCGGCTCTTGCGAGTCGGGGCTTTTTTGTGGCTGTGCAAAACGGTGGGAGGGTACACCGTCAAAATGTGGGGGCGGGCTGCCACAATTGGATCTGTGTTTGTCAGAACAGATCGATTGGCGCCGACTCATCCGCTGGCAGCGGGCTGCCCGGTGCCACGCCATTGCCCAGTTCATTCATCGACGGCGGCGTGTCTTCGCTCTTGAACAGTTCAAAGTACGCATTCGGCGTGCCCGGTGCTGCAGCGCGGCCGCTGATCGGGTCGATGCGCAGGCTGAGGATGCCTTCCGGCTCGGCCTGGGTGTGAGCCGGCTTGTCCTTGAGGGCGGCGCCCATGTAACTCATCCAGATCGGCAAGGCGACGGTGCCGCCGTATTCGCGGCGACCGAGGCTTTCTGGCTGGTCGTAACCTGTCCAGACGGTGGTGATGTAATCGGCGTTGTAGCCGGAGAACCACGCATCCTTGGATTCGTTGGTGGTACCGGTCTTGCCTGCCAGGTCCGTGCGGCCCAGGGCCAGGGCGCGACGGCCGGTGCCGCGCTTGATCACGTCCTGCAGCATGCTGGTAAGAATGTAGGTGGTCCGCCCATCAACCACGCGCTCTGCCACCGCCGGTGCCTGCGGGGCAGAAGCGGCATCGGTAGGTGCCGTGCCAGGCGCAGGCTCGACGGTGATGCCACCATTGGCGGGCGCGGCCAGGCCATCGCTGGCGGCAACGCCGTTGGGCACGCTCGGCGGGTTGGCGACAAACAGCGTGTCGCCGTTGCGGCTTTCGATCTTGTCGATCAGGTACGGCGTGACCTTGTAGCCGCCGTTGGCGAATACGCTCCAGCCGGTGGCGATCTCCATTGGCGTGAGGGTCGCGGTGCCCAGGGCCAGGGACAGGTTGGGCGGCAGGTCCTGCTTGTTGAAGCCGAAGCGGGTCATGTAGTCGATGGTCTTGCCCACGCCCATCGCTTGCAGCAGGCGGATCGATACCAGGTTGCGCGACTTGTACAGCGCCTCACGCACGCGAATCGGGCCGAGGAAAGTGTTGGTGTCGTTCTTCGGGCGCCAGACCTTATCCAGGTACTCGTCGACAAACACGATAGGCGCGTCGTTGACCAGGCTGGCGGCGGTGTAGCCGTTATCCAGCGCGGCACTGTAGACAAATGGCTTGAAGCTGGAGCCGGGCTGGCGCTTGGCCTGGGTGGCGCGGTTGTAGTTGCTCTGCTCGAAGGCGAAGCCCCCGACCAGGGCGCGGATTGCACCGTTCTGCGGGTCCAGGGAGACCAGTGCGCCCTGGGCGACCGGGACCTGGCTGAATTTCAGGCTGTCGTCCTTCTGGCGCTGCACGCGGATCAGGTCACCGACCTGGGCCACATCAGATGGCTGCTTGGGCATCGGCCCCATGCTGTTGGTGTTCAGGAAGGGGCGCGCCCACTTCATGCTGTCCCACGCCACATGTTCTTCGCCGCTGCGGGTCAGGACCTGCACGCCATCCTTTTTTACCTGGGTGACGATGGCTGGATCCAGGCCGCTGATGGAGCGCTGCTTGCCCAGTTCGACGGTCCAGGCGCTTAGGGTCTTGCCCGGCAGGCGCGATTCCGGTCCACGGTAGCCGTGGCGCTGGTCGTAGGTGATCAGGCCTTCATGCACCGCGTGGTTGGCGATTTCCTGCAAGTTGCTCGGAATGGTCGTGGTAACGCGGAAACCTTCGGTGTAGGCATCGCTGCCATAGCGGCCAACCATTTCGGCGCGGGCCATCTCGGCGATATACGGTGCGCTGACTTCTGGCGTCGGCACGTGGTAGCTGGCGTTCAGCGGCTCGGCCACCGCCGTCTCATAGGCGTTCTGGTCGATCTTGCCCAGCTTGTACATGCGCCCCAGGATCCAGTCGCGACGCTCCTTGCTGCGGGCCGGGTTGGCCAGCGGGTTGAAGCGCGACGGGGCCTTGGGTAGGCCGGCAATCATGGCCATTTGTGCCAGGCTGGCGTCGCGAATCGACTTGCCGTAGTACACCTGGGACGCCGCTTCGATCCCGTAGGCGCGGTTGCCCAGGTAGATCTTGTTGACGTACAGCTCAAGGATTTCATCCTTGGTCAGCTGGCGTTCGATCTGCAGCGCCAGGAGGATTTCCGTGGCCTTGCGCGAGAAGCTGCGCTCGCTGGTGAGGAAGAAGTTCTTCGCCACCTGCATGGTGATGGTGCTGCCGCCCGATTGAATGTGTCCGCTTTTTACCAACTGCGTGGCTGCGCGCACCAGGCTGCTGGGGTCCACGCCATAGTGGTTGGCAAAATTATCGTCTTCAGCCGACAGCAGGGCATTGATGAAATTGGGTGGAATGTCGGCGAAACGGATCGGGGTGCGGCGCATTTCGCCGAACTCCGCGATCAGTTTTTCATCGCTGCTGTAGACCCGCAAAGGAATCTGCAACTGGATACTTCTCAGGGCCTCTACCGAGGGCAATCCCGGACTAAGGTAGAGATAGGCGCCGCTGAACACGAGCAGCAGCCCGCAAACGATAGCGACGAAGGAGTACCCGAAAAACTTCAGCAGACGAATCAAGGCTTTTGGATTTCCAGAGAAAAGAATGAGTTAGGTGTCGGGATAGGCATGACTAAAGATGTATCGACCCGACCTGCAGATAAAAAGCGGGAAAAAACGCTGGGCATTAAAGCATTTTTCGCCTCGGAGCGTCATGGGCGCCGCTCAACCGAGCCGACCGAATGCATCAAACCCGGAACTGACCAGCCCTGAGACAGGCAAAGCTTTAGGGAGTTTTATGAAAAAGGGATTTTTCAAGCGAAAAGCCGATACCGTACTGGGCGTGGACATCCAGGACAGCAACGTGAAGATATTGGAGCTGGCCCGCGCCGGCGATGGCTATGCGGTGCGCGCGTATGCGAGCCAGCCTCTGCCTGGCCATGCGGTGCTCGACAGTAATATCGTTGATCTGGAGGTTGTCGCGCAGACCCTTTCCAAGGCATTGTTCCGGGCCCGGACCCAGGTCACCCATGCGGCAGTTGCCGTGGCGGGGCCATCGGTGATCAGCCGGGTGGTGGCGCTGGAGGCGGGGCTTGAGGCCGACGAGATGGAGCAGCGCCTGCGCTGTGAAGCCGACCAGTACATTCCTTATCCGTTAGATGAGGTTGCAATTGATTTTCAGGTCCAGGGCCCATCGGGTCGTGAACCCGGTTATGTTGATGTACTGCTTGTGGCGTGCCTCAAGGAGCAGGTGGAGGCGCGCGAAGCAGTGTTGGCCCTGGCCGGCCTGGTTGCGCGAGTGGTGGATGTAGAGGCGTTTGCCCTGGCGCGGATGACCGACCAGGTGGTTGCCCGGATAGCGCCGGGGAGTGGGATCAATAGTGCACAATGGGCTGCCGATGCCCAGGGATTGCGGGTCGCCTGCGGTTTGGCCCTCAGGAGTTTCGATTGATGACAAGAATCAACCTTTTACCCTGGCGTGAAGAACGCGCTGAGCGCCGTCGCAAGTTCTTCCTGATTTTCCTGTTGGTGATCACCACTATTGCATTGGCCGCCGTATGGCTGGCCGACCGGGTCATTGACCGGGCGATTGATCGACAAGTGGCCCGCAACAACCACTTGAGCAAGCAAGTCACGGTGTTGGATTCGCGCATCAAGACCATCGACGAGCTGCGCGAACAGCGCCAGCAACTGATGGAGCGGATGAAGGTGGTCGAAGATCTCCAGGGTCATCGTGCATCGGGCCAGGAATTGTTCGAGCAGTTGGCCCGCGCGATGCCCGATGGTATCCAACTGAGCGAGGTCAGCGTCAGCGGCACATCGGTGCAAGTCACCGGCACGGCGGTGTCCAACGATGATGTCGCGCGGTTGATGCGTAGCCTTGAGGCTTCCAACAGCCTGCGGGCGCCCAATCTGCGTCATGTGAGGGCCGAGGAGGGCGCAGCCGGCAGTGCCTTCCAGTTGATGGTGGACCATGGGGAGCACCAGGAGACGCAGCGGTGAGCCTTGTGTCCAGCCCGTCAGGGCTGGCACTCCTGCAACTGTCCACGCTGTACCGCAACATCGCCCACTGGCCCTTGGCTGGCAGGATTCTGCTGGGCGCGGTACTTGCCTTGCTAGTGCTGGCGGCGGGGGATGCTATCTACCTGGGCGGTGCCCGTGAGGTCTTGCAGCGCCAGGAGGCGGGAGAAATAACGCTGCGCCAGCAGTTTGCTGCCAAAGCCCGGCAAGCCGCCGAGCATGAGGGCGTGGTACGTGAGCTTGAAACCCTGCGCACTGCCTTTGCCGAACAGTTGCGCCAAATGCCGACACTCACGCAAATGCCCGGCCTACTGGAAGACTTCGCCCGGCTGGGTCAGGTCAGTGGGGTGCTGGTCGAGCAGCTCAGTGTGCTGGACGAGCAGGTGCAACCGGTGTTCGTCGAGCGGCCGATGCAGCTCAAGCTGGTGGGCACCTATCACGACCTGCTGGCTTTCATCAGTGGCGTGGCCGGGTTGCCGCAGATCGTGACCCTGCATGACTTTGTCATTCGCCCTGTGGATTCCCAGGCTGGCGCATTGCTGAGCCTGACGATGCTCGCCAAGACCTACCGGTACGGCAACCAGGGAGCATTGCCATGAGCCGCTTCAAGGTTGCGGGCCTGGGCCTGGTCTTGCTTGCTGGATGCGACAGTGATCCGCAATTGCAGGCGCTGAACGCCGAGTTGCAAGCGATTCGCCAGCAGGCAGTGCCGCTGGCTGACGAAACGCCTGCAACACTGGCGGGACTACGCTTTGTCTCCAGCCCGACTCCCTTGCGTGACCCTTTCCAGCCGCCGGACCAACCCGCCAGTCGTCCCACCGGCAAGCCCGGGCCTGCCCCGGATCTCGACCGCCCCCGGCAGTTTCTCGAAGGGTTTGCTGTGGACCAGTTCCAGATGGTCGGCACCTTGTCCCTGGGCGCGCAGACATTTGCCCTGCTGCGCGGCGCGTCAGGGGTTCATCGCCTGGCGGTGGGGGATTACCTGGGTGCCGATCATGGGCGCGTCGTGAGGATCCATGAAGGTCAGTTGGAGCTGGTCGAACTTTTCCCCGATGGCGAGGGCGCTTGGCTTGAGCGCCCGCGCACCTTGGTGTTGAACGTGAACTCATAACGGAAGCAAAAAATGAAAAGGATTATTTCGTCCTTCGGTGTGGCGCTATGGATAGCGTTCACGGCACCGATGACTGAGGCTGTGCCCAATCGGATCGACCTGATTCACCTGCCACCACCCGGTGCTTCGCCCCAGGGTAGCGGGCGTGGCCCGTTTAGCGGCGACAAGCTCTCCCTCAACTTCCAGGACATCGAGGTCCGCGCAGTACTGCAGCAGATTGCCGACGTGGCCGGGCTTAACCTGGTGGCCGGTGATGATGTGCACGGCTCGATTACCCTGCGCCTCAAGGACGTGCCGTGGGATCAGGCCCTGGACCTGGTGCTGCAAGCCAAGGGCCTCGACAAGCGTGTGACGGCCAATGTGCTGCTGGTGGCGCCGGCCGAAGAACTGGCCGCCCGCGAGCTGCTGGCCCTGGAATCGCGCAAATTGATGACCGAGCTGGCGCCCCTGCGCCGGGAGCTGCTGCAAGTCAATTACGCCAAGGCGTCTGAGCTGGCCAAGCTGTTCCAGTCGGTAAGCGGGCCTGAGGGGGTGGCCGATGAGCGTGGCTCGGTGACGGTAGACGATCGCACCAACAACATCATTGCCTACCAGACGGGAGAGCGTCTGGAGGAGCTGCGGCGCATCGTCAATCAATTGGATATCCCGGTGCGCCAGGTGATGATCGAGGCGCGGATAGTCGAAGCCAATGTCGATTATGACAAAAGTGTGGGGGTGCGCTGGGGCGGGTTGCTGCGCAATAAAGGTAACTGGAGTGGTGGCGGGGTGGATAAAAGCCCGACAGGGGATGGCGAGTCTCCCGATCGCTCGCCCTTCGTGGACTTGGGCGTCGTCAATGCAAGCTCCGGCCTTGGCATCGCGTTTATCACCGATAACGTGCTGCTGGACCTGGAGCTCACCGCCATGGAGAAGGGCGGCAATGGCGAGGTGATTTCCCAGCCCAAGGTGGTCACGTCCAACAAGGAAACCGCACGGATTCTCAAGGGTACCGAGATTCCTTACCAGGAAGCTACGTCCGAGGGGGCGACCTCGGTCTCGTTCAAGGAAGCCTCGCTTTCTTTGGAGGTGACGCCGCAAATCACTCCGGACGACCAGGTAATCATGGAGGTTCGGGTGACCAAGGATGAACCGGACTACCTGAACAAACTCAACGATGTGCCGCCGATCAAGAAGAACGAGGTCAACGCCAAGGTGCTGGTCAGGGACGGCGAGACCATCGTCCTTGGCGGGGTTTTCTCCAAAAACCAGAGCAAGGTGGTAGATAAAGTGCCATTTTTGGGCGATGTGCCGTATCTTGGCCGCCTTTTCCGGCGTGATGTCGTTGCCCAAAGAAAATCCGAGCTGCTGGTATTCCTGACTCCGCGTATTATGAATAACCAGGCGATTGCTGTGAGTCGTTGATTCTGTGCGAAATTTGATTCTTGTAGGGCCGATGGGGGCTGGAAAAAGCACCATCGGCCGTTTGCTGGCCAAAGAGCTGCGCCTGCCATTCAAAGACTCCGATAAGGAAATTGAATTGCGCACGGGCGCCAATATCCCGTGGATCTTCGATAAGGAAGGCGAACTGGGCTTTCGTGACCGCGAACAGGCGATGATTGCCGAGTTGTGCGGCTGCGATGGCGTGGTATTGGCCACCGGCGGCGGTGCGGTGATGCGCGAGGAAAACCGACGGGCGCTGCGGGATGGCGGTCGGGTGGTCTATTTGCATGCGTCGGTCGAGCAGCAGGTAGGGCGCACCGCACGTGATCGCAACCGGCCATTGTTGCGTACCGCCAACCCCGAGAAAACCCTGCGGGACTTGCTGACCCTGCGCGATCCGCTTTATCGGGAAATCGCCGATCTGGTGGTGGAAACCGATGAACGGCCACCGCGCATGGTCGTAATCGACATTCTCGAACGCTTGCAGCAGTTGCCACCCCGTTAAAGCCAGGGCCGAAATGCGCTATCCTCGGCAGCGCGTTGCAACCGTCCGAGGTGTGGCGTAGAGCCATCAGGCAGCGTCCGATCTCGACGGTGCCGACAACGTTAATAAAGGGCAGGACGCCTGCTTCCATCTTCAGCGCGGGGACACATGCAGACACTTAAGGTCGATCTTGGCGAGCGTAGCTACCCGATCCATATTGGCGAAGGCTTGTTGGACCAGCCCGAGTTGCTCGCGCCGCATATTGCCGGGCGACAAGTGGCGATCATCTCCAACCAGACCGTCGCGCCGCTCTACCTTGAGCGTCTGAGTCGCAGTCTTGCGGCGTATTCGGTGATCTCGGTGATTCTGCCCGACGGCGAAGCCTTCAAGAACTGGGAAACCCTGCAATTGATCTTTGACGGGCTGCTCACCGCGCGTCATGACCGGCGTACCACGGTGGTGGCCCTTGGCGGCGGCGTGATCGGCGACATGGCCGGTTTTGCCGCGGCCTGTTACCAGCGTGGCGTGGACTTTATCCAGGTGCCGACCACCCTGCTGTCCCAGGTCGATTCGTCGGTGGGCGGCAAGACCGGGATCAACCATCCCCTGGGCAAGAACATGGTCGGCGCGTTCTACCAGCCCAATGCCGTGCTGATCGACACCGCCACCCTCAATACCCTGCCGCCCCGCGAGCTGTCGGCGGGCCTGGCGGAAGTCATCAAGTACGGGTTGATCTGCGATGAGCCTTTCCTGACCTGGCTTGAAGATCACGTCGATGCCTTGCGCAACCTGGACCAGGTGGCGCTGACCGAGGCTATCTCCCGCTCCTGTGCGGCCAAGGCGCTGGTGGTCAATGCCGACGAGCGTGAGTCTGGCGTGCGCGCCACCCTGAACCTGGGCCACACCTTCGGCCATGCGATTGAAACCCACATGGGCTATGGTGTCTGGCTGCATGGTGAGGCCGTGGCGGCTGGCACAGTGATGGCGTTGGAGATGTCGCAACGCCTGGGCTGGATCAGTGTCCAAGAGCGTGATCGTGGTATCCGCCTGTTCCAGCGCGCCGGGTTGCCGGTCATTCCTCCCGAGGAGATGACTGAAGCCGATTTCCTTGAACATATGGCGATAGACAAGAAAGTGATCGATGGTCGTTTGCGTCTGGTGCTGTTGCGCCGAATGGGCGAAGCGGTAGTGACCGACGATTATCCGAAAGAGATTCTACAGGCCACGCTGGGAGCGGATTACCGCGCCCTGGCCCAGCTGAAAGGTTAACCAGATCCCGATGACTAGTTTGCATGCCGACGAGGCTTTCCTCGGCCATTACCAGTTGAGCCATGACCCTTTTGCGCCACGGGTCCCCGGTTTCAAGTTTTTCCCTGCACAGCGCAAGCCGGTGCTGGGGCAGTTGCACCACCTGGCGCGCTACAGCCAGTTGCTGTTGGTGGTCACTGGCCCCTTGGGCAGCGGCAAGACCCTACTGCGCCAGGCCCTGGTGGCCAGCACCAACAAGCAATCGGTGCAAAGCGTGGTGGTTTCCGCCCGTGGCGCCGGCGACGCGGCAGGTGTGTTGCGCCAGGTTGCCCAGGCGCTGGACGTGGCCAATGCCGAGCCGACTGCAATTCTCAAGCAAGTGGTGCAACTGGGCCTGACCGGCCAGGAAGTCTACCTGCTGGTGGACGATGCCGAGCAGCTCGACGAGTCCGCCCTGGAAGCGTTGCTCGCCCTGGCGGCGGGTACGCCGGAAGGGCGCCCCCATGTCTTCCTGTTCGGTGAGGCGTCGCTGATTGCCGACCTGGAGCAGCTCAGTGGCGAGCAAGAGCTGTTTCACGTCATCGAATTGCAGCCCTACGAAGAAGAAGAAACCCGCGAGTACCTGGCCCAGCGCCTTGAAGGTGCCGGCCAGGGCATCGAACTTTTCTCTGCCCAGCAGATCTCTGATATTCACGAAAGCTCCGACGGCTGGCCTGGCACCATCAACCAGGTGGCCCGGGATGCGATGATCGAAGCAATGATTGCCAGCCGCTCTGCGGTTAAGCGTCCAAAGATGGGGTTCACCATGCCGAAGAAACACGTACTGGCGATTTCCGCTGTTGTCGTGGTTGCCGTTGCCGCCGCCTGGCTGATTCCCGGCCGTAGCAAGGCCCCGACTGCTCCAGGTGCACCGACCGAGCAGGCGCAACTGCCACTGGGCAAGCCCACTACCAATGGCGCACCAGCCGTTGAGTTTGCCGGCTCTGGCCAGCCTACCAACCTGCCGATGGTCGGCCAGCCGGTCATGCGTGGCCCGTTGGCAGAAGAGGCCGGTGCCATTTCCGAAGGCGACGACGGCGTGCCGGTAGAAGGCTCCAGCGCCACGCCACCGACCGTCACCACCGTGGCTCCGCCGCCTGGCGCGACAGCCAGCCCGGCACCGGTGCCTGCGGCCAAGCCGACGCCTGCGCCGACCCAGGTTGCCACCGCCAAGCCAACCCCGGCACCCGTGGTCAAGCCGACGCCAGCCCCGGCGGCCAAGCCTGCACCCGTCGCCAAGCCTGCTGAAAAACCGGTGACCGTGGCCAAGGCCGCTGCCGGCAGCGGCTGGTACGGCAGCCAACCGGCGAAGAACTACGTGGTGCAGATCCTCGGCACCAGCTCCGAAGCCAACGCCCAGGCGTTCGTCAAAGAGCAGGGCGGCGAGTACCGTTATTTCAAGAAAGTGCTCAACGGCAAGCCTCTCTACGTGATCACCTACGGCAGTTTCCCGAGCCGCGCGGCAGCCGATTCCGCGATCAAGGCCTTGCCAGCGAAGGTTCAGGCTGGTAAACCTTGGCCTCGCACTGTTGCCAGCGTTCAACAAGAACTCGCAACAACTCGCTGAAGTCCGGCGACCTTACCCAGGTCGCCCTCCCAGCACCTCAAAAAAAACAACAAAGCGTGCAGCCCTGAAGGCCGCGCGCTTTGTGGTGTCTGCCTCACAGTAGCTTTTGAGTAGTAGCAGTCAGAATTAAAAAAGTTTTGACTAGCACAGCATATCGCTTTAAACCTTTCATAAATGCGACATAGATTTGCGACAGTTCGTCGCCAAATTTGTGGGCGTCTGTGTCGGTGTGTACAATGACCTCCCTTTTGCCCCCGCTAAGCCGGCGTACGTTCGGCGTGGAAGGTAACCGGTTGAATTGAAAAGAAATTTGCCTCGAAATAAGAGGCAGCCTGGTGAGAAAGTGTCTATGAAAGCAGGTCTGTACCAACCCGATGAATTCAAGGATAACTGTGGTTTCGGCCTGATAGCCCATATGCAGGGCGAACCCAGTCATACCCTTCTGCAAACGGCCATCGAGGCCCTGACCTGCATGACCCACCGCGGTGGGATCAACGCCGACGGCAAGACCGGTGACGGTTGTGGCTTGCTGATTCAAAAGCCCGACCTGTTCCTGCGCGCTGTCGCCAAGGAAACCTTCGGCGCCGATTTGCCCAAGCAATACGCGGTGGGCATGGTGTTCTTCAATCAGGACCCGGTCAAAGCCCAGGCCGCTCGCGAGAACATGAACCGCGAGATCCTCGCCGCCGGCCTGCAACTCGTCGGCTGGCGCAAAGTGCCGATCGACACCAGCGTGCTCGGCCGCCTGGCCCATGAGCGCCTGCCGCAGATCGAACAAGTGTTTATCGCAGGCGACGGCCTGAGCGACCAGGACATGGCGATCAAGCTGTTCACCTCGCGTCGCCGCTCGTCCGTGGCCAACGCCCTGGACACCGACCACTACATCTGCAGCTTTTCCCACAAGACCATCATTTATAAAGGCCTGATGATGCCGGCGGATTTGACCGCCTTCTATCCGGACCTGAGCGATGAGCGCCTGCAAACCGCGATCTGCGTGTTCCACCAGCGCTTCTCCACCAACACCCTGCCGAAATGGCCGCTGGCCCAGCCATTCCGTTTTCTCGCCCACAACGGCGAGATCAACACCATCACCGGCAACCGCAACTGGGCCGTGGCCCGTCGCACCAAGTTCGCCAACGACCTGATGGACCTCGAAGAGCTCGGCCCGCTGGTCAACCGCGTGGGTTCCGACTCCTCGAGCATGGACAACATGCTGGAACTGATGGTCACCGGCGGCATCGACCTGTTCCGTGGCGTGCGCATGATCATTCCGCCAGCGTGGCAGAACGTCGAGACCATGGACCCCGATCTGCGGGCGTTCTATGAGTACAACTCGATGCACATGGAACCGTGGGACGGCCCGGCCGGCGTGGTCATGACCGATGGTCGCTACGCGGTGTGCCTGCTCGACCGTAACGGCCTGCGCCCGGCGCGTTGGGTGACCACCACCAACGGCTTCATCACCCTGGCGTCGGAAGTCGGCGTGTGGAACTACCAGCCGCAGGACGTGATTGCCAAAGGCCGCGTCGGCCCTGGCCAGATCCTTGCCGTGGACACCGAAACCGGGCAGATCCTCGACACCGATGCCATCGATAACCGCTTGAAGTCGCGTCACCCGTACAAGCAATGGCTGCGCAAGAACGCCCTGCGCATCCAGGCGACCATGGAAGACAACGACCACGGTTCGGCTTTCTATGACGTCGACCAGCTCAAGCAGTACATGAAGATGTACCAGGTCACGTTCGAGGAGCGCGACCAGGTGCTGCGCCCACTCGGCGAGCAAGGCTACGAGGCCGTCGGCTCCATGGGCGATGACACGCCGATGGCCGTGCTGTCCCAGCGCGTGCGCACGCCGTACGACTATTTCCGCCAGCAGTTCGCCCAGGTGACCAACCCACCGATCGACCCGCTGCGTGAAGCCATCGTCATGTCCCTGGAAGTGTGCCTCGGTGCCGAGCGCAACATCTTCCAGGAATCGCCAGAGCACGCTTCGCGCGTGATCCTCAGCTCGCCGGTGATTTCCCCGGCCAAGTGGCGCTCGTTGATGACCCTGGAGCGTCCAGGCTTCGAGCGGCAGATCATCGACCTGAACTACGACGAGAGCCTCGGCCTGGAAGCTGCTGTGCGCAACGTCGCCGATCAGGCTGAAGAAGCCGTGCGCGCCGGTCGTACCCAGATCGTGCTGACCGACCGCCATATCGCCCCGGGCAAGCTGCCGATCCACGCTTCGCTGGCCACCGGCGCGGTCCACCACCGCCTGACCGAAAAAGGCCTGCGCTGCGACTCCAACATCCTCGTCGAAACCGCCACCGCCCGCGACCCGCACCACTTTGCGGTGCTGATCGGCTTTGGCGCCTCGGCGGTGTATCCGTTCCTGGCCTACGAAGTGCTGGGCGACCTGATCCGCACCGGCGAAGTGCTGGGCGACCTGTACGAAGTGTTCAAGAACTACCGCAAAGGCATCACCAAGGGCCTGTTGAAGATCCTGTCGAAGATGGGCATCTCCACCGTCACCTCGTACCGTGGTGCGCAGTTGTTCGAGGCTATCGGCCTGTCGGAAGAAGTCTGCGAGCTGAGCTTCCGTGGTGTGCCAAGCCGCATCAAGGGCGCGCGTTTCGTCGATATCGAAGCCGAACAGAAAGCCCTGGCTTTGGAGGCCTGGAGCGCGCGCAAGCCGATCCAGCAAGGTGGCCTGCTCAAGTTCGTGCACGGTGGCGAATACCACGCCTACAACCCGGATGTGGTCAGCACCCTGCAAGCCGCTGTGCAGCAGGGCGACTACGCCAAGTTCAAGGAATACACCGCGCTGGTGGATAACCGCCCGGTGTCGATGATCCGCGACCTGTTCCAGGTGAAAACCCTGGACACGCCGTTGGCTATTAGCGAAATCGAACCGCTGGAGTCGATCCTCAAACGCTTCGACTCCGCCGGTATCTCCCTGGGCGCCTTGTCGCCCGAGGCCCACGAAGCCCTGGCCGAAGCCATGAACCGCCTGGGTGCGCGCTCCAACTCCGGCGAAGGCGGCGAAGATCCGGCGCGCTACGGCACCATCAAGAGCTCGAAAATCAAGCAGGTGGCCACTGGCCGTTTCGGCGTAACCCCGGAATACCTGGTCAACGCCGAAGTACTGCAGATCAAAGTCGCCCAGGGCGCCAAGCCCGGTGAAGGCGGCCAGTTGCCAGGCGGCAAGGTCAACGGACTGATCGCCAAGCTGCGTTATGCCGTGCCGGGCGTGACCCTGATCTCGCCACCGCCGCACCACGACATCTACTCGATTGAAGACTTGTCGCAGCTGATTTTCGACCTCAAGCAAGTCAACCCGCAGGCCCTGGTCTCGGTGAAACTGGTTGCTGAAGCCGGCGTCGGCACCATCGCCGCTGGCGTGGCCAAGGCCTATGCCGACCTGATCACCATCTCCGGCTACGACGGCGGCACCGGCGCTTCGCCGCTGACCTCGATCAAGTACGCCGGCGCACCGTGGGAGCTGGGCCTGGCCGAGACCCACCAGACCCTGCGCGGCAACGACCTGCGCGGCAAGGTCCGGGTGCAGACCGACGGCGGCCTGAAAACCGGCCTCGACGTGATCAAGGCCGCGATCCTCGGCGCCGAAAGCTTCGGCTTCGGCACCGCGCCGATGATTGCCCTGGGCTGCAAATACCTGCGCATCTGCCACCTGAACAACTGCGCCACCGGCGTGGCCACGCAGAACGAGAAGCTGCGCAAGGATCACTACATCGGCACCGTCGACATGGTGGTGAATTTCTTCACCTACGTCGCCGAAGAAACCCGTGAGTGGCTGGCCAAGCTGGGCGTGCGCTCCCTGCAAGAGCTGATCGGGCGTACCGATCTGCTGGACATCCTCCAGGGCCAGACCGCCAAGCAGCACCATCTGGACCTGACGCCGCTGTTGGGCAGCGATCACATCCCGGCAGACAAGCCACAATTCTGCCAGGTCGACCGCAACCCACCGTTCGACAAAGGCCTGTTGGCCGAGAAAATGGTCGACATGGCCGGCTCCTCGATCAACGACGCCAGCGGTGGCGAATTCACCCTGGATATCTGCAACTGCGACCGCTCCATCGGCGCGCGGATCTCCGGCGAAATCGCGCGCAAGCACGGCAACCAGGGCATGGCCAAGGCGCCGATCACCTTCCGCTTCAAGGGCACCGCGGGCCAGAGCTTTGGCGTGTGGAACGCCGGCGGCCTGCACATGTACCTTGAAGGCGACGCCAACGACTACGTGGGCAAGGGCATGACCGGCGGCAAGCTGGTGATCGTCCCGCCCGTGGGTAGCATCTACAAGACCCAGGACAGTGCCATCATCGGCAACACCTGCTTGTACGGCGCCACCGGTGGCAAGCTGTTCGCCGCAGGGACCGCCGGTGAGCGTTTCGCCGTGCGTAACTCCGGTGCCCACACCGTGGTCGAAGGCACTGGCGATCACTGCTGCGAGTACATGACCGGTGGTTTTGTCTGCGTGTTGGGCAAGACCGGTTACAACTTTGGTTCGGGGATGACTGGCGGTTTCGCCTACGTGCTGGACCAGGACAACACCTTCGTCGACAAGGTCAACCACGAGTTGGTCGAGATCCAGCGGATCAGCGGCGAAGCCATGGAGTCCTACCGGAACCACTTGCAGCACGTGCTGGACGAGTACGTCGAGGAAACCGGCAGCGAATGGGGCCGTAACCTCGCCGAGAACCTCGATGATTACCTGCGTCGTTTCTGGCTGGTCAAGCCCAAGGCTGCCAACTTGAAATCGTTGCTTTCCAGCATCCGTGCCAACCCGCAGTGATATGCGCCTGAAGAGTTTGATGAGGTTTTAACATGGCTGAACGTCTGAATAACGACTTCCAGTTCATCGATGTCGGGCGCAAAGATCCGAAGAAGAAACTGTTGCGTCAACGCAAGAAAGAGTTCGTGGAAATCTACGAGCCCTTCAAACCCCAGCACTCGGCCGACCAGGCCCACCGCTGCCTGGGGTGCGGTAACCCGTATTGCGAATGGAAGTGCCCGGTGCACAACTTCATTCCCAACTGGCTCAAGCTGGTGGCCGAGGGCAACATCCTCGCCGCCGCCGAACTGTCGCACCAGACCAACACCCTGCCGGAAGTCTGCGGCAGGGTTTGTCCCCAGGACCGTCTGTGCGAGGGTGCGTGCACCCTCAACGACGGTTTCGGCGCGGTGACCATCGGCTCGGTGGAGAAGTACATCACCGACACCGCATTCGCCATGGGCTGGCGCCCGGACATGTCCAAGGTCAAGCCCACCGGCAAGCGCGTGGCGATTATCGGCGCGGGCCCGGCGGGCCTGGGTTGTGCCGACGTGCTGGTACGTGGTGGCGTGACCCCGGTGGTATTCGACAAGAACCCGGAAATCGGCGGTCTGCTGACCTTCGGCATCCCCGAGTTCAAGCTGGAAAAGACCGTGTTGAGCAATCGCCGCGAAGTCTTCACCGGCATGGGCATCGAGTTCCGCCTGAACACCGAGATCGGCAAAGACGTGACCATGGAGCAACTGCTCGAAGAATACGATGCGGTATTCATGGGCATGGGCACCTACACCTACATGAAGGGCGGCTTTGCCGGTGAGGACTTGCCGGGCGTGTACGACGCGCTCGACTTCCTGATCGCCAACGTCAACCGCAACCTGGGCTTTGAAAAGTCGCCGGAAGATTTCGTCGACATGAAAGGCAAGAAGGTCGTGGTGCTCGGCGGTGGTGACACCGCGATGGACTGCAACCGCACCTCGATTCGCCAGGGTGCCAAGTCGGTGACCTGTGCCTATCGCCGCGACGAAGCCAACATGCCCGGCTCGCGCAAAGAGGTGAAGAACGCCAAGGAAGAAGGCGTGAAGTTCCTCTACAACCGCCAGCCGATCGCTATCGTCGGTGAAGACCGTGTCGAAGGCGTGAAGGTGGTCGAGACCCGTCTCGGCGAACCGGACGCCCGTGGCCGCCGCAGCCCCGAGCCGATCCCGGGTTCCGAAGAGATCATCCCGGCCGACGCCGTGGTCATCGCTTTCGGCTTCCGCCCAAGCCCGGCGCCGTGGTTCGAGCAGTTCCAGATCCAGACTGACAGCCAGGGCCGCGTCGTGGCCCCGGAACAGGGCCAGTACAAGCACCAGACCAGCAACCCGAAAATCTTCGCCGGTGGCGATATGGTGCGCGGCTCTGACCTGGTGGTGACGGCGATCTTCGAAGGCCGCAACGCCGCCGAAGGCATCCTGGACTACTTGCAGGTCTGATCTGGTCCCGAGTTGAAACGGGATCAAAATGTGGGAGCTGGCTTGCCTGCGATGCAGGCAACTCGGTCTGTCAGCCAGACCCAGTTGATGCCATCGCAGGCAAGCCAGCTCCTACACAAACCCCATTGCCTATTGAGGTTTGTGCTGCCAGCCATTGCGACAAATTGACCCGATAGACAAAAGGCTGACCTGTAACCGTGCCTTTTGCGTCCGGCTCTGAGAAAATGCCCGCACTTTTTTTGCGGATGCCGACATGACTGCCCTCAAGAACGACCGTTTCCTTCGTGCCCTGCTCAAGCAACCCGTAGACGTCACCCCCGTGTGGATGATGCGTCAAGCCGGTCGCTACCTGCCGGAATACCGCGCCAGCCGCGCCAACGCGGGCGATTTCATGAGCCTGTGCATGAACCCGGAGTTCGCCTGTGAAGTCACGATGCAGCCGCTGGACCGCTATCCACAGCTGGATGCGGCCATCCTCTTCTCCGATATCCTGACCATCCCCGATGCCATGGGCCAAGGCCTGTACTTTGAAACCGGCGAAGGTCCACGTTTCAAGAAAGTGATCAGCACCCTGGCCGATATCGAAGCCCTGCCGATCCCCGATCCGCACAAAGACCTCGGCTACGTGATGGACGCTGTCAGCACCATCCGCCGTGAGCTCAACGGCCGCGTACCGCTGATCGGCTTCTCCGGCAGCCCGTGGACCCTGGCCACCTACATGGTCGAAGGCGGCTCGTCGAAAGACTTTCGCAAGACCAAGGCCATGCTCTACGACAACCCACAAGCCATGCACTTGCTGCTGGACAAGCTGGCGCAGTCGGTCGTGTCCTACCTCAACGGCCAGATCATGGCCGGCGCGCAAGCGGTGCAGATCTTCGACACCTGGGGTGGCAACCTGTCGGCGGCGGCGTACCAGGAGTTCTCCCTGGCCTACATGCGCAAAATCGTCAGCGGCCTGATCCGCGAACACGAAGGCCGCAAAGTGCCGGTGATCCTGTTCACCAAGGGCGGCGGCCTGTGGTTGGAAAGCATCGCCGATGCGGGCGCCGATGCATTGGGCCTGGACTGGACCTGCGACCTGGGCGAAGCCCGTCGCCGCGTCGGCAACCAGGTGGCCCTGCAAGGCAACATGGACCCAACCGTGCTCTACGCCAAGCCGGAAGCGATCCGCACCGAAGTGGGCCGTATCCTCGCCAGCTACGGCAAGGGCAGCGGCCACGTGTTCAACCTCGGCCACGGCATCACCCCGGAAGTGAACCCGGAGCATGCGGGCGCGTTCCTGCGGGCGGTGCATGAGTTGTCGGCGCAGTATCACGAGTAAGCATCAGCTAATAAAAAACCGGCTCAGGCCGGTTTTTTATTAGCTGACGATTGTTGTAGGAGCCGGCTTGCCGGCGATGACATGCCTGAGCCCTGCGGTGATTCTTCGGGCCACATCGCTGGCAAGCCAGCTCCTACAGTTTGAGCGGTGGCAACTTTGCCAGCTTCAACGCCACCAGCAATGCCACGATCAGCAGCGCGACGATAAACCCGCCAATCCCGTTCCAGCCGGCGTAGTGCCAGAAAAACCCACCGGCCGTCCCGGCAATGCTCGACCCCGCGTAATAGCTGAACAGGTACAGCGACGAAGCCTGGCCCTTGGCTTTGACTGCGCGGCGGCCAATCCAGCTGCTGGCCACCGAGTGGGCGCCGAAGAAGCCGAAGGTGAAGATCAGCATGCCGATGATGATCAGTGCCAGCGGGCCGAACAAGGTCAGGGTGATGCCGGCGAGCATCAGCACGATGGTGGCCCACAGCACGCGGCGGCGGCCCAGGCGGTCGGCCAGCGAGCCAATCTTCGCCGAGCTGTAGATGCCCGACAGGTACACCACCGACAGCAAGCCCACCACCGCCTGGCTCAGGTCATAGGGATCGGCCAGCAAGCGGTAGCCGATGTAGTTGAACAGCGTGACAAAGGCGCCCATCAGCAAGAAGGCTTCGAGGAACAACCAGGGCAGGCCGGCATCCTTGAAGTGCATGACGAAACCATTGAGCAAATTGCGCGGCTTGAGGCTGCTGGCGCGGAAGTTGCGCGAGGGCGGCAGGATTTTCCAGAACACCGTCGCCGCAATCAGCGCCAGCGCGCCGATGACCAGCATTGCGGTATGCCAGCTGACAAAGTCGATCAACACGCCAGTGATCAGGCGCCCGCTCATGCCCCCAATCGCATTGCCGCCGATATACAGGCCCATGGCCAGGCCGATGTGCTGCGGGTGGATCTCTTCGCTGAGGTAGGTCATGGCCACGGCAGCCAGGCCACTGAGGGACAGGCCCAGCAGCGCGCGCATCCACAGGATGCCTTCCCAGGTCGGCATCAGGCCGCTGGCGATGGTGCACACGGCCGCGCAGAACAGCGAGGTGACCATCACCGGCTTGCGCCCCAGGCGGTCGGAAACTGGCCCGGTGATCAGTAGGCCAAAGGCGAGCATCGCGGTGGAGACAGAAAGGATCAGGCTGCTCCGCGCGGCATTGATGGAAAACTCGTGGGACAGCGCCGGCATCATCGGTTGTACGCAATACAGCAGGGCAAAGGTGGCAAAACCGCCGGAAAACAGCGCCAGCACTGTACGCATAAACATCGGCGTACCTTTTTCGATGTACACGTCGTTGAGCTGCGCCACCACCTCATCCAGGGCAGTGGGCGGACGTTCTTGGGCAAGTGGAGCGACAGCAGCTTTCACGCGGGACCTCGGCAAGCAAAGGCAGCCAGGACTGGCCATGCAAAAAAGAATATAGCTGGCTAATGATTCTTTCCAATATATTGTTCGACCTGTTTGATAGCTTTTACGACCTAATGAGGTTTTCATGGAATTGCGCCACTTGCGCTACTTCATCGCCGTGGCTGAAGAGCTGCATTTCGGCCGGGCCGCCCAGGTTTTGGGGATCTCCCAGCCGCCCTTGAGCCAGCAGATCCAGGCGCTGGAACAGCAGGTCGGCGCGCGGCTGTTCGAGCGCACCAATCGTCGGGTCGAGCTGAGCGAGGCTGGGCGCCTGTTCCTCGTGGAAGCCCGCCTGGTGCTGGCGCAGGTCGACAAGGCTGCGGATGTGGCGCGCCGTGCGCAGTTGGGGGAACTGGGTGAACTGAAGATTGGCTTCACCTCTTCGGCGCCGTTCAACTCCAGCATCCCACAAGCGATTTTTGCTTTTCGCCAGGCCTTCCCGGCGGTGCACCTGAACCTGCAGGAAATGAGCAGTACCGAAGTGGCGGGTGCGCTGGTGGATGAGTCGATCCAGGTCGGCTTGATGCGCCCGTTGCCGTTGCCGGACTCACTGAGTGTCGTGGAGTTGATGCGTGAGCCCCTGGTGGCGGTGCTCAGTGCCGGCCATCCGTTGGCGCAAGGCAGCGAGCGGGGCTTGCATCTGACGCAGTTGGCCGACGAACCTTTTGTGTTTTTCCCACGGGCCTATGGCAGCGGTTTGTACGCCCAGTTACTCAGTCTGGCTCGCGACGCCGGCTTCAGCCCGCACTTCGCCCAGGAGGCCGGCGAGGCCATGACCATCATCGGCCTGGTGGCGGCGGGGTTGGGGGTGTCGGTGTTGCCGGCGTCGTACCAGCGCATCCGCATCGATGGCGTGGTCTACCGCACCTTGCTCGACCCGGAGGCGGTAACGGCGGTGTGGCTGGTGCAGCGCAAGGACCAGCAGTCACCCATGGCCAAGGCGTTTGTCGAACTGCTGACGCGCAAGGCGTTGGTGTAACCGCGGTCACATATCAGGTAACGGAACCGATTTAGTGATTTGCCTTGGCGTTGCGCAGAATCGTTTCTTTTTCACTGAGTGACATGGATGACACTTCTCTATCAGCCCAAAGAAGGCAGCGTGTTGATTTGACAAAATCGCTGAACTTTCCAGTGAGCAGTTTTTGGCTGTCAAGGCGATGACAAGCCAGCCTGCTTGTGAAGAGGGCGCCGAAAGGCGCCCTTTGTCGTTTCTGGTGCTAGGTAGATGCCGGTTTTTCAGGCGCCGATCAGTTCTGCTTCGACGTCCCCGTCTCCTTGAACAACTGCGCCGCCGTGCCCGCTTCAGCTGCGCCATTGGAGCGCAGCCCGGCCATGATGTCGCGGTCGAGCATGCTCACCCAGCGGTTGTAGTTGCGATGGATCTTGCCGTCCTTGTAGCCCAGTTCCTGGCTGTCGCGGTAGGTGATGGCGTAGCTGGTGCCGGTGTAGCGGATGTCGATTTCGGCGTAGTAGCGGTTGCGCACGTTGATCTGGGCCTGGATCAGGCGTGGGTCGGCGCGTTGTACGGTCCAGTTGCGCTTGTCCAGCGCGGTGAGGATGCTCTGTTTCATTTTCGCTTCGCTGACCTGCTCGTTGGCGGCGAGTGCGTGCTGGGTGTTGAGCACCGGCTTGCTGGTACAGCCGGCAGCGGTCAGCAGGGTCAGGGCGATAAGGGTGGCGCGTAGCAACGAAGACATTGCGTTCTCTCCAATCAGATAAAAGGCTTACTGCCAGCGGCGAAAGATCAGCGACGTGTTGACGCCGCCAAAGGCAAAGTTGTTGTTCATCACGTAATCGTTGTGCATCTGGCGGAACTCGCCGCGCAGGTAATCCAGTTCGCCGCAGCGTGGGTCGACTTGATCGAGGTTGAACGTCGGCACGTATTGGTCGCGGTTCATCATCTCGATGCTGAACCACGACTCCAGCGCCCCGCAGGCGCCCAGGGTATGGCCCAGGAAACTCTTTTGCGAGCTGATGGGCATGCGGCTGCCGAACAGGCTGCTGGTGGCCAGGGTTTCGGCAATGTCGCCTTGTTCGGTGGCCGTGCCGTGGCCGTTGACATAGCCGATGGCATCCGGCGCCAGGCCGGCATCTTCCAGGGCCAGCTCCATGGCCCGGCGCATGGTGGCCTGCTCGGGGCGCGTGGTGTGCTGGCCGTCGGCGTTGCTGCCAAAACCGACGATCTCGGCATGGATATGCGCGCCACGGGCCAGGGCATGCTCCAGCTCCTCAAGCACCAGCATGCCGCCGCCCTCACCAATCACCAGGCCGTCGCGACCGCTGTCGTAGGGCCGTGGGCTGGTCTGCGGGGCGTCGTTTTTCAGGCTGGTGGCGTAGAGCGCGTCAAACACCATGGCTTCGGTGGGGCATAGCTCTTCGGCGCCGCCGGCGAGCATCAGCGGCAGGCGGCCGAACTTGATCGCTTCATAGGCGTAGCCGATGCCCTGGCTGCCGCTGGTGCACGCGCTGGACGTGGGGATCAGGCGCCCGGTGAGGCCAAAGAAGATGCTGATATTGGCCGCCGTGGTGTGCGGCATCATGCGCACATAGGAGTTGGCGTTCAGGCCCTCGGCCACCGAGTTGAGCAGCATATTGCCGAACGCCTTGATCTCATCGGTGCTGCCGGTGGATGAGCCGCAGGCCACACCCATGCGTCCATCCTTGATCGACGCATCGCCCAGCAGGCCGGCGTCGTGCAACGCCTGTTCGGCAGCCCACACCGCCAGGCGCGAAACCCGGCCCATGCTGCGCAGTTGCTTGCGGGTCCAGTGGGCCGGCACGACAAAGTCGTCAATCGGCCCGGCCAAACGGGTGTTCAGTTCGCTGAAGCGATCCCACTCGTCCATGCGCCGGATACCGCTGCGCTGGGCACGGAAGTTGGCGACGATGGTGTCCCAATCGCAGCCCAGGGAGGTCATGCCGGCCATGCCGGTGACTACCACACGTTTCATCAGCACAGGCCCCCGTTCACGGCCAGGACCTGGCGGGTGATGTAGCCGGCTTCCGCCGACATCAGGAAGTTCACCGCACTGGCGACTTCTTCGGGGGTGCCCATGCGCTGCGCGGGGATCATCTTCATCAGTTCTTCCACCGGCACGTTTTCATCGAGCATTGCCGTGTCGATCAGGCCCGGAGCCACACAGTTGACGGTGATCTTGCGCTTGCCCAGCTCAATGGCCAGGGCCTTGGCGGCGCCGATCAGGCCGGCCTTGGACGCGCTGTAATTGACCTGGCCACGATTGCCGATCAGCCCCGAGACCGAAGTAATGCACACAATGCGCCCGGCCGCGCGCCGCCGGATCATCGGCATCATCACCGGGTGCAGCACGTTATAGAAACCATCGAGATTGGTGCGCATCACCACGTCCCAGTCGTCCTCCGACAACGCCGGGAACGCGCCATCGCGGGTCAGCCCGGCATTGAGCACCACGCCGTAATAGGCACCGTGGGTTTCTACGTCGGCTTCAAGGATCTGCTTGCAGGTGGCGCGGTCCGCCACATCGAATTGCAGCACCCGCGCCTTGCGGCCCAGGGCCTCGACTTCGGCCTGTACGGCATCCGCCTCGGCACGGCCACTGCGGCAATGCAGCACCAGGTCATGGCCGGCCTGGGCCAGGCGCAGGGCGATAGCGCGGCCGATACCCCGGCTGGAGCCGGTGACCAGTACGGATTCAGTCATGACACGTGTCCTTCGATTCAGCTAAATAGTTGGCCGCCTGGGGCGGTCGAAATACGTTCAGGCGTGCGCTGGCCTGGATGCCGTCGCCGGTCAGGTGGCATTCGAACACACCCATGCCGTTGTCGTCTTCCAGGGAGCGCAGGCCGTGGATGGTCAGTTCGGCACCTAGGGGAAAGTACTCGACATTGCATTCGAACTTGCGCGTGCCCAGCAGGAAGCCCAACTCCACCGCTTCGCCGTTCTGGCGCGCGCGGCAGCCGGCATAGGCGGCCACGCTTTGCGCCATCAACTCGACGCCGACCCAGGCCGGCAGGCTGCCGTCGGGGCGATTGAACAGGCCGCCGGGCTTGACGGTGACGCGGGTGTGGATCTGTTCTTCATCGAATGCCAACACCTGGTCGATCAGGATCATGTCCCCGGCGTGGGGCAACAGTTCGGCGAGTGGCCAATGGCTCATGGGGCGTCTCCGATAATCAGGCTGACGTTGTTGCCGCCGAAGGCAAACGAGTTGCTCATCAGGCAGCGTTTTTCCAGGGTGTCGCCGACCTTGGCCCAGCGCAGGGCGGGCAACGCCGGGTCGGCTTGACCGTCCCAGATATGCGGCGCCAGTGTGCCCTCGACCAGGCTCAGCCAGCAGAACGCAGCCTCCAGTGCCCCGGCAGCGCCGAGGGTATGGCCGGTCAGCGGCTTGGTCGAGGAACAGGCCACGCCAGCCGGAAACAGGGTGGCCACGGCCAGGCTTTCCATGGCGTCGTTATGCTGGGTCGCGGTGCCGTGCAGGTTCAGGTAACCGATCTGCGCCGGTGCCAATTTTGCACTGGCCAGGGCCTTGCTCATCGCCTGCAATGCGCCCTTGCCGCTGGGCTCCGGCGCAGAAATATGGTGCGCATCGCAACTGGCGCCGCTGCCCAGCAGGGCGATGGGCGCCGGTGTTTTGCTCATCAGGAACAGCACCGCCGCCTCGCCGATATTGATGCCATTGCGGTTCAGCGAAAACGGGTTGCAGCGCTCGGAAGACACCGCCTCCAGCGAGGTGAAGCCATTGAGGGTCAGCTTGCACAGGCTATCGACCCCGCCGCACAGCACCGCATCGCACAGGCCCAGGTCCAGCAGGCGGCGTGCGCTCATCATTGCGCGGGCGCTGGAGGTGCAGGCGGTGGAAATCACATAGGCCGGGCCGCTCAGTTGCAGCCAGTCGGCGAGGAAGTTGGCCGGGGCGCCGAGCTCTTGTTGGCGGTAGTCATAGGTCTGGGGGAACTGCCCTTCGCGCAGGTAATGGGCGATGCCGCGACTGGCCTCATCGATGCCCGAGGTGCTGGTACCCAGCACCACCCCGATACGCGAGGCGCCAAAGGTGTGGATCGCCTGCCGGATCGGGCCTTCGATCTGCAAGGCGGCCTCCAGCAACAGCTGGTTGTTGCGACTGCTCTGTTGCGCCAGGTGCGGCGGCAGTGGCACCAGTTCGCCAGGCACGCTGCCCACCGGCAGTACTCGCTCGGGCACCCAGCCGCTCTCGGCGCGCATGCCCGAACAATCCCCGGCAAACAGATTGCGCCGCACTTGCTGCTGGCCACGGCCCAGGGCGCAGATGATCCCCAGGGCATTGAGATAAGCGGTCATGGGCTGCTCTCAAGCGCGGTGACGCGATAGTTCAGGTGCTGGCCCGGCATGTTCACGCTGAAGGTCAAGGGGGCGCGGTAGATCACCTGCCAGTGCGGCTTGAGTACCCGTACGCCATCGTCTTCACGGGCTTGGGGGTAGTTGCCGGGCATTTCGGCGGCCGGGGTCAGGGCAAACAGCAGCGCCGCAAACAGCTCGCGGGCCTGGGGGTTGGGTGGTAGCAGGCCATCTGCCTGCCAACTGCCGGCCACCAGCTTTTGCCGGGCCAGGGGGATGCCCAGCGGGTCCATCAGCGACCAGCGCAAGGCCTCGCCTTCGCGCTGGATCACCAACAACCAGTCCTGGCGCTGGCCGTCCTGCTCGCGCTCGATATGCAACTGCAGGGGCAACGCCAGGCTCGGTGTATGCACCGGCAGCGGCGGCTGGCTGGCGCATGCGGCCAGCAGCAACAGGCAGCCGATCAACAGCGCGCGGATCATGCTGGCGGGCCTGTGAGTGGCTTGCGTGCAACCACATTCACCAGCGTCTCTTCACGCTCGCCAAACGGCTTGGGCTGGCGCAAGCCCCAACGCTCCAGCAGGCCGAAGTCTGCCGAGCGGCTCCACCACAGGTACGGGTACGACACGTTCTGCGGGCCAAACTCGAAACCCTGCTCGCGGATCATCTCCAGGTACTCATCGGCACTTTTCTGCACATGCATCGGGTGACGGAATAGCCAGCGAATCACCCAGGTGTCGATATAGGCTTCGGTGGACTCGGCAAACAGCAGGTAGCCGCCGGGCTTGAGCACTCGATAAAACTCGGTGAGTGCCCGTTGTTGCTCCACCAGGTGGTGGAAAGTCTGGTGGCAGAACAGGATGTCGACACTTTCATCGGCCACTTTGAGGGTGGCGCAATCGCTGCCAATCAACTCGATCTCAATGCCCTGGCGCGCCGCTTCGGCACGGCTCAGGTCGAGGCTGTGCGGGTCGGCGTCAAGGCCGATCAGGCGCTTGGGAGCGAACACCTGCTGTAAATAGCTGAACGACTTGCCCTGGCCACAACCGGCATCCAGCAGCACCGGCGCCTCCGGCAACTGCGTGCTGAACAGGTTGCGCAGGTCGTTGATTGCCACGCGCAGTACGTGATGCTGCCAGGTGTGGCTGCGCAGGAACCAGAAGCCGAACTTGGTTTCTTCGACGTAGTTTTTGCTCAAGTACTCTTTAGACACAGGTGGGCTGCTCATAGGTTTTCCCCCGCACAGATTTCCGAGAGCATCCGCAAGCGGCGCTTGGGTTCGCTGACAAAGGGATTGCGCTCGTCCCAGGCATAACCGGCGAGGATCGAGCTGATCATGCGGCGGATTTCCGGCGAGCTGCCAGGGTGGTAGATCACATCCTGGAAGGTGCCGGCGTACCAGCCTTCGACGTAGCAACGGAAGGTATCGACCCCGCGTTTGAGTGGTGCGGCGAACTCGGTTTGCCAGTCCACGCTTTCGCCCTTGAGTTGGCGGTGCAGGAGACCTGCGGCCATGCTGGCCGAGCGCATGGCGATGGTCACGCCTGAAGAGAACACCGGGTCGAGGAACTCTGCGGCATTGCCCAGCAGCGCGAAGCCCGGGCCATGCAAGGTGGTGACGTTTGCCGAGTAGCCGCCGATAGTCCGCGCCGGGGTATCCCAGACCGCGTTCGCCAGCACCTTGGACAGGCTCGGGGTTTGCTCGATAAAGCCGCGCAGGCAGGCATCCAGATCCCCATCGCAACCGTCGAAATGCTCCTTGGCCGCGACCACGCCTACCGAGCAGCGGCCGTTGCTGAACGGGATGGTCCAGAACCAGATATCGCGCTGGGTCGGGTGGGTGGTGATGAGGATCTTGCTGCGGTCGAAGCCCGGATGTTCGATACGGTCCTCGACGTGGGTGAACACCGCCTGGCGCAACGGGAAGTTTGACGGCGCCTCAAGGTTCAGCAGGCGTGGCAGCACGCGGCCGTAACCGCTGGCGTCGAGCACAAAGCCGGCCTTGATGTGGTATTCGCGGCCGTTTTCGCGGCGTACATGCAGGTAGCGGTGGCCCGCGGCGAAATCCACCCCGACCAGGGTCTGGCCGTAACGGATCTCCACGCCTTGCAACGCCGCCTGATCGGCCAGCAACTTGTCGAAGTCGGCGCGCTGGACCTGGAAGGTAGTGGGCTTGCCTTCGCTGAAAGTGTCACCGAAATCGAAGGCACTGTAGCGCTCGCCCCAGGCAAACGCGGCGCCGGTTTTCAGCTGGAAGCCGGCGGCGTTGACCGCCTCGAGCATGCCGGCCTCTTCGATAAAGTCGATGCAATGGGACAACAGGCTTTCGCCGATGGAAAAACGCGGGAAGTGCTCGCGCTCGATGATCAACACATCATGCCCGTTGCGCTTGAGCAACGCGGCCGCAATGGCACCGGACGGGCCGGCCCCGATCACCACGACCTGGCGACGTTCCATTTCAACTGTGGGCACTGTGGCTCCTTGCCGGGTTGGCGATCATCACATTCAACAAAAAAAAATTAGTCGGCATCATTGCGCATGTTCCTGGCGGCCGGCCCATGGCGCCAGCATAAAGCTGAAGGCCAGGCCCAGGCTGACCGACAGGCCGAAGTTACTCACCGCCGGGGTGCTGGACACCGCCAGCAGGCCAAAGGACAGCCAGGTGGTGACCGCGGCCAGCAGCGTCCCCAGCAAGCTGACCGCGGCCCCGCCGATCTGTTCGCGCATGAGGATCGCATAGTCGACGCTGATCGCGGTCACCAGCAACAGGCCGAACAGGCTGAACAGGGTCAACGGTTGCCCCAGCCACCCGAGGCTGGCCAGGCTGCACAGCGCAGCCAACAGCGGCAGGGCGACAATGCGCAGCGCGCCGCCCAGGCCAAAGGGCAGGATCAGCAGCAAGACGATCAGTACACAGGACAATAATTTCAGTTCGGCGGCGCTGACCTGGGTCGCGGCAAATACCTGGTTCAAGTCGCCGAGGCGATCCACCAGTTGCACGCCCGGCAGGTCCAGGGCCTGGATACGCAGCAGCGCCGGGTTGTTCAGGCCTTGCAGGCTGACCATCGCCGCCACGCCGCTGTCGACATTGCCCAGCCACAACAGGCGCCACGGCTCGGCCAGCGGGCCGGCGAGGGCGGCGTCGATGTCGGCGGTGGGCAGCGCCTGCAACTGCGCCACCTCCGCTTGCAGGGCGCTGGCGGGGATGCCGAGGTCGAGCAGCGGTTGCCACAGCGCCGGCAGTTGATTCAGGGCCTCGCGCACGTGTTGCTGTTCGCCGGGCGTACTGACCAGTTGATTGAGTGCCAGGTAGCCCTGCAGCTTGTCCATGTGCACCAGTTGATCCAGGCGCTGGCTCAACGCCGCCTGGCGCTCCAGTAACTGTTGTTGATTGTCCGCATGCACCAGGAAGAACTGGCTGGTGGGTTGGTAGCCGGTAATGCGCGCAATGGCCTGGGCTTCTTGCAGTAACTGCGGCGGTGCGCCGATCCACTGGCGAATATCGTTCTTGCTGTTCAACTGCCACAGGCCGCCGGCGCAGAACAGCAGGGCCAGCACCAGCAGCGCCTGGCTCGGCAGGCGCTTGAGCAAGGATTCACGCACCCCCAGCAGGAACTCGGCGACCCGCAGCGGCCATTGCGCCGGGCGCAGGTCCATGCCGTTGAGCAGCGCCGGCAACAGGCACACCGCCGACAGGTAGGCGCCCACCAGGCCGGCGGCGGAGAATACGGCGATCTGGGTCAGCGCCGGGAATGGCGTCCAGGCCAGGGCCAGGTAGCCGATGCAACTGGTGGCCAGGCTCAGGCTCAGGCCCGGCAGGGTCAGGCGCAAGGCCGGCCAGCTGCGCCAGGGTTGCAGGCTCCAGCTCTTGGACAGGTAATGCAGCGGGTAGTCGACGGCCACGCCGATCAGGCTCGCGCCCAGCACCAGGGTCATCACATGCATATGGCCGAACAGCGCCACACAGGCCACCGCGCCAAACAGCATGCCCACCAGCACCGGGACAAAGGCCAGCAACACCCGCCAGCGACGGAACGCCAGCAGCAACAGCAACAGAATCCCTACCGTTGCGCCGCCGCCGACCCAGGTCATCTCGCGGCTGGCCTGTTGTTGGCCGTTGGCCGCGTACAGCAGGCCGCTGGCGGCGAGCAGTTGCACGCCTTGCTCGCTGGCCAGGTCGCGGCTGGCTTGCAGCAGGTCGGCGACTTGCAGCGGCAGTTTCATATCAAAGGCATTGCCCTGGGTACGCGCGCGCAGCAGCACCCAGCTTTTGCCGTCGGCATCGGCAATCAACGCGCCGCTGCCGATATCCAGCTGCACCGCACCGTGTTGCGGCTGGCTGTTCTGGATGCGTCCGGTCAGGCCCAGCCAATCGTCCTGGCTCGGCACCAGGCTGAAGCCGGTAAAGGGGTCGAACAGCGCCTGCACCCGCTGCGCGATAAACGCCTCGGGCTCGCTGACCAACTGCTCGCGGTCCTTGGCCGACAGCATCGCCAGGCGTCCTTGCAGCAATTGCTGGCGCAGGGCTGGCAGGTCGGCCTGCAGGGTCCAGGTGACCTTTTCAAACAGGCCGCTGGCTTGCCACTGTTCACCGAGCTGTTGGGCCATGGCCAGTGCGTGCTGGCGATCGGCATGCCCGACCAGCACCAGCATCTCGCGGTTCAGCGGCTCTTGCATGCGTTGCTCGGCCGCCAGTTCCAGCGCGTCCGGGGTGTTGCCCGGCACCAGATCCATCAGGTTGGCCGACAACGGCGCGCCCTCGCGCCATTGCCAGCCGGCCAGGGCCAGCACGGCCACCAGCAGGATCAGGAACAGGCGCGGCAACCAACGCTCACTGGGCAAAGTCGTGTTGCTCCGCGTCGCTCAAGGGTTGCGTGCTGGTGCTGTCTTGCATGCGTAAAAGGGTGCTGTCGCCCTGGGTTTCCCGCAGTTCGATGGTGTGCACCAACTCGCCGCCGTCGATATTGATATGGGTGAACACTTGCTTGAGCAGCAGCGAGCGGGGGATCAGCTTGAGTTTCCAGGCCTTGGCCTCGCCTTGCAGCTGCAACTCGAAGTCGCGCTGCAAGCCGCTGCTGTCGCCTTGCAGCACGGCCAGGAACAAACGGTTCTGCTCGGCGCCGGCGCTTTTGTTCGGCAGCGGTTGCCAACCGTTGGCATCACGCCGGGCTATGCCTTGGGCGTTGATGCGATAGTCCTGTTGCAGTGGGGTTTTCAGCAGCCAGAGCAGGCCGTGGTCCCGGGCCAATACGAAGGTGCCTTTGCTGGTCAGCGGCTGGGGCAGGGCGCGCAGGTGCTTTTCCTGGATGAAGCTGCCGTGGATCACCGAGGGCTTGGCCAACTGATCGCTCAGTTGTTGCAAGTCGAAGGCATAAGCCCCAACGCTCAGCAGCAACCCAACCCCTGTAGGAGCGAGCTTGCTCGCGAAAAACCGGAGGGCGCTGCGCAGTGTCAGGCCCCCCGCGTTATTGTTGGCGACCATCGCGGGCAAGCTCAGCATTCCAGGGCCCTTTCGACGGCGGTGATGAACACGGTGGGCGAGGCCAGTTGCATCTCGCGGCTGGCAATCTCGACGGCCACTTGCACGGTGCTGGCGCGGGTCAGGCGTTCGCCGCTGGCAAGGTCGGTGATCAGGTAGTTGACCTTCAAGCGGTTCTCCCACTCCACCAGGCTGGCGCGCACGTTGAGGGTCTGGCCAAAGGTGGCGCCACGCACGTAGCGCAGTTGCAGGTCGATTACCGGCCACGCATAGCCGGATTCGAGCATCGCCGTGTAGTTGTGGCCGAGCTTGTCGAGCAGCGCGCAGCGGGCGATTTCCAGGTATTTCACGTAGTGGCCGTGCCAGACCACGTTCATCGTGTCGATGTCGAAGAAGGGCACGAGGATTTCAGTGTCGCAATGCAACACGCCGGGGCTACGCATGCAGCCTCCAGTGTTGCGCGGCGATGCGTTGCAGGCACAGGCGCAGTTCGCCCTCCAGGGCACGGTCTTCGATCACCGGCGGGAAGTCCTTGGCCAGCTCGATGTGCATCGCGGCCAGGGCCGGCGGCAACGGCCTGGCATCCGTGACCTGGGCGCGCAACCACACGCCCTGGTTGGCGGCAAGCAAGGTGGCGGCGGCCACCTGTTCGGTCAGCTCCAGCACGCGGATTGCATCGCGGGCGGCGATCGTACCCATGCTGACCTTGTCCTGGTTGTGGCACTCGGTGGAGCGCGAAAACACGCTGGCCGGCATCGTATTTTTCAACGCTTCGGCGGTCCAGGCGCTGGTGCCGATCTGCACCGCCTTGAAGCCGTGGTTGATCATCGCGCGGTCCGCCGGGGCGCCCGACAGGTTGCTCGGCAAGCCATGGTTGTAGCGCTCGTCCACCAGCAGCGCCAGTTGCCGGTCGAGCAGGTCGGCGACGTTGGCCACCAGGTTTTTCAGGCTGTCCATGGCAAAGGCGATATGCCCGCCGTAGAAGTGCCCGCCGTGCAACACGCGCTCGGCCTCGGCGTCGATGATCGGGTTGTCGTTGGCGCTGTTGAGCTCGATCTCGATAAACGAACGCAGCCAGTTCAGGCTGTCGGCCAGCACGCCGAGGACGTGGGGCGCGCAGCGCAGCGAGTAGCGGTCCTGCAAACGGTGCAGCGGCGCGGTCGGGGCGTCGATGGCCAGGTCCTTGCGCAGCCACGCCGCAACCTGCATCTGCCCGGGGTGCGGCTTGGCGGCGAACAGGCGTTCGTCAAAGTGCTCCGGGTTGCCTTGCAGCGCCACCACGTTCAACGCGGTGATGCGCGTGGCCAGTTGCAGCAGGTAGTCGGCGCGGGCGAAGGCAAGGCAAGCCAGGCCGGTCATCACGGCGGTGCCGTTCATCAGCGCCAGGGCTTCCTTGGGCCGCAGCACCAACGGCGTCCAGCCCAGCTCACGGTGTACGTCGGCGGCCAGGCGGCGCTCGCCACGAAACAGCACTTCACGCTCGCCGGACAAGGTCGCGGCCACGTACGACAGCGGCGTCAGATCGCCGCTGGCGCCCACCGAGCCTTCTTCCGGGATCAGCGGCAGGATGTCGTGTTCAAGGAACGCATGCAGGCGCTCCAGCAGTTCAACCCGCACCCCGGACACGCCGTGGCACAGCGACTGCAAACGCGCCGCCAGCACCGCACGGGTGGCCTGGGCGTCGAGCAACTTGCCCAGGCCGCAGCCGTGGAAGGTGTACAGGTGACGCGGCAATGCCTCGACATGCTGCAACGGCACCGCCACCACGCACGAGTCGCCGTAGCCGGTGGTGACGCCGTAGATCACGCCTTCCTTGTCCAGCAGCGAATCGAGGAACTGCGCGCCCTTGGCGATGCGCTGGCGATACCCGGCATCGTCTTGCAGGCGGGTGGGCGCCTGACGGTTGGCCAGGGCCAGCACGTCTTCGATGCGCAAAGGGAGTTCGCCGAAGGTTACCGGCTCAAGCAGATGCGTCGTCATCGGTCTTCCAGAAAGGGTAAAAGTTGAACCATTGTTGGGGCGCTTGCAGGCAGAACTGGCCCAGGCGTTCGGCGTAGCGGGCGGCCCAGTGGGCGATCACCTGCTGGCGGTCGCTGCGTTTCCATTCGATCAATGGGGCAAAGGGCTCGATGATCAGCCGATAGCGCCCCTGGTGCTTGAGGCACATCAGCAGGTTGACCGGGCATTTGAGCAGGCCGGCCAGCAGCCATGGGCCCTGGGGGAAGGCGGCGCTATGGCCGAGAAAATCCACGCGCACCGTGCGCCCGCCGTGCAGCGGGATGCGGTCGCCGGCAATCGCCAGCCACTCACCGTCGTCCAGGCGCTGGCTGAGCAGCAGCATCACCGCCGGGTCCAGCTCGCTGACCTGGATCAGCCGCAGGTTGCTCGCCCCGGCTTCGCCCAGCAGGCGGTTGAACTGTTCGGCGTGTTTGGTGTGCACCAGCACGTTCATGGTGACTTTCTCACCCAGCTCCGCGAGGGCCCGGCACACTTCCAGGTTGCCCAGGTGCGCGCCCACCAGCATCTGCCCGCGTTCGCCGCGCAGTTGCCCGCGCAATTGGGCCGGGTCGATGATTTCGATCTGTTCCAGGCGCAGCTTGCCGTTCCATACGTCGAGCTTGTCCAGCAAGGCGTCGGCGAAAGCCATGAACTGGCCGAACACCCTTGTGTGGCTGGGGCGCAGGTCGTCGCGCCCGCTCCAGTCGGCCAGGCGCTGCTGGTACTGCCAGATGCTCTGGCGCGCGGCACGGCCAAACACGAAAAAGTACAGGACGATGCCATACAGCAGCGGGCTCAGCACCCGGCGCCCGAGGACCTTGGCGGCGAATGCGGTGAGTTTCATCAGCCAGAAACTGCCGCGTTCCTGGCGGTCGGCCCAGTGCCGGGGGTTGTCGCTCATGCCTGCCACCGTCGCCAGAGGATCATTGGCGCACGCAGCAACATGCCGAAAAACAGCCGGGTGTGCATGGATGAAATCAGCAGGTTGTCGTGGACCAGGCGAAAGTGCGACAGGCCGTCGGCCGGGTAATGCACTTGGGTCGGCAGCCAGCGCATCGGCTGGTTGCGCCATGACAGGCGCACGAGGATGTCGGAGTCGAAATCCATGCGCTTGCCGATCCGTGCCGAGTCCATCAAGGCCAGCACCGGTGCCAGGGGGTAGATGCGAAAGCCGCACATCGAATCGCGGATCTGCAGCGACAGGCTGTTGATCCACACCCAGACATGGGTCAGGTAGCGCGCATAGAGGCGGCCCTTGGGCACGCTGTCGTCGTATTCGGGGTAGCCGCAGATCACCGCGTCGGGGTGGGTGCGCGAGGCGTCGAGAAACAGCGCGACTTCGCGCAGGTCGTGCTGGCCGTCGGCGTCCACTTGCAGGGCGTGGGTGAAGCCCAGGTGCGCGGCTTCGCGAAAGCCGGCCATCACTGCCGCGCCCTTGCCTTGATTGACGGGCAGGGTCAGCAGCGACACGTTATCCAGGCTTGCCAGTTGCGCCAGCACGGCGGCGCAGGCCGGGCTGCTGCCATCGTCCACCAGCAGGCAGGGTAGGCCATGGTCCAGCAGGCTGCGGACCACGGCGGGCACGGCGGCTTCATGGTTGTAGACCGGGATCAGGGCGCAGGGGTTATGCATGGTGGTGGGCACCTGATGGACCGAGTTGCCTGCATCGCAGGCAAGCCAGCTCCCACATTTGGGATGTGCGCTTACCCAACCTATGCATGAGAATTCTCCAGCAAAACCCGCCCGCTGGAACACGCCGCACTGTCATTGCGATAAGCGAAATACAACTTGCCCCGCTCGCGATCAAAACGCAGGTGCAACTCGATCACGTCGCCAGGGCGCACCAGTTGCTGGAACTTGAGCACTTCCATGCCGGCAAAGGTCGGCGGTAGATCGAGCAGTTGCTGGCCCAGGTTGAACGCCCATTCCACCTGCACCACCCCTGGCAACACCGGGGTGTGAGGGAAGTGGCCGCTGAAGTAGGCCAGGTCCGGCGGGATGCTCAGTTGCAGGGTCCATTCGCCGTCGGTCTCGACTTGCGCCAGCAATTCCGGCGCCTTGGGGCGCGGCGCCAGCAGCAGGGCTTCGACATCGGCCTGGGGCAGCTTGCCCTGGGGGGTGAGCGGCAACTGGCGCAACAAGCGCCAGCGGCGGGGCAGGGCCAGGGCTTCGCAGTGCTGGCCCAGGTGCTGGCGCAGGGCTTGGGTGACGCTGCGCCGGCCTTGGTTGCGCAGGGCGTGCAGGCCGTCGCCACTGAGTACCACCAGGGCACCGAGGGACGCGCGGTTTTCCTGGACCACTCCCAGGCGCGCTTCCGCGACCCAGGCGTGGTCGGCCAGGGCCTGTTCGAGCATCGGCAGGGAGATGCGTTTTTCTTCCAGCTTGACGATCCGGTCCAGGCGCCCGAGCAGTTCGAAGCGCCCATCTGCGTGGATCTGCGCGGCATCGGCCGTCTGCTCGACATGCCCGGCCGGCAGGTACGGCGAGGCAATGCACAAGGCGCCATCGGCATCCTGAGTCAGGCGTACATCGGCAAACGGCTGCCAGGGCGTGTGGCCCTGGCGCCAGGCAATGCCGCCGGTTTCCGAGCTGCCGAGGATCTCGGTCGGCCACTGCTGCAGGCGTTGGTGCAGGCTGTCGGCAGCCTCGGCGGGCAGCGCGCCTCCGGAGGAGAACACGCGCTTGACCGTGCTCAAGGCCGTCCAGTCGAGGTTATCGCCCATGCGCTTGAGCAGGGCCGGGCTGGCCACCCAGGCGAAATGCGGGTGCTGGCGGCTGACGCGCTGCAAGTCTTCGGGGAACGGCAGTTGCTGGCGCACAAAGCTGCGACCGGCGCACAGCGGCCACAGCACGCGGAACAATAGGCCATAGATGTGCTGGGTAGCGACGCTGCCGACGATGCACGCGCGGCCCAGGTCGGCGCCCCACAAGGCTTCCAGGGCCTGTACCTCGTTGGCCAGTTGGCGCAGGGTCTTGTCGATGCGCTTGGGCGCGCCGCTGGAGCCGGAGGTGCACAGGCCCAATTGGCAGGCGTCCAGGTCCAGGGCTGCGGCGGCGAGCGGCGGGTGGTAGAGCGCCTCCAGGTCGCCCGCTTCGGTCAGCCAGGCGTCGACCGCAGTGGCCCAGCGTTGGCGGGTCTGGGCTTGCAGGTCGGCGGGCAGCAGCACACTGGCCCCGGCGCGCCAGGCGCCCAGCAGGGCAATCGCCAGCTCGCCGGCGTCGCTCAGGTGCACGGCCAGGCGCTGGATGCCACGGGCTTTGAGCCCGGCCGCCAGGCTCAGGGCCCGTTCGCACAGTTGTGCGTGGTTCATTGCAGGTTCAGTGGTGACCGAACGCAGTTGCACAGGCTCAAGCAACAGATGCTCAAGATTGACCCAATTCATACGCGGCCTCGAACCCTTTGTCGTATCAGCCATTCCACGGCAAACAACAACCCCATCAGCCCATAGGCGATCAGGCCGTTGTACAACGTCCACCAGCTCAACGGTGCCCACAAGGTGAGCGCGGCGGCGAGCAGGCCGTTACACAAGAAAAACCCACTCCACACCACGGTGACCTGGCGCGTATACGCAATGGCCTTTTCAGGCAGATGCGGATCGCTCAGGCGCGCCAGGCGCTCGACCATCGGCGGGCCGTACTTCAGGCTCAGGCCGAACAGCGCCAGCATGAAGATGCTGACCAGGCTTGGGTACCAGCGCAACAACTGCGGGTTGTCGAACCAGGCCAGCAGCAGGCAAAACACAAGCGCCACGCCGGCCATCCAGCCACTGCCGGGACGCCGCGGGCCGGTCAGCGCGCGCAGCAGCCAGAGGCTGGCCAGCAGCAGGCCGAACTGCCACGGGGCGAAATGCTCCGTGCCGTAATACACCGCGAAAGGGTACAGCAGCCCTACCAGCAACAGGCCAAGGCCGATCAGCCGGCTCATGCGGCCGGTTGGACCAGACGGTAGACCGCCTCGACCACATCATTGACCGTACGCACGGCCTTGAACTCTTCGGCGGCGATTTTCTTGCCGGTCTGGCGCTTGATATGGTCGATCAGGTCCACCGCATCGATGCTGTCGATTTCCAGGTCCTGGTACAGGTTGGCGTCGAGGGTGACCCGCGTAGGCTCCAGTTCAAACAGTTCCACCAGGGCGTCGCGCAGGGTGTTGAAGATATCGTCACGAGTTTGCATGGTCGGGTCTCAAGCTGCCTGTCGGGCCGTGACGAACGCCGCGAGGCTGGCCACGTTGATAAAGTGATTGCGGGTGTCCTTGGCGTCGGCATCGATCTTGATGCCGTACTTTTTCTGGATCGCCAGGCCCAATTCCAGGGCATCTACCGAATCCAGGCCCAGGCCTTCGCCGAACAGGGTTTGCTCGCTGCCGATGTCGCAGGCGTCGATGTCTTCCAGGCCCAGGGCCTCGATGATCAGGGTTTTGATTTCGTGTTCAAGGCTGTTGGGGTTGCTCATCTTCGGCGAGCTCCTTAATGAAATAGTGATGCAGATAATCGTTGAGCTTGCGTGAGGCCTGAGGTGGTGGCCCTTGTGAGGCAAACACCTGTGGGTCTATATCGGCACCCACCCGCAAACTGAAGTGAAAGCGGCGGTTGGGGATGCGATACCAGGGCTCGGCCTTGGTCAGCGTGGTCGGGCTGACCTTGAGCACCACGGGGGTGATGATTGTCGCACCGCGCAGGGCGATGGCGGCGGCCCCGCGATGAAAGGCCGGGGCTTTGCCCGGCACGGTGCGGGTGCCTTCGGGAAAGATAATCAGGGTCTGGCCGCCTCGCAGGGCACTGGCGGCGGCATCGAGCATGTCGATGCTGCCATCGTTGCTGATATAGCCGGCATCATTCACGGGGCCACGGGTGAAGGGGTTTTGCCACAGGCTCTGCTTGACCACGCAATTGGCCTGGCGTACCAGGCCGATCAGCACCACGACGTCGATCAGCGACGGGTGGTTGGCGATGATCATCTGCCCGGGGCGCCCGAGTTTTTCGGCGCCTTCGACGCTGTAGGTGAGAATGCCGGCGCGGTACATCATGTTGATAAAGAACCAGAACAACCGCCCGACGGTCAGGCGCGCACGGCGCTGGTGCTGCCGGGCGTCCCCCGGCAGGCAACTGAGCAGCGGGAACACCAGCAAGCGCAGGCACAAGCCGCCCACGCCGAACAGCACGAAGCTGGCTGCCGTGGCGAACAGGCGCCAGTAGTAGGCGTCCCGGGGCTTGTCGGTCAGGGTTTGCGTTGCCAGTTCCATACTCGGTTCTTCCAGGCATGTTGGCAGGCACCTTGCTCGGTGAGCAGGGTGCGCAGCAGGTTCAGGGCGTGGGGCCACTGGGTCTCGGTGGGTTGGACCGTTGTGGTGTGCAGCGCCAGTTGCCATTCGTCGCCTGGGGTCAGCAGCAGGCCCAGGGCGTAGGGGAACGGCACATCATCGATCCACCGCGCGTAGGCCAGGGGTGGCTGCTCTTCGGTAATCACCAGCAGAACGGCCGGCGCGCCTTCGTTGAGCAGGGCTGCGGCTTCGAGCATGCCGTGCTCCAGGCCGTCGCCCGCGGCTGCCAGGGCGGTCATTTCGCTGGTTTCGTTACGCAGGATCGACCACAGGCCAATCACCGCATTGTGTACCGACAGGCTGAATTGGGTGGGCGACAGCGGCTGGTCGTTGGCCAGGTCGCTGAGAATGTCCAGGGTGCGTGGGGTTTCGCCATGACGCGAGACAAATACCAGCGGCAGGTCCTGCAGGCCGTCGGCCAAGGGCCAGCCGACGCTGAAGGCCATCCGGGCCAGGCGGCTCAGGCGCCGGCGCTGCATGGCCGGCAGGAACGACACATCGGGCGCGGCATCGCTTTGGGCCACCAACACTGGGGCCTGGCACCAGTCGCGCCAGGCATCCACGCTGTCGAGCCCAGGGGCCCAGGCGCGCCATTGGGCGATGTTGAAGTTGATCACTGAGAAGATTTCCCGCCCCTGCGGGCTTCCTTGTGCTGCAAATTGCCCATAAAACCGGGGCATGGCGCGATGGCCGAGTGGCGCGCATTATCCCGGTGCGGTGGGGTTCTAGCAAACTTTGGTAAAGAATTGTTCACGAGAAATTACAAATTCGCCGAAAAGAATCAGTGATTGTCCGCCAATGGCTACGGGGGGCTGGTGTCAGGCAACTCTTTATTGGTTGGCGTATTAAGAGATAGTTATGCGGGATCCGTCTTCAGATGCTGTAGTACAAGCTTGATCAAGGTAGCGAGCGGGCGCTTTTGCCCTCTACACTCGGGCATTCATTGATACACGGAGGTTTTTCCATGCGGCGCGTGGTGTTCAATCAAAAAGGTGGCGTTGGCAAGTCCAGCATCGCCTGCAACCTGGCGGCGGTCAGCGCCAGCGAAGGCTATCGAACCCTGTTGGTGGACCTCGATGCACAGGCCAACTCGACCCAGTACCTGACAGGGCTGACGGGTGACGATATTCCCATGGGCATTGCCGACTTCTTCAAGCAGACCCTGTCATCCGGGCCGTTTTCGAAGAAAAACCAGGTGGATATCTACGAAACCCCGTTCGACAACCTGCACGTCATCACCGCCACCGCAGAACTGGCGGACCTGCAGCCCAAGCTCGAGGCCAAGCACAAGATCAACAAGCTGCGAAAGCTGCTGGATGAACTGGCCGAGGATTACGACCGGATTTACCTGGATACCCCGCCGGCCCTGAACTTCTATGCGGTTTCGGCGTTGATCGCGGCTGATCGTGTACTGATCCCTTTCGATTGCGACAGCTTTTCGCGCCAGGCGCTGTACGGCCTGCTGGCGGAAATCGAAGAGCTCAAGGAGGACCACAACGAAGGCCTTGAAGTGGAAGGCATCGTGGTCAACCAGTTCCAGGCCCGGGCGAGCCTGCCGCAGAAGATGCTGGACGAGTTGATCGCCGAGGGCCTGCCGGTACTGCCGGTGTACCTGGCCAGTTCGGTGCGCATGCGCGAATCCCACCAGGAGAGCAAACCGCTGATCCACCTCGACCCGCGCCACAAGCTGACCCAGCAGTTTGTGGAGTTGCATAACCTGCTGGAAAACGCCTGATCATCAAGGATGAGCATGCTCGATGTGGGAGCTGGCTTGCCTGCGATGACGGTGTGCCAGCTTGCATATCCATCAAGCTGCCCCTCGCCATCGCGGGCAAGCCCGCTCCTACAGGGTTACACCCCTTGGCTACGCAACCAGCTCATCAGTTGCGGTAACGCAAATGCCCCGCTCTGGCGCGCCACTTCCCGGCCGTTCTTGAACAGGATCAGGCTGGGAATCGAGCGAATGCCCAATTGCGCCGAAAGCTGCTGGTTGGCCTCGCTATCGAGCTTGGCCAGCCGGCACTTGCCGGCCAACTGCCCGGCCGCCTGTTCAAACACCGGCGCAAACGACTTGCACGGCCCGCACCATTCGGCCCACACATCCACCAGGAGCGGTAAATCGCCCTTGATCTGGCTGGAATAATCGCCCTGGCTTAATTCAAACGGTGTGCTGAGCAACACCGGCTGCTTGCAGCGCCCGCACTTTGGGGCATCGCCCAGGCGTTCGTGGGGGATGCGGTTGAGGGCGTTGCAGTGTGGGCAGGGGATTACAAGAGAATCGGACATGATGGGCTCCTTGGGTGTGGCCTATGGGCTCAATCTGGCGCCCGTCACGGGGATTATCAAGGCCAGACGAATAGGCGACAGTGAAGACTAACGTGGCGTGAGCACGCTGCGCTTTTGATCCTAGGACGAACAACTGATCTCCAAATGTTTGCCCCAATCGGGCGGCCGTTGCGCGTACTGCTCCATCCCGGTCAGTTCTTCAAATGGCTGGCTCAATACCTCATGCAGCCGTCGCACTTCACTGTAGTCACCTGATTCGGCGGCGGTGATGGCGTTTTGCGCCAGGTAGTTGCGCAGGATGTACAGCGGGTTGACCGCGTGCATGCGCTCGCGGCGTTCTGCCTCGCTGCCTGTGCCGTCGCGCTCAACCCGGGCCTTGTACTCGTCGGCCCAGGCATCGAAGCCCGCGCGGTCGACAAAGTCATCGCGCAGGCGCGCCACGGCCAGTGCGGCGGATTCGTCGCCCAGATGGCGGAAGAACAAGGTGTAGTCCACGCCACTGTTTTGCATCAGTTGCAGCAGGCGCTCCAGCAGTTTCTGGTCATCGTCCTCGGCGGTGGTCAGGCCCAGGCGGCGGCGCATCAGGTCCAGGTAGTGGGCCTGGTACAGCGGCAGGTACAGGCCCAGGATCTCGCGCAGGGCTTGCACGCTGATGTACGGCGTCAGCGCCTGGGCCAGGGCGCTGAGGTTCCATTGGCCGATGGGCACCTGGTTGCTGAAGGAGTAGCGGCCTTCGTGATCGGAGTGGTTGCAGATGAAGTGAGCGTCGAAGTCATCGAGGAAGGCAAACGGCCCGAAGTCGAAGGTAATGCCCAGGATCGACATGTTGTCGGTGTTCATCACCCCGTGACAAAAGCCGTAGGCCTGCCATTTGGCGATCAACTCGGCATTGCGCTCGACGATCTCGCGGAACATCGCCAGGTACGGCTCGGGTTGCTCCTGGCAGTGGGCGAAGTGCAACTTCAGCACATGCTCGGCCAGTTGCTGGTGCAGCTCGGTTTTCTGGGTGTAGTAGAAGTATTCGAAGTGCCCAAAGCGGATATGGCTCGGCGCCAGGCGCAGGACCATGGCCGCGCGTTCCTGCTTCTCGCGCCATACCGGGGTGTCGGAGCCGATCACGCACAGGGCGCGGCTGCTGGGGATACCCAGGGCGTGCAAGGCTTCGGAGGCGAGAAACTCGCGGATCGACGAACGCAGCACCGCGCGGCCATCGCCCATGCGCGAGTAAGGCGTTTGCCCGGCGCCCTTGAGGTGCAAGTCCCAGTGTTCGCCCGCCGCGTTATATACCTCGCCCAGCAGCAAGCCGCGACCATCCCCCAGTTGCGGGTTATAGGAGCCAAACTGATGCCCGGAATAGACCATCGCCCGCGGTTCGGCCTCGGCCCACAGCTTGTGGCCGCCGAACAGTTCGGCAAACACTGGCGTCTGGGCGACGGCTGGATCGAGGTCCAGCAGGGCCATGGCGGCGTTGCTCGCCACCACCAGCCGCGGCTCGTCGATGGGCTCGGGCAATACGTGGGTTGAGAAACCGTCGCCCAGGCGGGCGAAGCGGTTGTCGAAGGTCAGGTCGTCGAGGGCTTTCACCGGCCATCTCCAGCAGAATGTCCGAGCATTCTGCTGGGGATAGCGCGGTTAGTCGAGTTTGGCCGGCGGCGTGGGTTGCGGCGAGCCGTCATTGGCCGGCTTGCTCAAGGGCTCGATTTCCACCAGTTTGTATTCCTGGCCGTGCAGGTTCTTCAGGTAAACCTCCATCTGGCGGAACGAAATGTTGATGCTCTGCTTCTTGAACTCGCGGTTGATGAAGCGGTTGACCTCATCGATGACCGGGTTGCGGTCGCCGAGGTCGCGCACATGCATGCGCAGTTCGTGGTCCAGGGTGCTTTCGCCAAAGTTGAGGAAGTACACGTGGGGTTCCGGGTCTTTCAATACCCGTGGGTTATCCCTGGCGGCCTTGAGCAACAATTCCTTCACCAGGTCCAGGTCGGAGCCGTAGTCCACGCCGAGCTTGAGGGTCACCCGGGTGATGGTGTCGGTCAGCGACCAGTTGATCAGTTGCCCAGTGATGAAGGTTTTGTTCGGGACAATGATGTCCTTGCGGTCGAAGTCGGTGATGGTGGTGGCGCGGATGCGGATCTTGCTCACCGTGCCCGACAGGTTGCCGATGGTAATGGTGTCGCCGATGCGCACCGGGCGCTCGAACAGGATCATGATGCCGGAGATAAAGTTGGCGAAGATCTCCTGCATGCCGAAGCCCAGGCCCACCGACAGTGCGGCCACCAGCCATTGCAACTTGTCCCAGCTCACCCCGAGGGTCGACAGGGTCGACACAAAGCCCACGCCGGCGATCACATACGACAGCAGGGTGGTGGTGGCATAGGCGCTGCCCTGGGCCAGGTCCAGCTTCGACAGCACCAGTACTTCCAGCAGGCCCGGCAGGTTGCGCGCCAGGGCAAAGGTAATGCCGATGATGATCAGCGCGCCCAGCATGTCGCCGATGCTGATGGGCACCATGCTGATATTGGCGCCGGTGCCGCTGGTGTATTCGTAGAGGGTGACGTTGTCCAGGTAGGAGAACACCGAGATCAGGTCCGACCAGACCCAGTACAGCGCCGCAATAAAGCCGCCGAGCAGGGCCAGGCGGATCAGGCGCATGGATTGTTCGTTGACCTGCTCGATATCCAGGGTCGGTTCCTCGATCACCACTTCGCCGTCGCCGGCTTCCTTGGCGGCCTGGCGTTTGGCCAGTGCCCGGGCATAGGCCAGGCGCCGCGCGGCAACACCCAGGCCACGGACGAAGGTGGCTTCGATCACCAGCCAGAACATCAGCAGGTACAGGGTGTTGATCAGGCGGTCGCTGAGTTTGAGCGCGGTGTAGTAGTAGCCAAAACACACGGCGATAAACAGCGCGATGGGCAGCGCGGTAAACGCCACGCCGACGACCTTGCGAAACAGCGAGGCCTTTTCATGGGTCGGGCTGTTGAGCAGCAGGCGGCTGAGCAGCCAGGCCATCAGCCCATAACAGGTGAGGACTACGGCGATCCCCAGCACATCATCGGCCAGGGCTGCCGGCTGGTGCTCGGCGATGGACACCACGGCCACCAGCGCCAGCACCACCAGCCCCAGCTTGCGGATCCAGCCCTGGAGAAACTCGACCTGGGGTTTTTCCCAGCGGAAATGCAATTCGGCCACGCCACCCGGCGCGAGGATGCGATAGGCGGTGTAGAACACCAGCCACGCCTGGGAAATTTGCACCAGGGCCATGCCCAGGTTGGCGTTCTGCCCGCGTGCATCGATCTGCAGGGCGTAGCCGCACAGCGCCAGGCCGAGGGTTACCGGCAAGGCCAGCAGGATATTCACCAGGATCGCGACCGGAGTGTGCCACTGGCTGTCCCGCTTGAAGTGCCCGATATCCATATGGATTTTTTTCAGGCGCTCGTAGAGGCTGTTGCGCCGCCACAACAGCGCGCCGATCAATAGCAGCAGGGGCAGGAACAGCAGCGGGCGCTGGGCCAGGCCGTCATACAGTTCGCTGAGGCTGGAGGCCCAGGGCAGGGTGTCGACCTGTTTGCTCAGGCGGTTGGGCACGCCTTCGAGCCATTCGACGTCCAGCGGCTTGTTGCTGGGGATCCAGAACATCTGTTCGTCGAGGGTCGCGCGCAGGCTGGCGGCGGTGCTGAGCAGTTGTTTCTGGTTCAGTTGCAGGGTGATGGATTCGTTGAGCAGCGCGCTCAACTCCCGGCTCAGGCGTTCGAGCAGGTCGCTGCGGGTCACGGCCAGCTCCAGCAGGGTGCGGCGCAACTGTGGCGTGACTTGGTCCTCGGGCTGGTTGGCCAGCAGGTTGTCGACGTAGGTGCTGGGCGAACTGATCAGTTCGCGCTGCTGGTTGACCTCGAACTGGTACAGGCGAATGTTGGCGATATCGTCGGCCAGGTCGCGGTCGACCTTCAGGCGCGGCAAGGCCTGTTTCTGTTTATAGAGGATCTTCGATAGCAGCAGGCTGCCCTTGAGCACGTTGATCTGCTCGTCCAGGGCCGAATCGCTCTGGGTCACGTTGTCCAGCAGCTGTTTGGTTTGCAGGTTCTGCTGGGTCAGCTCATTGAGCCGGTCGGTGCTTTTGAGCAGGTAGTCAGAGAGTTTCAGGTTGGCTGCGCTTTCCGTAGCCAGCAGGCTGCTGCCACCGGCTTTCTGCGCTTCGATGGACTGCTGGGTCACGGTTTCCTGGGACTGGGCCAGGCGTTTCTGGTTGATCAGGGTTTGCAGGTCCTGGATTTCCTGCTCCAGGCGCGCGGTTTTTTCCACCGCCAGGTCATGTTGGCTGTTACCCAGGTCTTGCAGTTGGCTGTTGCCCGCCAGCTCCTGGCGGCGCAGCGGGATCAAGGCGTTGAGCGCCGCCAGTTCGGCGTTCAGCAGGTTGCGCTGGTCGCCATTTAGCGGTTTGCCATTGTCCTTGCCGGCCTTGAGGATGCCGTTGATCTGCTGGATGCGCGTCTGGCTGTTGCTGATTTCGGTCTGGGCACGCTCGGGGCGGGTTTGGGCGGCGATGCTCAGGCTGTTGGCGTCGGCCAACTCCTTTTGTAGGTCGCCTTGCTGGGTGCTGCGCTGCACCAGCAGTTGTTCGAGCTGCGGCACTGGCAGGCTGGCGTAGCGCTGGGCGACCGGGACCACCTTGGTGGCCTTGAGCCGGGCCAGTTCACGGGCGTTTTCCGTGGTCTGGCGTGGCGCGTCTTGCAATTGGCGCTTGAGATCGCTCAGGCGTTGCTCGTAGTCCTGCTTGTTGCCCAGCAACGTCAGGGTCTGCTGCAACACATTTTGCAGCGCCTTCATGTCGGCGTCGGGCAGCTTGCGGTCCGGCAGCTTGTCCAGGGTCTGTTGCACACTCTCGATGCTTGGCGGGTCGGCGGCGAACACCGGGCTGACGCAGAGACTCAGGCCCAGCAGGGCAGTGGCTAAAAAAGTGCGCAGGATTGTCATAGAGACCGGTCGAACAAGATGAAGAATAGGGGGCGTGTTGATGGCCAATGGCACACCGTCGCCCCGCAGTTTAGAGGAAGAGTCCGGGGGCCGGGCGACTTCCTTCGGGGAATCTGACGCCGACTTTGCCGATCTTGTTCCCGTCCATCACGGCGACTGTCCAAATGGTGTTGTTCCACTCCACCTGGTCGCCGACGATGGGGGCACCACCGACCTTCTGCGTGATGAACTGGCCCAGCGGCATGTCCGGATCGATGCCGTCGAGCTTGAGCCCGTACAGCGCCGACACCGCGCCCAGTTGGGCGTCACCTTCGAGCACGAAGTCGCCGAAGAAGCGCAGGTCCAGGCCCCGTTGCGGCGCCTGGCTGAACAGTTTGCCGAGGGCGGCTAGGTTGTGTTCATGGCCGATCACGCACAGCAAATCATCGGCTTCGAGCACCGTACTACCCGACGGATGGAGCAGTTGCTGGCCGCGAAACAGGGCGGCGATCCGCGTGCCTTCGGGCATTTTCAGCTCGCGCAGGGCGGCGCCGATGCACCATTTCTCGGCACCCAGGCGGTAGACGAACAACTCCCACTCGCTGGTGACGTGTACTTCCAGGGCCGCCCGGGAAATCGGCGCGGGCTCGGGCGGTACCGTTACTTTCAAGAGCTTGGCTACCCACGGCAGGCTGGTGCCCTGCACCAGCAACGACACCAGCACGATAAAGAACGCCAGGTTGAAATACAGCTGGGCATGGGGCAAGCCGGCCATCAGCGGGAACACCGCAAGAATGATCGGCACCGCGCCGCGCAGGCCGACCCAGGCGATAAACACTTTTTCGCGGCCATGGAACGCCTTGAACGGCAGCAGGCCAACCGCCACCGACAGCGGCCGCGCAAACAGGATCATCCACAGCGCCAGGCCCAGGGCCGGCAGGGCGATGGGCAGCAGGTCATGGGGCGTGACCAGCAGCCCCAGCACCAGGAACATGCCGATCTGCGCCAGCCAGGCCATGCCGTCGAGCATATGCAGGATGCCGTGGCGGCTGCGCACCGGACGGTTGCCGATCACCAGGCCGCACAGGTACACGGCGAGGAAGCCGCTGCCGTGCAGGGCGTTGGTCAAGGCGAAGACGAACAGGCCGCCGGCGATCACCAGGATCGGGTAAAGGCCGTTTGCCAGGTTGATCCGGTTGACCAGTTGCAGCATCAACCAACCGCCGCCCAGGCCGATAATGCCGCCGATCCCGAATTCGCGGATCAGGTGGGTCAACAGGCTCCAGTGCAGGCCAGTCTGGCCGCTGGCGAGCATGTCGATCAGGGTTACGGTGAGGAACACCGCCATCGGGTCGTTGCTGCCGGATTCGATTTCCAGGCTGGCGCTGACCCGTTCGTTCAGGCCCTTGCCGCCCAGCAGCGAGAACACGGCGGCGGCGTCGGTGGAGCCGACGATGGCGCCGATCAGCAGGCCCTGGATGATATTGAGGTCAAACAGCCAGGCCGCCGCCATACCGGTGAGGCCGGTGGTTATCAACACCCCCACGGTCGCCAGCGATAGGGCCGGCCACAGTGCCACGCGAAAGCTCGCGACCCGGGTCCGCAAGCCGCCATCGAGCAGGATCACTGCCAATGCCAGGTTGCCCACCAGGTACGCGGTAGGGTAGTTATCGAAAATGATCCCGCCGCCATCGACGCCGGCGATCATGCCCACGGCCAGGATAATCACCAGGATCGGGATCCCCAGGCGGGACGAAAGAGAACTCACCAGAATGCTCGCACTTACCAGCAACGCGCCGATCAAGAACAGGCTGTTGATGGTCGTCGCATTCAAAGGCAGTACTCCGGAATTAAGGCGAGGCGCAGACTGACCATGCAGTCTGCGTGCCAGCGATTCTAACCTGTTGAATTGCTGCGCTGTCAAAAAGCTTTTGTAGGATCTGGCTTGCCTGCGATGGCAGCGCCGCGGTGAATCAGGCTCACCGCGGCGCTGCCATCGCAGGCAAGCCAGATCCTACAGGGGGTGACTGTATTTCAGAGGCGGAAACGCCCCACCATCCCATTCAAATCCACCGCCAGGCGTGACAACTCGCCGCTGGCCGCACTGGTCTGGCTGGCGCCCGTGGCCGATTGCACCGACAAGTCGCGGATGTTCACCAGGTTGCGGTCCACTTCCCGCGCGACCTGGGCCTGCTCTTCGGCGGCGCTGGCGATCACCAGGTTGCGCTCGTTGATCTCGATAATCGCGCTATTGATGGTATCCAGGGACATCCCTGCGCCTTTGGCGATATTGAGCGTCGACTCGGCGCGCTCGGTGCTGTTGCGCATCGAGTCCACTGCCTGTTCAGTGCCGGCCTGGATACTGCCGATCATCCGCTCGATTTCACTGGTCGATTGCTGGGTGCGATGGGCCAGGGCCCGCACTTCATCGGCAACCACCGCAAAACCACGCCCGGCTTCCCCGGCACGCGCCGCTTCGATGGCGGCGTTGAGGGCCAGCAGGTTGGTCTGGTCGGCCAGGCCGCGAATCACATCCAGCACCTTGCCGATATCCCGCGATTCTTCGGCCAGGGCGCCGATCAGGGTGGCGGTGCCCTGTACATCGCCGCTCATGCGTTCGATGGCGCTGACGGTTTCCTGCACCAGGTCGCGGCCATCGCCGGCCGAGGTGGTGGCGTTTTTCGAGGCCTCGGAGGTGCTGACCGCATTGCGCGCGACTTCTTCGACGGCGCTGGTCATCTCGTTGACAGCGGTGGCTGCCTGCTCGATTTCGTTGTTCTGCTGGGTCAGGCCACGGGCGCTTTCGTCGGTGACGGCGTTCAGCTCTTCGGCAGCCGAGGCCAGTTGAGTGGCCGAGCCGGAAATGCGCTGCAGGGTGTCGCGCAATTTCTCCTGCATTTTATTCATCGCGCGCAACAGACGGCCGGCTTCGTCGTCGCCATCGACCTTGATCGGCTGGGTCAGGTTGCCTTCGGCAATGTTCTCGGCGGCGTCCAGGGCCTGGGCAATGGGCAGGGTGATGCTGCGGGTCAGCAGCCAGGCAAACAGCACAGTCAGCGCCGTGGCCAGCACCAGCAGGGCCACTACCAGGTCAAAGGCTGAATCATATTGATCGGCAGCTTTCTGGTTGCTGTCGTTGGCCATCGAATTGTTGATGTCCAGCAGGCGCGTCAGCACCGCGTTGACCGCCTCGGAGTTGCTCAGCAGTTCGGTGTTGAGCAAGGTGCGCAGCTCTTCGGTCTGATTGTTGCGCGACAGGCTCTTCATCCGCTCTTCGATCTGCCGGTACTGGCCCAGCAGGCGCACATAATCGTCGTAGGCCGAGCGCTCCTCGCGGCTGTCGATCAGCTTTTCGTACACGCTCTGGGCGGCACGAATCTGCTGGTTGCGCAATTCAAAGGCTTCCAGGGTCTTTTGTTGCACATCCGGCTCGCGGTTGGTCAGCAAGCGGTAGGACAGCACGCGCAGGCGCAGGGTCAGTTGGGTGAAGTCGTCCAGCGCGCGAATGCTCGGCACGCTGCGCAGGGTGATGTCTTCGGTGGCGCCACGGATCTTGCTCATCTGGTTCAGCGCAAAAATACCGAGAAACAACATCAGCGCACCAATGCACGCGAAGCCGAGAAACGCGCGCGGCGCGATATTCATATTACGAAGAGACATGCAATGGTCCTGGGAGAGGCGCGATCCGTGCGGCTTTGAGGCGGGGTAAGCATGACCTATCGGACATACGACTAAAGTCTTGAGGGGCTGTGCGCTTTTGTCGCACCTTGCGCGCATTGGAATGGATTCAGGAACCAGATGGCGTAAATGCAGTCACTAAGGCTCCACAGCGTGGCCTGACCCGTGAAATCGGGGCTGCGCGCCAGGATAACCCTGGCTTCCACGGTGAATTTTCTTTATCGTCACCGCCCTTTGAAAAAGCCCGAGAATTCAAAATGTTAGAAACATCCCTCAGCCAACTGGAACAACTGGTCAGTGACCTGGTGCAGCAGAATCAAGCATTGCTGGGCACCAACGAATCCCTCAAGGCGGAACTGGCCCGCGCCAAGGATGAGAACGACAGCTTGCAACTGAACCTGATGGAACAGGAAGAAAAGCAGGGCGCCACCGCAGCCCGTATCCAGGCGTTGGTTGAGCGTGTGAGCGCAGGTCCTGTGAGCGCATGAGTGAAGGGATAAAGGTCGTTTCGATTCTCGGTGAGGATTACTCGATCAAGGCACCGGACGGGGAAGACAACACCCTGCTCAAGGCCGTGACCCTGCTCAAGGCGTCCCTGGCCACCACCAAGCAGAAGTACCCGACCCTGATCGGCGACAAGCTGCTGGTGCTGGCGGCGCTGAATCTATGTGCCGAGCAGATCGACATGCAGCAGCGTCACCAGCAGGAACTCGACCGTTACCAAGAGCAAGTCAGCGCCACGGTCGACGTGATTGCCAAGGCCATCGGCCAGCCCTGATCAGAACCATTCATCCTGCATGGCCAGGCACGTATCGTCCCGAGTTTCCAGGATCGACAGTTCATGATGGCAGCCCGGTACTTCCCACGTCAGGAAGTACCGGGCCGCTTGCAGCTTGCCTTTATAGAAGGCCACATCCGCCGCATTGCCCCTGGCCAACCCTTCTTCGGCGCGGATCGCCTGTTCCAGCCAGCGCCAGCCAATCACCGTATGCCCAAACACTTTCAGGTACAGCGCCGAGTTCGCCAGGCTGCTGTTGACCTTGCCCTGGGCGAGATCCGTCAACAGTCCCAGGGTCACCCTTTGCAGGCGTGCCACCAGTTGCTCCAGCGGCTCGCGCAATGGCGTGAGTGACGGATATTCCTGCGACCGTGCGCCCGTCTCGGCGATCAGGCGAATCAACTGTTTCAAGCCCGCGCCGCCGTTTTGCCCCAGCTTGCGCCCCAGCAGGTCCAGGGACTGGATGCCGTGGGTGCCTTCGTGGATCGGGTTCAGACGGTTGTCGCGGTAGTACTGCTCCACCGGGTATTCGCGGGTGTAGCCGTGGCCGCCGAGAATCTGGATCGCCAGTTCGTTGGCCTTGAGGCAGAACTCCGACGGCCAGGACTTGACGATCGGCGTCAGCAGATCGAGCAATTCATGGGCCTGCTTGCGCGCGGTTTCGTTGTCCAGGGTGGTGGTGTCATCGAACAGCCGCGCGGCGTACAGGCCCAGGTCGAAGGCGCCTTCCACATAGGCTTTTTGCGTGAGCAGCATGCGCTTGATATCGGCGTGCTGGATGATCGACACCGGTGCGGTGTTCGGGTCCTTGCTGTCCGGCAGGCGGCCTTGCGGGCGTTCCCGGGCGTATTCCAGGGAATACAGGTAGCCGGCGTAGCCAAGCATCACCGCGCCCATGCCGACGCCAATCCGTGCCTCGTTCATCATTTGGAACATACACGCCAGGCCTTGGTGCGGCTTGCCCACCAGATAGCCGACACACTCGCCGTTATCGCCGAAATTCAGCGCCGTCGAAGTGGTGCCGCGCCAACCCATTTTGTGGAACAGCCCGGCCAGCAGCACATCATTGCGCTGGCCCAGGCTGCCGTCCTCGTTGACCAGGAACTTGGGCACGATAAACAGCGAAATTCCCTTCACCCCAGCGGGTGCGTCCGGCAGTTTGGCCAGGACCATGTGCACGATGTTTTCCGACAGCGGGTGGTCGCCACCGGAGATAAAGATCTTGTTGCCCTTGAGCCGGTAGGTGCCGTCCGCCGCCGGCTCGGCGCGGGTGCGGATATCCGACAGCGACGAGCCGGCATGGGGCTCGGTCAAGGCCATGGTGCCGAAGAACCGGCCTTCGATCATCGGTTGCAGAAAACGCTGCTTCTGCTCCTCGGTGCCAAAACTTTCGATCAGATTGGCCGCGCCCATGGTCAGGAACGGGTACGAAGTGGAAGCCGCATTGGCTGACTGGAAATGCGCAAAGCAGGCCTGGGACAGCAGTGTCGGCAGTTGCATGCCCCCGGCTTCGAAACTGCGCGCCGCATTCAGAAAGCCGGCTTCGAGGAAGGCATCCACGGCAGGTTTCACCTCCGGGATCAGGATCGCCTGGCCGTCTTCGTAGCGCGGTTCGTTTTCGTCACCTTTGCGGTTGTGCGGGGCGAAGTACTTTTCGGCGATGCTGCGGGCGGTGCCGATGGCGGCATCGAAGGTTTCGCGATTATGTTCGGCAAACCGCTCGCGCTGGGTCAAGCCCTCGGCATCGAGGACTTCATACAGCTCGAAAGCCAGATTGCGGGAACTGAGGAGCGTCTCGGACATGGCGGCTTACCTATGTGGGAATAGGCCGCAGTCTAAGTGCGCGAATAGAGGCGCGATAGCAAGATTGATCTGGGTGATGGAGCAGCAAAACACAGCGCAAAGGTATGACGCGGTCAATGTGGGAGCTGGCTTGCCGGCGATGGCGGTAGACCAGGCAATATTTGCTTGGCTGACGCGCCACTATCGCAGGCAAGCCCGCTCCCACATTTATCCGGTTTCGACCCATGCAATGCAGTGGGGCACCCATTGCAGGTGCCCCACTGGATTGATTAGCCGATGGTCATCAAGCTTGCGTTACCACCCGCCGCAGCGGTGTTGACGCTCAATGCACGTTCGATCACCAGGCGCTCCAACGCAATGTTGGTTTCGCCCGAAGACAGGCCGTTGACCCCGACAATCGCGCCGCTACGCTGCGCCACTTGCTGGCAAACCCCGCGCAGTTGGTCGCAATCGCCATGGTGCAGGACCGCATCGAAGATCACTTCGTCCTTGGTCCAGTCGGCCACGCGCTGGATCTTCGCCTGAACTTCCTTCGGCAGCCGTGGGAACAGCGCCTTGGTCAGGTCAGTTTCCGGCCATACCGCCGAGCTGCCTACAGCCAATACCGCCGCCAGTTGCGCCAGCAGATCGCCTTCCACCTCTGCCAGGCACAGAACGTGCTCGCGGGGCAGGATGGCGTAGCTGTTGCGCTCGCCGGTCGGGCCGGCCAGCAGGCGGGTGATACCGCTTTGCGATTGAGCGGCGAACTGGTTGCACAGGGCGCCCAGGTCGCTGAACTTATTGCTCTCGGCCCAGGTTTTCAGGGCGGTCAGCGGTTGGCTCATGGCGTCACGCAGACGTACATCCGGCGCGGCCAGTGCGTCACCCCGTACGAAGGATTGCTCGATCGCATCGGTAGGACGTGTCGACAGCAGGCGGTACAGGTACAGCGGGCCACCGGCTTTCGGACCGGTGCCCGACAAGCCTTCGCCGCCGAATGGCTGCACGCCGACCACGGCCCCGACGATGTTGCGGTTGACGTAGACGTTACCGGCATGGACGTTGTCGATCACCTTGGCGATGGTCTCGTCGATACGGGTGTGCACGCCCAGGGTCAGACCGTAGCCAGAAGCATTGATCTGACCGATCAACTGGTCGATTTCCTTACGCTTGTAGCGCACCACGTGCAGGACCGGGCCGAAGATCTCCCGTTGCAGCTCGTCGAAGCTTTCCAGCTCGATCAGGGTTGGCATCACGAAGGTGCCGCGCTTGATTTCTTCGCTGTCGGCGATTGCCACCTGATACACGGTGCGACCCTTGTCGCGCATGGCCTGGATGTGTTTCTCGATGCCCGCCTTGGCTTCGGCGTCAATTACCGGGCCGATATCCACGGACAGGCGCTCCGGATTGCCGAGACGGCATTCGGCCATGGCGCCCTTGAGCATTTCGATGACGCGGTCTGCCGAATCTTCCTGCAGGCACAGTACGCGCAAGGCAGAGCAACGCTGGCCGGCACTGTCGAAGGCCGAGGACACGACGTCGATCACCACCTGTTCGGTCAGGGCCGAGGAGTCGACGATCATCGCGTTCTGGCCACCGGTTTCGGCGATCAGCGGGATTGGGCGGCCCTGGGCATCCAGGCGCCCGGCGACGTTGCGTTGCAGCAGGCGCGCCACTTCGGTGGAGCCGGTGAACATCACGCCTTTGACGCGATCATCACCCACCAGGCGGGCACCGACGCTTTCGCCCTGGCCCGGCAGCAGTTGCAGCACGCCTTCCGGGATGCCGGCTTCCAGCAGCAGGCGCACGGCTTGCGCGGCAACCAGCGGGGTTTGTTCGGCCGGCTTGGCCAGTACCGGGTTGCCGGCGGCGAGTGCGGCGGCGACTTGGCCGCTGAAGATCGCCAGCGGGAAGTTCCACGGGCTGATGCAGACTACCGGGCCCAGTGGGCGGTGGGCGTCGTTGGTGAAGTCGTTACGCGCCTGCACTGCGTAGTAGCGCAGGAAGTCCACGGCTTCACGCACTTCGGCGATGGCGTTGGCGAAGGTCTTGCCGGCTTCGCGGGCCAACAGGCCCATCAGCGGCTGGATCTCGCCTTCCATCAAGTCGGCGGCACGTTCCAGGATCGCGGCGCGTTCGGCCGGCGGGGTGGCCTGCCAGATCGGTGCGGCGTTGAGGGCGCACTGGATCGCGTTGTCCACGTCTTCGACCGTGGCTTCCTGGACATGGCCGACTACATCCCGCAGGTCGGACGGGTTCAGTACCGGCACAGCGGCTTCATTGCTCGAAGCACAGCCGAGCATCGGCGCGGCTTTCCAGTTGTTGTGCGCGGTGGCCAGCAAGGCGCAGGACAGCGACGCCAGGCGGTGTTCGTTGGCCAGGTCGATACCGGCCGAGTTGGCGCGCTCGCTGCCATACAGGTCGCGCGGCAGTGGGATACGCGGGTGCGGCAGGCCGAAGCCGCCTTCCAGCGTAGCCATCTGCTCGATGCTGGCCACTGGATCGGCCACCAGCTCCTGGATCGAGATGGATTGGTCGGCGATCCGGTTGACGAACGAGGTGTTGGCGCCGTTTTCCAGCAGGCGACGCACCAGGTAGGCCAGCAGTGTTTCGTGGGTGCCGACCGGAGCGTACACGCGGCACGGACGGTTCAGCTTTCCTTCGGAAACCTTGCCTACAACCTGTTCGTACAGCGGTTCACCCATGCCGTGCAGGCACTGGAACTCGTACTGGCCGGGGTAATAGTTCTGGCCGGCAATATGGTAGATGGCCGACAGGGTGTGGGCGTTGTGCGTGGCGAACTGCGGGTAGATGACTTCCGGTACCGACAGCAGCTTGCGTGCGCAGGCGATGTAGGAAACGTCGGTGTACACCTTGCGGGTGTAGACCGGGTAGCCTTCCAGGCCTTCGACCTGGGCGCGCTTGATCTCGCTGTCCCAGTACGCACCTTTTACCAGGCGGATCATCAGGCGGTGACGGCTGCGGCGTGCCAGGTCGATCACGTAGTCGATCACGTACGGGCAGCGCTTCTGGTAGGCCTGGATCACGAAACCGATACCGTTCCAGCCGGTCAGTTGCGGCTCGAAGCACAGGCGCTCGAGCAGGTCCAGGGACAGCTCCAGGCGGTCGGCTTCTTCGGCATCGATGTTCAGGCCGATGTCGTATTGCTTGGCCAGCAGGGTCAGGGACAGCAGGCGCGGGTACAGCTCGTCCATCACGCGCTCGTACTGGGCACGGCTGTAGCGCGGGTGCAGGGCCGACAGCTTGATGGAGATGCCCGGGCCTTCATAAATCCCACGGCCGTGAGAGGCTTTGCCGATGGAGTGAATGGCTTGTTCGTACGAGGCCAGGTACTTCTGTGCATCGTGTTCGGTCAGTGCAGCTTCACCGAGCATGTCGTAGGAATAGCGGAAGCCCTTGGCTTCGAACTTGCTCGCGTTGGCCAGGGCTTCGGCGATGGTTTCGCCGGTGACGAACTGCTCGCCCATCAGGCGCATGGCCATGTCGACGCCCTTGCGGATCATCGGCTCGCCGCTCTTGCCGATGATGCGGCTCAGGGAGGAGGTCAGGCCGGCCTCGTTGTGGGTGGCGACCAGTTTGCCGGTCAGCAGCAGGCCCCAGGTGGCGGCGTTGACGAACAGCGACGGGCTGTTGCCCAGGTGCGGCTGCCAGTTGCCGGTGCTGATCTTGTCGCGGATCAGCGCGTCACGGGTGCCTTTGTCAGGGATACGCAGCAGCGCTTCGGCCAGGCACATCAGCGCCACGCCTTCCTGGGACGACAGGGAAAATTCCTGCAGCAGGCCCTGGACGATACCGGCACGGCCGCCGGCGCTCTTCTGGTTACGCAGTTTTTCGGCAATCGAGGCGGCCAGCTTGTTGGTGGCTTCGGCCATCTGGGCCGGCAGGCGGGCCTGCTCGATCAGCATCGGCACCACTTCCGGCTCAGGGCGGCGGTAGGCGGCAGTGATCGAGGCGCGCAGCACCGATTGCGGCAGGATGCTTTCGGCAAATTCGAGGAAGCACTGGTGGGCGTGGTCGTTCTGCACCTCACCGGCGTCGTCCGCGTCCTTGAGGCCCGAACCGTTGAGTTCGGTCAGGGTTGCACCACCCTCCAGTTTCTCCAGGTAATTGAAAATTGCCTGCTTGATCAGCCAGTGCGGCGTGCGATCAATGGAGGTCGCGGCGGCCTTCAGGCGTTCGCGGGTCGGGTCATCGAGTTTGACCCCAAGGGTGGTCGTAGCCATATTTTTATCCTCATGGGTGCCACTACTGCGTGGCATCAGCTGGCCGCAAGATTAGCTTTGCGCCGTACGAGGTGCAACCGGGTGCAACCCATTTTCTTCAGGAAATCCGCACTGCTCGTCAGAATTCATTTTCACTCGACGGAATCGGCTTGTTGTTGGTGCATTTACTTCTGGATTTGGCTGTTCTTGCTCCGAAAAGGAGCAAAAAACTGCCATTTGCCGAAAAACGCCTACAGGTGCAACTAATTCTCAAGAAACTGGTTGCACCTTATTTGCTTTGTTGAATAGCATTCGCGGCCAAGGTGCAACCAATTGTAAAGTTCGGTTCATCGGCTGATGGCTTTCCTGGGGAAACGTCAGTCATAAATGCGCGGCATGCAGCTTCGTCTACAAGAGCTGACAGACCGCCGCTACATAAAAACAAAGCCAGGGCGTAACTCAATGAGCGTAAGTAATCCAACCCTGATCACATTTGTGATCTACATCGCCGCAATGGTGCTGATCGGTCTCATGGCCTATCGCTCCACCAATAACCTTTCCGATTACATCCTCGGTGGTCGCAGCCTCGGCAGCGTCGTTACCGCACTCTCGGCTGGCGCCTCGGATATGAGCGGCTGGTTGTTGATGGGCCTGCCGGGCGCCATCTACATGTCGGGCCTATCGGAAAGCTGGATCGCCATCGGCCTGATCGTCGGTGCTTACCTGAACTGGCTGTTTGTGGCCGGTCGCCTGCGCGTGCAGACCGAACACAACGGCGACGCCCTGACCCTGCCGGACTACTTCTCCAGCCGCTTTGAAGACAAAAGCGGCCTGCTGCGGATTATCTCGGCGGTAGTGATCCTGGTGTTCTTCACCATCTACTGCGCCTCCGGCATCGTCGCGGGTGCGCGTCTGTTCGAAAGCACCTTTGGCATGTCCTACGGGACTGCGCTGTGGGCCGGTGCTGCGGCGACGATTGCCTACACCTTCATCGGTGGTTTCCTGGCAGTGAGCTGGACAGATACCGTACAAGCTACGCTGATGATCTTCGCGTTGATTCTCACGCCAATCATCGTGCTGTTGGCCACCGGCGGTGTCGATACCACGTTCCTGGCTATCGAAGCGAACGATCCAACCAACTTCGACATGCTCAAAAACACCACCTTCATCGGCATCATCTCGCTGATGGGCTGGGGCCTGGGCTACTTCGGCCAGCCGCACATCCTCGCGCGGTTCATGGCGGCGGATTCGGTCAAGTCGATTGCCAATGCCCGTCGTATCTCCATGACCTGGATGATCCTGTGCCTGGCCGGCACCGTGGCGGTAGGCTTCTTCGGTATTGCCTACTTCTCGGCACACCCTGAAGTCGCCGGTCCCGTGACCGAAAACCCTGAGCGTGTGTTCATCGAACTGGCCAAGCTGCTGTTCAACCCGTGGATTGCTGGCGTGCTGCTGTCGGCCATCCTGGCTGCCGTGATGAGCACCCTGAGCTGCCAACTGCTGGTGTGCTCCAGCGCCCTGACCGAAGACTTCTACAAGGCGTTCCTGCGCAAGGGCGCGTCCCAGCTTGAGCTGGTATGGGTCGGCCGGATCATGGTGCTGGTGGTGGCGTTGATCGCGATCGCAATGGCCGCCAACCCGGAAAACCGCGTACTGGGCCTGGTGAGCTACGCTTGGGCCGGCTTCGGCGCTGCGTTCGGTCCTGTGGTGCTGATCTCGGTCCTGTGGAAAGGCATGACCCGCAACGGCGCACTGGCCGGGATCCTGGTCGGCGCGATCACCGTGATCGTGTGGAAACACTTCGAACTGCTGGGTCTGTACGAAATCATCCCAGGCTTCCTGTTCGCCAGCCTGGCGATCTACTTCGTGAGCAAGATGGGCGCCCCGACTGCCGGTATGGTTGAGCGCTTCACTGCTGCCGAGAAAGACTACAACCTCAACAAATGAGGCGTTCGTGTTGGCCTTGATGGCCAGGTGAACTGAAAAAGGCCCGCATCCTTGGATGGCGGGCCTTTTTTTGTGTCGGGATTTACTGAAATTGCCTGTAGCGCACGCAGCCACGCCAGCCTTGCCTGGCTGCGTGCGCGGGTGAGTCAGGCGTTCAGTGACTGTTGCAGGTCATCGAGCAGGTCTTCAATCGCCTCGATGCCCACCGACAGGCGGATCATCTCCGGGCGTACCCCGGCCTTGGCTTGCTCGTCTTCGTTCATCTGCCGGTGGGTGGTGGACGCCGGATGGCAGGCCAGGGATTTGGCATCGCCGATATTCACCAGGCGCTTGAAGATTTGCAGCGCATCGTAGAAACGCACACCGGCCGCATAGCCGCCCTTGAGGCCGAAGGACAGGATCGCCGAGGGTTTGCCCTGCATGTACTTTTGCGCCAGGTGATGGTGCGGGTGATCCGGCAGGCCGGCGTAGCTGACCCATTCCACCTGCTCGTGGGCTTGCAGGAACTGCGCGACTTTCAGCGCGTTCTCGGTATGGCGCTCCATGCGCAGGGCAAGGGTTTCCAGGCCTTGCAGCAGCAGGAAGGCGTTCATTGGCGCCAAGGCTGCGCCGGTGTTGCGCAGCGGTACGGTGCGGGCACGGGCGATAAAGGCCGCCGGGCCGAATTTTTCGCTGTACACAACACCGTGGTAGGCCGGCTCCGGCTGGTTGAGGCCGGGGAATTTGTGCGGGTAGTCGGTCCAGGGGAAGGTACCGCTGTCGACGATCACTCCGCCCAGGGAGTTGCCGTGGCCGCCGACATACTTGGTCAGGGAATGCACGACGATGTCCGCGCCAAACTGGATCGGCTTGCACAGGATCGGCGTGGCGACGGTGTTATCCACCATCAGCGGTACGCCGCGGGCATGGGCGACGTCGGCCAGGGCCTGCAGGTCGACGATATTGCCGGCCGGGTTGCCGATGCTTTCGCAGTACACCAGCTTGGTGTTGTCGTCGATCAGCTCGGCGATGGCCTCGGCCGAGTCATCACGGGCGAAGCGCACGTCTACGCCGAAGCTCGGCAGCAGGTGGGCGAACAGGGTGTAGGTGCCGCCGTACAACTGCGGGGTGGAGACGATATTGTCGCCGGCGCGGGTCAGGGCCTGGATGGCATAGTGGATCGCCGCGCTGCCCGCCGACACGGCCAGGGCAGCGATCCCGCCTTCCAGCGCCGCCATGCGCTGCTCCAGCACATCGTTGGTGGGGTTCATGATCCGTGTGTAGATGTTGCCGGGCACGTCGAGGTTGAACAGGTCGGCGCCGTGCTGGGCGTTATCGAACTCGAACGCGACGTTCTGGTAGATCGGCACGGCGACGGCCTTGGTGGTCGGGTCCGACTTGAAGCCGTGATGCAATGCGATTGTGGCGTCTTTCATGAGTGTTACTGACCTCCCTGGATTGCATGGGGCAGCCCCGGATAAGGTAGGAGCTGGCTTGCCTGCGATGGCATCAGCGCAGAGTACGGGTAATACCGCGTCGCCTGCATCGCGGGCAAGCCCGCTCGCACATAACTCGCTAGAACGTTTTCGCTGCTGTTCCTACATTTGCGACATAAGCACCGCCCAGCATGCAGCCCTGCACCTTTGCCCGCGTAAAAGGTAAACTTCGCCCCCTGCGCAGGAGCAACCATGAATTATCGTCACGCCTTTCACGCCGGCAACCATGCCGATGTCTTCAAACACCTGACCTTGACCCGCCTCATCGCCCTGATGTCGCGCAAGGAGCAGCCGTTTGCCTATCTCGACACCCACGCCGGGATTGGTCTGTACGACCTGCAAGGCGACCAGGCCAACCGCACCGGTGAATACCTGGAAGGCATCGCCCGCCTGTGGGGCGAGGCGGACCTGCCGGCGCTGACCGCCGACTACATGCAGGTGCTGCACGAGATGAACCCGGATGGCCAATTGCGCTATTACCCCGGTTCGCCAGAGCTGGCGCGGCGCCTGACCCGGCCCCAGGACCGCGTACTGCTCAACGAAAAACATCCCGAAGACGGTGTGTTGCTCAAGGACAACATGAAGGGCGATCGGCGTGTGAAGGTCCATCTGGGCGAAGGTTGGCACGTGCCACGGGCCTTGCTGCCGGTGCCGGAAAAGCGCGCGTTGATGCTGATCGACCCACCCTTCGAGCAACTCGACGAGATGCAGCGCTGCGCCGCCTCCCTCAAGGAAGCCGTGGGCCGCATGCGCCAGACGGTCGCCGCGATCTGGTACCCGGTGAAGGATCAGCGCATGTTGCGCCGCTTCTACCAGGACCTGGCCGGCACCGGCGCGCCGAAGCTGCTGCGTGTGGAATTGCTGGTGCATCCGCTGGACACGCCCAACACCCTGACCGGCTCGGGCCTGGCGATTGCCAACCCGCCGTGGGGGCTGGAGGAGGAACTGCGTGAGCTGCTGCCGTGGCTGTCAAAGAAACTGGGGCAGACCCAGGGTGGCTGGCAGATGGATTGGTTGATCGCCGAATAACGGCATCGCTGTTTAGATTGCTATCGCGGGCAAGCCCGCTCCCACATGGTTATGCGATCCCATGTGGGAGCGGGCTTGCCCGCGATGCTTTTGAGGTCAGATCGGGCAGGTCACGCCAGTACCGCCGATCCCGCAGTAACCCTGCGGGTTCTTCGCCAGGTACTGCTGGTGGTAGGCCTCGGCGAAGTACACTGTTGGCGCCTGGTCGATTTGCGTGGTGATCTCGCCCAGGCCAGCCTTGGTCAGTTCTTCCTGATAAGCCTGTGCACTGGCCTGCGCCGCGTCCAGTTGCTCAGGCGTGGTGGCATAGATCACCGAGCGATACTGGCTGCCGATATCATTGCCCTGGCGCATGCCCTGGGTCGGGTTGTGCAGTTCCCAGAACATCTTCAACAGGTCTTCGTACTTGAGCTTGGCCTGGTCATACACCACCAGCACCACTTCGCTATGGCCGGTCAGGCCCGAGCAGACTTCTTCATAGGTCGGGTTTGGCGTGAAGCCGCCGGCGTAGCCGACCACCGTGCTGACCACGCCGTCGCGCTGCCAGAACTTGCGCTCGGCGCCCCAGAAACAACCGAGGCCAAAGATCGCAAAGCCCACATCGTCCATAAACGGGCCCAACAGCGGGTTACCGTTGACGAAGTGCGTCTCGGGCAGGTTCATCGGGGTTTCACGGCCAGGCAAGGCTTGTTCGGCAGTAGGCAGCACGTTTTTATTCACCAGGATTTCCGAGCGCAAGACCATGATCAGTCCTCTCGTCAGGTTGAGTTAACAGTTCAGACCACCAGTGTGCCCGAGTGTTACAGCGCTGTCAGGCGATTGGCCCGCGCGGATAGCGTTTGAGCTTCTCTAGCAACTCGGAGCCGGGAATTGGCCGGTCGAACAGGTAGCCCTGGCCGACGTCGCACCGATGGCGGCGCAGGAACGCCAGTTGTTCGGCGGTCTCGATGCCTTCGGCGACCACCTTGAGCTTGAGGTTGTGCGCCATGGCGATCACTGCTGAGGTGATTTCCATGTCGTCCTGGTTGTCCGGGATCTCATGGATAAAGCTGCGGTCGATCTTGATGATGTCGATGGGGAATTTCTTCAGGTAACTGAGGGACGAGTAACCGGTGCCGAAATCATCCATGGCCAGGGTCAGGCCAAAGCTCTTCAACTGGTCCAGTTGCAGGCGCGTGTCTTCGGTGGCTTCCAGCAGCAGGCCCTCGGTCAGCTCCAGCTCCAGCAGGTTGGCCGGCAGCTGTTCTTCCTTGAGGATGCTGGCGATGGAGGCCACCAGGTCCGGGTCGGAAAACTGCTTGGGCGACAGGTTGATCGCCACCTGCAGGTTGCCCAGGCCGGCGGCGCTCAACTGCTTGCTCATGCGGCAGGCCTGGCGCGCGATCCATTTGCCGATGGGGATGATCAGGCCGGTCTCTTCGGCGACGCTGATGAACTGGTCCGGGCGGATCATGCCCTTTTCCGGGTGGTTCCAGCGCAGCAGCGCCTCCATACCCAGCAGGCGCCCGCTGCGCAGGCACAGCTTGGGCTGATAGAACACGTCCAGCTCGTTCTGGGTCAGGGCGCGGCGCAGGTTGTTTTCGACGAACAGTTTGTAACTGGCCTCGGCATTCAGGGCCTCGGTAAACACCTGTACCTGGTGCTTGCCGTTGGCCTTGGCCTTGTGCAGCGCCAGGCCGGCGTTGCGCATCAGGGTCTGCGGGTCGCGGCCATGCAGCGGCGCGCAGGCCAGGCCCACGGAGCCGGTGACGCTGATCAACTGGTTGTCGACGAACATCGGTTTGTCGAGGGTCATCAGCAACTGGCAGGCCATTTGCTGGCCGGCCTCAAGGTCGGCGTTGTCGAGCAGCACCGCAAATTCGTTACTGGCAAAGCGTGCCAGGCTGCCGCCGGCATTGAGGCTGTTGCGCAGGCGTCGGGCCAGGCTGATCAGCAGCTTGTCGCCGGTCTGGTGGCCGAGGCTGTCGTTGATCCGCTTGAAGTTGTCGATATCCACCAGCAGCAGGCTGATGGGCGCGTCGCTGTCGCGGGCGAAGCGTTCGTCGAGGTTGCGGATAAACGCCGGGCGATTACCCAGGTTGGTCAGGTTGTCGGTGTAGGCCAGGCGCTCGATACGCTGCTGGGCCAGCTTGGTCTGGGTGATGTCTTCGTAGATGCCGATGTAGTGGGTCAGTTCGCGGTTGTCGCCATACACCTTGGAGATCGACAGCTGGCCCCAGTACGGTTCGAGGTTTTTGCGCCGGCTCTTGAACTCGCCCTGCCAACTGTTGCTCTTGGCAAGGCTGGAGGGCGCGTCGAACAGCAGTTCGCTGAGGTTTTCCAGGGCCGGCAACTGGGCCAGGCGATGGCCGTGGACTTCCTCGGTGCTGTACTGGGTGATCGCGGTGAAACTGGGGTTGACGTACTCCACCACGCCGTCGCAATTGACCAGCAGGAAGGCATTGGCACTTTGCTCCACGGCGCGCTGGAACAGGTGCAGGGCGCTGGTGGCGGTGCGCCGGTTATGGTTGTTGATGACCTGGGCGAACTGGTCGGCCAATTCGCCGGCAAAGGCGATTTCATCGGACAGCCAGTCCCGGGTGCCAGCGCTTTGTTCCAGGCACAGTACGCCCACCACCTGGCCATCGACGCGGATGCTGGCGTCGAGCATGGCGTGGATGTCCATGGGCCGCAGGCTTTCGACCATGTCCCGGGTGCGCGGGTCGCGCATCGCATTGCCGGCATCGATGGCGCGGCAGCTCTGCAGGGCTTCGAGGTAGTCCGGGAAGCCACTGGCATCGATCGGCGCCGGCATATGGTGTTGCTGGTCGGCGCGATGAAACGCAGAGATCGGCACCAACTGCTGGCCTTCGAGGTTCCAGATGCTGGCGCAGTCGATCTGGTAGATGTCACAGGCACTGCGGGTGATCAGTTCGGCGGCTTCTTGCAGGGAGTTGTTGGTGCTGTAGCGCTGGCGGGCCAGCAGCAGGATCAGTTCCTGCTGGGCGCGCACCCGCTCCAGGTGCTGCAACTGCTCCTGTTGGGCGCGCTGGTTGAGCTCCAGGGCGATCTGCAGGCGGCTGTTCTGGTCTTCCAGGTCGGCGGCGGGCAGCGGCGCCAGGTTGCTGAATAAACCGTCCACCACCATCAGGTAGCCGCGCAGCAGGTGGCGATTGTGTTGCTTGTAGGCCTCGCCGACCTCCAGCAGGCTCAGCGGGCCGTCGTTGGTGTGCAGGGTGTAGCGCACCAGGTAATGGGGGCTGGTGGTCAGTTGCTGCTGGATCGTGTCGTGCAACTGATAGCGCGCCTGGGGTTCCATCAGGCTGGCGTAGGGCGAGCCGATCAGCGAGCACAGCTCTACTGCGGGCAAGCCGAATTGGCGTTCACAATTGGGGTCGAGGTACAGCAGCGCCCAGCTAGCCTCATTCAGCCGCTCGAAACGCAGCATACCGAGGCGCGAAGGCACCGGTAATTGCGTCACGACCTCGGCCGCCGTTCGGGCGACATCGGGTTGGCTTTTCATGGGGGAACTCGCTTGGAAAAATGCGCATCGCGCCGGGCTATCGCCCTCTTTGCTGCTGTCTGCGGCAAGGTTGCATCATGCAGCGCGGACTGACAAGAGAGGATGAAGGCTAAGTGCTATAAGTGGGTTATCGGCCGCAGGGCGGTTTTCTACAGTCGGCCTGATAGATGGTCTGTCGATTCCCTGTAGGAGCCGGCTCCTGCAAACCACAGGCAAAAAAAGCCCCGCCAAATTGGCGGGGTTGAGGTACGAGCGTGGCGCTCGGAAATCGTTGCAACCAGCCTCCCCGGTGAAGGGGAGGCTGCTGCGGCTTACAGCAGGATGGTGCGGATGTCGTTGAGCAACTGGCTCAGGCGCTGGGTGAAGCGTGCAGCGGCCGCGCCATTGATCACACGGTGATCGTAGGACAGCGACAGTGGCAGCATCAGCTTCGGCTGGAAGGCCTTGCCGTCCCACACAGGCTGGATGGTGGCCTTGGAAACACCAAGGATCGCCACTTCCGGCGCGTTGACGATTGGCGTGAAGCCAGTACCGCCAATGTGCCCGAGGCTGGAGATGGTGAAGCAGGCGCCTTGCATGTCGTCCGGAGTCAGCTTCTTGTCGCGGGCCTTGGCAGCCAGTGCAGCCGCTTCGCCAGCCAGTTGCAGCAGGCTCTTCTGGTCGACGTTCTTGATGACCGGTACCAGCAGGCCATCCGGGGTGTCGACCGCGAAGCCGATGTGCACGTATTTCTTACGAATGATCGCCTTGCCGCTTGGTGCCAGCGAACTGTTGAAGTCCGGCAGTTCCTTGAGCAGGTGCGCGCAGGCCTTGAGCAGCAGTGGCAGCACGGTCAGTTTCACGCCGGCCTTTTCGGCCACGGCTTTCTGCGCAACGCGGAAAGCTTCCAGGTCGGTAATGTCGGCCTGGTCGAACTGGGTCACGTGCGGAATGTTCAGCCAGCTGGCGTGCAGACCGGCTGCGCCGATTTGCATCAGGCGCGTCATCGGCACTTCTTCGATTTCGCCGAAGCGGCTGAAGTCTACGGTGCGGATCGGCGGAATGCCCGAGCCACCGGTAGCAGCGCCGGCAGCCGGAGCTTCCTTGGCCTTCTGCATCATGGATTTGACGTAGACCTGCACGTCTTCCTTGAGCACACGACCGTGTGGGCCGGTAGGGCTGACAGCGCTCAGCTCGACGCCGAACTCACGGGCCAGTTGACGCACGGCAGGGCCGGCGTGAGCCTTGGCACCACTTGGCGCTGGGGCAGCCGCCGGGGCCGGTGCGGCCTCGGCTTTTGCCGCAGGAGCCGGGGCGGCGGCAGCCGGTGCAGCTTCAGCCTTGGCAGCAGGAGCAGCGGCCGGCGCCGGGGCAGCAGCAGGCGCAGCGCCTTGTACTTTCAGCTTGAGGATGAAGTCGCCAGTGCCGACTTCGTCTTCGAGCTTAACCGCGATGCTTTCCACGACGCCGGCAGCCGGCGATGGGATTTCCATGGAGGCCTTGTCGGACTCCAGGGTGATCAGCGACTGGTCGGCTTCGACAGTGTCGCCGACCTTGACCAGCAGCTCGATGATCTTGGCCTTGCCCGACGAACCGATGTCCGGGACGTGAATGTCCTGGACAGTCGCCGCCGCCGGTGCAGCCGCCGGGGCCGCAGGGGCCTCGGCAGCCGCCGCTGGCTTTTCAGCCTGCGCCGGTGCAGCAGCGGCAGCAGGCGCCGCCGCCGGGGCCGCATCAGCGGCACCTTCGATTTCCAGCTCCAGCAGTTCGTCGCCTTCTTTCAGGCGGTCGCCCAGCTTCACTTTCAGGCTCTTGACCACGCCAGCCTTGGGAGCAGGGATTTCCATGCTCGCCTTGTCCGACTCCAGGGTCAGGATGCTCTGGTCGGCTTCGACGGTGTCGCCGACCTTTACAAACAGCTCGATTACTTCACCTTCACCGCTGCCGATGTCAGGTACGCGAATGAGTTCGCTCACAAAAAATCTCCTCAGCAGTCCAGTGGGTTGCGTTTTTCCGGGTTGATCCCGAACTTGACGATAGCGTCTGCTACCACCTTGGGTTCGATTTCACCACGGTCAGCCAAGGCTTCCAGGGCTGCCAACACCACGAAGTGACGGTCGACCTCGAAGAAGTGACGCAGCTTCTTGCGGCTGTCACTGCGGCCGAAACCGTCGGTGCCCAGGACTTTGAATTCCTTGGACGGGACCCACTGGCGAATTTGTTCAGCAAACAGTTTCATGTAGTCGGTAGAGGCGATGACTGGACCTTTACGGCCGGTCAGGCACTCTTCGACGTAGCTGCGCGCAGGCTTCTGGCCTGGGTGTAGGCGGTTGCTGCGTTCCACGGCCAGGCCGTCGCGACGCAGTTCGTTGAAGCTGGTAACGCTCCATACGTCAGCACCGACGTTGAACTCTTCACGCAGGATCTTCGCCGCTTCACGCACTTCGCGCAGGATGGTGCCGGAGCCCATCAGCTGTACGTGGTGTGCCGCTTCCTTGGTGTCTTCTTCGAGCAGGTACATGCCCTTGATGATGCCTTCTTCAACACCGGCCGGCATGGCTGGTTGCTGGTAGGACTCGTTCATCACGGTGATGTAGTAGAAAACGTCCTGCTGCTCTTCGGTCATCTTCTTCATGCCGTCCTGGATGATCACCGCCAGCTCGTAGCCGTAGGTTGGATCAAAGGTGCGGCAGTTCGGGATGGTGGCAGCCAGGATGTGGCTGTGACCGTCTTCGTGTTGCAGGCCTTCGCCGTTCAGCGTGGTCCGCCCGGCAGTACCGCCGATCAGGAAGCCACGGGTACGGCTGTCGCCTGCTGCCCAGGCCAGGTCGCCAATACGCTGGAAGCCGAACATCGAGTAGAAGATGTAGAACGGCAGCATCGGCTGGTTGTGGCTGGAGTACGAAGTACCGGCAGCGATGAAGGAGCTCATGGCGCCCGCTTCGTTGATACCTTCTTCGAGGATCTGGCCCTTCTTGTCTTCCTTGTAGAACATCACCTGGTCTTTATCGACTGGCTCGTAGAGCTGGCCGACGGAGGAGTAGATGCCCAACTGGCGGAACATGCCTTCCATACCGAAGGTACGGGCTTCGTCCGGGATGATCGGGACGATGCGCGGGCCGATTTCCTTGTCCTTGACCAACTGCGCGAGGATCCGCACGAAAGCCATGGTGGTGGAGATTTCACGGTCGCCCGAGCCGTCCAGGATAGCCTTGAGGGTATCGAGTGGTGGCGTCGGTACGCTGAAGCTCTGGGCGCGGCGCTGTGGCACGAAACCGCCCAGTGCAGTGCGACGCTCGCTGAGGTAGCGGGCTTCGGCGCTGTTTGGCTCGGGCTTGAAGAACGGCAGGTTCTCCAGCTCTTCGTCCTTGACCGGGATGTCGAAGCGGTCGCGGAACAACTTCAGGCTGTCGACGTCGACTTTCTTGGTGTTGTGCGCAGTGTTCTTCGCTTCGCCGGCACCGGTGCCATAACCCTTGATGGTCTTGGCCAGGATGACGGTCGGTTGTTCTTTGTGGTTGACCGCTTCGTGGTATGCCGCGTAGACCTTGTACGGGTCGTGGCCGCCACGGTTGAGTTTCCAGATCTCGTCGTCGGACAGGTCGGCAACCATCGCCTTGAGTTCAGGCGTGTTGAAGAAGTGTTCACGTACGAACGCGCCGTCTTTGGCCTTGTAGTTCTGGTACTCGCCGTCGATGACTTCGTCCATGCGACGTTGCAGGATGCCGTCGACGTCCTTGGCCAGCAGTGGGTCCCAGAAACGGCCCCAGATGACTTTGGTCACGTTCCATTGGGCACCGCGGAACACGCCTTCGAGTTCCTGGATGATCTTGCCGTTGCCGCGAACCGGGCCGTCGAGGCGCTGCAGGTTGCAGTTGATGACGAAGATCAGGTTGTCCAGCTTCTCGCGGCCGGCCAGGGAGATGGCGCCCAGGGATTCCGGCTCGTCGCACTCGCCGTCGCCCAGGAAGCACCAGACTTTCTGCTTGCCTTCGGGGATGAAGCCACGGGCTTCCAGGTACTTCATGAAGCGTGCCTGGTAGATCGCCTGGATCGGGCCCAGGCCCATGGATACAGTCGGGAACTGCCAGAAGTCAGGCATCAGCCAAGGGTGCGGGTACGACGACAGGCCGCCACCGTCGACTTCCTGGCGGAAGTTGTTCATCTGGTCTTCGGTGATGCGACCTTCCATGAACGCACGGGCGTAGACGCCTGGCGAGGTGTGGCCCTGGAAGTAGATCAGGTCGCCGCCGTGTTCTTCGGTCGGGGCCTGGAAGAAGTAGTTGAAGCCGATGTCATACAGGGTTGCGCTGGAAGCGAAGCTGGAGATGTGACCGCCCAGGTCAGAATCTTTCAAGTTCGTGCGCATAACCATCGCCATCGCGTTCCAGCGTACCAGCGAGCGAATGCGGCGTTCCATGAACAGGTCGCCAGGCATGCGTGCTTCGTGGGTAACGGGGATGGTGTTGCGGTATGGCGTGGTGATGGCGTAGGGCAGTTGCGAGCCGCTGCGGGTCGCGAGTTCGCCCATACGGGTCATCAGGTAATGCGCACGGTCTTCGCCTTCTTTGTCGAGAACCGATTCCAGGGCGTCCAGCCATTCCTGGGTTTCGACGGGATCGAGGTCTTGCATGGCTTGCTCCAGGGCGGAAAGGCTACCAGAATCGGTTGCCTGAAGTTTGCGACTGGCCTTGTGGGCAGACGACATAAATTCTTGGATGGCCGAAGGTTGCTTCGGCGTCCTGTAGTTTTACTACAAATCGTCGGCCATTTCAGCCTTTCGAATGTATATACGAGTAGTAAAACTACACAAGACTGAGCGTATGGCTCGGTCTGGCTGGTGAGCATAATCGTTATTGTTGATCTTTTGCGAACAAGAAAAGGTAGAAGTTTAATGTTGCCTGCCAAAATTAAAGAATTTTCAGCTATTTCTAACCTTTGTTCGACAGTCCTTCATCGAGCGTGGTTCTTGCGTTCACAGCTACAAGTCATTTACGCGCCGATCAAGGATAGACCATGAGCCTTCCAATGCTGGTTGAACTCCCAGTCATTCTGTTGCCATTTGCCAGCCGGGCCGAGCAGTCATTTCGTGACGCGGTGGCCATGCTGGATGCCGATCATGGCCTGTCCGCGTGGACGCCGCAACGTTGGGCCGACTTCGCCCGGGTGTGCGCCGCCAGTGACTTTGTGATTGAACAGAGTGTTCGTGACCCTTTGATGTTGCTTGAGCTGGTGGCTTGGGGCGAGCTGGATCGCGGCTTTGCGCCCGATGAGCTGTGTGGGCAGATTGCCGCAGCCGTGCAACAGGCGCAAACAGAAGACGAACTGGGTCGCGTGCTGCGCCGCCAGCGCACCCGCCAGCAAGTGCGCATCATCTGGCGCGACCTGACCCGACAGGCGGACCTGGTGCAGACCTGCCGCGACCTGTCGGACATGGCCGACGCCAGCATCGACCAGGCTTACCAGTGGCTGTACCAGCGTCACTGCGCGCAATTCGGCACGCCCACCGGCGGGCGTAGCGGCGAGCCGCAGCAGATGGTCATCCTCGGCATGGGCAAGCTGGGCGCGGTGGAGTTGAACCTGTCGTCGGACATCGACCTGATCTTTGCCTACCCCGAGGGCGGCGAGACCGTGGGGGCCAAGCGTGCCCTGGACAACCAGGAGTTCTTCATCCGCCTGGGCCAAAAATTGATCAAGGCCCTGGACCCGATGACCGTCGACGGCTTTGTGTTCCGGGTCGACATGCGCCTGCGGCCCTACGGTTCCGCCGGGGCGCTGGTGCTGAGTTTCAATGCCTTGGAGCAGTACTACCAGGATCAGGGCCGCGACTGGGAACGCTACGCGATGATCAAGGCGCGGGTGGTGGCCGGCGACCAGGTGGCCGGCGCGCAATTGCTCGACCTGTTGCGCCCGTTCGTCTATCGGCGCTACCTGGACTTTTCTGCGATCGAAGCGCTGCGCACCATGAAGCAGTTGATCCAGCAGGAAGTGCGGCGCAAGGGCATGGCCGACAACATCAAGCTGGGCGCGGGCGGTATCCGTGAGGTGGAATTTATCGCCCAGGCGTTCCAGCTGATTCACGGCGGCCGCGACCTGAGCCTGCAACAGCGGCCTTTGCTGAAGGTGCTGGGCACCCTGGAAGGCCAGGGCTACCTGCCGCCGGCGGTGATTGCCGAGTTGCGCAGCGGCTATGAGTTCCTGCGCTACACCGAACATGCGATCCAGGCCATCGCCGACCGCCAGACCCAGATGTTGCCCCACAGTGATGAAGACCAGGCGCGGATCGCGTTCATGCTGGGCTTTGCCGACTGGACCGCGTTCCACGGGCAGTTGATGTACTGGCGTGGCCGGGTGGATTGGCATTTCCGCCAGGTGATCGCTGATCCGGACGAAGAGGAGGGGGTGGAAAGCGAATTGGTGGTCGGCGGCGAGTGGCTGCCCTTGTGGGAAGAATCCCAAAATGAGGAGGCCGCCTGTCGCCAATTGGCCGAAGGCGGCTTTGCCGATGCGCCCAAGGCCCTGAAAGCCCTGGCCAGCCTGCGCGGCAGCCCGCAACTGCGGGCGATGCAGCGCCTGGGACGTGAGCGCCTGGATGCGTTTATCCCGCGCCTGCTGGCCCAGGCCGTCGAACACGCCAACCCGGACCTGGTGCTGGAGCGCGTACTGCCGCTGGTAGAAGCTGTCGCGCGGCGTTCTGCGTATCTGGTGCTGTTGACGGAAAACCCTGACGCCCTGCGTCGGCTGTTGACCCTGTGCGCGGCCAGCCCGTGGATTGCCGAGCAGATCACCCGCTTCCCGCTGCTGCTGGACGAACTGCTCAACGAAGGCCGCCTGTTCAAGCCGCCCTTGGCGCCGGAACTGGCCGCCGAACTGCGCGAGCGCCTCACGCGTATCCCCGAAGATGACCTTGAGCAGCAGATGGAAGCCCTGCGCCACTTCAAGTTGGCGCACCGCCTGCGTGTCGCCGCTTCGGAAATCGCCGGCAGCCTGCCGCTGATGAAGGTCAGCGATTACCTGACCTGGCTCGCCGAGGCCATTCTGGAGCAGGTGCTGGCCCTGGCCTGGCGCCAGACCGTGGCGCGCCACGGCACGCCGCAACGCCTGGACGGCACCCTGTGCGACCCCGGATTCATTATTGTCGGCTATGGCAAGGTCGGCGGGATCGAGCTGGGGCATGGCTCGGACCTGGACCTGGTGTTTATCCACGACGGTGACCCGCAGGCCGAAACCGACGGCGACAAGCCGATCGATGGCGCGCAGTTCTTTACTCGCCTGGGCCAGCGCATCATTCACCTGCTGACCACCCAGACCAACTCCGGGCAATTGTACGAAGTGGACATGCGCCTGCGACCTTCTGGCGCATCCGGGCTGCTGGTCAGCTCCCTGGGGGCTTTTGCCCGTTATCAGGAAAACGAGGCCTGGACCTGGGAACATCAAGCCCTGGTGCGGGCGCGGGTGCTGGTCGGCAGCCAGGACGTGGGCCGCGCGTTTGAAGGCGTGCGTGCGCAGGTATTGGGCCGCACGCAGGACCTGGCGAAGCTGCGCCAGGAGGTCAGCGAGATGCGTGCCAAGATGCGCGATAACCTGGGCACCAAGTCGACCGGGGCCGGCACGGCGGCGAACGCCTTCGAGCCCACGGCGCTGTTCGATCTCAAGCAGGACGCCGGAGGTATCGTCGATATTGAATTTATGGTGCAATACGCCGCTTTGGCGTGGTCTGCGCAGCATCCATCATTACTGCGCTACACCGACAATATCCGCATCCTGGAAGGCTTGGAGCAGGTCGGGCTGATGCCCGCCGCCGATGCCCACCTGTTGCGTGAGGTGTATAAGGCCTACCGCTCGGCGGCTCATCGCCAGGCCTTGCAGAACGAGGCGGGGGTGGTTGCCGGGGATCAGTTTGCTGACGAACGGCGCCAGGTGAAACGGATCTGGCAAGAACTGGGGTTAAGCTAAAACACTACAGCGACCCCAATTGAATGTGGAGACCGGCTTTATGTGGGAGCGGGCTTGCCCGCGATGCAGGCGCTGCGGTCTGGCTGACAGCACGCGGTGATGCTATCGCGGGCAAGCACGCTCCCCCACACACCGTGACCTACAGTAATTATCGAGGCGGGGAGGCATGAGCCTCCCCGAATCGTTTGTGGAAACTACATGAATATTCTGATCGTTGGGCCCAGTTGGGTCGGTGACATGGTGATGGCGCAGACACTGTTCCAGTGCCTGAAACAGCGTCATCCCGACTGCCAAATCGACGTGCTCGCCCCCGAGTGGAGCCGGCCGATCCTGGAGCGCATGCCCGAAGTACGGCAGGCCTTGAGCTTCCCGCTCGGCCATGGCGCGCTGGAACTGGCGACCCGGCGGCGGATCGGCAAGTCCCTGGCCGGCCAGTACGACCAGGCGATCCTGCTGCCCAACTCGATGAAGTCGGCCCTGGTGCCGTTCTTCGCCGGCATCCCCAAGCGTACCGGCTGGCGCGGCGAGTTCCGTTATGGCCTGCTCAACGACGTGCGCAAGCTCGACAAGGCCCGCTACCCGCTGATGATCGAGCGCTTCATGGCCCTGGCCTATGCGGCCAATGCCGAGCTGCCGACACCGTATCCACGGCCGAGCCTGCAAATCGACCCGGTCACCCGCGATGCAGCCCTGGCCAAGTTCGGCCTGAGCCTCGACCGCCCGGTGCTGGCACTGTGCCCAGGCGCCGAGTTTGGCGAGTCCAAGCGCTGGCCGTCGGAGCATTATGCGAAGGTTGCCGAGCTGAAAATCCGCGAAGGCTGGCAAGTCTGGCTGTTTGGCTCGAAAAACGATCATTCGGTGGGGGAGGACATCCGCCAGCGCCTGATCCCCGGCCTGCGCGAAGAAGCGGTCAACCTCAGTGGCGATACGTCCCTGGCCGAGGCGATCGACCTGCTGTCCTGCGCCGACTCGGTGGTGTCCAACGACTCTGGCCTGATGCACGTGGCCGCCGCGCTGAATCGCCCGCTGGTGGCGGTGTACGGTTCCACCTCGCCAGGCTTCACGCCGCCGTTGGCCGACAAGGTCGAGGTGGTGCGCCTGGGCCTGGAGTGCAGCCCGTGCTTTGACCGCACCTGCCGTTTCGGCCACTACAACTGCCTGCGCCAGTTGCTGCCCGACTCGGTAGCCCAAGCCTTGCAGCGCTTGCAGGGCAACGTGGTCGAGGTTCATTGAGTTGCGGGTACTGGTAATCAAGACCTCATCCCTGGGCGATGTGATCCACGCCTTGCCTGCATTGACCGACGCGGCCCGGGCGATCCCGGGGATCCGTTTCGACTGGGTGGTGGAAGAGGGCTTCGCCGAAATCCCCACCTGGCATCCGGCGGTGGACAAGGTGATCCCGGTGGCGATTCGCCGCTGGCGCAAGAACCTTTGGCAGACCTTCAAGAGCGGCGAATGGCGCCGCTTCAAGAAGCAGATCCAATCGACCAAATACGACCTGGTGATCGACGCCCAGGGCCTGCTGAAAAGCGCCTGGCTGACCCGCTATGTGCGGGCGCCGGTGGCGGGCTTTGACCAACATTCAGCCCGCGAACCCATCGCCGCGCGCTTCTATTCCCGGCGCCTGGCGGTTGCGCGTGGGCAGCATGCGGTGGAGCGCCTGCGCCAGTTGTTCGCCGTGGCCCTGGGCTATGACCTGCCCAAAGGCCTGGGGGATTACGGCCTGAGCACCGAAAAACTGCTCGGCCTGCCGCCGAAGAAGCCCTTTGTGCTGCTGCTGCACGGCACCACCTGGGACACCAAGCACTGGCCCGAAGCCTATTGGCGCGACCTGGCCGAACGCATGGGCAGCCTGGGGGTGGACGTGAAGTTGCCATGGGGCAATGCCGCCGAAAAGGCCCGCGCCGAGCGCCTGGCCCAAGGCCTGGCCAACGCCGAGGTGCTGCCCAAGCTGAACCTGGCCGGTGTGGCGCGGGTACTGGCCGGCGCCAGGGCCTGTGTGGCGGTGGATACCGGCCTCGGGCACCTGGCCGCCGCGCTGGATGTGCCGACAATTTCCCTGTTCGGCCCGACCAACCCGGGCCTGACCGGTGCCTACGGCAAGGCGCAGATCCATCTGGGCAGCGATTTCCCCTGCGCGCCCTGCCTGCAAAAGAAATGCACCTACCAACCGACCGCTGAAGACCAGCGCCGGTTTGATCTCAAGCGCGAGTGGCCGTTGTGCTTCACTCGCCTGAACCCTGAGCGTGTGGCCAGCCGACTGAGCACGTTGTTATTGGCTGAGGAGCTGCACTGATGCAACTGGCATTTGTACTGTACAAATATTTCCCCTTTGGTGGCTTGCAGCGCGATTTCATGCGCATCGCCCTGGAGTGCCAGCAGCGCGGCCACCAGATCCGTGTCTACACCCTGATCTGGGAAGGCGACGTGCCCCAAGGTTTTGAAGTGCTGGTGGCGCCGGTCAAGGCGTTCTTCAACCATCGGCGCAACGAGAAGTTGACCGCCTGGATGCAGGCCGACCTGGCCAAGCGCCCGGTGGACCGTTTGATCGGCTTCAACAAAATGCCTGGCCTGGATGTGTACTACGCAGCAGACGGCTGTTTTGAAGACAAGGCGCAGAACCTGCGGCACTCGCTGTATCGCAGCTTCGGCCGCTACCGGCACTTTGCCGAGTACGAGCGCGCGGTGTTTGCCAAGGACGCCAAGACCCAAGTGCTGATGATCTCCCAGGTCCAGCAGCCGCTGTTTATCAAGCACTACGACACGCCGCTGGCGCGCTTCCACCTGCTGCCACCGGGTATCGCCCAGGATCGTCGGGCGCCGCCGAATGCGGCCGAGATCCGCGCAGGCTTTCGCGCCGAATTCAACCTTGCGCACGATGACTTGCTGCTGGTGCAGATCGGCTCGGGTTTCAAGACCAAGGGCGTGGATCGCAGCCTCAAGGCACTGGCCGCACTGCCGCCAGACCTGAAAAAGCGCACCCGTCTGTTTGTAATTGGCCAGGACGACCCCAAAGTATTCCAATTGCAGAGTGCTACCCTTGGCCTGGGCGACAATGTGCAGTTCCTCAAGGGGCGCAGCGATATCCCGCGTTTTTTGCTGGGCGCCGACCTGTTGATTCACCCGGCGTACAACGAAAACACCGGGACCGTGCTGCTCGAAGCCCTGGTGGCCGGGTTGCCGGTATTGGTCACGGCGGTGTGTGGTTATGCCCATTACATCAGCGAGGCCGATTGCGGGCGTGTGCTTGACGAGCCTTTCGAGCAGGCCCAGCTCAACCAGTACCTGGCCGGGATGCTCAGTGATCAGCAGCAACGTGCGGCCTGGAGCCGCAATGGTCTGGCCTTCGCCGAGACGGCCGACCTCTATAGCATGCCGCAGCACGCTGCGGATGTAATTCTGGCGGAGCAACACTGATGAAGTTGATTCTTGCCGAACCGTTCAAGAGCCTTTGGGCCGGGCGCGATGCGTTCGCCGAAGTCGAGCTGTTGGAGGGTGAGGTTTACCGTGAACTGGAAGCCCGTCGCACCTTGCGCACCGAGGTGGATGGGCGCGGCTACTTTGTGAAAATCCACCGTGGCATCGGCTGGGGTGAAATCTTCAAGAACCTGTTCACCGCCAAATTGCCGGTGCTGGGCGCCGGGCAGGAGTGGCAGGCGATCCAGCGCCTGCACGAAGTGGGCGTCCCGACCATGACCGCCGTGGCCTACGGCGAACGTGGCGCCAACCCGGCCGACCAGCATTCCTTTATTGTCACCCAAGAGCTGGCGCCGACCATCAGCCTGGAAGACTTGAGCATGGACTGGCTCAAGCAGCCGCCCGAGCCGCGTCTCAAGCGCGCGCTGATTGCCGAAGTGGCGCGCATGACCGGGATGATGCATCGCGCCGGCGTCAACCATCGTGACTGCTACATCTGCCACTTCCTGCTGCACACCGACAAGCCGGTGACGGCCGATGACTTCAAGCTGTCGGTGATCGACCTGCACCGCGCCCAGGTGCGGCCGCGCATCAGTCAGCGCTGGCGCAACAAGGACCTGGCGGCCCTGTATTTTTCGATCCTGGATATCGGCCTGACCCGCCGCGACAAATTGCGCTTCCTCAAGGGCTACTTCCAGCAGCCCCTGCGCCAGATCCTGGCCGAGGAAGGCGCGTTGCTGCAGTGGCTGGAGCGCAAGGCCAGCAAACTCTATGACCGTAAAATCCGCTACGGAGGCGCGCTCTGATGGCGGGTTGGAACCTGGAACCTGCTTACTCGGAGCTTGTGGACGATTTTGGTAGCCTCGACGCGGTGTTCGCCCTGCAAGGCGAGCGGCTGACCCGAGACCCACTGTCCGAAGTGATTCGCGTGGAGCGCGGTGGGGTCAACTACTACGTCAAGCGCTACACCGGCGCCGGCAAAGGCTTGCGGCGTTACCTGGGCAAGCCACGGGTCAAGTCCGAATGGCAGAACCTCAAGCGCTTCGCCAAGTGGGGCATCCCCACGGCCGAAGTCGTGGCCTGGGGCCTGGAGCGCAAGGGCCTGGCCTATGACCGTGGGGCGATGATCACCCGCGAGTTGCCGCGCACTGAAGACCTGGCGGCCCTGGCCGAACGCAAGGACCCGCAATTGTCCGACCCGGTGTGGGTCGACAAGGTCAGCCGCCAGCTCGCCGAATACACCCGGACCATGCACGACCACCGGTTTACCCACAACGATTTGAAGTGGCGCAACCTGTTGATCGACGACCAGCAGACCCTGTACCTGATCGACTGCCCCAACGGCGACTTTTGGCGCGGCTTCTGGCTCAAATACCGGATCACCAAGGACTTGGCATGCCTGGACAAGGTCGCCAAATACCACTTGTCGGCCACCCAGCGCCTACGCTTCTACATGCAATATCGTCGGCGCAAGCACCTGAACACATCGGATAAACAGCGGATCCGCCATGTGCTGAAGTTTTTCGAGGGACGCGAATGAATGACTTCCTGGCAACTGAAGACCGGGCCTTGCTGGAGCGCAATGGCCTGGCTGACTTCGATGCCCTGTGGGCCAGGCAACTGGATGCAGTGGACGAGCCCAACACCAGTCGCGGCGGCTGGAGCAGTGTGTTCCGCCTGGAGCTGGAGGGCCGTGGCTTCTACCTCAAGCGCCAGAGCAACTACCTGACGCGCACCCTGCATCGGCCGTTTGGCGAGCCAACCTTTGCCCGCGAGTTTCGCAATATCAGCCGCTATCGGCAGAAGGCGATCCCAGCCTTGCAGGCCGCCTTTTATGGCGAGCGCAAAGTTGCCGGCGAATACCGCGCCTTGCTGCTGACCCGCGCGCTGGATGGCTGGAATGACCTGGATTCACTGCTGGAGCAGTGGCCGGCCCTGAGCGAAGCCCAGCACCACGCAATCCTCGTGGCCTGCGGCCAATTGGCGCGCAAGCTCCATGGTGTCGGCCAGGTGCATGGCTGTTTTTACCCCAAGCACATCTTCCTGCAGGCCACCGGCGACGGTTACGCGGCGCAGTTGATCGACCTGGAAAAAACCCGGCCGCTGTTGCTGGGCCGGCGTGATCGGGTCAAGGATCTGGAGCCGCTACTGCGCCGTGCCGGGGCATGGACCGCAGAGCAGGTGCGGCAATTTCTGGCGGCTTACCTCGACCAGCCGGTCGACAGTTCGCTGGTGGATACCTGGGCAACTTACCTGGCGGGGCGCCGCAGTCACAAGGAGGCCCGCTGATGCGGCTGTCTGAACTCAAAAACGCCGGGCGCACCCCCGCGTTGCCCTTGAGTATTGAGTTGGCGGATGCAGCGGGCCCTGGGCAGTTGCAGCTGCTGAGCGTGTTGCGGGTGTTGCCCGGCCAGCGTTATGTGGGCGCGGCCATCTGGCGCGGCCGGCCGGTGCTGGCCAAGTTGCTGGTGGGTAGCAACGCCGCGCGACATTTCCAGCGCGAACTCCAGGGCGTGCGCCTGCTCGCCGAGCAAGGCCTCACTACCCCGCTGTTGCTTGCCGACGGCCTGCAAGACGGCGAGGGTGGCTGGCTGCTGTTCGAGTTTCTGGAAGGGGCCCAAAGCCTGGCCGACGCCTGGGCGGCAGTCGAAGCCTTGCCGCTCTTGGCCGATGAGCAACAGGCGGTACTGGCCCAAGCGCTGGGTGCGATTGCCCAGATGCACGCCAAGGGTTTGTGGCAGGAAGATCTGCACCTGGACAACCTGATGCGTCAGGCTGACAAGCTGTATTTGATCGACGGGGGGGGCATCTGCGTCGAGCAGGCGGGTAAACCCCTGTCACGTAACCGGGTGCTGGAAAACCTCGGGGTGTTTTTTGCCCAGTTACCGAGCGACCTCGAACCGTTTACCGAAGAATTACTGGTGCACTACCTGTTAAGCAACGGCGAGCACGCGTTGCCTCTGGAAGCCTTGCAAAAACAGGTGCGCAAAGTGCGCGCATGGCGCCTGAAAGACTTCATGGGCAAGATCGGCCGTGAGTGCACCTTGTTCAGCGTAGTGCGCGGGGCCTTTGGGCTGCGCGCCATCCGGCGTGAAGAAGAAGCCACCCTGCTGCCAGTACTGGCACAGGTCGATGGGCTGATCGACCAGGGCCAGATGTACAAGGCCGGCGCCTCGGCCACGGTGGCCAGGGTGGATGTCGCGGGGCGGCCGCTGGTGATCAAACGCTACAACATCAAGGGTTTTACACACTGGCTCAGGCGCTTCTGGAGGCCCAGCCGCGCCTGGCACGCCTGGAGCGAAGGCAACCGCCTGACATTCCTGGGGATTGCCACACCCAAGCCCCTGGCGCTTCTGGAACGACGCTTTTTCTGGCTGCGCGGCCGGGCTTATCTGGTCACCGAGCACCTGTCCGGGCCCGACCTGATCGAGCACCTGGCCCCTTACGTGGACAGCGGTGAGGTGCCCGAGCCTGAACTGCTGGCCCTGGAGCGCCTGTTTGGCGAACTGATTCGCGAGCGGATCAGCCACGGTGACTTCAAGGGTCGCAACCTGTTCTGGCAGGGAGGGCGTTGGGTGCTGATAGATCTGGATTCGATGTGTCAGCATGGCTCGCTGAGCAGCTTCGCACCGGCGTTTGCCAAGGACCGTGCGCGGTTTATGCGCAACTGGCCGGCTGATAGTGCTTTGTATCGCGTGATTGATCAGCGCTTGCCCAAGGTGAGCGCGTTAGTTAGGTGATCCGCGTGAGGCCGTCATAAGTCGTAGCGATTTTTTCAGGTCTGGGAAATCACAGTGTTTTCGAAGGCAAGGGGCATTACTTAATATTTTGATTAAGTAGTGCTCTGGACATTGTTCGTTGGGGTTAATAGGTTGTATAGACGCTTGATAAAAATATCTTATATAGATGTTTATTGAGTGATCGAAATGTTAATTCCGGGAGTGTGCAAATGACTTCGATAACAGGTTTTCAATCGTTTTCTTTTTACAGTGATCTGGCCGGTGAAAATAAGCCGATAGATCCGGTGAATCCAGCAAGTCCGATAGATAAAGTGCAGTCGGGTGTCCGCAATCCAAAGGACACAACCGCTGGTGATGACGCTGAATTTTTTAACGCTGATACCCAGGAATGGCAGCCAACCGCCTCTAATGGCAAAGGTGATGGCGGTTATGTGAACTTTGGTGATCCCTATCGAGAGCCCATAGATCATGAACTGGTTTACGGGGCTAATGGAGAGTGGCAATTAAAGGCTGATGGGTGATTGCTCAAAAGTTGAGTAGGTGTTTGCGTTTATAGTTCTTTATGATTTTGGTGGGTACTTTTCCAAAGTGTAGGGGCTGAGTTATGGGAAGTGTCTGTTATTGATGTGGGAACCAAATGGGCAATGTTGTTTGCCCATTGGTTTTTATCACTCAAAAACTGTACTGGGCTCCTGCGCCCGCATACCACGACCTGCCGGGCGCGGCTTCGTAATAACGATCGTTGCCATCGCCGACAATCACCGAACCGACGTACTGGCGATCCAGCAGGTTGTCCAGGCGCAGGGTCTGGTGAAAGGTCCAGTGTTCGACCTTCTGCTCAAAGCGTGCACGCCAGTTGAAAACGCTGTAACCCGGAGCAGCATGCTTCTGGTTGGTGTCTTCGACATAGATCTTGCTGCGGTACACACCTTCGACGGCGGTACTCACCCAGTCTCGTGGTTTCCAGTTCAGTTCGGCAAAGAGCGTGGTCTGTGGGACGCCGGGTAGGTAGTTGCCCTTGTCCACGGTTTTGCCGCTATTGCTGAAGTTGCTGTCGTAGGTGGCTTGCAGGCGGGTGTAGGCGAGGTTGGCGCTCCACTGTTCGCTCAGTTGGCTTTCGATGCCCAGCTCAAAGCCACGGCGCAGGGTGCGGCCGGCGTTTTGGTAGCTGGTGCGTCCATCCTTCGATGCATTGACCACCAACTCATCTTCCGTAGTTATTTGGAATACGGCAGCGTTGACCCGCGTGTTGTTGTTCACCTGGGCCTTCAAGCCCACTTCATATTGAGTGCTTTCTGACGGCTTCAGGCCGAAGTTGAAGCCTTCGATGGCGCCCGGGGCGTAAGCCATTTCGGCCTGGGTCGGCGTTTCGAAGCCCTTGCCGGCGCTGACGTAGCCGTGCAGGTCTGGGGTGAAGGCGTACATCACGCTCATCGAGGGTGTGTTCTTCTGGTAGGTCTTATTGCCGCTGGCATCGCCATTGCTCAGGAACTGGTCATCCACGTCCATTTCCATGGTGCTGTGGCGCAGCCCGGCTTGCAGGGTCCAGCGCTCGATGGCCCAGTTGGCCTGGATGTACGGGTCGAGGCTGCGGGCGGTGTCGATTTCATTGCGGCGTAATTCGCCTTTCACGCCGAGGGTGTTGCCGCTGTAGTTCTGGTAGCCGTGGCGGCTGTCTTCGCTCTGGTCGAAGTCCAGGCCGGTGATGATCATCAATTCGCCCGGCACGCTGTCGATGGGCTGCATCCAGCGCACGCCACCGCCGTAGAACTTGCGGTCGAATTGCACCACGCCGCCGCCGCGTTCGTTGGCCGGGTTAAGCCCTCCGCTCATCGTGAACTTTGGAATCGACAAATACTGAATCACACTCCGCCGCCCGGTATAGGCATTCACCTGCAACGTCGCATCGCCAATGTACCGCTCGTAATTCATCCCCAGTTGCTGATGATCAATGCTCTTGCGCGTGTTGTACGCCAGGGCATTGCTGCTTACCGAACGCGGGTCGGCCTTGTAGCCTGCCCAGGTTTGCCCCAGCGGGTCTTGGGTGCCGTTTTGCTCCAGGCTGCTATAGATCAGGGCCAGCTTGCTGTCGTCATCGGGTTCGAGGTTGAGCTTGGCGAAGGTCTGGTCACGGCGGGCGCTGCTGTGGTCGCGGTAGCCGTCGGTGTCCATGCGCGAGGCATCGAGGACAAACCCGGCGCCCTGCACCGCGCCTTCGGCGCTGAGGTGGTTCTTGTTCAGGCCGTCGCTGCCAAACAGGGTTTCGGCGCCGATACGGGGCGGGCCTTCGCCATTGCGCGAGAACATCTGGATCACCCCGCCGGCGTTGCTGCCATACAGGGTGGCGGCCGGGCCGCGCAGTACTTCGATGCGGTCCGCTGTGTCGAGGTTGAAGGTGGCGGCCTGGCCCTGGCCATCCGGGGTGCTGGCGGGGATGCCATCGGCAATCAGCTTGATCCCGCGCACGCCAAACGCCGAGCGCGCGCCAAAGCCGCGGGAGGAAATCTGCAGGTCCTGGGCGTAGTTCTGGCGGTTCTGCACCACCAGCCCCGGCACGCGGGACAGGGCCTCCGAGGCATTGATACCCAACTGGCCGTCGCTGATCTGCTCACGGCTGATGCTGTCCACCGAGTAGGGCAGGTCGAAGCTGCGACTGGCGCTGCGCGAACCTGTCACCACGCTGGGGTCGAGGATCAGCAGGGCATCTTCGGCCAGGGCAGTTTGCTGCAGGCCCGGCAGGCTCTGGAGCAACATCGCAAAACACGTGGGGGCAACAACTTTCATGAGCAAACCAACTTCCATGACGCGCAGCGCGGGCGCGGAAAAAGGGCGCGAGTTTAACGATTCTGCGCGGCGTTTTTTGAAGAATATTCCCGCAAAATGCCGGCATATTCGTCTTACACAGTCTTGGGTTAGGCTGTGCGCCCCATACCAAAGAGGGTTACCCGTGAATCCTACAAACATTCTGCTGCTCGCCGCCATTGTCCTTTCGACCACGGCCTGCGGCACCCTGAATACGGTGTTTCGCGAAGACGCGGTGGCCAGCCAGAAGCTCAAGGACCTGCGCAGCCACTGCGAGAGCGTGCCCCGTATCTACAGCGGGGTGGTGTATGACTTCTGCTCCCTCAATGGCGAACCCAACAGCAAAAAAAGCCTGGAAGACCAGCAGATCGCCTCGGTGCCGTGGATAGCCATTGATTTCGTGCTATCGGGCGTTCTCGATACTTTGGTACTGCCCTACACCGTCTACCGGCAAAATCGAGACGGCAGTATCGAGATTTTCCGATGATGCCTCTTGTTTCTCCGTGCCATTTGCGGCTAGAGGCGTTTTGCCGCTTTTAAGCTATAATCCCGCCCTTTAGCTTTTCTCGCCGAGGCGAGGGGCTCACATTTTTTCAGGCGCCAGCGCCTGCATGCAGACTAAAAGAGGCTAGACCCCAGTGGCATTGACGATTCTTGGCCTGTCCGGCGCCCTTAGCCATGATCCTTCCGCAGCGTTGTATATCGACGGCAAGCTGATCGCGGCCGCCGAAGAAGAGCGCTTCGTACGCGATAAACATGCAAAGAACCGCATGCCCTACGAGTCGGCGAAGTTCTGCCTGGAACAGGCTGGCATCAAACCCTCCGACGTTGATGTGGTGGCGATCCCGTTTGCCCCGATCAGCTTGTTCGGCGAGGCTCGCTGGCACTATGCCAAGCGTTACTGGTATGCCCCGGACCGCGCCCTTGACGCGATCCTGATGGGCAACCGGCGCTACAAGCGCTACCGCAACAAGATTGTCTGGTGCCTGGAGCAACTGGGCTTCGATCCGAAGAAGATCAAGATCGAGCCGGTTGAACACCACCTGGCCCACGCTTCCAGCGCCTATCACTGCTCGGGTTTCCAGGAGAAGACCGCGATCCTCGGGATCGACGGCAAGGGCGAGTACGCCACCACCTTCTTCGGCTACGGCGAAAACGGCAAGATCCACAAGATCAAGGAATTCTACGATCCGGACTCCCTGGGCGGCCTGTACGGCGCGATCACCGAGTTCCTCGGCTTTGAAATGCTCGACGGCGAGTTCAAGGTCATGGGCATGGCGCCGTATGGCGATGCCAGCAAGTACGATTTCTCGCGCCTGGCTTCCTTTGAAAATGGCGAACTGGTGATCAACACCGACTACGCCAACGTCATCGGCCTGCGCCGCTATAAAGAGAAGGGCAAGGGCTTCTACTTCTCGCCAAAACTGATTGAGTGGCTGGGTCCCAAGCGTGAAGGCGACATCGCCGACGAGCCGTACATCCACTACGCAGCCAGCATGCAGGCGCTGTTCGAGAAACTGGCCTTGCAGATGATCGACCATTACCTGGGCGATATCCTCAAGGAAACCGGCAAGCTGGCCTTCGCCGGCGGCTGCGCGCTGAACGTCAAGTTGAACCAGAAGATCATTGCCCGCGACGACGTCAAGGAGCTGTTCGTGCAGCCGGCGTCCGGTGATGCCGGCACTGCCGTGGGCGCGGCGGCCTATGTGTCCCATGCCCGTGGGGTACCGGTAGAGAAGATGGAACACGTCTATCTCGGCCCGTCCTACAGCAATGAAGAAGTGATTGCCGCGTGCGCCAAGCACCCGAGCAAGCCGAAGTGGCGCCAGATCGACGACATGCCCAAGCGCATCGCCCAGATCATGGTCGACGGCAATCCGGTGGCCTGGTTCCAGGGCCGCATGGAGTTCGGCCCGCGCGCCCTGGGCGGACGTTCGATCATTGGTTGCCCGAGCGCCGTGGGCGTGGCTGACCGGATCAACCACCAGATCAAGTTCCGCGAGCGCTGGAGGCCTTTCTGCCCGTCGATGCTCGACACCGTGGCCCCGCAGATGATCAAGGTCGATCACCCGGCCCCGTTCATGACCTTCACCTTTGAAGTGGCCGAAGAGTGGAAAACCCGCGTGCCGGAAGTAGTCCATGAAGATGGCACCTCCCGCGCCCAGGTGCTCAAGCGCGAGTACAACCCGCGCTACTACGACATGATGAAAGAGCTGGAAGTGCTGACCGGCAACGGTGTGTCCCTGAACACCTCGCTCAACCGCCGCGGCGAAGCGATGATCTGCTCGCCGACCGACGCCCTGAACATGTTCTTCGGCTCCGATCTGCAGTACCTGATCATGGAAGACATCCTGGTCGTCAAAGACGGTGTGGAAGGGCAAGCCGTTGACTGAAGCACTGATTGGCGTCGTCATCCCGGCCTACAACTACGCGCGCACCCTGGGGCGCGCGGTTGAGTCGGTGCTGGCGCAACTCGACGAAGCCGATGCGCAGCTGTTGGTGATTGATGACGGCTCTACCGATGAGACGCCGCAGGTGCTGGAAGCTCTGCTGGCCAAGCACCCTGGGCGTTTCCAGGCCCTGCGCAAGCCCAATGGCGGCCTGGCCTCGGTGCGCAATCGCGGGATTGAGGAGTCTGCGGGCCAGTACCTGATGTTCCTCGACGCCGATGATGAAATGGCCCCAGGCGCCTTGGCCCTGGTTGCGCAGCATATTGCTGCTCACCCGGATAGCCGCCTGATCATCGGTGGCCACTGGTCGGTATTTGAAGATGGCAAGCGCCGCCTGCATGCCGTCAAGCCGCTGCCTGCCACCCCATACCAGCGGGTTCGCGGGTACTTGCTGGACAAGACCATCGCGATCTCCAATGGCGCTTGCGCCATGCACCGGGACATCTTCGCGGTGGGCAACTACCCGGAGCGCATGCGTAACGCCGAGGATATCCCGGTGTTTGCCCAGGCCCTGGCGCGCGTGCCTTGCACGGTCATCGACCAGCCACTGGCGCTGATCTACAAGCATGCGGACAGCCTGCGACATGACATCAACCACAGTGTCGCGGCGGGCGTGAGCCTGGTAGACGAGGTGTTTTCGCCGGTGCGTATGCCAGCAGAGTTGCAAGGCCTGCGCAGTGCGTTTCTCGCGCAGCGCTGCCTGTCGTTGTTTCGCAATTGCTTCAGTGCTGGGGAATACACGCTTGCCAGGCAGTTTTACTGCCAGGCGGTACGTACCGACTGGCGCGCCCTGACGCGCTGGTCGTACACACGCAAGGCGCTTCAGCTGATGTTCAAGTAAGCGCTTTATAGCCTGTTACGCTACGCCGGGAATTACCTATGCAGCGCCAGAGTTGATTGCAATGACTGGGCGCTGGGTTTTCGTGGTGCAGTGGTTTTTCTGAAATGTATGTTTTCAAATCTTGTGCACGCGATGTGACGCCAGGTTTTAAGGGGGGGGTGTGGTTGGAATAGGCAGCAAGTTGTGGGCCCGGGTGTTGAGTATTGTCGTCGAGCATCCCGTTCGAGTGGCATTTTTTGGGAGCCTGCTGCTGTCCCTGATCGCTGTGCTGGGCGCAGCGACTGTCGGACGTGATGCGGCTTTCTACCTGACCATTGCCCAGGACGCTCACGTCCATGGCCCGAAAGCCGCCTTTGCCGTATTCAACTGGCCCTGGTTCTCCCTGCTCCTGGCGGGCACCCATTCGGTTTCAGCCCTGCCCATAGAACTGAGTGCGTACTTGTGGTGTTCGCTGTTTGCTGCCGGTACCTGTGCGCTACTGGTTGACTGCGTGCGCCAGCGCTCGGTGCAGGTGGCGCCTTGGGCTTGCCTGGTGGTGTTGGCGATGCCTGCGTTCAACCAGTTTCGTGGCGAGATCCTGCGTGAGTTCGGCTTCTGGTTCTTCTGCATCCTGACGCTTTGGCTGGCCATGCGCTGGCAGGCCCGCGGTGGATGGCTGCGGGCGGCAATCATCCACCTGGCGATTGTCGCGGCGGCAGCCTTCCGGCTGGAAGCGTTGTTGCTGTTGCCGGCGTTGGGCTTATGGCAGTTGCCTGGCCTGTGGGTGCGCGAGCGGCGCCTGGCGCTCCTGCAGTTTGTGGCGCTGCCGCTGTTGGGTGTCGTGGCGGGGATAGTGCTGGTCTCGGCCACGGATGGTTTTACATCGGCTCGCGTTGACTACTATCTGGGCTTGATCAACCCCAACCAGGTGCTGGCGTCGTTTGACTTGCTGCGCGATCAGTTCGCCAACTCGCTGATCAACAAGTACTCCCAGGATGAAGCCGGACGCATCATCTTTTTTGGCATCCTGGCGGCCATGGCCATCGGCTTTGTAAATATTTGCGGTCCGTTTGCCGTGCCGTTTTTGCGTGGCCGCAATTGGCAGGCGATCAAGCGCTACTGGCACGAATACCGGCCTTTTGCCTGGGCGGCGCTGTTGTACCTGTTGGTATTGCTGCTGTTCTTTATCCAGCAGCAGTTCATGAACTTGCGCTACATGAGCTTCCTGAACCTACTGTTTGTGCCGGCGCTGGCCTTGGCGATGCAGATGTTTGCCCAACAGTTCCCGCGCCTGGGCAAGGCCCTGGTGGCGGTCTGCCTTTTGGTGATGTTGTCCAATGTGGTGTCCACCGGGCCGGGCAAGGTCCAGTACGTTGACGCGGGGCGCTGGATGGCGGCGAATGTCGAGCCGGATGTCCCAGCGTATTTCGATGACGGCCGGATCGGTTATTACGCCGGGCGTGGTTATCTGCTCAAGCAATTGACCCGGGAAGCGGCGATGTCGCCGGCCTATGCGGATCAATTCCGCTATTTCCTGATCGAAGCCCGCGGTAACGAGCCCTGGCTCATCAGTTGGCTGGCCGAGCGCAACATGCGCATCGTCGAGCGCTTCGCCAATCGCCGAGGCGCCACGGTGCTGATCATCACCCGGTGAAGTCAGTCCAGTAATTGCCGCAGGCGCTCAATCAGCGGTGCCTGCTGACTGCCGGCCGGCAAGCCCTGGCGATAGCCATCGAAGAAGGCTTGCCCGGCATCATCGCCCAGCAGCCATTGCCGATCCTCGGGATAGCGCCGCAGATGGCTGAAGTTACGCAGGCGCTTGCTCTGGCTCAGGGCGGCGGCCTGGCAACTCAGGTCGGCAATGTCGATCAGCCCCAGGGTGTTTTCCGGAGTCAGGACCACGTTGCCAAAGTGCAGCGAGCGAAAGTACACGCCCTTCTCATGCAGTTGCGCAATGAAACAGCCCAGGCGCACACGCAAGGCGTCGGCCTCGGCCTTGGCGAGTTTCAACTGGCGGATGGTTTCCCCGGCCAGCGGGCTGTAATACACCGCGTCCCGCGCAATGCTGGGAATGCGATACACCGCAATGATGCGCGGGCAGGGGATATCCCGTTGCTGCAATGCGCGGGTGTTGTTGGCGAAGCGCTGGGCATACGGGTAGAACAGCGCCGAACTGAGCAGGCGCTTGCGCCGGAACAGTTTGAGCATGCAACCATCGGTCAACCGGAGCACCTTGTCGCCAGAACCATCGGCTTCCAGCACCTGCGCGCCGGCGCGCAATGCCTCATAGGTGTTGTGATCGATTACTTGCATGCCTGACTCCCATCAATAGCCGGTTATCTTAACCGACTTGATGCAAGGCTGGCCCCTGCTCATGTTTTTTGGGGCGAAGAGGCCTGTGATATGATCCGCGCCTTACTGATTTGCGCGGATTCCCATGAGCAGTCCTGAACCGAAAACCCAGTCGACGCTGGCGATTTACTTCCGCCTCCTGACTTACGTACGGCCTTATGTGGGTCTGTTCATCCTGAGTATCGTCGGGTTCCTGATCTTCGCATCGACCCAACCGATGCTCGCTTATATCCTCAAGTATTTCGTCGATGGCCTGGCGAATCCCGAGGCCAGCCTGTTCCCCGGCAACCCCTATCTGGGCAAGTTGCAGTTACTGGAAACCGTGCCGCTGATGATCGTGCTGATCGCGGCCTGGCAGGGCGTGGGTTCGTTCCTCGGCAACTTCTTCCTGGCACGGGTTTCCCTGGGCCTGGTCCACGACCTGCGCGTGGTGCTGTTCAACAAACTGTTGGAGTTGCCCAACCGCTTTTTTGACAAGAACAACTCCGGCCACCTGATTTCGCGCATTACCTTCAACGTCACCATGGTCACCGGTGCTGCCACCGATGCGATCAAGGTGGTTATCCGCGAAGGCATGACCGTGATTTTCCTGTTCTGCACCCTGGTGTGGATGAACTGGAAGCTGACCTTGGTGATGCTGGCGATCCTGCCGGTGATCGGCATGATGGTGAACAGCACCAGCCGTAAATTCCGCAAGCAAAGCAAGAAAATCCAGGTGTCCATGGGCGACGTGACCCATGTGGCCTCCGAGACGATCCACGGCTACCGTGTGGTCCGCAGCTTTGGCGGCGAGAAATATGAAAAGGTGCGCTTCGAGCAGGCGAGCCTGAGCAATACCGAGAAACAACTGGCGATGACCAAGACCGGCGCGGTATACACGCCGATGCTGCAGTTGGTGACCTACAGTGCGATGGCCGTGGTCATGTTCCTGGTCCTGTATTTGCGTGGCGATGCCTCGCCCGGCGACCTGGTGGCCTACATCACCATGGCCGGCCTGTTGCCCAAGCCGATTCGCCAGCTATCCGAAGTCAGCTCGACCATCCAAAAGGGCGTGGCGGGTGCCGAGAGTATTTTCGAGCAGTTGGATGAGCCGGTCGAAGTCGACCAGGGCGTGATCGAGCATGAACGTCTGGCTGGGCGCATTGAAGTGCGCAACCTCAGCTTCCAATACCCGGAAAGCGACAAGAAGGTGCTCAACGACATCAGCTTTATCGTCGAGCCTGGGCAAATGGTCGCGCTGGTGGGGCGTTCGGGCAGCGGCAAGTCGACCCTGGCGGGCTTGATCCCGCGCTTCTATCAGCACGAACAGGGGCAGATTCTGCTCGACGGCGTACGCGTGCAGGATTTCACCCTGCGCAACCTGCGCCGGCAAATTGCCCTGGTGACCCAGCAAGTCACCTTGTTCAACGACACCGTGACCAACAACATCGCCTATGGCGACCTGGCTGGCGCGCCCGCCGACGCGGTGCACCATGCCGCTCGCGAAGCCTATGCCGACGAGTTCATCGTGAAGATGCCCCAGGGCTACGAAACCCTGGTGGGCGAGAATGGCGTGCTGCTGTCTGGCGGCCAGCGCCAGCGCATTGCGATTGCCCGGGCCTTGCTCAAGGATGCGCCGCTGCTGATTCTCGACGAGGCGACTTCGGCCCTGGACACCGAGTCCGAGCGTCATATCCAGGCGGCCCTGGACCATGTGGTGAAGAACCGCACGACCCTGGTGATTGCCCACCGCCTGAGCACCATCGAGAAAGCCGACCTGATCCTGGTGATGGACGACGGCCAGATTGTCGAGCGCGGCACCCATGTCGAGCTGCTGGCGAAGAACGGTTACTACGCCCGTTTGCACGCCAAGGAGTTCGAAGAAGGTGACCCTGTGGCGCCCTCCCACGTGACTGATGCCTATTGAGGCGCTATTGCAGCCAGGCTGGGATCGACCGCCAGGATTGAATCGGTCGATGCTTTTCCCTGTGCTAATATCGCGCCCCTGTTCATTTTGTATGTGGGTTGCTCCATGAAGTTGTCCATGCCGCGATTCGATCAAGCCCCTGTCTTGGTGGTCGGCGATGTCATGCTCGACCGTTACTGGCATGGCGGTACCTCACGGATTTCCCCTGAGGCACCGGTACCGGTAGTCAAGGTCGAGCAAATCGAAGACCGTCCAGGCGGCGCTGCCAACGTCGCCCTTAACATCGCTGCACTCGGCGCCCCGGCCTCCCTGGTCGGCGTGACCGGTGACGACGAAGCCGCCGACAGCCTGACCAACAGCCTGCGCGGCGCTGGCGTGCGTGCCCTGTTCCAGCGCATTGCCCACCAGCCGACCATCGTCAAGCTGCGGGTCATGAGCCGTCACCAGCAATTGCTGCGTATCGATTTTGAAGAACCCTTCGCCACCGACGCCCTGGCCCTCAGTGACCAGGTCGACACGTTGCTCGAAGGCATCAAGGTGCTGGTGCTGTCGGACTACGGCAAAGGCGCGTTGAAAAACCACCAGGTGCTGATCCAGGCCGCCAAGGCCCGGGGCATCCCGGTGCTGGCTGATCCCAAGGGCAAGGACTTCTCGGTCTACCGGGGCGCCAGCCTGATCACGCCGAACCTCAGCGAATTTGAAACCATCGTCGGCGGTTGTGTCGATGAGCACGACTTGGTGAGCAAAGGCGCACGCCTGATGGCCGACCTCGACCTCGGCGCCTTGCTGGTGACCCGTGGCGAACACGGCATGACCCTGCTGCGCCCCGGCCACCCGGCCATGCACTTGCCGGCGCGAGCGCGGGAAGTATTCGACGTCACCGGCGCCGGCGACACCGTTATTTCCACCCTGGCGGCGGCGATCGCAGCCGGTGAGGAATTGCCCCACGCGGTGGCCCTGGCCAACCTGGCGGCGAGCATTGTGGTGGGCAAACTGGGTACGGCATCCATCAGCGCCCCGGAACTGCGCCGTGCGATCCAGCGCGAGGAAGGCTCGGAGCGTGGCGTGTTGAGCCTTGAGCAATTGCTGCTGGCGATTGACGATGCCCGTGCCCATAACGAAAGCATCGTTTTCACCAACGGTTGCTTCGACATCCTGCACGCCGGCCATGTGACTTACCTGGAGCAGGCCCGCGCCCAGGGTGATCGCCTGATCGTGGCGATCAACGACGACGCTTCGGTCAGCCGCCTCAAAGGCCCTGGCCGGCCAATCAACAGTGTGGATCGGCGCATGGCGGTCCTGGCTGGGTTGGGCGCGGTGGACTGGGTGATCAGTTTCTCCGAGGGCACCCCGGAAAACCTGCTGGCCCAGGTCAAGCCGGACGTGTTGGTCAAGGGCGGCGACTACTCGGTCGACCAGGTGGTCGGCGCCGATATCGTCAACGCCTATGGCGGCAAGGTCAAAGTCCTGGGGTTGGTGGAAAACAGCTCGACCACCGCGATTGTCGAAAAAATTCGCCAAACCAACGATGCTGCTCAATAGGGTTTGCCGCTATGTCTGATGCTCTCGTACTGATTACCGGTGGTGCTGGCTTTATCGGTTCCAATCTGGTCGATGCACTGCTGGCCAAGGGCTACGCGGTGCGCGTGCTGGATAACCTGTCCACCGGCAAGCGCAGCAACCTGCCGCTGGACAACCCACGCCTGCAACTGCTCGAAGGCGATGTGGCCGATGCCGCACTGGTCGCTCGTGCAGCGGTAGGGGTTACGGCGGTAGTGCACCTGGCGGCAGTCGCTTCGGTGCAGGCGTCGGTGGATGACCCGGTCAGTACGCACCAGAGCAACTTCGTGGGTAGCCTCAATGTTTGCGAAGCCATGCGCCAGGCTGGGGTCAAGCGTGTGGTGTTTGCTTCCAGTGCGGCGGTGTATGGCAACAACGGCGAAGGCGACTCCATCGATGAGCAAACCGCCAAGGCACCGTTGACGCCATACGCTTCGGACAAGCTGGCCAGCGAGCACTACTTTGACTTCTACCGTCGCCAGCATGGCCTGGAGCCGGTGATTTTCCGCTTCTTCAACATTTTTGGGCCGCGCCAGGATCCTTCATCGCCGTATTCCGGGGTGATCAGCATCTTCAGCGAGCGCGCGCAAAAAGGCCTGCCGATTGCCGTGTTCGGCGACGGTGAGCAAACCCGTGACTTCATGTACGTCGGGGATCTGGTGGCCGTGCTGGTGCAAGCCGTGGAAATGGCCGATGCGCCGCTGGGCGCGATCAATGTCGGCTGGAACCGCACCACCACCCTCAAGCAGTTGCTGCAGGCGCTGTCGCAAATCGTCGGCTCATTGCCGGCTGTCAGCTACACCGCGCCGCGCTCGGGAGATATCCGGCATTCCAGGGCCAACAACCAGCGCTTGGCGGCGAGCTTCACATTGCCTGAGCCGACGCCGTTGACGGTTGGGCTGGAAAAACTACTCAACCAATAGATACCGCTCGCCACAGGCGGGGCTGCTTCAGCGACCCGCCTTCTTCGGCACCATCTTGCGCAAGATCTGCCTGGCCCGCCCGGTCAACTGGCTCAACTTCGATTCCTTCTCTGGCGCGCTCAGGCCCTGTTGCCTGAGCCAGTCCTTCCAGCGGATCCGCTCATCGCGCACCAGCCAGCCTTCCTGCTGGGCAAAACTCTCGGCCAGGTATAAGCCGCGCGTGCTCGCCGGGATCAGTTGATCCTTCTTCAGGGTATACAGCTCGGCGCACGGCTGGCCGTCCTTCAGGGGCATCAGGTACAGGTCCGGGCGCTGGCGGTCCAGGCGCGCCACCAGTTGATCGCCCTCCAGGCGTTCGTCCACATGGAACAGGCTCAAGGACTTGGCTTCCTTGGGCACTTCCAGGCGCAGGTCATAGATCAATTGCAGGGAGGCCGTGGGCAGGTGCACATAGGCCCGGGGGCGTTCGATCAGTTGCATGCTGGCGCAGCGCACCGGGCGGGCGGCGCCGGACAGCGGTGACAGGCGAAACGGCAAGGCCTCACGGTAATGCAGCGCGCTGGAGTAGGGCGCCGGCAGCCAGGTGTCGTTGAAACGCCCGCCGAGCCAGCCTTCCGGGGTTTCCAGCAGGCATTCCTCGGCGATTTCCTGGATGGCCGTGTGCAACGGCAGGTTCAGTTCATGGGCCGGCACGTAGCCGGAAATCAGCTTGAGCACCACATCGCCACGGTCCTGCCGGCGCTGGCGCACCAACACCCAGTAATCGCGGTTTTGCCAGTGCAGTGTCAGGCGCACCGATACGCCGAGGTTGGCCAGTTCCAGGGCGAAGCGTTCGGCATCTGCCACCTCCACCGGCTTGCGCCGTTGCAGAGTCTGGGCAAAGTTGAGCGGCATGCCCACGCTCTGGTAGCTCAGGCCTTCGGGGGTGGCTTCGACGTACAGCGGCAGTGTTTTAAAGTTACTGGGGTTTTTTCTTATGAGCGTTCGCGGCATGTCGGCTCCTTCTTGCGTCGGGGTCGGCCGCGTCGGCGGCATCAGGATTGGCGAATGATCTTGGCAGCGGTTGCCACGTTATGGGCAAGGTGCAGCGGGTTGATGGTCCCGACAATAGCACTGGCCACGCCCGTTTGCGCAAACAACAAGACGAAACTGGCATGAATTGGATCCACTCCAGGCTCAAGGCATGCATGGCCGCTGGCCAGGGCCTTTTTCACCAGGATGCCTTTGCCATGGGCGGCGGCGTAATCGATCACGGCTTTTTCGTTTTGCTCGTTCAGATTGTAGGTGACCATGGCGCAATCGCCTTGTTCCAGAGCCTTCACGCCGCCTTCGACGGTTTTGCCGGAGAAGCCGAAGCCGCGAATCTTGCCCTCGGCCTTGAGCTGCGCCAGGGTCTGGTAGACCTCGCAGTCATTGAGGATATGCAAGTCATTGCCGTCGGAATGCACCAGCACCAGGTCGATGAAATCCGTTTCCAGGCGTTTCAGGCTGCGCTCCACGGAGAGCCGCGTATGGGCCGCGCTGAAGTCATGATGGGACACGCCGTCGGCAAACTCTTCGCCGACCTTGCTGACAATCACCCAGTCCTGGCGCTGGCCGCGCAACAGCGGCCCCAGGCGCTCTTCGCTATGGCCGTAGGCCGGTGCGGTGTCGATCAGGTTGATCCCCAGCTCGCGCGCCTGGCGCAGCAACATCCGCGCTTCTTCATCATTGGGGATCTGAAAACCATTGGGGTACTTCACCCCCTGGTCGCGGCCCAGCTTCACGGTGCCCAGGCCCAGCGGCGATACCAGCAGGCCGGTGCTGCCCAGGGGGCGATGAAGGTCATGCAGGGTCGGCAGGCTCATGGCAATAATTGCTCCCAGGCGGGTTGGGCGATGGCTGGGCGTGGCAGTTCAGGCAGCGGCGTGCTTGGGGTTGGCTGGATGCCGTCACGTTCCAGGGCGCTGAGCACGCGGTCGGCGAAGTCCGGCGCCAGGGCCAGCTTGGTTGGCCAGCCCACCAACAGGCGGCCCTGTTCGGCGAGGAACGCGTTGTCTGGCCGGGTCAGGCCCGTTTGCAGGGGTTCGGCGCGATCCACCCGCAGGGTTGCCCACTGGGTCTGGCTCATGTCGATCCACGGCAGCAGGTGCGCCAGCTCCTTTTGCGCGGTGGCGATTTGCTCGGCGGGCGTGCGGTGCACGCCTTCGGTCTCGGCAATATCACCGCCCATGTACCACACCCAATGGCCATCGGCGGCCGGGTGCGTGGTGATGGTGATCCGTGGCTTGGTGCCGCCGCCCAGGCAGTGCGCGTACAGGGGTTTGAGGCCGGGGCCCTTGGCGATGATCATATGCAGCGGGCGCTTTTGCATGGCCGGCTGGCTCAGGCCCAGGGCCGTCAGCAGCTCGGCGGTGCCGCCGCCGGCACTCAGCACGATGCGCTGGGCGCGGATCGCCCGGCCATCGACTTTCAGGCCGACCAGGATGCCGCCTTCCAGCAGCGGCTCGATCTGTTGCCCGGCGAGCAGGCCGTCGCCGGCCAGTTGCGCCAGGCGTTCGATCAGGCTCGGCACGTCCACCACCAGTTCGGCCAGGCGATAGACCTTGCCCTTGAAGCGGCGGTCTTGCAGGGCCGGCGGCAAATCGTCGCCCTTGACCTGGTCGACGCGGCCACGCACCGCCTTGCTGGCGAAGAAACTGGTGAGGTTGCCGGCCAGGGTGCCGGGCGACCACAGGTAATGGGCCTGGGACAGCAGGCGCACGCCCGTCAGGTCCAGCTCGCCGGTGCCCGCCAGCGCTTCACGCCAGCGTCGCGGCATGTCGGCAATGGCTTCGGAAGCGCCGGTCAGGGCACCGTGCAAGGCGTATTTCGCACCACCGTGAATGATCCCCTGGGACTTCACGCTCTGCCCGCCACCCAGGGTCGCGTTCTCCACCACAATCGTGGAAAACCCCTGGCTGCGCAGGCGCGCGTTGAGCCAGAGGCCGGCAACCCCGGCGCCGACAATCAGGACGTCGGTGGAAATAACGGATGGCATGGGCGACCTCAGTGTTCAGAACAAGAGGCCAAGTATACAGACTCGACAGCGGGATCTTTGCCCAGGATCAACAACTGTAGAAGGTCAGTGGCCGGCTGTTTTCGAAAACAACTGAATCACCACCACGCCCAGCACGATCAAGCCCATCCCCAGCATCGCCGGCAGATCGAGCTTCTGCCCATAGATAAACAGCGCTGCGATGCTGACCATGACGATCCCCAGCCCCGCCCACACCGCGTAGGCCACGCCCACCGGTACGGTGCGCACCACCAGCGTGAGCATCCAGAACGCTACGCCGTAGCCGACGATAACCAGCAGCAGCGGGATTGGCGTGCTCCAGCCCTTGATCGCTTTCATGGAAACGGTGGCGATCACTTCCGAGCAAATGGCAATGGCCAGGTAGTAGTAGGCGGCGTTCATGGGGGTGTTCCTCGGAAATAGGGGCGCATAACAAGGCCGGCATTCTAGAGAATCCGTAGATGGGGTAAAGTCATTACCTATCCGAATTTAAGATGGGTTTGGCCAATGAGCGTGCAATGGAACCTGGAGCAGATGCGCCTGTTTGTCAGCGTCGCCGAGCAGCGCTCGTTTTCGGCGGTGGCACGGCACCAGCGCAAGGCGCAGTCGGCGGTGAGCAATGGCATTGCCTTGCTGGAGGCCGACCTGGGCGTGAGCCTGTTTGAGCGTAGTAGCGGTCGCCAGCCACGCCTGACCGAGGCCGGCACTGTGCTGCTGGAGGAGGCCCGGGAAGTGCTGCGCCAGTGTGAGCGCCTCAATGGCCGGGCCCTGTCGTTGATGCGCGGCGAAGAAGCGCGGCTGCGCCTGGCCCAGGACGAAGCCATGCTCTATCAGCCGGTACTCGACAGCCTAGAGGCGCTGGCCGGGAAATTTCCCAGCCTGGAGGTGCAGTTGTCCAGCACGGCCCAGGGCGATGTCGCGCGCAAGCTGGTGGAGCGCAAGGCTGACCTGGGGTTGCTGTTTTACCACGACCAGATCCCCGAAGCCCTTGAGCGGCGGGTGGTTGGCAGTGTGGAGATGGTCACGGTGTGTGGCGTCGGGCATCCGTTGGCCAGGGAGGGTTTTGTCGATTGCCAGCGCCTGGCGCAGTTTCGCCAATTGCTGATGTCGACCCAGACCAGCGTTTACCCCGGCAGCGAGGCGGCCAGCCCGCAGGTGTGGCGCGCCGACAGCTTCTACGTGCTGGCCGAATGGCTGGCCCGTGGCCTGGGCTGGGCCTGGTTGCCCCGGCATGTGGTGCAATACCCGACCTATCACGGGCAGATGGTCGAGCTGGACAGCGAATGGACGCCACCGGCCCTGGTGGTGGAACTGGTGTGGCGGCGCGATGAGCCCCTGGGCCCAGCCGCGCGCTTTCTGGCCGAACGTTTTACCGCGTGTTTGCAGGCGATCGGCTGAAAAAGCCGATAAACTCCGCCGCCATGAATAGAACTCTCTACAGCTGTCTGTTTTACCTGGCGCTGCCGTTGGTGGCTTTACGACTATGGCTACGTGCCCGCAAGGCGCCAGCCTACGCCAAGCGCGTCAGCGAGCGCTTTTCCTACGGTTTGCCGGTACTCAAACCCGGTGGGATCTGGGTGCACGCGGTGTCGGTGGGCGAGAGCATCGCCGCCGCACCGATGATCCGCGGCTTGCTGGAGCGTCATCCACAGCTGCCGATCACCGTCACCTGCATGACGCCCACCGGTTCCGAGCGGATCCAGGCACTGTTTGCCAACGAGCCGCGCATCCAGCATTGCTACCTGCCCTACGATTTGCCGTGTGCCGCCAAGCGTTTCCTGGACCGGGTCCAGCCCAGGCTTGCGGTCATCATGGAAACCGAGCTGTGGCCCAACCATATTCATCAATGCGCCAAGCGCGGGATACCCGTGGCCCTGGCCAATGCGCGGCTGTCGGCACGTTCGGCCAAGGGTTACGGGCGTTTCGCCAAATTGACTGCGCCGATGCTGGCAGACATGAGCCTGTTCGCGGTGCAGACCGCCACCGAGGCCGAGCGCTTTCGCAGCCTGGGCGCGCGCCCGGAAACGGTCGAAGTCACCGGCTCGATCAAGTTCGACCTGACCATCGACCCAGCGCTTTTGGCACGCGCCGCCGCGTTGCGTGAGCAATGGCAGGCCAGCGAGCGCCCGGTATGGATCGCCGCCAGTACCCACGAGGGCGAAGATGAAGTGGTGCTGGCAGCCCACCGGCAGTTGCTCGCCAGCTACCCCAACGCGCTGTTGATCCTGGTGCCCCGTCATCCGGAGCGGTTCAACACGGTGCTGGAGCTGTGCCAGCAGCAGGGTTTTGCCACGGTGCAGCGCTCCAGTGGGGCGCCGGTCGATGCCGACACCTCGGTATTGCTTGGCGACACCATGGGCGAGCTGCTGTTTCTCTACGCCTTGGCCGACAGCGCCTTTGTCGGCGGCAGCCTGGTGCCCAACGGCGGGCACAACCTGCTGGAGCCTGCGGCGCTGGCCAAGCCGGTGATCAGCGGCCCGCACCTGTTCAACTTCCTCGAAATCGCCGCAATGATGCGCGACGCCGGCGCGTTGCAAGAAGTGGATGATGCCCAGGGGTTGGCCGAGGTAGTGCGGCAACTGTTCGAACTGCCACAGGATGCGCACAAGCGGGCGCTGGCGGGGCTGAAGGTGATGCAGGCCAATCAGGGCGCGTTGAAGCGTTTGCTCGATGGCTTGGACAGACTGCTCAAACCCTGAACCAGCTCGGTCAAAAATGTAGGAGCTGGCTTGTCGGGTCGCCGCATCGCTGCGATAGCGGTAGGCCAGTCAACACATCCTTACATGACCCACCGCCATCGCGGGCAAGCCCGCTCCCACAGGGATCTCGGTTGGGCACAGGACGTTGCACACACCACACACCAACTGTAGGAGCTGGCTTGTCGGGTCGCCGCATCGCTGCGATAGCGGTAGGCCAGTCAACACATCCTTACATGACCCACCGCCATCGCGGCTAAGCCCTCTCCCACAGGGGATCTCGGCTGGGCACAGGACGTTGCACACACCACACACCAACTGTAGGAGCTGGCTTGCCTGCGATAGCATCACCTCGGTGTTGCAGATAACCCGAGGCGCCTGTATCGCGGGCAAGCCCGTTCCCACATTTGTCATGTGGTGGGTTTAGTTGCTGGGGCGGGCCTTCAGTTGTTCGGCCGCGGCCTTGGCCAGGTCCGGCGGCAGGAAATCCTTGTCCGGGTTGTAGTCAGCCTTCAGGTAGCGCGCCAGGTCCTGCAGATCCCCCGGGTTCAACGTTCCCGCCGCCTGTTTCAAGCGCAGGTTGTCGAGGATGTAGTCATAACGGCTGTTGTTGTAGTTGCGCACCGAGGTGTACAGCTGGCGCTGGGCGTCGAGCACGTCGACGATATTGCGTGTGCCCACCTGGTAACCGATTTCCGTGGCTTCCACTGCGCTCTGGTTGGAGATGATCGACTGGCGGCGTGCCTGCACCTGTTCTACATCGGTGTTCACCGCGCGGTGCAGGTTGCGGGTGTTTTCCACTACCTGGCGGCGCAGGCCTTCGCGTTGCTGTTCGGTCTGGCCCAGGCGCGAATAGGATTCGCGTACCTGGGAGCTGGTGAGGCCGCCGCTGTACAGCGGGATATTCAGGCGCAGGCCGATGGTGCGTTGCTCGACGTCGCCACGATAGGGCTGGCCGAAGGCGTTGGGGTTGCTGAAACCGAGGGCGTCGTTGTCACCTTTTTCGTATTGCGCCACCGCGTCCAGGGTCGGCGCGTGGCCGGCCTTGCGTTGCTTGAGGGTTTCTTCGGCGGCGGTGACCGCATAGTTGCTGGCCAGCAGGTTCAGGTTCTGGCGCCCGGCGGTGTCGACCCAGGCCTTGGCGTCGTTGGGTGCTGGCGGCAAAACGGGCAGGGTATGGACAATGCCCTGGATCGCGTTGTACTGGCGGTTGGTCAGGGTGATCAGCGCTTCAAACGCGTCATCCACCTGGCGCTGGGCGAGGATCCGGTTGGCCCGCGCCGTGTCGTAGCTGGCCTGGGATTGCAGCACGTCGGTCTTGTCCGACAGGCCCACGTCAAAACGCTCGTTGGACTGGTCCAGTTGGCGCTTGAAGGCGGCCTCTTCGGCCTTGGTGGAGGCCAGGTTGTCCTGGGCGCGTAGCACGGCGAAGTAGTTTTCCGCGCTTTGCAGGATCAGTTCCTGCTCGGTGGCCGACAGCTGCAGGGCAGCTTGTTCATTGACCGCTTCGGCAGCTTGCAACTGGAACCAGCGGTCGGCGCGGAACAGCGGCTGGCTCAGGGTTGCGCGCCAGGTGTGGGCGTCGCGATTGGCGGTGGCCGACGGTGTGTCGATCTGGGTGCGCACGTTGTTCACGTCGGCACCGGCCGAGAGGTTGGGCAGCAGGCCGGCGCGGGCCTGGGGCACCACTTCTTTCTGCGCGCCGTACTGGGCGCGGGCGGCGGCTAGGTCGGCGTTGTTGTCCACCGCTTCCTGGTAGACGCTGACCAAGTCGGTTTTGGTCGACAAGGGCGCTTCTGCTGCCCAGACCATTCCATTGGTCGCACAAGACACGGCAAGAGCCAGTGAAAGTTTGCGCAGCATGAGGCGATCCCTAGATAAATATTACGGCGATAATTTAGCGCCCAAGGCTACGACGAGCAATCCATAGCGTCAAGGCGTTGAGACAGTAGGCGAGTGTAGTGGCCACACCCCCGCACAACAATCCTGTAATTGCGCCATTCATCACGCTGAATGCACCGCTATTGGCAATTTGCCTGCTCCATGGTCTAGACTGGCCGCGTTCTTGTCGGGGTGCCTTGCTATGAGGCTGAGATCGGTAAATACCGGATCCCGTTGAACCTGATCAGGTTAGCGCCTGCGTAGGGAACAAGATTTCTCGTCACCCGGCGAGTCCTCTTGTGCTTCGTCCGGGATGTTGTTCGACAATCGAACAGCCCTCGTGCGCCAAGCACAGCACTGCTTCCAGTGCGTCCGTCCGTCACAGGTTCGCTCCGACAAAAATCCACTGCCTGGATGTGTCTGGAGAGCCCGTGATGAGTACAAAACTAAAAAACACCGTGCATTTGAGTGAGTCGGCCAAGGTTGACTCGGGATCCGTGCAGCCGTTTACCCGCTCGCAAAAAGTCTATGTGCAGGGCACTCGCCCGGATATCCGCGTGCCGATGCGCGAAATCAGCCTGGACGTGACCCCCACCGATTTCGGCGGCGAGATCAATGCGCCCGTGGTGGTCTACGACACTTCCGGCCCGTACACCGACCCCAACGTGATCATTGACGTGCGCAAAGGCCTGGGCGATGTGCGCTCGCCGTGGATTGAATCCCGTGGCGACACCGAGCGCCTGCCGGGCCTGAGTTCGCACTTCGGCCAACAGCGCCTGAGCGACGCCGAGCTGACCGCCCTGCGTTTTGCCCATGTGAAAAACCCGCGCCGCGCCAAGGCCGGGGCCAACGTCACGCAGATGCACTACGCACGCCAGGGCATCATTACCGCCGAGATGGAATACGTCGCCATCCGCGAAAACATGAAGCTTGAAGAAGCCCGTGCCAGCGGCCTGCTCGACCAGCAACACGCCGGGCACAGCTTCGGGGCCAGTGTGCCGAAAATCATCACCCCGGAATTTGTACGCGAAGAAATCGCCCGCGGCCGCGCCATCATCCCGGCCAACATCAACCACACCGAACTGGAACCGATGATCATCGGCCGTAACTTCCTGGTGAAGATCAACGGCAACATCGGCAACAGCGCCCTGGGTTCGTCCATCGAAGAAGAAGTGGCGAAACTGACCTGGGGCATTCGCTGGGGCTCGGACACGGTGATGGACCTGTCCACCGGCAAGCACATCCACGAAACCCGCGAGTGGATCATCCGCAACTCGCCGGTACCGATCGGTACCGTGCCGATCTACCAGGCCCTGGAAAAAGTCGGCGGTGCCGCCGAAGACCTGACCTGGGAGCTGTTCCGCGACACCTTGATCGAACAGGCAGAGCAGGGCGTCGATTACTTCACCATCCACGCCGGTGTGTTGCTGCGCTATGTACCGCTGACCGCCAAGCGCGTCACCGGCATCGTGTCCCGTGGCGGCTCGATCATGGCCAAGTGGTGCCTGGCGCACCACAAAGAGAACTTTACCTACACGCATTTCGACGAAATCTGCGAAATCATGAAGGCCTATGACGTCAGCTTCTCCCTCGGCGATGGCCTGCGCCCGGGCTCGATTGCCGACGCCAACGATGCGGCGCAGTTCGGTGAGTTGGAAACCCTCGGCGAGCTGACCAAAATCGCCTGGAAGCACGACGTGCAAACCATGATCGAAGGCCCCGGCCACGTGCCGATGCAGTTGATCAAGGAGAACATGGACAAGCAGCTGGAGTGCTGCGACGAAGCGCCGTTCTACACCCTGGGCCCGCTGACCACCGATATCGCGCCCGGCTACGACCACATCACCTCGGGCATCGGCGCGGCGATGATCGGCTGGTTCGGTTGCGCCATGCTTTGCTACGTCACGCCCAAGGAGCACCTGGGCTTGCCGAACAAGGATGACGTGAAGACCGGGATCATTACCTACAAGATTGCGGCCCACGCGGCGGATTTGGCCAAGGGCCATCCCGGTGCGCAGATCCGCGACAACGCGTTGAGCAAGGCACGGTTCGAGTTCCGCTGGGAAGACCAGTTCAACCTCGGCCTGGACCCGGACACCGCGCGCTCCTATCACGACGAAACCCTGCCCAAGGATTCGGCCAAGGTCGCGCACTTTTGCTCGATGTGCGGGCCGAAATTCTGCTCGATGAAAATCACCCAGGAAGTGCGCGAATACGCGGCCAACCAGCGCATCGAGGCGGTGGACGTGGATGTGGCCAAGGGCCTGGCCGAGCAGGCGCAGCGGTTCAAGCAGGAAGGTAGTCAGCTCTACAAAAAGGTCTGACTTGGGATTGGAGGTGCTTCTACTGGCCTCATCGCGGGCAAGCCCGCTCCCACATTTTTGAATGTGTGGGAGCGGGCTTGCCCGCGATAGCAATCTCCCCAACAACAAATGTCCCTCTGAGATGACACCCTTGAGCATTCAACCGAGTACCTACTCTCCCGACATTGCAGTCCCAATAGACAAACGTGTCTTCGGCGCCCGCGATCTGTTTTCCCTGTGGTTTTCCCTCGGCATCGGCCTGATGGTCCTGCAAACCGGTGCACTGTTGGCGCCGGGGCTTGGCCTGTCGGGGGCGTTGCTGGCCATCTTCCTCGGGACCCTGGTGGGCGTGCTGTTACTGGCCGCCGTAGGGGTGATCGGCAGTGACACCGGCCTGTCGTCCATGGCCGCCCTCAAGTTCAGCCTGGGTGCCAAAGGCGCCAGCCTGCCGGCGCTGTTGAACTTGTTGCAACTGATCGGTTGGGGTTCGTTCGAGATCATCGTCATGCGCGATGCCGCTAGCCTGCTGGGCACCCGCGCCTTCAGTGCAGGCAGCCTGTTGGCCAGCCCGTTGCTCTGGACCGTGTTCTTCGGCGGTCTCGCCACTTTGCTTGCAATCAGCGGCCCGTTGACCTTTGTGCGAAAGATCCTGCGCAAATGGGGAATCTGGCTGCTGCTGGCGGCGTGCCTGTGGCTGACCTGGAACCTGTTCGCCAAGGCTGACCTGGCCGCGCTGTGGGCCCAGGCTGGCGACGGTTCGCTGCCGTTTGCCGTCGGGTTTGATATCGCCATTGCCATGCCGTTGTCCTGGCTGCCGCTGATTGCCGATTACTCACGTTTCGGCCAGCGCGCCACCCGTGTGTTCGGCGGCACGGCCCTGGGCTTTTTTATCGGCAATTTCTGGCTGATGAGCCTGGGCGTGGCCTACACCCTGGCGTTCGCGCCCAGTGGTGAAGTCAATGCGCTGTTGTTGGCGTTGGCCGGGGCTGGCCTGGGGATTCCGCTGCTGCTGATTGTGTTGGATGAGTCAGAAAACGCCTTCGCCGACATCCACTCGGCGGCGGTGTCCAGCGGCATGCTGTTGCGCCTGAAAGTCGAGCACCTGGCGCTGGCGATTGGGCTGGTGTGCACGCTGATCGCCTGCTTTGCGCCCTTGGCCCAGTATCAGAACTTCCTGCTGTTGATCGGCTCGGTATTCGCGCCGCTGTTTGGCGTGGTGCTGGTAGACCACTTCATCCTGCGCCGGCGTGGCCAGGCGCTGGTTGCAAGCCTGCGCTGGCCGGCGCTGCTGGCTTGGTTGGGGGGCATCAGTACCTATCACCTGCTGGCCAATCTGTACCCGGATGTTGGCGCGACCCTGCCGGCACTGGTGCTGGCAGGGCTGCTGCAATTTATCCTCGGGCGCGCCTTCAGCGGCGCACGGGCACCAGCTCAGGCTTGATGATGCCGTCGAGGCGAGCGTAAGGAATCTGCAACTCGACGTGGCCCATGGCGTAGGGCGCGATGGTGGCGGTAGGGTACTTGAGTACTACCGCGCCGTAGGTCAGCGCCACGTTCGGGGTTTTCTGGAAGGGCCAGCTTTTCACGTAGTCCGGCTCCAGGCTCAGGCGGGTGCTGATCAGCCAGCTGTTATGGGCCACCTGGGCGGCTTTCCAGAACGCGTCTTCCTTGCCGGGGCGCAGCATGTCCGCCAGGGTCAGGTTTTTTTGCTGCTGGCGCGAGTAGTTGATGAAGCCGCGGCCAGGTTCGCCATGGGCGCCGCCGGTGTCCAGGTAGCTGGACAGTTCGATGATCACCAAGCCGTCATGCTGCTCCCGTACCTTGGCCTGCAAGTACATGCTGTTGCGCGGGCCGGACTCGCGCAGGAATTTTTCCCGATAGGCGTTCAGTGTGGCTGGCAATGGGGCGCCGGGCGTGGTGCGGGTCATTTCCAGCAGGCGTTGCTCGATCAGCGCATCGAGCTTGGGCTCGTTGGCGAAATGCACGGTATCGATGTTCACCAGTGGGCAGTCGGCGGTGGTGCAGCCGGGTTGCACCACCTCGGAGGCATCGCGGGTGGCTTCCAGCGGTGCACGGTAGCTGGATTGGAACAGGCTCTGGCAAGCGCCGAGGGTCAAGGCAATACAGGCCACGGAGGCGACTTTTAACAGCGACATGGGCGTCCTTCATAAAGCGGAGAAGAGCGAAAGAGATGGGGCTTGGACTATCGGCATCCCAGTCAGTTCGCCACTAAGCTGATTACAGTGAGTTTGACCGCCGCCGCCCGTCCCGGCAACTGCAAAGGGGCTGCACCGAGGCACGCGGGCGCTGTAGGATGGCGCGATGCTCAGACACACACCGTATTAAACGAGGGTTGATATGACCGACAGTGCGAAATCGACGCCGAACAAAATTGAAATCGTTCAGCGCGACAATGCCTACCAGGGCTTCTACAAGCTCGATCGTGTGCAGCTGCGTCACGAGCTGTTCGATGGTGGCATGAGCCCGGTGATCAACCGTGAAGTCTTTGTGCGCCACGATGCCGTGTGTGTACTGCCCTACGACCCGCAGCGCGATGAAGTGGTGTTGATCGAACAGTTTCGCGTGGGTGCCATGGGCCGCACCGACAACCCCTGGCTGGTGGAGATGGTTGCCGGCCTGATCGACAAGGACGAGCAACCGGAGGAGGTTGCACACCGCGAAGCCGAAGAGGAAGCTGGGCTGACCTTCTCGGCGCTGTGGCCGATTACCAAATATTTCCCCTCGCCGGGTGGCAGCACCGAATTCGTCCACCTGTTTTTGGGGCGTTGCGACAGTACCGGTGCCGGCGGTATCCACGGCCTGGCCGAAGAAGCAGAAGATATCCGCGTCACCACCTGGGCATTTGAAGATGCCCTGCAAGCGGTGCGCGACGGTAAGATTTCCAACGCAGCCAGCATTATCGCCCTGCAATGGCTTGCGCTTAATCGCGCGGAAGTGAGGGGGCTATGGCAGTAAAGACACGGGAACGCTACCGGGTCGACCTGATCGGCTTGCAAGCCGCTTGCGAGGCTAACTATGCGCGGCTGATGCGCCTGCTGCCAGACATGCGCCGCACGCCGCAAGCGCGGCGCATTGCCGTGACCCACGGCGACCAGATGCTCGGCGTACTGAACCTGGAAGTCATCCTCACCTGCCCGTACACCAGCACCCTGCGCGTGCGCCAGGAGCACAGCCTGCCATGGCTGCCGGTGCCGCAGCTGGAAGTGCAGGTGTATCACGATGCGCGGATGGCCGAAGTGGTCAGCGCCGAACATGCGCGGCGCTTTCGCAGCATCTATCCTTACCCCAATGTGTTCATGCACCAGCCCGATGAAAAAGCACAGCTCAATGTGTTCCTCGGTGAATGGTTGAGTCATTGCCTGGCCTTGGGCCATGAGTTTGAAGTCGTGCGCTAGAGGTGAACTGCGTACGCTTCACCGGTTTCCTCTTTGTGCCCTGCCCCAGCATAATTGCGCCCATTGTCCATTTTTGTGATCGCCCTGGGAGAACGCCTTGCCGAGCGTATCCACCGTGAACCCTGATGCGCCGGCGTTGCTGGTGCAACTGTCCGACAGCCACCTGTTTGCCGAGGCCGACGGCACGCTGCTGGGCATGAACACCCGTGACAGCCTGCAACGGGTGATCGAGCTGGTTCGGGCCCAGCAACCGCAGATTGATTTGCTGCTGGCCACCGGTGACTTGTCTCAGGACGGTACGCTTGCGTCGTACCAGCAGTTTCGCGACCTGAGCCAGCAGCTTGGCGTCCCGGCGCGCTGGATTCCGGGCAACCACGATGAGCCGCAGGTCATGGCCCAGGCGACCATGGGCAGCGCACTGCTGGAACCGGTGGTGGATGTGGGCAACTGGCGGGTGATTTTGCTGGACTCCGCCGTGCCGGGCTCGGTGCCGGGTTATCTCGCCGAGCCGCAACTGCAATTGCTGGCGCAAGCCTTGAGCGAAGCGCCGGGCCGTCATCATCTGGTGTGCTTCCATCATCACCCGGTGCCCATTGGCTGCCCGTGGATGGAACCGATTGGCCTGCGCAACCCCGAGGCGCTGTTCGCCGTGCTCGATCGCTTCCCCCAGGTGCGGGCGGTGCTGTGGGGGCATGTGCACCAGGAAATCGACCGCGAACGCCATGGCGTGCGCTTGCTGGCGTCGCCGTCGACCTGCATCCAGTTCGCCCCCGGCAGTGAGGATTTCAAGGTCAGTGAAGAGGCGCCAGGCTATCGTTGGCTGCGTCTGCATCCGGATGGACGGCTGGAAACTGGGGTAGAGCGGGTCAAAGACTTCACCTTTACCGTGGATTACGGCAGCAACGGCTACTAAACCTGCAAACACACATCAAAATGTAGGAGCGGGCTTGCCCGCGATTGCGGTGGGTCAGCCAACAAATCTATCACTGATATAGCGCCATCGCGGGCAAGCCCGCTCCCACACCCCTGGCAGACCGCGTTCGGCAGTAACCCTGCTCACACTGCGTCATTCCCTGTAAACTGCGCCCCTTTGGCCGATAACGCACGGAGAGCCCGGCATGTCCGCTTCGATCTTGTATATCCACGGTTTCAACAGCGCGCCAGCCTCGACCAAGGCCAGCTTGCTGATGGGCGTGATGGACAGTCTCGGTCTGGCCGACCAACTGCGGGTGCCGGCCTTGCATCACCACCCACGCCAGGCGATTGCCCAGCTGGAGCAGGCGATCGGCGAGCTGGGGCGGCCGCTGCTGGTCGGCAGCTCACTCGGCGGCTACTATGCAACCCATCTTGCCGAACGCCATGGCCTCAAGGCGCTGCTGGTCAACCCGGCGGTCAGCCCCCATCGCATGTTCGACGGTTACCTGGGCACCCAGAAGAACCTCTATACCGATGAAACCTGGGAACTGACCCACGATCACGTCGCGGCCCTGGCTGAGCTTGAGGTTGCGGCGCCCCAGGATGCCCAGCGCTATCAGGTGTGGTTGCAGACCGGGGACGAAACACTGGATTATCGCCTCGCCGAGCAGTATTACCGGGCCTGTGCCTTGCGTATCCAGGCTGGCGGCGACCACGGTTACCAGGGTTTTGGCCGACAGTTGCCGGCGCTGTTGAGTTTTGCCGGCATTGGCGCAGATCAGTACCAATCCTTCGATTTCACCGCATTGTGAAACCGCAGGTTACTTTTTAATCGAACGACTCACGACGAGACCCCATGGCCACTCCCAGCGCTAGCTCTTATAACGCCGACGCCATCGAAGTCCTCTCGGGCCTCGACCCGGTGCGCAAACGCCCCGGCATGTACACCGACACCAGTCGGCCGAACCACCTTGCCCAGGAAGTCATCGACAACAGCGTCGACGAAGCCTTGGCCGGGCACGCCAAGTCGGTCCAGGTCATTTTGCACGCCGACCACTCCCTGGAAGTGTCCGACGACGGGCGCGGCATGCCGGTGGACATTCACCCCGAGGAAGGGGTTTCGGGTGTCGAGCTGATCCTCACCAAGCTCCATGCCGGCGGCAAGTTCTCCAACAAGAACTACCAGTTCTCCGGTGGCTTGCACGGTGTGGGTATTTCCGTGGTCAACGCCTTGTCCACGCAGGTGCGGGTCAAGGTCAAGCGCGACGGCAACGAATACCAGATGACCTTCGCCGATGGCTACAAGGCCACCGAGCTGGAAGTGGTCGGCACCGTCGGCAAGCGCAACACCGGGACCAGCGTGTACTTTGCGCCGGATCCGAAATACTTCGATTCCCCGAAATTTTCCATCAGCCGCCTCAAGCACGTACTCAAGGCCAAGGCCGTGTTGTGCCCGGGCTTGCTGGTCAGTTTTGAAGACAAAGGCACCGGCGAAAAGGTCGAGTGGCACTACGAAGACGGCCTGCGCTCCTACCTCGAAGACTCGGTCAGCGACTTCGAACGCCTGCCCAACGAGCCGTTCTGCGGCAGCCTGGCCGGTAACAAGGAGGCGGTGGACTGGGCCTTGCTGTGGTTGCCCGAGGGTGGCGACAGCGTTCAGGAAAGCTACGTCAACCTGATCCCCACCGCCCAGGGCGGTACCCACGTCAACGGTCTGCGCCAGGGCCTGCTGGATGCGATGCGTGAATTCTGCGAATACCGCAGCCTGCTACCGCGCGGCGTGAAGCTGGCGCCGGAAGACGTCTGGGAGCGCATCGCCTTTGTGCTGTCGATGAAGATGCAGGAGCCGCAATTCTCCGGCCAGACCAAGGAACGCCTGTCGTCCCGCGAGGCCGCGGCGTTTGTCTCGGGTGTGGTCAAGGACGCGTTCAGCCTGTGGCTCAATGAACATCCGGAGCTGGGCCTGGCCCTGGCGGAACTGGCGATCAACAACGCCGGCCGTCGCCTCAAGGCCAGCAAAAAGGTCGAGCGCAAGCGCATCACCCAGGGCCCGGCATTGCCCGGCAAGCTGGCGGACTGCGCCGGCCAGGACCCGATGCGCTCCGAACTGTTCCTGGTGGAGGGTGATTCCGCCGGCGGTTCGGCCAAGCAGGCACGGGACAAGGAGTTCCAGGCGATCCTGCCGCTGCGCGGCAAGATCCTCAATACCTGGGAAGTCGATGGCAGCGAAGTGCTGGCCAGCCAGGAAGTGCACAACATCGCCGTGGCCATTGGCGTCGATCCAGGCGCCGAGGACATGAGCCAGCTGCGCTACGGCAAAATCTGCATCCTCGCCGACGCCGACTCCGACGGCTTGCACATCGCAACCTTGCTCTGTGCCTTGTTCGTCCAGCATTTCCGCCCGCTGGTGGATGCCGGTCACGTCTATGTGGCGATGCCGCCGCTGTACCGCATCGACCTGGGCAAAGAGATTTTCTACGCCCTGGACGAAGCCGAGCGCGACGGCATCCTCGACCGCCTGGTAGCCGAGAAGAAGCGCGGCAAACCGCAGGTCACCCGATTCAAGGGCCTGGGTGAAATGAACCCGCCGCAACTGCGCGAAACCACCATGGACCCGAACACTCGGCGCCTGGTGCAGTTGACCCTGGAAGACTACGCCGCCACCTCGGAAATGATGGACATGTTGCTGGCCAAGAAACGCGCTGGCGACCGCAAGGCCTGGCTGGAGTCCAAAGGCAACCTGGCCGAGGTATTGGGCTGATGCGCAGCGGTTTCGCCCTGGCGATTCTGTTGTTGAGCGGGTTGGCAGCTACCCAGGCAGTTGCCCAGCCTGCGGTCGAGCTCAAGTTGCTGTCCGAACACCCGGTAGACGGCATGCGCGGCGGCAACCTGTCGGGCCTGGCGTTGTGTGGCAAGGAGTTGTGGACGGTCTCTGACCGCGACGACGACCAGATCTACCGCCTCGACACCCGCGCCGACACCTGGCAGGCCGAGACGGTAAAGCTCGACGTGCCACCAGTGCCCGAGTCGGGCCTGCCGTGGGGCTTGCGCGCGCGCACCACGGCAGCGTCGGTGATACGCGGCGGCGACCTGGATTTTGAAGGCATCAGCTGTGACGCCGCAGGTAATCGCTACATCGTCAGCGAAGCCCATGCGGCAGTGCTGCAGGTGCCGGCAAGCGGTGATCCAGAGTGGCTGAAAATTGCCCCTGGCATGGTTCGCGAAGCGCGGGCCAGTGGTTTGCTGCTGCACTTCAATGCATTGTTTGAAGGCCTGGCGATCAACCCCGAGGGCAATCAGATCTGGCTGGCGGCCGAGCGCGAGCGGCGTGGGCTGATCTCGATCAAGCGCGGGCAAAGCGTTTGGGATTGTGATGGCCCATGCGTACTGTTGAGCGAAGCCGGCCAGGAAATGCAGCCGGCGCAGTTTCCGGGGGCCAGGGCGGTGTCCAAGGATTTTGCCGACCTGGCGCTGTTCAACGGCAAGCTGTTTACCCTGGAGCGCAACGCGTTCCAGATCTGCCGGCGCGACAGCGTGACGGCCAAGGTCGAGTTGTGCTGGTCGTACGCCGATGAGGCCCTGCTGCCAAATCGGCGCTACCCCCAGAGTTACGGGCTGGCGGAAGCGCTGCTGATTGACGCTGACGGTGCCTGGGTTGGCATCGACAATAATTTCGGCGCCCGGGCCGATGGTGAAAAACGCCCGATGGTCTATCGTTTTGCCGCCCCGGCCGGTGGCTGGAGCGCCCAGCCGTGAGCACGCAACCGCCCGGCAAGCGCGCTGGACGCCTATTGATGTTCGTGGCCTGGGGCGCGGGGCTGTTTTTGGCAACACGGTTTTTTGGGCAATGGGAGGCGCGGCAGGAAAACCCCAACGCCGTGGTCACCTCGCAGCAACACGCGGGTTATATAGAAGTGAAACTGGTCGGCAACGGCCAGGGGCATTTTGTCGCCACTGGCCAGATCAACGGCCAGCCGGTGGATTTCATGCTCGACACCGGTGCCACCGATGTGGCGGTGCCGGCCGAGTTGGCCGAGCGCCTGGGGCTCAAGCGCGGTTTGCCGGTGACCTTGAGCACCGCCAACGGCCGTAGCCAGGGCTATCGCACCCACCTCGACCGCCTGCAGTTGGGCGATATCGTCCTGCAGGACGTACGCGCTCTGGTGGCGCCGGGCCTGGGTGGCGAGCAAGTGCTGTTGGGCATGAGCGCATTGAAACAACTTGAATTTACCCAGCGTGGCGGCACCTTGCTGCTGCGCCAGACCAGACAATGATGAGGCCCGCATGAGTGACATCCTCGCAGACAGCTTAGACGGCGTAGAACGCCGGTCGCTGGCTGACTTCACCGAAAATGCCTACCTCAACTACTCCATGTACGTGATCATGGACCGTGCCTTGCCGCATATCGGCGACGGCCTGAAACCGGTACAGCGGCGCATTATCTACGCCATGAGTGAGTTGGGCCTGGACGCGGACTCCAAGCACAAGAAGTCGGCGCGTACCGTCGGTGACGTGCTCGGCAAGTTCCACCCCCACGGCGACTCGGCGTGCTATGAAGCCATGGTGCTGATGGCCCAGCCGTTCAGCTACCGCTACACCCTGGTCGATGGCCAGGGCAACTGGGGTGCGCCGGATGATCCCAAGTCGTTCGCCGCCATGCGTTACACCGAGGCGCGGCTGTCGCGATACTCCGAAGTGCTGCTCAGCGAGCTGGGCCAGGGCACGGCAGACTGGGGCCCGAACTTCGACGGCACCCTCGACGAGCCTCTGGTCTTGCCGGCGCGCCTGCCCAATATCCTGCTTAACGGTACCACCGGCATCGCCGTGGGCATGGCCACCGACGTACCGCCACACAACCTGCGTGAAGTCGCCACCGCCTGCGTACGCCTGCTCGATGAGCCCAAGGCCACGGTCGAGCAGCTGTGCGAGCATATCCAGGGTCCGGACTACCCGACCGAAGCGGAAATCATCACGCCGCGTGCCGACCTGCTGAAAATGTACGAGACCGGCAAGGGCTCGGTGCGCATGCGCGCGGTGTACCACGTCGAAGATGGCGACATCATCGTCACCGCCTTGCCGCACCAGGTCTCCGGCGCCAAGGTGCTGGAACAGATTGCCGCGCTGATGCAGGCCAAGCCGTCGAAGCTGCCGCAAGTCGCGGACTTGCGTGACGAGTCCGACCACGAGAACCCTTGCCGCATCGTGATCATCCCGACCAATAGCCGGGTCGACCACGAAGTGTTGATGCAGCATCTGTTTGCCAGTACCGAGCTGGAATCCAGCTACCGGGTCAACGTCAACATCATCGGCCTGGACGGCAAGCCGCAGCTGAAAAACCTGCGCAACCTGCTGGTGGAGTGGCTGGAGTTCCGGGTCAATACCGTGCGCCGCCGCCTGCAGTTCCGCCTGGACAAGGTCGAGCGCCGCCTGCATCTGTTGGACGGCTTGCTGATTGCCTACCTCAACCTGGATGAAGTGATCCACATCATCCGCACCGCCGAGCACCCGAAGGCCGAGTTGATCGCGCGTTTTGAACTGAGCGAGATCCAGGCCGACTACATCCTCGATACCCGTCTGCGCCAGTTGGCGCGCCTGGAAGAGATGAAGCTGCGCGACGAGCAGGACGCGTTGCTCAAGGAACAAGCCAAGCTGCAAGCGCTGCTGGGTAGCGAAGCCAAGCTCAAGAAGCTGGTGCGCAGCGAACTGATCAAAGATGCCGAAACCTATGGCGACGACCGCCGCTCGCCGATTGTCGAGCGCGCCGAAGCCAAGGCCCTGACTGAAACCGAGCTGTTGCCCAACGAGAAAATTACCGTCGTTCTGTCGGAAAAGGGTTGGGTTCGTTCTGCCAAGGGGCATGATATTGATGCCACTGGCTTGTCGTACAAGGCGGGCGATGGGTTCAAGACCGCCGCAGCCGGGCGTTCCAACCAGTTCGCCGTGTTTATCGACTCCACCGGGCGCAGTTATTCGGTGCCGGCCCATACTTTGCCGTCTGCACGGGGCCAGGGCGAACCGCTGACCGGCCGCCTGACGCCGCCGCCAGGGGCAAGTTTTGAATGTGTATTGCTGCCCGATGATGACTCGCTGTACGTGATCGCCTCCGACGCCGGCTACGGTTTTGTGGTCAAGGGTGAGGACTTGCAGGCCAAGAACAAGGCGGGCAAGGCCCTGCTGAGCCTGCCGAACAACGCCAAGGTGATCCTGCCGCGCCCGGTCGAGGACCGCGAGGGCAATTGGCTGGCATCGGTGACCACCGAAGGGCGCTTGCTGGTGTTCAAGATCAGCGACCTGCCGCAACTGGGCAAGGGCAAGGGCAACAAGATCATTGGTATCCCAGGGGAGCGGGTGGCCAGTCGCGAAGAGTACGTGACCGACATCGCGGTGATCCCGGAAGGCTCGACCCTGGTGCTGCAGGCCGGTAAACGCACGTTGTCCCTGCGTCCTGACGACCTTGAGCACTACAAGGGCGAACGTGGACGCCGCGGGAACAAATTGCCCCGTGGCTTCCAGCGGGTAGATGCATTGCTGGTAGAAACACCCGCTTAAAGCGATATAGAGCGCCCGATCTACGATTTAACGCGTAGATCGGCGCTTTCGCGCTGGAGTCATGGCGCATATTCACGGATGATATGGCCTTTCCAGCGCCGGCGTGGCTGAGCGCGTATAGGTTATTTTTAGTATTACATTGTGGTTTGCCTTGTGGCAGCCACCTGGATGGGATGATGACTGCTCCACGCCTTCCTTTATTTTTGATGCTCGCCGGCCTTTTGGGGTTGGCGGGTTGCACTACGCACCAACCGGTGTCGCTGTACCAGCTGGATAGCGGAAATCCGGCGCAGCCAGCGCAAAGTGCTGGCATGGCGGTCTTGCTCGGGCCGGTAGTGGTTGCCGATTACCTGCAACGTGAAACCCTGCTGCAACGCCAGGACGATGGCAGCCTGCAAGGCTCCATCGACGGCCGTTGGGCCGGTAGCCTGTCGTCGGATATCAACCAGTTGATGTTGCGTCAGGTGGCTGGCCACTTGGACAGCCAGCGTGTGGTGCTGTCGCCGGCGCCTACAAGCTTCTCCCCCGATGTGCAGGTATTGCTGACCATCACGCGCCTGGACTCCGGGGCTTCCCAGCCGGCGATCCTTGACGCGCAATGGCGCCTGATCGACCGCCGCGGCCAGGTGCGGGACAACCGCATCGTGCATCTGCAGGAGCAACATGCCGGCAGCACCGCTTCACAGGTCCAGGCCCAGGGTGTGTTGTTGCAGCGTTTGGCTGAGCAGTTGTCGGTAGCCCTCAAGCCGCTGGCCAACCAGCCACCGATTGCCGAAGCCCCACGCAAACAGGCCCCGGCCCCGGCCAAGCCGGCAGCTCCGGAAAAGCCAAAGATCCCGATGGCTTCGCCGATTCGTACGGATATGGAAGTGTTCAGGTTCTGACCTGGATCGCAGCCAAATAAAAGGCCCGCTGAGTAAGCGGGCCTTTTTGTTTGGTGCAGATCAAATGTGGGAGCGGGCTTGCCCGTGATAGCGCAGTGTCAGTTGACACTTGATTGACTGATCCAGCGCCATCGCGGGCAAGCCCGCTCCTACACAAGCCCGCAGTGTTGTTTAGGGCTTGTTCCGAGTCTCATGCATCCGCGCCAGCTGGCGCTCCAGCATCGACGGGTAAGGCTCCATCAAGCGCTCTACACAGCACGCGCCTTCAGGGCTGGCAATCGGGCGGATACGCGCGCGTTGGCGGATCAAGGCGTCGTCGCTGATCTTGCGCTCCACCAGCAGCAGGTTGCGGCTGTGTTGCGACAAGGCCAGGGCATCCTGGGCGTTTTCGGTCAGCAACAGGTCGATCTGGCTCATGCCATATAGATCGTCGCCCAAGGTCAGGCCCAGTTGCAGTTGCAGGGTGATGCCGCTGTCAGCGACTTCGATCTGCAAGGCATGGCCCAGGGCGCGCAGCAGCTCACCGCAGCAGATGGCGTTGGTCAAATAATCTTCGCCGCTGTCTTCGCTGTGGAACAGCATCAGCGTGCTGCCATCGTTGAGGGTGTGCAGCTCGCTCTGGTACAGCGACGCCGCCTGGTCAAGGCAGTCGCGGTAGCGTTCCAGCAACTCGGTCAGGCGTGCCCGTGGCAGGCGGCGCAATTGCTCCTGGGCGCCCAGTTGCACGGCCAATACCGCGCTGTGCTGGGGCTGGCTGTTCGCAGGTTTGGGCGCGACCACCGGGCTTGGTGCCGACTCGTCACGCAGGTCGGCAAACGGGTCGTCTTCGTCCAGGCTGTCTTCGTCGGCCTTGATGAGGGTGCGCGGTAGCGGCTTGAGGCCTGCCACCGGCGCCGACTCGTCGAAGCTCGGGTCGCGCAGGTTGCGCACTTCGAACTCGGGCTCGTCGTCATAGTCGGTGTCGTCGAACTCTGGCTCAGACTCAGGCTTGGCTTCGGGTACGACCGGCTCCGGGGCAAAGCTGGTGTGCAACTGGCGGGCAAGGTCGCCGATCTCATCCTGGCGGTCGGTGGCCGGAGTGTGTTCGTCGATGTCGCGCAACCAGATGCGCAGTTGCATCAGGGGCGTGGAGATATGCCGGCCCAGACGCAGGCTCAAGGCCAGGGCCAGGGCCAGCAGGATCGCGCTGAGGATGCCCATGCTTTGCAGGCTGATGGTCATCGGCTGCTGGAACTGTTGCATGTCCAGGCTGATGCGCAATTGGCCGGCTTTCACATCCTGAAACGTGATATTGCTCTGGTACAAGCCTTCGGCTTCACCCAACAGGCCGTTTTTCGGGCGTTGCCCGGCTTCGGCCATGATCCGGTTGTCCACGCTGTAGATGGCGGCGTGGGCCACCAGCGGGTTCTTGGTCAGGTTGTTGAGCAGCACGTTGAGGCTGAGGATGTCATTGGACACCAACAGCTCGGTCGCCGAGGTGGCGGTCTGGGTCGTCAAGCTCTCGCCCAGGGCGTCGGCTTGCTCGTGCATGGCCTGTTTGAACTGCAAACCCATCACGCACGCGTAGATCACCAGGGCCAGGGCGACCAGGATCACGTTATGGCTGGCAATGCGTAATGCGATCGGTACACGGCGGTGGCGCAGTGCCCGGAAGATCAGCAGGAAGAAGTTATCGGTTTTTACTGGCGTGGGCCGGTTCACTTGCGCTCGGCTCTTGGTCCGTGAAGTTGACGCGCAGTATAGCGACAGGCCCAAGACCGGCAAAGCGCTGGCTGTGCCCGATGGTCACTGAAAGTGGGTAGAATGCGGTTTTTTTCCAGCTCGGGGGTGCGCTTTGCGCGAAATTGTCCTGATTAACATCACAGGTGAGGACCGTCCGGGTCTTACCGCAGCCATCACCGGTGTCCTGGCCCAGGGTGGCGTGACCATTCTGGACATCGGCCAGGCCGTGATCCACGACACCCTGTCGTTCGGCATTCTGGTGGAGATTCCAGATACCGAGCAGGCTTCGTCCGTGCTCAAGGACATCCTGTTTACGGCCTATAAGCTGGATCAGCAGGTGCGGTTCACTCCGGTATCCGAAGAGGATTACCAGCACTGGGTGGCCGGCCAAGGCAAGAAACGCCACATCGTCACGCTGCTGACGCGCAAGGTCACCGCCGAACAGTTGCAGCGGGTCAGCTCGATCACCGCGCAATACGGCTTGAACATCGACCATATCGACCGTCTGTCGGGTCGTATGCCGCTGGACATGCCGGCGGACCAGGGCAAGGGCTGTATCGAGTTCTCTGTGCGCGGTGAGCCGGCCGATCCACAGGCCTTGCGCGCCGAGTTCCTTAGCGTCGCCCAGGAACTGAACGTGGATATCGCCTTCCAGGAAGACTCGCTGTTCCGTCGCAATCGCCGCCTGGCGGTGTTCGACATGGACTCGACCCTGATTGAAGCCGAAGTCATCGACGAGTTGGCCAAGGCTGCGGGCGTTGGCGAGCAAGTTTCCCAGATCACTGAACGCGCGATGGCGGGAGAGCTGGACTTTCGCGCCAGCTTCAAGGAGCGCCTGGCGCTGCTCAAGGGCCTGGACGTCAGCGTCCTCGACTCTATCGGCGCCTCCCTGCGCTTGACCGAAGGTGCCGAAACCCTGTTCGCCGAACTCAAGCGCCTGGGCTACAAGACAGCGATCCTTTCGGGCGGCTTTACCTACTTCGCCAAGCAATTGCAGGCCAAGCTGGGCATCGACTATGTGTTCGCCAACGAGCTGGAAGTGGTGGATGGCAAGGTGACGGGCGTGGCGGTCGAGCCGATTGTCGACGCGCAGCGCAAAGCTGATCTGCTACGGGAGCTGGCACACAAGGAAGGTTTACGTCTGGAGCAGACCATTGCGGTCGGCGACGGCGCCAATGACCTGCCGATGCTGGCTATCGCCGGGTTGGGCGTGGCGTTCCGTGCCAAGCCGTTGGTCAAGCAGTCGGCCAAGCAGGCGATTTCGACGTTGGGGTTGGACGGTGTGCTGTATCTGTTGGGCCTGCGCGACCGCGACGGGCAGCTGTAAGCCGAGATCAAAATGTAGGAGCTGGCTTGCCAGCGATAGCGGTGTTGGATTCACCACCGTCATCGCCGGCAAGCCGGCTCCTACAATGAAGGCTGCATCAGGCTTTTGGCAGCGCGATACCCTGGCCCATCTGCACCGGCGTTCCCGCCACCAGTTCTTCAGCCCACTGCACCTGATCCGGCCCAAACAGCACGATAGCGGTCGAACCCAGCTTGAAGCGCCCCAGTTCCGCACCTTTTTCCAGGTGGATCGGTGCACGGGCGGCTTCGTCGTAGCGCACGGTTTTCAGCTCGCGCTTGGGCGGCGTCACCAGCCCGGCCCATACGGTTTCAATCGACGCCACAATCATCGCGCCCACCAATACCACGGCCATCGGGCCGCGTTCGGTATCGAACAGGCAGACAACACGCTCGTTACGCGCAAACAGTTCCGGCACGTTTTCGGCGGTGGTCTGGTTGACCGAGAAAATCCGCCCAGGCACGTAGACCATTTCCCGCAGGGTGCCGGCCAGTGGCATGTGCACGCGGTGGTAGTCCTTCGGCGACAGGTAGATGGTGGCAAAGTCGCCGCCCATGAACGGTGCGGCAACGGCGGCGTCGCCACCGAGCAACTCCAGCACGCTGAAACTGTGGCCCTTGGCCTGGAACACACGACCGTGCTCGATCGGGCCGAGCTGGCTGACGGCGCCGTCTGCCGGGCTCAACACCGCGCCCGGGGTTGGGTCCAGTGGGCGCGCGCCGTCCTTCAGGGCACGGGTGAAGAAGGCGTTGAAGTGCTCGTAGGCGGTCACGTCTTCAACCAGCGCCTGGGACATATCCACCTGGTAGCGCTTGGCGAACCAGGTGGTGAAGGCATTCTTGAACCAGCGCACACGGCATTCGGCGATGCAGCCGGCCAGGCGCGACAGCAGGTGGTGGGGCAGCAGGTACTGGCTGAGGATAAACAAACGCTTTTTCATGAAGTGTCCTTAAACCTTAAATCTCGACGGGGGTGTCGGGGTGGTTGCCCCATTCGCCCCAGGAACCGGCATAACCTTTGACTCGCGGATAACCGAGCGCCTTGGCCACCAGGTAGGTGAAGCCAGAACGGTGGTGAGTCTGGCAGTGGGTAATGATTTCTTTGTCTTTGCTCAGGCCCAGGCCTTCGAGGATCTGCGGCATGTCGCGGCGGATTCGCAGGTTGCGCGCCTTGTCCATGCCCGCCGTCCATTCGAAGTTGACTGCGCCGGGAATATGTCCGCCCTTGGCGGCGAGGACTTTCTCTCCCGAATATTCCAGCGGCCCGCGTGCATCCCAGATGCCCAGGTCGGCAGCGCCGAGGCGGCTTTGCAGGTATTCGCGGGTGGCGGTGGGCTCGTCGTGCAGGGTCAGGCTGACCGGCCCACCCACGGCGGCGGTTGCCTCGGTGGACACCGGGTGCTGCTCATCCAGCCACGCCAGCAGGCCGCCATCGAGGTAGTGATACTTTTTGTGGCCGATCACGTCGAGCAGCCAGATAAAGCGCCCGGCCCAGCCGCCGCCTTCGTCGTCGTACACCACGTAGGTGGCGTCCGGAGTGTGGCCCAGTTCGCCGAACAGCTTCTCCAGGTCGGCCTTGGCCGGCAGCAGCCCCGGTGCCGGAGGCTGGCCCAGTTGGGTGCGTTTGGGATCAACAAAGTGCGCGCCGGGGATATGCCCCTGGGCATAACGGGCGGCGCTGGTGAGGTCCACCAGAATCAACGGCTCGGCGGCGAGGCGGCCAAGCAGGTCGCTGGGCTCGATCACCAGCGGCAAGCCAGAAAAGTCAGGCATGTGAGGTCTCCCGGGCACTAGGTTGGGCGATAAAAGAGGGCGATTGTAACGCAAGCATCAGGTGGTGCGGTTGGTAAAGCAGTGCAGGGCTTTCTCGATGCATTGGGCGGTTTTACCGAAGGCCTGCACGGTGGTTTCGGAGAACGGCCCGCCACCCTGGTCGGCCACCATCAGCATCACCACCCGGCCGTTACAGCTCAGGGAGCGCAACAGCAGGTGCTCGCCGACAAACAGGCGACGCAATGAGGTCGGCAGCAGTGCCGCGAATTGCGCGTGATTGTCCGGGTTAAGGCGCACCTGCGCAGACTTCTCCAGCAGGCGTTGCAGCAGCGTGCTTTGTGCGGTTTCAAGGCTCAGGTTGGCGGCGTCCTTGGGCAGGCCATCGACCTGATGCACGCGTAGCGTGGTCAAGGCCTTGTCGGCCATCAGCAACATGACGCGCTGCATGCCACTGGCCACCAGGGCCTCCTTGGCACAGGTGGTCAGGTGCATGGCGTTGGCGAAGCGGCTGGGCTCCACCAACAGTTCGCTGCAGCGCTTGCGCCAGACCGCCAGGGATTCGGCGGTGGGCGGCGGTGCTGGCAGCAGGCCGCGATGCACCCGCTGCACATGCCACGGCCAGATCAGTGCCAACGCTGGGTGCCAGAGACCGGCGGTCAAGGTATGGCGGGCGCTGATGGCTGCCTGCTGGTGCACCTGTTGCTGCACATCGGCCAGCGGTTGTTGCAGGTACAGTGCGGTGAGGTACTGCCAGCGCTGGGTGTGCGGGCAGGTCCAGGACTCCTGCGCTGCCAGCGCCATGCCATTGGCCAGCAGCACGGTGTTGGCCGGCTGGTTCAGCCAGCGCCGCAGCGCTGGGTCGTCATCGAGTTTTTGCTGCTGGCTCAAGGGCGCTTCATCGCGGGCGATGTGCAGGGCCTTGACCAGCAAGCGTTGTTCCTTGAGCAGCAGTTGGTAGCCCTGGGACACCCAGATCGGCAAGCGCCAGGCCTCGGTCAGCCCCAGGCACAGTTCCAGCAGGCGCACGCCGAACAGTTCCTGCTCGACCTTGCGTGCCGATTGGCCCTTGTGGATCACCCGCAGTTCCCATTCTTCCAAAAGCTTTGGGTAGGCCACGGCCATCGGCCACAGCGGCGAGAGAAACAGCAGGCTGCCCCAATGAATGTCCTGCCACAGGCGCGCCAGGCGGCTGGCGAACAGGCCATTGGCTTGTTGCGAGGCGTGCTGGCTGATCAGTTGCAGTTGACGCAGGGCCACGGGGATTTTATTGAGCGGCACCGACGGCAGGCGCACGAGCAGTTCTTCGGTGCGCTTGAGGCCGAGGCGGTTGATTGCCACTTCAAGGTTTTCTGCCGGCTCTGCCAGGCTGCCGTGGGCCTGGTTGTTGGCTTCGCGCATGACGCTCAGGACCAGCGCCGGGCTGTCTTGCATCAGCTCCGCAATATCTCGCAACGAACGGCGGCTGTCGCCGATGGCCTTGCACACCGCAACGTGGCTCGCTTGCGGGACGGGCAGGCACACCTCGTCCAGACGCTTGATCCAGCCAGCCAGGGAGTTGGGTTTTGCAGTTGGGACTGTCGTTTCGTTTGCCATGATTGGGGCGCGATCATCACTTGCGGTCAACACGCCCGGAGTGGGCCGAACTGGCTTTTCGCCTTAACGGGCTATAGTCTGGCGCAGTTTTGCCGATAAGTAGAAGAAGAGTTTTTAGATCTTCCGAATATGTCCATGAACCCGACGGCGCAAGTACTCATCCCCTATGGCTAAAATTATCGGCATCATCGTCGTCATCGCAAGCGTGCTCGGCGGATACGTTCTGTCCCACGGTAAAATTGCTGCGCTGATCCAGCCCTTCGAAGTGCTGATCATCGGCGGTGCGGCGTTTGGCGCTTTCCTGCAGGCTAACCCAGGCTACATGACCATGCACGTGGTCAAAAAGTCGCTGGGCATGTTCAGCTCGCGCTTTTCCCACACGTTCTATCTGGAAGTGCTGGGCCTGGTCTACGAGATCCTCAACAAGAGCCGCCGCGAAGGCATGATGGCCATTGAGGCGGATATCGAGGACGCTGCAGCGAGCCCGATTTTCGCCAAGTACCCGGCCGTGCTCAAGGATGAGCGCATGACCGCCTACATCTGCGACTACCTGCGCATCATGTCCTCCGGCAACATGGCCCCGCACGAGCTGGAAGGTCTGTTCGACATGGAGCTGTTCAGCTTGAAAGAAGAGCTGGAGCACCCGTCCCACGCCGTGACCGGCATCGCCGACGGCATGCCCGGTTTCGGTATTGTCGCGGCGGTACTGGGTATCGTGGTGACTATGGCGTCCCTGGGCGAGGGCGACCAGGCGGCCATCGGTATGCACGTAGGCGCGGCGCTGGTGGGGACCTTCTTCGGTATTCTCGCGGCCTATGGTTTCTTTGGTCCACTGGCCACCTCCCTGGCCCACGATGCCAAGGAAGAGCTGAATATCTACGAAGCGATCAAGGCGTCGCTGGTGGCTTCGGCTTCCGGTATGCCGCCGTCCCTGGCCGTGGAATTCGGGCGCAAGGTGCTGTATCCGAAGCACCGCCCGAGCTTTGCCGAGCTGGAACAAGCAGTTCGCGGTCGCTAAGCCATGGAAAACAACCAGCCAATCATCATCAAGCGCGTCAAGCGCTTCGCTGCCGGGCACCACGGCGGCGCCTGGAAAATCGCCTTCGCCGACTTTGCGACGGCGATGATGGCGTTCTTCCTGGTGCTGTGGCTGATGTCCACTGCGACGCCGGAACAGAAGATCGCCATCGCCGGTTATTTCAAGGATCCCATCGGCTTCTCCGAGAGTGGCACGCCGTTTGTGATCGACCTGGGTGGTTCGCCAGAATTGGCTCCCGAGCGCACCATCAACCCGGAAGTCCAGACCGAAGCGCCCCAGAAAAACATCCCGATCGAACGCCAGACCGTCGAGAGCATGGCCGAACAGGTCGAGCAGGAACGCCTGGAGTTGTTGCTGCAAGAGCTGCAGAACAAGGTCGACGAGAACCCGCAACTGCAAAAATTCAAGGATCAGATCCACTTCGAGATCACCCCGGACGGCCTGCGTATCCAGATCATGGATGACGCCAATCGACCGATGTTCGACTCTGGCAGTGCGCGCCTCAAGCCCTACTTCGAAGACATCCTGCTGGCCATGGCCGACACCATCAAGGCGGTGCCGAACAAGATCAGCGTCAGCGGCCATACCGATGCCAAGCCGTATTCGGGCCTGGGCGATTTCGGTAACTGGGAGCTGTCCGCCAACCGCGCCAATGCCGCCCGCCGTGCCCTGGTGGCTGGCAGTTACCCAGACACCCAGGTGGCGCGGGTGGTGGGCTTTGCTTCATCGCAGTTGTTTGATACCCAGGACCCATTCAACCCGATCAACCGGCGCATCGACATCGTGGTGCTGACCAAAAAAGCCCAGCGCGCCATCGAAGGCGAGCAGGGCACTCCACCGCCAGTGCCGACCCAGGGCGAGGGCGCTCCGGGTGAAGTGCCGGTGGACCCGAACGCCCTGCCACCCGAGCAGCAGCCGTTGCCGGCCCATGAGCTGCGCCAGAAGCTGAATTTGTTTGACGAGGGTGGGGTGAAGGCTCCCGGAGAAGCCCCGGCCGGTAGCTGATGCGGCTTAGGTGGGAGTGGGCTTGCTCGCGATAGCATCACCTCGGTGCATCAGTTGCACCGAGTTATCTGCATCGCGGGCAAGCCCGGTCCCACACAAGCGTGCATCTACAACTTAATAGCTGCTTTCGGGCAAGCTGGCGATGATCGAGCGATAGCTGTTCATCCGTTGTTGCTGCACGCGCCCATCTTCCAGGGCCTTGAGCAAGGCGCAGCCTGGCTCGCGGTCGTGCTTGCAGTCGCGAAAGCGACAAGTGCCGATCAGGTCGTTGAACTCGATGAAACCCGCTTCGACATCAGCACGGCTGACGTGGCCCAGGCCGAACTCACGGATGCCGGGGGAGTCGATCAACTCGCCACCGCCCGGGAAGTGGAACAGGCGCGCGGTGGTGGTGGTGTGCGTGCCCTGGCCGGACAGTTCCGACAGCGGGCCGACGCGGGTCTCGACTTCCGGCAGCAGGCTGTTGACCAAAGACGACTTGCCCACGCCCGACTGGCCGACGAACACGCTGATGCGCCCGTCCAACTGCTGTTGCAGCTGTTCCATGCCGTTGCCATGGTGCGCCGAGACTTCCAGCACCGGGTAGCCCAACTGCCGATACACCGCGAGCAATGCATTGAGCGCCGGGGCGTTCTGTTCGTCGATCAGGTCGAATTTGTTCAGCAGCAACAGCGGGCGGATGCCGGCGTGTTCGGCCGCCACCAGGTAGCGGTCGATCAGGTTGGCGTGGGGCTCGGGCAGCGGGGCGAAGACGATGACAATCATGTCGACGTTGGCCGCCACCGGCTTGAGTTGGCCACGGCTGTCGGGGCGACGCAATTCGGTGGTGCGCGGCAGTTGCGCGACGATCACCCCGATACCCTGGTTGCCGGCACGCCATACCACTTTGTCGCCAGTGACCAGCGCCGGCAGGTTGGCGCGCAGGTGGCAGCGGAACACTGCGCCGGCCAGTTCGCCTTCCAGGGCCTCGACTTCGACCTGCACCCCAAAGTGCGCGATTACCAGGCCCGTTTGCTCGGGGCCGAGGTCGCCACCCTCCAGCGCTTCTACGGCAGAGGATTCACGTTTGGCGGCGCGGGCAGCGCGTTCACCCTGGATCTTTTCGATGCGCCAGTTTTGGCGGCGGTTGAGCTGGCGTTTGGCCATTGGTGTTCCGTGTCGATAATGCAAAGGTTGGATAAAACGGTCGCGAGTCTAGCACGCCCCGCCTGCTAAACTGCGCAGCTACGCCAAGGTGCCAAGGAACCACGACATGCAAAACCCACAGAACCTGATTTGGATCGATCTGGAAATGACCGGTCTGAACCCTGACACCGACGTCATCATCGAGATGGCGACCATTGTCACCGACAGCAACCTCAACACCTTGGCCGAAGGTCCGGTGATCGCCATCCACCACAGCGACGCGGTGCTGGCCACCATGGACGAGTGGAACACCCGCACCCACGGCAACTCGGGCCTGACCCAGCGCGTGCGCGACAGCCGCGTGAGCATGGCTGAGGCTGAGGCCGAGACGATTGCGTTCCTGGAAAAGTGGGTGCCCAAAGGCAAGTCGCCGATCTGTGGCAACAGCATCTGCCAGGACCGTCGCTTCCTTTATACCCACATGAAGGGGCTGGAAAGCTACTTCCACTACCGCAACCTTGATGTGTCGACCTTGAAAGAACTGGCCGCGCGCTGGGCGCCAGAGGTCAAGGACAGCTTCCACAAGGGCAGCACCCACCTGGCCCTGGATGATATCCGCGAGTCGATTGCCGAATTGCAGCACTATCGCAAGCATTTCATCAAGGCCTGACTTGCAGCAGGGCTGTGCCCTCTGTAGGAGTCCGGCTTGCCGGCGATGGCGTCCTCAAGGGCCCCATCGCCGGCAAGCGGGGCTCCTACACGGATGTTCGCGCGGGTTTTCTGGCCGCCCCCTTTTGGTGCCCCTGCCAAATGATTAGACTGCGCGCCTCTTTGCAAGGATCGCCATCATGCTGCTGATGCTCTACCTCATCGCCATCACCGCCGAAGCCATGACTGGTGCCTTGTCGGCTGGCCGTCGTGGCATGGATTGGTTCGGCGTGGTGCTGATTGCGTGCGTCACAGCCCTTGGCGGCGGTTCGGTACGCGATGTGTTGCTTGGCCACTACCCGCTCACCTGGGTCAAACACCCGGAATACCTGGTGCTGACCTCGGTAGCGGCATTGGTGACGATCTTTATCGCCCCATTGATGCGTCATTTGCGTTCACTGTTTTTGGCGCTGGACGCCGTGGGCCTGGTGGCGTTCACCCTGATCGGCTGCATGACGGCCCTGGAAATGGGCCACGGCATGCTGGTGGCCTCGGTCAGCGGGGTGATCACCGGGGTCTTCGGCGGGATCCTGCGGGATATCTTCTGTAACGATATCCCATTGATCTTCCGCCGCGAGCTGTACGCCAGCGTGTCGTTCCTCGCCGCCTGGTGCTACATGCTGTGCATCTACCTCGAATTGCCCAGCGAGCAGGCGATCCTGCTGACCTTGTTCAGCGGTTTTCTATTGCGTCTGCTGGCGATCCGCTTTCATTGGGAAATGCCCAAGTTCGTCTACAACGACGAACATTGACGGAGCGCGTGCTGGTTCAGCGCCCATTCCACATGTTCGCGGACCAGTTCGCTGGGGTAGTCCAGGCGTGCCTTCAAGGCTTCCAGCACCGGAATGCTCGAGGGCGCATTGCCCAGGCCCACGGCCAGGTTGCGCAGCCAGCGCTCATAGCCGGCGCGGCGCAGCGGCGAGCCTTCGGTGCTGCTGAGGAATTTATCCTCATCCCACATAAATAACTCAGCCAGTTCGGCGTTATCCAGATTGTGGCGCGGCTTGAAATCGCTTTCTCCTGAGGGGCGGGCGAAACGATTCCATGGGCAAACGATCTGACAGTCATCGCAGCCGAAAACCCGGTTGCCAATCAACGGCCGCAGCTCTTCGGGGATCGCGCTCTTGAGTTCGATGGTCAGGTACGAAATGCAGCGCCGGGCGTCCAGCACATAGGGGCCGACGAAGGCATTGGTCGGGCAGATATCCAGGCAGGCGGTGCAGCGGCCGCAGTGTTCGGTGCTGTGGGGCGGATCGATGGGCAGCGGCAGGTCGACAAACAGCTCACTGAGGAAGAAGTAGCTACCGGCCTTGCGGTTGAGGACCAGGGTGTTTTTGCCGATCCAGCCTAAACCTGCCTGTTCGGCGATGGCTTTTTCCAGCACTGGGGCGCTGTCGACAAAGGCGCGAAAACCAAACGGGCCGATCTGTGCCTGGATGCGGTCGGCCAGTTGCTGCACGCGCTTGCGGATCAGCTTGTGGTAGTCGCGGCCCAGGGCGTAGCGGGAGATGTAGGCTTTTTCGGGTTGGGCCAGCAGTTGCGCCATTTGCGTGTCGCCGGGCAGGTAATCCATGCGCAGGGACACCACGCGCAAGGTGCCGGGTACCAGCTCGTCAGGGTGCGAGCGCTTGCTGCCATGGGCGCCCATGTAGTCCATCTCGCCGTGATAGCCCGCGTCGAGCCAGCGCTGCAGGTGCTGTTCATGCTCGGCCAGGTCCAGGCCGCTGATGCCGACTTGTTGAAAGCCCAACTCGCGGCCCCAGTCTTTGATCGATTGGGCGAGGGCGGGCAGATCCGTGGTAATAGCAGGCATGAGACGAGAGAAACCGCAGGTTAGATGCGTATAATTCTGCCAGACATCGGAGCTTGAAGACGCATGCCGCAGACAAAACACGAAATAACTGACGTTCAGCCCCTGTTGCCCGGCCATTTGCCGCAACTGGCTGCGCGTTCCCCAGAGGCCCACAAGGGCCAGTTTGGCCATGTCCTGGTGATTGGCGGCGACCATGGCTTTGGCGGGGCGGGGTTGCTGAGTGCCGAAAGCGCGCTGCGCAGCGGTGCTGGCCTGGTGTCCCTGGCGACCCGCAGCGAACACGTCCCGGCGGCCTTGACCCGCTTGCCGGAAATCATGGCGCGGGGCGTGCATTCGGCCAACCAATTGATGGGCCTGCTGGAAAAAGTCTCGGTGATTGTTATCGGCCCTGGCCTGGGCGACATGGCGTGGGGCAAGAGCCTGCTGTCGGTGGCGGCCAATGCCCGGCAACCCCAGGTCTGGGATGCTGACGCGCTGAACCTGCTGGCCGCAGGCCATGTAACCTTGCCGGCCGATTGTGTGATCACCCCGCACCCGGGGGAAGCGGCGCGGCTGATGGGTATTTCGACAGCCGAGGTTCAGGCCGACCGACTTAAGGTGGCGCGCGCGCTGAGCCAGAAATTCAATGCCGTCACGGTACTCAAGGGCGCTGGCAGCCTGATCGCCAGCCCGGATGGGCGGGTATCGCGTTGTGACCAGGGGCACCCGGCCATGGCGTCGGCGGGCCTGGGGGATGTGCTCGCCGGCCTGACCGGCGCGCTGCTGGCCCAGGGCATGCCGGCGTTCGAGGCCGCCAGCCTGGCGGTGTGGTTGCACGCCACGGCGGGCGATCGCCAGGGCACCTTTGGTCGCGGCCTGGTAGCCAGCGACCTGATTCCTGCCATTCGTCAGTTGCTGGAGGAGCAGTCACCGTGTCTGAAGTAACCCTGTTTATTGCCGATGAAGAGGCCATGGTGGCGTTTGGTAAACGCATTGCCGAGATCACCCAGGGCGTGGGCCTGATTTTTCTGCAGGGTGACCTGGGTGCCGGCAAAACCACGCTGTCGCGCGGCATCATTCGCGGGCTTGGGCACGCTGGCGCGGTGAAAAGTCCGACGTTTACCCTGGTAGAACCTTACGAGATCGGTGACCTGCGCGCGTTCCATTTCGACCTGTACCGCCTGGTGGATCCTGAGGAATTGGAGTACATGGGCATCCGCGATTACTTCGATGGCGATGCTTTATGCCTGATCGAGTGGCCGGACAAGGGCACAGGCTTTTTGCCAAAGCCTGACCTGACCATTACCATTACCCCGCATAACCATGGGCGTCAGTTGAAATTGTTGTCCCAGAGCGCGCGCAGTGAGTCTTGGTGCGCCGCTTTGGCTTTGGAATTCTAATAATGGGTGGGTTAGGTATGCGCTTTCGCGCGTTGGTTGCTGTCGTGGGGGTGTTGCTTGCGGCAATGACTGTCAATGCTCTGGCCGCTTCACAGGTAAAAAGTGTGCGCCTGTGGCGAGCACCGGATAACACGCGACTGGTGTTCGACCTGTCTGGCCCGGTCCAGCACAGCGTCTTTACCCTGACGGCGCCTGATCGCCTGGTGATCGACATCAACGGTGCAACCCTGGCTGCGCCCTTGAAGGTTTCCACCGCCAACACGCCGATTACCGCGATGCGCTCGGCCCAGCGCACTCCGACCGACCTGCGGGTGGTCATCGACCTGAAGAAAGTCGTCACGCCCAAGAGTTTTTCCCTCGCGCCGAACGCCCAGTATGGCAACCGCCTGGTGGTCGACCTCTTTGACAATCCTGCCGACGCCGCGCCCACCCCGGCGCCGACCCCTGCGGTTGCCACCACCCCGGCGGTGCCGGTCAATCCTGCGCAGCCCCAGGTCAAGTTGCCACCGCTGCCACCCGCGCCGGCCGGCAAGCGCGACATTATCGTAGTGATCGACGCCGGGCACGGCGGTGAAGACCCGGGCGCCTCGGGCTCCCGTGGCCAGCACGAAAAAGATGTGGTTCTGGCCATCGCCCGTGAACTGCAGCGCCAGATCAACGGGATGAAGGGTTATCGCGCCGAATTGACCCGTACTGGCGACTACTTCATCCCATTGCGTGGGCGTACTGAAATCGCCCGCAAAAAGGGCGCGGACCTGTTCGTTTCGATCCACGCCGACGCCGCACCGTCGAAGGCAGCCTTCGGCGCCTCGGTGTTTGCCCTGTCGGATCGTGGCGCCACATCCGAGACCGCGCGCTGGTTGGCTGACAGCGAAAACCGTTCCGACTTGATCGGCGGTGCCGGCAACGTGTCCCTGGATGACAAGGACCGCATGCTCGCAGGTGTGTTGCTGGACTTGTCGATGACCGCCTCGCTGACCTCCAGCCTGAACGTGGGGCAGAAGGTGTTGAGCAACATGGGCCGGGTCACGCCGCTGCACAAACAGCGGGTGGAGCAAGCCGGGTTCATGGTGCTCAAGTCGCCGGATATCCCTTCGATCCTGGTCGAAACCGGCTTTATCTCCAACGCCAACGAAGCCAATAAGCTCGCCTCCGCCAGCCACCAGCAGGCGCTGGCGCGCTCCATCAGCGCCGGCGTGCGCCAGTTCTTCCAGCAGAACCCGCCACCGGGCACCTATATCGCCTGGCTGCGGGACTCCGGGAAAATTGCCCAGGGCCCGCGTGACCATCGGGTGCAGCCCGGCGACACCCTGGCCATGCTGGCCGTACGCTTCCAGGTCTCGGCTGCCACCTTGCGCAGCGCCAATAGCCTGAAAACCGATGAACTGAAAGTCGGCCAGGTATTGACCATCCCCGGCACTGAATTGGCAGCCCAGTAATGAGCGAATCGGTATTGAACAGCGCTTCGCGCATCGAACTGCTCAGCCCACGGCTGGCCAACCAGATCGCCGCCGGCGAGGTGGTTGAGCGTCCGGCCTCGGTGATCAAGGAGTTGCTGGAAAACAGCCTCGACTCCGGCGCCAAGCGCATTGACGTGGACGTGGAGCAGGGCGGAGTCAAGTTGCTGCGGGTGCGTGACGACGGCAGCGGGATCTCCTCCGACGACCTGCCGCTGGCGCTGGCACGCCATGCCACCAGCAAGATCCGTGACCTGGAAGACCTTGAGCGGGTGATGAGCCTGGGCTTTCGCGGTGAGGCCCTGGCGTCGATCAGCTCCGTGGCGCGCCTGACCCTGACTTCCCGCACCCGCGGCGCCGATCAAGCCTGGCAGGTCGAGACCGAGGGTCGCGACATGGCCCCTCGGGTCCAGCCGGCGGCCCATCCGGTAGGCACCTCGGTGGAAGTGCGCGACCTGTTCTTCAATACTCCGGCACGGCGCAAATTCCTCAAGGCCGAAAAAACCGAATTCGATCACCTGCAAGAAGTCATCAAACGCCTGGCCCTGGCCCGTTTCGACGTGGCTTTCCATCTGCGCCACAACGGCAAGACCATCCTTAGCCTGCACGAGGCCAACGACGATGCCGCCCGCGCCCGGCGCGTGTCGGCGATCTGTGGTGCTGGGTTCCTGGAGCAGGCGCTGCCGATTGAAATCGAGCGCAATGGCCTGCATTTGTGGGGTTGGGTCGGCCTGCCGACGTTCTCCCGCAGCCAGGCCGACTTGCAGTATTTTTTTGTGAATGGTCGTGCAGTGCGCGACAAACTGGTGGCCCACGCGGTGCGCCAGGCCTATCGCGACGTGCTGTTCAATGGCCGGCATCCGACCTTCGTACTGTTTTTTGAAGTGGACCCGGCAGTAGTCGACGTCAACGTGCACCCGACCAAGCATGAGGTGCGCTTCCGTGACGGGCGCATGGTCCACGATTTCCTCTATGGCACCTTGCACCGTGCCTTGGGCGATGTGCGTCCGGATGATCAACTGGCGGCGCCGATAGTCACCGCCATCGTCCGCCCGACGGGACCTGAGGCCGGTGAATTCGGGCCCCAGGGCGAAATGAGCCTGGCGGCCAACCTGCTGCAAGCGCCGCAATCCCAGCCAAGCTACCCGGCGGCGGGTTCCGGCGCGGGGGCGGGCTATCAATATCAATACACCCCGCGCCCGCAATCGGCGGTGCCAGTGGCCGAGGCCCAGGCGGCCTATCGCGAATTTTTTGCGCCGCTGCCTGGTGCCGAGCCGGGCGCGGTGGTCCTGCCGGAAGGTGGCGGTGATATCCCGCCGCTCGGTTATGCCCTGGCTCAGCTCAAGGGCATCTATATCCTCGCCGAAAACGCCCACGGCCTGGTGCTGGTGGACATGCACGCGGCCCACGAGCGGATCATGTACGAGCGCCTGAAGATCGCCATGGCCAGCGAAGGCCTGAGCGGCCAGCCATTGCTGGTGCCAGAGTCCCTGGCCGTCAGCCAGCGTGAAGCCGATTGCGCCGAGGAGCACCTCGCGGTGTTCCAGAAACTGGGCTTTGAATTGCAGCGACTGGGCCCGGAAACCCTGGCTATCCGGCAGATTCCCGCCTTGCTCAAGCAGGCTGAGGCTAACCGGCTGGTGGCTGACGTGCTGGCGGACCTGATGGAGTACGGCACCAGTGACCGGATCCAGGCACATATCAACGAACTGCTCGGCACCATGGCCTGCCACGGCGCGATCCGCGCCAACCGGCGCCTGGCCCTGCCGGAAATGAACGGCCTGCTGCGGGACATGGAAAACACCGAGCGCAGTGGCCAGTGCAACCACGGCCGACCGACCTGGACCCAGATGGGCCTGGATGATCTGGACAAACTATTCCTGCGCGGTCGCTGATGAGCGCCCTACCTCCCGCCATCTTCCTGATGGGCCCGACAGCGGCCGGCAAGACCGACTTGGCGATCGAGCTGACCAAGGTCCTGCCCTGTGAGTTGATCAGCGTCGATTCGGCCCTGGTTTATCGAGGCATGGATATCGGCACCGCCAAACCGTCCAAAGAGCTATTGGCTGCCCATCCCCATCGTCTGATCGACATTATCGATCCGTCGCAAAGCTACTCGGCGGCGGATTTTCGTACCGATGCCCTCGCCGCCATGGCTGAGATCACCGCGCGGGGCAATATCCCGCTGCTGGTGGGCGGCACGATGCTCTATTACAAGGCTCTACAGGAAGGCCTGGCAGACATGCCGCCCGCCGATCCACAGGTGCGCGCCGAGATCGAAGAACAGGCTGCGCGCCTTGGCTGGCAGGCCCTGCACGAGCAATTGGCGGCGATTGACCCGGTGTCTGCCGCGCGCATTCACCCCAATGACCCCCAGCGCCTGAGCCGGGCCCTGGAAGTCTGGCGCGTGAGTGGCCAGACAATGACGGCCCATCGCCTCAGACAATCTGCGCAAAGTACTGACGCAGGCACCTCTGGACCGGGACAATTGCCCTATACTGTCGCCAATCTGGCCATCGCTCCGGCGAATCGTCAGGTGCTGCATGAGCGAATTGCACAAAGATTCACAATTATGTTGGAACAGGGGTTCGTGGAAGAGGTCGTAGCACTGCGTTCAAGAGGTGATCTGCATCCGGGATTGCCTTCGATACGTGCTGTAGGCTACCGCCAAGTCTGGGATCATCTGGATGGCAAGCTGACGTCAGCCGAAATGCAGGAGCGCGGCATTATTGCCACGCGCCAATTGGCAAAGCGCCAGTTCACTTGGCTGCGCAGCTGGACTGACTTGCATTGGCTGGACAGTCTGGATTGCGACAATCTGTCACGCGCCTTGAAATACTTGGGAACGGTCTCCATATTGAGCTGAGTCCTTGCAATTGCCGTCTATCCTTGGGGGTGTGACGGCTACAAACTATCTATTTTTCCGATTTTTTATTATTGATCCTTAAAGGAGTGCGGCACATGTCAAAAGGGCATTCGCTACAAGACCCTTACTTGAATACTTTACGTAAAGAGAAAGTTGGGGTTTCCATCTATCTGGTCAACGGCATCAAGCTGCAAGGTACGATCGAGTCTTTCGACCAGTTCGTGATCCTGCTGAAAAACACCGTAAGCCAGATGGTCTACAAACACGCTATCTCGACAGTAGTGCCGGTTCGTCCAATTCGTCTGCCTAGCGCAACCGAATCCGAACAGGGTGACGCTGAGCCAGGTAACGCCTGATAGGAGTCTCCTTTGTTCTTTGAGCGCCACGGTGGTGGTGAGCGAGTGATCCTCGTTCACTTGGATGGACAGGACCCTGAGGCGCGCGAAGATCCGCAGGAGTTTCAGGAGCTGGCAAATTCGGCCGGCGCCGAGACCGTCGCGTTTTTTAACGTGCCGCGTCATCGGCCAACCGCCAAATTTCTGATTGGCAGCGGCAAGGTCGAGGAACTACGCGACCTGGTCCATGCCGAAGAAGCCGATCTGGTGATCTTCAATCACATCCTCACGCCCAGTCAGGAACGTAACCTCGAACGTGTCTTCGAGTGTCGCGTGATTGACCGCACCGGTCTGATTCTCGATATTTTCGCCCAGCGCGCCCGTACCCATGAAGGCAAGCTCCAGGTCGAACTGGCCCAGCTTGACCACATGAGCACCCGCTTGGTTCGTGGCTGGACTCACCTTGAGCGTCAGGGTGGTGGTATCGGCATGCGTGGCCCGGGTGAAACCCAACTTGAAACCGACCGGCGTCTGCTGCGGGTGCGCCTGCGCCAGATCAAGGGCCGCCTGGAAAAAGTACGCAGCCAGCGCGAGCAATCACGCCGTGGGCGTACCCGTGCGGATATCCCTACCGTGTCCCTGGTGGGCTACACCAACGCCGGTAAATCCACGTTGTTCAACAACGTGACCAAGTCGGACGTGTACGCGGCAGACCAGTTGTTCGCGACCCTCGACCCGACCTTGCGCCGTCTGGAACTCGACGACCTGGGGCCGATTGTGCTGGCCGACACCGTGGGCTTCATCCGCCACTTGCCGCACAAGCTGGTCGAGGCATTCCGGTCTACGCTCGAAGAGTCGAGCAACTCCGACCTGCTGCTGCACGTCATCGATGCGGCCGAGCCTGACCGGATGTTGCAGATCGAGCAGGTCATGGTAGTGCTGGGTGAGATTGGTGCCCAAGACTTGCCGATCCTCGAGGTCTATAACAAACTCGATTTGCTCGAGGGTGTAGAGCCGCAGATCCAGCGCGACGAAAACGGCAGGCCCCAGCGGGTCTGGCTCTCGGCGCGGGACGGTAGCGGCCTGGAACTGCTTGAACAGGCGATCGCAGAGTTGCTGGGCGGCGATTTGTTCGTCGGTACCTTGCGCTTGCCGCAGCGTTTTGCTCGACTGCGTGCTCAATTTTTCGAGTTGGGCGCCGTACAGAAAGAAGAACACGACGAAGAAGGTGTCAGCCTGCTGGCTGTTCGTTTGCCCCGTTCGGAGCTCAATCGACTGGTGAGTCGTGAGGGCGTTGTACCGACGGAGTTCCTCGAACAACACACTTTGCAATAAAAGCCTGAGAAAGCGGTTGTGCCGCTGTGGCAGGCATTCTGTAGCATTGGTCGGCGCGCCGTGGGTGCGTCTTTGCTTTATCAGATGGAGAGCGCTATGGCTTGGAATGAGCCGGGTGGCAACTCGAATAATCAGGATCCTTGGGGTGGTAAACGCCGCAATAATGGCGACCGCAAGGGGCCACCAGATCTCGACGAGGCCTTCCGAAAGCTGCAGGAAAGCCTGAATGGGTTGTTCGGTGGTGGAAAAAAACGTGGTGGTGACGACGGCGGTCGCACAGGCAAGGGCGGCGGCTACGGCCTGCTTGGCCTCGGCCTCGTGGCGCTGGCGGCTGTCTGGCTGTACAGCGCGGTCTATGTAGTCGACGAGCAGGAGCAAGCCGTGGTGCTGCGCTTTGGCAAGTACTACGAGACTGTCGGCCCCGGCCTGAACATCTACTTCCCGCCGATCGACAAGAAGTACATGGAGAACGTCACGCGTGAGCGTGCCTACACCAAGCAGGGCCAGATGCTGACCGAAGACGAGAATATCGTCGAAGTGCCGCTGACCGTGCAGTACAAGATCAGCAACCTGCAGGACTTCGTGCTTAACGTCGACCAGCCGGAAATCAGCTTGCAGCACGCGACCGAAAGCGCCCTGCGCCACGTAGTGGGTTCCACTGCGATGGACCAGGTGCTGACCGAAGGCCGTGAACTGATGGCCAGCGAGATCAAGGAGCGCCTGCAACGGTTCCTCGATACCTATCGCACCGGTATCACCGTTACCCAGGTCAACGTACAGAGCGCAGCTGCACCGCGTGAAGTGCAGGAAGCCTTCGATGACGTGATCCGTGCCCGTGAAGACGAGCAGCGTTCGCGCAACCAGGCTGAAACCTACGCCAACGGCGTCGTGCCGGAAGCCCGTGGTCAGGCCCAGCGCATCCTTGAAGATGCCAACGGTTACCGCGACGAAGTCGTGTCCCGCGCCAAGGGTGAGGCCGACCGCTTCACCAAGCTGGTGGCCGAGTACCGCAAGGCACCGGAAGTCACCCGCGAGCGTCTGTACCTGGACACCATGCAGGAAGTCTTCACCAACACCAGCAAGGTTCTCGTGACCGGCAACAAGGGTGGGCAGAACAACCTGCTGTACCTGCCGCTGGACAAGATGATCGAAGGTGGTCGTAGTGCCGGCAGTACTTCGTCTTCCGCCAGTTCGACTGCCGCTGCCAACGAAGCGAGCGCCCGTGCGGCCGCTGACCTGCAGCAACAGCAAACACGTTCCAGGGAGAGTCGTTGATGAGCAATAAATCGCTGACCGCCCTGATTGTGGGCGTCGTCGTGGTCATCGCTGCCTGGAACTGCTTCTACATCGTGGCTCAGACCGAGCGCGCGGTGCTGCTGCAATTCGGGCGTGTGGTCCAGGCGGATGTCCAGCCGGGCCTGCATGTGAAAGTCCCCTACGTCAACCAGGTGCGCAAGTTCGACGCCCGCCTGATGACCCTGGATGCACCGACACAGCGTTTCCTGACCCTGGAAAAGAAAGCCGTAATGGTTGACGCCTACGCCAAGTGGCGCGTCAAGGATGCCGAGCGTTTCTACACCGCGACTTCCGGCCTCAAGCAGATTGCCGACGAGCGTTTGTCCCGTCGTCTGGAATCGGGCCTGCGCGACCAGTTTGGTAAGCGCACCCTGCACGAGGTGGTATCCGGTGAACGTGATGCGCTGATGGCTGACATCACGCGTTCGTTGAACACCATGGCTGAAAAAGAGCTGGGCATCGAAGTTGTCGATGTCCGGGTCAAGGCCATTGACCTGCCCAAGGAAGTGAACCGCAGCGTGTTCGAGCGGATGAGCACCGAGCGTGAGCGTGAGGCTCGTGAGCACCGCGCCAAGGGTAACGAACTGGCTGAAGGTATCCGTGCGGATGCCGACCGTCAGCGTCGCGTACTGTTGGCAGAAGCCTATCGTGAGTCTGAAGAGGCTCGCGGTGACGGTGATGCTCAAGCCGCATCGATCTACGCCAAGGCTTATGGCCAGGACCAGGAGTTCTACGCGTTCTACCGTAGCCTGCGTGCCTACCGTGAAAGCTTTGCGAACAAAACCGACGTCATGGTGCTGGACCCAAGTAGCGATTTCTTCCGCTACCTGGAAAAGTCCAAGTAACCCGCTGACTGTCTGGACCCACTCCGTCGGGCGGCTAAAACGCTTGGCGGGGTGATCCTTTCGGAAAACGGGTGTATGATGCGGCAGCCGGGAAATTCCCGGCTTTTTTGCGTCTGCATGTTTGATTGCTGTTTTACGCTGCAGGCGTGACAGGTTTTTCGAGGAAAGTGCCCGACGAGGCCGTTTACAGGCCATTCGTCACGTCGCTCTTGCGCGTGGTTTATGCAGGGGCCGGGTATTTTCTGCTTCACTCAAGGCTCGCCCAAGGGCAGGCCGGGTCATAGGGGAATGGCGTAATGGCAACGGTAGACCGCTGGCTGCTGCCAGATGGCATCGAAGAAGTACTGCCACCAGAGGCTGCGCGTATTGAAGTCGCGCGTCGCCAGGTGTTGGATCTGTTCCAGAGCTGGGGTTACGAGTTTGTCGTGACTCCCCATATCGAGTACCTGGAATCCCTGCTGACCGGCGCGGGCCAGGACCTGGATCTGCGCACCTTCAAGGTCATCGACCCGCAATCGGGCCGGCAAATGGGCTTTCGCGCCGACATCACGCCGCAAGTGGCGCGCATCGATGCGCATACCCTGCGCCGTGAAGGGCCGAGCCGCCTGTGCTATGCCGGCAGCGTGCTGCACGCGCAACCGCGCGCCCTGTCATCGTCCCGTAGCCCGATCCAGCTGGGCGCCGAGTTGTACGGCGATGCGAGCCCGAGCAGCGACGTCGAAGTCATCAGCCTGATGCTGGCGATGCTGCAACTGGCTGACGTGCCGGATGTGCACATGGACCTGGGGCATGTCGGTATCTACCGTGGCCTGGCCCGTGCGGCCGGTTTGTCTGGCGAAGTTGAGCAACAGTTGTTCGATGCCCTGCAACGCAAGGCCATCGACGAAGTGATCGCCCTGACCGAAGGCGTGCCTGAGGATCTCGCCGGCATGCTGCGTGCGCTGGTGGGCCTGTGTGGTGGTCGCGAAGTGCTGACCGCTGCCCGTGATCGCCTGGCCAACGCACCGGCCCCGGTGTTGGCGGCTCTGGACGACGTGCTGGCGATTGCCGAGCAGTTGTCGGCGCGCTTCCCGCAACTGCCGCTGTATTTTGACCTGGGTGAGCTGCGCGGCTACCACTACCACACCGGTGTGGTGTTCGCCGTGTTTGTTCCGGGTGTTGGCCAAGCCATCGCCCAGGGCGGTCGTTATGACGATATCGGCGCCGACTTCGGTCGTGCCCGTCCGGCGACTGGCTTTTCTACCGATTTGAAAACCCTGGTGACCCTGGGGCGTGCTGAAGTCGAGCTACCGTCTGGCGGTATCTGGATGCCAGACAGTACGGACGCGGCACTCTGGCAGCAGGTCTGCCAGTTGCGCAGTGAGGGTCAGCGTGTCGTCCAGGCCTTGCCTGGGCAGCCATTGGCCGCCGCCCGTGAAGCGGACTGCGACCGGCAATTGATTCAGCAGAACGGGCTTTGGCAAGTATCGCCACTGGCTTCTTGAGTTTTCCTGCCGGCCAATGCCGGCACCAAGTTTGCGCGAATGAGGACAAGTGTTATGGGTAAGAATGTCGTAGTCCTGGGCACCCAATGGGGTGATGAGGGCAAAGGCAAGATCGTTGATCTGCTGACCGAACATGCTGCCGCCGTAGTGCGCTACCAAGGTGGTCACAACGCTGGCCACACCCTGGTCATCGATGGCGAAAAAACCGTCTTGCACCTGATCCCGTCGGGCGTCCTGCGCGAAGGCGTGCAGTGCCTGATCGGCAACGGCGTGGTGGTTGCACCTGACGCCCTGCTGCGCGAGATCACCAAGCTGGAAGAGAAAGGCGTACCGGTGCGCGAGCGCCTGCGTATCAGCCCGTCCTGCCCGCTGATCCTGTCCTTCCACGTTGCGCTGGACCAGGCCCGTGAAAAGGCCCGTGGCGAGCTGAAGATCGGTACTACCGGTCGCGGCATCGGCCCGGCCTACGAAGACAAGGTTGCACGTCGTGGCCTGCGTGTGGGCGACCTGCTCAACATGCCGCGCTTTGAAGACAAGCTGCGTGAACTGGTGGATTACCACAACTTCATGCTGGTTGGTTACTACAAAGAGCCAGCCATTGAATTCGACAAGACCCTGGCTGAGTGCAAAGAGTACGCTGAACTGCTCAAGCCGCTGATGCTGGACGTGACTGCAGAGCTGCACGACCTGCGTCGCGCCGGCAAAGACATCATGTTCGAAGGCGCCCAGGGTTCGTTGCTGGACATCGACCACGGTACCTACCCGTACGTGACCAGCTCCAACACCACCGCTGGCGGCGTTGCGACGGGTTCGGGCGTCGGCCCGATGTTCCTGGACTACATCCTGGGCATCACCAAGGCCTACACCACACGCGTAGGTTCGGGCCCATTCCCGACTGAGCTGTTTGACGACGTCGGTGCGCACCTGGCCAAGCAAGGCCACGAGTTCGGCGCCACTACCGGCCGTGCCCGTCGTTGTGGCTGGTTTGACGCCGTTATCCTGCGTCGCGCTATCGATGTGAACAGCATCTCGGGCATCTGCCTGACCAAGCTGGACGTGCTCGACGGCCTGGAAACCATCAACATCTGCATCGGCTACAAAGACGCAGAAGGTAATGATGTGGCCCCGACCGACGCTGACAGCTACGTCGGCCTGCAGCCTGTGTACGAAGAAGTACCAGGCTGGACCGAATCGACCGTGGGTGCCAAGACCCTGGAAGAACTGCCCGCTAACGCCCGTGCGTACATCAAGCGCGTTGAAGAGCTGATTGGCGCGCCGATCGACATTATTTCGACCGGCCCGGACCGCAACGAGACCATCGTTCTGCGTCATCCGTTCGCTTAATAAGCTGTTGATGTAAAAAGCAAAGGGTCCCTTCGGGGGCCCTTTGTCGTTTCTGCCTTGCGCACGGCACGACCCTTGCTATGTTTCTCTCTTTCGCGGTGCTATCAATTTAATGGCACCCGTGGTGGAGGGATTCCCGATGTCTGCCGTTCTCTCATTGTTACAAAGCCGGCTGTTGCGGCCGGTGTTCGTTACCCTTGGTATCGCTCTTTTGGTGCAAGTGCTGGTGGCGGTCGCCCTGACCCGGAGCACAGTCACGGCCCTGGAAGCCGATTTGGGCAAGCGCCTGGGCGTGGACAGCCAGAAACTGTCGGGCGAATTGGCCCAGGCGGGCAAGGAAGTGACATCCAGCCTGGACAGCCTGTCGACCAGCACCAGCGACCGCCTGACGGCCGGGCTTTCTGCGCGCCTCAAGCAAGAGCAGCAGCAACTGCGTGCAACCCTGGAAAAGGACCTGAAGGACTCTGCCAATGACATGGCGCAGTTGCTGGCCTCGGTTGCGCCGCGTGCCATGTGGGACAGTGATGTCCCGGCGTTGTCCGAGTTCGCCCGACGCGCCCAGCGCAACCCCAACGTGCTGTTTGTGGTGTACGACGATGCCACGGGCCAGCACCTGACCCGTTATCTGAACCGGGAAAACCCGATCAATAAGGCGCTGTTGGAGAAAGGCGAAGGCGACCGCGCGCTGGATAAAGTGTTGAATGCCGCGAAAAACGACCCGTCGGTGTATTACGTTGAGGCATCGATCAGCCCCAATGGCGTGGAGATCGGCAAGGTGCTCATGGGGGTTTCCACCGTTGCGGTCGAGGCGGATCTGGCGGCGCTGGACCAGCGTTTCATCGCGCTGATCGCCAGTGGCGGTCAATTGGTGGGCGATAGCCTCAAGGGCGCGGCGGCTGACAGCGCAGCGGCCATGGGCGCACGCTTGCAGTCGGCGCAGGCCACGGCCACGCAAATGACGGCTAACACCTCAAGCGCCGTACAAGAGGCCGCGCAGGCCCTGCGCTGGCGGATTGGCCTGGGCCTGGCGGTGGTTGGCCTGGGCGTGCTGTTGCTGATTGCCGTGGTGCTGGGGCGGCGGGTGGTCAATCGCCTGAAGCTGCTGATTGCCGCCATGGATGACTTGGCCGCTGGCGAGGGCGACCTGACCAAGCGTGTGCAGATCAACAGCCAGGACGAAATCGGCGCCATGGCTTCGGCGGTCAATCGGTTTGTGGATAAGTTGCAGCCCATCGTGCGCGAGGCGGGCGATGTGGCCCAGCGTACTGGTGTGGAAATCGGCGCGATGACCCTACGCAATGCTGGTGCTGATGCGGCGGCGGGCTTGCAGCGCGACGAGGTGGCCGAAAGCCTGCGGGCGCTGTCGCAAATGGCCGACGAGGCCCAGGCTGAAAGTCACGCCATGCAGGCCGCGTTGCAGCAGGTGGTGGATATCCGCCAGGCCACCGATGAAAATTCGCGGACCTCGGCTGAGGTCGGCAGTTTGATCGAAGCACTGGCAGGCCAGGTGCAGGCCGGTTCCAAGGTGATCGAGCGCCTGGCCCAGCAAAGCGAGCAGATTGAAGTGGTGCTGACGGTGATCCACGGGATTGCCGAGCAGACCAACCTGCTGGCCCTGAATGCGGCCATCGAAGCAGCGCGTGCCGGCGAGACCGGGCGCGGTTTTGCGGTGGTGGCGGACGAAGTGCGGGCGCTGGCGAGTAAAACCCAAAGCTCCACCGGTGATATCCAGGCGCACATTGTGGCGTTGCAGCAAGGCGCGCGCGAGGCGGTCGAAACCATCGGCAAGGCCGGGCGCCAGGCCAGCGAAGGTCTGCTGGTGCTGCGTGACAGCGTGCGCCTGCAGCAAACGGTGCAGGCCTCGGTAGAGCAGGTGCACGCGGCGATTGGCCTGGCGACCCGGGCTGCCGAGCACCAGGCGCAGGGCGCGCATGCGGTGCGTGGGCGGGTCGAGGTGATCCACGCCCAGGCCGAGCGTGCGGCGCAGGCGGTGGTGGAAACCACGGCCAGTGGCAAGGTGCTGGATGGGTTGGCGGCGCAGTTGAAGGCCAGCCTGGGGCAGTTTCGGGCCTAGCGTCGCCTGAGCGGGCGCCATCGCGGGCAAGCCCGCTCCCACAGGTAATCGCGTTCCAATGTGGGAGCGGGCTTGCCCGCGATGGCGCTCTCAGCGACTCAGATACATCCGCGTCGTCAGCAGATATACCGGCAACCCCGACACCAGAATCAACAACGCCGCATAAGGCGCCGCCGCCGCAAACTCCACATTCGAGGTGTGTGCCCATACTGCCGTGGCCAGGGTATTCAGTCCCGTCGGGCTGAGCAGCAAGGTTGCGGTCAATTCCTTCATCGCGTCGAGGAACACCAGCGCAAACGCCGCACCCAATGCCGGAAAGATAATCGGCAGGGTCACCCGGCAGAACGCGCTGAACGACGATGCGCCCAGTGTGCGTGCCGCCTCTTCCAACTGCGGCGCAGCCTTGTTCAGCGCAGTGCGGATGGGTGCCTGGGCCAGTGGCAGGAACAACAGCGCATAGGCGATCAGCAGCAGCGCCGAGGTCTGGTACAGCGCCGGCACGTAATGCAGGGCGAAATACACCAGGGTCAGGGCAATCACCAGGCCGGGCAGGGCGTGCAGCAGGTACGGCAGGCGTTCGGCCCATAGCGCCAGTTGACCCTTGTAGCGCACCACCAAAAGGCCTACCGGCACAGCCAGCGCCAGGCACAGTGCGGCGCCGCCGAGGGAAAGGGCCAGGGACGACAGCAGCGCCTCGCTGATTTGCGCAACCGGGAAGGCCGCCGAAGAGCCCACGGCCAGCCAGTAACCGAGCATCCCTAACGGAATGCCACTGCCAATGATCGCCAGCATCACGCAATACAGCTGGCCCAGCGGTGCCCATTTACCCAGCCGAACCTGCTCGGCATGCCGCGCCGCGCCTTGTCCGGTGCGCACATGCCGGCCCTTGCCGCGCACGCGCAACTCCAGCCACAGCAGGGTCAGGCACATCAATAGCAGTACCGCAGACAGCATCGCCGCATTGGCGTTGCTAAATTCCAGCTCGAACTGTTGGTAGATCGCCGTGGTGAAGGTTTGCAGGCCGATGATCGACAAGGCGCCGAATTCCACCAGCATGTGCAGGGCAATCAGCAGCGCGCCGGCCAACAGTGATGGCCACAGCAGCGGCAGGGTGATGCGAAAGAATACGCCCCAGCGATTCAGGCCCAGGGTGCGGGCCGACTCTTCCAGGGACGGGTCCAGGTTGCGCAGGGTGGCCGCCACCGGCAGGAAGACCAACGGGTACTTGGACAGGGTCATCACCAGGATCGCACCGCCCAGGCCTTCGAACTGGGCGCTCAGCGACACCCAGGTAAAGCTGCTGACAAACGCCGGCACGGCAAACGGCAGGCACAGGATCACTCCCCAGATCCGCCGGCCCGGCAGGTTGCTGCGCTCCAGCAGCCAGGCCAGGGACAGGCCGATCACCGCGCAGGCCATGGTCACGCCAACCATCAGTGCCAACGTGTTGCGCAGCAACCCGAACACATACGGGCGCCACAGCAGATGCACCGCTTCGGTCCAGCCCGCTTGCCAGGCCTTGAGGCCCACATACACCAATGGCAGCAGGCTCAGGCCCACCAGGAGCAAGACCGGCAGCAGCAACCAGATTGAAGGGCGCTTGCGCCGTGGACTAAAACCCCCGCGCAAGGCGGGGGTCGGTAGCGATGGGTTCATCAGTTCAGGCCAACCTCACGTTCCAGCTCCAGGGCTTCTTCGGCATTGCCCAGGTCGGCGGGAGTGACTTTTGGCGGTTGCAGCTCGCTGAAAGGCTTGAGGCCGCGATTGGACTCCATGCCCTTGCGCAACGGGTATTCAGCCGAGGTATTGGTGATAACCCGCTGGCCTTCTTCGCTGGCCATGAAAGCCAGCAGTTGCTGGGCTTCCTTGGGGTGCTTGCTGGATTTGAGTGCCGCCGCTGCCGATACGGTGATCAGGCCGCCGGCATCGCCATCGGTGAAATAGTGCAGTTGCGAATCCAGGTTGGTCTTTTCCTTTTTCAGGGCAAACCAGTAGTAGTTGTTCACCAATACCGTCGCGACTTCGCCGTTTTCCACGGCTTTGAGGGCCACCATATTGTTGCTGTAGACCTTGCCGAACGCGCGCAGGCCGGTCAGCCATTCCTCGGCGGCTTCACGACCATGCAGCTTGATGATGGCCACGGCCTGTTCCTGGAAGGCGCCGCTGGTGGGGACGAAACCAACCTTGCCTTGCCACTCGGGGCCGGCAAAATCCAGGACCGACTTGGGCAGTTCTTCTTCCTTGATCAACTTCGGGTTGAAGGCCACGACCCGGGTGCGTGCGGTCACGCCCATCCAGGCGCCGTTGGCAGCTACGTATTCCTTGGGCAAGACATCCAGGGTGCTGGCGTCGATAGTGGCCAGCAGGCCTTGTTCGCCGAGCTTGTTGAGCGGCGGGGATTCTTCGGTGTAGATCACGTCGGCGGGGGAGCGCTCACCCTCTTCGACGACCTGGCTGGCCAATTGGTTGCTGCTGCCCTTGCGCACATTCACATGAATGCCGGTCTTGGCTTCGAAGGCCTTGGCGAGTTCATCGCCGACTTCCTTGTGCTGGCCGTTGTACAGGGTCAGTTCAACCTTGTCGGCGGCGTAGGCGGCGGGAGAGAGCAGGGTCAGGCCGAGCAGAGTGATGGTCAGGCCACGCAGAAGGGATGTCTTGAGACGGGTATCGCGGATCATCATCCGGGGTTTTCCTCACTTGAGTGCAACAAATCATTGCAAGGATAAACGATAAAACTTCTCAAGTGCGGACAGGGGAGCAATGCAGTGGGAGTTTTTAAACCCCAGAAACGAAAAAACCCGCTTTCGCGGGTTTGATCTGAATTTGGTGCCCAGGAGAAGACTCGAACTTCCACGACCTTGCGATCACCAGCACCTGAAGCTGGCGTGTCTACCAATTTCACCACCTGGGCATTATCAAGCAACGTTGCCGCTGTTGATGGGGCGAACTATACGGCGGGCTTTTTGATCTGTAAACCCCCGATTTGATTTTATAAATCAATTTTTCGGTTAAAAATCAAAGGCCTGTAACGCAAAAACCCGCTTTCGCGGGTTTTTGTGAGACTCAAGGCGCAAACCTCAAGTTTTGAATTGGTGCCCAGAAGAAGACTCGAACTTCCACGACCTTGCGGTCACCAGCACCTGAAGCTGGCGTGTCTACCAATTTCACCATCTGGGCAGTATCTTCAACGTTGCCGTCGTCGATGGCGCGCACTATACGGAGTGACTTTTGAGCTGTAAACCCCCGTCATCAAAAAAGCCTGGAAAATTTCGCGGGCGGTCGCGCAAGGTGGTTTTGCGGGGCTATAAAACGCATTTCCCGGCTAGTTATTGCTGGAAATTTCCCGTTTCAATACGCGTATGCCAAACTAACCCACATATAGACAAGGTGAAAACTCTCTAATGGCCGATTGGCAGTCCCTCGATCCCGAGGCCGCTCGTGAAGCGGAAAAATATGAAAACCCTATTCCTAGCCGCGAACTGATCCTGGCGCATCTCGCCGATCGGGGTTCGCCTGCTAGCCGCGAGCAGCTGGTTGAAGAATTCGGTCTGACCACCGAAGACCAACTCGAAGCGCTGCGCCGCCGCCTGCGCGCCATGGAGCGCGATGCACAGTTGATCTACACCCGCCGCGGCACTTACGCACCGGTGGACAAGCTCGACCTGATCCTTGGCCGCATTGCCGGTCACCGTGACGGCTTCGGCTTCCTGATCCCTGATGATGGCAGCGATGACCTGTTCATGAGCCCGGCGCAAATGCGCCTGGTGTTCGATGGCGACCGTGCCCTGGCGCGTGTGTCGGGCCTGGATCGTCGCGGTCGGCGCGAAGGCGTGATCGTCGAAGTAGTGTCCCGTGCCCACGAGTCCATCGTCGGCCGTTACTTCGAAGAAGGCGGCATCGGCTTCGTGATTCCGGACAACCCCAAGGTCCAGCAGGAAGTGCTGGTGACCCCGGGCCGCAATGGCGCTGCCAAGGTCGGTCAGTTCGTCGAGGTGAAAATCACCCACTGGCCAACCCCACGCTTCCAGCCACAGGGCGATATCGTCGAAGTGGTCGGCAACTACATGGCGCCGGGCATGGAAATCGACGTTGCGCTGCGCACCTACGATATTCCTCACGTCTGGCCTGAGGCAGTGCTCAAAGAAGCCGCCAAGCTCAAGCCGGAAGTCGAAGAAAAAGACAAAGAGAAACGCATCGACCTGCGCCATCTGCCGTTCGTCACCATTGACGGCGAAGATGCCCGCGACTTCGACGATGCGGTCTACTGCGAAGCCAAGCCCGGCAAGCTGCGCCTGTTCTCCGGCGGCTGGAAGTTGTTTGTCGCGATTGCCGACGTATCCAGCTACGTGAAGATCGGTTCGGCCCTGGATAACGAAGCCCAGGTGCGCGGCAACTCCGTGTACTTCCCTGAGCGCGTGATCCCGATGCTGCCGGAGCAGCTGTCCAACGGCCTGTGCTCCCTGAACCCGAAAGTCGATCGTTTGGCAATGGTGTGCGAGATGACTATCTCGAAAACCGGCGAGATGACCGATTACCAGTTCTATGAAGCGGTGATCCACTCCCAGGCGCGCCTGACCTACAACAAGGTCAGCACCATCCTGGAAACACCGAAGACCAGCGAAGCCAAGGCTTTGCGCAGCCAGTACGCCGACGTAGTCCCGCACCTCAAGCAGCTCTACTCGCTGTACAAGGTGTTGCTGGGCGCACGTCATGTGCGTGGCGCGATCGATTTTGAAACCCAGGAAACCCGGATCATTTTCGGTTCCGAGCGCAAAATCGCCGAAATCACGCCGACCACCCGTAATGACGCGCACAAGCTGATCGAGGAATGCATGCTGGCGGCCAACGTGGCCACCGCCGAATTCCTGAAAAAGCACGAGATTCCTGCGCTGTACCGAGTGCACGATGGTCCGCCGCCGGAGCGCCTGGAAAAACTGCGCGCCTTCCTCGGTGAGCTTGGCCTGTCCCTGCACAAAGGCAAGGACGGCCCGTCGCCCAAGGATTACCAGGCGCTGCTGGCCAGCATCAAGGACCGTCCGGATTTCCACCTGATCCAGACCGTCATGCTGCGCTCCCTCAGCCAGGCGGTGTACAGCGCCGACAACCAGGGCCACTTCGGCCTGAATTACGAGGCGTATACCCACTTCACCTCGCCGATCCGCCGCTACCCGGACCTGCTCACGCACCGTGCTATCCGCAGCGTGATCCATTCCAAGCAGAACACCCCGCACGTCAAGCGTGCCGGTGCCATGACCATTCCGAAGGCACGGATCTATCCGTACGACGAAGCGGCCTTGGAACAGTTGGGCGAGCAGTGCTCCATGAGCGAGCGCCGTGCCGACGAAGCCACTCGCGATGTGGTGAACTGGCTCAAGTGCGAGTTCATGAAGGATCGCGTAGGCGAGTCGTTCCCGGGCGTGATCACCGCGGTGACTGGCTTTGGCCTGTTCGTCGAGCTGACCGATATCTACGTCGAAGGCCTGGTGCACGTCACTGCCTTGCCGGGTGACTACTACCACTTCGACCCTGTGCATCACCGCCTGGCGGGCGAGCGCACCGGTCGCAGCTTCCGCTTGGGCGATACCGTGGAAGTGCGGGTCATGCGCGTCGATCTCGACGAGCGCAAGATCGACTTCGAGATGGCCGAAAAAACCATCGATGCACCGATTGGTCGCAAGAAGCGTGGTGCTGAAACTGCAGCGCCGGCGAAAAAAGGCGTTCCGGCTAAAGCTGCCGCGGCCGTTGCCGCCGAGCCAGCCGCCAAGCCTGCTCGCCGTTCGTCGAGCAAGGAAAAGGTCAGTGACGCTTACCGCCCTAGCGATGCGGCGGCGAAAAACGCCGAGCTGCGCAGGAGTCGCGAGTTGAAGCAGCAGTTGCTCAATGAAGCCAAAAGCGGTGGTAAAGCGGCGTCTGGGGGAAAGTCCCAGGCCGCCGACAAGCCGTCGAGCAAACCGAGTAAACACCGTAAAGGCCCGCCAAAAGCGGGTTCGGCCCCTGCCAAGAGCGGCGGGTCGCGCAAACCTAAGGCCAAGTCATGAGTCTGGAAAAAATCTACGGCGTACACGCCGTAGAAGCGTTGCTGCGTCACCATCCCAAGCGCGTCAAGCAAGTGTGGTTGGCCGAAGGTCGTAGCGAGCCGCGCGTGCAAGCATTGGTGGAGCTGGCTAACCAGAACAAGGTTGCCATCGGCCAGGCCGAGCGTCGCGAAATGGACGTGTGGGTCGAAGGCGTGCACCAGGGCGTGGTAGCGGACGTGAGTCCGAGCCAGGTCTGGGGCGAGGCGATGCTCGACGAGCTGCTGGACCGTACCGAAGGCGCGCCGCTGTTGCTGGTGCTGGATGGCGTGACCGACCCGCATAACCTCGGCGCCTGCCTGCGTTCGGCGGATGCTGCCGGTGCGCTGGCGGTGATCGTGCCTAAAGACAAGTCGGCCACGTTGACGCCGGTTGTGCGTAAAGTCGCCTGCGGCGCGGCGGAAGTGATTCCGCTGGTGGCCGTGACCAACCTGGCGCGCACCCTGGAAAAACTCCAGCAGCGCGGCTTGTGGGTCGTGGGCACGGCGGGGGAGGCCGAGGTCAGCATTTATGACCAGGACCTCACTGGCCCGACCATCCTGATCATGGGTGCCGAAGGCAAGGGCATGCGTCGCCTGACCCGTGAACATTGCGATTACCTGGTGCACTTGCCGATGGCGGGTAGCGTCAGCAGCTTGAACGTATCGGTTGCGACCGGCGTATGCCTGTTCGAGGCGCAGCGTCAGCGCGGTGCCAAGGCCAAGGCCAAGAAGTAATCAGGTCTGGCGCAGGTCCAAATGTGGGAGCGGGCTTGTGTGGGAGCTGGCTTGCCTGCGATAGCATCACCTCAGTACACCTGATGTGCCGAGGTGTCTGCATCGCAAGCAAGCCAGCTCCCACACAAGCCAGCTCCCACATTGGTTTTTGGTCAAATAATCACCAATTGCCTTGCGCCCTTTCTCCCCCTTCTCTACAATTGCGCCCCTTGCCTTCCTGGCGGGCACCGATGTGCCTCCCTTCGGCAAGATTCCTAAGTGTCATTCACTCCTTGTCTGACCGTTTTTGAGCGGCAGGCTACAACCCGTAAGGAGCATTCATGCGTCATTACGAAATCATCTTTTTGGTCCACCCGGATCAAAGCGAGCAAGTCGGCGGCATGGTTGAGCGTTACACCAAGCTGATCGAAGAAGACGGCGGCAAAATCCACCGTCTGGAAGATTGGGGCCGTCGTCAACTGGCCTACGCAATCAACAATGTTCACAAGGCTCACTACGTGATGCTGAACGTTGAGTGCACTGGCAAGGCCCTGGCCGAGCTGGAAGACAACTTCCGCTACAACGATGCAGTGATCCGTAACCTGGTCATCCGTCGCGAAGAAGCCGTTACCGGCCAATCCGAGATGCTCAAGGCTGAAGAAAACCGCAGTGAGCGCCGTGAGCGTCGCGACCGTCCTGAGCACGAAGGCGCTGAAAGCGCTGATAGTGATGACAGCGACAACAGCGATAACGCTGACGAGTAATCCACGGACCTTATTAAGGAGCCTATCAAATGGCACGTTTCTTCCGTCGTCGTAAGTTTTGCCGCTTCACCGCTGAAGAAGTGAAGGAGATCGACTACAAAGATCTCAACACTCTGAAAGCCTACGTATCCGAGACCGGCAAAATTGTTCCAAGCCGTATCACCGGTACCAAAGCTCGTTATCAGCGTCAGCTGGCCACCGCTATCAAGCGCGCCCGCTTCCTGGCCCTGCTGGCCTACACCGACAGCCACGGCCGCTGAGACCGGGCAGTCGACAAGTAGTAAGGGATTGAATGCATGCGCGCCTTAGCTGAGTTCATCATGCGCGGTCGTGTGCAGGCCACTCTGGTAGTGGCTGGATGTGCTGCATTGCCGTTGTTGTATTGGTTGGGTGCTGCCGCAGGAAGCCTTGTGCTGCTGCGGCGCGGTTTGAAGGACGCCCTGGGCGTCCTTGCCCTGGGGTTGCTGCCGGCCTTGATCTGGTGGCTGCAATTCGACGATCCGCGGGTACTTCTGGTACTGCTGGGGTCTTCGAGCCTTGCGTTGGTTCTGCGCGCAAGTGAGTCCTGGGTCCGTACGCTGCTGGTCAGCGTGGCATTGGGAGTGGTGTATTCAGTGGTGCTTGGCGCGGCTTTCCGCCCGCAAATCGAGGCGCTGTCGCAGGAGTTGGTAAAAATCCTGCCACTGGCCCTCGGGGATCTCTACCAGCAATTGTCGGTAGATGAGCGAGCGCGCATGGCCACACTGATTGCTCCGGTCCTTACCGGCCTGATAGCGGCACTGTTGCAGATCGTCAGTGTGCTGAGCCTGATTCTTGGGCGCTACTGGCAGGCGTTTTTGTATAACCCAGGTGGTTTTGGTCGCGAGTTTCGCAGTATCAGAATCCCCGCAGGACCAGCGATGTTGCTGCTGGCGTGCATGCTTGTAGGGCCGAACTTCGGTCCGCAAATGGCCATGTTGACGCCGTTGTGCAGCGTACCGCTGGTGATTGCCGGGCTGGCCCTGATTCACGGGCTGGTGGCGCAAAAGCGCCTGGCCAGGTTCTGGCTGGTGGGGTTGTACGTGACGCTGTTGCTGTTTATGCAACTGATCTATCCGTTACTCGTGGTCTTGGCCATTGTCGACGGCCTGATTGATTTTCGCGGTCGTCTGGCGCCGAAAGACGCCGATAACGCGAACGGTGAAGGTTAAAAGTTAGAGGATTTTCACATGCAACTGATCCTTCTGGAAAAAGTCGCCAACCTGGGCAACCTGGGCGACAAAGTAAACGTTAAGGCCGGCTACGGTCGTAACTACCTGCTGCCATACGGCAAAGCCACCGCTGCAACCGCTGCCAACCTGGCCGCGTTTGAAGAGCGTCGCGCTGAGCTGGAAAAAGCTGCAGCAGACAAAAAAGCTTCGGCTGAAACCCGTGCCGCCCAACTGGCTGAGCTGGAAGTGACTATCACTGCCACCGCCGGTGACGAAGGCAAGCTGTTCGGTTCGATCGGCACCCACGACATCGCTGATGCACTGACCGCCTCCGGCGTTGAAGTGCAGAAGAGCGAAGTTCGTCTGCCGAACGGCACCATCCGCAACGTAGGCGAATTCGACGTAGCCGTGCACCTGCACGCTGAAGTTGAAGCCACCGTACGCGTTGTAGTGGTAGCAGCTTAAAGCAAGCTAACTGACTGGCACCCCCGGTGCCAGGCGGTTAACATCGGGCACGATCCTGTTTACAGGTCGTGCCTTTTGTTTTTTCAGACCCCCTAATTTCAAGTGGCCATGAACGATATCTCCGCTCCTGAGCAATACGATCTGCAAACCGCTGCCCTGAAGGTGCCGCCGCATTCCATCGAGGCCGAACAGGCCGTGCTCGGTGGCTTGATGCTGGACAACAACGCCTGGGAACGCGTGCTCGATCAAGTCTCGGACGGTGATTTCTATCGCCATGACCACCGCCTGATTTTCCGCGCCATCGCCAAACTGGCCGACCTCAACTCCCCCATCGATGTCGTGACCCTTGCCGAGCAATTGGACAAGGAAGGTCAGACCTCGCAGGTGGGCGGCCTCGGTTACCTGGGCGAACTGGCGAAAAACACGCCATCTGTCGCCAACATCAAGGCCTACGCGCAGATCGTCCGCGCACGGGCCACCTTGCGACAGCTGATTGGCATCGCCACGGAAATCGCCGACAGCGCCTTCAACCCCGAAGGCCGCACGGCAGAAGAAATCCTTGATGAAGCCGAACGGCAGATCTTCCAGATCGCCGAAGCGCGGCCCAAGACCGGCGGCCCGGTCAGCGTCAACGACCTGTTGACCAAGGCCATCGACCGCATCGACACGCTGTTTAACACCGACAATGCCATCACCGGCCTGTCTACTGGCTACACCGATCTCGACGGTATGACCAGCGGCCTGCAACCGGCTGACTTGATCATCGTCGCCGGTCGTCCGTCCATGGGTAAGACCACGTTTGCCATGAACCTGGTGGAGAACGCGGTACTGCGCAGCGAGAAGGCCGTACTGGTGTACTCCCTGGAGATGCCAGGTGAATCGCTGATCATGCGGATGCTCTCGTCCCTGGGTCGCATCGACCAGACCAAGGTGCGTGCCGGTCGCCTCGAAGACGACGATTGGCCGCGCCTGACCTCGGCGGTCAACCTGCTCAACGACCGTAAGCTGTTCATCGACGACACCGCGGGCATCAGCCCGTCGGAAATGCGCGCACGCACCCGGCGCCTGGTGCGTGAGCACGGCGATGTCGGCCTGATCATGATCGACTACCTGCAATTGATGCAGATCCCTGGTTCCGGCGGCGACAACCGGACCAACGAGATTTCCGAAATCTCGCGCTCCCTCAAGGCCCTGGCCAAGGAGTTCAACTGCCCGGTGGTTGCGCTCTCGCAGCTCAACCGCTCCCTGGAGCAGCGGCCGAACAAACGCCCGATCAACTCCGACTTGCGTGAATCCGGAGCGATCGAGCAGGATGCCGACGTGATCATGTTCGTGTACCGGGACGAGGTTTATCACCCGGAGACCGAACACAAAGGCATCGCCGAGATCATTATCGGTAAGCAGCGGAACGGGCCGATCGGCACCACGCGCCTGGCGTTTATCGGTAAATACACACGTTTCGAAAACCTCGCGCCGGGCAGCTACAACTTCGAGGACGAGTAAAAGACGGTCTCGCCAATTCCGACTGCAAAGGTCGGAATTGGTCAAAATTTGTGCTATATTCCGCGCCCGCGATTTTTCATCTCAACACCGGTCACCGTCATGCAAACAGCCAAGCCGTTATTTGACTATCCCAAGTATTGGGCCGAATGTTTCGGTCCAGCGCCATTCCTGCCCATGAGCAGGGAGGAGATGGATCAGCTTGGCTGGGATTCATGCGACATCATCATCGTCACCGGCGATGCCTACGTTGACCATCCGTCGTTTGGCATGGCGATCATCGGCCGGCTGCTGGAGTCCCAGGGCTTTCGCGTCGGGATCATTGCCCAGCCCAACTGGCAGTCCAAAGACGACTTCATGAAGCTCGGCGAGCCGAACCTGTTCTTCGGCGTCGCGGCCGGCAACATGGACTCGATGATCAACCGCTACACCGCCGACAAGAAAATCCGCTCCGACGACGCCTACACCCCAGGCGGCATGGCCGGCAAACGCCCGGACCGGGCGAGCCTGGTGTACAGCCAGCGCTGCAAGGAAGCCTACAAAAACGTGCCGATCGTGCTCGGTGGTATCGAGGCTTCGCTGCGCCGCATCGCCCACTACGACTACTGGCAGGACCGGGTGCGCAACTCGATCCTGATCGACGCCACCGCCGATATCCTGCTGTACGGCAACGCCGAGCGAGCGATTGTCGAAGTTGCCCAGCGCCTGTCGTGGGGCCACAAGATCGAAGACATCACCGACGTGCGCGGCACCGCGTTCATTCGCCGTGACACGCCGGAAGGCTGGTACGAAGTGGACTCCACCCGTATCGACCGTCCGGGCAAGATCGACAAGATCATCAACCCGTACGTGAATACCCAGGACACCCAGGCCTGCGCCATCGAGCAGGAAAAGGGCCCGGTTGAAGACCCGGAAGAGGCCAAGGTCGTACAGATCCTGGCCAGCCCGCGTATGACCCGTGACAAGACGGTCATTCGTCTGCCGTCCGTGGAAAAAGTCCGGGGCGACTCGGTGCTGTATGCCCACGCCAACCGCGTGCTCCACCTGGAAACCAACCCAGGCAACGCCCGCGCGCTGGTACAGAAGCATGGCGAAGTGGACGTGTGGTTCAACCCGCCGCCCATTCCCATGACCACCGAAGAAATGGACTACGTGTTCGGCATGCCTTACGCCCGTGTCCCACACCCGGTGTATGGCAAAGAGAAGATCCCCGCCTACGACATGATCCGCTTCTCGGTGAACATCATGCGTGGCTGCTTCGGCGGCTGCACCTTCTGCTCGATCACCGAGCACGAAGGCCGGATCATCCAGAACCGTTCCGAAGAGTCGATCATTCGCGAGATCGAAGAAATCCGCGACAAAGTCCCGGGCTTTACCGGGGTGATTTCCGACCTCGGCGGGCCGACCGCGAACATGTACCGCATCGCCTGCAAGAGCCCGGAAATCGAATCCGCGTGCCGCAAGCCGTCCTGCGTATTCCCAGGCATCTGCCCGAACCTGAACACCGACCACTCGTCGTTGATCCAGCTGTACCGCAGCGCCCGCGCGTTGCCGGGGGTGAAGAAGATTTTGATCGCTTCCGGCCTGCGCTACGACCTAGCCGTGGAGTCGCCGGAATATGTCAAAGAGCTGGTGACCCACCACGTCGGTGGTTACCTGAAGATTGCCCCGGAACACACCGAGGAAGGTCCGCTCAACCAGATGATGAAACCGGGCATCGGCAGCTATGACAAGTTCAAGCGCATGTTCGAGAAGTACACCAAGGAAGCGGGCAAGGAGCAGTACCTGATCCCGTACTTCATCGCCGCCCACCCCGGCACCACCGATGAAGACATGATGAACCTGGCCCTGTGGCTCAAAGGCAATGGCTTCCGTGCCGACCAGGTGCAGGCGTTCTACCCCTCGCCAATGGCCACCGCCACCGCGATGTACCACTCGGGCAAGAACCCGCTGCGCAAGGTCACCTACAAGAGCGACGCGGTGACCATCGTCAAGAGCGAAGACCAGCGCCGTCTGCACAAGGCGTTCCTGCGCTACCACGACCCCAAAGGCTGGCCGATGCTGCGTGAAGCGCTGACGCGCATGGGCCGCGCCGACCTGATCGGGCCGGGCAAGGAGCAGTTGATCCCGCTGCACCAGCCGTCCACCGACAGCTACCAGAGTGCTCGTCGCAAGAACTCGACGCCGGTGGGCAGCCATAAGGTCGCCAAGGAAACTACCACCAAGATCCTCACCCAGCACACCGGCCTGCCGCCCCGTGGCAGCGACGGCAGCAACCCGTGGGACAAGCGCGAACAAGCCAAGGCCGCGGCCATGGCGCGCAACAAGCAGGCAGCTAAAGAACGCACCGACGCGGCCAAGGGCAAAGGCAAGAAGCCTGCGCGCAAGCCGGTCGTGCCGCGCTGATCACCGCCTGAAATGCAAAACGCCAGCCTCCGTGCTGGCGTTTTGCTTTGTCGCGGGTGGGAAACCTGCTTGTTAAGGTGGCGCCCGTCAAGCCGTCATCGCAGGCAAGCCAGCTCCCACATCTGATCAGGTTCACAATTTAAAATTGTGGGGGCTGGCTTGCCTGCGATGACGCCAGACCAGCCACCCTCGACCTCGAGAGAGAAAACCAGCTCAACATCAAGCACCAGCGCCACATACTCCATGCGCCAAGCCGTCATCGCCGCGCGCAAAACGCGCTGATTGGGTAGATTCACCACTGCGCCCCGCACTTGCGCCACAAATATGTGCAACCCTCGCACCACGGCGGTCACTCTCGCGCCGTTTTGGTGCTGTACTGCACCGGGTCCCTCGATAAAGCGCAATGACCGCCGCACTGGCATAAGTCTTGCGCGCTTTGTTTCCATGCCCTGGCTCGCAGGAGGCCGCCGTGTCGATTCATGTCGCGTTGCACCATGTTACGCATTACCGCTACGACCGCGCTGTGGAGCTTGGCCCGCAGATTGTACGCCTGCGCCCGGCAGCCCATAGCCGCACGCGGATCCTGTCCTACGCGCTGAAGGTGCTGCCCGAGCAGCATTTCATCAATTGGCAGCAAGATCCCCAGGGCAATTACCTGGCGCGCCTGGTGTTCCCGGAAAAGACCGACGAGCTGCGCATCGAGGTCGATCTGGTGGCCGAGATGGCGGTGTTCAATCCGTTCGACTTTTTCCTTGAGCCCTACGCCGAACACATCCCCTTCAGCTACGCCGCCGATGAGCAGCGCGAGCTGGCACCGTATCTGGAAACCCTGCCGCTGACCCCCAAGTTTGCCGCGTACTTGGCCGGTATCGACCGCACGCCGCTGCCGGCCGTGGATTTCCTGGTCGGCCTCAACCAGCGCCTGGCCGCCGATATCGGCTACCTGATCCGCATGGAGCCTGGCGTACAAACCCCCGAATTCACCCTGGAAAACGCCTCCGGCTCCTGCCGTGACTCGGCCTGGCTGCTGGTGCAATTGCTGCGCAACCTGGGCTTGGCGGCACGGTTTGTCTCCGGCTACCTGATCCAGTTGACCGCCGACGTCAAGGCCCTCGACGGGCCCTCCGGTACCGAGGTGGACTTCACCGACCTGCATGCCTGGTGCGAGGTGTACTTGCCCGGTGCCGGCTGGATCGGCCTGGATGCCACCTCCGGCCTGTTCGCTGGTGAAGGGCATATCCCGTTGGCGTGTAGTCCTGATCCATCGTCTGCCGCCCCGATCAGTGGGCTGGTGGAACCGTGCGAGTGCGAATTTACCCACGAAATGTCGGTAGAGCGCATCTGGGAAGCGCCGCGCGTCACCAAGCCCTACACCGAAGAGCAATGGCTGGCGATCCAGGCCCTCGGGCGGCAGATCGATGGCGACCTGCTCAGGGACGATGTGCGCCTGACCATGGGCGGCGAACCGACCTTTGTTTCCATCGACGACCCCGACGGCGCCGAGTGGAACACCGCCGCCCTCGGCCCGGACAAGCGCCGGCTGTCTGCCGAGCTGTTCCAGCGCATGCGCAAGCACTACGCGCCCAAGGGCCTGGTGCACTTCGGCCAGGGCAAGTGGTACCCCGGCGAGCAACTGCCGCGCTGGTCGCTCAATTGCCATTGGCGTCGGGACGGCGTGCCGGTCTGGCACAACGACGCGTTGATTGCCGACGAGCAGCAGGACTACGGTGCGGATGACGTGATGGCAGGGCGCTTCCTGGCGAGCATTGCCGAGCGCCTGAAGCTCCCCGCACGCTTTGTATTCCCGGCCTTCGAGGACAATTTTTACTACCTGTGGCGCGAAGGAGCCTTGCCGCAGAACGTCAGCCCCCAGGATTCGCGCCTGGACGATGAGCTGGAGCGTGAACGCCTGCGCAAGGTGTTCAGCCAGGGCCTGGATAAAGTCATCGGCCACGTACTGCCCCTGGCGCGCACGGCGGCCAACGACCGCTGGCAGAGTGGCCGTTGGTACCTGCGCGACACCCACTGCCGGCTGGTGCCGGGTGATTCGCCACTGGGCTATCGCCTGCCCCTGGCCTCGCAGCCCTGGGTGACGGCGGCAGATTACCCCTTTGTGCATCCGACCGATCCCAATCAGGATCTGCCGGCGCTGGCCATCACCACGCCAGGCCCTGGCGAGCCTGCGCCCAGCGATGAGCGTGTGCCCAAGATCGACGAGTCTGCCGACTGGCTGACCCGTACCGCCTTGTGCGCCGAAGCGCGGGGCGGGCGGCTCTACCTGTTCATGCCGCCCCTGGAGCGGGTCGAGGATTACCTGGAGTTGGTGAGCGCCATCGAGGCCACCGCCCAGGAACTGCATTGCCCGGTGCTGCTGGAAGGATACGAGCCGCCGAGTGACCCACGCCTGAGCAACTTCCGAGTGACGCCAGACCCTGGCGTGATCGAAGTCAACGTACAGCCGTCCGCCACCTGGGACGAACTGGTGGAGCGCACCGAGTTCCTCTATGAAGAGGCCCGGCAAACCCGCCTGACCACCGAAAAATTCATGATCGACGGGCGCCACACCGGCACCGGCGGCGGTAACCACTTTGTGCTGGGTGGGGCCACGCCCAAGGATTCGCCGTTCCTGCGCCGCCCGGACCTGTTGCGCAGCCTGATCAGCTACTGGCATAACCACCCGTCGTTGTCGTACCTGTTTTCCGGGCTGTTTATCGGCCCGACCTCCCAGGCACCACGGGTGGATGAGGCGCGCAACGACGCGCTGTATGAACTGGAAATCGCCTTCGCGCAAATGCCCGCGCCAGGCGAGGAATGCCCGCCGTGGCGGGTGGACCGCTTGCTGCGCAACCTGTTGATCGACGTCACCGGCAATACCCACCGTGCCGAATTCTGCATCGACAAGCTCTACTCGCCGGATGGCGCCACCGGGCGCCTGGGCCTGCTGGAGTTGCGCGCTTTTGAAATGCCGCCCCATGCGCGCATGAGCCTGACCCAACAGTTGCTGCTGCGCGCCCTGGTGGCGCGCTTCTGGCGTGAGCCCTACGCGCCGCAGAAGCTGGCGCGCTGGGGCACGGAGCTGCACGATCGCTTCCTGCTGCCGCACTTTATCGAGCAGGACTTTGCCGACGTGATTGTCGAGCTCAACGCCGCCGGTTATCCGCTGCGTGCCGAGTGGTTCGCGGCACACCTGGAGTTTCGCTTTCCCAAGGTCGGCGACTATGCCGTCAGCGGTATCGAGCTGGAACTGCGCCAGGCCCTGGAGCCCTGGCATGTACTGGGCGAAGAGGGCGCGGCGGGCGGTACGGTGCGCTATGTGGATTCATCCCTTGAGCGCTTGCAGGTAAAACTCAGCGGCCTGGCGCCGCAGCGCTATGTGTTGACCTGCAACGGGGTGGCCGTGCCACTGCACGCTACCGGCCGGGTTGGCGAGTTCGTTGCGGGCGTGCGTTATCGCGCCTGGCAACCGGCCAATTGCCTGCAGCCGACCATCGCCGTGCATGCGCCGTTGGTATTCGACTTGCTGGATACCTGGATGCAACGCTCCCTGGGTGGTTGCCAATACCACGTGGCCCATCCGGGCGGGCGCAATTACGACAGCTTGCCGGTGAATGCCAACGAAGCGGAAAGCCGACGCATGGCGCGGTTCTTCCGTTTGGGCCACAGCCCGGGGAAATTGCCGGTGCCGACGGGGGTGATCAACGATGAACTGCCAATGACCCTGGATCTGCGGCGCTTCGCCAATAAAAATGACTAAACACAACTCCACCTATAGGAGCGGGCTTGTGTGGGAGCGGGCTTGCCCGCGATGACGGAGTACCAGCCAGTACATGCATTGGCCGACCCACCGCTATCGCGAGCAAACCCGCTCCCACGCAAGCCCAGTTTCCACAGAGGATTTGCAATGTTTGTTGGGTTAATCTGAGCCCCCTTGCCCCTGCCGAGCGTTCCATGTCCGACTTGCTCGACCGTTACCCGCTGACTGCGGGCACCTATCACGAACTGCTGGATGACAGCGGCGCCGTGCGCGCCCATTGGCAGCGCCTGCTCGACCATCTGCAACGCAGCACCCCGGCGCAGTTGGCCCAGCGCCAGGCGTTGTTGACGCGGCAGATTCAGGAAAACGGCGTGACCTACAACGTCTATGCCGACCCCAAGGGCGCCGATCGCCCATGGGAACTGGACCTGCTGCCCCACGTATTGGCGGCGGATGAGTGGGCGCATTTGGCGGCAGGCATTGCCCAACGCGCGCGCTTGCTCAATGCGGTGCTGGCCGACCTGTACGGCCCGCAACGCCTGATTGCCGAAGGCTTGCTGCCGGCAGAGCTGGTGTTTGGGCATAACAACTTCCTGTGGCCTTGCCAGGGCATCCAGCCGCCCGATGGGGTGTTCCTGCACCTGTACGCGGTGGACCTGGCGCGCACCCCGGATGGCCGCTGGTGGGTCACGGCGGACCGTACCCAGGCGCCGTCCGGTGCCGGCTACGCCCTGGAAAACCGCACCATCGTTTCCCGCGCATTCCCGGATTTGTATCGCGACTTGCAGGTGCAGCACCTCACCGGGTTCTTCCGCACCCTGCAGGAAACCCTGGCCCGCCAGGCCCCCGGCGATGACCAGCCGCCGCTGATCGTGCTGCTGACCCCGGGGCGCTTCAATGAAAGCTATTTCGAACACCTGTACCTGGCCCGCCAGCTTGGCTACCCCCTGGTAGAAGGCGGCGACCTGACCGTGCGCGACAGCACCGTGTACCTGAAAACCCTCAGCGGCCTGCGCCGCGTGCACGCGATCATGCGGCGGCTGGACGATGATTTTTGCGACCCCCTGGAGCTGCGCACCGACTCGGCCCTGGGCGTGCCCGGCCTGCTGGACGCGGTGCGCCAGGGCAATGTGCTGGTGGCCAACGCCCTGGGCGCCGGCGTGCTGGAGTCCCCTGGGCTGCTGGGTTTCCTGCCGAAGATCAATCAGTTTCTGTTTGGCGAAGAACTGATCCTGCCGTCCATCGCCACCTGGTGGTGCGGCGAAGCGCCGGTGCTGGCCGAAGCCCTGGAAAAACTGCCGGAGCTGCTGATCAAGCCAGCATTTCCCTCGCAGAGTTTTGCCCCGGTATTTGGCCGCGACTTGAGTGCCGAACAACGCCAGGCCCTGGCCGAACGCATGCAGGCGCGCCCATACGCCTACGTGGCCCAGGAGCTGGCGCAGCTGTCTCAGGCGCCGGTCTGGCACACCGTGGATGACCATCTGCAACATCGCGCCATCGGCATGCGTGTGTACGCGGTGGCCGGTGAGGATGGCTACCGGGTGCTGCCGGGTGGCTTGACCCGCGTGGCAGCCCATGCGGACGCCGAAGTGGTGTCGATGCAGCGTGGCGGGGCGAGCAAGGACACCTGGGTGCTGGGCGAGCGTGTCCCCGGCGGCGAACAATGGCGCGCGCAGAGGGTGATCGGCACCCATGACCTGGTGCGCCGCGACCCGTACCTGCCGTCGCGCGTGGTAGAAAACCTGTTCTGGTTCGGCCGCTACTGCGAGCGCTGCGATGACAGCGCGCGCTGGCTGCGCATCGTCCTCGCCCGCTATGTCGATGGTGACGACCCGTTGGCCTTGCAGGCCGCCGTGGAACTCGGCGAAAGCCTGCGCCTGCTGCCGGAGGAGGGCGAGTTGCCCGAGCGCCTGCTACAGGCCCTGCTCGGTGATGACTGGCCGTCGAGCCTGCGTGCCAACCTGCAGCGCTTGCAGTGGGCGGCGTCCCAGGTGCGCGGCAAGCTGTCCCGGGAGAACTGGCAGGCTCTGGTGGAGCTGCAGCGCGAAGCCCTGGAGCTGGAGCGCGAAGCGCCGGACTTTGGCCAGTTGCTGGACTTCCTCAACCGCCTGGTGATGTCCCTGGCGGCGCTGTCCGGCTTTGCCCTCGACGACATGACCCGCGACGAAGGCTGGCGCTTTTTGATGATGGGCCGGCGCATCGAGCGCCTGCAATTTCTCAGCAGCAGCCTCGCGGCCTTCCTGCGCGGGGTGGCGGTGTTCGACCAGGCCGGGCTGGAGTGGTTGCTGGAGCTGGGCAACAGCAGCATCACCTACCGTTCGCGCTACCTGGCGGTGCCGCAATTGATTCCGGTGCTGGACCTGTTGTTGCTGGATGAACAGAACCCCCATGCGGTGCTGTTCCAGCTCAAGCTGGTGAGCCGCACCTTGCGTCGGCTCAACGATGACTTCGGCGTGCCCCGCGAGGCCGGACTGGCGCCGCTGGTGGAGCGCCTGGCGCGCTTTGACCTGGGCTGCCTGGAAAACCCGCTGTTTGGTGATGCCAGCGTGCGCGCGGCCCTCGATGGCCTGGCGGACCTGCTGCAGGCCGTCGCCGATGAAAGCGGGCAGGTCTCCGATCGCCTGGCCCTGCGCCATTTTGCCCATGTAGATGATGTCAGCCAGCAAACGGTGTCTGTGTGATGAGCGCGCGCTACCAGATTTTCCACGATACCCATTACCACTATGACAGCCCGGTGTCCCTGGCCCAGCAACTGGCGCACTTATGGCCGCGCCCGTGTGCCTGGCAGCGCTGTACCTCGCGGCAACTGGAGATCAGCCCCGAGCCGACAGCGCGTCGTGATGAGCTGGACGTGTTTGGCAACCCGATCACCCGGCTGGCGTTCGAGCGGCCCCATGATGAATTGCTGGTCAACGCTGGCTTGACCGTGGAAGTGCTGGCCCGGCCCGTGCTGGACTTCAGCCAGTCACCGCCCTGGGACCAGACCCGCAACCGCCTGACCTACAGCGGCCAGCCATTGTCGTTGGAGGCCATCGAGGCGTGCCGCTATCGTTTCGAGTCGCCCTACGTGCACTTGAAGAAAAACTTCGTCGAGTTCTCCGAGAGCTGCTTTGCGCCCGGCCGGCCGCTGTTGCTGGGGGTACAGGCGTTGATGGAGAAGATTTTTTGCGAGTTCACCTTCGATGCCGAAGCCACCCAGGTGGCCACGCCGCTGGTGGAGGTGCTGGAGCGTCGACGGGGGGTGTGCCAGGACTTTGCCCACCTGATGCTCGCCTGCCTGCGCTCACGGGGCCTGGCGGCGCGTTATATCAGTGGCTACCTGCTGACCCAGCCGCCGCCCGGCCAGCCACGGCTGATCGGCGCCGATGCGTCGCACGCATGGGTGTCGGTGTTTTGCCCGTTGTCGGGCTGGGTGGATTTTGATCCGACCAACAATGTGCAGCCGGCACTGGAACACATCACCCTGGCCTGGGGCCGGGATTTCTCCGATGTCTCGCCGTTGCGCGGGGTGATCCTGGGAGGGGGCAGCCATGACCCGGAAGTGCGGGTGACGGTGATGCCATTAGACCCACTGTAAGAGCCGGCTTGCCGGCGACAATGGTCTACCGGGCGCCGCCATCGCCGGCAAGCCGACTCCTACATAAGCCTGTGTGGTTACTCAGGCCTCGGGTGCCTGGTCTTTCGGTGTTTGGGTATCGTCAGCAGCCACTTCACCCTCGGCATCCGGGTTCAGTGCGCCTGCTTCTTCGTCGGCCGCAGCTTTCTTGCGTTGCAGCTTTTCCTCTTTCTTCTGTTCCTTGGCCAAGTCTCTCTGACGTTTGGCGAAGGAGTAATTAGGTTTTGCCATGGGCGATCCTCTGGGGTCGAAGGTGAGGTTGAGCGGCGGGTATTCTGCCTTTAAACGTGCCCCAAGGGTTAATCGGGTTTCAGAATCGCCTCTCTAGGTTAAACGTTAGTCGACATTAACCGTTTCGTAAGTACCGCTGGCGCCACAGGCATAAGCGGCAAGCAGGCTGCATAACAGGCTATTGAGGTGCATGGCTCGGACTCCAGGAAACAAAGATGAGCCGATCATAGGCCCCGTGCGGCACTTTGGCTGGTTGATTCTGTCGATCAGTCTGATAGCCTAAAGTTGTATACAATTTGTTGATTCAGATCATTGGAACATCTGCCTGCCTCAGGCACCCTTGTCGCATATGCGTTTTCTAAACCCTGCCTTGGAGATTCACATGTTTGCCAAAATCGTTGCTGTTTCCCTGCTGACTCTGGCTAGCGGCCAGTTGCTTGCTGCAGAGTGCAAGGTCACTGTCGACTCCACCGACCAAATGTCCTTTGACACCAAGGCCATTGAAATCGACAAGAGCTGCAAGACGTTCACCGTTGAGCTCAAGCACTCCGGTAACCTGCCAAAGAACGTCATGGGCCATAACTGGGTGCTGACCACTGAGGCGGATATGCAGCCGGTTGCAACCGAAGGCATGGCCGCCGGTATCGACAACAACTACCTGAAAAAAGACGACGCCCGCATCATCGCCCACACCAAGATCATCGGCGCTGGCGAGACTGATTCGGTGACTTTCGACGTGTCCAAGCTCAAGGCTGACGGCAAGTACATGTTCTTCTGCTCGTTCCCAGGCCACATCTCGATGATGAAAGGCACTGTGACCCTGAAGTAAGGCCACAGGCCGCGTTATTGTTCATCACCGGCAAGCCCGCCCCCACATTTTGATGTATGAATACATTCAACTGTGAGAGCGGGCTTGCCCGCGATAGCGGCCTGACAATCAATGCACAGCCCCCCGCCTCACCTCAAGGCGCAAACGGCATCACCCGCTTGTGCTCAGTCTTGCGATAGGTCTCGCAGATAATCCTGAACGCTTCCTCACGCACCGGCTGGCCGTGCAGGAACGCATCGATCTCGGTATAGGTCACGCCATGGGACGCTTCATCCGGCTTGCCCGGTGACAGGTCTTCCAGGTCGGCCGTCGGGATTTTCTCCACCAGCGACTCCGGCGCACCAAAGTGCCGCGCAATCGCGCGTACCTGGTTTTTCACCAGCCCGCTCAACGGTGCCAGGTCGCACGCGCCATCACCGAACTTGGTGAAAAACCCCATCACCGCTTCCGCCGCATGGTCGGTGCCGATCACCAGGCCGCTCGCTGCGCCGGCGATAGTGTATTGCGCCACCATGCGCATCCGCGCCTTGGTATTGCCCAGCACAAAGTCACGAGACACCGCAGCCTTGCCTTCGAAGGCCGCTACTTCGTTGGCCAGGGCCTTGACCGCCGGGCCGATATTGACCGTGTGGCGTTCGTCGGGGTTGATAAAGTCCACGCTGGCCTGGGCATCGTGCTCGTCGAACTGGGTCTCGTAAGGCAGGCGCACCGCGATAAAGCGGTAAGCCTCATCACCTTTGAGCGCGCGCAGCTCTTTCATCGCCCGCTGGGCCAGCAGGCCTGCGGTCAGGGAGTCGACACCGCCGCTGATGCCCAGTACCAGGGTCTTGAGCCCCGAGTTGAGCAGGCAGTCCTGGATAAAGGTAATCCGCCGGGCCACTTCCGCTTCAAGGGCGGCGTGGTCCTGGAACGGTGGTTGGACCTTGAGCTGTTGGGCAATCTCACGCTGTACGGCTTGCATGATTCACTCCTCGCTAGAGATGGCAGGTACTTTGAAAACGTGGCGCAAATAGGCGACGAAGTTCGGATCCGTGCAGTGGGTCTTGCCCGCTTCATCGGAGATCTTCGCCACGGGCTGGCCATTGCAGGCGGTCATTTTAAGCACGATGCTCATCGGTTCCACACCTGGAATGTCACAGGTCAGGTTGGTGCCGATGCCAAAGCTGACATTGATCCGCCCGCGCAGCGCACGGAAAATCTCCAGGGCCTTGGGCAGCGTCAGGCTGTCGGAGAACACCAGGGTCTTGCTCATCGGCTCGATGCCCAGCTTGTGGTAATGGGCGATGGCTTTTTCGGCCCACTGCACCGGGTCGCCGGAGTCATGGCGCAGGCCGTCGAACAGCTTGGCGAAGTACAGATCGAAATCGCTGAGGAAGGCATCGGTGGTGATGCAGTCGGTCAGGGCGATGCCCAGGAGGCCACGGTACTCGCGGACCCAGCAATCGAGGGCGGCGATCTGGCTGTCGATCAGGCGCGGGCCCAGTTGCTGGTGGGCCATGATCCATTCATGGGCCATGGTGCCCAGGGGCTTCATGTCCAGCTCGCGGGCCAGGTGCACGTTGCTGGTGCCGACGAAGCGGCCGGGGAAGTCGTGCTTGAGCACATTCACCACTTCCTCCTGTACGCGGTAGGAAAAGCGCCGGCGGGTACCGAAGTCCGCGACCTGCAACTCGGCCAGCTCATCGCTGCTGGCGTTGGCGGTCAGCCAGTCGAACTTGCGATACAACTGCTCACGGGCCTGCTCCAGGATGATGGTCTGGTAGCGATAACGGTTGCGCACTTCGCTGACGATGGCCAGCAACGGCACTTCAAACAGAATCACATGCAGCCAGGGGCCACGCAGGCGGATAAACAGCTCGCCGTTCTCAATGCCGGTCTGCACGTAGCGCAGGTTGAAGCGAAACAAGCCAAGGAAGCGCAGGAAGTCCGGCTTCATAAAGCTGATGCGTTCCAGGAAGCCCAACTGATCCGGGCTCAGGCTCAACTCGGCGAGGCGCTCGATCTGGTAGCGGATTTCTGCCAGGTAGGGGCGCAGGTCCTCGCTGTTACGGCAACGGAACTCCCATTCAACTTCCACATTGGGGTAGTTGTGCAGCACCGCCTGCATCATGGTCAGCTTGTAGAAGTCGGTGTCGAGCAGGTTCTGCACGATGCGATCGGCAAACACACTCTCGCTCATGGCGGGAATCTCCAAACGGGGCGGCGATGGCGCCGACCTTGTACGCGCAATTAAAGGAAGGGTGCTAGTGGCGCATAGATTTGTGCCGTTTTGCCAGCAGTTTTTTTGCTAGGGCCACCCAGGCCGATATTGGCCACTGTGAGCCTCAATGACGTCGTGCCGATCCCGGTGCTCAAGGTGAGAAAAAGGAATCGAGAAGTTCCCTTCTGGGAAAGACGAATGCTCCGACATTACTGGGTGATAAGGAGCCTTTACCCTCCTGGCTCTTTGTGAAGAGGCTTACCCAGGGACTGACATGAATGATATCCAGCACTGTATCAGCAGGTTCGAACCACACGTTTCAGCGAAGGGGCGACCCGGTGTCTTGTGTGCTGAATAGGGAGCGCCAATGAATTCGACTCCCTTTTTCGACCACAGCCGACACACCCTGAGGGTGCGCAACGTTGAGCCCCGCCTTGATGTCTTGAATTTCACCGGCGAAGAGCGGCTTAGCCTGCCCTTTGTCTATCGTGTTGAGTTCACCTGTATCGAGCGTGATCTTACTGCCGGTGCCATGATTGGGCAGAGTGCCAGTTTCAGCATGAATGGTGCGCCGCAAAATGTGCAGAGGCGCGGTTTCACCCCACTGGCGGCTAAACCACTGCGCACACTTCATGGCGTGGTCACCGGTTTCAAACGCCTGTCCGGCTCTCTGGACGAAGCCCGCTACGAAGTCATCCTGGAACCGCGTCTGGCGTTGCTGGGACGGGGCCAACAATTTCGTATCTATCAACACCAATCAGTACCGGACATTGTCGAAAGTATCCTGCGCAGCCGCCACGATTTTGAAGGCCAGGACTTTCTCTTCAGCCTGGTGCGCGAATACCCCAAGCGCGAACAGGTCATGCAATACGGCGAAAGCGACCTGGCCTTTATCTCGCGTCTGCTGGCCGACGTGGGCATCTGGTACCGCCTCACCCGCGACGAACGCCTGAACATCGACGTGGTGGAATTTCACGATGATCAGCGTCACTACCAGTTCGACGTCGAGCTGCCTTACCGTCCGCAGTCCGGCACCAGCAGCAGCGGGCAAGACGGCGTGTGGGCCTTGCAATCGAGCCATCAGGTGGTGGAGCAGCACGTCAACATCCGCGCCTACTACCACCGTGTCGCCAATGCCCAACTCAACGGCGACGTCGACCAAAGCCGTGGCGCGAGTACCACCTACGGCGAGGCCTATCACTACGCTGAACCCTACACCGGCCTCGGCGATCCTCATGCCCAGGACGAAGACCTGCAAAGTGAAAGCGGTTTTTTCTACGCACGCCTGCGTCACGAACGCTACCTCAACGACCAGACTCACCTCAGCGGCACCAGCAGCAGCGCCACCCTGGCACCCGGCCAAGTCCTGAAAATCTCCGGCGGCGCCCCGCAAGCCTTTGGCCCCGGTGCGGTGATTACCCACCTGACCACCCGTGCTGCTCGTGATCGCAGTTTTGAGGTCAACTTTGAGGCGATTCCTTACTCGGAAACTGTGTGCTTCCGCCCCCCGCTGCAAAAAAAGCCACAAATCGCCGGCACCGTCCCGGCCCGCGTCACCAGCCCGCAGGAGCACGACCCGTACGGCCATATCGATATCGAAGGTCGATACAAAGTTAACTTCCTCTTCGACCGCGACAGTTGGAAACCCGGCGAAGAAAGCCTGTGGTTACGCCTGGCCCGCCCGTACGCCGGCGACACCCACGGCCTGCACCTGCCGCTGATCCCCGGCACCGAAGTGGCCATCGCCTTCGAACAGGGCGACCCCGACCGGCCCTACATTGCCCATGCGTTGCACGACAGCCAGCACGTTGACCACGTGACCTTGCGTAACTACAAACGCAACGTGCTGCGTACGCCGGCGAATAACAAACTGCGCATGGATGACACGCGGGGGCAGGAGCACGTCAAGCTCAGTACGGAGTACAGCGGTAAGAGCCAGCTCAACCTGGGGTATGTCGTCGATGGCCAGAGACAGCCACGAGGCCAGGGCGCGGAGTTGCGCACGGACGGGCATGCCGCTATCCGGGCGGGCAGCGGCGTCTTCATCAGTGCTGACGCGCAATCCAAAGCTCAGGGGCAGATGCTGGAAATGGATGCCACCTTGGGCCGGTTACAGCGGGCCGGCGACCAGTTGGACGGGTTGTCGGTCGATGCCCAGGCCGCCAACGCGGATCCAGCGGATGTGCAGGCGCAACTGACGTTGATGCGAGACCAACTCGATACGCTCAAAGCGGCTGTGGTGCTTCTTAGTGCTCCCCAGGGCATCGTTCTCACCAGCGGCAAGCATTTGCAGTTGGCTGCGCAGGGCAACCTGATGATTAACGTCGGGGCAGAGGCTGATATCAGCGTGATCAAGCGACTATTTATAGGCGTGGGTCAGGGGGTAAGCCTGTTTGTGCGCAAGCTGGGCATCAAGCTGATCGCCAACCAAGGGCCGGTGAGTGTGAAGGCACAGAACGACACCCTGGAACTGATAGCCCGCCATGGCCTGGAGATCATCAGTACCGAAGATGAAGTTCGCATCGTTGCGAAAAAGAAAATCACCCTCAATGCAGGGGGCAGTTACATCACCCTTGATCAGAGCCGCATCGAGTCCGGTACCCCAGGGGACTACAACATCAAGTCGGGGCACTTCGACTATCTGGGCCCCGCTCAGCAAGTACTGGAAATGCCGCAGCCACCTCAATTGACCGAGCATAAATCCAAGTCCCTGGGACTGATGGATTTCTCTGGCTGATCCCTTTGCAAACCAGGAGTGAAGCACACCATGGCCAATTCGTTACTTCGGTTTCTTGATTTCTTCAGCAGTTACCGGGAGGCACAAGTCTATGCGTCAGATGCCCCAATCTTGCCGACGCTAGATACACATCCCATTCAGCCTCATGCGCTGGCCCCAGCAAGCGCCGCGACTCCGCAACCGCTGAAGAACTGGAGCCATCCCTTCAAGGATAAAAATCCCCCACTGCTGCAATTAACCCAATTGGCCAAGGCGGCATCGGGTTACTACCCGTTAGGACGCAATGGCCTGTGGCACGGTGGCGTGCATTTTGACAGCGGTACCGCAGGCTCTCTGGAACAACAATCCAGCGTGCATTGCTTGGCCGACGGCGAAGTGGTGGCTTACCGCATCGACGAGCACTCGCCGACCACGAGCTACTTCGTCAATACACTGATTGTGCAAAAGCCCTTTTCACGTAATTTTGTGCTGGCACGTCATCGACTCGAAGCTCCGAAGATCGAGGGCAGTACGGACATGCCGCCCTGCTTGACCTTCTACAGCCTGTACATGCACTTGCAGGATTGGACGGTTTATCAGCGTGACCCTGCCATCGCCCGCCCGGCGTTCTGGCCCGAGGGGCAGAGCCGTCGGGTCAAGGCAACGGTAAAAGACGTACTCCTAGGGCATCCTGGGCAGCAGGGCCTGAATGTGCGTAACCAGGTACAGCGGGGCAAAGTACTCGCTCTCCTGCCACGAGGCGCGGAGGTGACCGTCAGCGGTGAGGGTGAGTTTCGAAAACTGGAAAACTCCAACGGGCCAGATGTCCTGAAAAGTGCCGATGGCTCGCTGCGCGGCTACCTTTTCTTTGACAAGCTGGAACCTATCGCTGGAGGTGAGTTTCGCATCAACGCCACCGCTCTGAATGTCCGCGAAGAAGCGAATGCCAGCAGTACCATTATTACGACGTTGCCAAATGGCACGGAAGTGACAATCAGCGGTGAGGGGGCGTTTCGAAAGCTGGAGCGAGTGAACCAGTACGTTCATTTCAATTCGCTGGAGGGTGCGCGAGAACCTATGGCTGACCGCATCGTGGTCCTTGACCAGCCCATAGCCATCAAGGCCGGCGAGCTAATCGGTCACATCGGCAAGTATCAAGACAGTTGTGCAGAGCACCCGGAAAAGAAGTTGCACCTGGAAGTATTCAGTGGCGATGAGGTGGAAACGTTCATCGAGTCCAGCCGGGACTGGGCAAAGCGACTGCCCGCTATTAGCAAGACCTGGCTAAAAATTGCCAAGGGCACCGCCGTGGTGGCACATCAGCCTGCTTTCAACGCCACACAGCCGCCCACCCTGAGGGACGCCAGCACTCCCAGCGATGCCGATCTATTGGTACCTAAGAGCCTGCTCGATGGCCTACTTGCTGAGAACAAAATCGTGGTCCCTGCGACGGCAGAACGCAAAGCCTGCAACTGGTACCGCCTTGATGGGCTGCTCCACGATGCCAGCAATACGTTGCTCAACGGCTGGGTACACGAAGAAGTTGGGGTCACCCTCTGGGTTAATCCTTGGTCGTGGGAGGGCTACGATACGATCTTCAACTACGACACCCCTCGGCAAGCTTTGGCCTCCTTCCTCCGGGCCGCTAACCGCTTCAGTGAGGACCAACTCGAACGTCATGGCGCCTTGGCAGATGCGTCGGACAAAGGGCCGATGAAGAGTCGTCTGTACGACATCATCGACCGTGACCACGATGGGAAAATGACCGCTGAAGAGTTGCAAGCAGCGATTAGCCTACCAGCGCACGCGCAATCGCTGTCGCAGTTAGTCATTCATTACGAAAGCGAGTGGCACTACAAGCCGAAGAAGTGGGACGCGCTGGACGAAGTGCTTGGTCATAGTGGTTCGACCCCGCACCTTAACTGGTTGGCGGAGAAAGAGCGGATCAAGCAAATGAGTTGGTGGGATGAGGTGGCAACAAAGGTTGGACTACCGGCGGATGGGCAGGTGTATCACATCCACCCGGTGGGGCTGGCGGGCAGGTTTCAAGCTAGTGAGCGGAGAATTACAGTAGAACTTTTGGAAAGGGTAACTGGTAAGTCGGGCAACTGGTTCACAGGGCGTGGGGGAGGTCGTGCGTTCGTGCGAGAGTTTGAAGAGAAATATCCACGAATATATAAGTATGATAAGCATAGGTTTGTTGTCGAGCTAAATGATGCTCTTGAGCGGTATGAAATAATAACCCCGTACCAGCAGGCGCACTTTATTGCTCAATGTTTCCATGAGTCTGCCGCCTTTGAAACAGCAGTTGAGTTTGCCGCCGGTACACAGTATGACCCTGGAAGGCATTCTGGTGCTATAGTTAACGGTAATACGGAGATTGGCGATGGTCCAAAATATAAGGGGAGGGGACTGATTCAACTCACATGGAAAAACAACTATGTCGCTTATTCTAGTTATAGGGGAGTTGATTTTGTTAGTGTTCCGAATATGCTCGCTGAAAATATGTTCGATGCTATAGATGTTTCGTGTTGGTATTGGCGGCATAATGGAGCTGTCAGTAGGCGGCATAATGCACAGGGTGATATTAATGTCTTGGTGGATAATGAGCCTGGTAATGTTCGGCTTGTGACTTTGGCCGTGAATGGGGGCGATAATGGCCTGCATGAGCGCGTGGAGGTATACGAGGCAATACGAAAAGAGTGGGGGCTAGCATAATGAGTAGGATGAACTCTTCTATTGCGATGGCAGGTGGGCTATCTCTTTACTTTGCTTTTTCATCTGTGGCTTATGCTAGTGGATCTTTGCCGATACTAGAGGTGGAGAGTCGCTTTCCTCTTAAGCTATCCGTTTTTGAGCAAGGAAAGTCATATGGCTTATCGCCACCTGTCGATTTTATGCGTGAAATTGAGGACGTGTATGAGGATGTTCATGTTGAGGATTTGACTGGGGATGGGGTAGGGGAAGTTGTTTTTAACTTGGGCGGGGGAAGGGTAAACGCTTGTTCAAGGGTGCTGCATTATACCGATAGCGATCGATCATTGAGTGAATTGATGTTCAGCGGGGGCGGGCTGTGTGATTTTAAAATTCGCCATGGCTATGTTATTAGCTCTTATAAGGACGGAGCAGTATGGGCTGAGGATGTCTATGTTGTTAAAGGTGGGAAGGCGTACATTAAAATCTCGGATCGTTGCGTTGGGTGTGGAGAAATAGTTCGGAAAGAATATCTCCCTGATGGTTCGTTTGTTAGGCTGTTAGTGTCTGATGAAGTTGATTTTGAAAAGCGAACTCCACTGATCGCTAAGGTGGCTTCTCTCCAGGCTTGGATTTTTTCTTCGCTAGGCGCTGCGCAACCGACAAGAAAGTATTTGATACGTGGGGATGAAGTTACGATTCTTGGAGGGGGAAAGGCGCGCGGTGAAGAATGGATTGAATTTAGATTCTCAGGAAGTACCACTACTGAAGGATGGCTGAAGTGTAGCGATCTTGATGGCTGTAATGAGTTTTAGTGTGTGAGTCATTCGCGGAAACAATAGGGGGTTTTAGCAATATATATTAAAGAAGCTCCAGGATTGTTGCAGTATGAGCAAGGCCGAAATAGAGCCAGGTACCTTAGGGGGGAATTAAGATTGAAAGCTATAGTGATGCCGATCTATTGGTACCTAAGAGCCTGCTCGATGGCCTACTTGCTGAGAACAAAATCGTGGTCCCTGCGACGGCAGAACGCAAAGCCTGCAACTGGTACCGCCTTGATGGGCTGCTCCACGATGCCAGCAATACGTTGCTCAACGGCTGGGTACGCGAAGAAGTTGGGGTCACCCTCTGGGTTAATCCTTGGTCGTGGGAGGGCTACGATACGATCTTCAACTACGACACCCCTCGGCAAGCTTTGGCCTCCTTCCTCCGGGCCGCTAACCGCTTCAGTGAGGACCAACTCGAACGTCATGGCGCCTTGGCAGATGCGTCGGACAAAGGGCCGATGAAGAGTCGTCTGTACGACATCATCGACCGTGACCACGATGGGAAAATGACCGCTGAAGAGTTGCAAGCAGCGATTAGCGCTACCAGCGCACGCGCAATCGCTGTCGCAGTTAGTCATTCATTACGAAAGCGAGTGGCACTACAAGCCGCAGAAGTGGGACGCGCTGGACGAAGTGCTTGGTCATAGTGGTTCGACCCCGCACCTTAACTGGTTGGCGGAGAAAGAGCGGATCAAGCAAATGAGTTGGTGGGATGAGGTGGCGACAAAGGTTGGACTACCGGCGCATGGGCAGGTGTATCACATCCACCCGGTTGGGTTGGTGAGGCGATTCTTGGCGAAAGATGAGTGCGCTTGTGGTTGTTGCTTGGGTATTGAGTTCTCAAGATATAGATGGGTTAGGAAGAGGGATGGGCATCCAGATGTAACCTATTACGGCCCTGTATTTAATGGAACTAAGAAACTAAATAATTTTACAGGCTGGGGCGATCTAATCGGTAAGGGGAAAGCAACAACTGACGAAAGGCCATCGTGATTGCCATGTCATCGAATGAAGGGGCAATGGATGCAGTTCAAGCTTGGGACTGGCAAACATTTAGTGCCGGAGCCATGCAGAAGACTGTAACTCCTAAGGGCTACGGTGAGTTACCCAAGCAGATCAGTGAATTTCAAGAAGAAAACCCAGCTTTGTTTAGTGAGATTTTTTCTCAGTGCGGCTGGTCCATTAAACAAGAAGCCGGCGGTGTAAGAATTTATTATTCGTCCAGAGAGACGGAGTATGAAGATATAACAGGAAGTGCTCTGTGCGATTTTATAAAAAGGGGGTTTAGTCAGACGGACTCTGGGTTTCCTAAGAAGTCAGAATCTTTGGCTTCAATTGCGAGTGCTGTGATTCATGAAGAGTTTCAGAAAAAGCAGGTGGTAGACTTTATTGCTCGCATGAGGGCGGCGCTCTCTAAGTCACCTCGCGGCTATAGTAATTCCGCAAGTGACTTTTTCCAATCAAAGCTTGGGTGAGCTCTGGTTCTTGATCATGATGTGAACGCACCTGGTAACGTGTCGCGTAATCTTAAGAGTGCAATTGATACACTGCGTCATCGTCACTCGGGATCGAGTTCCGATCCGCGCCAGTGGGGTGAAAATCGCATGCAGTACGAGGAGGAGTTGATTGGGATTTACGGACCATCTCGCAGTATGAACTCGCCGATGGAACGTTATAGTCACCTTAGTGGGCTGTTATAAGGAGTGCAGTGATGAGAGGTTTGGTTCTACTGTTTATTTTTATATTGGTTTCTACCCAGTTAAGGGCTGCCAGCGTCCAGGGAGGATCAGGTTCCCTGGTCTATTCGGATGGTGTTGACGGCAACTTTAATTCGTTAGTCTACAAAACGAACTCAGGGGGTATTCTGCGAGTATTTGATGAGGGATTAAGTTTTAATTACGACAGCCGTTATGATGCTGGCAATCTGTCTCCTGATAAGACCTACTCGGTCGTACAGTTTTCTGAGTCGGGGGTGGGCGTGCAGCAGGAGCCAAAGAAAATATATCTTTGTGCATTTGTACGAATGTCCGATGGTTGCGTTGTCAATGTGGAGAGTGGAGAACAATGTGGTGGCGAGTGGAGTGGGTCTGAGCGGTGGAGCAGTTAAATTAGCAGTGTTATCGACTATTCTTTTAAAGAAGCACCAACTGTCGAAAAAATCTACAAAGATTATGAGTCGGGAAGAAAGGATTTAACCCAGGTCTCCTCTCCTAGGATTTTGGCATATTTTTCAGAGGGGACGACATTTGATAATTTGTTAGCTTGCGATCTTCCCCGTGATACAAATAAAAAAAACGTACACTGACATGCTGTCGTTACTATAGCGTGACGGCGATACTAAAAACTTTGAAAGACTGAGAGCCGCTATGAACTCAGGTGGTGTATTCGTTTCTGCAAAAAGTGTCAATAACTGGGCTGTAAAGTCAATTCTCTCTGAAAAAGCCTATCTATATAGCTCGCCATCGTTATCCGACACATCTACGGCTTACCTGATTCGTGGCGATATTATCTTTGTGCTTCCGAGCTCAAATAATTCCCTCGTAAAATTTCGCTACCAACAAGAAAGCGGGAAGGTGATCGAAAAATGGGTTCGGTGTGAAGATATTGGTTTTTGTGGCCGCCAGTAACGTTTTTTTGATCCTGCAGGTGCATAGAAGCAAGTCTTGGTGGGGCGTTTAGATGAGTTTAATAATTGGCGTTGAGAATAGACTGCGAGAAAGAGAATCGAACTGCTCTCGAGTGTGCCGAATAAGTTCTCTTTTAAGTAAGTGGATATTTTTTGAGTAGGGATAAGGCATGAAAACATAATTCGTATCGGCAATAAAACAACCGGCGGCCGCACGGTTCAATCGGGTTCTGTCGTTATGAAGTTCCGCGGTATCGGTGTGGCTCGCAAGGGTGACCCGGTAGATTGCCCGATTCCCGGTCATGGTCGAACAGAGATTGCCGAGGGGCACCCAACGTTTCACGACAAGGGTGTTCCGGTTGCGTTTCACGGGCATCGCTGCGCTTGCGGTCGCGCCTTGATTTCGTCACTGCCTGAAGCGAGCGCGAGATAGCCATGCCGGTCAGATTGGATCAAATCCCAGCTCTTGCGCCACGGGCTGCGCGGCCGAGGTGCTGGCTTTGGCTGGGCGTATTTCCGCTGCTGTTGCTGTTGCTGTTGCTGTTGCTGTTGCTGCTGCTGGGTGTGGGGGCAACGTTTTTGTTCGGCACTCAAACGTTGCGCCAACAACCAGCGCGAAATCTGGCAGCGCTTCAACTGGCCGGGCCGCAGCGACCACCCGGGGGCCAGCCTGAGCTGGACTAGCATTCATACCGGCGAGCGTCTGTTCGGCGACTTCCAGGGCACTTGGGGCCTGATCCGCCTGCTGGAAAAAGCCCAAATCACGCATCTGGACGATGGTGACAGCCACTATCGTATGGTGCTGAAGGCCCCAGACGGCGCAAGCCTGACCTGGAACCTGCGCACGGAACTAGGCGCAGGGCCGTTGGCCTTGCTGCAATTGCGTGACTTCACCTTGCCGCAGCAGATATTTCTGAGTGAGGGCGCTGTAGAGGTGCCCTATGCGCAGATTGATCGGTAGTGGTTTTGGAGAGCGGGGCTTGCTGCGGATGGTTTGCTATCCCGCTCTAGCCGCAGACACTTTGCTCACTTCTGCTCCATCATCCACTTCACAAAATCCCGCACCTTGGGCACCTCCGCCGAATGCTCCGGGTACGCCAGGTAGTACGCGTCCTGGCTGGGCAGTGCGTGCTGCCAGGGGATCACCAACTTGCCGTCTGCCAGCTCTTCTTCCACTAGAAAACGCGGCAGGAGCGCCACGCCACAGCCCACCTGGGCGGCGCGGATGCACATATAGAAGGTGTCAAAGCGCGGCCCGTGGTAGCTGTGTTCGGTCTGGTAGCCGAGGCTGGCGAACCAGTCGTGCCAGCCCTGGGGGCGTGAGGCGTTTTGCAGCAGCACCAGTTCGCTCAGTTGCGTCGGGTCGCGCAAGGGCAGGGCCGGCAGGCTCTCGGGGGCGCACACCGGCACCAGTTCCTCGCTGAACAGCTTGAGGCTCTCGGTGCCGGGCCTTGCGCCTGCGCCGAAGTAGAAGGCCAGGTCGGCCTTGCCTTGCAGCAACTCGTCTGGCGTCTGTTCGTTGCACAGGTCCAGGTGGATCTGCGGGTGGCGCAGGCGCCAGCCCTTGAGCCGTGGCACCAGCCAGCGCGCGCCAAAGGTGTAGGGCGTGGACACCCGTAGTACTTCGGTCTCGCCGCCGTAGGAGCGCAGGTAGTGGGTCGACATCTCCACCTGGCTCAGGATCTTGCGCACTTCCACCAGGTATAGGTCGCCCGCCGGGGTCATCTGCAAGCGCCGACGCACCCGGCGAAACAGCAGGTGCTGCAGCAACTCTTCCAATTGCGCGACCTGCTTGCTGACGGCGCTCTGCGTGAGGTTCAGCTCCTCGGCGGCACGGGTGAAACTCAGGTGGCGGGTCACGGCCTCGAAGCATTGCAGCGCGGTGATCGAGGGCAAATGTCTTTTATTGAGCACGGCATGCCTCTTTTTGTTTTGCATGAATAAACGGAATGATATCTCGCCTAATCGTCGTTTGTTGGCAAGTCCTGGGCCGGCTACAAATAAGGCCTGGATCGTCGTGCGGGCTGCGGCGCATTTTTTTGTTGATGGATTGAAGGAGTGACCCATGGTTGCCGCATTGCTTGATCGTCTGGGGGTAGACCCGGCGTTGTACCAGGCGGGGAAACAGCCCGTGCATTCCCCTATCGATGGCAGCCGCATTGCCAGTGTGCACTGGGAAGGCGCCGCCGAGGTCGAGCAGCAGGTCAGTCGTGCCGAGCATGCATTCGATGCCTGGCGCAAGGTACCGGCGCCCCGTCGCGGTGAACTGGTGCGCCAGTTCGGCGACCTTTTGCGTGAGTACAAGGCCGACCTGGGCGAGTTGGTGTCGTGGGAAGCCGGCAAGATCACCCAGGAAGGCCTGGGGGAAGTGCAGGAAATGATCGATATCTGCGACTTCGCCGTGGGCCTGTCGCGCCAGTTGTATGGCCTGACCATCGCCTCCGAGCGCCCTGGCCACCATATGCGTGAAACCTGGCTCCCGCTGGGCGTGGTGGGCGTGATCAGCGCCTTCAACTTCCCGGTCGCAGTGTGGGCGTGGAATACCGCGCTGGCGCTGGTGTGCGGCAACGCGGTGATCTGGAAACCCTCGGAAAAGACCCCGCTCACCGCACTGGCCTGCCAGGCCTTGTTTGAGCGGGTGGCGAAAAACTTCAGCGATGCACCACCGTACCTCAGCCAGGTGGTCATTGGCGGGCGCGATGCCGGCGCCGCCCTGGTGGACGACCCGCGCGTGGCGCTGATCAGTGCCACTGGCAGTACGCGCATGGGCCGCGAAGTGGCGCCCAAGGTTGCCGCGCGGTTTGCCCGCAGCATTCTGGAATTGGGCGGCAATAACGCGATGATCCTCGGCCCCAGCGCCGACCTGGACATGGCCGTGCGCGCCATCCTGTTCAGCGCGGTCGGTACCGCAGGCCAGCGCTGCACCAGCCTGCGCCGGCTGATCGCCCACGAGTCGGTCAAGGACGAAATCGTCACACGCCTCAAGGCCGCCTATTCCAAGGTGCGCATCGGCCATCCTCTGGAAGGCAACCTGGTCGGCCCGCTGATCGACAAGCACAGCTTTGAAAACATGCAGGACGCCCTGGAGCAGGCCCTGAGCGAAGGCGGCAAGGTGTTTGGCGGCAAGCGCCAGCTGCAGGACCAGTTCCCCAACGCTTACTATGTGGCGCCGGCCATCGTCGAAATGCCTGAGCAGAGCGATGTGGTGTGCAGCGAAACTTTCGCGCCGATTCTCTATGTAGTGGGCTACAAGGACTTCACCGAGGCGCTGCGTTTGAACAACGCCGTGCCGCAGGGCCTGTCGTCGTGCATCTTTACGACCGATGTGCGCGAGGCCGAGCAGTTCATGTCGGCGGTGGGCAGTGATTGCGGGATCGCCAACGTCAACATCGGGCCGAGTGGCGCGGAGATCGGTGGCGCGTTTGGCGGCGAGAAAGAAACCGGTGGCGGGCGTGAATCGGGTTCGGATGCCTGGCGCGGGTACATGCGCCGGCAGACCAACACCGTGAACTATTCGCTGGAGCTGCCGTTGGCCCAGGGCATTACCTTCGACTGAGCCTCCCGCCGAAATGCGGTCAATGTGGGAGCTGGGTTGCCGGCGATAGCGGTATTGAATTCACCATCGTCATCGCTGGCAAGCCAGCTCCCACGTTCGATTGGGTTCGCAATTCAGAATAAGAGTTGTTTGTTAGATCCCGGAGTCTGGCAATGCCATTACGCGAAGCGTGTTTGTGGGAACAACTGACCCCTGGCCGGCCGGATCGCATCGCCCTCAAGGGCGAGGTCAAGGTGGATGTGTGTGTGATCGGCGCCGGTATCACCGGTTTGTCGGCGGCCATCCACCTGCTGGAGCAAGGTAAAAGTGTCTGCGTGCTGGAGGCCCATCGCACCGGCCATGGCGGTTCTGGGCGCAACGTGGGGCTGGTCAACGCCGGGATGTGGATCCCTCCGGATGAGATCGAGGCTGGTTTCGGCACGGCGGTGGGCAGCCAGCTCAACCGAATGCTTGGCGCAGCGCCGTCCCTGGTGTTCAGCCTGATCGACAAGTACAGGATAGATTGCCAACTGCGCCGCGAGGGCACGTTGCACATGGCGCACAACGCCCGTGGCGAAGCCGACCTGCGCAGCCGCGAGCAACAATGGAAGCGCCGTGGCGCGCCCGTGGAGCTGCTGACCGGTGCTGCGTGCGAGCAGGCCACCGGCACCCAAAAGATCGCCGCCGCCTTGCTCGACCGGCGTGCCGGCACCTTGAACCCGATGGCCTACACCAGTGGCCTGGCCAATGCCGCAGTGGGCCTGGGTGGGCAGTTGTTCGATCATTCACCGGTGACCCAACTGGAGCGCCAGGGCCAATCCTGGTCTGTGCAAACGGCCCAGGGCGCGGTGCAGGCTGCACAAGTGGTGATCGCCTCCAATGCCTACACCGAAGGCGAGTGGACCGAGTTGCGGCGCAATTTTTTCCCCGGTTACTACTATCAGGTGGCCTCGGTGCCCCTGAGCGGTGATGCTGCGCAGCAAATCCTGCCGGGTGGCCAGGGTTCCTGGGATACCCGCCAGGTGCTGAGCAGCATCCGCCGCGATGCCGATGGGCGGTTGTTGCTGGGCAGCCTGGGCAATGGCAACCAGAAACCCACCTGGTTTCTCAAGGCCTGGGCCGACCGCGTGCAGCAGCACTATTTCCCATTTCTCAAGGCGGTGGACTGGGAATACACCTGGACCGGCTGCATCGCTTTCACCCCAGACCATCTGATGCGTCTTTTCGAGCCGGCGCCCGGTTTGGTGGCAGTCACTGGTTACAACGGGCGTGGGGTGACCACTGGCAGCGTGGTGGGCAAGGCATTTGCCGATTATTTGTGCCACCAGGACCCCAAGGCCCTGCCGATTCCGTTTGCGCCGATGCAGCCGCTGGCCGGCGTGGGCCTGCGCAGTTGCCTGTACGAGGCCGGATTCTCGCTGTACCACGCGGGCCAATGCCTGCGAATTGTCATCTGATCAGCGAAATACCCTTCAAAAGCCGGCATTTTCTTAGCCGGCTACTAATCTGTATTGGTGCGAGTCGTAGCAGTGACGCACTGTAAATGTGCACTTCCGTTACGCGCATGGTTACAGATGCTCGAAGGGGCGCTTGATGGCTGGCTGACATCAGTCCAATGGGCGGGTTTCACTCTTTCGGGCCAGTGGTTGCACCTCTGCGTTCCAGAGGGTTGCACGTCCCGCCAAAAAGGCACCGAAACGCCTGTAATAACAATGACACCGTGTCTTTTTGAAATATAAAAACGCAATGGCACGCCGCTTGCTCTCAGCTTTCCAGTGAAGGTTTCAAGTGAAAGTTTGAAGTGAAATTGCAGTGCCCATTCAACAAAAAACTCGGAGCACCACTCATGTCCCAGACGTTTTACAAGAAAGGTTTCCTGGCCCTCGCGGTAGCTGCCGCGCTGGGCGTTTCTACGTTTGTTCAAGCTGATGTGAAGATTGGCGTGGCGGGGCCGATGACTGGTGCCAACGCTGCCTTCGGTGAGCAGTACATGAAAGGTGCCCAGGCGGCGGCCGATGTGATCAACAAGGCGGGCGGGATCAACGGCGAGCAGATCAAGCTGGTGGCCGGTGACGACGCGTGCGAACCCAAGCAGGCCGTAGCCGTGGCCAACCGCCTGGCCGACCAGGACAAAGTGATCGGCGTGGTCGGGCACTTCTGCTCGTCGAACACCATTCCAGCCTCCGAGGTGTACGACGAAGCGGGCATCATCGCAATCACTCCAGGCTCCACCAACCCCCAAGTGACCGAGCGTGGCCTGGGCGCCATGTTCCGCATGTGCGGGCGGGATGACCAGCAGGGCATCGTGGCCGGCGACTACATCGTCGACGTGCTCAAGGGCAAGAAAGTCGCGGTCATCAACGACAAGGACACCTACGGCAAAGGCCTGGCCGATGCCACCGCAGCCCAACTGACCAAGCGCGGCGTCAAGCCGGTGCTCGAAGAAGGCCTGACCCGTGGCGAGAAAGACTTCAGCGCCCTGGTGACCAAGATCCGTTCGCAGGGCGCCGATGTCGTGTACTTCGGCGGCCTGCACCCGGAAGCCGGCCCACTGGTGCGCCAGATCCGTGAAGCGGGCCTCAAAGACGTCAAGTTCATGTCCGACGATGGTGTGGTGACCGACGAACTGGTGGCGACCGCCGGTGGTGCGCAATACGTCGATGGCGTCTACATGACCTTCGGCGCCGACCCGCGCCTGCTGCCAGACAGCAAGGCCGTGGTGGAAGAGTTCCGCAAAAATGGCACCGAGCCTGAAGGCTACACCCTGTACGCCTACGCCTCGATCCAGGCCCTGGCGGCCGGCTTCAACGGCGCCAAGTCCAACAAGGGTGAAGACGCGGCCAAGTGGCTCAAGGCTAACCCGGTGCAAACCGTGATGGGCAAGAAGGAATGGGATACCAAGGGTGACCTGAAGGTCTCCGACTACGTGGTGTACCAGTGGGACAAGGACGGCAAGTACCACCAGTTGGAAAAGCAGAAGTAATCAACCAGCCACCGCCGACCCCTTGTGGGAGCCGGGCTTGCCCGCGATGACGGACTGACAGCCAGCACCTGTGTTGAATGTGAGACCGCTATCGCCGGCAAGCCAGCTCCCACACTGGATCGCGGTTGCCCGGGCCATTGCGTCCGGCACCAGATCTGTTTTTTCCTCCAGAAGGGCCGCACGCCCAAGGGTGTGCAGGTTCTCACCGCGTGAGATTGCGTTATGGATGGTATTTTCCTGCAGCAACTGGTCAACGGCCTGACCCTCGGGTCGGTCTATGGCCTGATCGCCATCGGCTACACAATGGTCTATGGCATCATTGGCATGATCAACTTCGCCCATGGCGAGGTTTATATGATTTCCGCTTACCTCGCGGCGATCAGTCTGGCACTGCTGGCTTATTTCGGCCTCGAATCCTTCCCGCTGCTCATTCTCGGCACCCTGATATTCACCGTCGTCGTCACCGGCGTCTATGGTTGGGTCATCGAGCGTGTCGCCTACAAACCGTTGCGCAACTCCACTCGCCTGGCCCCGCTGATCAGCGCCATCGGGATCTCGCTGATCCTGCAGAACTACGCGCAGATCGCCCAGGGCGCCAAGCAACAAGGCATTCCCACCCTGCTGGCCGGCGCCTGGCGCGTCGATATCGGCACCGGGTTCGTACAGTTGACCTACACCAAGGTCTTCATCCTGGTCGCGGCCTTTGCCGGCATGGCGCTGCTGACCTACATCATCAAGTACACCAAGCTCGGCCGCATGTGCCGCGCGACCCAGCAAGACCGCAAGATGGCCTCGATCCTGGGGATCAACACCGACCGCGTGATCTCCTACGTGTTTGTCATCGGTGCCGCCATGGCGGCCCTGGCCGGTGTGCTGATCACCCTGAACTACGGCACGTTCGACTTCTATGCCGGCTTTATCATCGGCATCAAGGCATTTACCGCAGCGGTACTCGGCGGCATCGGCTCCCTGCCTGGGGCGATGCTGGGCGGGATTATCCTGGGGATTTCCGAGTCGCTGTTCTCGGGGTTGATCAACTCTGACTACAAAGACGTGTTCAGTTTCTCCCTGCTGGTGGTGATTCTGATTTTCCGTCCCCAGGGCCTGCTTGGTCGCCCGCTCGTGGCGAAGGTGTAAACATGTCTGCTGCCAAATCTATCGATATCAAGAAAAGTGTAGTCGATGCGGTCCTCGCCGGGCTGATTTCCCTGATCGTATTCGGCCCCATCGTCGGCGTGGTCCTGGACGGCTACAGCTTCAACCTGGAACCGGCCCGCGTCGGCTTGCTGGTGGCCATCGTCATGGCCGGGCGCCTGCTCATGAGCCTGTTCCTGCAAACCCCCAAGGGCTTGAAGATTCTCCAGGGTTTTGAAAGCTCGGGCTCTGGCGTGCATGTGCTGGCGCCGGACTACAAGTCGCGGCTGCGCTGGATCATCCCGGCGCTGATCGTGATCGCCATTGTCTTTCCGTTTTTCGCCAACAAATACCTGCTGACCGTGGTGATCCTCGGGCTGATCTACGTGTTGCTGGGCCTGGGCCTGAACATCGTGGTCGGCCTGGCCGGGCTGCTTGACCTGGGTTACGTGGCGTTCTACGCCATCGGCGCCTACGGCCTGGCCCTGGGTTACCAATACCTCGGGCTGGGGTTCTGGACGGTGCTGCCGCTGGCGGCCATCGCTGCTGCGCTGGCGGGGTGCATCCTCGGGTTCCCGGTGTTGCGAATGCACGGTGACTACCTGGCCATCGTGACCCTGGGTTTTGGTGAAATCATCCGCCTGGTGCTCAATAACTGGCTGTCGTTTACCGGCGGGCCAAACGGTATGCCGGTGCCATCGCCGACGTTCCTCGGCCTGGAGTTCGGCCGGCGTGCCAAGGAGGGCGGGGTGCCGTTCCATGAGTTCTTCGGCATCGCCTACAACCCCAACGTGAAGTTCCTGTTCATCTACATCGTGCTGTTTCTGGTGGTGCTGCTGGTGCTGTACATCAAGCATCGCCTGACCCGCATGCCAGTGGGCCGCGCCTGGGAAGCCTTGCGCGAGGATGAAATCGCTTGCCGTTCCATGGGCCTGAACCACGTACTGGTCAAGCTCTCGGCCTTCACCATCGGCGCTTCGACGGCCGGCCTGGCCGGGGTGTTCTTTGCCAGTTACCAGGGCTTCGTCAACCCGTCTTCGTTCACCTTCTTCGAGTCGGCGCTGATCCTCGCCATCGTGGTACTGGGTGGCATGGGCTCGACGGTGGGCGTGGTCATTGCCGCTTTCGTGCTGACCGTGGCGCCTGAACTGCTGCGCAGCTTCTCCGAGTACCGGGTGTTGCTGTTTGGCGTGTTGATGGTGGTGATGATGATCTGGCGGCCACGGGGCCTGATCCGGATCAGCCGTACCGGTGTGACACCACGCAAGGGGGTAGCGCCATGAGCAAGGAAGTTGTCCTCAACGTGGAACACCTGATGATGCACTTCGGTGGCATCAAGGCCTTGAGCGATGTGAGCCTCAAGGTCGAACGCAACTCGATCTTCGCCCTGATCGGCCCCAACGGCGCCGGCAAGACCACGGTGTTCAACTGCCTGACCGGCTTTTATACGGCCAGTGGCGGCAAGATCGAACTCAACATCCGCGGCAAGCAGACCAACGTGATCCAGTTGCTCGGCGAGCGCTTCAAGCCTACCGACTTCGTGTCGCCCAAGAGCTTTTTCAGTCGGGTGTACTACAAGATGTTCGGCGGCACCCACCTGGTGAACCGCGCAGGCCTGGCCCGTACCTTCCAGAACATTCGCCTGTTCAAGGAAATGTCGGTGGTGGAAAACCTGCTGGTGGCCCAGCACATGTGGGTCAACCGCAACATGCTGGCGGGCATTCTCAACACCAAGGGCTACCGCAAGGCGGAAAGCGACGCACTGGACCACGCCTTTTACTGGCTGGAAGTGGTGGATTTGGTGGACTGCGCCAACCGCCTGGCTGGCGAGCTTTCCTACGGCCAGCAGCGCCGCCTGGAAATCGCCCGTGCCATGTGCACCCGGCCGCAGATCATCTGCCTGGACGAACCGGCAGCGGGCCTCAACCCCCAGGAAACCGAAGCCCTCAGTGCGATGATTCGCCTGCTGCGCGACGAACACGACCTCACAGTGGTACTGATCGAGCACGACATGGGCATGGTGATGAGTATTTCCGACCACATCGTGGTGCTGGACCACGGCAACGTCATTGCCGAGGGCGGGCCGGAAGCGATCCGTAACGACCCGAAAGTGATCGCGGCCTACCTGGGCGCCGATGAGGAGGAGCTGGTATGACGACGCCTATCCTCGAAATGAAGGACCTGGACGTGTTCTATGGCCCGATCCAGGCCCTGAAGAAAGTCTCGCTGCACATCGACGAGGGCGAAACCGTGAGCCTGATCGGCTCCAACGGCGCGGGAAAGTCCACGCTGCTGATGTCGATCTTCGGCCAGCCGCGTGCCGAGTCCGGGCAGATCCTCTACCAGGGCGTGGACATTACCCACAAGTCGTCCCACTACATCGCCTCCAACGGCATCGCCCAGTCCCCGGAAGGGCGGCGGGTGTTCCCCGACATGACTGTCGAGGAAAACCTGCTGATGGGCACCATCCCCATTGGCGACAAGCACGCCAGCGAGGATATGCAGCGCATGTTCGAGCTGTTTCCACGGCTCAAGGAGCGGCGTAACCAGCGGGCCATGACCATGTCCGGTGGCGAGCAGCAAATGCTCGCCATTGCCCGGGCGTTGATGAGCCGGCCCAAGCTGTTGCTGCTCGATGAACCGAGCCTGGGCCTGGCACCGATTGTGGTGAAGCAGATCTTTGCCACCTTGCGCGAACTGGCGGCTACCGGGATGACCATCTTTCTGGTGGAGCAGAACGCCAACCACGCGCTGCGCCTGTCTGACCGGGCGTATGTGATGGTCAACGGCGAAATCCGTTTGACCGGCAGTGGCAAGGAGCTACTGGTGAACGAGGAAGTGCGCAACGCTTACCTTGGCGGGCACTAACCCGCCATCACCCTAGGCGCCGGCTTGTGTGGGAGCTGGCTTGCCTGCGATGCAGACATCTCGGTATTTCAGGTACACCGAGGTGATGCCATCGCGGGCAAGCCCGGCTCCCACATAAAGCCGGCGCCTACATTTTTCGGTAGTTCGCAGGCCTTCCGGCAAATTGTGGAAAACAAATCCACACACCTCCCAAAGCGCGACATATAGCCGCCGCAAATCCCTGTTTTGTCACACAAATGACTTGTCCCCATCCACTGTGGAACCTGCTGTGGGTAACATGGGAGTAGCTGGCTGTACGCCTTTATCTACGGGGCTTACAGCGCGGTGGCTGTTTTTTGATCAGGGGCTTTTTCGGGAGGTGCCGCAGGTTTTGTCAACCTGTTCATAGACACAGGTATATGACCGGAACATGACCTGCAAGCCTGTGGATAAGTCTGTGGTTAAACTCTGGAAAGACGTGTGCAGGGGGCGGATTTACTGGCCTGGAGCCATGCCTCCTGGCGCGTCCTCCCCCATGGGCCTACATATGGGCCGCCCAAGGTCAAGCAAAAAACTTTTTGAATCGCCCTGAAAGCCTTGTACACAGCGGCCTGGAGGGTTTTGCACTTGCCCCCAAAGACTGTGGGCGCAGCTGTGGATAACCTGCGCGCACATGGCTGCGCGCCACGTTTTATAAGGCTTTGCCTGTGGTGGTTAAAAATTGACCAGGTGTGCTTCAAGTTGTGTGCATAGCGGTTGCCGCGACGGCGGCGTAAGGGCATTCTGCTGGCTGATTTTTTCTCGATGCCCGCAAGGAGAACACCATGTCCGACACGCTGTTTATTACTGGCGCAACCTCAGGTTTCGGCGAAGCCTGTGCCCGTCGCTTTGCCGAGGCTGGCTGGAAACTGGTGCTCACCGGTCGACGTGCCGAGCGCTTGAATGCCCTGGTCGAAGAGCTTTCCAAGCAAACCGAGGTGCATGGCCTGGTAGTGGACGTGCGTGACCGCAAGGGCATGGAAGAGGCGATTGCCAACCTGCCGGCGTCGTTCAGCAAGCTGCGCGGGCTGATCAACAACGCGGGCCTGGCCGTGGGCACCGACCCGGCGCCCAAGTGCAGCCTCGACGATTGGGAGACCATGGTCGACACCAATATCAAGGGCCTGCTGACCACCACCAGCCTGTTGCTGCCGCGCCTGATCGCCCATGGCCGTGGCGCCGGGATCGTCAATCTGGGTTCCATCGCCGGCAACTACCCGTACCCGGGCAGCCACGTGTATGGCGGCTCCAAGGCGTTCGTCAAACAGTTCTCCCTGAACCTGCGCTGCGACCTGCAAGGCACCGGCGTGCGCGTGACCAACATCGAGCCGGGCCTGTGCGAGAGCGAGTTCTCCCTGGTGCGCTTTGGCGGTGACCAGGCGCGTTACGACGCCACCTACGCTGGCGCCGAGCCGATCCAGCCGCAGGACATTGCCGACACCATCTTCTGGGTGATGAACACCCCGGCGCACGTGAACATCAACCGCCTGGAGCTGATGCCGGTAAGCCAGACCTGGGCTGGGTTTGCGATTGAGCGTGGGGCCAAGTAAGGCTTGAGACCGCGTCGCCTGTTTCGCGAGCAAGTCGAATCGCTGCACCGCCGATTCGACTTGCTCGCGAAGGCGGCAAATCGGCCAAAAGGCGGCATAAGGTACACTCCACTCCTGAAAACCCCACCGCACCCAGCGGTTTAAAGGTTTTGACAGGAGGATATGTGAGTAACCGAGGTGAGCAGGCACTGCTCAAACAATCGACCATCCTGATGTTCGCCGTGGCGATCGCCGGGATTGTCACGGGTGTGATATCAGGCGCCCAATCCATTTTATTCGACGGCTTTTTCTCGCTGATCGCGACCTTTATCAAGGTGCTGATGCTGATCACGGCCAAGCTGATCGCCAAGAAAAGCAACGATCGCTTCCAGTTCGGCTACTGGCACCTGGAGCCGATGGTGTTGCTGATCGAAGGCAGTTTCCTGCTGTTGATCGCCATCTACGCGTTTCTCAACGGGGTGTTCGGCATTATCAATGGCGGGCGCGAGATCGAGTTGGGGCTGGTGATCATCTACGCTGCGGTGTTTACCGTGGTCGAGTTCGCCTACTTCTTCTATGTGCGGCACCGCAACCGCAAGCTGCAGTCGTCGCTGATCCAGTTCGACAACATCAGTTGGTTGGTAGACGCCATGCTCTCCGTGGGCCTGCTGGTGAGCTTCCTGGCCGCGCTGCTGCTCAAGTCCCAGGGCTATGGCGAGTGGGCGGTGTACGTCGACCCCTTGATCCTGATCCTGCTGGCCCTGAGCATGCTGGCGCCGGCGTTGAAGATCTTGCGCCCGGCCTTGCGCGATGTGCTGGGAATTGCCCCCGACCAGTTGGACGACAAAGTGCGCGAAGTGATGGACGCGGCCCAGGCCCGGCATGGTTTCGACGACTACGTGTCCTACGTGCAGAAGCACGGGCGGGCGCGGTTTATCGAGATTCATGTGGTGCTGCCGGCGGACTACCCGGTGGATAAGGTCGCGACGCTCGACGGGCTGCGCGAAGAGATATCCACAGGGCTGGGCGCGCCGGACAAGGCGCGGTGGTTGACGATCAGCTTTACTGGGGACCGCAAGTGGATTGCTTGATCGGCCGTTAGACCGAGGTGAGGCTACCGCAGGCAAGCCAGCTCCCACATTGTTGATGGGTGAACCCCTTCAAGTGTGGGAGCTGGCTTGCCTGCGATGGGGCCAGAAAGATCAGCCGAGAAACTCGCTCAACGCCTGATAGCAGGTCGCCAAATGGTAAGGCGTAGTCGACGGCATATCCCGCCGGCTCACCTCACCCTTGGCATCCAGGCACTCATTCCAGCCCTTGGCATGTAAAAAATGCTGCTGCAACGCCAGCAACTGGCGCTCCAGCACCGCCGCGCTGCCCGGGCGCAAGGTCAGTGCGCGCAGGTACTCGGCCTGGGCCCAGATGCGCTGGGTGGCGTCACGCACGCTGCCGTCCAGCGCCAACATGCCGCTGACCGCGCCACTGAGGTTATCCACACCGGTTTGCTCGGCATAGGCGAATGCCCGGCTCAGCGAGGCATGCAGCGCAGTGCCGCGCAGCAGGGGCGAGGACTCCAGCAGGAAGAACCATTCAAACTGATGCCCCGGCTCGAACCAGTTATCCACAGCCCCCAGGGGCTTTTCCATCATTACGCCATGCTGGCGTTCGATAAAGCGTCGCTGCATGGCCGTCGCCAGTGCCAGCAGGGCCTGTTGCACCGCCGCATCTTCACGCACTGCGAGGGTGGCGAGGAAGCCCTCGGCCAGGTGCATCAGCGGGTTCTGCAGCGGGCCGGACTTGAGGGACGACCAGTTACGCTCCAGGACCGCTTCATACAGGCCGTCGCCCGTGGCAAAGCGCTCGGCGACCACTTCCAGGGCGGCATTGAGCACCGACTCCACCAACGGCTCGCGAACCTTGGCCCAGTAATGGGCGCAGGCGAAGATGATAAACGCGTGGGTATACAGGTCTTTGCGCTTGTCCAGCGGCTGGCCGTGGGGGTCGATGCTGTAGAACCAGCCGCCGTGCTCGGCGTCATGAAAGTGCCTTTGCAGCGAGCGAAACAGCGTCGCGGCGCGTTCTTCGGCAAAGTCCTTGCCCGGCGCGCCGATCAGGCTGGCAAACACATACAACTGTCGGGCACAGGCCATGGCGCGGTAGCGTTGCGGGGGCAACGGGCGGTGATCGGCATCCAGCGCCTCATAGGGCAGCGCCAACTCGGCATTCCAGCCCGGACCCTGCCAGAGCGGCACGATCAGGTCGTTGAAGTGCGTGAGCACAGCGTTCAATTGAGGCTTGTTGGCAGAGCTTGGAGCGATGGGCATCGGCTGGCGTCGTCACGGCAGGGGTGTTTGCCGCGCATGGTAGCAGGCTTGGGATCGGTGGTGTCTGTGCGAGCGCTATCGCGGGCAAGCCCGCTCCCACATTTTTGAATGTGTGAACCCATTCAAATGTAGGAGCTGGCTTGCCTGCGATGAGTACCTTACAGGCGCCGCAAGACTCAGCCCGCCAGCAACCAAACCCCCGTCGCCGCCGAAGCCGCACCCGCCACCCGCACCAGCGGTGCCGCCGCAGCTGGCAGGAAACGCACCAGCGCATACCCGGCCGCATGCAGCACCGCCGTCGCCCCGACGAACCCGGCCGCATACGCCCAAGGGCTGGTCATGTCCGGCAGCTCCAGGCCATGGGCCACGCCATGGAACAGGGCAAACACGGCTGTTGCGGCCACGGCCACCGCCACCGGCGGGCGGATCGCCAAGGCCACCGCCAGGCCCAGGGCCAGCACCGACGCGGCAATCCCGCTCTCCAGGGCCGGCAAGGCCAACCCTTCAAAACCCAGCAAGCCACCGATCAGCATGGTGCCGACAAACGTACATGGCAGCGCCCACCGCGCCGCGCCTTGTTGCTGTGCCGCCCACAGGCCGACGGCCAGCATCGCCAGTAAATGGTCCAGCCCGCCGAGCGGATGGCTGATACCGGCCACCAGGCCATTGTCGCCGTGGCCCGGATGGGCCAGGGCCAGGGCCGGGGCCAGTAGCAGTGCGGCGGCGGCAAACAGTTTGTTGAGGCTCATAAACAGCTCCTTGGTAAGGGGATCAGGCTGCGGTCAGCAGGCCCTGGCGTTCGATAAAGGCGACGATTTCTTCCAGGCCGACCCCGGTTTTCTGGTTGCTGAAGACAAATGGCTTGCCGCCGCGCATGCGCTGGGTGTCGCTGTTCATCAGTTCCAGCGAAGCACCGACCAGCGGCGCCAGATCGATCTTGTTGATCACTAGCAGGTCCGACTTGCAGATCCCCGGCCCGCCCTTGCGTGGCAGCTTGTCGCCGGCCGACACATCGATCACATAGATAGTCAGGTCCGACAGTTCTGGGCTGAAGGTGGCCGATAGGTTGTCACCGCCCGACTCCACCAGGATCAGGTCGAGGCCGGGAAAACGCCGGTTCAGTTGATCCACCGCTTCGAGGTTGATCGACGCATCTTCGCGAATCGCCGTGTGCGGGCAGCCGCCGGTTTCTACGCCGATGATGCGCTCGGGCGCCAGGGCCTGGTTGCGTACCAGAAAGTCCGCGTCTTCGCGGGTGTAGATGTCGTTGGTGACCACCGCCAGGTTGTAGCGATCACGCAGGGCCAGGCACAGCGCCAGGGTCAGGGCGGTCTTGCCGGAGCCAACGGGGCCGCCGATACCGACGCGCAAAGGTTGTGTGTTCATGGGGTTCTCCTAGGAACGGAACAGGCGGCTGTACTGGCGCTCGTGGGCCATGCATGCCAGGGACAGGCCGAACGCGGCGCTGCCAAAGTGGTGGGGATCGCGCTGGCTGGCGTCCTGCTGGGCTTGTTGCAGCAACGGCAGCAGTTCGCTGGTCAGGCGTTGGGCGGCCTGTTGGCCCAGGGGCAGGGTCTTCATCAGTACGGCCAACTGGTTTTCCAGCCAGCTCCACAGCCAGGCGGCCAGGGCATCGTCGGGGCTGATCGCCCAGGCTCGTGCGGCAAGTGCCCAGCCCAGGGCCAGATGGGGTTCGTGGGTGGTGTCGAGAAAGCGCCGCGCCGCGTCATCCAGTTCCGGCAGGCCGTTGAGCAGTTGTTGCAGGGAGTAGCCCATTTGCCGGCTCTCCTGGAACAGCTCGCGGGTTTCGCGGCTGGCGCGGTGTTCTTCACACAGTTGGCGCAGGCCCACCCAGTCCTGGGCAGCTGCCGCCTGGCAATGGGCAAGCAACAGCGGCGCTTCGAAGCGCGCGAGGTTGAGCAACAGTTGGTCGCTGATCCAGCGTCGGGCGCTGTCGGCATCGCTGACACGGGCATTGTCCACGGCCATTTCCAGGCCTTGGGAATAGCTGTAGCCGCCAATCGGCAATTGCGGACTGGCCAGACGCAGCAGCGCCCAGGCCGGGTTCACAGGCGCACGCCGAACTGATGCAGTTTGGGCGGGTAGTTGAAGTCTTCGTCACCGTGGCGCGAGTGATGATGACCGCCACCGTAGGCTCCGTGCTCGGGTTGGAACGGCGCTTCGAGGGTTGCGGCATGGGCCCCCAGTTGCTCCAGCATGGCCTTGAGCACGTAGTCATCGAGCAGGCGCAGCCAGCCGTCCCCCACTTGCAGGGCCACATGCCGGTTGCCCAGGTGATAGGCCGCACGGGTCAGTTCAAAGGCGCTGCTGCAGGTGACGTGCAGCAGTTGTTCAGGGCGTGCGCAGACGCGTACGACACGTCCGTCTTCAGCTTGTAGGAATTCCCCATCGTAGAGCGGCGGCTGGCCGCGCTCCAGAAACAAGCCGACATCTTCACCCTCGGCACTGAAACAGCGCAGGCGGCTTTTGCTGCGGGCTTCGAAGTTCAGCAGCAACTCCGCGGCCCAGGTGGGTTGGGGCGCAATTCGGCGGTGGATGACCAGCATCGGGAAGCTTCCAGCAATGAGCGATAAACAGGCTAGAGCAAGGGGCTTGCCAATCACGCTTAGCGTAGGAAATGGCCGTAGGTTCTGGGCATTGCGCCACTAAACGGGGCGGTGGCAGGAGGTTGGAGTGATCTATTTTGGTGCGCTGCAGGAGGCGATGGCACCTGAATTGGGCGATTTGGCCGGGGCTATTTATAGCTAGAGGTGATTTGGGATTTGTCCTACGAGCATCTTGGATTTGCCGTTCATCTTGCTTCGCATCGCTTCACTAGGATTGCACCCCGTGTTTAATCCACTGCGTTGTTTATCATGTTCAAGTCATTTTTATGTGTAGTGATGGTCGGCCTGTTTGGCGTCACGTCATCGGCTTCGGCCAACTTCAACAAGCGCCACACCTCACTGGCCCCCTTCAGTGCCTCGCTACAGGCCGTGCCGCAGCCGAGCATCGAGAATGTAGTCGACCGCGCCCACCAATTGCTCGGCACCGCCTACAAATGGGGCGGCAGCTCTCAGGACCAGGGGTTCGATTGCAGCGGCTTGCTGGTCTATCTGTTCAAGACCGAGGCCAACATTGTCATCCCGCGCACCACGGCGGCGATGCATCGGTCAACGGCGGCGACGATCAAGCGTGACGCGCTGCAACCGGGCGATGCGGTGTTTTTCAGGGCCAATGGACGCAACCAGGTCAGCCATGTCGGCCTGTATGTGGGCGAGGGCAAGTTCATTCATTCGCCGCGCAAGGGCAAGAGCATCCGCATCGACTCACTGGCCAACAGCTATTGGAAGAAAAACTACACCACCGCCAAGCGTTTCCAGGCGCTGCGCTGACCGGCCTATTCGGTGCTGCCCAGGCCTTGCCAGTGCTTGAGGCCGATAAAGATAAAGCGCAGTTGCTGGGTGATCTTGGCCTGGGGCGTGAGGTGCGCCGGCAAGGCCGCGGCGGGCGGGTCGATAATGTCGGGCAGGGTGGCGAACACGCTCTTGACGATCAGGTCGGCCATCACATGCAAACCGTCGGCATCCAGGTGCTGCAGCTTGGGCATCAGCGTCAGGTCGGCTGCCAGGTCCGAGGTGATGTCTTCGCGCAAGGCGCCGATGGCTTGGCGCACGGCCAGGCAACCGCCGTATTGCTCGCGGGCGAGGAACAGGAATTGTGAACGGTTGGCCGCCACTACATCGAGAAAGATCCGTACCGAGGCATCGATGATGCCGCCCATGACGAATTCGTTGTGGCGTACCAGGCGGATCGTGGCACGGAAGGTCTGGCCGACCTCACTGACGAGCACCAGGCCCAATTGGTCCATATCGGCAAAGTGTCGGTAAAAGCCGGTGGGCACGATGCCAGCGCTCTTGGCCACTTCGCGCAGGCTCAGGCTGCCAAACCCTCGGCCACCCTCCATCAGATGGCGGGCTGCGTCCATCAAGGCAAGGCGGGTCTGTTGCTTCTGTTCGGCGCGGGGCAGCATTGGCGGGTGGGCTTTGTAGACAAGGACAGCGACGCACTCTAGCAAATCAACTTTGCCTGCGTCGAACTTGTAACGGGACAAAGGTGGCGCAGATCCCACAAAGTCAAAGCCCGATCTCTGGGGATCGGGCTTTTTTCAGGGCCAGCACAGGCTTAGCTCGTAGCTTTATGCATGTCATCCAGACGGTCGGAACCGCCCTCGGCGACGAATTCGCGTTGTTGCAGGCGGTCCGAGCCACCTTCAACCAGGCCTTTTTGTTCCAGGCGATCACGGCCACCTTCGGCGACGAATTCGCGTTTTTGCAGACGGTCCGAGCCACCTTCAACCAGGCCTTTTTGTTCCAGGCGATCGCGACCACCTTCGGCAACGGTCTGACTGATGTGCGTGGCGTCAGCCTTGGCTTGCGGGATGGCTTGTTCGGCAGCTGGCAGGGCAAAAGCGCTGGTGGCCAGGACAGAGAGTGCAACACTGAGCAGTAATTGGCGTTTCATGATGAGTTGCTCCTTGGGAGGGCGATAAAGTGGGTACAGGGCTAATGCTACTCTCGATATCTCGATATAAAAGTTCATAAACACAATGGTAATAATCAACAGAATTGATTGTTCTGCGCCGAGGCTCTAGATCGCGCCTCTCAAGCACGCGCTTTTGCACCGGGGTGGGTATTTTCGACACGGGCGTGGGTAACAACGGTGCGTCGTTGATGAAAGAAGCTGTCGGATTAGTCAGAAAAAGCGCTTTTCAGCGCTAATTGCCATCTGCGGTTAAACCCCCAGGCCATTTGCCAGTCGTAGCCATATAAGCTTTAGTCCTTGCGCGCGTTGCCAGTGGCACGCGCAGTCGTAATCAGGAGCCCTGTGCAATGACGCGCACTCGTAAAATTCTCGCCTGGAGCAGTGCCTGCTTCGTTCTGTTAATCGCCGCTGTGGTACTGATCCTGGTGTTCTTCGATTGGAACCGGATCAAGCCGCAACTCAATGCCAAGGTCTCCGAAGAGCTGCATCGCGCCTTTGCCATCAATGGCAACCTGGCGGTGGTCTGGCAGCGCGAGCCGGACGAGGGCGGTTGGCGCGCCTGGGTGCCGTGGCCCCATGTGGTGGCCGAAGACCTGAGCCTGGGCAACCCCGAGTGGTCGAAACAGCCGCAGATGGTCACCCTCAAGCGCGTTGAACTGCGCATCTCACCCTTGGCCCTGCTGGCCCAGCGCGTGGTGGTCCCGCGCATCGACCTGACCGAGCCGAGTGCCCAATTGCAGCGCCTGGCCGATGGCCGCGCCAACTGGACCTTCACCTTTGATCCCAAGGACCCGAATGCCGAACCGTCCAGTTGGGTGGTGGATATCGGCGCCATCGGCTTCGACAAGGGCCACGTGACCCTCGACGACCAGACCCTCAAGACCCGTCTCGATGTGCTGATCGACCCCCTGGGCAAGCCGATTGCGTTCAGCGAAATCGTCGGTGAGCGCGATGCAAAAAAAGCCCTGGAGCAGGGCGCCACACCCCAGGACTATGCGTTTGGCCTCAAGGTCAGCGGCCAGTACCACGGCCAGAAACTCGCCGGCAGCGGCAAGATCGGCGGGCTGCTGGCCCTGCAAGACGCCGCCAAGCCGTTCCCCCTGCAGGCCCAGGCGAAGGTCGGTGATACCAGCATCGCCCTGGCCGGCACCCTGACCGACCCACTGAACCTCGGCGCCCTGGACCTGCGCCTGAAACTGTCTGGCACCAGCCTGGGCAACCTTTACCCACTGACCGGCGTGACCCTGCCGGACTCGCCGGCCTATTCCACCGATGGGCGCCTGATCGCCAAGTTGCATGAGGCGGGCGGTGCGTCGTTCCGCTATGAAAACTTCAACGGCAAGATCGGCAACAGCGACATCCACGGCGACCTGGCCTATGTCGCCAGCCAGCCACGGCCAAAGCTCAGTGGCGCACTGGTGTCCAACCAACTGCTGCTGGCCGACCTGGCGCCGCTGATCGGTGCCGACTCCAACGCCAAGCAAAAGGCCCGTGGTGGTGAAAGCAAGCAACCGGCGACCAAGGTGCTGCCGGTGGAGGAGTTTCGCACCGAGCGCTGGCGCGATATGGACGCCGATGTCGAGTTCACCGGCAAGCGCATTGTCCACAGCGCCGAACTGCCCTTTACCGACCTCTACACGCACCTGGTGCTCAACGACGGCCAACTGAGCCTCGAACCCCTGCGTTTCGGTGTGGCGGGCGGCAAGCTCGATGCACAGATTCGCCTCAATGGCCGCATCACCCCGCTGGAAGGCCGGGCGAAACTGACGGCGCGCAACTTCAAGCTCAAGCAACTGTTCCCCACCTTTGAACCGATGAAGACCAGCTTTGGCGAGCTAAACGGCGATGCGGATATCGCCGGGCGCGGCAACTCGGTGGCGGCTTTGTTGGGCAGTGCCAATGGCGATCTGAAAATGCTCATCAACGACGGTGCCATCAGCCGAGGCCTGATGGAAATCGCCGGGCTGAACGTCGGTAACTATGTGGTCGGCAAGATGTTTGGCGACAAGGAAGTGAAGATCAACTGCGCGGCGGCGGACTTCGGCATCAAGACCGGCCTGGCCACCAGTCGGTTGTTTGTGTTCGACACCGAGAACGCGATCATCTACATCGACGGCACCGCGAACATGGCCAGCGAACAACTGGACCTGACAATCACCCCAGAGTCCAAGGGCTTTCGCCTGTTTTCGCTGCGTTCGCCCTTGTACGTCAACGGACCGTTCATCAAGCCCAATGCCGGGGTCAAGGCAGTGCCGCTATTGCTGCGTGGTGCGGGGATGGTGGCGCTGGGTGTGATCGTTGCACCTGCGGCAGGCCTGCTGGCACTGGTGGCGCCGAGCGGGGATGAGCCCAACCAGTGCGTGCCGCTGTTGCAGCAGATGCGGGAAGGCAAGGCGCCGAAGACGGTGAAAGGCTAAATGTGGGAGCGGGCTTGCTCGCGAATGCGGTGTATCAGTCAACATATCCATCACTGATCTACCGCATTCGCGAGCAAGCCCGCTCCCACATTAGTGAGTGCTGCTGGCAGGCTTACAGGTCTTTGAGAATGTCCGCCATATCGTCGGCGTGCTCTTCTTCCTGGGCCAGGATGTCTTCAAAGATCCGGCGGGTGGTCGGGTCTTTCTCGCCGATGTACTGGATGATCTCGCGATAGCTGTCCACCGCGATGCGCTCGGCCACCAGGTCTTCGTAGACCATGTCCTTCAAGGTCTTGCCGGCCACGTACTGTGCGTGGGACAGCTTGGACAGCAGGTCCGGGTTGAACTCTGGTTCGCCGCCCAGCTGTACGATACGTTCGGCCAGTTTGTCGGCGTGTTCCAGTTCCTGGTTGGCGTGCTCCAGGAACTCATCGGCGGCCACGCTGGCTTTCAGGCCGCTGGCCATGAAGTAGTGGCGCTTGTAGCGCAACACACAGACCAGTTCGGTGGCCAGTGACTCGTTGAGCAGGCGCAGGATCTCTTCGCGGTCGGCGCTGTAGCCTTCGGTCACTGCGCCGTTTTCCACATTCTTGCGCGCGCGTTCGCGAAGGGTGCTTACGTCAGACAAATGCATGTCGGTCATTTCAATCTCCTCAGGGCGATATCCGGTTTTGCGCCACACTCTCGGGGTGTGATCGCTCAAAGTTGTGAGTGCTGCGCGGCGCAAAAAGTTTTATCGGATGTTGCCGGGTGTCATATCGATTGCCGCAGGGCTGGTCTAGGATCAGCTCAATCGCCCCTTTGAAGGACGTTTGCCCCCATGCCGCAGACATTGGCTACACGTTATCCCCTGGTTTTGGTGCCGGGCATGCTCGGGTTTGTGCGGCTGCTGCTGTACCCGTATTGGTACGGCATCGTCCCGGCCTTGCGTGCGGGCGGGGCGCAAGTGTTTGCGGTGCAGGTGGCGCCGCTCAACTCCAGCGAGGTACGCGGCGAGCAGTTGCTGGTGCAGATCGAGCAGATTCGCCGCCAGACCGGTGCCGACAAGGTCAACCTGATCGGCCATAGCCAGGGCTCGCTCACCGCCCGTTACGCGGCGGCCAAACGCCCGGAATGGGTGGCCTCGGTGACCTCGGTGGCCGGGCCCAATCACGGTTCGGAATTGGCGGACTACCTGCACACCCACTATCCGGCCGACAGCGCCAAGGGCCGGATCATGAGTGCGCTGTTGCGCCTGGTGGGCGTGGTGATGGGCCTGCTCGAAACCGGCTATCGCGGCCCGCGTTTTGCGGCGGATATCCACGCCTCCCATCAATCGCTGACCAGCGCGGGTGTGGCGCTGTTCAATCGTCAATACCCCCAAGGCCTGCCAGACACCTGGGGCGGGCAGGGCGCCGAAGAAGTGGGCGGAGTGCGTTATTACTCCTGGTCCGGCACCTTGCAGCCGGGCAAGACCGATCGCGGGCGCAACCTGCTGGACGGCACCAACCGCAGTTGCCGGCTGTTTGCGCGCACCTTCGTCAAGGAGAAAGGCCAGTGCGACGGCATGGTCGGGCGTTACAGCTCACACCTGGGCACGGTGATTGGCGATGACTATGCGCTGGACCATTTCGATATCGTCAACCAGTCACTGGGCCTGGTGGGCAAGGGTGCCGAGCCGATCCGCCTGTTTGTCGAACATGCGCAGCGGTTGAAGGCGGCCGGGCTTTAACGCCTTACCGGCGTGGTCCAGCGCTCCGACAAAATCACCCCGCCCAAGGTCAACACACCCCCCACCAAGTGATACAGCGCCAACTGCTCCTTGAGCACCACCGCTGCAATCAGCGCCGTGATCAGCGGCAGCAAATTGAAAAACAGCGTGGTCCGGCTCGGCCCCAGGTTTTTGACCGAATGCATCCACGAAAGCGGCGCAATCATCGATGCCAACAGGCAGGCGTACACCACCAGGCCAATATTCGACGGGCCCAGGCCGACCTTGTCCGAGGCCAGGAACAGCGGAAACAGCACCACCACCGCCACCAGCACCTGCAAATACAGCAACACCAGGGGCGGTAGGCGCAATTGCCATTTTTTCAGCAGGGTGCTGTAGATCGCATAGGCCAGGGTGGCCACCAGCATCATCGCGTCGCCCAGGTTAACCCCGTGTTGCAGCAGCGCGCCGAGGCTGCCGGCCGACACCACCACCACCACCCCGGCAAACGACAGCACCGCCCCGGTCAGGGCGCCGAAGGTCAGGCGCTGGCCGAGGCTGATAATCGCCGCAGTCAGGGCCATCAATGGCATCAGCGACAGGATGATCCCCATATTGGTGGCGCTGGTCAGGCTGGCGGCGTAGTACGCCAGGCTCTGGTAGACCGCCATGCCGAGCACGCCGAGCACGGCGATCTTGCCCAAGTTGGGGCGGATCAGCGCCCAGTTGGCAATGACTGGCTTGAGCATGAACGGGGTAAACAGGATGGCGGCCAGCAGCCAGCGATAAAAACCGATCTCGGCCGGGAAAATCGAGCCCACGGCGAGTTTGTTGACCACGGTATTACCAGCCCAGATAAAGATGGCCAGCAGCGGATAAGCGTATTGCATTGCAAGGAACCAGGAACGTTAGTGAGGGGTGATTATCCTTTGTCTGGATCGAAGCCTATACTTCGATCCAGACAAGCCGCCTCTGTATCCAGACAATATGCCGAAGACCTACATCAACCTGCCCGATTTCGACGTGCTACCGGCCCCGGTGTACTTTCGCTACTCGGAATTTGCCGCCGACAGCCGCGCCTCCAGCCACCAGCATGCCTGGGGCTCCCTGGACTACTCGGCCCGCGGCGTGATGCGCTTTGAAGTGGGCGGCAACCGGTTTATGTCGCCGCCGCAATATGCGGTGTGGATCCCGCCCAACACCCAGCACAGTTCCTACAACGCCCAGGCAATTATCTACCGCTCGGTGTACCTGGCGCCGTCCCTGTGCGAGCAATTGCCCACGCAGCCCTGCACCCTGACCATCAGCAACATCCTCAAGGCCATCCTCAGTGATTTTGCCGAGCGCGACGTGAATATCCCGGCCAACGAAGCCGACGTGCGCCTGGCCCAGGTGCTGGTGGACCAACTGCGCCAGGCGCCGGTGCATGACTGTTTCTTGCCGTATGCCAGTAGCCCCGGCCTGCTCAGCGTGCTTGAAGGCATGCAGGCTGATCCCGGGGACAACCGCGCGCTGGCGCTATGGGCGCAGCAGGTACACGTCAGCGAGCGCACCCTGGCCCGGCAATTTGTGCGCGAACTGGGCATGAGCTTTGGCGAATGGCGCCAGCGCCTGCGCTTTCTGGCGGCCATCGAGGCCCTGGAAAACACGCGCAGCGTCCAGGAAGTGGCCTTTGACCTTGGCTACAGCACCGCCTCGGCGTTTATTGCGATGTTCCAGCGCCAGGCCGGCTGTACGCCGGAGCAGTATCGACGAACGAACTTACGTAGCAGGTGAAGGTGTAACAGGCTTTGTCTACACTGCAGGGGAGGCCGCGCCCCTCGGCGTGGTAACAGGGAGAAAACTCCATGAAGATGTTGCGTATTCCGTTGTTGATGATCGGTCTGCTGCTCTGTTCCCAAGGGTTTGCGGCCACTGCCCAGCAAAACAAAATGACCACCTGCAACGCCGAAGCCTCCACCAAGACCTTGAAGGGCGACGAGCGCAAGGCCTTCATGAAAACCTGCCTCTCGGCCCCAGCCGCCAATGACGCCAAGACCCTGACCCCGCAGCAGCAAAAAATGAAGGACTGCAACGCGACGGCAAAAACCAAGGCGCTGGCCGGCGATGCGCGTAAAACCTTTATGAGCACCTGCCTTAAAGGCTGACCCGCTTAAATACCCCTGTGGGAGCGGGCTTGCCCGCGATTGCGGTGTGTCAGCCAACCAGCGCCATCGCGTGCAAGCCCGCTCCCACAGTTGATGGTGTTCACAACCATCAGACTTCTCGCTTGATTGCCCCAAGGCTGGCAGACTGCCCATCCTTTAACGCCGTTCGTTTAGAGGCTGTATGCCAACGTTTTCTCAGCGTCATGTGTTGTTGCTGGCCAGCTACATCATCATTTTCGGCGGGTTGCTGCTGGTCCTACCGTTAAAACTGCTGCCCAGCCTGTTGGCTGGCCTGTTGGTCTTCGAACTGGTCAACATGCTCACCCCGCAACTGCAACGCTTGATCGAAGGCCGGCGCGCGCGCTGGCTGGCGGTGGCATTGCTCGGCACCGTGATTGTCAGCGTGCTGACCCTGATTTTTGCCGGTGCCATCAGCTTTTTGCTGCACGAAGCGGAAAACCCCGGGGCTTCCCTCGATAAATTCATGGGCGTGGTCGACCGCGCGCGCGGCCAGTTGCCGCCGTTCCTCGACGCCTACCTGCCGGCCAGCGCCGCCGAGTTTCGCGTGGCTATCGGTGAATGGCTGAGCAAGCACCTGAGCGAACTGCAGCTGGTGGGCAAGGACGCGGCGCATATGTTCGTGACCCTGCTGATCGGCATGGTCCTGGGCGCCATCATCGCCCTGCAGCGGGTCCCCGACCTGACCAAGCGCAAACCCCTGGCAGCCGCGTTGTTCGACCGCCTGCACCTGCTGGTCCAGGCTTTTCGCAACATTGTCTTTGCGCAAATCAAAATCGCTGCGCTCAACACCATCTTCACCGGGATCTTCCTTGCGGTGGTGCTGCCGCTGGCGGGGATCCACCTGCCGCTGACCAAGACCCTGATCGTCCTCACCTTCCTGCTGGGCCTGCTGCCGGTGATCGGCAACCTGATGTCCAACACCCTGATCACCATCGTCGCGTTGTCGATGTCGATCTGGGTGGCGGTGGCGGCGCTGGGCTACCTGATCGTGATCCACAAGGTCGAGTACTTCCTCAATGCCCGCATCGTCGGCGGGCAGATCAGCGCCAAGTCGTGGGAGTTGTTGTTGGCGATGCTGGTGTTTGAAGCCGCATTCGGCCTGCCTGGGGTGGTGGCAGGGCCGATTTACTATGCGTATTTGAAGAGTGAGTTGAAGCTGGGTGGCATGGTCTGAAGGTTGAGGGCGTCTAGGCTGGCCCTATCGCGGGCAAGCCCGCTCCCACATGTCGACCGAGTTCCGCCTTGGGAATGCGGTCCAAATGTGGGAGCGGGCTTGCTCGCGAAAGAGCGCGCCGTGGTTTCAGCTAATACTCAGTAGCCGTAACGCTTGCTTGCCTCGATCGCCAACCCGCTGCCGATGCTGCCGAAGATGTTGCCTTCCACGTGCCGGGCATTGGGCAGCATCGCCGAAATGCTGTGGCGCAGGGCCGGGATGCCGCTGGAGCCGCCGGTGAAGAACACCGTGTCGACCTGGGCCACGTCCACCGAGGCGTCGTCGAGCAGTTGGGTCACGCTGTTGCGCACCCGTTCCAGCAGGTTGTCGATGGACGATTCGAACAGGGCGCGGCTCAGTTCCACGCTCAGGCCCGGTTCTACCCGGTCCAGCGGCACGTGGCGGCTGTCGTCGTGGGTGAGGTGGATCTTGGTTTCTTCCACTTCCATCGCCAGCCAGTGGCCGGCGCGCTGCTCGATCAGCTTGAACAGGCGGTCGATGCCGCCGGTGTCTTCGATGTCGTAGCGCATGCTGCCCAGGGCCAGCTGGGATTTTTGCGAGTACACCGAGTTGATGGTGTGCCAGGTGGCCAGGTTCATATGGTGGCTGGTGGGCATGTAGGCCCCGCTTTTCATGCGGCTGCCGTAGCCGAACAGCGGCATCATGCCGGCCAGCGAGAGCTGTTTGTCGAAGTCGGTACCGCCGATATGCACGCCGCCGGTGGCGAGGATGTCGTCGTGGCGGTTGTCGTGCTTGCGCCGCTCGGGCGACAGGCGCACCAGGGAGAAGTCGGAGGTACCGCCGCCGATGTCGACAATCAGGACCAACTCTTCTTGTTCAATGGTGGATTCGTAGTCGAAGGCTGCGGCGATCGGCTCGTACTGGAACGAGACTTCCTTGAAGCCGAGCTTGCGGGCCACGTCCACCAGGGTGTCTTCGGCCTCTTTGTCGGCCATCGGGTCGTCGTCGACGAAAAATACCGGGCGGCCCAGTACCACTTCTTCGAACTCACGGCCGGCAGTGGCTTCGGCGCGGTTCTTGAGCTGGCCGATAAACAGCCCCAGCAGGTCCTTGAACGGCATGGCCGTGCCCAGCACGCTGGTGTCGTGCTTGATCAGCTTGGAGCCCAACAGGCTCTTGAGCGAACGCATCAGGCGGCCTTCGTAGCCTTCCAGGTACTCGTGCAGCGCCAGGCGGCCGTACACCGGGCGGCGTTCTTCGAAGTTGAAGAACACCACCGACGGCAGGGTGATCTTGTCGTCCTCCAGCGCGATAAGCGTTTCCATGCCGGGACGGATCCAGCCGACAGTGGAGTTGGACGTGCCGAAGTCGATGCCGCAGGCACGGGCTGGAGAGGTGTTGTTCATGTCTAACAGGTTCCGGTTAAAAAACGGCCGCGCAGTGTATGTCACTCGCGTGCAGATGCGTAGGCCGACTATCCGCTAAATACAGCAGACTTGTTACCTTGAAAGGTCGGCTCCTTGCCCCCAACTCCTGTGCATACGGTTGGTGGCTGTCGAAAGGATCAAGTTTGTCCTGCAAGCCGCCGATATTTTTCTGACGCACCTCGAATCGCCCCGCAATGCCCAGGCAGGCAGGGCCCGACTGTGCGATCTCGATAACGGATGGTGATGCCCCCATGGATTTCAAAGACTATTACAAGATTCTTGGTGTCGAGCCGACGGCCGATGACAAGCAGATCAAGGCCGCTTATCGCAAGCTGGCCCGTAAGTATCATCCCGACGTCAGCAAGGAAAAGGACGCGGAAGAGAAGTTCAAGGACGCCTCGGAAGCCTATGAGGCGCTGAAAAGTGCCGACAAGCGCGCCGAGTACGATGAATTGCGCCGCTATGGCCAGCACGGTCAGCCCTTCCAGGGGCCGCCAGGTTGGCAGAGCCGTGGCGGGTTTGGCGGTGGCCAGGATACGGGCGAGTTTTCGGACTTCTTCAGCTCGATCTTCGGCTCGCGTGGCAACGGCTTTGGCGGCGCCCAGGGGCGCAGCCCCGGGCGACGCGGCCAGGATGTGGAGATGGAGTTGCCGGTGTTCCTGGAGGAGACCCTGTCCACCGAGCCCAAGGCAATCAGCTTCCAGGTGCCGCAATACAATGCGGCGGGCCAGCACGTCAGCAACACCACCAAGAGCCTGAACGTGAAGATTCCGGCCGGTGTGGCCGATGGCGAGCGCATTCGCCTCAAGGGCCAGGGTGCTCCGGGGATCGGTGGCGGCGCCAATGGCGACTTGTACCTGATCATCCGTTTTGCGCCGCACCCGAAGTTCGAGGTGGAAGGCGAAAATCTGGTGATCACTTTGCCGCTGGCACCGTGGGAATTGGCTCTGGGCGCGGAAGTCGCAGTGCCGACCCTGACCGGCAAGATCAACCTCAAGGTCCCGGCCGGCAGCCAGAACGGCCAGCGCATGCGGGCCAAGGGCCATGGCTTGCTGAACAAGGCCGGGCAGCGCGGGTACCTGTTTGTGCAGCTCAAGGCCGTGATGCCCAAAAGCAGTGACGATGAGGTCAAGGCGCTGTGGCAGGAACTGGCGCAAAAGGCCAATTTTGATCCACGGGAAACCTGGGGCCGCTAACCACCCTGTGTGGGAAATCAGCAAAACCCTGTAGGAGCTGGCTTGCCAGCGATGGCGGCGGCATTACCAGCATTGATGCTGCCTGACCCACCGCCATCGCCGCCTCGCTAAAGCTCGACAGCTCCTACCGAGGATTGTTGCCGGGCACAAATTTGCGCCACATCGCAAATGAAATGTAGGAGCTGTCGAGCCCCGGCGAGGCTGCGATGGCGGCGGCATTGCCAGCATTGATTCTGCCTGACCCACCGCTATCGCCGCCTCGCTAAAGCTCGACAGCTCCTACAAGGGATCGTTGCCGGGCACAAATTTGCGCCACATCGCAAATGAAATGTAGGAGCTGTCGAGCCCCGGCGAGGCTGCGATGGCGGCGGCACTGCCAGCATTGATGCTGCCTGACCCACCGCTATCGCCGCCTCGCTAAAGCTCGACAGCTCCTACAGGGGATCGGTGGTGTCTACTGGCGCGGCAGCACTACGGTAAACGTGGTGCCCGCCGCCTCGCTGGACGTCACTTCAATCGTGCCCCCATGGGCCTGCACCACTTCCTTGACGATAAACAAGCCCAGCCCGAGGCTGGTCGAGTTGCTGCCCAGCTCTTCGTTGGCGCTGCGTACCAGCGGGTCGAACACGGTGCCCAGCGCCGCCTGGGGAATCGGCTGGCCGTAGTTGTGCATGCGCAGTTCCACGCTGTCGGGCGTGCCGTCCAGGCTCAGGGTCACCGCCTGGCTGTTGAGGCCGTGCTGCAGTGCATTGCCGATCAGGTTCTGCAACAGCTGATCAATGCGCCCGCGATCCCACAGCCCTTGGGTTTCCCCGTCGATGTGCAGGTGAACCCGGCAGTCCGGGCGGCCTGCGCACGCTTCATTGATGGCCTCTTTGGCAGCATCGGCCAGGTTCATCGGCTTGGGTTCGATAGGCAGGCTGCTGCCCAGTCGGCTGCGAACAAACTCCAACAGGTCGCTGACCATCGCCTCCATGTGCCGCGCACCATTTTGGATATTGCCCAGCAGGCTCAAACCGTTGCTGTCCAACGCAGCTTTGCGCAACAACATCTCGGTGGACATCTTCACCGCCTGCAAGGGCGCGCGCAGGTGGTGGCCGAGGATGGCGAGGAAAATATCCCGCGAGCGATTGACCTGCTCGGCGTAGGCCGCCGTGGATTCGGCCAGGGCTTCGTCGATGGCTTCGTTGAAGCGGATCATGTCCTGGAAATAGTCCAGGTCCGGCGATTCCAGGCTATTGACCCACAGGCGAATCACACAGGCGCGCAGGTGGCGGAACTCGGAGGTCATCTGCACCAGGTCAAAACCCACGGTATGGCGCAGTTCGCCATGGCTGGCGGCCGCTTCGTCCAGGCTCGGGGTCTTTTCCGGGCCTTCGCCCTTGGCCTTGGCCGCCTGTTCGCTGGCGCTCTGGCGGGTGTTCATGTCCCGCGCGGCGGCCAGCAGGATCGAACGGGCGTGGTCGCGCAGTTGCGCGCGGTTCAGGGTTTCGGCGGCCGGGGTCAGGGTTTCGGCAAACTGTTCCCATTCATCGACGATTCGGTCGGCATGCAACACGATGAATTCGGATAGGCGCATAGCCAGGTTCCCAAATGCAAGACAGTGAACAAACGTCGCGCATCGTAGCGCCAACGTCTCCCGGCTTCACTGGCACAGCAGGTGCCTGCCGATGAACGGTCAGAACAGGAAGTAACGCTGGGCCATCGGCAGCACGTCCGCCGGCTCGCACCACAACAGCTGGCCATCGGCCTTGACCTGGTAGGTCTGCGGATCGACCTCGATATCTGGCAGGTAGTCGTTGTGGATCAAGTCGCTCTTTTGCACCTGGCGGCAACCCTTGACCACCGCGATCTGCTTCTTCAGGCCCAAGGCCTGCGGCAGGCCCTCTGCCAGCGCCGCCTGGCTGATAAACGTCAGGCTGGTGGCGTGCAGCGAGCTGCCGAAGCTGGCGAACATCGGGCGGTAGTGCACCGGCTGCGGGGTGGGGATTGACGCATTGGCATCGCCCATCAGGCTGGACGCAATCGCCCCGCCCTTGAGGATCAGGGTGGGCTTGATGCCGAAGAACGCCGGGCGCCACAACACCAGGTCGGCCCATTTGCCGACTTCGATGGAGCCCACTTCATGGCTGATGCCGTGGGTGATCGCCGGGTTGATGGTGTACTTGGCGATGTAGCGCTTGGCGCGGAAGTTGTCGTTGCCCGCGCCGTCGCCAGGCAGTGGCCCGCGTTGTTTCTTCATCTTGTCGGCGGTTTGCCAGGTGCGTGTGATCACTTCGCCCACGCGGCCCATGGCCTGGCTGTCGGAGCTGATCATCGAGAAGGCGCCAAGGTCGTGCAGGATATCTTCGGCGGCGATGGTTTCGCGGCGGATGCGGCTTTCGGCGAACGCCACGTCTTCGGCAATGCTCGGGTCCAGGTGATGGCAGACCATCAACATGTCCAAGTGCTCGTCGATGGTGTTGCGGGTGAACGGCCGCGTCGGGTTGGTGGAGCTGGGCAGTACGTTAGGGAAACCGCAGGCCTTGATGATGTCCGGCGCGTGGCCGCCACCGGCACCCTCGGTGTGATAGGTGTGGATGGTGCGCCCCTTGAGCGCGGCGAGGGTGGTTTCGACGAAGCCCGACTCGTTGAGCGTGTCGCTGTGGATCGCCACCTGCACATCGTACTCATCGGCCACGCTCAGGCAGTTGTCGATGCTGGCGGGCGTGGTGCCCCAGTCTTCGTGCAGCTTCAAACCGATGGCGCCGGCCTTGACCTGCTCGATCAGCGGCTCGGGCAGGCTGGCATTACCCTTGCCGGTAAAGCCGATGTTCATCGGGAATGAGTCGCTGGCTTGCAGCATGCGCGCCAGGTGCCACGGGCCTGAAGTACAGGTGGTGGCATTGGTGCCGGTGGCCGGTCCGGTGCCGCCGCCGATCATGGTGGTGACGCCGCTGGTCAGCGCCTCTTCGATCTGCTGCGGGCAGATGAAATGCACATGTGAGTCGATGCCGCCGGCGGTGAGGATCATGCCTTCACCGGCGATCACTTCGGTGCTGGCGCCGATGGCCATGGTCACGCCGGGCTGGATGTCCGGGTTACCGGCCTTGCCAATGGCGTGGATGCGGCCATTCTTCAAGCCAACGTCGGCCTTGACGATGCCCCAGTGGTCGATGATCAGCGCGTTGGTGATCAGCGTATCCACCACTTCATGGGCGAGCAGTTGGCTTTGGCCCTGGCCATCGCGGATGACTTTGCCGCCGCCGAACTTCACTTCTTCGCCATAAACCGTGAAGTCCTGCTCCACTTCGATGAACAGTTCGGTGTCGGCGAGGCGGACCTTGTCACCGACGGTGGGGCCGTACATGTCGGCGTAGGCTTGGCGGCTGATTTTCATGTGTGTGAACCCTGGAAAATATGTGTTGAATGTGAAACCGCTATCGCCGGCAAGCCAGCTCCTACATTTGAAATGCATTCCCATGTGGGAGCTGGCTTGCCTGCGATGAGGCCCTAAAGATCACCCATGATCTTCCCGGCAAACCCGAACACCCGGCGCAACCCTGCCAGCTCCACTAACTCCACCTCGCGACTCTGCCCCGGTTCAAAGCGCACCGCCGTGCCCGCCGGGATGTTCAGGCGCATGCCGCGGCTGAGGGCGCGGTCAAAGGTCAGCGCGTCATTGGTCTCGAAAAAATGGTAATGGGAACCCACCTGGATCGGACGGTCGCCGCTGTTGGCCACGTTCAGGGTGACCGTGCGGCGGCCCACGTTGAGTTCGATTGCACCAGGCTGGATCTGATATTCACCAGGAATCATGCAGGTTGCCCCAGGGTCTTGAAGTAGATGGCGGTCGGGCTGTAGTGCCCGTCCGGGCTTTGGCAGTAATCCGGCAACTCGCCGATTTTTGTGTAGCGCAGCGCCTGGTAGAAGGCTTCGGCACCGGAGCCGGCCTCGGTGTCCAGGTACAGCAGGCCGCGTTTGTGCTGGCGCGCGGCGAGTTCCAGAGCGCTCATCAGTTGCTGGCCCAGGCCATGGCGGCGGGCGCTGCTGTGCACCAGCAGTTTTTGCACTTCGGCGCGGTTGAGGCCGTTGGCTTTGAGGCACAACGCCAATTGCACACTGGCTATCACTTGCTCGTCGCGCACCACTACCCAGAGCAGCAGGCTGCCCTCCTCGATACTCGCCTGCACACCGCTCAAATAGGTGCGGGCCTGGGCATCATCGAAATCGGCCATGAAACCCACCGAAGCGCCATGCTTCACCGCGTCCAGCAACAGCTCAATCAAACCCAGGCGGTAATGGGCAAAACTTTCAGCATTGACTCGACGCAGTTGGGCAGCATTCATCGGTATTACTCCTTGTGGACCGCCGGCGGCTGGGCGCCGGGGTTGAGCAGCAGTTGCATAAAGGTCAGGTCCAGCCAGCGGCCAAACTTGGTGCCCACCTGGGCCATCTGCCCGGTGATGCCAAAGCCCAGGCGTTCGTGCAGGCGGATCGAGGCCTGGTTGCCGCTTTCGATGGCGGCAACCATCACGTGTTTGTCGCACGCCCGGGCGCGTTCGATCAGGGCCTGCATCAGCAGCGGGCCCAGGCCTTTGCCGCGTTGGTCGTTGCGCACGTACACCGAATGCTCGACGGTGTGGCGAAAGCCGTCGAAGGGCCGCCAGTCGCCGAACGAGGCATAGCCGAGCACCTGCTCGGCCTCCACCGCCACCAGGATCGGATAAAACTGCGCCTGGCGTGCGCTGAACCAGGCCTGGCGATTGCCCAGGTCCACTGGTTGATCGTTCCAGATGGCCGTGGTGTTGAGCACGGCATCGTTGTAGATATCGCGGATCGCCGGCAGATCGCCGTGCACCGCGTCACGAATCAGCAAGGACATGGCCGGGCCTCAGGCGATGGGTTGGTGGACGGTCACCAGTTTGGTGCCGTCGGGGAAGGTGGCTTCGACCTGGATATCCGAGATCATCTCCGGGATGCCTTCCATCACTTGCTCGCGGCTGAGCAGGGTGGTGCCAAAGTGCATCAGGTCGGCCACGGTGCGCCCGTCGCGCGCGCCTTCGAGCAGGGCCGCGGAGATGTAGGCGATGGTTTCCGGGTAATTGAGTTTCACCCCACGCGCCAGGCGGCGCTCGGCCACCAGGCCTGCGGTGAAGATCAGCAGCTTGTCTTTTTCCCTTGGGGTCAGGTCCATGGTCAGCAGTCCGTTTTGAAAAACAATTATTAACAACACAGGTCCAATGTGGGAGCGGGCTTGCTCGCGAATGCGGTGGGTCAGTAATGGATATGTTGACTGATACACCGCATTCGCGAGCAAGCCCGCTCCCACATTTTGATCTCATGTGTTCCAAATTCTTGGTGGTATGGCCTCACGCCCCAGCAGCGCCGGGCGCAACAGTCGCCACAGATCAATCAACCAGGCCCGCGCCAGTAACGTCTCGCTGGCCAGGCAGCGCGCCACCAGCAAACCCGGCAGTTGGGTCAGGTCGCCACGCACTGCATGCGGCAGCGCTCGGCATTGTTCAAGCAGTTCGGTATCGATTTCCCCGCTCACCAGCAACGTGGCGAACACCGGCTGCCCATCCAGGCCAATCGGCGAGTCGAGCAGGCCGTCGTCGCCGACGATGCGTTGGCGTTCATGCCAGAGCAACTGGCCGTCGCGACGGATATCCAGGTGCGACTGGAAGTGCCCACGGTCGAAACGTTCGCCGCTGGCCGGGCGCCCCAGCGCCACCACGTCCCAGTACAACAGCCGGGCGTCGCCGTGCAGGTCGATGCGGGTGCTGAGTTCGGCCTGGGCCGCACTGAACACGATGGTTTCCTGGGGCAGCCACTCCAGGGTGGCGCCGGCCTCGACTGTCAAGGCCACCTGCTGGTAGGCCGGCCCGCTGGCACGGTACCACTTGGCGGCGCCGGGGCTGGTCAGTTGCGCCCACGCGCCCTCAGCCAGGTGGGCGGTGATCTCCAGGCGATCGCCCCCGGCAATCCCGCCCGGCGGGTGCACGATGATGTGCTGGCACACCTCGGGGCCTTCGGCATACAGGTGCTTTTGCACCCGCAGCGGGCCCAGGTGGCGGCGCAGCACCGGGCGCGTGCTGGCGCCAAAGCGTGCATAACCCAACTCCAGCGCGGCGTGCCAACTGGGGGTGAACAGAGCGGTGGGGGCAGGAACGGTCATGGTCAGGGCTTATCAACGAGACGCTACAGATTAGATGGTAACCAGGCCGCGTACACCCTCGGCCTCCATATTTTCTCCGCGGCCCTGCTGGACGATTTCCCCCCGCGACATCACCAGGTATTGATCGGCCAGTTCGGCGGCGAAGTCGTAGAACTGCTCCACCAGCAAAATCGCCATGTCGCCGCGTTCTGCGAGCTTCTTGATCACCGCGCCGATCTCCTTGATCACCGAGGGCTGGATGCCTTCGGTGGGCTCATCGAGGATCAACAGGCGCGGACGGCTGGCCAGCGCACGGCCAATTGCCAACTGCTGTTGCTGACCACCGGACAAGTCGCCGCCGCGCCGATGCTTCATTTGCAGCAACACCGGGAACAGTTCGTAGATAAACGCCGGGACTTGCTTGGCTTCGCTGCCGGGAAAACGCGACAGGCCCATCAGCAGGTTTTCTTCCACCGTCAGCCGCCCGAAAATCTCGCGGCCCTGGGGCACATAGGCGATACCGGCGTGCACGCGCTGGTGCGGCTTGAACCCGGTGATGGCCTTGCCTTCCCAGTTCACCGCGCCTTCCTTGGCGGGCAGCAGGCCCATCAGGCATTTGAGCAGGGTGGTCTTGCCCACGCCGTTACGGCCGAGCAGGCATGTGACTTCGCCGACTTTCACGTCGAACGAAAGGCCGCGCAGGATGTGGCTGCCGCCGTAGTACTGGTGCAATTTGTCGACTTGCAGCATGTTCAAAATCTCCTCAATTCCCCTGTGGGAACCGGATCAAATGTGGGAGCCGGCTTGCCTGCGATGGCGCTGTGTCAGTCACCCTGGCTATCGCTGGCCAGCCAGCTCCTACATAACGCGGATTGCATCAGGCTTAGCGACCGAGGTACACCTCGATCACCCGCTCGTTTTCCTGCACCTGCTCCAGCGACCCCTCCGCCAGCACGCTGCCCTGGTGCAGCACCGTCACATGGTCGGCAATCGAGCCGACAAAGCCCATGTCGTGCTCCACCACCATCAGCGAATGCTTGCCCGCCAGGCGCTTGAACAACTCGGCGGTGAACTCGGTCTCGGCGTCGGTCATGCCGGCCACCGGTTCATCGAGCAGCAACAGTTGTGGGTCTTGCATCAGCAGCATGCCGATTTCCAAAAACTGCTTCTGGCCGTGGGACAGTAAACCCGCCGGGCGCTGTACCGAAGTCGTCAGGCGAATGGTGTCGAGCACTTCATCGATGCGGTCCTTCTGTTCACCGCTCAGGCGCGCCCGCAGGCTGGCCCACACGGACTTGTCGGTCTTCTGCGCCAGCTCCAGGTTCTCGAACACGCTCAGGGCCTCGAACACCGTGGGTTTCTGGAACTTGCGGCCAATGCCGGCCTGGGCGATCTGCACTTCGCTCATGCGCGTCAGGTCCAGGGTTTCGCCGAACCAGGCCTTGCCGTGGCTGGGGCGGGTCTTGCCGGTGATCACGTCCATCAGGGTGGTCTTGCCCGCGCCGTTGGGGCCGATGATGCAGCGCAGCTCGCCGACGCCGATATACAGGTTGAGGTCGTTGAGGGCCTTGAAGCCATCGAAGCTGACGCTGATGTCTTCCAGGGTCAGGATCGTGCCGTGGCGGGTATTGAGGCCCTTGCCGGCGGCCTGGCCGAGGCCGATGGCGTCGCGACTGGTGCCCTGGTCGCGGTTCGGTTCGATGATCGGTTCGAGCATGAACTGGTCGGTTGCCGTGACTCTCATTGTTCGCCCCTTTTCTTCAGCAGGCCGATGATGCCCTTGGGCAGATACAGCGTGACGATGATGAACAGCGCCCCCAGGAAGAACAGCCAGTACTCCGGGAAGGCCACGGTGAACCAGCTCTTCATGCCGTTGACCACGCCGGCACCCAGCAGCGGGCCGATCAGGGTGCCGCGCCCGCCCAGGGCCACCCACACGGCGGCCTCGATGGAGTTGGTCGGCGACATTTCGCTGGGGTTGATGATGCCCACCTGCGGCACGTACAACGCACCGGCCAGGCCGCACAGCACCGCGCTCAACACCCACACAAACAGCTTGAAACCCCGCGGGTCGTAGCCGCAGAACATCAGGCGGTTCTCCGCGTCGCGCAGGGCCGTCAGCACCCGGCCGAACTTGCTCCGGGCCAGGCGCCAGCCGATAAACAGGCTGCCCACCAACAGCAGCACCGTGGCCAGGAACAGCGCCGCGCGGGTGCCCGGCTCGGTGATGCCAAACCCCAGGATGCTACGGAAGTTGGTAAAGCCGTTATTGCCGCCAAAGCCGGTCTCGTTGCGGAAAAACAAGAGCATCCCGGCAAAGGTCAGGGCCTGGGTCATGATCGAAAAATACACGCCCTTGATCCGTGAGCGGAAGGCAAAGAAGCCGAACACCAGCGCCAGCAGACCCGGCGCCAACACCACCAGGCACAGGGCCCAGAGGAAGTGCTGGGTGCCGAGCCAATACCACGGCAGTTCGGTCCACGACAGGAAGGTCATGAACGCCGGCAACTCGCTGCCGGCGGCCTGGCGCATCAGGTACATGCCCATGGCGTAGCCGCCAAGGGCAAAGAACAGGCCGTGGCCCAGGGACAGCATGCCGGCGTAGCCCCACACCAGGTCCAGGGCCAAGGCAACGATGGCGTAACAGAGGATCTTGCCCACCAGCGTCAGGGTGTAGGCCGAGACATGCAATGCGTTATCGGCCGGCAGCAGCGACAGCAGCGGCAACGCCAGCAGCACGGCGAGGATCACCGCGCCCACTGCAATCGTCACCTTGGGGCCGGCCTTTTGCGCGGCCGTGAGCATCAATGGCTGGTTCATCAGTCGATCACCCGTCCTTTCAGTGCGAAGAGTCCTTGCGGGCGTTTCTGGATAAACAGAATGATCAGCGCGAGGATCAGGATCTTGCCGAGTACGGCACCGATCTGCGGTTCAAGAATTTTGTTGGCGATGCCCAGGCCAAAGGCGGCCATGACACTGCCGGCCAGTTGGCCGACGCCACCGAGCACCACCACCAGGAACGAGTCGATGATGTAACTTTGGCCCAGGTCCGGGCCGACGTTGCCGATCTGGCTCAGGGCTACGCCGCCTAAGCCGGCGATGCCCGAGCCGAGGCCAAAGGCGAGCATGTCCACACGCCCGGTGGGCACGCCGCAGCAGGCGGCCATGTTGCGGTTCTGGGTGACGGCGCGCACGTTGAGGCCCAGGCGGGTCTTGTTCAGCAGCAGCCAGGTCAGCACCACCACGCACAGGGCAAAGCCGATGATGACGATGCGGTTGTATGGCAACACCAGGTTGGGCAGTACCTGGATCCCGCCCGACAGCCAGGCCGGGTTGGCCACTTCGACGTTCTGTGCGCCGAAAAGCAGGCGTACCAGTTGGATCAGCATCAGGCTGATGCCCCAGGTGGCCAGCAGGGTTTCCAGTGGGCGGCCGTAGAGGTGACGGATCACCGTGCGCTCCAGGGCCATGCCGATGCCGGCGGTGACAAAAAACGCCACCGGCAGCGCGATCAGCGGGTAGAACTCGATGGCCTGGGGCACATAGCGCTGCATCAGCAACTGCACCACATAGGTGGAGTAGGCACCGAGCATCAGCATCTCGCCGTGCGCCATGTTGATCACCCCGAGCAGGCCGAAGGTGATCGCCAGGCCCAGGGCCGCCAGCAACAGGATCGAGCCCAGGGACATACCGCTGAAGGCTTGCCCGAGGATCTCGCCCACCAGCAGCTTGCGCTTGACCTGGGCCAGGCTGGTTTCGGCCGCGGTGTGTACTGCGGCGTCGGCTTCCACGCCGGGCGCCAGCAGGGCCTCCAGGCGCGTGCGGGCCAGCGGGTCGCCGGTGCTGCCGAGCAGGCGCACGGCAGCCAGGCGCACGGCCGGGTCGGTGTCGACCAGTTGCAGGTTGGCCAGGGCCAGGCTCAGGGCGCTGTGCACCGGGTCATGGGTTTCGCTGGCGAGCTGCTGGTCGAGGAATTTCAGCTGCGCCGGTTGCGCGCTTTTTTGCAGGGTTCGGGCGGCGGCCAGGCGCACCTTGGGATCGGCGGCGAGCAGTTGCTGGCTGGCTTGCACATTGTCGATCAGGCCGCGCAGGCGGTTGTTCAGGCGCACGGTCTTGGCTTCGCCGTTGACCGTGAGTTGGCCTTGTTGCAGGGCGTTGACCAACTCGATACGCGCAGGGTCAGGCTGGGCGGCCCAGTCCTGCAACAGCTTGGCCTGTTGGCTCGGGTTGGCGGCGAGGAAATCTTCGGCATCGCCGGCGTGTGCGGCCAGGGGCAGCAACAGCAGGCAGGCCAGGAGGAAGCGGTGGAGGGCAGTGGGCATAACAAATTGTCCTGAACATGCGCGGACGGGGTGAACACCTACCCCCTGTAGGAGCCGGCTTGCCGGCGATTGCGGTGTGTCAGTCGATTCATCTGTCACTGACACGCTGCTATCGCCGACAAGCCAGCTCCTACAGGGGGCGGGCTCGTGGGTTGGGGCTTAGTTGCTCTTGACCGCGTGATCCGGCTTCTTGTCATTGCCAGGGATGTACGGGCTCCACGGCTGGGCGCGGATCGGCCCTTCGGTCTGCCACACCACCGAGAACTGGCCGTCGGACTGGATCTCGCCAATCATCACCGGCTTGTGCAGGTGGTGGTTGGTCTTGTCCATGGTCAGGGTGTAGCCCGACGGCGCGGCGAAGGTCTGGCCGGCCAGGGCTTCACGCACTTTGTCGACGTCGGTGGACTTGGCTTTCTCCACCGCCTGCGCCCACATATGGATGCCGACGTAGGTGGCTTCCATCGGGTCGTTGGTCACGGCCTTGTCGGCACCCGGCAGGTTTTTCGCCTTGGCGTAGGCTTTCCAGTCGGCGACGAACTTGGCGTTGACCGGGTTCTCTACCGACTGGAAGTAGTTCCACGCCGCCAGGTTGCCCACCAGCGGTTTGGTGTCGATGCCGCGCAGTTCTTCCTCGCCTACCGAGAACGCCACCACAGGCACCTCGGTCGCCTTCAGGCCCTGGTTGGCCAGTTCCTTGTAGAACGGCACGTTGGAGTCACCATTGACGGTGGACACCACGGCGGTCTTGCCACCCGCCGAGAATTTTTTGATGTTGGCCACGATGGTCTGGTAATCGCTATGGCCGAACGGGGTGTAGACCTCTTCGATGTCCTTGTCGGCTACGCCTTTGGAATGCAGGAACGCGCGCAGGATTTTGTTGGTGGTGCGCGGGTACACGTAGTCGGTGCCCAGCAGGAAGAAGCGCTTGGCGCTGCCGCCTTCTTCGCTCATCAGGTATTCCACTGCCGGGATCGCTTGCTGGTTCGGCGCGGCGCCGGTGTAGAACACGTTGGGCGACATTTCCTCGCCTTCGTATTGCACCGGGTAGAACAACAGGCCGTTGAGTTCTTCGAACACCGGCAGCACCGATTTACGCGACACCGAGGTCCAGCAGCCGAACACCACCGCGACCTTGTCCTGGGTCAGCAACTGCCGGCCCTTTTCGGCGAACAGCGGCCAGTTGGAGGCCGGGTCGACCACCACCGCTTCGAGCATCTTGCCGTTCACCCCGCCCTTGGCGTTGATCTCGTCGATGGTCATCAGCGCCATGTCCTTGAGGGACGTTTCGGAGATGGCCATGGTCCCGGACAGCGAGTGCAGGATGCCGACCTTGATGGTCTCGGCGGCCTGGACGGTCCAGGTCAGGCCCATGGCGGCAATGGATGCCGACAGAGTGAAAGCCTTGATCAAGCTGCGACGCTTCATGGTGCGGTCTCCAGAACTCAATATTTTCAGGGGGCGGATAGGGGCGTTGCCAGAGCATTTGCAAAGGCTGTGCCTATTGGCTGCGCTGCCTTGTTATGTGGGCCATGGGCTGTACTGGTCGGTTGCACTGCACCAAGTGAGGGCTTGCCGGGCGTGCTGGTGCGTGGCGTGCGCCCGAACGGGGCAGGGCGTGTGGCGCGGTGGATATCTATTTAGCGCCCTCGCGCTCGCGCCAACGGTAAAGATCGCCGTGACCCTGGCCAGCGTCTGGTCGGGGCATATTTGAGGGGATGTCATGGAACGACCTAAACGCGGTTGGTTCGGCAGCGGCTTGAAGTCGGATGTGGTACTGCCACCAGTGGGGCCGGCCTTTGTCACCATGGATGATGCGGCGCGTTATGCCCATCGACAGATCGGCAGCCGGCGCGATAAGGAGTATGGCGGGGTGATCCTGGAGAGCTTGGCGGACGGCTACTTCTATGCCACCGAGCCGATAGCGGGCGGGGCCTACACCTTCGATTACTGGACGGTGCTGAAAGTCGACAGCAATAGCCAGTATCTGCACCCACAAGGCTATCGGTGCGTGGCCGACTACCACTCTCATCCCGATGCGTTCGATGATTTTCAAGAGAACAACCCTGAGTTTTCCGAGCGTCAGGTCAGGGGGCTGAATGGCTTTTTTTCGGATATTGACCTGAGCATCTTTATTTTGGAGCGCGGTTTTTTTTCGGCCTCTTATCTGTCTGGGCCCGATGGCGGGTTGCTCAAATATGTCACCACCGGCTCGGCTGAGGAGCAGCGTTTTGGTGTGTGGCTCGATAAAAAGCTGCACTTCGGTCATGCGGATGGCCCGGCCGATAACAAACCGGAGACCTTCTTCAAGAAGGCCGCCAGTGTCAGCCAGTTGTCCATCGTGGTTCCGAGTGCGTTGTGGGGGGGCTCGACAGGCACAGTGCCCAGGCAATGGCGACCGTTCACAGCCTTTGTCTCGCGCACCTACGAGCTGCCGGCCTGCGGGCCGGTGTACGCCGGGCTTGATGCCCTGCTGGAGGTATTGCAGCAACGCAACCCTGAACGCGCCTTTATCCTCAAGGATGCCAACAAAGAGGACTATGTGCTGGTCGAGCCCCCGGCCGGCGGGCCCGCACCGGTGTCCATCCAGCAATTGTTCCCGCGCACCTCGGATGGTAAGCGCGTGTCACACGAGAGCTTCCATTGGGTGGCGGTCTATCTGGGACGCCCTCCGGTGCCCCTGCGCCTCCCGTCCAGGGACGCGTGGCTGTACCGTAACTTTTTTAGCCCGCTGGAGTTGGCGACCCAGCTTTACCATGGGGTGCAGTCCAGGGATTTGCTGGGGCCGGAGCGTCAGCTGTTTTTCTATCGCAACCTCAATGATGGGGCGTTGTTGCAATACAAGTGCGCGTTCTCGACCGCCGAGACTGAACTATTTCGCGTCGAGCCGGACGGTCAGGTGGTGGATAACCAGATCGATTCGGCGCTGCTCGCGGGTACGCTGAGCCCTCGGGACTTTGTCCTGCGCGTGGCGGCAGGCGGGTATCTGTCGGTGATCCGGGCGGGCAAGATCTGGGACAGGCTCGGCCCGGTCGACGCGCAGTGGCGAGCCGTCTCCAGGGTTCCCAAACCCGTATTGAGTCCGCCCTTTGTCACCGCCGATGATGCTGCGCGCTGGGCTCACAACCGGATCGGCGAGCGACGCGACAAGGAGTATGGCGGTGCGGTGCTGCGACAAGGCGCGCGTTATTTCGCCACAGAACCGGTGGCCGGTGCGTCGATACAGTTTGATTTTCGCGCCATCATGGCCACCGATGAGCATGACTACTTCATTGCTCCGGCTCCCTTCGACTGCTACGCCTTTTACCACTCGCACCCGGCGGGCTCTCCCGGTGAGCAGGGGTTGCACACTCAGTTCACGGCCGATGAGGTGGAGATATTTATCAGCTTTTTCTCGTCTGCCGACCAGGCGTTTGTCATCGGTAACCGTGAGTTTGCCCCGGCCCACTACCTGTCAGGCCCGCAGGGCTCGTTGCTCAAGTATGTGAGCAGCGGTTCAATGGCGGAGCAGACGCTGCTCAAGCAGTTGACCGGTGAGATGCCGATCCAGCCGGTCACCGAGTTTGAAGGGACTGTCTGGAATTTTGCCGATGCGGGCGACCTGCGGGTGGTGTTGGCCAACCGTGTCTGGGGCGGCGCTCGCGGTCGTGTCGCCAGGGGGTGGCGGGTCGGCGAACCGGTCATTCCCAAGGACACCGTGCAGGAGCAGCCGTTCTTTACGCCGCAGGCCAACACGGGGCAAGTTGCCGCGCTGATCGCCCTGAACCATATCAATGGCATGCCGGCGGGCGCTTACCAGGGGTTTGTGCTCAAGCATCAGAATGCCCCGAGCTATATCGCGACGCTACCGGTTGCAGCAGGCACAACCCTGGCCAGTCTGTTCCCCGCCCGTGCCGACGGTCAGGCGAAACTGCCCTCCAATTATCGCCTGGTTGGCCTTTACCGTAATGTGTTTGCCTCCGAGCCGAGGCCGTTGCCGGCCAATGAAGCCTGGCTGTATAAGCGGTTTGCCCCACCTGCGCTATGGGTGGAGGTCATGACCCAGGCTCTTGCCACCTCCAAGCTGCAGATCGCCGGGTTGGGGCTCAAGTTGTATCTGCAAGCCCCTGACCGGGCGCTGCTGCATTGGCAGGTGCCGAGTGCCGATACCGCCAACGAGCTGTTTAGCGTGGCCGGCCAGAGGGTGACTGACAAAGGCAACCAGGCGGCACTGCTCGACGGTACGTTGTCGTCCCGGGAGTTCGTGCACCGGGTGATTCGTGCCGGCGAGTTGACGGTGATTCAGCAGGGCGACTTGTGGAACGTACTGGGGCCGATGCATGACGGCGAGCGTCTGCCGCTGGGTTCGGGGACCACGCTGCTGAGTGCGGCATTCCTGACGGCCGATGATGCCGCGCGCCTTGCCCACGAGAAGATCGGCTTTCGCCGAGGGACGGCCTTTGGTGGGTACATTCTCAAAAGACCAGACGGGCGATTTTTATTCACCGAACCTGTGACTATTCATGGCGACGGCTTTTCCTCCGACCTGCTGCTGCCGAGACCGGGCGGTGGTTTGCTGGTGCCTCCGGTGGGCCATGAGATTCATGGGCGCTACGCCTCCCATGGGGCGGTGTCCTTCAATGACCTGGCCCGCCAGCGGCGCCTTGACTGGACCCTTGCGGACCTTGAGGTCAATGCCACGATGTTCTCGGATGTGGAGATCCGGGCGGTGATTGAATCCCGCCTGCCGGCCTACCTGAGCGGTTCGCCGAACAACCTGATCGGCTACACCCCCAGCGGCTCGGCCAATGAGTTGCTGGTGCTGAGCAACACCACCCGCGAGCCCGGCCAGCATGGTTACTTCGAACGCCTGGAAACCGGCAAGCTCAAGCCGGTGGACATCGTTACCCGCCTGGCGGATGCGGGCAATCTGCAAGTGCTTGTCGGTAGCCAGTTATGGGGGCCGCGTGGCACGGTCTACGACGACTGGACGCCCAACTTCGAGTATGCCCAGATCGATCTGCAAACCCCGGCGTTTGGTGCAATCTTCAACAGCCAGGACGCGGCGGCGCTCAATGCGCACATTCGCTGGTACGGCAGGAACCTGGATGCACAGGCGGCGACGGCCTACATTCTCAAGCACCCGCAACACGAAGAATATGTGGTCAGCGAGCTGTTGCCGATCAAGCCGCCCGGGCGTTGGTTGAGCGACTCCTCCAGGGGCTTTGGGTATCTGACCGGTGGCGACTTCGCCAAGGGCTTTGTGCTCAAGGGCCTGCTGTATTCACAGCAATGGCTGCCTGTGGGGCTGAACACTTCCGAGGCCTGGTTGACCCAGTTCTTTGTCACCCCCGAGTTGCTGTTGCGTGCCGAAGAAGATGCCCGGCATTTGCCGCGATCTTCTGCGGGGCCCGCCGTATTGCCTGTGTATGTGTCAACACTGGACGGCGCCTTGTTGCGGTATCAACCCCAGGCTTCGTCAATGCTCAAGCAGGGCATTGATGGCGCCGGTGTGACGATCCAGGGCATGAGCCTGCATGACGGCTCCCTGGATATCCGCCGGTTTGTCACGCTGATCGCCAAGGCCGGTGACCTGCGGGTGTTATACAGCAGCCAGTGCTGGGATCGACGGGGGCTGGTCATCGAAAACGCCACGTTATGGCGTCCCTATGGGCGTTTCACCCGCCGTCGCCTGGGCCCGGCTTTCCAGGAACAGGATGACGCAGTGCGCCATGCTCGCTCACGGCTGGGTGATCACGATAACGGCTTGCTGGGAGGCTTGGTGCTCAAGCGCCCTGACGGCCTGTTCGTGGCCACAGAACCTTTGAAAGTGCCTCGCGAAGATTTCGATCCCAAGTGGATTTTCCCCGATGAGGTGGTCTCGGTGGGAGGTTTTCCGGCGGGCCATACAATTGTTGCGCGTTACCGCACCAGTGCTGCGCGGGAGTTGCCGTTTGCCCTGGAGGCCACGCAAAAGAGCGTCTACCGCAATATGCTTTCCACCCGGGTGATTGGCGCATCGCTGCAGTCGCGGGACGTGCATCTGACCCGCGAGTACCTGTTAGGCACCGACGGCTGCGTGCTCAGTTACACCCGTAGCCGCACAGCCCTTGAGGATCAGTTGAAAACAGCCCTGCAGCCATTGCAGCCGCAACGTGCCGAGCTGTTGGATAACCTTGTCGAGCGGCAGATGCGCGACGGCACGCTGACCCCGATCGAGTTCGTCACCCGGCTGGCCCAGGCCGGTACATTGCGCGTGGTGGACGGTAGCGTGGTGTGGGGCATGCCGCGCACGGTCACAGCACCCTTCGTTGCCAACGTCATCTGGCCCGAGCCGTTGTTGATCCGCAACGCCGTGGCCGACCCGCCGTTCAGCCCGCTCTTCACCCAGGAGCAGGACGCGGTGCGCTATGCCCATGAGCAGTGCAGGCCCGGAGAGAGCTTGCAGTTCGGCTACGTTTTCAAGTCGCCCAAGCTGGGGCTTTACATGGTCAGCATGCCACTGGTGCGTGCGAGCTATCGCGACTATAGCCAGGTGTTCCCCCAAGGCCTGCTTCCCCAGGGGTATGCCCTGGAAGGTCTCTACCTCTGCGCCACCAATGAGCTGTTGACGCCGGCGGAGGATCCGTTGCACCAGGCGTTCTTCCTGCCCACGGATTTCGATACGGGCCTGCGTTTCTCCCAGCACGCGGTCAAGGACAAGAAACTGCGCCTCTACCTGTCGTGCCCGGACGGCGCGCTGCTCAGGTATCAGTACCTCAGTAGCGATGAGCAACTGGACACGCTCGGCTCGTTGCAGGTATTGCGCGAACAGTTGCTGCTGGGTAATGCCCGCATGCTTGACCACGTGCGCAGCCTGGTTGCCCGGGGCAATCTGGATGTGTTGATCGAGGGCCGGGTGTGGGCTGGCACGACACGGGTTTCCTCCGATTGGCAACCGGGTACGGGGCCAGGTTTCGAGGAAACCTGGCGGGCCTGTGGCCCGCTCTTTTCCCATGCCGACGATGCTGCCCGCGATGTACAGCGCAGGCTCGCGCCGTATCGTGGCCAGGAGTACCTTGCCGCGATATTGGGCAATCGTGCGCGCACCTCGTTTGTCGCCACGTTGCCGCGAGTGGCCGGGCTCGACACGGCGCAGCAGCTGGCGCTGTTTTACACCGGGCCAGATGGGCCGGTACAGCCGCTGGTGCAACCGACTGAGCACCCGGTGCCTGAGCCGGTGTTCCCGACGCAGTACCAAGTGGTCGCCGCACAACTGATCTACGGCGCCATGCCGCCCTCGCAAAGCAACGATCCCCAGGAGCAGCGGCTGCTCAACAACTTTGTCGGCCCGGCACTCTTGAGCTTGTTCCTGCGGGTGTTGCGTGCGTATGCAGAGCGCCCGGCGAGCCTTTACCTGTCGGTTCGCGAGGGGGCGCTACTCAAATACATTCCGAGCTTTTCGCAGATGGAAGACCAAATCCAGCAGCTGGGTGTGAGGCTCCAGCCCAGTGAGTTCCTCAAGCGCGTGACCGGCTATGGCCAGCTTTTTGTACTGGATCGGGATGCGCTCTGGCGCAACGAGGGGCGCACGGTGGAAGCTCAGGTCGACCCGCGCAACCAAACCGAAGAAACCCAGATCGATGAAGCATTGAGCATCCGCGACCGGGATGAGCTGTAAGCCGGCGCCTGAGCTTAGCGCCTGCGCATCAGGCCAATAAAAAACAGGCCGCCAATCGCCGCCGTGGCCACGCCAATCGGCAGGTCCTCGGGGGCGATCAGGGTGCGGGCGGCGACATCGACCCACACCAGGAACAGGCTGCCCACCAGCACGCACACCGGCAACAAGCGCCGGTGCTCGGCGCCCACCAGGCGCCGGGCGATATGCGGCACCATCAGCCCGACAAACCCGATGGAGCCGCTGATCGACACCAGCACGCCGGTCATCAGCGAGGCAATCAAGAACACCTTGAGGCGCACATTGCGCGCGTTCAGGCCCAGGGTCACGGCGGTCTGCTCGCCGGCCATCAGCGCGTTGAGCGGGCGGGCCATGCCCAGCAGCAACAGCAGGCCCAGCAGCACCGTGGCGCTGGGGATCGCCAGCAGTTCCCAGCGCGCCAGGCCCAGGCCGCCGAGCATCCAGAACATCACCGCCGACGCCGCGCGATGGTCGCCCATGAACAGCAGCAGGTTGGCCGCCGCCATCATCACGAATGACACCGCCACCCCGCACAGCAACAGGCGATCACTCTCCAGCCGACCATTGCGGCTGGCCACCGCCAGCACCACCAGCATGCTCAGTAACGCGCCGATGAAGGCGGCGATGGGCAGGGTCAGCAGGCCGATGATTTCGCCCACATGCAGCACTACGATTACCGCGCCCAGGGTAGCGCCCGAGGTCACCCCCAGCAGGTGCGGATCGGCCAGTGGGTTGCGCGTGACCGCCTGCAAGACCGCGCCAATCAGCGCCAGCCCGGCACCCACCAGCGCCCCGAGCAACATGCGCGGTACGCGGATCAGCCAGACGATATGTTCCTGGCCCACCGACCAGTCCACCGCCCCGATACCCAGGGCCTTGTGCAGCAGGATCCGCCACACCACGTCCACCGGCACCCGTGCCGAACCGAAGCCCAGCGAGACCACACAGGACACCAGCAGCACCGCGCCAAGGGCGGCGAGCAGCAGGGCATAGCGGCGCTCGATCATTGGCCGTGGAACCCCTTGGCCAGGGTTTCCACCGCCAGCACATTGTCGATCCCAGGTGTGGCCTGCACGTAGGGGATCACGATAAAACGCCGCTGCTTGATCGCGTCCACCGATTGCAGGGCCGGGTTATCCAGCAGGAACTGGATTTTCTGCTCGGCGGTGATTTCGCTGTAGTCGACGATCACGATCACCTGGGGGTTGCGCTCCACCACGGTCTCCCAGTTGACCCGGGTCCAGCTGGCGTCCACATCGTCGAGGATATTGCGCCCGCCAGCGGCAGCGATCAGCGCCTGGGGCATGCCCAGGCGGCCGGAGGTCATGGCGCGGTCTTCGCCGCTGTCATAGAGGAACACCCGTGGCTGTGTGGCGGGCAGGGTTTTCTGCACAGCGGCGACCTGGGCCTGCATCCGGGCGATCAGGGCGTCGGCGCGGTCCTGCACGTCGAAGATCCGGCCCAGGTTGCGCAGGTCGTTATAGGTGTCGTCCAGGGTTGCTGCCGGGCGCTTCATCACGAACGCGCAGGATTCGGTCAGCTCCAGCACGTTGATGCCCAACGGTTGCAGGGTCTGCGGGGTGAGATCGCCCCCCACGCGCATGCCGTAGTCCCAGCCGGCGAAGAAGAAATCCACATTGGCGTTGAGCAGGGTTTCCACCGACGGGTACTTGGCCGCCAGCTCCGGCAGGCCGTCGAGCAGCGTGGCCATTTGCGGGGTCACCGCCTTCCAGCCGGTCACGCCGCTGTAGCCGACCATGCGCGACTTGAGGCCCAGGGCGAGCATCATCTGGGTCATGTTGATGTCGTGGCTGACCGCGTGTTCAGGGGCCTGGTTGAAGATCACCTCGCGGTTGCAGCTCTGGATCTTCAACGGGTAGCGGGTGGCCTCGGCAAAGGCCTGGGTCGCACCGCACAGCAGGGTAAGGCACAGCAGGGAACGCAGGATCATGGTTGGGTTATCCAGGTGATTCGCGGGTAGCCGGAAAGTGGATGGGTATCGATCAGTGCCTCGACACCGAACACCTCGCGCAGCAGCTCGGCGGTCAGCACTTGGTGGGGCGTGCCGCTGGCGACGATGCGGCCATGGTTGATCACGTACAGGCGATCACAGAAGGCGGCGGCCAGGTTCAGGTCATGGATGCTGGCCAGGGTGCCGATCTGCAGGCGCTTGACCAGCCCCAGCAGCTCCAGTTGGTAGCGTGGGTCGAGGTGGTTGGTCGGCTCGTCGAGGATCAGCAGTTGCGGCTGCTGGGCCAGGGCGCGGGCGAGGATCACGCGCTGCTTTTCACCGCCGGACAGGGTGGCGAAGGCATGGTCCTCAAAACCCAGCAGGCCGACGGATTCGAGGGCGTGCTGAATCAGTTGGCGGTCGTGCAGGGTATCGCTGTCGAACAGCCCTTTGTGCGGGGTGCGGCCCATGGCGACCACTTCATCGACCCGCAGGCCGAAGGCGTCGGGGAACTCCTGCAGCACCACGGCGATGCGCTGGGCGCACCAGCGCGAGGATTGCTTCCAGACATTCTGGTGATCCAGATGCACTTCACCCTGCTCGGGCTTGCTGAAGCGATAGGCGCAGCGCAACAGGCTGGTCTTGCCGCTGCCATTGGGCCCGATCAACCCGACAAACTCCCCGGCACCCACCTGCAGGCTGGCATCACGCAGGTGGAACTGGTGATGACAGTGGCCATGGCCCAGGGGGGACCAGGCGAGGTGGTTGAGGTTGAGTGTGGGCATCAAAAATCTCAAGTCAAACAGCGATCCAGGGGTGGTTAGAAGGTGTAGTCCGCGGTCACAAAGAACGAGCGCGGTTCACCCAGTATCCATTGCTGGCCGTCATTGTATTGGCTCACGGCATAGGTGCGGTCGAACAGGTTATTCAATTGCAGGCCCAATGTCGTGTTGCGCAGGGCTTTCCACGAAACAGTGGCGTCGACCACGGTGTAGCTGGGCAGCTCATTGCGGTTGGCCATGTCAGCGTAGCGCGCATCCACATACCGCACGCCGGCACCGGCGCGGATGTCGTCGCTCACCGCCTTGCTGACCCACAGGTTGGCCGTACGGCGCGGCACGTCCACCGGGCGATTGCCGTCGCGCGAGACCTGCACGCCGCCGACGTTCTGCTGGAAGTCGTCATATTGCGCCCGCACGATGGCCGCATTGGCTTGCAGTTGCCAGGCATGGGGCAGTTGCAGGTCGAGGCTGGCCTCCAGGCCGTCGGAGGATTGCTGGCCCACTTGCTGTTTGAACTGCGGGTTGCCCGGCACATCGGTCAGCAGTTTCTTTTTGACGATATGGTAGGCCGCCAGGGTCCACTCGCCACGCTGGTCCCAGAAAGCTTGCTTGATACCGATTTCGGTCTGCTTGGCGGTGGACAGGTCGAACGCCTGTTGGCTTGAACTCAGGGAGATCAGCCCGCCGACGCCATCGGTGCTGGTGGCGTACTGGCCGTAGACCGAGGTGTCCGGGGTGAGGGCAAACATCAGGCCGGCCTTCCAGTTGTTGCCGGTCAGGGTCTTGTCGCTGCGCTCGGCGCTGCGCAGTTCATCGCGGTCCAGGTGCACGTAGTCGCGACGAATGCCGGTGACCAGGGACAGGCGCTCGCTCAGTTGCAGGCGGTTTTCGGCAAAGCCTGCGAACTGCTTGGTGGTGGTGGCGAACACTGGCAGGAACGGATCGGCGCTTTCAAACGGAGCCTGGGCCGGGTGTTTCACATCGATGGGCTGGCCACCGTCCACGACGTCGTTAAACGGTGAGTTGCTGGCCAGGCGAAAGCGGATGCGGTTGTATTCCACGCCGGTCACGGTCTGGCTGTCGAGGCCAAACAGGGTGTGTTTGAAGGTAAAGGTCTGGCGGTCGCCGACCTGTTCCTGGTTGTGCTTGATGCCAAAAAAACCGCTGCGGGTTAGTTGCCCGGCGCTGAAGTTGTAGTTCTCGGCGTTCTGCCAGCGGCGCTGGGCCTTGAGGTAGTACAGCTCGTTGTGCGCACTCAGGCTGTCGTTGATCTGCCACTCGCTGCTCAGGCGGGTCCACTGGTCGTTGTAGTGCTGGGTGTCGTTGCTGACGTTGTAGTTCTTGTCCCGCAGGCCCTTGTGCAGGTGGCCGTTGAGCAGCGGTGTGCCGAAATAGTTCTGCGGGCGTTGGTCGCCGTAGTCGTGGGCCAGGGTGAAACTCAGGTTGTCGGCGGCCTGCCAGCGCAGGGCGCCGCTGGCAAAATCGCTGGCCGAGTCGCCACGGTCGATAAAGCCATGGCTGCGCAGGCGGTTGAGGTTCAGGCGATAGCTCAAGGTATCGGTCAGCGAGCCGCCGCTGTCCAGGGCCTGTTGCTGGCGATCATAGGAGCCGTAGCCGAGGCGGATGTGGTTTTCGATCTCGCCCTCAAAGGGCTTTTTCGCGACGGTATTGACCACCGCGCCGGTGGCGCCTTCGCCATACAGCACCGATGCCGGGCCGCGCAGCACGTCCACGCGTTCGACGGCCCAGGTGTCGACCGGGAAGGTCGAGGTGCCCATGCCGTTGTACAGGCGGTTGCCGTCATACAACTGCATCACCGAACCCTGGCCGGCAAACCCACGGGCTTGCAGCGAGGTACCGCCGTCGCCCGGGGTGCCGGTGCGGCTGATGCCGGTGGCGCGGGAGATGGCGTCCTGCACACTGGCGTCGCCGCGTTCGCGGATCTGCTCGCCGGTCTGGCTTTCGACACTGCCGGGGGTTTGCCGGGCGCTGAGGCCCAGGCGCGAGCCGGCGGTGGTCGGGGTGTCGAGGTCGACAGGTGCGCTGTCCACTGCCGGGGCGGTCACGGGGCTGACGGGCAGGGTCAGGGCCTGGGCACTGTTTTGCAAGGCAAGCAGGCACAGGCCGCTGGCAAGGTACTTGTTCATCGGACGACAGATCGCTTCTTCGAGACGGTACTCGCCGCTGAGCGCGGCGAGTGGGGACGGTGCAGTAAGTGTTATAAGTTAACACTTCTTACGTTAGGGATGAAAGCCCGCGTAAGACTACATAACGCCTCTATGTAGGGCATCTCGCCTACCTCATGCAGAAGATGAGGCCGATTCACGTTGCTTGAAAAAACGCGCCAGCACCAGCCGATCCAACACCCACACCACGATCAGCGAGGCGCCGACCAGCGGGAAAATGATCGCCAGGGCCAGCATGATCAGCATCGCGGTTTTCCATTTCGGCAGGTCGTGGCGCAACGGCGGCACCCCTAGGCCGCCCTGTGGCCGGCGTTTCCACCAGATCACCAGGCCACTGACCGAACTCAGCAGAATCATCAGGCACACCAGCAGCACGATGATCTGGTTGACCACCCCGAACATCTTGCCCTCGTGCAGCATCACCCCGGACTCGGTGACCCGCGCCACCGTGTTGTAGTGTTCCCAGCGCACATCGGCCAGGACCTTGCCGGTGTATTGGTCGACATGCAGGGTTGCGTCATTGCGCGGGTCGTTGGCGAACACGGCGATGGTGAACACGCCCGTGGCCGTGGTGGGGAAGGTGACGCTGTAGCCCGGCTCGACCTGGCGTGCGGTGGCCAGGTCCACCACCTGTTGCAGGCTGATTGCCGGGGCGGCCGGGCCATGGTGCATGCCGCCGTGCTGCATGTGTTCGGCATGCTCGCCGGACATCGGCATGGGGGTGTTTTCCAGGGCCCAGGGCACGGTCTGTTGTGTGGCGGTGTTGAGGCTGCGGGCCTGTTGGTCGGACTGCGGCACGTCGTTCCACATCGCCGCTGGGAAGTGGTTCCACAGGTCGGCGTATTGCTTGCCCCAGAAGCCGGTCCAGGTCAGGCCGCTGAGGATCATCAGCAGCAGGAATGCGGCGCCCCAGAAGCCGGTGACCCCATGCAGGTCGCGCCAGAACAGGCGCCCGCGACTGCCCAGGCGCGGCCACAGGATCCCGGCGGCGGATCTGCCGCGCGGCCACCACAGGTACAGGCCGGACACCACCAGCATCACCCCCCAGCCTGCGGCCAGCTCGATCAGGCGGTCGCCGGTGGTGCCGATCATCAACTCACCGTGCAGCGCACGGACGATGGCTTGCAGGTTGTAGGTCGCGTCCTGCTCGCCGAGTACGTTGCCGCGATAGGGGTCGACGAACACGGTCAGTTCGTGGCCGGCGTTGTGCAGGACAAACTGCGCGCTGCTGCTTGCGTCCACAGGCGGCAGGTATTTGCTGAGGGTGGCTTGTGGGTAGGCGGCCTTGGCGCGCTGCAATTGCTCGTCGGCGCTGAGGACGTGCGCGGCGGGCTCGACCTTGAGCAGGTCGGCATACATCAGCGGGTCCAACTGGGGTTTGAACAGGTAGATGATGCCGGTCACTGCCAGCAACACCATGAAGGGCGCGACAAACAGCCCGGCGTAGAAATGCCAGCGCCAGGCCAGGTTGTAGAAGGAAATCTTTGGAGGGTTCATCAGGGCGCTCCGCAAGGACTCTAATGTTATGGGTATTGATGACGCTATTGCTGGCAATCCCCCTGTAGGAGCCGGCTTGCCGGCGATGAGGCCCTTGAGGACGCCATCACCGGCAAGCCGGCTCCCACAGGGGGGATTGCCCGCGATGTGGTTAGAAGCTCATATCCACCTTGGTCCAGAGCGTGCGCCCTGGCTCCTTGATGGCTTGCGGGTCGTTGGCCGGGTAGCCGAACCCGGCGTTGCCGGCCAGGTTCAAGTGTTCGGCGTAGGCCTTGCCGAACAGGTTGTCGACGCCGGTGCTGACCTTGAAGTTCTTGTTGATGCGGTACGCCGCGTTGAGGGAGAACACGCCAAAGCCACCGCTCTTGGCGAAGTCCTTGCCGACCACGTTGCCTTTGTTCTGGTCGATGCGGTTTTGCGCCGCCACCACGCGCCACAAGGCGCCGGCGCTCCAGTCGTCTTCGCTGTAGGTCAGGCCGAAGCGCGCGTCCAGCGGCGGCATTTGCGGCAGGGCCTTGCCGTCGCTGCTGTTTTTGCCCCAGGCATACGCCAGGGTGGCATCGGCTTTCCAATTGGAGGTCAGCTTGTAGGCGGCGCCCAACTCACCGCCCATGATCCGCGCATCGATGTTCTGCGCCTGGGAAGTCATGCCCATCATCCCCGGGGTGTAGTTGAACAGGATGTAGTCGCGCACCTGGCCGACATACCCGGAGGCCCAGGCTTCAAGCTCAGCGGTCTTGTATTGCAGGCCGAAGTCCAGCTGGGTGGTTTTCTCCGGCTTGACTGCATCAAAGGCATTGAGCGAACCCGCCGGGCCTTTGCCGGGGGAGAACAGCTCCCAGTAGTCCGGGAAGCGTTCGGCGTGGCCGAGGCCGGCGTAGAGCGTGGTCGGGCTGTCGGCCAAGTCATGTTCATAACGCACGAAACCCGATGGCAGGGTGTCGGCGCGGGTATCGCCGGCGGTCGGGTTGGCGCGGCTCATCATGCCGCTGCCGGTGCGCTGGCGGTAATCCTTGGCCGAGGCGCGATCCAGGCGGGCACCCGTGATCAACCGGTCATTGTCGGCGGCGTACCAGGTCAGTTCGCCAAACACCCCGTAGTTATGGAAGTCGGCGTCCTTGGTGCGCGGCAGGTTCTTGTAGGTATCGACACCGGCGCTGCTGCGCTGGCGGTGTTCGTTGGTCTGCGCGTCGATGCCGCTGATCAGTTGCACATCGGCCCAGCGCCAGGTGGCCTTGATCCGCGCGCCGAGGGTGCGGCGGTCGACGTTGGACGCCATGGGCCCGGCCATCATCCCGGTGCCCGATGGCGTGCGCAGGCTGTAGTTGTCCATCACATGGTCGGCGTAGTTGTAGTAGACCTGGGCTTCGACCTTGTCCAGCACCTCGCCGATATTGGATTTTTCGAAGCGCAGGCCAAGGCTTTCGCGCAGGAACTGCGAGCCGTCCATGCCACGCCCGGCGTAGCGAGCTTCGCCATCGCCACGGCCGGCGGTGAGCTCCAGCAGGGTGTCGGCGTCCGGGGTCCAGCCGAGGGCGACGTCGCCGTTCCATTTGTCGTAGCGCGAGGCGACGGTGTCGTTGTTGCCGTCCTTGTAGTCATCGGCGTGGGCCTGGTTGCCGATCACGCGGATATAGCCGAGCGAGCCACCCGCAGCGGCATCCACTACTTTGTCGAAGCGCCCGTTGGAGCCGGCGAGGATGCTGGCGTTGACCCGGGTACCCAGTTCGCCGAACTGCTCCGGCTCACGGTCGAACAGCACCGTGCCGGCCGAGGCGCCGGGGCCCCAGAGTACGGTTTGCGGGCCTTTGATCACGGTCAGCTTGTCGTAGGTTTCCGGGGAGATATAGGAGGTGGGCGCGTCCATGCGGCCAGGGCAGGCACCGAGCATCATGCTGCCGTTGGTGAGGATGTTCAGGCGCGAGCCGAACATGCCGCGCAGTACCGGGTCGCCATTGGTGCCGCCGTTGCGCACCAGGGCAAAGCCTGGGATGGTCTTGAGGTAGTCGCCGCCGTCACTGGCCGGCACCGGCTGGCGCGGGTCCTTGGGGTTGGTGACGATAGTCAGCGGGGAGCTGGGAGCGACGCCAGTAATCACCGTCGGGCTCAGCTCGTTGCGGTGCTCGGCGTGGTCGTCGGCATACGCCTGTGGCGCCAAGAGTGCGCCGCACAAAACGGCGAGCACAGGGGTACATCCCATACGGGTGTCAGCAGGAAACCTGGACATGAAAAATTCCATCAATCAGTCGTAAACAACACGGCCAGCAGCCTGCGGCTGTCTGTGTGAAGGCGGCCGTGCGAAGTTGTGTGTTATTGGCGGTCTACGACTGGCTGGGCGGTGCGCGGCTGCGGGCGCCGGGGAAGATGCTCTGCCGGGCATGGCCCAGGCGCGGTGCGGGGATCAGGCCGGTGGCCGGCGGCGGGCTGCCGAGGGCCACGAACGACACGCTGCCAGGCAGGGCCGGGCAACTGAACAACAGGCTGCAATAGCCGCATTTCTCCCACATCACGTGGTCGGCGGCGGGGGCCTTGGCATGCCCGGCCGGGTGCTGCGGGGCGGCATGGCAGATGTCGTCCATGGACATCTGCATGGACATGCCGGCGTGATGGTCCATCGGCATCGCTTGGGAAATCAGCGGTCCGATAAAGATCATCAGCATGGCGAACAGGCTGATCCAACTGCCGCGGGCCAGCCTCAAGGGCTGGCGGCGGCGCAGGGTCGAGCTGTTGGCGGGAGCACCCATGGGGAGCGACCTGGGGTAGTTACTGGGCGTGCTGGTGCTCGTGGTTGGCCATCGGCGGCACTTTTTGTACCCAGACTTGCACTTTTACCGGCCCGGCCTTTTCGAAGTTCAAGGTCAGGGGGAAGTGCTGGCCGTCGCGCAACTGGCTGCGATCTTTAAGATCCAGGAGCATCACGTGATAGGCCATCGGTGCAAAGGTCAGCTCGCCCTTGGACGGCACGGCCACGCTGGGCACCTGTTGCATCTTCATCAGGTCGCCCTGCATCACATGCTCATGCAGCTCGGCCTTGGCCGCCACCGGCGTATCGACACTGAGCAGGCGGTCCGGGGCTTCGCCCTGGTTATGGATCACAAAGTAGGCGGCAACCGTGGGTGCATTGGGCGGCAATTCCTGGGACCAGGGATCGCTTACCAGCAGGTCGCCGGCCTTGTAGTCATCGGCATTGGCAGCACTGAACACAGGCAGCAGCAAGGCCGCCAGAAGCAGGGAAGATTTGAGCATGGCAGTTCTCCAGAACGATTCAAACGCAGTTCAATTGCGAAGTGATCAAACGGTTGGAGAGGCGCGGGGGTTGAGGCTCGGCCATTGCTGGCGCGGGGTCGGGGCTTGCAGGGCAGGCGATGGCAGGCCAGGCGCCGGGTCGAAGCGGGTGAGATACAACTGCGGCACATGCCCCGGCAGCGCCACCAATGGCGCCGAGCCCGAACAGCACCAGCAATGCTGCATGCTGGAATGCTCGTCCTGCTGCGGCGCCGGTATATCCAGCGTGCCCAGGGACATCGCCACCAGCTTGCTGCCGGTGGACGAGCAGAAACTGCCCCACAGCAATTGCTGGGTAGGGCTTTTGCCCTGCTGCATCGCCCCAGCCATCGGCATGGCAAACGCATTGAACAGCACTGCAAGGCAGGCGATCCAGGCAAATGCAAAGCGTTGACGGGCCATGGCGGACAATCCGTAGGGTTAAGCGATCAAGTGGGTATTTAGCCTGATCGGGGGGCATAAGTAAAAGTTGCTGGTGTGGTTTGGTGTCGCAGTGATCCCAAGTTATGTAACGGGAACGCCATGCACCTGCATATCGACCCCAAGTCCCTTTCGGAGCACCGCAAATATCGCAGCCAGGTTATCCATGCTTGGGTTGCCATGAGCCGAAAGCATGCGATGCAAGCTTTTGCTCGGTTTGGCCGTTTCCTTTGCCAAGCTCTCAAAACCCACCGTGGCGTTGACCAGGTCGCGCAGAATGATGCGGGACAATTCTGGTTCGCCGTTGAGAAATAGCGTAGCAGCCTCGTCGAGGAGTGCCTGGGCAAACTCTGGGTCGCGCTGGGCGGCTTCGGCAATCGTGAGTTTATAACTGCGGGTAAGTGCCATGCTGGCTACCTCTTTTGTTCCAGTTTTTTGTCGCGTTGATAATCGCGGATCAGCGACTTTGCAGTTTTGATATCTTTTTTCTGAGTGGATTTGTCACCGCCACCGAACAAGATGATCAGTCGCAGGCCCTCCCGTACCAAATAAATTCGATACCCCGGGCCCCAATCGATCCGGTACTCGCCCATTCCATCGAACCACTTGATATTGCTGGTGTTGCCCATTTCCAGCCGAAGCAATGAGGTTGAAACCTTGAGACGTGCCGGGACGCTCAGGGATAAAAACCATTGTTTGAATGGGCTGGTTTGGCCGTCGCGTTTATATTCTTCGATCTCAATCATCGCCCGCCTCGAAGGTAACAAATAGGTTACTAATCAAGCAAGCGGGCGATCCTGACTTATTGAGTGAAACTTGCCAACGCTGTGAGTGTTTCTTGGAGCGTCAAAAACTCCCGATCCACCCCCGCCAACACCGGCCGCTGCAAAACCACCACCGGTATGCCGCGCTCGCGGGCCACTTGCAGCTTGGGTTCGGTGGCGCTGCTGCCGCTGTTTTTGCTGATCAATACATCGATGCGCCGCCGTTCGAACAACGCCCGTTCGTCCTCGATCAAAAACGGCCCACGGGCGCCGATCACTTCGCAGCGTTCGTTGCCGGGGTAGGCGTCCAGCGCACGCAAGGTCCAGAACTGCCCGGCGGGGATTTCGTCGAGGTGTTGCAGCGGTTCGCGACCGAGGGTGAACAGTGGGCGCTGGAAGGGTTTCAAGGCCTCGATCAGTTCGCTCCAGTCACTGACTTCACGCCAGTCATCACCCGGTTGTGGCTGCCAGGCGGGACGGCGCAGGGCCCAGCAGGGGATCGTGCACAAGCGCGCGGCCTGGGCCGCGTTGGTGCTGATTTGTGCGGCGTAGGGGTGGGTGGCGTCGAGTATCAGGCTGATGTTCTGGGCGCGAACAAACTGCGCCAACCCCTCGGCACCGCCGTAACCACCGACGCGGACCTGGCACCTCAGGTCAGTGGGCACCCGGCCAATCCCGGCCAGGCTGTAGATATGCTGGGGCCCCAGGGTGCGGGCGATGGCCAGGGCTTCAGTCACGCCGCCCAGCAGCAGGATGCGCTTCATAGCGGCTTGATCACTTCCAGCAAGGTGATGGGCAGCGCTTGGCGCCAGGTGTCGAATTCGCCCAGGGGCTGGGCCTGGGCCACATGGATGCGGGTCAGTTCGCCGCCGTGTTGTGCGCGCCAGTTCATCAGGGTCATTTCGCTTTGCAGGGTCACGGCATTGGCCACCAGCCGCCCGCCGGGACGCAGGTGTTGCCAGCAGGTATCGAGCACGCCGTCGCGGGTTACGCCGCCGCCGATGAAGATTGCATCGGGCGCCTCCAACTCTGCCAGGGCCTGGGGCGCGCTGCCGCGAATCAATTGCAGGCCAGGCACGCCGAGGGCCTCGCGGTTGTGTTCGATCAACTGTTGGCGGCCGGCGTCGGCTTCAATTGCCAGGGCGCGGCAGCTGGGGTGGGCGCGCATCCATTCGATGCCGATGGAGCCGCTGCCGGCGCCCACATCCCACAGCAATTCGCCGGGAGTCGGGGCGAGGCGCGCTAAGGTCATGGCCCGCACATCGCGCTTGGTCAGTTGGCCGTCATGCTTGAACGCCGCATCCGGCAGGCCGGCCAGGCGTGACAGGCGTGGGGTATTGGCGTCGGCGTGGCAGTCGATGGCGATCAGGTTCAGCGTGGCAATCGGTGGGTCTTGCCAGCCTTCGGCGTGGCCATCGATGCGCCGCTCGGCGGTGCCACCGAGGTGTTCAAACACACTCAGGCGGCTCGGGCCAAACCCGCTGGCGCGCAGCAACGCGGCGATGGCGGTCGGGCTCTGGCCGTCGTTGCTCAATACCAGCAAGCGCACGCCACTGGCCAGATGGGCATTGAGCGCGGCCACAGGGCGGGCGACCACCGATAACGTCACCACGTCCTGCAACGGCCAGCCCAGGCGCGCCGCCGCCAGCGATACGGACGAGGGCGCTGGCAGGATCAACAGCTCATCCGCCGCCACCTGCCGTGCCAGGCTGGCGCCGACGCCGTAGAACATCGGGTCGCCGCTGGCCAGCACGCAGACCGGCTCAAAGCGCCGCGCCAAGAGCGGCTCCAGGGAAAACGGGCTGGGCCATAGCTCGCGTGTGCCACGGATGCACACCGGCAGCAAATCCAGCTGGCGCTGGCCGCCAATGATACGAGAGGCGCGCAACAGAGCATGCCGGGCATTCCTGCCCAGGCCCTTGAAGCCGTCTTCACCGATGCCTACTACCGTCAGCCAGGGCGACATATTGATTCCTTGAACGACATCCGACGGGCAGGCTTTTCATGCCGCCGGACAAAGCAGGCATAATACCGCGCCTTTACCCGTGAACCGGTAGCCCCCCGTGAAGCCACTTCCTCTGTCCACTAGCAAACGCCCCTCGGGTTGCCCGGGGTTGCTGCGTATTGTCCAGGCGTTGGATGGCGGGATTTGCCGGATCAAATTGGCCGGTGGGGCCATCACCGCCGCGCAGGCATTGGCCGTGGCGCACGCCGCGCAGGTTTACGCCGGTGGGGTGATCGAGGCGACCAACCGCGCCAACCTGCAGATTCGCGGTATTGGCCCGGAGCATGACGGCTTGATCGCGCATCTGCTGGCCGCAGGCCTGGGCCCGACCACCGCCGGTGGTGATGACGTGCGCAATGTGATGCTCAGCCCCGGCGCAGGCATCGACCGCGACATGCTGCTGGACACCCGGCTCCTGGCGGACCAGATCCTCGCCACTTTGCAAACCCATCCACGGTTCCATGAGTTGTCGGCCAAGTTCGCCGTGCAACTGGATGGCGGCGAAGCCCTGGCGATGCTCGAACATCATCACGACCTGTGGTTATCGGCCTATGCCGCGCAGGGCCAGACCTGGCTGGCGTTCGGCCTGGCCGGTTGCCCCGCGCAAGATCAACCGCTGGCCGCTGTCCCCGTGGAGCAAGGCCATGGGCTGGTCGTCGCCGTGCTGGAGCTGTTCCTCGACCTGGCGCGCCCGGAGCAGAACCGCATGCGTGAGGTGCTGGCGCAAACGTCTGTGGATAACTTCGTCGGGCGTTTGCACCTGCCGTTGCTCCGCGCCGATGGCTATCGCCGCCGCGCCAGCCCGAGCAGCTTGCGCCTGGGCACTTATCCACAGCGCCAACCGCAGCGGGTCTACGTGGCCGCCGTCACGCCATTGGGGCGCCTGGACTCGGCCATGCTGCGAGGCGCTGCGCAACTGGCCCTGGAGCATGGCGACGGCACATTGCGCTTCACCCCATGGCAAGGCTTGCTGCTGCCCAACCTGGCGCCGGACGTTGCAGTGGGCGTAACCGAAGGCCTGGCGCAGTTGGGCTTCCTCTGTTCGGCCGACCAGGCCCTGGCGCGGATGATTGCCTGCACCGGTTCCAGCGGCTGCGCCAAGGCCCAGGCCGACACCAAGGCCGACGCCCTGCACCTGGCCACGTTGCTACAGGACCACGGCCAGGGCCTCGACGTGCACTTGTCCGGCTGCCCGCGCACCTGCGCTGCGGCGCACATTGCCCCGGTCACCTTGCTGGCGGTGGGCACCGGGCACTACGACCTCTATTTTCGCGATGCAGGCCAGCCGGGTTTCGGCCGCCTGCACGCGCACAACCTTTCTATTGAAGCGGCGGGCGCCGTGTTGCGTGCCCGTCCACGGAGCAGCACCGATGATTGATTACATCCGCGACGGTCAGGAGATCTATCGCAACTCCTTTGCGATCATTCGCGCAGAGGCCAAGCTGGATCGCATCCCGGCCGACCTGGAAAAACTCGCCGTGCGGGTGATTCATGCCTGCGGCATGGTCGAGGCTATCGACGGTTTGCAGTTCTCTGAAGGCGCAGGCAAGGCCGGCCGTGAGGCCCTGGCCGCCGGTGCGCCGATCCTGTGCGATGCGCGGATGGTCTCCGAAGGCGTGACCCGTGCGCGCCTGCCGGCCAACAACGAGGTGATCTGCACCTTGCGCGACGATAGCGTGCCGCAGCTGGCACGGGAGCTGGGCAACACCCGGTCAGCCGCCGCCCTGGAACTGTGGCGCCCGCACCTGGCTGGCAGCGTGGTGGTGATCGGCAACGCGCCGACTGCCTTGTTCTACCTGCTGGAAATGCTCGACGCCGGCGCCCCCAAGCCGGCGCTGATCCTCGGTTTCCCGGTGGGCTTTGTCGGCGCCGCCGAGTCCAAGGCGATGCTCGCCGCAGACAGCCGTGGCGTGCCGTTTGTGATCATGCAGGGCCGCCTGGGCGGCAGTGCGATGGCCGCCGCAGCGGTCAACGCCCTGGCCACGGAGGTCGAATGATGCAGGCGCGTGGACGTTTGATCGGCCTGGGCGTCGGCCCTGGCGACCCGGAACTGATTACCCTCAAGGCCCTGCGCCTGCTGCGCGAATCGCCGGTGGTGGCGTACTTCGTCGCCAAGGGCAAGAAGGGCAATGCGTTTGGCATTATCGAAGAGCATCTGGTGCCCCAGCAGACGCTGATGCCGCTGGTATACCCGGTGACCACCGAAGCCTTGCCGGCGCCGTTGTCCTATGAACAGGTGATCAGCGATTTCTACGACGCTGCCAGTGTCGAGGTGGCCGCGCACCTGGATGCCGGGCGCGATGTGGCGGTGATCTGCGAAGGCGACCCGTTCTTCTACGGCTCCTACATGTACCTGCATGACCGCCTCGCCGAACGCTACGACGCCCAGGTCATTCCCGGGGTGTGCTCGATGCTCGGTGGCGCCTCGGTGCTGGGCGCGCCGTTGGTGTATCGCAACCAGAGCCTGTCGGTATTGTCCGGCGTGCTGCCCCACGACGAGCTCAAGCGCCGCCTGGCCGATGCCGATGCGGCGGTGATCATGAAGCTGGGGCGCAACTTCACCAAGGTGCGCCAGGTGCTTGAAGAGCTGGGGCTGGCCGGGCGCGCGCTATATGTGGAGCGCGCCACCATGGCCAACCAGAAAATCGTTGCGCTGGATCAGGTCGAGCCCATGTCTTCGCCGTATTTCTCGCTGATCATCGTGCCGGGCGAAAGGTGGCAAGGGTGATGACGCCGGCGATCGTAGTCCTCGGCCAGGGCAGCCTGGCCACCGCGCGCAGTATCCAGCAGGTGTACCCCGGCGCCTTGATCCACGGCCTGGCCGGCCGGGTTGAGGGGGCCGACCAGGCCTATAGCGAATTTGGCGTGACCCTGCGTCAGTTGTATCAGCAGGGCACGCCGATCATTGCCTTGTGCGCCGCGGGGATTGTGATCCGCACGTTGGCGGCGCTGTTGCTGGAAAAAGGCGAGGAGCCGGCGGTGCTGGCTGTTGCTGAAGACGGTAGCGCGGTGGTGCCGTTGCTCGGTGGCCTGGGCGGGGTGAATATCATGGCGCGGGAAATCGCGGCGGCCCTGGGTGTGGCTGCCGCGATTACCACCAGTGGTGAGCTGCGTTTTGGCACCTGCCTGCTCAACCCGCCCCAGGGTTATCAACTGGCGGACCTTGAACTGGGCAAGCGCTTTGTCTCGGACCTGCTGGCCGGCGAGCATGTGCGTATCGAAGGCGCCGCGCCATGGCTGGAGCAGGCCAACCTGGCGCAGGACCAGCAGGCGCGCCTGAGCATTCATGTCGGCAATGCCGAGCGGGTGCCAGCGGCCAATGAGCTGCTGATCTATCCGAAAAACACTTGGGTCACCTGCCGCCCGGGCGCCGGTTTGGCCGCGCAGGTGCGCCAGGCGTTGCAGCAGGATGGTATCGCCGTGCAGTCCCTGGCGTGCCTGCTGGCCGATAACGCCGATATGGCCAGTGGCCAATTGCATGAAGCCGCGCTGGAGCTGGGCGTACCGCTGCGCTTTACGGCGCTGGCCGCTGGGCCGGAGCTGGTCATCCATTCGAGCGCCGCGCCGGTGGACCTGGCGCAACTGGGGCGCCCCCGTGGCCGCCTTGCGGTGATCGGCCTGGGCCCCGGCGCTGCCGAACTGATGGTGCCGGCGGTCAAGGCTGAGCTGGCGCGTTGTACCGACGTGCTGGGCTACGAAACCTATGTGCGCATGGCCGGGCCGTTTCGGGCCGACCAGGTGCAGCACTGCACCGACAACCGCGAAGAGATGCAGCGGGCGCGGCATGCCTTCGCGCTGGCGGCCGAGGGGCGTTCGGTGGTGGTGGTGTCTTCCGGCGACCCTGGGGTGTTCGCCATGGCTGCGGCGGTGCTGGAGGCGTTGCACGAATCCAGCGACCCAGCCTGGCAGCGGGTCGAGCTGGAGATCCTGCCGGGGGTCTCGGCGTCCCTGGCCACGGCGGCCCAGGCGGGTGCGCCACTGGGGCACGACTTCTGCGTGATGTCGCTGTCGGACAACCTCAAGCCCTGGTCGATCATCGAGAAGCGCCTGGACCTGGCATGCGAGGCCGACCTGGCCCTGGCGTTCTACAACCCGATCTCGCGTTCGCGCCCCTGGCAGCTGGGGCGCGCCCTGGAAATCGTCGCCCGGCACCGCGTTGCCAGCACGCCGGTAGTGCTGGGACGCGATATCGGTCGCCCCGGGCAGACGCTGCGCACCACCACCCTGGGCCAGTTGACCCCGGACCAGGTGGATATGCGCACCATGGTGCTGGTCGGTTCGTCCACCACCTGCGCGTTCCCTCGGGTGGGCGGTGGCGAGTGGGTGTACACGCCACGCTGGTATGGCGAGAAGCCGGCCTCCTGAAACGATAGCGGCCCCGCGATGGGGCCGCTGATCTGTCAGAAAACGCTAATCATCGATGACAGAGATTTCTGCATTCACCCCCGCCGTTTCGCAATGCCATCAACGGTTCCTCCCTTTTAGTTGCAGAAAGTAAGCCTGCTGTTATCAGGCTTCACCCCATCCCCCGTGTTTGCGAGGGGGCCAAGGGGCGCAGGTTTTTCCTACGGCCAAATAACCCTATTTGTACCCCCTGAAAAAAGTTCAATCACACGACTAGTGTTTCTTGTAAGCCCGTGTGGGTTTTTGTGGAGAAACAGTTATGGAGCGCAAACATAAACGAATCGACGTGGCGAAAAAGAACAAGCTGATTGCGGCATACCGGCTGCCACTGACCAGTCAGCCGTCGGGTTCGCCAGGGCCCGCCCAGGCCGATGGCGACTTGAATGGCGCGGTGATCAACAACAGTGTGTTTTCGTTTGTGGCGGGTATGAGCCGCCTCAACAAGGAATACACCCGCAAGAGTTACCTGTTGGCCAGTAGCTACGTGAGTGATGTGCTGAAAGTGGGGCGTGGTACGCAGGCCTGGTACGACGAGTTCATCAAGGTCATGGGCAACCTTGGGTGGTTGCCGATACGCAGCAGTTTCGAACGGGTCACCACTTCGGTGAAGGGGCTGAGCGTGCAGATGGCGGCGCTGAACATCATCACGTCCACGGTGGCCTCGACGTTCCTGTCGGGCTCCCTGGCCATGGCGCTGCCCAAGTTGGCGGCGGATGCCTTCGAGGCGTTGAAGCAGCTGTCGGCACCGTTTGATCTGTTCAAGCGCAATATCGTCAACCATGAGGGCGGCGACTTTGGCCTGGCGTCCTGTTCTGAGGTCGACGGAGAGGTGTTGATGGTGCTGGTGACCTACAGCGCCCATGGCGTGAGCAAGAAAGTGGGGGTGCCGTTTTTTGAATGGGACAGTTCCACGGTCGAAGCCTACAGTGGCCAGACCTGCCTGATGCTCAATCCTGCCGTGGTCAACGACGCAACCCTCAAGCAGTTGCGCGAGAGTGCAGGCGACAAGGTCTTGCTGGCGATTGCCCAATACCGGATCTGACCGTTGCCTCAGGGCACCAGGTAACCGCGCACTCCGGTAAAGATGATCTGCGCTGCCAGTGCGCACACGAACAAGCCCATCAGGCGGCTGACAATCTGCAGCCCTTGGTCGCCGAGGATGCGTTCGATGCGGTTGGACAAGTACAGCACCACGCCCACCGTCAGGCTGGCCAGGGCAATGCTCAGGATCGCGGTGAGCTTGTCATCCCAATGGGGCTGGCTGACGCCCATCACCAGCAGCGCACCGATGGTGCCGGGGCCGACCGTCAAGGGGATGGTCAGGGGGACGATGGTCACGTCCTGCTGCACGTTGTCGGTCTGCACCGCCGACTTGCCCTGGGCCATGCCCAGGGCGGAGATAAACAACACACTGCCGGCGCCGATGCGGAAGGCATCCACGGTGATGCCAAACACACTGAAAATCACCCGGCCAAACAGGTAGAGCAACACGCTCGATACCAGTGTCGCCAAGGCGACCTTCCAGGCCAGGCGCCGCCGTTCCTTGCTGGAATAGCCACGGGTCAGGCTGATAAAGCAGGACAGGACGAAGAAGGGGCTATACAGCACCAGCATCTTCAAATAAACGCTGAACAACACGTGGAGCATGGTGGGAGCTCACAGCGAAGGAAGGGCGAGGGAGAGTTTATCAGGCTTGCAGGCCGGAAGGCGCGACTGCGAACCAATGTGGGAGTGGGCTTGTGTAGGAGCTGGCTTGCCTGCGATAGCATCGCCTCGGTACATCAGGTATATCCAGGTGATGCTATCGCAGGCAAGCCCGCTCCTACACAAACCAGCTCCGGTACCCGCAGGGATGTGGTGATTCAGGACGTATGCGCCTGCTCTGCCGGCTGCTCACGCTGCGTCACCCAGAACTCTACCAGTTCGCGCAGTTGCGACAGCTCCACCGGCTTGGCCATGTGCCCATCCATCCCGGCCTGGCGTGCGCGCTCCTTGTGTTCCGAGAGGATGTGCGCGGTCAGCGCCACCACCGGCGTGCGGGTGCGCTGGTTGCTGACTTCCCAGACCCGCAATTGCTGGGTCGCGGAGAAACCATCGAGGATCGGCATTTCGCAGTCCATCAACACCAGGTCGTAGCGCTGGGCCTTCATCGCCTGCAAGGCTTCCTCGCCGTTGCTGGCGGTGTCGGGTTGCAGGTTGAGCTTGCCGAGCATGCCGCGAATCACTTTGGTGGAGATGCTGTTGTCTTCGGCCACCAGGATGCGGAAATCGCTGGGCACCGTGACGGCCACCGGGGCGCTCGGCGCGGGGTGGCGGGGTTGCACCACGCCTTTGCTGCGCTGGGTCAACTCGTCGGCCAGGGTGGTCTTGAGGGTGTAGCCCGCGACCGGTTTGGCGAGGATGCGCTTGATCCCGCAATTGCGCGCGATGATCTTGCTTGGCGCGTTGCTGATACCGGTGAGCATGATCAGCAGGATGTCGTGGTTCAGGCTCGGGTCTTCCTTGATCTTCGCCGCCAGTTGCATGCCGGTCATGCCAGGCATGTTCTGGTCCAGCAGCACCACATCGAAATAATCGCGCAGGTGCGCCTTGGTGCGCAGCAGGGCCAGGGCTTCCTTGCCCGAGGGCACGGCGCTGACGTTCAGGCCCCAGGCGGTACATTGCTGCACCAGCACCTTGCGGCAGGTATCGTTGTCGTCCACCACCAGCACCCGCGCGCCTTGCAGCGGGCCGTCGAGGTCGGAGGTCGGGTGTTCCAGGCGCTCCGGGTCCAGCGGCAAGGTCAGCCATAGCGTGCTGCCTTGCTGGCTGCCAGCCTTGATGCCGAACTCGCCATTCATCAACAGGATCAGTTGGCGGGCGATCACCAGGCCAAGGTGGCCGCTGAGGCGGGTGGCCGAGAGGAAATTCTTGCTGTGCAGTTCGCTGTGCAGCAGGGCGTCGCGCTCGGCAGCTTCCATCGGCAGGCCGCTGTCTTGCACGGCAATGCGCAGGCGCGGTTTGCTGCTGCGCTCGTCCAGGGCGACCACGATCAGCACTTCGCCTTCGTCGGTCTTTTGCAGGGCATTTTCCAGCAGGCTCAACAGGGCCTGGCGCAGGCGCGTCGGGTCGCCGCTGATGACCCGGGGCACCTGGGGCTGGATAAAGCTGATCAGCTCGACGTTCTGCTGCTCGGCCTTGGCGCGAAAGATACTCAGGCAGTCTTCGATCAGGGCGTTGAGGTCGAACTGCACATCGTCCAGTTCAATCTGCCCGGACTCGAGCTTGGAGATGTCGAGAATCTCGTTGATCAGGGTCAGCAACTCATTACCGGCGCTGTGGATGGTCTGCACGTAGTCACGCTGCTTGACCGATAAAGGCGTGCCCAGCAGCAACTCGGTCATGCCCAGCACGCCATTCATGGGGGTGCGGATTTCGTGGCTGATCTTCGCCAGGAACTCGGCCTTGGCCGCGATTTCGGCGTTGCTCGCAGCCAGGTCGCGGCTGAGGCTGAAGCGGTCCTCGACGATGCTGCGCTGGCGCTCGCCCAGGGCCTGGCTCATCAGCAGGCCGCTGACGCAGATCACCGCCAGCAAGGTGATGATCAGGCCTTGCGGGGCCACCAGGGTCAGGCCCAGCAGGGCCGGGAGGATAATCAGCGTGCCGGTGTTGAACACCACCATGGCCAGCAGGAACAGGCGGGCCGGCCGGTAGCCTTTTTGCCAGTGGTAGGCCGAGACAAACAGCATGCTCAGGCCGGCCAGCGCCACCAGGGCATAGGTGATGATGTTCAGTGGCAGGGTGTTGACGAACAGCAGCAACAGGCCGCACAGCACGATCAGCAGGATGTCCGCCATCAGCAGCTTGTTCAGTGGATGCGGGCCCAGTGGCGCGAAGAAACGGTAGGCAAACATCAGGCCGCACGGTGCGGTCAGCAGCAACGCCATATAGGCCCCCGGGGTTTGCATGGCGTGCCAGTTCGGCAACCAGGGGCCCAGCAGGTTGAGCAGCAGCAACAGGCTGAGCAACAGCAGCACTTCGCAGGCCGCCAGCCACAGGCTGCTGCGCGAGCGATGGTAGGCGTAGCGGGTGAGGTTGTGCAGGATCAGCATCAGCAGGCAGCCGAACAGCAGGCCATAGACCAGGGTCTGGGTCTGGTTGGCGGCGGCCATCACGGCGGGTTCGAGGGTCAGGTATGGCCGCAGCTCGTGCTCCGAAACCAGGCGCACATATACATCCAGGGGCTTCTGGCTCTGGGGCAAGGGCAGCATGAAGTCGCTGCTGGGCAGCGGGCGTTCGGCCTGGGGTTGGCGGGTGCCGGTGTTCACTTGCTCGATCAGCGTGTCGCCGTCCAGCACATACAGGTTGAGGTGCGCCAGGTCCGGCGCGAAGACCCGCAGCACTTGCTCGTGCTTGCCGGGCTGCAGCCTGAAACGTACCCACAGCGCACCATTGGGCTCGGCGGCGGTGATCCGGTCCAGTTCGATGGGGCTAAATTGGTTGGTGTAGCGTGCCGAGCGAATGTCGCTCAGTTGCAGGTCGGCCTGTTCATCAAGCAATACCGCCCAGCCGCTACCTTGTGCGGCGGCCTGGGCCGGCAAAAGGCAGAGCAGGGTCAGCAGGCTGACTGTAAAAACTATGGCGATCCTGAGCCAGCGCACGGCGAAATCCCTTCGTAGGTTGATGCACGGGGTTAACTATGCGCGGGACCGTAATGGGACGGCAAGGGCCAAAGGCCCCTGCCTAGCCGAACGGACAGCTGCTTACTGATCTTCGCCCCGCTCACGGGCAATGGCGCGGTAGCCGATGTCCTTGCGGTAGAAGCAGCCCTGCCAGTCGATCTTCGCGGCCAGCTTGTACGCTTGCTGCTGGGCGGCATCGACACTGGCGCCCATGGCGGTGGCGCACAGTACACGGCCACCTGCGGTGACGACTTGGCCATCCTTGAGCGCGGTACCCGCGTGGAACACTTTGCCTTCCAGTGTAGCCGCTGCGTCCAGGCCCTGGATCAGGTCGCCCTTGGCGTAGTCGGCAGGGTAGCCACCGGCGGCCAGTACGATGCCGACGCTTGGGCGTGGGTCCCACTGCGCTTCGACCTTGTCCAGCGCTTGCGCCAGGGCGGCTTCCACCAACAGCACCAGGCTCGACTGCAGGCGCAGCATCACCGGCTGGGTTTCCGGGTCGCCGAAGCGGCAGTTGAACTCGATGACTTTCGGGTTGCCGGCCTTGTCGATCATCAAGCCCGCGTACAGGAAGCCGGTGTAGACATTGCCTTCATCGGCCATGCCGCGCACGGTCGGCCAGATCACCAGGTCCATGACGCGCTGGTGCACGTCGGCGGTGACCACCGGGGCAGGGGAGTAGGCACCCATGCCGCCGGTGTTGGGGCCGGTGTCGCCGTCGCCGACGCGCTTGTGGTCCTGGCTGGTGGCCATCGGCAAGACGTTCTTGCCGTCGACCATCACGATAAAGCTGGCTTCTTCACCGTCGAGGAATTCTTCGATCACCACCCGCGAACCGGCGTCACCGAAGGCGTTGCCGGCGAGCATGTCGCGTACCGCGTCTTCGGCTTCTTGCAGGGTCATCGCGACGATCACGCCTTTACCGGCGGCCAGGCCATCGGCCTTGATCACGATGGGGGCGCCTTTCTCGCGCAGATAAGCCAGGGCCGGCTCGATCTCGGTGAAGTTCTGGTAGTCGGCGGTCGGGATCTTGTGGCGCGCCAAAAAGTCCTTGGTGAAGGCTTTCGAGCCTTCCAACTGGGCGGCGCCAGCGGTCGGACCGAAGCAGTCCAGGCCACGGCTGCGGAACAGGTCCACGACACCCGCCACCAGCGGCACTTCCGGACCAACGATGGTCAGGGACACGTTCTTTTCGGCAAAGTCAGCCAGTTGCTCAAGGGCCAAGACGTCGATGGCGACGTTTTCGCACTTGGCTTCAATGGCGGTACCGGCGTTGCCGGGAGCGACGAAGACTTTCTGCACGCGTGGGTCCTGGGAGACTTTCCAAGCCAGGGCGTGTTCACGGCCACCGCTGCCAATGATCAAAACATTCATTTCAAAAACCTCAAATTCTGTAGGCGCTGCTGGAGCGCTTTAAAATGTGGGAGCGGGCTTGCTCGCGAAAGCGGTGGGCCTGTGAGGAATGTGTCGAATGACACACCGCATTCGCGAGCAAGCCCGCTCCCACATAAGCCCCACCCACATTTGGATCAGTGGCGGAAGTGGCGCATGCCGGTGAAGACCATGGCAATGCCGGCTTCATCAGCCGCGGCAATCACCTCAGCATCACGCATCGAGCCACCCGGTTGAATCACCGCAGTAACACCTGCTTTTGCAGCGTTATCCAGGCCATCACGGAAGGGGAAGAACGCATCCGATGCCATCACCGAACCCGCGACTTGCAAACCGGCATGTTCAGCCTTGATCGCCGCGATACGCGCCGAGTTCACGCGGCTCATCTGGCCGGCGCCGACACCGATGGTCTGGCGGTTCTTGGCGTAGACGATGGCGTTGGACTTGACGTACTTGGCCACTTTCCAGGCGAAGATCAGGTCGTTGATCTCTTGCTCGGTCGGTGCGCGCTGGGTCACCACTTTCAGGTCCTGGCTGCCGATCATGCCGATGTCGCGGCTCTGTACCAGCAAGCCACCATTGACGCGCTTGTAATCCCAGGCAGCGGCGCGGTCAGCCGACCACTCACCGCAGGCCAGCAGGCGCACATTGGCCTTGGCGGCAACAATGGCACGGGCCTCTTCGCTGACGGATGGGGCGATGATCACTTCGACGAACTGACGCTCGACGATGGCCTTGGCAGTCTCGGCATCCAGTTCGCGGTTGAAGGCGATGATGCCGCCGAATGCCGATTCGGTATCGGTGGCGTAGGCCAGCTCGTAGGCCTGGCGGATCCCGCCTTCAGCGTCCGGGCTCACCGCCACGCCGCACGGGTTGGCGTGCTTGACGATCACGCAGGCCGGCTTGACGAAGCTCTTCACACATTCCAGCGCGGCGTCGGTGTCAGCCACATTGTTGTAGGACAGCTCCTTGCCCTGCAGTTGGGTCGCGGTGGCGATCCCCACTTCGGCAGGCTTGGCTTCCACGTAGAACGCCGCGCTCTGGTGCGGGTTCTCGCCGTAGCGCATTTCCTGGGCCTTGATGAACTGGCTGTTGAAGGTGCGCGGGAACTGGCTGCGGCCCTCAGTGCTCAGGGTCTCGGCGGCCTGGTTCACGGTGCCCATGTAGTTGGCGATCATGCCGTCATAGGCGGCGGTGTGTTCGAAGGCCTTGAGCATCAGGTCGAAACGCTGGGCGTAGGTCAGGCCTCCGGCTTTCAGGCTTTGCAATACTTGGGCGTAGTCGCTGGCGTTGACCACGATGGCCACGTCTTTGTGGTTCTTGGCTGCCGAGCGCACCATGGTCGGGCCGCCGATATCGATGTTTTCGATCGCGGTCGGCAGGTCGCAGCCTGGCTTGTTGATGGTGGCTTCGAACGGGTAGAGGTTGACGGCCACCAGGTCGATCGGCTTGATGCCGTGCTCGTTCATGATGGCATCGTCGATACCGCGACGGCCGAGGATGCCGCCGTGGATTTTCGGGTGCAGGGTCTTGACCCGACCGTCCATCATTTCTGCGAAACCGGTGTAGTCCGCGACTTCTACTGCGGCCACGCCGTTGTCCTGCAGCAGTTTGAAGGTCCCGCCCGTGGAGAGGATTTCCACGCCCAGGGCTTCCAGCTCCCGGGCAAATTCGAGGATCCCGGTCTTGTCGGAAACACTGATCAAGGCACGGCGGATCGGCAGGCGGGTAGTCTGGTCGGTCATCTCAATTTCCATCAAAAGCAAAGGAGTCAGCAAAAAAGGCGACCGGTTTTACGCGGGCGCCTTTCTGGTTTGATTGAATGCTTACAGCAAATCGTACTGTTTGAGCTTCTTGCGCAGGGTCCCACGGTTCAGGCCCAGCAGCTCACTGGCTTTGGTCTGGTTGCCCTTGACGTAGTTCATCACGCTTTCGAGCAAGGGCGCCTCGACTTCGGAGAGCACCAGGTTGTACACATCCGTGACGGCCGCGCCCTCAAGGTGGGCGAAATAATTGTGCAGCGCTTTCTCGACGCTCCCGCGAAGGGTCTGGCCTTCTTCGCTCGGCGTGTTGAGGTGCTGTTTCAAATTGACGTTGTCGCTCACGGGTGTTGTTCCACTCACTAAAGTCTCGGTCATCATCGTCATGCGGCCACCCCTTCTGCGTCCCCTGCTCTCAGGCTCTTGTCTCGTTCGGCAAAGAACTCACGAACGGCGGTGACCTGTGCTTGCGTTTCATCCAAACGATTGAACCCGGCGCGAAACTCTTTGGCGCCGGGTAGGGTTGCGAGATACCAACCCACATGCTTGCGAGCTATGCGCGCGCCCATCACGTCTCCATAGAAGGTGTGCAGGGCGGCCAGATGCTCTAGCAGAATACGTTCCACCTCGATCAGCCCCGGTGCCGGCATGATTTCGCCGGTACGCAGGAAGTGCTCGATCTCACGAAAAATCCATGGCCGCCCCTGGGCGGCCCGGCCGATCAACAGCCCATCGGCACCGGTTGCGTGCAGCACGCGCCGGGCTTTCTCGGCCGAGTCGATGTCGCCGTTGGCAAAGACCGGAATCGACACCGCCTGCTTGATCGCAGCAATGGTGTCGTATTCAGCCTCGCCGGTATAAAGGTCCGCACGGGTACGGCCATGCACCGCCAGCGCTGTAATGCCTGCCTGTTCGGCGATCTTCGCCACCGTCAGGCCGTTCTTGTTGTCCCGGTCCCAGCCGGTGCGGATCTTCAGGGTGACCGGCACATCCACTGCACCCACCACGGCGTGCAGGATCTCGGCCACCAACTGCTCATCCTTCAACAGGGCGGAGCCGGCGGCCTTGTTGCAGACCTTTTTTGCCGGGCAACCCATGTTGATATCAATAATCTGTGCACCCAGCTCCACGTTGGCCCGGGCTGCATCCGCCAGCATCTGCGCGTCGCCACCGGCGATCTGTACCGAGCGCGGCTCGGGATCACCTTCGTGGATCATGCGCATCCGCGATTTGCGGGTGTTCCACAAGCTCATGTCGCTGGTGACCATTTCCGAAACTACAAGGCCCGCGCCCAAACGTTTGCACAGCTGACGAAAGGGCTGGTCGGTGACACCCGCCATCGGGGCGAGAATCAAAGCGTTTGGCAATGTATATGGGCCGATGCGTACCGCCGACATAGGACTTCCCTGTTGTGGGGCCGGATCATTAGAGTTCGAAAAAGGGTTGGCATGATACCCGCTCTCGATGACTGGTTAAAGGCTGAATTGGATAAAATCTGAGCAGTTATTTTCTTATCGCCAGCGGTTTGGTCGTGGACGAGCAAGTCAATAACCTGCCGTCCGAACCTTGACGTGCGCTGCGAATCACTCGGGGGAGTGGAAACTGAGACTGTAGTTCACAGCCTTGTTGCCTGGGTCGAGAATGTCCAAGGCGATATGGATCGGGGTCTGGGACGGCATCTCGGTCTGGCCGGCCAGCTCCCCGCTGAGGTACTCGGCGGGCTTGAAGCGCCGGCTGGCGATCATCCGGCCATTGAGGTCGGCAAAACGCAGCTCCAGCAGCGGGAACGGCTGGGAGAACGTCGCACGGTTGTAGATGATCGCATCCACCACCAGGGCGCCGGCGAACTCGGGATGGCTGCGCACCACCAGGTTGCTGCTCTTGATATGGGCAATATCGACCCGCGACGGCACGGTGCAGCCCAGTTTCGGGCACAGTTCCTGGAACCATGGCCGGTACTTGTCCTGACGGGCCAGGTCGTCGAACTGATAGGCGATGTACTGGCCAGCGAGGGCGGCGGCGGCCAGCAGCACCAGGGTCAGCCAGAGCAGGCGGCGGCCCCAGCCGGCCGGGCGTTTGCCGGTGTACAGGTGCAGCGGGTCGTCTTCCAGGTCCTGCAGCATCTCGTCATGGGCGTTGCCCGTGGCGCGTGTGCGCTTGCGGCGTGGCTCAGGCTCGGGTTCGTCCAGCTCGCTGCTGAGCGTGGGCTCGGGCGGGTCGAGAGGCTCGTCAGCATGCAGTACGGGCTCGTCGTCCACCTCGTGGATGTCGAAGGACATCGAGGGCTCGGTACGCTGGGTTTTGCCCGTGGGGGCTGGGGCCGGTTCGGCGGCTTGCTCGGCGTGGGCGATTGTCGCAGCCCGTTCGTCCGGTGGGTCGCTGAACAGGCTGGCGGCCCATTGTTCTTCTTCAGCCTTGGCGGTGTCGCGGCTGGCGCTCATCGACTCGTCTTTTTGCCGGCGGTCCGCCCCTGCCTGGCGTCGTTCGCTGCCCTGGGGCTGGGTGTGCTGGATTTCCCGGCGTTCCAGCTTGGCCAGTTCTTCGTCGAGGTCCAGGTGGTCCAGGTCCAGCTCCTCGGCGGTCCATTGCTTCTGGCTGATGGCGCGCGGCGGGGCGTCGGCGGCCGGTGTTTCAGGCGCGTGGGCGCGCTGCTCCAGCAGTTGCCGGGCGGCATTGAACACTTGCAGGCAAGAGCCGCAGCGAACCACGCCGCGGGCCACGCTCAACTGGGCATGGCTGACGCGGAAACGGGTTTGGCAATGCGGGCACTGGGTGACAAAACTGTCGGTCATGCGGCCATCCGATTCATGCAGGCGCTCATTCTAGCGCCGACGACCGCTGATGCGTACCCAGCCATCGCGGTTGGCGATGGGGTCCAGGTCGAAGTCCTGGGCATAGGCGGCGGCGACTTCTTCGCCCTGCTCGGCGAGGATCCCCGACAGCGCCAGGCGCCCGCCCGGCTTGACCAGGCTCGACAGTTGCGGGGCCAGTGAGACCAGCGGCCCGGCGAGGATATTGGCGACCAGTACGTCGGCCTGCACCTGGGGCAATTGCTCCGGCAGGTACAGTGGGAATTTGCCTTCAGGGATGTTGTTGCGCCCGGCGTTATCGCGGGAGGCTTCCAGGGCCTGCACGTCGATGTCGGTGCCGACGGCTTCCTTGGCGCCCAGCAGCAGCGCGGCGATGGCCAGGATCCCCGAGCCGCAGCCGAAGTCCAACACGTTGCAGCCTTGCAAGTCCTGGCCATCGAGCCATTCCAGGCACAGGGCGGTGGTGGGGTGGGTGCCGGTGCCGAACGCCAGGCCCGGGTCCAGCAGCAGGTTGACTGCCTCAGGCTCCGGGGCCGCATGCCAGCTTGGCACGATCCACAGGCGCTGGCCGAAACGCATAGGCTGGAAGTTGTCCATCCAACTGCGTTCCCAGTCCTGGTCTTCGATCACTTCGCTATGGTGCTCGGGCAGCGGGCCGCTGGTGAGCAGTTCCATGTGGGCAAACACGCTGCTGGCGTCGGTGCCGTCTTCGAACAGCGCCAGCAAGTGGGTGTGGGACCACAGCGGGGTGGTGTTCAGCTCAGGCTCGAAAATCGGCTGGTCTTCGGCGTCCATGAAGGTCACCGACACGGCGCCCACTTCGAGGAACGCGTCTTCATAGGTTTCGGCTTGTTCTGGGCTGATGGCGAGACGGACTTGCAGCCAAGGCATGGCGGGCACCTTTGAAAAAATGAGTGTGCAGCGGGGTGGGGCTGCGAAAGGGCGCAAGTTTACGCGAGAGCAGGCCAGAAGACGACACCACTGACAGCACGGGAGCCAAATGTGGGAGCTGGCTTGCCTGCGATGGCGGGGTGTCAGCTTGCTCATCAGTGCCAGGCCTACCGCTATCGCAGGCAAGCCAGCTCCTACAGGGTTTTGTGGTGTTCTTGTGTGCGCATAAACGACAAAACCGCCCGAAGGCGGTTTTGTGGGTGGAGCACAAACTTACTGGTTGGCCAGCTTGTGTTCCAGGTAGTGAATGTTCACACCACCTTCGCAGAAGCCTTCATCACGAACCAGATCCCGATGCAGGGGGATGTTGGTCTTGATGCCGTCGACCACAATTTCGTCCAGGGCATTGCGCATACGGGCCATGGCCTCGTCGCGAGTGGCGCCCCAGGTGATCAGCTTGCCGATCAACGAGTCGTAGTTGGACGGAACCTTGTAGCCGCTGTACAGGTGCGAATCGACGCGAACGCCGTTGCCGCCGGGTGCATGGAAATGCTTGACCAGGCCTGGACTCGGGATAAAGGTTTTCGGGTCTTCGGCGTTGATCCGGCACTCCAGGGAGTGACCGTGCATCTTCACGTCATCCTGGGTGAAGGACAGCACGTTGCCAGCGGCGATGCTCAGCATCTCCTTGACGATGTCGATACCGGTGACCATCTCCGAAACCGGGTGCTCTACCTGCACACGAGTGTTCATCTCGATGAAGTAGAAGCGGCCGTTCTCGTAGAGGAACTCGAAAGTCCCGGCGCCACGGTAGTTGATATCGATGCAAGCCTTGACGCAGCGTGCCAGGACTTCCTGACGTGCTTTTTCATCCAGGCCCGGTGCCGGAGCTTCTTCCAGGACCTTCTGGTGACGGCGTTGCAGCGAGCAATCGCGGTCGCCCAGGTGGATGGCGTGGCCCTGGCCGTCGGACAGTACCTGGACTTCCACGTGACGTGGATTGGTCAGGTATTTTTCCAGGTAGACCATCGGGTTGCCGAACCAGGCGCCCGCCTCGGAGCGAGTCTGCTTGGCCGCTTCGATCAGGTCTTCTTCCTTGTGCACCACGCGCATGCCGCGACCACCACCGCCGCCGGCGGCCTTGATGATCACCGGGTAACCGACTTCGCGACCAATGCGCAGGGCGGTTTCCTCGTCCTCGGGCAGTGGGCCGTCGGAGCCTGGAACAGTAGGCACGCCGGCTGCGATCATGGCGTCCTTGGCCGACACCTTGTCGCCCATCAGGCGAATGGTCTCGGCTTTCGGGCCGATGAAGGCGAAGCCGGATTTTTCCACCTGTTCGGCGAAATCGGCGTTTTCCGCGAGGAAGCCGTAGCCAGGGTGGATGCCATCAGCGCCGGTCACTTCAGCCGCAGCGATGATGTTCGAGACCTTCAGGTACGAGTTCGTGGCCAGTGGCGGGCCGATGCAGATGCTTTCGTCCGCCAGTTTCACGTGCATCAATTCGGTATCGGCCGTCGAGTAAACAGCGACGGTCTTGATGCCCTCTTCCTTACAGGCGCGCAGGATCCGCAGCGCGATCTCGCCGCGGTTGGCGATCAGGACTTTTTGCAGTTTCTTCGCAGGTTTCAACATCGAAGGCGCTCCGCGGTTCAAACGATGGTGAACAGCGGCTGGTCGTACTCAACCGGCTGACCGTTTTCTACCAGGATGGATTCGATGACGCCGGCTTTTTCGGCCGTGATGTGGTTCATCATCTTCATCGCTTCCACGATGCAGATGGTGTCGCCCACTTTCACGGTCTTGCCCACTTCAACGAAGGCTGGCGAGGTCGGTGCCGGGGTGCGGTAGAAAGTACCGACCATTGGCGACTTGACCACGAAACCGTTCAGCACAGGCGCTGCTGGTGCGGCAGGTGCAGCGGCAGCAGCAGGTGCGGCGGCTGGAGCAGCAGCGGCTGGCGCCGGCGCTTGCATCTGTGGCGCGTAGAACTGTTGGGCCGGGGTCTTGCTGTGACGGCTGATCCGTACGGACTCTTCGCCTTCCTTGATTTCCAGCTCGTCGATACCGGATTCTTCCAGCAGTTCGATCAGTTTCTTAACTTTACGGATATCCATGAATCATCAACTCCCAAGGGTCGGTCAGGGGCGTATAGCCTGTTCTTCAACGTGTTCCAGGGCGGCCTCCAGGGCCAGTCGGTAACCGCTGGCGCCAAGGCCGCAGATCACTCCTACCGCTACGTCGGAGAAGTAAGAGTGATGGCGGAAAGCTTCGCGTTTATGCACGTTCGATAAATGCACTTCGATGAATGGGATGCTCACCGCCAGCAGCGCGTCACGTAATGCAACGCTTGTGTGCGTAAAAGCGGCGGGATTGATCAGGATAAAGTCCACGCCTTCGCTGCGCGCGGCGTGAATGCGATCAATCAATTCATACTCGGCATTGCTTTGCAGGTAGAGCAGATGGTGGCCGGCTTCACGGGCCCGTCGTTCGAGATCGAGGTTGATCTGTTCGAGGGTCACTGCACCGTACACACCCGGTTCGCGGGTGCCGAGCAGGTTCAGGTTGGGTCCGTGCAGAACCAGTAAGGTCGCCATCGGCTGTTCCTTGTTATTGGAGGTAGGTACGTCAGAACCCGGCGACTATGCCGCAAAGCCTTTGTGACTGTCCAGTTCTCTGCAATAGCCAGCACGATTAGCGAGGATTGCGCAAAGTATGTGACTGGGGCGCACGATCCGGTCATTGGTAATACGGTCTGGAAAGCAATGAAGATCGACTGTAGGAGCTGGCTTGCCTGCGATAGCGGTGGATCAGTAGCCGATTAGTCGCCTGGCACACCGCTATCGCAGGCAAGCCAGCCCCTACATTTGATCTTCATGGGGCGGGAGATGGCGTCAGACGCGAAATGCCTGCACCGCCGTATTAAGCTGCCCGCCGAGCACCAACAGATGCTCGCCCTGGCGGCGGCCCTGGCCGATCCGCAGCAGATTGTCCTCGCCCAACTGGTGGATGCGCTCGCTGTTATCGCGGATTTCACTGACCGCGCCGCTCTGCTGGGCTGTCACCTCGGCAATCCGGGTGGCGGTGTCGGAAATGGTCTGGATCGCGCCGACGATTTCATCCAGCGCGCCGTCGGCCGCCTGGGCCTGCTGGGCGGTGGCTTCGGCGTGTTCGACCTGGGCGCGCATGCCTTCCACCGATTGCCGGGCTGCGGTCTGCAGGCCGGCAATCAGGGTCTGGATCTCGGCGGTGGCGCCTGCCGTGCGCTGGGCCAGGGAGCGTACTTCGTCGGCAACCACCGCAAACCCGCGCCCGGCCTCACCGGCGCGGGCCGCTTCGATGGCGGCATTGAGCGCCAGCAGGTTGGTCTGGTCGGCAATCGAGCGGATCACCGTGAGCACGCTGCCAATGGTCGCGGACTCTTCGGCGAGTTTTTCGATCATCTGCGCATTGTCTTGCACTTCGCCCACCAGCGCGTGCAGGCCGGTGAGGCTCAAGCCGATCACCCGCTGGCCATGTTCCACGGCCTCGCCGGCACTGCGGCTGGCCCCGGCAGCCTGGCTGGCGTCACCGGCAACCTGCTGGATAGTGGCCTCCAACTCGCCCAATGAATCACGGATTTGCGCAGTGTCCCCGGCCTGGCGTTCGGCCCCGTCATGCAGGCCGCCGCTCAGTTCGGCCAGGGCGCGGCTGCTGCCGGCCACTTGCTCGGCATTCGTGCGAATAGTGCCCACCAGGTTCACCAGGTAAGCCCGCAGGCGATTGAGCGAGGCTTCAATATCATGCAGTTCGCGGTTGGTCGCACCCAGGGCTATCTCTTGGCTGAAGTCACCCTCGGCCCAGGTCGACAGGGCCGGTGCCAGGCTGGTCAGCACCCGCGCCAGGCGCCGTTGCAGGGTGTCGATGAGCAGGGCGATCAGCAGGATCAGGCCAATCATCACGCCTTGGATCACCCGCACTTCGCCCTGGATTCTGGCGTGCTGGGCGCGCACTTCGGGCTCCAGTGCGGCAATGGCTTGCTGCACGGTGTCGATTTTCAGATGGGTGGCGGCGGCCAGCTCAGTGCGTTTGTGGATTTGCTCGCGGGTGCGCGCCAGTTCGGCCGGGTAGCGCGTGAGCAGGCTGTTGAGCTCGCGCTTGAGGCCCACGCCGGTGTCTTCGGCGGCTGTGGTTTCGCTGCTTTCCAGGCCCATCAGCGCCGAAAAATCATCGCTGTTGGAGGCACTGCTGGCGGTCACGCCCAGCAGCGGCAGTTGCCCAAGCAGATCAGCCTGGCTGCGGATGTTGGCCAGTTCGCGCTCTACATCGTCGGCCAGTTCGCTGCGCCCGCTGCTCACCAGTTTGTCCCGTGCCAGGGACAGTCGGCCCAGATGCTGGGAGGCGGCGAGCAACGGCGGCAGATAACGGGGCGCGTCTACTGAGCTGACGCCGATGGCGTACTGGCTCAATTGCTCCAGATTGGCCCCCAACTCCCGCTCGGCTTGCAGCAGCAGGGCTTGTGGGTCACCGGCCAGTTTGCCGGCGGCCAGCAGGTCGGTCTTGCTGAAGCCATCGAGGTCGAGCAGGCCGGGCCGCAGTTTTTGCGTCAGCTCAGGCGGCAGCTCGTCCAGGTGCAGCAGCAGGTTTTCCAGGCTCTGGCCCGCAGCGCTCAGGCGCAAGGCGTCGCCGCTGGAAAGATAATCGTCGATATTGCGCGCAGTCTGGTTCTGGAAGGCCTGGGACAGGCCCAAGTAGCGCTCCATCAACAGGTACGGGCGCTCAAGGGCCCGCTGCGACCACCAGAGCGTAGCGCCCAGGGCCAGGCAAACGGCGACCAGCAGAAGGGTGTTCAGATTCGTCAGCAGCTTCAGGCGCATGCGTGGTTTCAACCAACGGCGGAAAGATAAGTGCCTGAAGTTATTGCGTTTTCGTTACAGCGTTATGACGGACTGAGTGGAATCCGATGAAAAGGTGGCACTTTGCCTTGAGGTGCCTGCGGCGTGCACCCGGTTACGCCCGGCATCCTTGGCGCGGTACAGCGCCTCGTCGGCCTGGGCGGCCATCATCAGGCTGTCGGAGCCGTCGCACAACTCGACCACACCGGCGCTGAAGGTGCACCACAAATCCTGGGGCTGGGCCGGGTAGTGGATTTCGGCAAAGCGCCCACGGATTTCGTCGAGCACTTTGCAGGCCGCGTCCAGGTCGGTGTCGGGCATCACAATGGCGAACTCTTCGCCGCCGTAACGGCCGATGTAGTCGGTCTTGCGCAAGCGTTGCTTGAGAAACAGCGCCAGGCTCTTGATCACGCGGTCGCCCATGGGGTGGCCGTGGCTGTCGTTGACCCGCTTGAAGTGGTCAATGTCGAGCATGGCAAAGCTCAGCGGCTTGTTCTCGCGGCGCGAGCGGAAGCTGCAGTCTTCCAGCAGTTGCAGGATATGGGTGTGGTTGTACAGGCCGGTCAGGCTGTCGCGCACCATCCGCGCCTTGAGATGGCGGGCGCGGGCGGCGCGGTTGCGCACGGTGGTGATCAGGTGGCGCGGCTTGATTGGCTTGGTGAGGAAGTCGTCACCGCCTTCGCTCATGGCATCCAGCTGTTTATCCAGGTCGTCTTCGGCCGACAGGTAGATGATCGGCACGCTGACATAACGGTCATTGTGGCGAATCACCTTGGCCAGTTCGGTACCGGTGCAGGCCGGCATGTACATGTCGAGGATGATCAGGTCGGGCTGGAAGTCTGCCAGCTCGGCCATGGCCTGGATCGGCTCGATCAGGGTGCGGGTGACGATCCCGGCGCTGTTGAGCAGGCGCTCGGTGTGCATCGCCTGGGCGCGGGAGTCGTCGATGATCAGCACTTTGTAAGGTTCGTACTGGGCGACGCAGGTCAGTACCTCGATTTTTTCCAGCAGGCTCGAGGCTTCCAGGGTCCCGGTGAGGAACTCCTGGCCACCGGCGCGCACCGCCGCCAGGCGGGTGGGGGTGTCGGTTTCGTGCAGGCTGAAGAACAACAGCGGCAGTTTCTGCTCCAGGCCTTCCTGGGCTTCGGCGGCCAGTTTCAGGCCCAGGCCGGCGCCGCAGAAGTCCACGTCCATCACAATCGCCGCCGGCAGGCGTTCGGCCATGGACGAGCGGAACGCGGCCACGCTGTCCAAGGACTGCGCGCTCAAGCCAAAGAATTCCAGCTGCTTGGCCAGGCGCTCGGCACGGTCGTGATCGGCCAGCATCACGTAGATCGGCTTGCGCATCGGCGGCAGGAAGGTCTGGTCCAACTGGTCGCCCTGGCGCAGGCCGGTTCGTGACAGGCGCTGCATCAAGCGGTTGAGGTCGGTGATCAGGTGGCTGCTCAGGCGGCCGCGGTTTTCATCCACCGCTTTGAGCGACTCGATGATGTGCCGGGCCAGTTGGCCATGCTCGGGTTGTTCAAAGCGCTCGGCAAAACGCAGCAGGCGCAGATTGGCCTCGCTGAGTTCGTTCAATTCGGCGTTCGACCATTCGCTGCGCTGCAAACGCTGCCAGATCTCAAGAATTTGACGCGCCTGATGAATTACCCGCTGGGCAAAGTGGTGCTTGAGACGCTCACGGCTTGGGTCTTCTGGCTCGGTCATATCCTGACTACTAGGTAAGGGTGCATGCTGAGGTCGACTGGTGGCTCTATGCTAGCACCTCTTTTCAATCGCACGAGTGTCATACGTCAATTAACTGCAAGGTCCCAGGGATTCATTTGCTGACTGCTGGGTCGCGTAGGCGCATCAGCGCCCTTCCTTTATAGTTGAGTGCCAGCTTTGCGCCACCTTGATTAAAAGCCCCGCACAGACGGGCACGATGGGGTAGGGTTGTGGTCGTAGCTATTGAACTCAAGTGACTGAAAGGATATCCGCCATGCTGGACTGGAAAAACCGTGCAGGCAGCGCCCCAGGCCCAAGCCCTGCGCCCAAGTCGGCCTCCCGCAGCTATTTTCGTAACCTGTTGATGAGCCGGGCACTGCTGACCCTGGTGGTGATTTACCTGTTGGTCACCGGTGGCCTGGGTTGGTATTGGAGCCAGGAGCCGGCCTTGTTCCCGGTCCAGCAAAACGCGCAAATTGCCGCCGAAAAAGACGGCAAGCAAATGGTCATCGGCTTTACCACCGTCGAAACCGTCAAGACCGTAGTGGGCACCCTGCTCAACAAGCCTGGCGGCTACATTTCCAACGACCGCTTCCCGCCTGGGTTGTGGATGGACAACATGCCCAGCTGGGAATATGGCGTGCTGGTGCAGGTGCGTGACCTGACCCGTGCCCTGCGCAAGGACTTCGCCCGCTCGCAATCGCAATCGGCCGAAGACGCCGACCTGGCCAAGGCCGAGCCGCGTTTCAACTTCGACAATAAAAGCTGGGTGCTGCCTTCCAGCGAATCGGAATACCAGGAAGGCATCAACTCCCTGAGCCGCTACCAGGCACGCCTGTCCGACCCCAATCAAAAAGGCGCCCTGTTTTATGCGCGCGCCGACAACCTGAACAACTGGCTGGGCGATGTCGCCACCCGCTTGGGCTCGTTGTCGCAGCGCCTGTCGGCCAGTGTCGGCCGGGTCAAGCTCAACACCGCGCTGAAAACCGAAGCGCTGGCGCCGGGCGAAGTGCCGCAGGTCGATGAAGAAGTGGTGGAAACCCCATGGATGCAAATCGACAACGTGTTCTACGAAGCCCGTGGCCAGGCGTGGGCCCTGTCCCACCTGTTGCGTGCCATCGAAGTCGACTTTGCCGACGTCCTGGCCAAGAAAAACGCCACCGTCAGCGTGCGCCAGATCATTCGTGAGCTGGAAGCCTCCCAGGAAACCCTGTGGAGCCCGATGATCCTCAATGGCAGCGGCTACGGCGTATTGGCCAACCACTCGCTGGTGATGGCCAACTACATCTCCCGCGCCAACGCGGCAGTGATCGACCTGCGTCAACTGCTGAACCAGGGTTGAGTCATGGTTGATAGCGCCAAGGAGGTCGCGCACCGCGCGGCCTCGGATGCCGAACACATCGCCTGGGTCGACGAGCAGGACAACCTGCTTGGCGCCCTGGTGCGGGCCGACCTGCGCGAGCGCGGGCTGATCGGGCGCGGCACCTACATCATGCTGTTCAACTCAAAGGGTGAGCTGTGTGTGCATCGGCGCACCCTGAGCAAAGCCATCTATCCCGGTTACTGGGACGTGGCGGCGGGGGGCATGGTTGCGGCGGGCGAGACCTATGAGCAATCGGCCGCCCGCGAGCTGGCAGAAGAGTTGGGCGTCAGCGGTGTAAAGCTGACGGCCCACGACCACTTCTTTTTCGAGGACACGGGCAACCGGCTCTGGTGCTCGGCGTTCTCGGCAGTCTGGGACGGGCCGCTGCAATTGCAGCCCGAAGAGGTGCTGGAAGCGCGCTTTATGAGCATCGAGGCGGTGCTGGCCGATATCGAGCAAAAGTCCTATTGCCCCGACTCGTTGGCCGCCTTAAAACGCTATCTGGCTGCGCGTCGCTAAAGTTGCATAAATTGGCGCCATTTGGCTCTTAGCAAGTAGGCTTTTTGCCGTTACACTGCGCGACTTTTCAAGCCGAACCGCTCCAACGTTTCCCCGGTCCCTGTAGGAGCGAGCTTGCTCGCGAAAAACCCAATGTCACCGCGTGCTGTCTGGATGCCCGCGTTATCGTTGACGATTTTCGCAAGCAAGTTCGCTCCTACAGGGGCGGGTAGGCCTGAGCGGTTCGGTAGCGCTGCCCCTGCCTGAGTGGGGCTTCGCGGTTGGTGGCCGGTTGACGGGCACTGATCAGTCTTCATCCTCCCAAGAGGATTGCCGGTGGCCAAAAAAGCCGCATCCTTCGCCGCCCTTGGTGGCCTGGTGTTTTCCACCGACGCAGGTCGGCATTGCCCGGACTGTCGCCAGCCCGTGGACGCCTGTACCTGTAAACAGACCCTGATTCCCGAAGGTGACGGAATTGCCCGCGTACGCCGCGAGAGCAAGGGCCGTGGCGGCAAGACGGTGACCACCATCACCGGCGTGCCCCTGGCAGCCGAGCCACTCAAGGAGTTGGCCACGCTGCTGAAAAAGCGCTGTGGCACCGGTGGCGCCCTGAAAGACGGGATCATCGAAATCCAGGGCGATCACGTCGAGTTGCTGTTGGCCGAGTTGATCAAGCTCGGCTACAAGGCGAAGAAATCCGGCGGCTAGCAGCCTCTGTGAAACCCGCACCGACGAGCGCGCTCGTCGTCTCCATGGTTTCACAGAGCCTGTTCCTGACCGGTGTCTAAACTCTGTCCTGCAAGTGGGGTCTACCCCTCTCACAGGCAAATCGTCATTTTCACTCTTTAGACTGCGCCAGCCTCTGACTTGGGTGGCGCTCTTCGACTTTATATAGGGGACTTCGATGTCCGTACGACGCACACGCAAAGACGATGGCAGCCAATGGACAGTTGCGGACAGCCGCAGTGTTTACGGGATTCGCCATTGGGGGGCCGGGTATTTCGCGATCAATGATGCCGGTCGCGTTGAAGTCCGTCCGAACGGCCCGAACAGCTCGCCCATCGATTTGTACGAGCAAGTGGACGAGCTGCGCAAAAGCGGCCTGTCCCTGCCTTTGCTGGTGCGCTTCCCGGATATCCTGCAAGACCGCGTGCGCCAACTGACCGGCGCCTTCGACGCGAACATCGAGCGCCTGGAATACCAGAGCAAATACACCGCGCTCTACCCGATCAAGGTCAACCAGCAGGAAGCGGTGATCGAGAACATCATCGCCACCCAGGACGTGTCCATCGGCCTGGAAGCCGGCTCCAAGCCTGAGCTTCTGGCCGTACTGGCCCTGGCACCGAAAGGCGGCACCATCGTCTGCAACGGTTACAAGGACCGTGAGTTCATCCGCCTCGCGCTGATGGGCCAGAAGCTGGGCCACAACGTGTTTATCGTGATCGAGAAAGAGTCCGAAGTGGGCCTGGTGATCGAAGAAGCCGCCAACCTCAAGGTCAAGCCACAGGTCGGCCTGCGGGTGCGCCTGTCGTCCCTGGCGTCGAGCAAATGGGCCGACACCGGTGGTGAGAAGTCCAAGTTCGGCCTGTCGGCGGCGCAGTTGCTGTCGGTGGTCGAGCGCTTCCGCGCCGCGGGCCTGGACCAGGGCATCCGCCTGCTGCACTTCCATATGGGCTCGCAGATCGCCAACCTGGCGGACTACCAGCACGGGTTCAAGGAAGCCATCCGCTACTACGGCGAACTGCGCAACCTCGGCCTGCCGGTGGACCACATCGACGTCGGCGGCGGCCTGGGCGTGGACTACGACGGTACCCACTCGCGCAACGCCAGCTCGATCAACTACGACATGGACGACTACGCCGGCGTGGTGGTGGGCATGCTCAAGGAATTCTGCGACGCGCAGAACCTGCCGCACCCCAACATCTTCTCCGAGAGCGGCCGCTCCCTGACCGCCCACCACGCCATGCTGGTGGTGCAGGTGACCGACGTCGAGAAACACAACGACGACGTACCGGTGATCGAGAACAAGGAGAGCCTGCCGGAAACCGTGCAATGGCTGGTTGACCTGCTGGGCCCGACCGACATTGAAATGGTCACCGAAACCTACTGGCGCGCCACCCACTACATGAGTGACGTGGCTGCCCAGTACGCCGACGGCAAGCTGACCCTCGCGGAAAAAGCCCTGGCCGAACAGTGCTACTTCGCCGTGTGCCGCCGCCTGCACAACTCGCTCAAGGCCCGCCAGCGCTCGCACCGCCAGGTGTTGGACGAACTCAACGACAAGCTGGCCGACAAGTACATCTGCAACTTCTCGGTATTCCAGAGCCTGCCGGACACCTGGGCCATCGGCCAGGTCTTGCCGATCCTGCCGCTGCACCGCCTCGACGAAGAGCCGCTGCGCCGCGCGGTACTGCAGGACCTGACCTGTGACTCCGACGGCAAGATCAAGCAATACGTCGACGAGCAAAGCATCGAGACCAGCCTGCCGGTGCACGGTTTGAACGAAGGTGAGGACTACCTGCTGGGGATCTTCCTGGTGGGCGCCTACCAGGAAATCCTCGGGGACATGCACAACCTGTTCGGTGACACCGATTCGGTGAACATCTACCAGCGCGAGGACGGCTCGGTGTACAGCGCCGGGATCGAGACCCACGACACCATCGAAGACATGCTGCGCTACGTGCACTTGTCGCCGGAGGAGTTGATGACCCACTACCGTGACAAATGCGCCAGCGCGAAGATCACGGCGGCAGAACGCACCCAGTTCCTGGATGCGCTACGCCTGGGCCTGACCCGTTCGTCCTACCTGTCTTCCTAAGACCGGCAGGCACAGCGCCAAACTGTGGGAGCGGGCTTGTGTGGGAGCGGGCTTGCTCGCGAAAGCAGTAGATCAGTCAATACAGGTGCTGACTGATCTGCCGTCATCGCGGGCAAGCCCGCTCCCACATTAGTGTGCGCCCAGCCACAGCCCCTGCCGATTCAGCCGCCAGGCAATCGCCCACAACGTCAAACTGCGCACTGCCATAAACAGCAGGAACGTTATCCACAGCCCGTGGTTACCCAGCCCCTGCAACGCCCAGGCAAGCGGCAGCATAATCAGCACCGTCAGCAGCATGCCATTGCGCATCTCCCGCGCGCGGGTCGCGCCGATAAACAAACCGTCCAACAGATAACTCCACACCGCAATCAACGGCAGTACCGCAAGGTACGGCAGGTAGATATCGGCGGTTTCGCGCACGCTGGGGATATCGGTCTGCATGGCGATAAACAAGTGGCCGGCGAAGGTAAACAACAGCACAAACCCGAGGCTGGCGATCAATGACCAGCCGCAGGCAACGACCAGCGAGCGGCGCAGGGCCTGGCGGTCATGGGCGCCGATGGCGTGGCCGCACAACGCTTCCACCGCGTGGGCCAGACCGTCCAGGGCATGGGCGGTCAGCAACAGCCCGTTGAGCAGCAGGGCATTGGCCGCGACGGTGGCGTCGCCCAGCCGGGCGCCTTGCACCGTGATCATGAAAAACACCGATTGCAGCGCCAGGCTGCGGATAAAGATGTCGCGGTTGACCGCCAGCAGCGCGCGCCAGCTTTGCCAGACCTTGAGCGCCGCCCAGGCGATGTGCCCGGGGTAGGCGCGCAGGGCTTTTTGCGTGAGGGCCAGGCCGAGCAGGGCGCCGGTCCATTCGGCAATCACCGAGGCCCGCGCCGAGCCGACCACGCCCCAGTCCAGGCCTAAAACGAACCACAGGTTCAGGGCGATATTCACAAGGTTAGTGGTCAACAGAATCGCCAGCGGGGCCCGGGCGTTCTGCGTGCCCAGGAACCAACCCACCAGGGCGTAGGTGGCCAGGGCGGCAGGGAGGCCGAACAGGCGGGTGTGGAAGAATTCGCGGGTCAGTTGATTCAACTCGGCCGAGGGCTGCATCCACTCCAGCGCCAGGTGGCTGAGGGGAATGCCCACTGTGCCCAGCACCATCGCCAACCCCAGTGCCAGCAGCAAACCTTGCAGCAGGATTTGCCGCAGCGCCGCGCCATCATTGCGCCCGGCGGCTTGGGCGGCAAACCCGGTGGTGCCCATGCGCAGAAAACCCATGGCCCAGGCCAGGAAGGTATACAGGCTGGCCCCAACGGCCACGGCACCCAGTTGATGGGCGTGGGGCAGGTGGCCGATGACCATGCTGTCCACCAGCGCCACCAACGGTACCGAAATATTCGACAGAATCATCGGCGCGGCCAGGGCCCAGACACGGCGGTGAGTGGGGCGGTGGCGCCAGTCGGTGAGTAAGGTGGGCATGGGGGCTCCTTGGGTGAGCGGCATTGTAACTGGCCCTCAACAGCGGCGCAGATCCAAATGTGGGAGCGGGCTTGCTCGCGAATGCGGTGGGTCAGTTGGCATCTCTAGTGACTGACCCACCGCATTCGCGAGCAAGCCCGCTCCCACCTTTTTGATCGCGTTTATGCCGGGGGATGCAGGCACTCGATAGAGCGGTCGACCGTGGTCTTGGCGATCTCCAGCAAATGCCACACCGCGAGCACCTTGGCCCGTTCGGCGCCGGGCAAGTGTTCAACACAGTCGAGCGCGGTGGCCGAGGCGCTGTTCAGCAGGCTGGCGGTGTAGAGCTGGGAGTCTTCGAAACTCAGTTCTTCACTGATGGAGTGGAAGCCCTGGGTCGGTAGGTAGTGGCTGAGGGCGCGACTGAAGGCGGCGCGGTCGTTGAGCAGGTCGCAGGGTGGGTCGGGGACAATCTTATGCATGGTGTAACTCCATATGGTTTGGAGCTGACATCCGTCGCGACTAAACGAAGGGTGGCGGCTGTACGCAGGTTAGTCGACCGGCCATATGGCAAACCGGCGCACCCGAAGGTGCCCTACGCACAGCCACCATGAAACTTCATGAGACCATGCGCCATATAGGATCCGGGCGACTAAACCCGATCACTGATAAGCAGTGACGGACCGCAGACTAGTCACCGATTCCAACAGGCACAAGGCGCTGAGGATTGTCTAGGAAGCGTCCTGCAATTTAAAGCGACACGCCTTGCTGGCCCTTTACAAACCGTGACCAAATGCCAGCCCGGCGCCCCCACAAACCAGCTTTCACAGGAGGTCCTCAGTGTTTGTGGTGGCGATGTCGGCATGATGAAGGGTCATGGCTGTGCTGATGAGCTTTCGCTTCCGGCCGGCACGCGAGGCTGAGTTAAATACCCGCCTTCTCCTCTGAACAGCCCAAACTCCATGGATAACTCCGATATCGCGATCACCCTGGTCCTGATCTCCGCCTTCATGCACGCCACCTGGAACGCTGTTGTCCGGGCCGGCAGCAGCCGCTTCATGACCCTGGCCCTGGTCGATGGCACCGCATTGCTGATCTGCCTGGCGGCGCTGCCGCTGGTCAATGTGCCAAGCCTGCAAGTCTGGGGTTATGTACTGCTTTCGGTGATATTGAATACGGTCTATCGCCTGTTTCTGATCAAGGCCTATGAGACGGGCGACTTCGGTCAGGTCTACCCGGTGATGCGCGGTGTGCCGCCGGTGCTGGTGGCGTTGTTTTCCTACTTTCTGCTGCATGAGCAACTGTCGTTCCATGCGATGGCCGGGGTGTTGTTGATTTGCCTGGGGATCATCAGCCTGACATTTGTACGCAGGATGACCGCGCACATGCTCAAGCCGATCCTGATGGCGGTGGGCGCTGGAGTGTTTATTGCGTCCTACACAGTGGTGGACGCCAAGGGCGTGAGAGCCAGTGAAACGGTGCTGCAATACATTATTTACCTGACGGTGTTCCAGAGCATTCCTATCCCGCTGCTGGCGTTTTTCAAGGAGCGTGCGGCACTTGTCCAGGCCATTGGCAGTCATTGGCGAGTGGGGGCCTTGGGGGGTATTTTTTACCTGGCATCCTACGGCCTGGTGTTGTTCGCGCTGTCGCTGGATGCGGTGGCCAAGGTCTCAGCGCTGCGGGAAACCAGTGTTATTATCGGCGCCATTATTGCCGCGCTGTTCTTCCATGAACGGTTCGGCTGGCGACGGATGCTCTCGGCGTTCGTCATTGTTTGCGGGATCATCCTGATCAAAGTGAGCACCTGATGGCTCAGCGCCCTCCACCCACCCCGATGCTTCAGGCTTTTGTCAGCGCCGCGCAAACGGGCAGTTTCGCGCGTGCGGCGTCTGAGCTTAACCTCACCGCCAGTGCCATCAGCCATCAAATTTCAGGCCTGGAAGCGTGGTGGGGCGTACAGTTGTTTGAGCGGCACTCGCGCGGCGTCAAGCTGACGTCGGCAGGGCAGGCCTTGTTGCCGGTCACTGATGGGTTTTTCAAAGGGCTGGAGGCGGCGTTGCAGGCGCTTAATCCGCGCACAGCCCAGCCGTTGTACCTCTTGTGCACCTCTTCGCTTTGTTCGACCTGGCTGATTCCCAGAATGCATGGCTCGCATACCGACGCCTCGTTCAATCTTGACGTGGTGCTGACCAGCGCAGATATGAACCCTGCCAGCCTGGGGGCTCATCAATTTGATGTCGCAGTAGTCATAGGGGGCGGGGACTATCCGGAGCATCATGTCGAGTTGCTGATGCGCGATGCGGTGTTTCCCGTATGCTCGCCGGTGTTTTATCGCGAGCATGGCGATATTGCGCCGACGGATATCGCCCGCTACCCATTGATTCACCGGGCGGATGATCAGATCTGTCCGGGGTGGGAGAGTTGGTTTGCGTTCCAGGGGGTGGCGGCGCCCCCGTATCACCCTGGGCCTCGGTTTCCGGATTCGAGCCTGGCTATAAGCCTTGCGGTCAAGGGGGGTGGGATCGCTCTGGGCCGGACGGCGTTGGTATACGACCAATTGGAAGAAGGGGCGTTGGTTGCCTTGAACAGCCCCGTGATGATGTCGCCGGCGGCGTATTACATTATTTGCCGCAATGGTCGACAGTCCGAGCCGGACATCGCCCGGTTGATTGATTGGCTCAAGGCCAGCGCGGGTGAGTTTCTGCTGGAGGTTCGGACCCGCCACCCGCAAATAGCGGGTGCTGGAGCACTTTAGCGGTAGGGTTTGGCCTGACTTGGCCTGCACGCAGAACCAAACCGCCCTCCGTCGGTCAATGTGATCACTGCCACAACCGCTTCACTGGCACTGATATATAGTTCACCCCTCAGACACCCCGACAACGAGTGCCCCATGCTTAACAAAGGATTGTTCCTGGCCTGTGCGCTGGCCCTGCTGAGCGCCTGCGATTCTTCCGACAAGCCCGCAGCCCCCGCGGCCTCTGCGCCAGCGGTGACGGCGCCGGCCAAGGCCACGGTGGATGTGGCGACGCTCAAGCAGCGTTATGCCGGCCGTGAGTTAAGCGTGGTGGACGTGTCTGAGGTGCAACTGGATGGCGCCAGCACCTTGTCGGTGAGTTTTTCGATCCCGCTGGACCCGGACCAGAAGTTCGCCGACAAGCTGCACCTGGTGGACAGCAAATCCGGCAAGGTCGACGGTGCCTGGGAGCTTTCCGACAACCTGATGGAACTGCGCTTGCGCCACCTGGAGCCCCAGCGCAAGTTGGTGCTGACCGTGGACGCCGGCCTGCGCGGGGTCAATGACGCCAAGCTCGCCGCCGAGTACGTCAGCCGCCTGGAAACCCGCGACCTGCAAGCCACCGTCGGCTTCGCCAGCCGTGGCACCCTGTTGCCCACCCGCCTGGCCGAAGGTTTGCCGGTGATCACGCTGAATGTCGACAAGATCGACGTCGAATTCTTCCGTATCAAGCCCGAATCGCTGCCGGCGTTTCTCGCCCAGTGGGGTCGCAATACCAGCCTGCAAAGCTATGAATCGCGCGAACTGCTGCCCATGGCCGACTTGGTGTACGGTGGCCGTTTCGACCTCAATCCTGCGCGCAACACCCGCGAAACCCTGCTGCTGCCCATCGCCGGCCTCAAGCAACTGCAACAGCCGGGCGTGTACCTGGCGGTCATGCGCGCCTCGGGCACCTACAACTATTCGCAGCCGGCCACGCTGTTTACCCTCAGTGATATCGGCCTGTCGGTGCACCGTTACGCCAATCGCCTGGATGTGTTTACCCAGGCGCTGGAAGGCGGCAAGGCGCTGGACGGTGTCGAGCTGGAAATCCTCGATGCCGAAGGCCGCGTGCTGGGCCAGGGCAAGACCGAGAAGGGCGGCCACGCCGAACTGCCGCTGCCGAAAAAGGCCCAGGTATTGCTGGCCAAACAGGGCGAGCAAACCAGCCTGTTGCGCCTCGACAGCGCGGCGCTGGACCTGGCCGAGTTCGATATCGGCGGCCAGCCTGCGCACCCGCTGCAATTCTTCGTGTTCGGCCCGCGCGACCTGTACCGCCCTGGCGAAACCGTGCTGCTCAACGCCCTGCTGCGCGACAAGGACGGCAATGCCGTCAAGCCGCAGCCCGTGAGTGTCGAAGTGCGCCGCCCGGATGAACAGGTCAGCCGCAAATTCGTATGGGACGCCGATGCCTCTGGCCTCTATCAATACCCGTTGCAGTTGGCCGGCGAAGCGCCGACCGGGCGCTGGCAACTGGTGTTCGACCTGGGTGACGGCAAGCCGCAGCTGTATGAATTCCTCGTCGAAGACTTCCTGCCCGAGCGCCTGGCCCTGGAACTCAAGGGCAGTGACACGCCGTTGAGCCCGGCGGACAACGCCGTTATCCAGGTCAATGGCCGCTACCTCTACGGCGCCCCGGCGGCGGGCAATCGCCTGAGCGGGCAAGTGTATGTGCGCCCGCTGCGCGAGGCGGTCAAAGCCCTGCCGGGCTACGAGTTTGGCTCGGTAACGGAAGAAGAGCTGAGCCAGGATTTTGAACTGGACGAAAGCGTGCTCGACGCCCAGGGCCAGGAAATACTGACCCTGGAAAGCAAGTGGAGCGAGGCCAAGTCGCCGCTGCAACTGATCGTGCAGGCCAGCCTGCAAGAGTCGGGCGGGCGCCCGATCACCCGGCGCCTGGTGCAGCCGGTATGGCCGGCCGAGCAATTGCCGGGCCTGCGCGGCTTGTTCGATGGCAAGGAAACCGATGGCGATGGCCCGGCGGAATTCGAAGTGCTGCTGGCCAACCAGGACGGCCAGAAACTTGCCGTCGACAACCTCAAGGTCCGCCTGATCCGCGAGCGCCGCGACTACTACTGGAACTACTCGGACAACGACGGCTGGAGCTATCACTACAACGAGAAATTCCTCAACCTCGATGAGCAGACCGTCAACATCAAGGCCGGCGACACCGCCAAGGTCAGCTTCCAGGTGGAGTGGGGCCCGTACCGCGTCGAGGTCGAGGACCCGCAGACCGGGCTTATCGGCAGCAAGCGTTTCTGGGCCGGTTACCAGGCCCAGGACAACACCGAAGGCGGCGCCGTGCGCCCGGACCAGGTCAAGCTGGCGCTGGACAAACCGGCGTATGGCGATGGCGATACGGCCAACGTCACCGTCACCCCGCCGGCAGCCGGCAAGGGCTACCTGTTGGTGGAGTCCAGCGAAGGCCCGTTGTGGTGGCAGGAAATCGAGGTGCCGGCCGAAGGCAAGAGCTTTGCGGTGAAGCTCGACCCGAAATGGTCGCGCCATGATTTGTATGTGAGTGCGCTGGTGATCCGTCCCGGCGAGCGCAAGGCCAACATCACCCCCAAACGCGCCGTGGGCTTGCTGCACCTGCCGTTGGACCGTACCCAGCGCAAACTGGGCTTGACCCTGACCGCACCGGAAAAAATGCGCCCCAAACAGCCACTGACGGTCAAGGTCGCGGCAAAAAATGCCGATGGCAGCGTGCCGAAACAGGTGCATGTGCTGGTGGCGGCGGTGGACGTGGGCATCCTCAATATCACCGAATACCCGACCCCGGATCCGTACTCCAGCCTGTTCGGCCGCAAGGCGTATGGCGTGGACCAGTTCGATATCTATGGGCAGTTGATCGAAGCCGGCCAGGGCCGCCTGGCCAGCCTGGCCTTTGGCGGTGACGCGGCGCTGGCCAAGGGCGGCAAGCGCCCGGACACCAGCGTCACCATCGTCGCCCTGCAAAGCGCGCCGGTGACCTTGAACGAGAAAGGCGAGGGCGAAGTCAGCGTCAATATCCCCGACTTCAACGGCGAGCTGCGCCTGATGGCTCAGGCCTGGAGCGATGACCGCTACGGCATGGCCGAAGCCAAGACCGTCATTGCCGCGCCGTTGATTGCCGAGCTGTCGGCCCCGCGCTTCCTCGCGGGCGGCGACCAGACGCGCCTGGCGCTGGACCTGTCCAACCTGTCGGGCAAGGCACAGAAGCTCGATGTGCAACTGACCGCCGAAGGGCAACTGACCCTGCTGGGCGAACCATCGCAAAGCGTGCAACTGACCCAGGGCCAGCGCACCACCTTGCAGATTCCGGTGCGCGCGCTGGGCGGTTTTGGCCAGGGCAAGATCAAGGTCACGGTCAATGGCCTGGACCTGCCGGGCGAGAACCTGCCGGCGTTTACCCGCGAATGGACATTGGGTGTGCGCCCGGCTTATCCGGCGCTGCTCAAGCAATACCGCGCGGTGCTCAAGGACGACGCCTGGAGCCTGCCGGACAGCGAACTGGCCCTGTTTGAGCCGGCCGGGCGTGAGGCGCTGTTGAGCCTGTCGAGCCGCCCGCCGTTGAACCTGGGCGAGCAGATTCGTGCGCTCAAGGCCTACCCGTATGGTTGCCTGGAGCAAACTGCCAGCGGCCTGTACCCGTCGTTGTATGCCGATGCCGCCGTGCTGACGCGCCTGGGGTTGACCGGCGAGCCGGATGCCGAGCGCAAGCGCAAGATCGAACTGGGCATAGAGCGCCTGCTGGGCATGCAGCGCTACAACGGCAGCTTTGGTTTGTGGGGCGCCGATGGCGAGGAAGAATACTGGCTGACGGCGTACGTCACCGACTTCCTGCTGCGCGCCCGCGACCAGGGTTTTGCCGTACCGCCCGAGGCGCTGAAAAAGGCCAGCGAACGCCTGCTGCGCTATGTGCAGGAACGCAATCTGATTGAAGTCGACTACAGCGACAACGCCGACCACACGCGTTTTGCCGTACAAGCCTATGCCGGGCTGGTGCTGGCGCGTAGTCAGCAGGCGCCGCTGGGGGCATTGCGCAGCTTGTTCGAACGTCGCAGCGATGCTCGCTCCGGCCTGCCTTTGGTGCAGTTGGCGATTGCCCTGCAGAAGATGGGTGACCAACCGCGTGCCGACCAGGCCTTGCTGGCCGGTTTGGCGGTCAAGCGCAAAGCCAATGAATGGCTGGCCGATTACGGCAGCCCGCTGCGTGATCAGGCGATGATCCTGGCCCTGCTGGAAGAAAACGACCTGGCCAAGGGCAAGCGTGAAGAGCGCCTGTTCGAGCTGTCGGACCAGATGGCGGCCAGCCCGTGGCTTTCGACCCAGGAGCGCAACTCGCTGTTCCTGGCCGGGCGTGGCTTGCTGGGCAAGCCGGAAACCAACTGGACGGCGCAGTTGAGCAGCGGCGGCGAAACCCGCGAGCTGAACAACAGCCAGTCCGGCCTGAAGCTGGAAGGGCCGTTGCTGGCCTCACCACTGACCCTGCACAACCCGGGCAGCGAGCCGATTTACCAGCAACTGAGCATCTCCGGTTATCCACAGCACGCGCCGGCAGCGGGTGGCGAAAACCTGAGTATTCGCCGCGAGTACCTGGGGATGAATGGCCAGCCGCTGAACCTGCAAAACCTGCGCAGCGGCGACCTGGTGTTGGTGCACATTGCGGTCAGCGCCAACAAACAGCGGGTGCCGGATGCACTGGTGGTTGACCTGTTGCCGGCTGGCCTGGAGCTGGAGAACCAGAACCTGGGGCAAAGCGCCGCCAGCCTGGAAAACGCCAGCAGCCAGGTCAAGGAATGGCGCGAGTCGATGCAGAATGCGTCGATCAAGCATCAGGAATATCGCGATGATCGCTACGTGGCCGCGCTGAACCTGGACGGCTATGGCACCACGCACCTGCTGTACCTGGCCCGTGCGGTCACGCCTGGGACTTATCGCGTACCGCCGCCGCAAGTGGAGTCGATGTACCGGCCGAACTGGCAGGCAGTGGGGGAAACCCCGGCCGATATGGTGATCAAGGGCCGTTAAGCCCAACCCCTATAGGAACTGGCGGTAGCTTTATGTGGGAGCGGGCTTGCCCGCGATAGCGATCTTTCAGCCCATACATTCGGTGGCTGATACACCGTTATCGCGAGCAAGTCGCACCGCTGCTCCCACACAAGCCCGCTCCCACAGGGTCTGTATTTAATGCACAACCCAACTGAGCAGCCACAACCCCAGCATCAACCAGATAATCCCCATGATGATCGAGGCCCGCATAAACGCCCGGACTGCCGAGTACAGCAGCATCAGGCCGATGATCAGGGTGATGATGCTGATGATCGAGGTGTCCATGCCCAGGGTGCGCGACAGGCCATCGATAAAGTTGCCACCGGCATTGGTCAGGGCGCCGAACAGGCCACTGAGCCCGTCGACGATAAAGCGGATGACCGAACCGAGCGCCTGGCCCAGCCATTCGAAAAAGCTTTCTACCTGCATATGAGTTTCCTGATGAAAGGGTGGGCGTATCTGCCGGACCTGAGCCTTTGGTCGCCAATCCCTTGGGCGAGTTCCCTAGAAGCATAGAGGTTTGCCCGTTTGAATTTGCGAATAGTTGCACGCGCTACCCTGGGTAGCCTGCTGGTGGTAATAGCCCTGCTGTGGCTGGCCGACCGCCTCTGGCCCCTGCCGCTGCCCAAGGATGACCTGGCCCGCGTGGTGCTGGCCGAAGATGGCACGCCGTTGTGGCGGTTTGCCGATGCCAACGGCGTGTGGCGTTACCCGGTGGCCACCGATGAGGTCTCGCCGTATTACCTCGATGCGCTGCTGACCTACGAAGACCGTTGGTTCTACCAGCACCCCGGCGTCAACCCGCTGGCCCTGGTGCGGGCGACCTGGCAGAACCTCACCGGTGCACGGGTGGTATCTGGCGGCAGCACCTTGTCGATGCAGGTGGCGCGCCTGCTTGACCCCCATTCACGTACCCTGCCGGGCAAGTTGCGCCAGCTGTGGCGTACGGCGCAGTTGGAGTGGCACCTGTCCAAGGACCAGATCCTCAACCTGTACCTCAATCGCGCGCCATTTGGCGGCACCTTGCAGGGCGTGGCGGCGGCCAGTTGGGCGTATCTGGGCAAGTCGCCGCAACAGCTGACCCACGCTGAAGCGGCGCTGCTTGCGGTTTTGCCCCAGGCACCGAGCCGTCTGCGCCCGGACCGCCACCCGCAGCGCGCCCAGGAGGCCCGGGACAAAGTGCTGCGGCGCCTGGCCGAGTTTCAGGTATGGCCGCAACCTGCGGTCGACGAAGCCCTGGAAGAACCCCTGTTGCTGGCGCCGCGCCTGGAACCCAGCCTGGCGCCGCTGCTGGCGCGCCGCTTGAACCGTCCCGACAGCCCGCCGCTGATTCGCACCACTCTCGACGCGACCCTGCAACGGCGTCTCGAAGACCTGCTGCTGGGTTGGCGCGCGCGGCTGCCGGAGCACACCTCGGCCGCGATCCTGGTGGTCGAAGAAGAAAGCATGGCGGTGCGCGCCTACCTGGGCTCGGTGGATATCAACGACGCGCGGCGTTTTGGCCATGTGGATATGATCAGCGCCCTGCGCTCGCCGGGCTCGACCCTCAAGCCCTTCCTGTATGGCATGGCTTTGGACGCGGGGCTGATTCACTCCGAATCGCTGTTGCAGGATGTGCCACGACGCTACGGCGATTACCGGCCGGGCAACTTCTCCATGGGCTTTACCGGCGCGGTACCGGCCAGCACGGCGCTGTCCAGTTCGCTGAACCTACCGGCGGTGCAGCTTCTGGAAGCCTACGGGCCCAAGCGCTTTGCCGGCGAAATGCGCATCGGCGGCATGCCCCTGGCGCTGCCGGCGCTGGCCGAGCCGAATCTGGCATTGATCCTGGGCGGCGCCGGCAGCCGCCTGGAGGACCTGGTCGGCGGCTACAGCGCGTTGGCCCGCGACGGCAAGAGCGCGGCCATCCGTTTGCAGCCTGATGATGTGCTCAAGGAGCGCCCGTTGTTGTCGCCGGGTGCGGCGTGGATCGTGCGGCGCATCCTCAGTGGCCAGGCGCGGCCGGACCGTGATCCCCGGGCCGAGTTGGTACAGCGCCCGGTGTTGGCCTGGAAGACCGGCACCAGCTACGGTTTTCGCGATGCCTGGGCCATTGGCGTCGGGCCGCGCTATTTGATCGGTGTGTGGATCGGCCGCCCGGACGGCACCCCGGTGCCCGGCCAGTTCGGCCTGGCCTCGGCGGCGCCGTTGATGCTGCAAGTGCACGATGTGTTGACCAACCGCGACAGCCAGCGCGGCATTACTGCGCCCGTTAAGGCGGTGCCGATGAATGTCGGCGTGGCGGCGATCTGTTGGCCCCTGGGCCAGCCCATGAGCCGCAGCGATCCCAATTGCCGGCGCCAGCGGTTTGCCTGGACGCTGGACAACACCACGCCGCCGACCTTGCAGGCCCTGGACCAACCTTTGGGTGTCGGCTTGATGGAGACCGTGTGGGTCAATGCCAAGGGCCTGCGCGTGGCGGCCAGTTGCCCGGGCGCGGTCTCGCGGGACATAGCCCTGTGGCCGGCCCCGCTGGAGCCATGGTTGCCCAGGATCGAGCGGCGTGACGCGCGCATCCCCGCGCCAGACCCGGATTGCCCACCCCCGGCCCTGGCGGCAGCGTCGCCGTTGTCGGTGGTGGGTGTACGTGAGGGGGACCAGTTGCGGTTACCGGCGGGTAGCCAGCAGCAGTTGCGCTTGAAGCTATCGGCGTTGGGCGGCAGTGGGCGGCGCTGGTGGTTCCTCAATGGTGCACCGCTGGGGGACAGCGCCAGTCAGGACAGTATCAATGCCAGCCTGGAGCAGTTGGGGCGCTATCAACTGAGTGTGCTCGATGAGGCGGGGCAGACGGCCAGGGTTGAGTTCAGCGTGGTGGATTAGGTCGCCATCGCAGGCAAGCCAGCTCCCCCATGTTGATTTGTAAACACCGCCAAATATGGGAGCGGGCTTGCCTGCGATAGCGCCCTGACAAGCGCCGCAAATTTATTTGCCATCCCCGCCTTTGAGCCCGAAGCTATACCCCTTCAGGAGCACCCCATGAATCTCGAACACCTTACCGAACGCATGCATCGCATCCGCGATAACAACGACTGGAAACAATTCCACAGCCCGAAAAACCTGGCCATGGCCGCCAGCGTCGAGATGGCCGAGCTGGTGGAAATCTTCCAGTGGCTGAGCGAAGACCAGTCCCGCCAGTTGCCCGCCGACAAACTTGCCCACGCCGGGCAGGAAGTGGGGGACATCGTGCTCTATCTGCTGCTGTTGTGCGGCGAACTGGGCCTGGACATGAACCAGGTGGTCAGCGCCAAGCTGGCCGACAACGAACGGCGGTTTACCCATGAGTGATCGCCATTTCGACCAGTTGGCCACGCGCTTTGCCGAGAAGATCTACGGCGGTGCCAAGGGTGCGATTCGCCTGGCGGTGTTGCAGGCCGACTTGGCCGAGGCCCTGCCGGACCGGCCTCTGCGCGTGCTGGATATCGGCGCAGGCCTGGGCCATATGTCGTTGTGGCTGGCCGAACGCGGGCATCAGGTGACCTTGGCCGAGCCTGCCGAACCGATGCTCGAAGGTGCCCGCCAGCGGTTCGCCGAGGCGGGACAGAGCGCAACGTTCATCCAGGCGCCGTGGCAGGACCTGCTGGGTCAACTGACCGAGCCCTACGACCTGGTGCTGTGCCACGCCGTGCTGGAATGGCTGGCCGAACCCCATGGGATCCTGCCGGTGCTGCACCAGTTGACGGCGCCGGGCAGCTGGTTGTCCCTGGCCTTCTATAACCGTGATGCGCTGATTTACCGCAACTTGCTCAAGGGGCACTTTCGCAAGATGCGCAAAAATGACATGGCTGGCGAAAAACAGAGCCTGACCCCGCAACAGCCCCTGGACCCGCGTGAACTGGCGGCGCAACTTGAAGGCCTGTGGCAGGTCGAAAGCCAGAGCGGGGTGCGGGTCTTCCACGACTATATGCCGGTGGAGTTCCAGGCCCGCGCCGACTTGCAGGACTTGTTGGAGATGGAGCTCGCTCACCGTCGTCACCCAAGCTTTGCCGGACTTGGGCGTTATTTGCACTGGATCTGCCGTCCGGTTTAAGCGGCCCAGTCTGCGGAGATCGAAATGAAGCGCTGTGCATTGATCCTGCTGTGCCTGGGGCTGGGTGCCTGCTCCAGCAACAATCCGTATGTCGCGGCCTCCAAGCCCATGCCACCGGCGCCTGCCCAGGCGGCCAACACCTTTGATGCCAGCGCCTACCCGGCGCCGGTGCGTGACTACGGCGCCTATCGCAACTGGGCCTGGCGCAACGGCCAATTGCCGGCGGGCTCGGCCTGGGCAGATCCTGCGCAGATCGCCGAAGCCGTCAGCGGCGCCCTCGACCAGCGTGGCCTGCGGCCGGTGCATGACCAGCGCGCGCCGGACTTGCTGGTCAGCGCCGATGTGCATCTGGAAAAACGCCTGCGCCAGGTGCAGGACGATTATGGCTACGGCTACGGTGGCTACAACCGCTATGGCAACGGCTATGGCATGTACAACTCGGTGCCGATCGTGCGCACCTATGAAGTGCAAGTGGTGGTGGTGCGCGTCAACCTGTTCGACGCCCGCACGGGCCAGCCGGTATGGAGCGCTAGCGCCGAAACGGGCAGCCAGGGCAGCCTGAGTGAACGCGGCGATGCGTTGCGCCAGGCTGTGCAGAAGGCCATGACGGCGTATCCTCCGAGTTAACAGCTATTCTCATCTCAGGTTCGGTTTGCCCTTTGGAGAACTACCATGTTGCGTCGTATCGCTTTGCTCGCTTTTGCCGTGCTTTTGGGCGGATGCCAGACCAGCCAGGTCAACCACGATTTTGACGCCAGTCGCGACTTTGCCGCCTACCGCAGTTGGGCCTGGAAAGACCCAGCGTTGCAGTACCGCCCCGATGATCCACGGATCAAGAGCGACCTCACCGAACAGCGCATCCGCCAGGCGGTGGCCGACCAACTCGACCAGCGCGGCTTGCGCCCGGCGGCCCCGGGGGCCAAGGCTGATGTGAGCGTGCAGGCCTACCTGATCGTCGAGGATCGCCAGCAGCAAGTCACCACCAACTACGGTGGCGCCTGGGGCGGCCCGTGGAATGGCTATTGGGGTGCGCCGATGTACAACGAAACCCGCAACGTCACCTACAAGGTCGCCACCCTCCAGATCGACCTGCTCGACGGCAAGGACGGCAAGTTGGTATGGCGCGGCAGTGACGAACAGATGATGAGCAGCTCGCCCAACCCCCAGGACCGCAATGCGGCGATCCGGGCGACGGTGACCAAAGTGCTGTCCAACTACCCGCCTCGCTAAGTCGTACTCGGTCCGTGTAGGGCCGCTGCATCACGGCGATGCGGGCGCTGCGGTTTAACAGGTACACCGAGGCGATCCCTTCGCAGCCTCGCCGGGGCTCGACAGCTCCCACATTCGATCTGTGTTGCCAAGACAAATGTGCAGGTGTCGCAGTTCCCCTGTGGGAGCTGTCGAGCCCCGGCGAGGCTGCGATGGGATCGCCTCCGTACAACTCGATACACTGAGGTGCCCGCATCGCTGCAATGCGGCGGCCCGACAAGCCAGCATCCAGCGGTGTTTCTTTCCGTCAGTCGCCAAAGTGGCGACTTGCCAGCGTACCTTGCAAGCCTTGTCTACACTGCTGTTGACTACAGGAGAGTAAGCGCTCGGCAGTTCGCCGGCAAAGGAGTGCTCGATGTCTCCCCGACTTCGTTCTGGCCAACGTGGCGCAATCGGTCTGGTATTCGCCGGCACCCTTGCATTGGCTCTGGTGTTTCTGTTGCTGGTGGTCGATAGCGGCCGCCTGTACCTGGAAAAACGCAAGCTGCAAGCCATCGCCGACACCGCCGCCCTGGAAGCCGCCAACCGCGGCGGGCAGTGCTCCGCCAGCACCACCGCCGTCGATTACGCCAAGCAGAATGCCACCCGCAATGGTTTCACCGTCGTCGCCAACGACACCAGCCGCGCCCTGGCGGTGACGTGTGGGACGTTGTTGACCAATGGCCTCAACACCCGTGTATTTACGGCGGATGCCACCAAGAATGAGGCCATCCGCGTAGTGGCGAGCCGCACGGTCGCCACCGGTATCGCCAACGGGGTGTGGAAGCTGTTCAGTGGCACGTACAACGCCAATACCACATTGACCGCGACAGCAGTGGCGGCACTGGCGCCGCCGGTGGCGCAGTTGACGATTCGCAGCTCGTTGCTGACGGTCAATTCGGCTCAATCAGACATCTTGAACAAAACCATCGGTGGCTTGCTTGGTGGTGGCCTTTCCCTGACCGCCGTGGGTTGGCAGGGCTTGATCAATACCAATGTGAACCTGCTCAGTTACCTGGACCAGTTGGCTATCCAAGCGAATGTGGCGGCGGGTGACTATACGACGCTGCTCAACACTGCCGTGTCGGCGACGCAACTGATCGACGCGGCGGTCAAGGTTTTGCAAGCCAATGGCTCGGCGGTAGCGGCGACCATCACCAACGTGCTTGCCATCGAGGCGATTGCGCCGAACACCAAAGTGCTCAAGCTGGGCGATCTGTTAGATGTCGCGACGGGCACGCCCACAGCGGCCTTGAATACGGACGTGCAGTTGTTCCAGTTGCTGCAGGGCGTGGCCCAGCTCTCCAATGGCAATAGTTTGGTGAGGGCAGATTTTCAATTGAGCGTGCCACTGGTCGCCACCTTCTCAGTCAAAACCAAAGTCATGGAGCCGCCACAGCTATCCGCCATCGGCAACCCCGCCCTGGCCAAGGCTGGCTTGGCTACGGGGGCAAATCAGATTTCCGTGCGCACTGCACAAGTACGCACGCTAATCTCGGTGGATGCGCCGATTTTGAGGACGGTTTCTTCTGTGATATCGGGGCTGGCAGGCTTGACCGACCCAGTGATCAAAGTAGTGAAGGGGCTTTTGAATCTGGACCTGGCAGCTATCGTAAATGCTCTTTTATGTGCTCTGTCTTGCGAGCGCACAGATATTGATATTGCCAGTACGCTGGACATTTACATCGAGGCTGCCAGTGGCGAAAGCCATGTTACCGACTTCACCTGTGCAACCTCCGCAACCAAGACATTAACTGCCCAGGCCACCAGTTCTTTGGCCACCCTGGCAGTCGGTAAAATTGACCCGGCCAAGGCGTTCTCCTCATCGACACCAGTGGATGTCCAGCCGGTCCGCCTCATTGATATCGGTACCCAGCACTGCACTTTGTTGGGAGGCTGCGACCCACGCAAAGCCAATGTCGGCGGCGGATTTTTGTTAAAGGCGCAATCAACTGTAGGGCAGAGAACAGAAAGCCTGTTTTATTCCCCGGTGGCAGAAATGAACCTCCCGCCGACCTACAAAAGTATTTCCAGTGTCAACATCATCAACAGCCTGGGTAACACGTTGAATGGACTTCAGGTGACCTACGCACCGCCTCCTGCCCCGGCGATTCCGAATGGAGCGCTGGCAGGTGTCGCGACGCTCCTGGCAACGATCACCACAACCCTTGTCGGGCTCGTCCAAGGGCTTTTGTCGCCGCTGCTGGACCCTATCGTCAATACGCTACTGAGCGCTCTGGGCATCAACCTTGGCAATGCCGAAGTCGGCGCCAACCTCACCTGCCACATGGGCCGCGCCTACCTTGTGATCTAACCCCCACCCACCACCGGCAACTCCACACAAAACCGCGCCCCCTGTTCACTGTTGGCGACGCTCAGGCGTCCGCCCATGTTTTCCACAATGCCGTAGCTTACCGACAACCCCAGTCCGGTGCCGACGCCAATCGGTTTGGTGGTAAAGAACGGCTCGAAAATCCGCTCCAGCAACCGCGCATCGATGCCGCCGCCGTTGTCTTCGACCCAGATGCGCACATGGCGGCTGTCGTGTTCGCTGTACAGGGCGATCCAGGGGTGGAAGTCGTGGTTTTTTTCGTGGCGTGCCATCAGTGCATCGCGGGCGTTGACCACCAGGTTGATCAGTACCTGTTCCAGTTGGTCGACATGGCCGTTGACCTGTACGCCCAAGTCCATCGGCGTGATGCGCAGGTCCACGCCTTTGCCGCGCAGGCCTTCGCCCAGCAGTGACTGGGTGCCTTCCACCGCCTGGGCCGGGTCGAAGGGTTGTTGCTCGACCTCCGAGCGGCGGCCGAACACGCGCATGTGGTCCACCACCCGGGCGGCGCGTTGGACCTGGGCGTCGATGCGCTGGAGTTTTTCCGTGAGGTAGTCGATCTGCACGTCGCCGTTGCCCAGGCGCTTGAGCACGTTGACGATGGCCATGCGCATCACATTCAGCGGCTGGTTGATCTCATGGGCCAGGCCGGTGGCCATTTCGCCGAGGGTGGCCATTTTTGCGCTTTGGGTCAGTTGCTGCTGGGAGCGACGCACTTCGGTGTTGTCGCGGCCCACGGCCTGGATTTCCTGCAACTGGCCGTGTTCGTCGAATACGCCACGGTCCGACCAGACCCACCACGCATGTTCGCGCCCCGGCAGTTGCAGGCTGATTTCAGCCGTACTGACGGGGAATTCCGGGCTCAACTGGCCGATGCGTTTTACAAAGGCGTTGCGCTGTTCTTCAGATAGCCAGTGGCCCAGGTTGATCCCCGGCAACTGGGCCGGCGTGCATTCCAGGTAGTTGGCCAGGGGCGTGTTGCCGAAGGTCAGGGTCAGGTCCGGGCGGTAGCGGCAGATCATCGCCGGTGAGTCTTCGACGAGGATGCGATAGCGCTCTTCGCTGTCCTTGATCTGTTGCGCCGCCAGGGTCGCTTCGGTGACGTCCAGCCACAGGCCGACGGCCTCCACCGGCAAGCCGAGGTCGTCGCGCAGCAGCTTGGCTTCGTCCAGCAGCCAGTGGTAATTGCCCTGGCGATCGCGCACGCGGTAGCGACTGCGCACGCTGCCTTCGCGCAGCAACTGGCGGGTGCGTTCGAAGTACAGGTCACGGTCTTCGGGGTGTACCCATTCCACGGAGGTGTCGTGGGTGCATTCGGCCAGGGTCCAGCCCAGCAGCGGCAGCAGGCTGTCGCTGAAGAACGCCGGGTGTAGCGCGCCGTTGACGTAGCGCTGCACGTAGATCACCGCCGGGGAGCTGGCGATCAGGTTGTCCAGGCGCGCATGGGCGGCGGCGGCCTGCAATTGTTGGTTCTTGATGTCGCTGATGTCGAGCATGAAGCCGATCCAGCGGCGCTGCTCGCCGGCACCCAGCACCTGGCCCTGGACGCGGTACCAGATGGGGTTCTGCTTGGCGTCGCTGCGCAGCAGGCGCACGCTGGTCAACAAGGGTTTGCCCAGGGTTTGCAGGTCTTGCAGGCGGCTGTTGAGTTCCTGGCGGTCGGCGGGGTGGATCAGTTCCAGCCAGTTGGCCAGTACCTGTTTGGTCGGTGCATCTTCCGGGCTCAGGCTGCGCATCAGCTGTGGGGCCAGCAGGATTTCTTCACCGCTTTCCAGCAATTCCCACCAGCCGGTACCGAGCAGGCCTTGCAAGGCTTCCACCCGTTCCAGTTGTTGGTGATGACGTTGCTCGCGCAGGCGGCTGAGCAAAGGGGCGGCGAGGGCGGCGGCGAGGTTCAGCCAGTCACGTTCGCTGACGTCGGGGTGGCCACTGTAGAACCCGCACAGCAACCAGGCGGCCACCCCCTGGCTATCGCGATAGGGCACCAGCAGGCCCTCGGCGCTGCCAAACACGCTGTACAGGCGCGGGTGTTCGCTGCGGCCCTGGAGGGTTTTCAGGCTCAGCGCGGTGTTGCCGTTGAGGCTGTCCAGGCAGGTACCCAGGCGTTGGCCCGGTTCCCACAACTGCGGCGCGTCGTGGGCGCTGTAGCCGCTGTAGACCAGCCAGTCCTGGTCCTGCTGGTCGAGCAGGACCATCGCCACGCACGGGATATGCCAGCGCTGGGCCAGGTTGCGCAGGTGCTCGCTGAACACTTGCGGCAGGCGTGTCAGGCTGCAGACGCGCAGCTGCTCGCTCATCTGGCTGGCCAATTGGTGGTTCTGTTCGCGCTGCTGGGCCAATTGCCGGCCGTTCAGCAGGTCGCTGATATCCAGCAGGCGCAGGATCCAGCCATCGCCGTCCGGCTCGATCCAGCCACGGGTATGCAGGATGGTATCGGCGGCACCCTGGAAATCCAGGTCCAGGCTGTGCCGCTGCCAGTCGGCGGGAGTGCCTTCGATGCTCAATGCGCCAGGCAGGCACAGCAGGTCGCGCAACAGCGGGTGAGCCGGGGCGCCAAGGTGACGGGCCAACTGTGGGTGCAATGCCCGGCTGATATCCAGCACATGACCTTGCGGGTCCAGGCGCAGGTGCAAGCCTTGCGCCGGTGGGCTGGCGGGCGTCTCCAGGGCCTGGGCGCTGCTGCGGCCCAGCAGCCTGCCGAAGATTTTGTCACCGGAGTTCAAAATTGCAGGCTCGACTGGGCGTGCAACGTGGTCGGCAAGCGGGGCACCGTGCCAATGCCCGGCAGCACAATAAACGGCAGCACGTTCTTCAGGTTGGCCGAGGGGTAGTTGATCTCGACGGTCAACACGCCTGCGGTGTAGGTCGGATTGATATGGGCCGCCTGGAACTGGAACGTCGCGGGGATCCACTGCAATTGGCTTTGCACGGTCTGGGTCGCCCGCAGGATCAGCGCCGCATTGTAGTTGGGGGTGCTGGGGTCCAGTGCCACGCTGCGGCGCACGGCTTCGGCGGTAGCCTGGTTGAACGACTGCAGCAGCAACAGCGGCAGGCTATAGCTGACCATGGCATAGAACACGGCAAAAAAAATCACGAACACCGCCGCAAATTCGATGGCGACGGCGCCTTTTTGCTTTCTAGGGAGGCTGGTTTTCATCACTGCGACTACCCTGACTGCTACTACCTGATATCAGCATAGAATCAATCGGCAAAAAGGGACGGTTTTTACGTGATCCAAGGCCTCGTGGTAGTTGTCTGGTTGGTGTTGTGTGCAATGCAGGATATTCGCCAGCGACAGATCGCCAATCGCCTGACCCTGGGCGTGGCGTTGCTGGCGCTGCTCTATCTGCTGTGGAGCGGTAGCACCTGGCTCGGCACGTCCCGGTCTGAAGGGCTGTGGGCGCTGATCCTGGCGCTGCTGTTGACGCTGCCCGGCTACGCCCTCGGGCGCCTGGGGGCCGCGGATGTGAAGATGCTCGCGGCGTTGGCGCTGGCGTCGAATTCGACCTACCTGTTGTGGTCGCTGATCGGGGCCGGCGCGGCCAATGTCGCCTGGCTGGTCTATGGGCCTCGGCTGTTACCGCTTGCCAGTCAAGGCGTTAGAGCGCGCCTGGGTTACCTGGTGGTGGACCCGTCAAAAAAACTGCCCTTTGCACCGTTTCTTTTAGTGGGTTTTACCTTGGCCTGGCCGTGGCTCCATTAGTCGCGGGCGCTCTATATCGCTATGTACATAGTCGCAAAGTACGTCTACGTTTATTTGTACCGGTAATTAGGAAAGTTCCTCGGAACGGATAGGTCAATCTTTGGCTTGCCAGGCATGGAGTAGCGCGTGAACAAGCTTACATCTGCAGTAAAAGTGCTCGTGGTCGACGATCAACCGCTGATTGTGGAGGAGCTTTGCGAATTTCTTGAAAGCAGCGGTTATCGCTGTGTCCCGTGTGGCTCCAGCCAGCAGGCCGTGCAGCGCTTCAGTGAAGACCCGCAGATCGGCCTGGTGCTGTGTGACCTGCATATGCCGGACATGGACGGCATTGAGTTGGTGCAGGCCCTGCAGAAAATTGCCGGCAAGCAGCGTGCCTTCGAAGCCATCATGCTCACCGGCCGGGCGGACAAGCAGGACGTGATCAAGGCCTTGCGCGTGGGCATCTCCGATTACTACCAAAAGCCCATCAACCTCAATGAGTTGCTCGAAGGCTTGCAGCGTCAGGAGGCTGCCCTGGAAGAGCGCCACAAGAATCTGCACCTGGGGAACTTGAACCAGAAGCTGCAATATCTTTCCGAGTCCATCGATGACTTGTACCAGGACCTGGACAAGGTCCGTCGCGGCCCGGCGCCGCAAGCCGAGGGCGAAGGGGCAGGCGAGGAGGCCGAGCGCCTGGAGGTGCCGGCGATCTTCAATCAGTTGTCGCCCCGGCAACTGGACGTCGCGCGGCTGGTGGGCAAGGGCCAGACCAACTACCAGATTGCCTGCGAGCTGGGTATTACCGAGAACACGGTCAAGTTGTACGTGTCCCAGGTGTTGCGCTTGACCCATATGCACAACCGCACCCAACTGGCGTTGGCGCTGTCACCGAGCAACTCGGCATTGCGCCAGCGGGTGACGGCGCACTGAAGCTTTGCGTACAGCCCTGTAGGAGCGGGCAAGCTTAATGCCAGTCAGTTAAGCGCAGATCCCCCTGTGGGAGCGGGCTTGCTCGCGAAGACGTCGGCCCGGCAAACATTGATGTTGACTGACCCACCGCTTTCGCGAGCAAGCCCGCTCCCACATTTGATCTTCACTGTCTTGAGCATTGCGTTCGCTTAACTGATCTGCATCAGGGCAAGCCCGCTCCCACATTTCTCCAGTGGCTGTGGTTTATTTGCTACTGCCCGAGCCCCCGCTTGCGTTGTCTTCGTCGAATTTTTCCGGGATCGCGAATTTCTTGCTCTCCAGCAAACGCTGTATCGCCAGTTCGCGTTCGGCGGGCGTTGCCCTCTGTACCGTGGGTGAGGCGGCTTGCCCGTCGACTTGCAGCCTCAGCCAGTTCTCCGTTTCCTGCTGGGCCTTGGACGAGGGCCCAGGCTCGATGGCCAGTACCGTCAAGGGCAGGGCCAGCAGCGTCAGGCTGGCGAGGTAGGGGAATTTCATCATCGGCTCCTTCAAGCGCTTACTTGATTAGTGCGGGCGGTGCATCGCTGGCCGCTGCGACCTGGTCCTTGGCCTTGGCAGCCGGCGTGCCGGCGGCCTTGAGTTTCTCGGCCCGGGCCTGGGCCTCGGTGACCTGCTCGGGGCTCAGGCCCACTTGGCTGGCCAGTTGTGCGGCCTGGCCCCAGTTGTCCTGGTAGATCAGCAGGGTCACCAGGTTGACCGCCGCCAGTTGATCGCTTTGCTTGAGCTCCATGGCCGTCATGAACTCAAAGCGCGCCTCTTCCAGGCGCCGTTGGTTGAGGTAGACCACCCCCAGGTCGTTGCGGATTTTTTCGTCGGTGGGCGCCAGTTGCGCCGCCCGTTGCATATGGGCCAAGGCCTGGGCGTTGTCGCCCTGGGCCGCCGCCAGTTGACCCAAGCCGTGTTCCCCTTCGGCCGCCATGCAGGTGCCCAGCAGGCTGCGGTACAGCGGTTGCGCTTCACTGCGCCCGAGCAGGCGGTAGACCTTGGCCTTGCGCTGGCGCACTTGCGGCAAAGACTCCGGCAGGCTTTGCAGGTTGGCCAGGCTGGCGTGCATCTTTCCTTCATTGGCCATGTCGTCGGCCAGGTTCAGCGACAGCTCCTGCTCGGCGCTGGGCTTGGCACAACTACCCGGGGTCATCAGCGCCGACCACGGCGTCTGGCCGTTACTGGCACAGCCGCCGAGCATCAGCAGGCCCAGGCCTGCAATCAGTGCTTTCATCGAGCGCTCCTCAAAAACTGCTCAGGGCCCGGGAGATCGCAATGAATGCCGGCCCCCCCAGCACAATCAATAAAGCGGGAAACAGGAAGACCATCATCACCACCGACATCTTGGCCGACATCTTCGAGATGAATTCCTGCAAGCGGGTCAAGCGGCGGTCATCGAGCAGTTGCTTGAGGGCCAGCAGCGACTTCATGGCGCCGCCGCCCTGCTGGATCAGTTGTTGGAGAATGATGCAGGTGTCGGTGAATTCGTCCACGGCCAGCAGCCGGGCAGTTTTGCCCAGTTCCTCGCTCAGTTCCAGGCCGGAGTCGACCCGTGCCAGGATCAGCCGCAGCTCCTGGGTCAGCGCGGGCAGCAGGCGCTGAGCTTCAACGCTCAATACCCGCAGCGACTGTTCAACCGCCATGCCCGACTCGAACAGAATGCGCAGCAGCGGGATGAAGGTCGACACCTCACGGGAGATTTGCTGCTGGCGGGCCTTGGCCGCGCTGGCGAGGATGCGCTTGGGTATCAGGTAGCCCACGCCCAGGCCGAGCAGGGGCGCGATCCACGGGGAGTCGGCGCCGGGAAAGATCAGTTCCTCACCCACCAGGATCAGCCCGGCCAGCACCAGCGGCACGCCAATCTGGCAGGCGGCGAAGATCGAGCGCTGATTGGCTTTGCGCCAGCCCACGCGGTTGAGCAGGATCTGCGTTTCGTTATCCATGCTCACCGAGCGCTGGGCCAGTTGGCTGCTGCCAAACTGGCTGAGCAGGGTGCCGAGCCGGTCGCGGCGCACCAGTTGGCCTTGCAGGCGCTGGTTGACCAGGCGCTCGCGGCGACGCTGGGCCAGCAACTGGCCGGCGATCAGCGCGAGCGCAGCCAAAAACAACAAGGCACTGATCAGCAGGACCATCTCAAATACTCCGCAACATGCGCCACATCGTCAGGCAGCCCAGCACCTGCATGGTCAGCGCGGCCAGCAGCATGTAGCGGCCGCTGTCGTCGTTCCACATGGTCAGCAGGTAGCCTGGGTTGATCAGCATGAAATAGCCCACCATGGCGATCGGCATGCCCGCCAGGACAAAAGCGGTAACGCGCGTCTCGCCGGTCATGGCGCGCAATTGCCGCGCGCCCTGTTCCCGTTCGCGGATCACCTTGATCAGGTTCTCCAGCAAGTCACTGGCATTGCCGCCGTAGCGGTGGTTGACCTTGAGGCCCAGGGCAAGCATGCGGAACTCGTCTTGCTCGTAGAACTCGGCAAAATCACTGGCGGCCTCGGGCAGGCTGACCCCCAGTTGCACATTGCGCTGGATACGCCCCATGGCGGGCTTCAAGGGCTCCTCGGTGCTGTCGATCGCACCCAGCAAGGCGTCGGCCAGGGTGCGTCCGGACTTCAGGCTGCGCACTGTATGGTCGAGCACTTGCGGCAGTTGTTCGATCATCCGCTTCACCCGCCGCCGATAGCGCCAGGCGATGTACAGCCGCAGCAGCAGCGGCGGCAGCAACACCATGCTCAGCAGGCCGACCCAGCTCCACACCAGGAACCCCAGGACGGCGCCCAACACCCAGCAGGTCACCCACAGGCCCAGGCTGTCGGTGGGTTTGCCCAGGCCCGCGCGCTGGAACATGCGCTCCAGGCCGACCCAACGCCCACGCTCTTCGGCCAGCAGCGGTTGGCCTTCGGCGAGTCGTTCCAGGACGCGGTCGGTTTCTGCCTGGCGCAGGCCACTGAGGAACAGGTGCAGCGACACGCCAATCAGGATCACGCAACTGAACATCAGGATGGCGCCGGTCATGGTGACGCTCCTATAGCGGCAGGGCGGATTCGCGGCGCAGTTTGTCACCCGCCGGGTTGACGGCCTCGCGCAGGAAGCCGAAGCCGGTGCGCCGGTCATGGCGGAACAGGGTGTTGGTGACATACACGTCATCGCGCACCCCCACCACTTCCACCACTTCACTGACGCAGCGCCGGCCGTCGGGCAGGCGGGTCAGCTGGATCACCACATCCAGCGCCGCGCAGATCATCTGGCGCAGGGTTTTCTCCGCGACCACCCGCCCGGTCAGGCCCACCAGGGTTTCCAGGCGCAACAGGGCGTCCTGGGCGTTGTTGGCGTGCACGGTGCTCATGGAGCCGTCGTGGCCGGTGTTCATTGCGGTCATCACATCCAGCACTTCCACACCACGGATCTCACCGAGGATGATGCGGTCCGGGCGCATCCGCAGGGCGTTGCGGATCAGGTCGCTGGCCTTCACCTCACCGTGCCCCTCGGCATTGGGCGGACGGGTTTCCAGGCGCACCACGTGGGGGTGGCCCAGTTGCAGTTCGGCGACGTCTTCGATGGTCACCAGGCGTTCGTGGGGGTTGATCAACTGGCTGAGAATATTGAGCAAGGTGGTCTTGCCGGTGCCGGTGCCGCCGCTGATCAGGATATTGCAGCGCTTGCCCACCGCCTCCTGGAAAAACTCGAAAATCGACTGGTCGATGGTCTGCATCGCTACCAGGTCGCTGCTCTTGAGCATGTCCTTGCGAAACTTACGAATCGACAGGCACGGACCGTCGAGGGCAATCGGCGGGATGATCGCGTTGACCCGGCTGCCATCGGGCAACCGGGCGTCGACCATCGGCGAAGATTCATCCAGGCGCCGACCCAATGGCGCGAGGATGCGTTGCATGACCCGCTCCACATGGTGGGCGTCGATAAAACGCAGGTCGCTCTGGTGCAACAGGCCGTCCCGTTCGACAAACACCCGGTGTGGGCCGTTGACCAGAATCTCGGTCACTGACGGGTCGCGCAACAGCACTTCCAGCGGGCCGAAGCCGGTCAGTTCATCGACGATTTCCTCGGCCAGGCGCTCCATCTCATAACGGGAAATCGCCAGGTGCATGCGCGTGATGTATTCGGACACCTTGTCGATGACAAATTGCGCCAGGGATTGGCGCGAGCCTTCCAGCAGGTTTTTCCCCGACTCTTCGATGGCATCGATGATGTAGCGGTGCAGCACCAGTTTCAGGCCGTCGTGATCCACGGCGCTGCCAAGACCACGGGCAGGCGCGCCGAAGAGCTTTTCGCCGTTCATTTGATGGTCCCCCGCAGCCGCTCAAACCAGCGGGTGGAAGGTTTTTCAAGACCTTCGGAGCGCTTGGCCAGGCGTTCGCCCAAGACCTTCAGGTTTTGCGTCAGGGTCTCCCTGGGCGCCAGGCTGAACAAGGTTTGCCCCTGGTTCTTGGCGTTCAGGCGCACTTCCGGGCTCAATGGCAGCACGGCGATGACTTCCAGGCCGAAGCTCTTTTCCAGGGCCTCGCTGTCCGGTGCGGCGCCCTTGAGATAGCGGTCGATCAGCAGCCGTGCATGGTCCAGCTTCATACCCTTTTCCCGCCACTGATTGAGTACCGCCAGGTTGCGTCGGCAGTCGAGGACATTCTGGTCGGTGCACCATAAGAGCTTGTCGCAGTGGCTGACAAAAGTGCGCAGGGCTTCGCTGTCGCGCTGGCCGGTGAGGTTTACCACGATGTGCTGGAAGTGTTGGCGCAGGGCACTGAGCAGCATGTACAGCTCGGCGGCGCTGGTCAGTTCCAGGGGGTCGTCGCTTTCGGTGTAGGCGAGGATGCGCAGGCCACCTTCGGTGGCGGTAAAGGCGCTGTTGATCAGCGTGGTGTCCAGGCGGCGCAGGTGGCGCAGGGCATCGCCAAAGTTGAACGAGCTTTCCAGGCCCAGCAACGCCAGGCTGTCGCCACGGGGCAGGCCCAGGTCCAGCAGCAGGGTCTGTTGACCGCTCTTTTGCACCACCATCGCCAGGTGGCTGGCGAGCAGGGCGCCGTCGGCATTGCCCTGGGTGCCATACAGCACCGTCAGGCCGCCCAGGTGCGCATTGTGGGCGACTGGCGGCAGGCGTTTGCTCAGGCGCCGCACCAGGCCGGCGACTTCGCTGGAGCGTGAACCATAGGCGACAAAATCCCGCGCCCCGGCACGCATCGCGTTGAGTACCAATTGATTGTCCATGCCGTCGCCCAGGGCGACGATGGCCAGCATCGGCTTGGCTTCCAGGGCGCCCTCGATCAAGGCGCTCTGGGCCACTACATGCTCGCGGTCCAGGCCGACGAACACCAGGTTGGCGAAGGTCACGTCCACCAGGGCCAGCAGTTCGTCGAGGCTGCCACCACCGGCACTGACCACTTGGCCCAAGGGCGCCAGGGCGCCTTGCAGCCATTCCAGGTCGGTGGTGTTGCGGGTGATTGCCAGGAACGTCTGGCTCAGGCTGTCGCTCATTGGGAAAGTCCTGTGCGTCGGTCGAAGTTGCCGTTTTCCAGGAAGTACAGGCGATACCAGTTGGGATCGTAGTTGCGCAGTTTTTCCCCGGGCAGGGACGGCAGGCGCGCGTTGGCGGCCAGGGGTTGGACCAGGTGCGGGGTAACGATCATCAGCAACTCTTTTTCCTCGCGGCTGACGTTGCTGTCACGGAAAAACGCACCAAGGATCGGTATATCGCCCAGGCCTGGAAACTTGCTGATGGTGGAGCGGTTGTTATTGCTGATCAGGCCGCTGATCACAAAGCTTTCGCCATCGGCCAAGGACACTGTGGTGTCGGTACGCCGCACCGTCAGTGCCGGTACCTGGATGCCTTCTACCTGCAAGGCGTTGGCGTAATCCAGCTCGCTGACTTCCGGTGCGACCTTGAGGGAAATCCGCGTGCGGTCGATCACGGTGGGGGTCAGGGTCAGGCGGATACCGAACTCTTTGTACTCGATGGAGATGGTGTCGCTGCCGGCACTGGGCACTGGGATCGGCACTTCGCCACCGGCAAGGAAGGTCGCACTGTGCCCGCTCATGGCAACCAGGCTCGGCCGCGCCAGCGTGTAGGCAAAACCGCTGCGTTCCAGGGCATTGATCAGCGCCGAAAAGCGCCCGCCGCCGATGCCGATGTTAAAACTCTCGTTATCCAGGGGCAGGCTCATCCCGGCTGTGCGCGGGCTGCCGAACAGGAAGTTGCGGGTGCCGCCGAAAATCGACGTGCTGGCCTCCTTGAGCTTGGTGCGGCTGACTTCGACAAAGCGGATATCGGTCTGCACCTGGCTCGGCAGGGACGGGTCGTCGGACGGCGCCAGGGCCTGGCTGGTCAGGCTTGAGCTGGCCTTGCCCTTGACGAACACCATGCTTTGGCGCGGCGCACTGGAGCAGTGGGTCCAGACCATCAGGCTGGTAGCGCCCGAGGCAACGCCGGTGAGCAGGAAGGCGCGGTCACCGTTGAGGTGTACATCGGCGATTTTCGGGTCGCCGATGGCCAGCCGGGTGATCGCTACAGGCGATTGCAGGGTCTGTTGCAGGCCTTCGCCGACCTCGACCACGGCCGGCAGGGCGCCCAGGCCGCTGCAACTGTCGGTAGCCGCGAACGCCAGGCTTACAGGCAGGCTGGACAGCATCAGTGCCCAGGCCATTTGCGTGAACGCAGGTGCAAATCGATGGCGCATTCAAGGCATCCTTGCTCAGGGATTTTGTTGGATCGCTTGGTTACCGCGTATGACCTCGATGCCGGAGCGCCGGGGTTCGTTGGCGCCTCCAGCCTGTGTGACTCTTTTCGGCGCACCGAGCATGGCCAGTTGAGTGAACTGGTACAGCTCGCGATTGGCGCTTTGCAGTTTGGCGAAGGCCTCGTTGTCCCCGGCCCAGTACTGGCTCAGCAATTGTTCATCGGCACTGCGTACCGCCAGGCGCAAGGCGCCGACGCTGGTGGCCAGCATCAAGCGGCTCATCAACTGTTCCGGCACTGCCAGCACTACGGTTCGCGGTGGGCTTGCCTGGCGTTGTGCCTGGCGGGCTTTTTCTTCATCGGTGGTGGGCGGCGCAACGGCGGGCTTGCCATCGTTGGTCGGGCCGAGGGTATCGCCGACACTGAGCAGGCGCAGGGCCGGCACGATGATCTGTGACGTGGGCTCGGGGTTGGTGCCTTCCGGGCGCAGGAACAGCAGCACATCCACAAAATCCCCGGGGCTCAACTGGCCAGCCGCACCGATGACCTCATCGACGGCCACCGCCAGGGCGCGTTCGTCAGGGCGGATCATGCGGGCCAGCGGGCCTCCGGCATTGAAGCTGGAATCATCCAGCCAGGTGCCGGCACGCAGGGCTCTCAAGGGCGTGCGGCCGATGGCCTGGTCGAGGCTGGTCAAGCTGCCGGCCGGGGCGGTGCGCAGTTTTTCCAGGGTCAGGTCGGCGGCGGTCAGGGCGATATAGGGCGGCACGTCATGGGCCAGGACCACCACGGGTTGGCGGGTCTGGTCTTCGACGGCGGCGACGGTTTTTTCCACAGAAACGCCAGATGGCGCGGGCGTGGCTGCCGGCTCAGGCGGACGACTCAGTACCAGTCCCCAATAGCCTGCAAACAGCGCACCGATTAATAACAACCCGGCCAGGATCATGCTGACACGACTGTTCATGAAGGCTCTCCCTTTCCTGTTGCACCACGCGCCCGTTTTTCCCAACGAGTTGATTTCGCAACCAGGCAGCTATGAACATCTAACGATTTCGCTATTTGACGGTAGCCGAGCTAGGACAAAATGCCATTAGCGTCCGCGATTTATTTTGGAACCCTCGCGCAGCTCCTTAAAACACGGGTTCATGACGTCAAGGTTGTGACTACTACTTTGTGATTAATCCGTTCTTACAGTTGTTGATGTGGGGTTTGTTGACAATGCTCTAGTGGCACGCAGCAATCACCGTGCAGCACCGCGATCTGCGCAAGCAAGCGCAAAGGAGAAGTCATATGTTCCTTACCTTCATGATGAAGCTCTACGTCCAACTCCAACTGTTCTTTCATCGCAAAGAGGGCGCGACGGCGATTGAATACGTGATTCTTGTCGCGGTTATCGCGCTGGTCGTGCTGGCGGCCGGTAAATTGCTTGGGCCTCAGATCGCGGCCATGTTCGCTAAAGTCGGAGCCGCCTTGACCTGATTGGCAGCAGTGCCTTGAGCATGCCCATCAGTGATTGTCTTGGAAGGTATTGCTCATGAGCGCTGTTGTTGCGAGCCGCCAGCAGATCCTGTTGGTGGATGACGAAGAAGATGCCCTCGTTGAACTGGCCGAATCGCTGGGAGACGAGGGCTTTATTTGTTTTTGTGCCACCTCCGTCACAGATGCATTGCAGCAACTGACACTGCATCCTGATATCGCGCTGGTTATCACCGACTTGCGCATGCCCGAGGAAAGTGGCATCTCCCTGATCAAGCGCTTGCGTGAGCACACGTCACGCCAGCACCTGCCCGTTATTGTCATGTCCGGCCATGCCGAAATGGATGATGTCAGTGACATGCTGCGCTTGCAGGTCCTGGACCTGTTTCGCAAACCCATCTACCTGGTTCGGTTGATCGACACCCTTAACAATCTGTTCCCCCGGGCGTAGGGAACAGTTGGCCCGTGCATAGCGCCCTGCTGAGGAGATGCCCTATGTTGCTTGCCCTGCTGCTGAGGATGTATGCGTGGTCGATGCTGTTCTGGCGCCGCCGGGACGGTGCGACGGCTATCGAGTATGTGATTTTGATTGTGGTGATTGCGCTGGTGGTGCTGGCGGCTGGGAAGTTGCTGGGGCCGCAGATTGCGACGTTCTTTGGCAAGGTGGGGGATGCTCTGACCTGAGGGCGGTGCCATAGGTATCTACACTGGGTTTGTGTACATATCCGTTGCTGCGGTCATGGCCACTTAGGGTTCCGCCCTGACGGCGGGTCACTTTCGAAGAGCGCGAAAGTAACCAAAGCGCTTTTGCCCCACCACTCGGTGCCTCGCCTAGGCTCGGCATGCCCGCAGTCAGGCATTGCTCCGTGGGCCCGCCGCGATCGTCCATCCATGGCCGTGTCGCGGCTACCCCGGCATCCATGCCGGGGTGCCCACTGCGCAATACCTGCCTGCGGCCAGCGTGGTTTGAGGGGGCGCCTGAGATCAAGATCAAGATCAAGATCAAAAGCAGAGCTACAGCGCAGAGCTGCATTTCCCTCTGGGAGCTGGCTTGTCGGGTCGCCGCATTGCCGCATTGCCGGCAAGCCGGCTCCTACAGCTGATAGCTAAAACTCAAGGTATACCGCGGCCGCCGGTTAAAACTGTCCAGCGCCATATCCGACATCGGCTTGGCCGCTTCTAGCGCAATGTTGTAGTACTTGGCATCGCCAAAGCGCACGCCAACGGCGGCGGATGACATGTCACTGTCCTTGACCGGCAGGTTGTTGAACCAGGCCTTGGCGCGGTCGAGCACGACGTAAGGCTGCACGATCCTTACCCAGTCGCCAGCGCGGTTGTAGCTGTAGTTCACCTCGTAGGCCACCCCCCAGCCCTTGTCGCCCGAACCCTGGTCATCCGGGTAGCCGCGCCCGAAGTTCTGCCCACCGAACACCGCTCGTTCGCTGTCGGGCAGGGTGTCGTCGCTCCAGTACAGCGCCGCCGAGAGCACGCCTTGCCAGTTGTCGAAGAACTTGTCGCTCTGCACCCCGGACAGGCGCAGGCGGAAGAAGTCCAGGTCGGATTTTATGCCCTCGAAGTCACTGCGGGTTTTTGCGCCCAGGCCGTCGACGCCCTGGTACAGGCCGGCGCTGAGGATGCGCAGTTGGCGATTGTCGGCCTTGCGCCAATCCCCTTCAAAGGCCAGCGCGCGCAGGTCGGTTTCCACGTCAAAGCGTTGCGGGTAACCGACCAGTTGATAGCGAGTCCTGTCGTTCACCCCGTAGAAGCGAGTGCCGAGGGTCAGGGACTCGCTGGGCGAAGCGATCAGCGGGTGGCTCAGGCCGATGGAGAACCGGTCGTTTTCCCGGTGTGGCTTGAGCGAGAAGCCGCCGTCGAGGCGGATATGGGTGCTCGGGTCGCTGCGATAGCGCGCGCCATACAGGCTCAGTTGCGTGCCTTCGGCATTGATGAACTGGCTGTAGTCGAGCCGGTAGTAATGCTCTTTGTCGTCCCCCGGCGGGAACAGGCCGCTGAGGCTGACTTGTTCGCCCATTGATGTGTGGGAATTGCTGGTACCGGCGATCAAGGCTTGCAGGCCCCCGCGGCTGTCGTCGGTCATGCTCATGCTGCTGGTGAACGGTTTGCGGCTGGCCTGGATATTCATGTGCGCGGCACCATCGGTGGTGCCCGGTGGCGGTACTTGCGCTTGCAGCGTCACGCCGGGAATCCGCCCCATCAAGGTGGTGTAGCGCTCGAAAGTCTTGCGGGTCAGCGGGCGTTCGGCCTGGAGCTTTTGCGCCAACTTGTCGACGTAGGCCGACACCGAACCAATGTCGCCTTGTACCTGGTAGTCCTTGATGTAACCCTCGACCAACACCACGCGCACCAGGCCCTGTTCGAAGCGCTGGTCGGGCAGGAAGGCGTAGGACAACAGGTAGCCGTCCTGCTGATAGCGCCGGGTGATGCTGCGGGTCGCTTCGATCAGTTGGGCGAGGTTGGTTTCATGGCCAATCAACGGCTCGAAAACCTGGGCGACTTCCTGCAGCGGATACACCGTGCCGCCTTCGATCTGCAGCTTGCGGATGGTGACTTTGGTGTCCATCAGCAGCGGTTGCGCTTGTGCCGCCGGGGTCTCTGGTAGCTGGGTCTGCGGCGTCACGGGCCGGTAGGCGTCGGCCGGCAGGTTGGGGACGGGGAGGTTGCGGATGGTGTCGTTGCTGTTGAGGAAGCTGGGTAGGGTCTCGGCGTGGACGTAAGCGCTGAGGGTGAGCAATAACAACGGCGTCAAAACGCGCATAGGACACTCCATGGTCAAAACTGCAGCGGCATTTCGTAGGGTCCCGCCGGGTTCTTGGGCACGGTTCGGGAGTTCCAATAAAAAAGACGAGAGACCCATTGGAATCTCTCGTCTCAACCAAGCGTAGGCGCTGTAGGGGAGGCCGTCTAATGGCCAGGTGCAATTCTTCTATTTGCCGGTCAGCCCCTTGAGCAGGCCACCTACGCCGGTGTTTGTAGTGGCCGAACCAGACGCCGTGGCGTTGGCGTTGGCATTGATGTTCAGACCGCCCACCAGGCCACCGCCGCTACCACTGGTGCCGCCGGTAACCAGGCCGCCCACCGAGGACACCACGCCCCCGACTGCGGTGACGGTCTGGCCCACGGTATTGGTGACCGGGTTGGCGTTGGCCGCGCTGATGTTGCCGCCCAGGCCGCTGACTGCGCCGCCCACTTGCGTCACCAGGCCGTTGACCGGTGCACCGATACCAGTGGAGGTGCCGATGTTTTGGGTCAGGCTGCTGACACCCGAAGTCACAGGGTTGAGCGCTGCGCCCACATTGGTTGCCAGGCCTGCCACCGGTGCGGTTGCCGCCGTGTTGGCGACGCCGTTGCCACCGATCACTGTGCCGAGCGAGGCTACTGTGTTGCCCAGTGCGCCGCCTGCCACACCCCCCGCACTGACGGTGCCGTTGGTGTTGCCCGCATTCAGGCCGTTACCGACGTTGGCCACCAGGCCGCCCACCAGTTCAGGCAGACCGGATGCAGGGGCGCTGCCACTGCCGGTCCCGGCAGACGGTGCGACGTAACCACCGGCAGTGCCCGCTACTGCTCCGACACCGCCGAGCACGCTGCCCAAGGCACCAGTTACCGGGTTGCCAGCGCCACCCGCGCCTGCCACCTGGGTGCCGAGGCCGGTGACGGTAGAGCCGACTTTGTCCAGCAGGCCATTGACCGGGTTGCCCAGGCCGGTGGCTTTACCCAGGTTGCCGGTGGTGTTTTCCACCAGCGAGACCACAGGCACCAGCACTTTGCCGCCCAGGGTATTGGTGACCGACCCCAGTGGGCCGGTGGTGCTGGCGGTGCTCAAGGTATCGCCGAGCATGGTGACCGCCTGGCCAACCTTATCCACCAGGCCGCCGGCTGCCCCACCGACGCCGCCGGTAAGGCCGCCCACTACTGGGATACCGCCCAGGGTGGTCGACAGTGTTTTGCCAGTGTTCGAAACACCCGTGCCCAGGTCGGCGACGCCGTTGGCCACACCGGCCACGGTAACGCCCAGGGAGTTGCTGTTAGTGCCCAGGGAGCCCAGGCCAGTACCGACGCCGGTGCCTACGCTGCCCACGGCGGTGCCCACGCTGGACACCAGGCCGCCTGCGGCAGTGCCGACTACTGGAACGCCGCCAACGGTGGTGCCGATGCCACCGATAGCTGTACCGACATTGCCGAGGGTGCCGCCCAGGTTGGCTGCAATCTGGCCAGTGACCAGGGGGCTGGTGGTCGAGCCAGTGCCGCCACCAGTACCACCGCCAGTGCCGCCGCCAGTGCCACCACCGGTTCCGCCGCCAGTGCCGCCGCCAGTGCCACCACCGTCGCCACCGCCAGTGCCACCACCGGTTCCGCCGCCAGTACCACCACCGTCGCCACCGCCGGTTCCGCCGCCAGTACCACCACCGTCGCCGCCACCAGTGCCGCCGCCAGTACCACCACCGTCGCCGCCACCAGTGCCGCCGCCAGTACCACCACCGTCGCCGCCACCAGTGCCGCCGCCAGTACCACCACCGTCACCACCACCCGTACCACCACCGCCGGTACCGGCGCCAGCATCCGGGGAGGAGGATGCAACGCTGCTTTTATGACCGCCACCACCACTGCTGCAGCCTCCCAGGCTCATCGCCAAGATAAGGGCCAATGCAGTACTTGCCTTCCACAACACGACTTGAGTTTTCATGATGAGTTCCTTAGCACCTGGTACAGCCTTTGTTGGTTTCGCAAGTTCGCCTGTTCTTTGGCAGGCAATACATGCGTCCGTTGTGGCTATAACAGTCTTCGGTACTCTTTCTCGCAACGCTCAACTTGGTATTAACGATTTATATACAGGCGCTGGTATGCATCTTGGTGATTAATGCCAAGGGTATAGGGGGCGGTTTGTTGTTTGCATCGATGTTTTATAAATCAACTACTTGAATAAGTTAGCGGGCTATCGTTAGCCCGCTATAACTTAGGTTGTATATATACAATTAATCAGCAAATTACCCCGGTTTCAGGCAATCGGCTGCCACTTGCCGAGCATGTGCTCTATATCGCTGTGGCCCTTGAGTTGCAACTCACCGCTGGAGCCGGGGGCGCTGCTCAACAAGATGACCTCGCCAGGCAGGCGCACCGGTTTCTTGAACTCAACGTAGATCTCGATATTCGCCGTGGGCAGATGTTCATGCAGGGCCGCCACGGTGCGAGCCTTGTTCCACAGCCCATGGGCGATCGCCTGGGGGAAGCCGAACAGCTTGGCGGTGAGGGCGCTCAAGTGGATCGGGTTGTAGTCGCCGGATACCCGGGCATACCGCCGTCCGATGTCGGATGGCGCCTGCCAGCGGGTCAGTTCGCTGATCGAATTGGGCGCTGGCAGGGATTGCTCTGGGGCCTCGCCATCGAGTTTCATCCCGCGACAGAGCATTTGGCTTTCACCTTCCCACAGCAGCCCCAGGGAATCTTCGACGGTGGTGATCAGGTCAAAAGTCGCACCCTTGGCATGGGGTTGCAGGTTGCGCGTATGCACGCTGACCCGTACATCGCTGACCCCGCCCATGGGGCGAAACACCCGGATACGGTTACTCAAATGCACCAGCCCCAGCAGCGGGAAGGGGAATTCCCGTGCTGTCAGCAGTTGCAACTGCAGGCCGAACGCCAGGATGTGCGGATAAGTCGCCGGCAGCAGCGGGCTCTGGGCAAACCCGCAGACCTTGCGATAGGCCGCGACCGCCTCGGGGTTGACCTGCACCCGGCAATGCAGGCCAAACGTGGGCAAGGTGGTGCCGGTGATCTTGCGCTTGAGCGCGGCGCGCCAGTACAGCGGTGGCAGCGCCGGGCTGCTGGGTAATGTGTGCCACAGCATGGTTACGCTCCCAGCAGGCTTTGCCCGCATACGCGCAATGCCTGGCCACTGACGGCGCCTGACCCTGGCTGGCCCAGCCAGGCCACCGCCTCGGCAACATCCTGCGGCAAGCCACCCTGGCCCAGTGAACTCATGCGCCGCCCGGCTTCACGTAAGGCGAAAGGAATATGCGCAGTCATCTGGGTCTCGATAAAGCCCGGCGCCACCGCGTTGATGCTGATACCCCGTTGCGCCAGCAGCGGCGCCCAGGCCTGGGCCAGGCCAATCAACCCGGCCTTGCTCGCGGCGTAGTTGGTTTGCCCGCGATTGCCGGCAATGCCGCTGATGGACGCGAGCAAAACCACGCGGCCATTGTCGTGCAGGGTGCCGCTGTCGAGCAGGGCCTTGGTCAACACTTGTGGGGCGTTGAGGTTGACCGCCAATACGGCGTCCCAGTATTCCGGGGTCATATTGGCCAGGGTCTTGTCGCGGGTGATCCCGGCGTTGTGCACCACAATGTCGATGCCGTCCGGCAAGTGTTCGATCAGTTGCGTGGCGGCGTCATCGGCGCAGATATCCAGGGCAATGCCACGCCCGCCCAAGCGTGCGGCGAGGGCGTCGAGATCGGCCTTGGCTTGCGGCACATCCAGCAACACAATTTCGGCACCGTCGCGCGCCAGGGTTTCGGCAATCGAGGCGCCGATGCCACGGGCAGCCCCGGTCACCAGGGCCTTGAGCCCGGCCAGCGGGCGCGTCCAGTCGTGCACCTGGGTTGGGCAGGCGTTCAGGCGCAGCACTTGGCCGCTGATATAGGCGCTTTTGGGTGAAAGGAAAAACCGTAGCGCACCTTCCAACTGCTCCTCGGCGCCTTCTGCGACATACAGCAGTTGCAGGGTACCGCCGTTGCGCAGCTCCTTGGCCAGGGACCGGCTGAAGCCTTCGAGGGCGCGCTGGGCGCTGGCGGCAAACGGTTCGTCGAGGCTTTCCGGGGCGCGGCCGAGAATCACCAGGTGCGCGCTGTGATCGAGATTTTTCAGCAGCGGCTGGAAGAATTCACGCAGTTGCTTGAGTTGGTCGGTGTGCTGCAAGTGGCTGGCATCGAACAGCACCGCCTTGAGCTTGGGGCCGTGCCCGGGGATCCACGGCGTGGCCTGCAGCGGCTCGGGCCCGTAGCTGTAGATGGCCTCGGTGAGTTTGTTGGCAAACCCCAGCACCTGGGCCGCGAGCGGGCCGCCGCCCAACAGCAGGGCGCCATCCACCGGGCGCAGGCGTCCGGCTTGCCAGCGCTCCAGGCGTACCGGGGACGGCAGGCCAATGGCCGAGACCAGGCGGTGGCCGAGGCTTGAGTTGGCGAAGTCGATATAACGGTCAGACATGGAACGCTCTCCGGCTGCTGGGGTTCAAAGGGTGGACCATCAATAGGTGACAGTCGTTCCTAGTCTAGGCTCAGGATTGCACCTACCACCTAACAGGGAGCTTTCCATGACTCAGTTGCGCCGTGTCGCGATCATTGGCGGTAATCGCATCCCCTTCGCCCGTTCCAATGGCCCCTACGCCACGGCGAGTAACCAGGCCATGCTGACCGCTGCCCTGGAAGGCTTGATCGAGCGCTACAACCTGCACGGCCTGCGCCTGGGCGAAGTGGCCGCAGGCGCGGTGCTCAAGCATTCGCGCGACTTCAACCTGACCCGCGAATGCGTGCTGGGCTCGCGCCTGTCGCCGCAAACCCCGGCCTATGACATTCAACAGGCCTGTGGCACCGGGCTGGAAGCGGCGTTGCTGGTGGCCAACAAAATTGCCCTGGGGCAGATCGAATGCGGGATCGCCGGCGGTGTCGACACCACCTCCGACGCGCCCATCGGGGTGAACGAGGGCCTGCGCAAGATCCTGCTGCAGGCCAACCGCAGCAAATCCATGGCGGATAAATTAAAAGTCCTGTTACAACTTCGCCCGCAACACCTCAAGCCGGAACTGCCGCGCAATGGCGAACCGCGTACGGGCCTGTCCATGGGCCAGCATTGCGAGTTGATGGCGCAGACTTGGCAGATACCCCGCGCCGAGCAGGACCAACTGGCCCTGGAAAGCCACCAGAAGATGGCCGCGTCCTACGCCGAAGGCTGGCATAACGACTTGCTCACGCCGTTCCTGGGACTGACCCGTGATAACAACCTGCGCCCAGACCTGACCCTGGAAAAACTCGCCAGCCTCAAACCGGCTTTTGAACGCAGCGCAAAGGGCACCCTGACCGCCGGCAACTCCACGCCACTGACCGATGGTGCATCCCTGGTGTTGTTGGGCAGCGAAGCCTGGGCCAAGGAGCGTGGCCTGCCGATCCTCGCCTACCTGCGCGATGGCGAAGCGGCGGCGGTGGATTTCGTCAATGGCGCCGAAGGGCTGTTGATGGCGCCGGTGTATGCCGTCCCACGCCTGTTGGCGAGAAATGGCCTGACCCTGCAGGATTTTGACTACTACGAAATCCATGAAGCCTTCGCTGCCCAAGTTTTGTGCACACTCAAGGCCTGGGAAGATGCCGATTACTGCAAGAGCCGCCTGGGCCTGGACGCACCGTTGGGCGCCATCGACCGCAGCCGGCTGAACGTCAAAGGCAGTTCCCTGGCCGCCGGGCACCCGTTTGCCGCTACCGGTGGGCGTATCGTCGCCAACCTGGCCAAGCTGCTGGACGCGGCCGGCAAGGGGCGCGGGCTGATTTCGATCTGCGCGGCGGGTGGCCAGGGCGTGACGGCGATCATTGAGCGCTGATCTCGGCTATCATCCGAACGCCTTGAGCAATAGCGGCTTTGTCGGATTAATCTGGCATATTGGATGCATTCTTTAGCAGATCAAGGCTCGTTACCCTCTCCCCGCTGTGCGAGGATTGCCGTATAACGAGTGCCATACGCGTGTTTGGTAATAAAGGACCCACAATAAAAGCTGATGAAGACTCCTAAACGCATTGAACCCCTGATCGAGGACGGTCTGGTCGACGAAGTGCTGCGCCCACTCATGAGTGGTAAAGAAGCAGCTGTTTATGTGGTGCGCTGCGGCAACGAGTTACGTTGCGCCAAGGTCTACAAGGAGGCGAATAAACGAAGTTTTCGTCAGGCGGCCGAATACCAGGAAGGCCGCAAGGTCCGCAACAGCCGGCAGGCCCGGGCGATGGCCAAGGGCTCCAAGTTCGGCAAGAAAGAAACCGAAGACGCGTGGCAGAACGCCGAAGTGGCGGCCTTGTTCCGCCTGGCCGGTGCCGGTGTGCGTGTGCCCCAGCCCTACGACTTCCTCGAAGGCGTGTTGCTGATGGAACTGGTGGCCGATGAATACGGTGATGCGGCGCCACGCCTGAACGACGTGGTCCTGGAACCGGATCAGGCCCGTGAGTATCACGCATTCCTGATCTCGCAGATCGTGCTGATGCTGTGTACCGGCCTGGTGCACGGTGACTTGTCCGAGTTCAACGTACTGTTGACGCCGACGGGGCCGGTAATCATCGACCTGCCGCAGGCGGTGGATGCGGCGGGTAACAACCACGCATTCACCATGCTCGAGCGGGACGTGGGCAACATGGCTTCGTATTTCGGGCGCTTTGCCCCGGAATTGAAGGCTACCAAGTACGCCAAGGAAATGTGGGCGCTGTACGAAGCCGGCACCTTGCACCCGGCCAGCGTATTGACCGGCGAGTTCGACGAACCGGAAGAGTTGGCGGATGTGGGCGGCGTGATGCGCGAGATCGAAGCGGCACGCCTCGACGAGGAGCGGCGCCAGGCGATCCGCGCAGCGGACGATGCGCCACCGGGCAAACCGGCGGAGGAACCGCCGCCGCCGTGGATGCAGTGATCTGACAACAAAAAATCCGGCCCAGGCCGGATTTTTTGTACCCCCGCTCCTTACTCAGTTACAGCAACTGCCCGACGCCAACTTCTTGAGGATCGGGCAATCGGGCCGGTGATCGCCCTGGCAGTTCTCCATCAGGTCCTGCAAGGTATCGCGCAACTGCCCCAGCTCGCGGATCTTGTGGTTCAGCTCATCGATATGCTGGCGAGCCAACGCCTTGACGTCGGCGCTGGCGCGCTGCCGGTCTTGCCACAATTCCAGCAGCTTGCCGACTTCCTCCAGGGAAAACCCCAGGTCCCGCGAGCGCTTGATAAAGGCCAGGGTATGCAGGTCCTCGTGGTCGTACAGGCGATAGCCGCTGTCGCTGCGATGGGCCGGCTTGAGCAGGTTGATGGATTCGTAATAGCGAATCATCTTGGCGCTCAAGCCGCTTTGCCGGGCTGCTAGGCCGATGTTCATTGGCGGTGATCCTCCAGATCCTTGGGTTTCCAGGTTTTCAACAGCAGCGCATTGCTGACCACGCTCACGCTGGACAGGGCCATGGCGGCACCGGCCAATACTGGGTTGAGCAGGCCGAACACGGCCAGCGGAATGCCGATCAAGTTATACACAAAGGCCCAGAATAGATTCTGCCGGATTTTTGCGTAGGTCTTGCGGCTGATTTCCAGCGCTGCGGGCACCAGGCGCGGATCGCCGCGCATCAGGGTGATACCGGCCGCGTGCATCGCCACGTCGGTGCCGCCGCCCATGGCGATGCCGATATCCGCAGCGGCCAGGGCCGGGGCGTCGTTGATGCCATCGCCGACCATGGCCACTACCCCGGTCTTTTTCAGCTCGGCGACGGTGGCGGCCTTGTCGGCAGGCAACACTTCGGCGTGCACATCGTCGATGCCCAGCGCTTGTGCCACCACGCGGGCGCTGCCGCGGTTGTCGCCGGTCAGCAAGTGGCTGCTGATATTGCGCGCCTTGAGCTGCTGCACGGCTTGCAGGGCACCTTCCTTAAGGGTATCGCCAAAGGCAAACAGGCCCAGTACCCGCAGTTGTGGGCTTTGCTCGATCAGCCAGGACAAGGTACGGCCCTCGGCCTCCCAGGCGCTGGCGTTGGCGGCCAGGTCCCCCGGCTTCAAGCCGGTCTCATCGAGCATGCGCCGATTGCCCAGGGCCAGTTGCCGGCCGTCCAGGGTGCCGGCAATGCCACGCCCGGTCAGGGATTGGCTGGCGCTGACATCGGCAACCGGCAGGCCTTGATCGTTACACGCGTCCAGTACTGCCTTGGCCAATGGGTGTTCGCTGCCGCGTTGCAGGGCGCCGGCCTGTTGCAGCAGCAACGCCTCATTGCCATCTACCGCATGCAGGTGGGCGATTTTCGGCGCGCCGGAGGTGAGGGTGCCGGTTTTGTCGAACACCACCGCGCTGACTTCGTGGGCGCGCTCCAGGGCTTCGGCATCCTTGATCAGAATCCCGTGACGGGCCGCAACGCCGGTGCCGGCCATGATCGCAGTCGGCGTCGCCAGGCCCAATGCGCACGGGCAGGCAATCACCAGTACCGCGACCGCGTTGATCAATGCGGTTTCCAGCGGCGCACCGTACAGCCACCAACCAATCAGGGTGGCGAGGGCGATCACCAACACGGTCGGCACAAATACCTGGCTGACTTTATCCACCAGTTTCTGGATCGGCGCCTTGGCGGCCTGGGCGTCTTCGACCAGGCGAATGATGCGCGCCAGCACGCTTTCGGCGCCGAGGGCCAGGGTGCGTACCAGCAAACGGCCTTCACCGTTGATCGCACCGCCGGTGACTTTATCCCCAGGCTGTTTCGGTACCGGCAGGCTTTCACCGGTAATCAAGGCTTCGTCCGCATGGCTTTGGCCTTCGACCACTTCGCCATCCACCGGGAAACGCTCGCCGGGCTTGACCAGTACCAAGTCGTTGAGGCGCAGCGCGCTGATGGCGACATCTTGCTCGCGGCCATCAATCACTTGGATCGCCCGCTCCGGCCGCAAGGCCTCCAGGGCCCGGATGGCGCTGGCGGTCTGGCGTTTGGCGCGGCTTTCCAGGTATTTGCCGAGCAGCACCAGGGCGATCACCACCGCCGAGGCTTCGAAGTACAGGTGCGGTTCCACCCCAGCCGGGGCGATGAGCCATTGATAGATACTCAGGCCATACCCGGCGCTGGTGCCGATGGCGACCAGCAGGTCCATGTTGCCCGCACCGGCGCGCACGGCTTTCCAGGCGGCGACATAGAAGCGCGCACCAAAGATGAACTGCACCGGTGTGGCGAGAAGGAACTGGATCCAGGCCGGGAGCATCCAGTGCAGGCCGAAGGGCTGCACCAGCATCGGCAACACCAGTGGCAACGCCAACACAATGGCCATCACCAGTGACCAGCGTTCGCGTTTCAGGCGCTGTTCCTGGCTGGCTTGGGTGGCGGTTTCGCTCTGCGGCAAGGTGGCGGTATAGCCGGCCTTTTCCACGGCGGCGATCAGTACGGCGGCGTCCATCTGGCCCGCCACCTCGACGTGGGCTCGTTCATTGGCCAGGTTGACGCTGACGCTTTGCACGCCGGGCACCTTGTTCAGGGCGCGTTCGACCCGCCCGACGCAACTGGCGCAGGTCATGCCGCTGATCGGCAGGTCGAAGGTGGTGGATCCATTCATGGGGCAGTCCTCCAGGAGTAGTTGCCTGTAGGATCAACCTTAACCTTAGGGGAAGGTCAAGCTCCATTATCCCGCGTGGTTCAATAGCCCAGTTTTGCAGGCTTTAGGTACATGCCGTCTGCGCCTTGGGCAATGCGCAGCTTGCGCACGTCGCCAGCTTTCAACTCGATGGTTTGTGCCTTGGGCGCCAACAGTCCCGGCAGGCAGCCAGGCGCCTGGCCCGGCAACAGTTTGAGACGCAGCGAGACCCGGCCTGCGGGGAAGTTGAACGAGGTGGCCTGCTCCTGGAACAGCCGGCCGGCCAGTTGATCATTGACGTACAGGCCAATCTCGCAATTGGTGGGCACTTCCAGGCGTTCCCTGGAAATGATCAGCACCCCATAGTCCTCGGCGGCGCTGGCCTGGGGGACAGTGGCGAACAGGCTGAGCAGGCTCACAAGGCCAAAAAACGACCAGCGCATGGTGAATTCTCCGGGTTTCAAATCGTGGATGGTTGCAGCTTGGCCGACGCCGCCAGGGAATGCCAGCCCGGCAGTTGTTTTCAGCGCTTGACCTTGCCATCGTGGCAAGGATGAAACTGGGCGAAACCTCACTCAAGGAGTCATGTCATGCAAATATTCAGCGTTGAAGGAATGACCTGCGGCCATTGCGTTCGGGCCGTGACCCAAGCAGTACAATCCAGAGATCCGGCCGCTAGCGTGAATGTAGATCTGAAAGCCAAGGAAGTCGGCGTGGTAAGTCGCTTGTCGCCGGAAGAGGTGATCAGCCTGATCACCGAAGAAGGCTACAACGCCAGGCTCGCCTGATTATTTAATAGGTAGCGAGCTAACGTAATGTTCAAGGCACCCAAGCGCGGCTAGACTGTCGGGCTGCCGACTCTTCCGGGTGCCTGATGAACCTTCGCATAATCCTTATTCTGGGGGCCTTGAGCGCATTTGCGCCGCTGGCCATCGACTTTTATCTACCGGGCTTCCCGGCCATGGCCGTGGCGTTCGGTACCGACGAAAAACATATCCAGCTGACCCTGGCGGTGTACTTCACCGGCCTGGCGATCGGCCAGTTGATCTATGGGCCGCTGGCGGATCGTTTTGGCCGGCGTATCCCGCTGTTGAGCGGCGTCACCCTGTTCACCGTGGCCTCCTTGGCGTGCGCCTATGCGCCGTCCCTGGAGTGGCTGATCGGTGCGCGTTTCGTCCAGGCCCTGGGCGGGTGTGCGGGCATGGTGATTTCCCGGGCGGTGGTCAGCGACAAGTGCGACGCGGTGGGCTCGGCCAAGGTCTTTTCGCAGTTGATGCTGGTGGTCGGGTTGGCACCGATCCTGGCACCGATGCTCGGTGGGGTAATGGTCAGCTTGTGGGGCTGGCAGTCGATTTTCCTCGCTCTGACGGTATTTAGCGTCGGCGCCGGGGTGGCGGTGGCTGTCGGTTTGCCGGAGAGCTTTCCGGCTCATCAGCCTCGGCAGCCATTGTCCGGGGCGTTGCGCCAGTACGGGCGCCTGCTGGCCGACCGGGTGTACCTGGGCTATGCCGTGACCGGTGGCATCGCGATTGGCGGGATGTTTGCCTACATCGCGGGTTCGCCTTTCGTGTTTATCAAGCTCTACGGCGTGCCGGCCGAGCACTATGGCTGGCTGTTTGGCACCAATGCCGCGGGTTTTATCCTGGTGGCCCAGGTCAACGCGCGGCTGCTGGCCAAGCGCGGCCCGGCGTTTCTGCTGACCCGCACGGTGTGGGTGTACCTCGCGGCGGCGCTGGCGTTGCTGGCGGTCAGTGCTCTGCATACCCAGGCATTGTGGCCGCTGCTGGTGCCGCTGTTCCTGTGTATCGCCAGCCTGGGTTGCATCATGCCCAATACCTCGGCGTGCGCGATGAACGGCCAGGGCGCGCGGGCCGGTAGCGCATCGGCCCTTTTGGGTTGCATTCAGTTTGGGGTGGCAGCGGGGGCGGCATCGTTGGTCGGCGCATTGCACGACGGCACGGCCATGCCGATGTCGATCGTCATCAGCCTGTGCGGGGTGTTGGCGGTAGTGGTGGCCATGTTGACCCAGCGCCTGCAACGGCAGCGAGCCTTGCAAGCGCAGGTCTGACGGCGTTTTCAGCCAGTAGCGCGCTGCTGGCTTTCGGGAAAGCGGTGGGGTGCCTGGATCCGGTTTTGCAGGGTATTGGCGAAGGCGCGGGCCTCGGCTTCACTGCGGAAGGTAAAGGCATCGTGGTCCAGGCGAACCTGCCATTTGTTGCCTTGGGATTTTGCTAACGCTTTTATCAGGATCTTCATTGCTGACTTCCTCACGTAAAAGATTGCGTGGCAAAGGCGGCCAATATAAACCCGAATACGCTCACAAATATGACAAGGATCAAGTGTCTGACTAGCGGTGCCGTCCGTTACCCACAACGATAGCGGACGACACTCACAGAGCCCGCGTCTTAAAAGCCTTCCAGCACAATCTTGCCCTTGGCCTTGCCGCTTTCCAGCAACCCGTGGGCGCGGCGCAGGTTCTCTGCGTTGATCACGCCGAAGTGTTCGCCCACCGTGGTTTTCAGGGTGCCGGCGTCGATCAGCTCGGCCACGCGGTTGAGCAGGTTGTGTTGCTCGATCATGTCGGCAGTCTCGAACATCGACCGGGTGTACATGAACTCCCAATGCAGCGACAGGCTCTTGCGCTTGAGCTTGAGCACGTCCAGCGACTTGGGATCATCGATCAATGCCAGTTTGCCCTGGGGCACAAGGGCTTCGACCAACTGGTCCAGATGCTGGTCGGTCTGGGTCAGGCTGGCGACGTGGGTCACCTGCGGGTGGCCTGCGCGCTTGAGTTCTTCGCTTAGAGGCTGGCTGTGATCGACCACCAGGTCGGCCCCCAGGTCCTTGGCCCAGGCCTGGGTTTGCGGGCGCGAGGCGCTGCCAATGACCTTGAGCGCGGTGAGTTGCGCCGCCAGTTGGGTGAGGATCGACCCCACGCCACCGGCAGCGCCGACAATCAGCAGGCTCTGGCCTTGATCGGTCTTGCCTTCAGGGACTTGCAGGCGTTCGAACAGCAGTTCCCAGGCGGTGATAGCGGTCAGCGGCAGGGCAGCGGCTTCGGCAAAACCCAGGCTCTTGGGCATATGGCCGACGATGCGCTCATCCACGGTGTGCAGCTCGCTGTTGCCGCCCGGGCGTGTCAGGGAGCCGGCGTAGAACACCTTGTCGCCGGCCTTGAACAGTGTCACTTCGCTGCCGACGGCCTTGACCACGCCCGCAACGTCCCAGCCCAACACCTTGGCCGCGCCGTTTTCCGGGGCGACGTTCTGGCGGATCTTGGTGTCCACCGGGTTGACCGAGATGGCTTTGACTTCTACCAGCAGGTCGCGCGGGCCGGCCACCGGCTCAGGCAATTGGATATCTTGCAGGGACTTGGGGTCGTTGATTGGCAATGCGGCGTAGTAGGCGATGGCTTTCATGACGAGTTCCAGGGTGTGTGGAAGGGAATAGGTGGATCATTGGCTATTTCTCTTGCAGATAAAACCCGCTAAAAGAGCAGTCTCTTTCAATATATTTTTGATAATTAGTCGGGGCGATGCTCATGCTGCGTTTTGATGATTTGCAGTTGTTCGTGCGTGCGGCGGATTTGGGCAGTTTGTCTGCCGCCGCCCGGGTCATGGATATGTCGGCGGCGGTAGCCAGTGCCGCGTTGAAACGCATCGAGCAACAATTGGGTGCGCGCTTGCTGGCTCGCTCCACCCGCAGCCTGCGCCTGACCGCCGAGGGCGAGGGCTTCTTGCAGTACGCCCGTGGTGCCTTGAGCCAACTGGATGAAGGCCGGCGCCTGCTGGCCAGCGGTCAGGATCATGTCAGCGGAGTCTTGCAGCTGTCGGCGCCTTCGGACTTCGGACGCAACCTACTATTGCCGTGGCTCGACGAGTTTCAACGTGAGCACCCGCAATTGAGCGTACGCCTGCTGCTGGGCGACCGGATCGCCGACCTGTTCCGCCAGCCGGTGGATATCGCCTTGCGCTACGGCGAACCCGAGGACTCGAGCCTGGTGGCTTTGCCTGTGGCGCCGGACAATCGCCGGGTGCTGTGCGCGGCGCCCGGCTACCTGGCCCGCCATGGCGAGCCGCGCCACCTGGAGGAGTTGGCCCAGCACAATTGCCTGCTTTACATGCTCGGCAGCCGGGTGCACGACCATTGGAGCTTTCGCGATGGCAAGCGGGAAATCAGCCTGACCGTCACCGGTGACCGCTTCAGTGATGATGCCGATGTGGTGCGGCGCTGGGCCGTGGCCGGGGTGGGCATTGCCTACAAGTCCTGGCTGGATGTCAGCGCCGACGTGCTGGCCAGCCGTCTGCAGTTGCTCTTGCCGGAGCTGCAGGGTGAGCGCACACCGCTCAATCTGCTGTGCGCCCACCGCGCGCAATTGAGTAAACCGATCAATCTCCTGCGAGAAATGCTCGTGGCACGTTGTGGGAAGTTGAGCGCGCAGTTGCCTGAACGGCGAGGGACTACGCAATAACCCCAGGGGATTCAGGAAATTTCAGGCAGTTGCTGTAGCTGATTTGGCTGTAAGACGCCACGGAATCTGCTGCTTACACACTTATACTTTTGCGCGGAATGGAGCAGACCAACGATTCAACAGGGAGTGAGTACATGGAACAGGCACCTTGCATCAGCCAGATCGCCACCTTGCTGGCCGACCCTAAGCGCACCGCGATGATCTGGGCATTGATGGACGGCTCGGCCAAGCCGTCTGAAGAACTGGCGATGTTGGCTGGGTTATCGGCGTCATCGGCCAATGCGCATCTGGCGCGGTTGGCGGCGGGTGGATTGCTGCGTATTGAAGCCCGTGGGCGCAAACGCTTCTTCCGCATGGCGGCGGCGGATGTGGGCGCGGCAGTCGATGCGTTGGCCAGTACCACAATTGCCAGTGTGGCGCGCATTGCGCCCAGCCGGCCGGTGGCGGCGTTGCTGGCGCCGGCAGCGTTGCGCCAGGCGCGGCTGTGCCATGACCACTTGGGCGGGGAAATGGCGGCGGCACTTTATCAACGCATGCTGCTGGCGAAGTGGATCGAGCGCTACGAACAGCGGATCCATGTGACGCCCCTGGGCGCACGGCATTTGGCCGAGCACGGCATTTTTACCCAGGCCTTGGCCCATCAGGGTTACTCGACGCTGGCTTGCGACTGTTTTGACTGGAGCGAGCAGCAGCCGCACCTGGGTGGGGCGCTGGGGGCGGGATTGTTGCAATTGTTCATGCAGTCGCGCTGGTTGAAGACAATCAACGAGTCGAGCGCACTGCAGGTCACCGAGACCGGGCGCCTGGAAATTGCCCGGATAGCGGCTGTGTAGGAGCCGGCAAGCCGGCTCCTACCCGGGTTGCTTACGGCTTGATCAGGCGTGCATCCAGGCTGTTTTGCGCCAGGCGGCTGGCCTGGTCTTGGGTCATGCCCAGCGAGGTGTGCAACGCGTGGAAGTTCTCGGTGACATACCCGCCGAAGTACGCCGGGTCATCCGAGTTCACCGTGACCTTCACCCCACGCTCGAGCATGTCGAGGATGTTGTGCTGGGCCATGTCGTCGAACACGCACAGCTTGGTATTGGACAGTGGGCACACGGTCAGGGGGATCTGCTCGTCGATGATCCGCTGCATCAGGCGCTCGTCTTCGATGGCGCGCACGCCATGGTCGATACGCTGGATCTTCAGCAGGTCGAGGGCTTCCCAGATGTACTCCGGCGGGCCTTCCTCACCGGCATGGGCGACGGTCAGGAAACCTTCGCCACGGGCGCGATCGAACACGCGCTGGAACTTGCTCGGCGGGTGGCCCATTTCCGAGCTGTCCAGGCCCACGGCGACAAACGCATCACGGAACGGTAGCGCCCGGTCGAGGGTTTTTTCGGCTTCTTCTTCGCTCAGGTGGCGCAGGAAGCTGAGGATCAGGCCGCTGGTGATGCCCAGTTGCTGCTCGCCATCTTTGAGCGCGCTGGCGATGCCATTGAGCACCACTTCAAACGGGATACCACGGTCGGTGTGGGTCTGCGGGTCGAAGAACGGCTCGGTATGAATCACGTTCTGCGCTTTGCAACGCAGCAGGTAGGCCCAGGTCAGGTCGTAGAAATCCTGGGAGGTGCGCAATACATCGGCGCCCTTGTAGTAGAGGTCGAGAAACTCTTGCAGGTTATTGAAGGCGTAGGCCTTGCGCAGGGTTTCGACGTCGTTCCACGGCAGCGCGATTTTGTTGCGTTCGGCCAGGGCGAACAGCAGCTCGGGCTCCAGCGAACCCTCCAGGTGCAGGTGCAGTTCGGCCTTGGGCAGGGCGTTGAGCCAGTCGTACATGTGTGCGTTCTCATCAGGTGCAATGGCGGCATTCTACAGGCCAGGGCGCAAATAATCGGTAAAACCTGACTGAGCGGTAAGCATTGTTCGTGCCTGCGGCAATGGGTGAATGAACTAAGGTGTAACGAAACGTTAGCGAATCGCCGCAGTCTGTACCCCATCAATGACTGAATCGCCGCTCGAAAAGGCCCGCAATGCTCACATCCCTCAAGCAAGAAAAATTCATGTGGCTGGCGCTGATCGCCGCCATCGCGGCCTACTCGCTGGAGCACTGGCTGCTGCACAGTGGGCAGGTGACGGCACTGCTCGGTGGCCTGGTGCTGATCGGTTTTATCGTCATGGCGTCGATGCGCGTGGCCCACCACGCCGAACTTCTCGCTGAAAAGGTCGGCGACCCCTACGGCACCATGATCCTGACCCTCGCGGCAGTGCTGGTGGAAGTGGTGATCCTGGCGATCATGATGAGCAACGAGGCGTCGCCGACCCTGGTGCGCGACACGATTTACTCGGCGGTGATGCTGGATATCAACGGCATCTTAGGCTTGGCCGCGCTGATGGGTGGCATCAAGCATGGGGAACAGTCCTACAACGATGATTCGGCGCGGACCTACAGCGTGATGATCCTCACCGCCATGGGCGTATCCATGGTGGTACCGGAATTTATCCCCGAGGCCGATTGGAAAATCTACTCGGCCTTCACCATTGGCGCGATGGTGGTGTTGTACGCCTTGTTCCTGCGCATGCAGGTGGGGCCACACAGCTACTTCTTCAGCTACAGCTATCCGGAAAAACGCCGCAAGCCGTTGCCGGAAGAACAGGCTTCGTCGGTCAACCTGACATTCTCCATCGCAACCCTGGTGTTTGGCGTGGTGGTGATTGGCGCATTGGCCGAAGTGATGTCCAAGACCCTGGACCTTGGCCTGGAGGGCACGGGCGCGCCGCCGGTGATCACGGCGATCCTGGTGGCGGCGATTTCCGCCGCCCCGGAGATCCTGACCGCCTTGCGCGCGGCATTGGCCAACCGCATGCAGTCGGTGGTCAACATCGCGCTGGGTGCTTCGTTGTCGACGGTGATCTTGACCGTGCCGGTGATGGAAGCCATGGCGCTGTACACCGGCCAGCCGTTTCAGATGGCGATGACGCCGGTGCAAACCGTGATGGTGTTTATCACGCTGATTGTCAGCGCGATCAACCTCAACGATGGCGAAACCAACGCCATCGAAGGGATGACCCATTTTGTGCTGTTTGCGACCTTTATCATGTTGTCGCTGCTGGGCGTGTAGTCAGCCGGCGATCAACTGCCGCGCCGCCTGGCTGTGATCGGCGATCAGGCCCTTGAGGTCCATGCCCTCGATTTGCCCCTCGATCACCCGCCACTTGCCGCCCACCATCACCCGATCCGCACGGTCGGCGCCGCATAGCAGCAGCGCCGAAACAGGGTCGTGGCTGCCGGAGAAGCGCAGCTCATCGAGTTTGAACAGCGCCAGGTCGGCCTGTTTGCCTACCGCCAGTTCACCGATATCGCTACGGCCGAGCAACTGCGCAGAACCTTTGGTGGCCCAGCCCAGTACGCCTTCAGGGGTGATTTTTTCCGCGCCGTAGCGCAGGCGCTGGATATACAGGGCCTGGCGCGTTTCCAAAATCATGTTGGAGGCATCGTTGGAAGCCGAGCCGTCCACGCCCAGGCCAATCGGCGCGCCGGCGGCGATCAGGTCCAGGGTCGGGCAGATGCCGGAGGCCAGGCGCATGTTGGAGCTTGGGCAATGGCAAATCCCGGTGCCGGCCGCGCCCAGGCGGGCGATCTCCTCAGGGTTGAAGTGAATGCCATGGGCCAGCCAGGTGCGGGGGCCGAGCCAGCCGACGCTGTCGAGGTAGTCCACGGTGCGCAGGCCGAAGCGTTGCAGGCAGAAGTCTTCTTCGTCGAGGGTTTCGGCCAGGTGGGTGTGCAGGCGCACATCGAGCTGGTTGGCCAGTTCGGCACTGGCGCTCATGATTTGGGGGGTGACCGAAAACGGCGAGCAGGGCGCCAGGGCGATCTGGATTTGCGCGCCATCGCCGCGCTCGTGGTAGCGCTTGATCAGGCGCTGGCTGTCTTCGAGGATCACTTCGCCCTGCTGCACCGTCTGTTGCGGTGGCAGGCCGCCGTCGGCTTCGCCCAGGCTCATCGAACCGCGAGTGAGCATGGCGCGCATGCCCAGTTCGCGCACGCTATCGACTTGCACGTCGATCGCCTGCTCCAGGCCATCGGGGAACAGGTAGTGGTGATCGGCCGCGGTGGTGCAGCCTGAGAGCAGCAGTTCGGCGAGCGCGACTTTGCTGGCCAGGGCCAGTTTTTCCGGGGTCAGGCGCGCCCAGACCGGGTACAGGGTTTTCAGCCAGGGGAACAGCGGCTGGTTGACCACCGGGGCCCAGGCGCGGGTCAGGGTCTGGTAGAAGTGATGGTGGGTGTTGATCAGGCCGGGAAGGATCACGTGCTCGCGGGCGTCGAAGGTGTGTTCGCAGGCCAAGCTTGGTTGTTGGCCGAGGGCGAGTACTTCAACGATCACGCCGTCTTGCAGCACCAGGCCGCCACGGGCATCGAGAGCATTGGCAGTGAAAATCGCGAGAGGGTTTTTTAACCAGGTACGGGTCGCAGGCATTGGCCGGCTCCTCTGAATGATGGGTTCAGGTTTGCCAGCTCAGTGTTGCCCTGTCTGCTGATCCAGGGTCGCCGGTAAAGGCGAGGTGGGAAGTCTACGTGGAGTGAGCGGTGGGGTCTATCCACCGCTCATCCGACATCCATTTATCCTGTAGGAGCCGGCTTGCCGGCGATGAGGCCCGCCAATATTGCGATGTTCTCAGTGGCGCCATCGCCGGCAAGCCGGCTCCTACAGGGTGGGGTTACCAGGGAATGGTCTGGCCCTTGTAGTTGACGAAATGATGGCCGCCCTTGCCGGTGTAGGCGTTCACTTGGGCAATCAGGCCGCGCACGCTGGTCTCCACGTCCAGGTCGGCCCCTTCGCCGCCCATATCGGTCTTGACCCAGCCCGGATGCAACGACAGGACGGTCAGTTTCTGCTCGCCCAATTGCGACACGAAGCTGTTGGTCATGGAGTTCAGGGCGGCCTTGCTGGCCTTGTACAGCGCAAGGTCTGGTGCGTCGGGCATGGTCACGCTGCCCAGCACCGAGCTCATGAACGCCAGTACGCCGCTGCCCTGGCGAATCTGCGGGGCAAAGCGTTGAGCCAGGTTGATCGGCGCCACGGCATTGGTGAAAAACAGTTGGCCGACTTCGGCCTGGGTCGCGTGGCCCGGGGTCTGGTTGGCCGGGCCCTTGACGCCGGCGTTGACGAACAGCAGGTCGAAGGTCTGGGTTTTCAGGCGCTGGTTCAAGGCGATGACGGCCTGTTGGTCGTCCATGTCCAGTTGCTCGATCTGTACCGGGCCCAGGTTTTTAAGGGCGTCGGCTTTTTGCGGGTTGCGCACGGTGGCGGTGACTTGCCAGCCATCAGCCAGCAATTGCTTGACCAGGCCAAGGCCCAGCCCGCGCGAGGCGCCGATGATCAGTGCGGTTTTTGGCGTAGACATGAAGGCTTCCTTTGGCGTCGGGGTTCAGTGAACAACCTTATCAGGTTCAGCGTTGTAGCAGGATTCGTCCGCGGCTCAGGTCGGCCAACTGCGTTTGCAGGGTGTCGATATGGGCTTCGCCGAGTGCCAGTTGCAGCTCCACGCCGTTGGCGGTGAAGGTTTCTTCCACCACCAGGCCACCCAGTTCGGCGACACGCAGCTTTACCAGCGTCAACTCGGCAAAGCCGCAGGCGCAACTCAAGGGCACGCGGCTGATCAGTTCGACCCGTTCGGCGTTTTGCAGGCATTTATTCGCGCCGCCCCCATAGGCCCGGGCCAGGCCACCGGTACCCAGTTGGATACCGCCATACCAGCGGACCACCAGCACCACGACCTGGTCAAACCCCTGGGCCTCGATGGCGGCCAGGATCGGCCGCCCGGCGGTGCCGCCGGGTTCACCGTCGTCGTTGCTGCGGTATTGCCCACCGAGTTTCCAGGCCCAGCAGTTATGCGTGGCGTTGAGGTCGCTGTGCTGCTCGATAAACGCCTGGGCGTCCTGCGGGCTGGTAATCGGCGCGGCATAGGTGATGAAGCGGCTTTTGCGGATTTCTTCGCGAAATTCGCAAAAGCCCGTAAGGGTGAAAGGCATTGGATCGCTTCGTTCAGAGGGCAGGCTTGATGCCACAGCCCTTGAGAATAATGTGGATAAGGTTGCTGCCGGCGTCTTCCATGTCCTGCTTGGTCAGCTTGGTGCGACCGGTCACGCGGCAGATCTGGGTCGCGAAGTCAGCGTAGTGCTGGGTGCTGCCCCACAGCAGGAAGATCAAGTGTACCGGATCCACGGGGTCCATCTTGCCGGCATCGATCCAGGCCTGGAATACCGCAGCCCGGCCGCTGAACCAGGCGCGGTAGTCCTGGCTGAAATATTCGGTAAGGCATTCGCCGCCGCTGATGATCTCCATGGCGAAGATTCGCGAAGCCTGGGGCTGGCGCCGCGAGTATTCCATCTTGGTGCGGATATAGCGGGTCAGCGCCTCGGCAGGATCATCCTCGGCGGTCAAGGTGTTGAAGGTGCTGTCCCACAGTTCGAGGATATTGCTCAGCACCGCGATATACAGCCCCAGCTTATTGGTGAAGTAATAATGCAGGTTGGCCTTCGGCAGCCCGGCGCTCGCGGCGATGGTGTTCATGCTGGTGCCTTTGTAGCCATGCCGGGCGAATTCGTCTTCAGCGGCCTGGATGATCGCTTGTTCGTTCTTTTGCCGAATGCGGCTGGCGGGTTTTCCGGCGTGGCTGTTGTGGGCAGGAACTTCGAGGCTCATGGAGGTTTCCGTGCAGATCGATGAATGCGATTGCTGCACAGATAACCCACCCTCAAGCCTCAGACAAGTCCCGATACGATAAAAGCGTCAAAGCGGTTCCAGCGTGTCGTTTTCCACGAGTGGATTTGCGGCAGGCGTTGTCGCCTTGGATTCCGGCAGGATCAGGCACAACACAATCGCCGTCAGCCCGCCGCTGGTGATGGCTGAATCGAACAGGTTTTGCACCAGGGTTGGCATCAGGTGTAACAGGTTCGGTTGCGCGGCGATGCCCAGGCCGACCCCAAACGAGGTGGCGATGATCAGCATGCTGCGGCGGTCCAGCGGGGCTTGGGCCAGGATGCGCACGCCGGCGGCGGCCACGCTGCCGAACATCACCAGGGTCGCGCCGCCGAGCACCGGCTTGGGGATTTGCTGCAATACCGCGCCAATCATTGGAAACAGCCCGAGGCAAAACAGCACTACGCCGATGTACAGGCCCACATAGCGGCTGGCGACGCCGGTCAACTGGATCACGCCGTTGTTCTGGGCAAAGGTGGTGTTGGGGAACGCGCTGAAAGTGGCGGCGATCATGCAACTGACGCCATCCCCCAGCACGCCGCCCTTGAGCCGGCTTATATAGGAAGGGCCGCTGATGGGCTGGCGGGCGATCATGCAGTTGGCGGTGAGGTCGCCCACGGTTTCGATGCTGCTGATCAGATAAATCAGCGCGACCGGCAGGAAAGCGCTCCAGTCGAAGCTGAAGCCAAAATGGAACGGCGTCGGCAGGCTGATCAAGGGCAGGTCGGGCAGGGGCTGGGGCACCAGCTTGCCGCTGAACCAGGCGGCGAGGCTGCCCAATAGCAGGCCGATGATGATTGCGCTCAGGCGTACCCACGGCGTATTCGAGCGATTGAGCAGGATAATCGTCAGCACTACGAACAGGCCCAGGGCCAGGTTAGTTGGCGCGCCAAAGTCCGGCGCATTGAAGCCGCCGCCCAGGTCGGTGATGCCCACCTTGATCAGGCTGATGCCAATCAGGGTAATCACAATCCCGGTTACCAGCGGCGTGATGACCCGGCGCAGTTGGCCGATAAAACGGCTCAACACGACCTGCACCAGCGCGCCGAAAAAGCACACGCCAAAGATCATCGCCAGGATGTCTTCCGGGCTGCCGCCGCGCTGCTTGACCAGGAAACCCGCCGATAACACTGCGCCGAGAAAGGCAAAGCTGGTGCCTTGCAGGCAGATCATCCCCGCGCCAATTCCAAACGGCCTACGGGCCTGGATGAAGGTGCCGACACCGGAAACCATCAACGCCATGCTGATCAAGTAGGGTAGGTGGGCGGCCAGGCCCAGGGTCGAGCCGATGATCAGAGGCGGGGTGATGATGCCGACGAAGCTGGCGAGCACATGTTGCAGGGCCGCGAGCAATGCGGGCAGTGGTTTGGGACGGTCGTTGAGGCCGTAGATCAGGTCGCTGGCGCTGGAGGATTCTGGTGGCATGGCATGTGGACTCGGGGCTGACGGTTCATGGTCCCTGTGCCTTGCAAAAAGCTGTCCACTTGCTCAGGTTTTGTGTGGGGCCCGTATCAGCGGGTCGCGGCCAGGCTGTCGAGAAAGCTTTCCAGCACCAAATGGGGGCGGCGGCCCTTGCGGGTGACCGAAGCCAGGCTTAAATCGTAAAAACGTGTAGGCGGTTTCAGCGCACGCAGTCGGCCTTGTTGAACCCACAGGCTGGCGTAGTGGTCGGGCAGGTAGCCGATATAGCGCCCGGTGAGGATCAGGAAGGCCATGCCCTCGCGGTCGGAAGCACTGGCGGTGCAGTTGAGCGCCTGATAATGGGCCTGGATATCGGCGGGCAGGCGGAAGGTTGGTGCGATGGCGTCCTGGCTATTGATGCGGTGGTCGTCCAGTTGCTTATCGTCCGCATAAAACAGCGGATGGCCCACCGCGCAGTAGAGCAGCGAACGCTCGCTGTACAGGGGTTGGTACTCCAGGCCCGACAGTGCGCTGGCCTGGGGCACCACGCCGACATGCAGGCGCCCGTCGAGCACACCTTGTTCCACTTCGTTGGGGGCGATCATGCGGATCTGGATCTGCACGTCCGGGCCGCGTTCTTTCAACTGCGCCAGGGCATGGGTGATGCGCATATGGGGCAGGGTCACCAGGTTGTCGGTCAGGCCGATGATCAGTTCGCCGCGCAGGTGCTGGTGCAGGCCGTTGACCTCGGTGCGGAAACTCTCCAGCGCACTTAATAGTTGCAGTGCGGACTGGTAGACCTCGCGACCTTCTTCCGTCAGGGAGAAACCGGCGCGCCCGCGCTGGCACAGGCGCAGGCCCAGGCGCTGTTCGAGGTCGCTCATTTGCTGGCTGATGGCCGAACGGCCGATGCCCAGCACGGTTTCCGCCGCCGAGAAGCCTCCGCACTCCACCACACTGCGAAAGATGCGCAACAGGCGGATATCGAAGTCGCTGACTTGGGCTAGCGGGTCGGGTCGACGGCTGCTCATAGTTTAGTGAATGCCTGACTGAAGGTTAGAAGAGTTGCATTTCCTAGACTTTATCCCCGTGGCAATTTAGCTGCAACAACGCTTTTCAATCCCGACGCTGCCTTTTGCCCTGCGAGGTTTTGCTGATGAACATGCCCGAAAACGCCCCATCCACCCTGGCCAGCCAATTGAAGCTGGATGCCCACTGGATGCCTTACACCGCCAACCGTAACTTCCAGCGCGACCCACGCCTGATCGTGGGTGCCGAAGGCAGTTGGTTGATCGATGACAAGGGGCGTCGGGTCTATGACTCGCTGTCGGGGCTGTGGACCTGCGGCGCAGGGCACACGCGCAAGGAAATCCAGGAAGCGGTCGCCAAGCAACTGGGCACCCTGGACTACTCGCCAGGCTTCCAATACGGTCATCCTTTGTCCTTCCAGTTGGCAGAAAAGATTACCGACCTGACCCCAGGCAACCTGAATCATGTGTTTTTCACTGACTCCGGCTCCGAGTGCGCCGACACGGCGGTGAAGATGGTGCGTGCGTACTGGCGTCTAAAGGGCCAGGCAACCAAGACCAAGATGATCGGCCGCGCCCGTGGTTATCACGGGGTGAACATCGCCGGTACCAGCCTGGGCGGCGTCAACGGCAACCGTAAGATTTTTGGTCAGGCGATGATGGATGTTGATCACCTGCCCCATACCCTGCTGGCCAGTAATGCCTTCTCCCGCGGCATGCCGGAGTTGGGCGGTATTGCCCTGGCTGACGAGTTGCTCAAGCTGATCGAGTTGCATGATGCTTCGAACATCGCTGCGGTGTTCGTCGAGCCGATGGCAGGCTCGGCTGGTGTGCTCGTGCCACCCCAGGGCTACCTCAAGCGCCTGCGTGAAATATGTGACCAGCACAACATCCTGCTGGTGTTCGACGAAGTGATCACCGGCTTTGGCCGGACCGGCTCGATGTTTGGTGCCGATAGCTTCGGTGTGACGCCGGACCTGATGTGCATCGCCAAGCAAGTCACCAACGGGGCGATTCCGATGGGTGCGGTGATTGCCAGCAGCGAGATCTATCAGACATTCATGAACCAGGCGACGCCTGAGTACGCGGTGGAATTCCCACACGGCTATACCTACTCGGCACACCCGGTAGCTTGCGCAGCCGGGTTGGCGGCATTGGATCTGTTGCAGAAGGAAAACCTGGTGCAGAGCGTGGCCGAAGTCGCGCCGCACTTTGAGAATGCGCTGCATGGCCTCAAGGGCAGCAAGAATGTGATCGACATTCGTAACTACGGCCTGGCCGGTGCGATCCAGATTGCACCGCGTGATGGGGACGCCATCGTGCGCCCATTCGAAGCAGGCATGGCGTTGTGGAAGGCCGGGTTCTATGTGCGTTTTGGCGGCGACACCCTGCAGTTCGGCCCAACCTTCAACAGCAAACCGCAGGACCTGGATCGCTTGTTCGATGCGGTCGGCGAAGTGCTGAACACGATCGACTGATTTCTCCTTCTATATAGAACAACTGTCGGGCGCGACGCGTGTCGCGCCTGTGGACAACTTTTCAGGAGCCTTGCATGAGCCTTATCCAGCATTTGATCAACGGCGAACTGGTTAACGATAGCGGTCGTAGCGCCGACGTCTACAACCCATCTACTGGCCAGGTGATTCACCAGGTGCCATTGGCCAGCCGTGAAACCATTCAACAGGCGATCGACTCGGCCAAGGCGGCATTCCCGGCCTGGCGCAATACGCCACCGGCCAAGCGTGCCCAGGTGATGTTTCGTTTCAAGCAATTGCTGGAGCAGAACGAAGCCCGCATCTCGCAGTTGATCAGCGAAGAGCATGGCAAGACCCTGGAAGACGCCGCCGGTGAGTTGAAGCGCGGTATCGAAAACGTTGAGTACGCGTGCTCGGCGCCGGAAATCCTCAAGGGCGAGTACAGCCGTAACGTCGGCCCGAACATTGATGCCTGGTCCGACTTCCAGCCGCTGGGTGTGGTGGCGGGTATCACACCGTTCAACTTCCCGGCCATGGTGCCGCTGTGGATGTATCCACTGGCTATCGTCTGCGGTAACTGCTTCATCCTCAAGCCATCGGAGCGCGACCCAAGCTCGACGCTGTTGATTGCGCAGTTGCTGCAGGAAGCCGGTTTGCCCAAAGGCGTGTTGAGCGTGGTGCATGGTGACAAGGGCGCGGTGGATGCGCTGATCGAGGCGCCTGAGGTCAAGGCCTTGAGTTTTGTCGGTTCGACGCCGATTGCCGAGTACATCTATTCCGAAGCGACCAAGCGCGGCAAGCGTGTACAGGCGCTGGGCGGGGCGAAGAACCATGCGGTGCTGATGCCGGATGCGGACCTGGACAACGCGGTCAGTGCCTTGATGGGCGCAGCCTACGGTTCCTGCGGCGAGCGTTGCATGGCGATCTCGGTGGCCGTGTGTGTGGGTGACCAGGTGGCGGATGCTCTGATCGCCAAGCTGGTACCGCAGGTCAAGGCGCTGAAGATTGGTGCGGGTACTTCTTGTGGCCTGGACATGGGGCCGTTGGTTTCTGCGCAGGCGCGGGACAAGGTCAGCGGCTATATAGAAGACGGTGTGTCTTCGGGTGCTGAGCTGGTGGTCGATGGGCGTGGCTTGAGCGTTAGTGGTCATGAGGACGGCTTCTTCCTCGGTGGCTGCCTGTTTGATCGCGTGACACCTGAAATGCGCATCTATAAAGAAGAGATCTTTGGCCCAGTGCTGTGCATCGTCCGGGTGAATAGCCTGGAAGCGGCGATGCAACTGATCAATGATCACGAATATGGCAACGGCACCTGCATCTTTACCCGTGACGGTGAGGCGGCGCGCCTGTTCTGTGACGAGATTGAAGTGGGCATGGTAGGGGTTAACGTGCCATTGCCAGTGCCGGTGGCTTATCACAGCTTCGGCGGCTGGAAGCGTTCGCTGTTTGGCGACTTGCACGCCTATGGGCCGGATGGGGTGCGTTTCTATACCCGTCGCAAGGCGATCACCCAGCGCTGGCCGCAGCGTGCCAGCCATGAGGCGTCGCAGTTCGCGTTCCCTAGTTTGTAAGGTTGGATGAGCAGAAGGCCGGCCCCTTGGGGCCGGCCTTTGCGTTTTCGGGGCTTTTTTGACCGATATGACAGAATTGTGAAAGTAACGGTTGACGGCGATTTATATCTGTCTATAATTCGCCCCACTTCCGGCGCAGTCGAAACGGAAAACTCCTTGGTAAACAAAGAGTTATGTGGTTTTCGGCAGTAGGTTGCTTCAGTTCATCGAAGCCAAAAGGAAGTTGAAAAAGAGGTGTTGACAGCAGCGTGTAACGCTGTAGAATTCGCCTCCCGCTGACGAGAGATCGAAAGCGCAAGTGGTTGAAGTTGTTGAGGAAAATCTCGAAGCTTCTGAAAATAATCACTTGACAGCAAATGAGGCTGCTGTAGAATGCGCGCCTCGGTTGAGACGAAAGATCTTAACCAACCGCTCTTTAACAACTGAATCAAGCAATTCGTGTGGGTGCTTGTG